>NZ_MBTG01000018.1 GCF_002027705.1 Paenibacillus ferrarius | reverse complement strand
CAATGTCATTAAGATAAGTTCAAAGACAAAATACGGAATAAAGATGAATCCGAAAACGGCATGGGAAAAATCCCTGTGCCGTTTGTTTTTTATGCAAACAAGGAAAAAAGCGCACAGCAAACAAACGGATGGAATATCCGCTAAAAAAATGGTCTTGTTAAACGATTTATGCTACTCTGTAGACGAAGCTAACAGCTGATTTATAGCGGATTTTGCGCGTATTCTGCTGTCCTGGGCGGATGGGTCGAATCGGCAAAATGTTTTTGTGAATCAACGCTTCAACATCGGGCGGGGGTTCATCATCTTTTGAACGCAGGAAATATCTACAAACGTGAACGGCAACCGTGAAGTTGACTTGGTAGTGGTGCCGTTTATCCATTTGGGAAATGACGACGTGTGAGGTCATCATTTCAGCGAAATTGTACATGATCATTCTTGCGAAAATCTCTTGGATGATGGACTCTTGTTTCTTTGCGTGAAAACTCGTCAATCCGACGGTGTATTTCAACGCTCTGAAAGAGGTTTCAATGCCCCATCGCATGTTATAAATGGACTCCAGTTCATCGGGTGGGAAATCTGCGGCAGAAAGATTCGTGATGACAGTTTCATAGGCGCCACTTGGCAGGACGAAACGAACAACCCGAAAGGAAATCGGGTAATACAAGTTTTCATGCAAATCCAAAAAATCAAATGTTGACTTGGAAGGGATGAACTTGTAAATCTCGGGATGAGCCTTGACCTCTTTGGTTTGTTTTTTTGTGAGTGTCAGATGAACTTCAATATCAAACGAACCGCTAGAGGGCAAACGCAAGCCCGAAAGAATACCATTGGAATCCAAATCCTTTACCCGTATGACGTAGTTCCATCCTTTGCGCTCAATATGCGCGAAATTGTTGTAACTTTCATAGCCTCGATCGGAAATAACAATGATTTTACCTTTGATGGGGGAACGATCAACCATAGCTGCAAGTGCTCTTCCCTCGCTACTCAATCTTCGCGGCTGAACAATGGCATCCACGTAAAGTCTGTTGCAGAGGTCATAGGCTGCGTTCAAATGCAAAAGGTTGTAGCCTTTCGTGTTCGGTTGACTTTGAAAATAGGTGTCCGTGTTGGCAGGGTCCGTTGCGATATGTAAATCCGAACCGTCAATCGCAAGTAATCGATACCCGTGGTAGTCTTTGATATCCGTATGCGATTGAGTAAATTCGTGAAACAGGAATTCCACAGCAGACGGCAGGATTTTATTCCTCTGCTGAACAAAAGCAGAAGTGGTTGCGGTGTTTACATCATAGCCCTGCGACTCCAAGAGTTCCTTATAGATGCTGTTACCGCCCATCGAGATCAGGAGTTGCATAACCGTTTCAAAGGGCAGCTTTTTCTTTCGGGTAAAATCTCTTTCGGGGTTTTTGACATATGGTGCGGGTAGCGCTGACATTTCTCGTATGAGAGATGTCAGCGTTTCTTTTAGCGAATTCGCGTACTCATTCATTGGCGTAACCTCCTCGTTTTTCAAGGGGCTTCGCCACACACTTTCAACTGCTTGTCAAGTTCTTTTTTTCTTTTTCATGCAAAAAAAGAGCGGGCTATCTTTTCAGATAACCTGCTCTTTTTTTGATTTTAACCCTGCGCCTTAACTTAATGACATTGCCCTGTGAGGGGGCGGTCTTTTTTTGTGTGTTGGGTGGGGTGGTCAAACCGAATCCGACTGACATTGAACAGAAGGAGGGAACTATTTTAAGGGAGGGAACTATGTTCCCTTATTCTTCATCCAAACAACCTTTTGGCTAATCAGACGGAACTACGGTACGCTAATTTGTCTATCTTGGTGGAATTTTACCCAAGAGAGGTGGAATAAGGGATCCTACTTCCCTTTCAGCTTCAAATATCCGATTCTGAGTCAAATAGAGGATCACAGTTCCTTTTCGTAAGGATGTTTGCACGCAGAAGCGAATCCACGTTGGAAGTCTCCGCCTTCAACCTGTTTTCCCGACTGACTGAAGAGTGTAAGCTCGTTCGCCCATGGCATCTAACCATTTTTGGATGAACTGGGTGTTTACCGTGTTCAAGGTAGGTGCTCCCCCATAGACTGATGTTGTAAGCTATTCACCCAACAAAAACAATAAATGACTGAAAGCAAAGCAAATGAAAACAGATGCTCGGTCCAAAAAAATCTTCCGAAAACCCCCAGGAGGTGCTCTTTCATGGAATATGTGAAATCCCCAACATATCCAATGCAACCAATGCCAATGCCAATGCCGATGCCGATGCCGGCTCCAGCGCCAATGCCAATACAGGTGGCTCCAGCGCCTGCGCCTATTATGCACAAACCGTACCACCACAATGATATCCATCTGCATGCGTCCTACCAACAAACACAGTTTGTTTTCCCAAAACCTGTTGTGCAGCCTGTAGCTGTAGCTAAAGTTTGTTCCCACCACCACCACCACAACAACTCGGTAGGCAGCATTCTTGTTCTCTTCATTCTACTCGTCATTATCACACGCGGCTTTATTAAATGTTAGTTCGTTAACTATTCGCTAAAGTAATCCGCTTCGGGTTGTATGACCGGGGTGGGTTACTTTTTTGTTTACTATTTCTACATATTTGCTAGAGTAGTCGTATACCTACCGTGTTATCGGACAAGTGAGGATGGGGCGAATGAAGCTTTGGAATAGATTGAGAAGTCCATGGAAAATATCGACTGTGCTGTATGTACTGCTTTTTGTTATGGTTGTGATGCCTGTTGCTTCATTAAGTGTGCTCATCCTTCAAATCTATAAGCAGGATTTGCTTCAACAGACGACGGATCAGACGCTTCAAACGCTGCGCGCGCTTACCTATTCAGCTGAGCAGGAGATTGGCAGGGCCGTTTACATCTCTGCGGCTATTGGGGTGGATCCTGAAGTGCTTCGCAGCGCGAGCATGCTGAAACAGGCGACTGCTGCGGATCGTCAAACTTATATAACCAGCCTCAACAAAACCCTCGCACGCTATAGCTCTTCCATTCCCAGCTATTTATTGTCGATTCATTTCTTTTTTAAAGATAGCGGCATGTACTCGTATAATCGTAATTTGATACCTGATGAGCAGTCTATGCGCCATTCGATTTGGTATCACAAAACGCTTGAAAAACAAGATGAAGTGCAAATTCAAGGTTTGCAAAAAAATGTGCTCTACGATACGACTGACAAATATGTGATCTCGACCGCATTTTCACCCAGCTTCATGCAAGGACTGCAAGACGTGGAAATGATCTATTTCACTTTCAGCCGGGACAGGCTCGAAAATATTTTGCGCCAATATCCGTACAGTCCGTCTTCCTTCATGATTTTATCCGATCAAACGGAAATCGTGGCTACCAGCTTCGGCTTATCATCGGAAGATGCGGCGAAGATGGCAGCCCTGTCCAACATTAGTGCTTCCAAAGAAGGGCAATTCATCACGACGATTGATGGGCAGAAAATGCTGATCACGTTCACTTCAGCCGAAATGGTGGATTGGAAAATATGCCAAATTGTTCCTTATAAAGAATTGACGAAAAATTATAACAACATTTATAAATTTGTGATGATCGCCACCTTTCTGGGGACAATTCTATTTCTGATTATTTCGTTCTATCTGGTGCGCAGCTTAACCAAACCGCTGCTTCAGCTCGTGAGGAAGATGTCCCGTGTGATGGAAGGAAACCTGAATGCCAAGATCGAAGCCTCGGGCAGCGCGGAGACGGTAATTCTGGGACATACGTTCAACTATATGCTGGATCAAATTCAACTGCTTATTATTGAGCGGGAAAAGGAAGAGCGGGAGAAGCGCAAAGCGGAATTCACGGCCTTGCAGTCCCAGATTAATCCGCATTTTCTGATGAATACACTGAATGCCATTAAGTTAATGGCATTAATTAATAAAGTAGACAATATCCGTAATATGACGGTGGCTTTGATGCGTCTGTTAACGTCTTCTTTCAATCGTGGCGGCAATCTGACGCAGGTAAGCGAGGAAATCGAGAATCTTAAAAGCTATTTTTATATCATGGAAATTCGTTATGGCAAGAAGTTTGAGGTCATTTGGGAGATTGAGGAGCAGGTTTCGACTGCCTATATGTTAAAGCTGCTGCTGCAGCCGATTCTGGAGAATTGCATCATTCATGGTCTAAGCGGAACTGAAACGAACAGCAGAATTCACATCATCGGACGTGCATCGGAGAGAAATGTATCTATTGTGATCGCAGATAACGGTTCCGGTGTGTCGGAGGAGCAAATCCTGCAATTCAATGCGAGCAAAACAGGTCAAGAGCATACGTTCACAGGCATGGGAATTGCGAATGTCCATCACCGCATTAATCTGCACTATGGACAGGAGTATGGGGTTACGATTGAGCCCAATCTGCCGACGGGGACTAAAGTGACGCTGTTGATTCCGTTAATTCGCCAAGATGAGGAAAACATAAAAGATCATGTTTAGTACGTAAATCATCATTTGTTTGCGTTTTCATTGTACGTATAATGAGAGCAGGTTGTTGGCCAACCCACAAAAACGGACACTTTTACGGAGGGGTTTTGAGATGAACAGAAAGAAATGGGCAAGCTCGTTATTGGTTCTTTCGATGATGTCGGTCACGGCATTAACGGGATGTGGAAAGACAGCAGAAACAACATCCGCCACGATTCAACCAGGTGCATCAGCAGCGGCTTCCACGGCCGCGACATCCACGCCCGCAAAGCCGGTGAAGCTGAAATTGGCGATATGGGAAGCTCAGACGGATATTGAATTCTGGACGGAGAAAGTGAAGGAATATACGAAGCAAGTACCCAATGTGACGGTTGAGATTGAGAAAGTACCGGATAACAATGGTCAATATTTGAAAGTGCGATTGGCTGCCAATGACTTGCCGGATGTCTTCTTCGTGAAGCCTGCGCAAATGCAGGTGTATAAGCAGGCGCTATTGCCGCTTGACGACTTGGATGCTACGAAAAACAATACGTTTCCGGCCAAAATCGATGGCCAAGTTTTAGGTGATCCGCTCGTTTCATTCTCGGAATACGTGTATTATCACCCAAGTATTTTCAAGGAGCTTTCGTTAGAGGTGCCGAAGACGCTGCCGGAATTCGAAGCGCTTTTGGATAAAATCAAGGCAAGCGGCAAATACATTCCGCTCTCCATCGGTTTGAAAGACGGCTGGACGTCTTATCCATATATGGAGTATGGTCCGCACATGCTTTCTGGCGATGAGAATTATTTGGCCAATATCGCCAAAAAAGATGCGCCATTCGCGGAGGGAACCTCCTTTGATCAAGCGGCTAAGTTTCTTCAACGCATTTCTACGAAAAAATGGGCAGGGCCCGACGCTTTATCGATTTCTTTTGACCAGTCCACACAAGCCTTCGAAGCTAAAAAAGCGGCAATCATCGCGCTTGGGCAATGGTACTACCCGGACTATAAGAAAAAAGTAGGAAATGATGATGATCTTGCGGCCTTCCCGCTGCCATGGAGAAATTCGGCGAACGATCCATTAATGTCGATGACCATGTCTGATATGAACATAGGCATCAGCAAGCAATCGAAAAACACAGATGCAGCCAAAGCTTTCGTCAACTGGATGTTCAGCAAGGATGTCTACCAAACGTATATCAACAAGGTACAGCAGACCTCTACGGTGAACGGCGTAACGTCCGAACTGCCATTTTTCGTCAAATCGAATCAGGAGAACCCTTTCAAACCATTCACTTATATGGGAACAGACGCAACATATGCGAAGGTAAAAGGGTTTGCGCAGTATGATCCGAATCTGGTGGCGCAAGATATTTTCTCAGGCAAGTCTTTGGACAGTGTCGAGAAAGAACTGAATGATAAATGGAAAAAAGCGATTGATTCAAGCAAATAACTATAAAGACATAGAGGGAAAAGGTGCGGTGTGTTATCGTACTTTTTCCCGGCAAGTTAGGAGTGAGACGAACCATGACATACAAAAGGCAGCAGAACATCGTTATTTTCACTTTTTTATTGATTCCTGTATCTTTGCTGCTACTGCTTCTGATCTATCCCACCTTTCAGTTGTTTCGCTACAGCATGACGAACTGGGATGGGTACAGTCCCACGATGAGCTATGTCGGGTTGAGTAATTTCAAAAAGATCATTTTTGATTTCCCGGATGCCTGGAAAGCGCTGATGAACAACGGACTATATTTTATTATCCATTTGTGCGTTATGCCTCTTGAGCTTATTGCGGCTGTATTGCTGAATCGAACGCTGAAAGGAAGCTCTTTTTACCGCTTTACCATATTGATGCCCTATATTGTCAACGGGATTGCCGTAGCTTTTATGTTCAGTTATATTTATAGCCCGATGAACGGACCGTTGAATGAACTGTTGAAAGCAGTTGGACTGGAGTCGTGGATCACCTCTTGGATGGGCAATCGTTCGATTGTGAATTATTCGCTTGTTGTTGTCTCCTTGTGGCGGTTCTCCGGTGTTCATGTAGTGCTGATGCTCGCTGGATTGCAATCGATTTCTAGTGAACTGTATGAAGCTGCCAAGATTGATGGCGCGAACTTCTGGCAGCAGCAGTGGTATGTGACATTACCTGGGGTACGCCGTGTTATTGAAATATGTCTATTCCTGAATGTGATTGGAGCCCTGCTTCAATATGATATCCCACTTGTCATCACAGGCGGCGGTCCGGGAACAGCCAGCAGCACGTTTGGCTTATTCGCCATCATGACCGCATTCAAGCACAATAATTATGGATTAGCGTCCGCATTAGCCGTTATGCTGCTGCTCATCATTGTCGTTCTATCGACGGTGCAGAACTGGTTAATCAGAGAAAAGGGGGAATAGCAGGTGTCTCGAATATCCTCGGCTCTGCGTCCTTATGTCAGTAATGTCGTGTATTACTTGGTATTTACTTTGATGGCTGTGATCGTTTTTGTGCCGATACTATTGGTGCTCTTGGGTTCGTTCAAAACAAGCAACGAGTTCGCCTCATCTTCCTCGTTTGCTTTACCGCAAACGTTTCTTAATTTCAAAAATTACATCCGAGCCTTCCAAGAAGGGAACATTCTTACTGGTCTTAAGAATTCGGTAGGATTAGTAGTGATCAGCATGATTGGCAACGCTCTTCTGGGAACGATGACGGCGTTTGTTCTAAATCGGTTTCAGTTCAGATTGAAGAAAACGATCCTGCTCCTCTTCGTAGTCTCGATGATGATTCCTACGTATACGACAGAAATTGCACGATTCCAGCTCGTACACGCGGTCGGAGCTTATAATACATTAGCAGCTCCATTATTGATTTACCTAGGCACGGATATTATGCAAATATATATTTATATGCAGTTTTTAGAGAAAATCTCGGTTCAGCTGGATGAAAGCGCGATGCTGGACGGTGCTTCGTACCCTCGCATTTTCAGGTCGATTATTTTCCCGCTGCTGCTCCCTGCAACCGCGACGCTGGCGATTCTGAAAAGCGTGACGATCATGAACGATATCTTCGTCCAGCAGCTGTATATGCCGGATCGGAAATTGGCGACATTGGCTACATCTTTAACTACCTTCGTAGGTGAACACACCTCTGACTTAGGCGCCTTATGCGCAGCGATCATGATGGTATTTCTGCCAAGCGCTCTGTTTTATATTGTGTTTCAACGGCTTATTTTCAGAGGCATTATGGACGGGGCAATTAAAGGATAGCTTCGGTATATCTTCAGTGTAATGAGGGAGGCAGTTTATGTACAAAATGATGATTGTTGACGATGAGCCCCTCGTTAGACTGGCTCTGCACCAGATGATTCCCTGGCAGGAGTTGAATATCCAGATCGTCTGCGAGGCGGGGGACGGACTTGAGGCACTGAGCATTCTTCAGCAGCGCGATGATATTGATCTGCTCTTCATGGATATTAAAATGCCCAAAATGAGCGGCATTGAGCTGCTGCGCACGTTCCAGACGCAGACTGCTGGTACAATGCCTATCACGATCATATTGAGTGCCTTTAATGAATATGAATACGTGCGTGAAGCCTTTGTGCTTGGTGCTTTTGATTTCATCATCAAGACGGACATGGACGATGAGCACATCCAGCCGATAGTCATGAAAGCCTTGTGCGAATTGAAAAAGCGCGGAATTCAAGGCGCTGAGGCCAGCGAGAAAGTGAGCGATAAGCGCGAGAATAAAGAGCAAGCGCTTCGCCAGTTTCTAACGATGGATGCGAATAAAGAAGAAGCTGAGTATGCTCGCTTGGCTGAACAATTGCGAAGCTGGCTTGGAGAGACCAACCAGATTGCAGCTGTGCTGTCCCTCTCAAGCGAGCTGAACTCCCCAGGAAGGGGAGGCCACAAAAACGGGACGAAAACAGAAAACTTTATCATACAAACGATGGAAACCGTATTCAATTCCATGTTTATTCTTCATGAGGTTCTGTGCCAAGATGCACAGAACTATATTCTTTTGTGCTCCCTGCCGCAATATCGCAGCACAATGGCGATTCGCGAACAGCTGCAGGCTGCATTTTCGTTGATCAAAATTCGCTTGGAACAATTTTTCAATGTTCGAATTGCTGTCGGCATCAGCGACGTAGCAAGCGGCGTCCACAGTTGGCATCGTCTGTACCAGCAGGCTTATGTACTTGAAGCGATCAGCTACTATGAGGGCTCGGATCAATTATTATTTCCAGAGCTGCTGTCTACAGAAGCTTATAAAAAAGACGGTAAATCTAACTTCATCCCAGAGATTAGAAAGTCAGCTAAATCGATCAGTTCCGAAGTTATCCGGTTGTTGGAACATGAAGATCCCTTGCGATGGAGGGAGAAATATAACGAACTTGTTAGATGTCTTTGGGAGACCAAAGGCCAGGATCCACAGGATACGAAGGTTATTTTATCCGACTTTTTATGGGAGCTCGGTGCTCCTTTATATCAAAAGGGAATCCGGTGGGAGGATTTGCATTATTTTGACGGTGAGCATATTGCTTTCAGTGATCCTTTTGAATGGATTAAAAGCTCGCCAACTTTATCCGCCGCCATAACAGGGCTAAGTGAAATTTGCCAGTGTATATTTGAACTGCTGCACCAACGTCATTTGCAATCGTATGCGCACTCCGTAACCCCTGTTATGAAAGCGAAGACGTTCATTGACAGCCATTTTCAGGAAGATCTGCATCTAACTTTAATCAGTAAAATGGTAGGTGTGAGCGAAGGGTATTTGAGCAAACAATTTGTGAAGGAAACGGGGAGCAGCTTCATCCAATACATGACAAACCTGCGGATCGAGGAGTCTAAGCGTTTGATGAAAACAGGTTTGAGAATCTCCGATATTTCCGAGAAAATTGGGTATGTAAATCCCGAGCATTTTAGCCGAATGTTCAAAAAAGTCACCGGACTGAGTCCGAAGGCATACCGAGACGGCGGAAAAGTCTAGCGACACAAATATTCCTACATAAATTCTCATTAAAAAGCCCTTAGAATGGGGCTTTTCTTTTTTTAAGTAGGAATTTTCATGTCGCAGGTGTGCGATACAAAAGTTCCTATATTATGGATCCACCCCTCATCGCCCAATAGCAAGCGGCTCGACAATTTACATAGCATTTTTGAAATTCGAGGAACAAATCGGGACAATACAACTTTGGGACTTGGTACACTCACTTAGTGAGTACTGTTTTATATCCCATTGGTTCGGCCTAGCCTTGCTTCCGTCATAAAAATGGACGAGTCGCCTCCGTGGTTTGACTCTATCAACACCCTCAGGCGTGTAATAGTATGTAATTATAAAAATGAAAGAGAGGTGAGATATCCATGGGAATAAGATCCGATATTGTTATTCTTTTCTTCAATAATGTTGCAGCAGAGATAACCAATTTTCAAATTATAGGTAGCGCAGAACCATGCACGCCGTTAATTCAAGTAGGGTTAAGGGTCTCTAACGCCAGAATTTGTCTGTTGAGAAATGGCTTTGTAATAGAGGAGAGAACGCCGAACTTGTTGCGTTTCGTACGTATATCGTAATTTTATCCGGCCCATCGTCAAGGAAACACGCGGAAATATTATAATGATATGGAGCTGGATAATTTATTAGGAGGTTATCGCATGGGAGTTAGATGTGGTGACTGCATCTGGATGAGAAATGAGGGCATGTGACTCCAATGTCGATCAAACGAGACAAATGGATGCAGTATCGTATCCTGAACGATACGTCCTCGCTCGCCGCTTGTTTGCCTGAAACTCGGCTACTGAACCCGAACGGGTTAGCAAAGCTGCTGCTTCAACATCAAAGCCTTGTTCTAAAGCCGCGCGATGGGAGATTCGGACGGGACATCCTGTTCATTACTCGTAACAGAGAGAACTCCTATCGTATTCAAAACGAGAGTAAAAAGGTCACCATGAAAGACACCGAGCAACTGCTCAAATGGATCGGTAAAAAGACCAGAGGACGTGGATATATTGTCCAACGACACCTACAGCTTGCTCAAATTCAACACAAGCCGTTCGACATTCGGATCATGGTGCAGCGAAGAAAAGGCACTTCATCCACTTGGAAAGTGACAGGCTCTTACGCGAAAGTAGCGGCGCGGGGATATCTTATCACGAATGTCCCTAGTCACATCATTCCAGTTCCTGAGGCGCTGAAACTGGCCCGCATCGGGGAACGTAGCTTGATCGTCAAAATCCAACAGATCGCTCTATTGGCTGCCGAACGGATTGGGGAGCGTTACCCTACGCTTAGGCAAGTCGGGTTTGATATAGGCATCGATAAGAACCGAAGAATTTGGATTATCGAAGGCAACTATTGGCCGGATTTGCTCCCTTTCCGGTCCTTGAAAGATTCCTCGACGTATCGCAGAATACTATGGTATCAGAAACATTAGCAGCGGACCAGTTTCGGGTTCGCTGCTTTTTGAACTTTTGTGTCGTTAGAATGGAAAGTAACGTATTGACAGGAAGGCAATGCCATCCTATAATTTAAACAAACGTTTAAAACGATCGTTTAATTTAGAGGAGTGGTTAGGATGAAACAGGCATTAAGCGAGTTTTTCAAACAAGGAACAACCAAGGTAGGTATCGTCACGGCTATTACATTCCAGCTGTTATTCAGTATCATCTGGATGACCGGTTACGCTGGCGTTTCAGATAACACAGGCAATTTAAAGATTGCTATCGTGAACGAGGATCAGGCGATGGGCAGTAAAATCGTTCAGAACCTTCAAGCGAATCTGCCTTTCCATACGGAAGTTATCGCTTCCAATGAACAAGCGCAAAAAATGTTGGACGATCGTGAAGTACAAATGGTGATGAAAATCGCAGGTGATTTCACGAAACAACTTCAAACAGCGGGACAAACGGCGCCAATTGTCTATACGATTAATGAGTCGAATCCGTCGATGACGAAGTCCATCATGCAAGCTGTCGCGGGGAATATTACATCTACGGTTAATAAAGAAGCTGTCGCTGCCGGAGCAAGTGCCGTTCTTACCCAGATGAACCCGAAGCTGCCGGCTGATCAAGCGGGACAAATCGGTCAAGGGCTGGCAACCAAAGTGACTTCCGATATTCAAAGCACGAATAAAGTAAAGGATATGCCAAATCAAATGCTTCCGATGATGCTTGTTCTTGCTTCCCTTGTAGGGATGATGATCATGGGGATGAACTTCAGTGTATCGACTAAAATACTTGGATCAAGGGTTTCCAAAGGCGGCCTTCTGGGCGCGCGTATATTGGTGACTATCGCCGCAGCGGTTGTTGTCGGTCTTATTAGTGCCATTATGGTTGTTTCATTAGGCGGACATGTAGAGAAGGGTTTTATGGCGCTATGGGGGTTCGAATCTCTGTTCCTATTAACCTTTGCATTCGTTGCACAAATGTTTTTGACTTTGTTTGGGAACGCAGGTATGCTATTTAACATCGCGATGTTATCCTTGCAATTAGTATCTTCAGGGGCGATTGTTCCGCGTGAACTTCTATCTAATTTCTATCATACAATCAGCAATGCTTTTCCTGCTACTTATGCCGTTAATGGCGTCATGAACATTTTGTTTGGCGGTCCAAGTGCAACCAAAGAAGTTGGTTTCCTTTTCCTCATCGCAGGAATTGCACTTGTGTTGGATATGGCTATTGTCTTTGTGAAAAAGACGAAAGCCGCGCCTGTCGGGCAACAGCTTCAAAAAACTGCGTAACCTAATAAGGAGGGCGCTGCCGCAGTGGTTGGTCAAGAGTTAGATATGAAAATGAAAATTCTACTGGCAGCGAAAAAGCTGTTCGCCAAGAATGGTTATGACGCAACCAGTGTCCGTCAAATATGTGAGGAGGCCGGGGCCAATGTGGCTCTGGTTTCCTATTATTTCGGGGGAAAAGAGAGCGTTTTCCATGAGATTTTCAAACAATTTTTCCCCAATGACAAATTGAATGCTTTATTTGATATTGAAGATCCTTTGATCGGTCTTAAGACGATCATTTCAGAAGTTATTTTAATCCGAAATCAGGACCCTCAATTGATTACGATGATGCAGATGGAGATTATTACGATTACCTCGCGGGTAGATCATATGAGGGAAATTGTGTATCCCATTTGGAAAAAACTTAGAGATTTTCTGGATAAGGGTCGAAATGATGGGATTTTCAAATTTGAATCTCTCGATAGCACGCTGATGTTTGTGTTGGGATCGATCTTTTTCTACAAACAGCGGGAGTTTTTTGAACTGATGTTTACGGATGAGCGGCCTGATATGGATACGCTCATTCGACAAACTTCAGCCTATGTGCTCAGCGGATTGGGTTATCAAAGCAAAGGAGTTGGAAGTGAGAATGGATAAACGTTATATCGTCTGCTTAGGGGAATTATTGATTGATTTTGTACCGGAAGTGAATGGACAAGCATTGGCGGATGTGACCGGGTTCCAGCGGGCGGCGGGTGGAGCGCCGGCTAATGTGGCTGCGGCGGTCGCCAAGCTCGGCGGCGACGCCAGGTTTATCGGCAAAATCGGCCGCGATCCGTTCGGCGATTTCCTCGTGCGCACGCTTAACGAAGTCGGCGTGCACACCGCTGTTGTGCAGACCGACGAGGCGAAGACCGGTCTGGCGTTTGTTTCGCTGCGCGCGGACGGTGAGCGCGATTTCTTGTTTTTCCGCGACCCGGCGGCGGACATGCTGCTGCGCGCAGACGAAGTCCAGACGCAGTGGCTGGAAGATGCCGCGGTCTATCACTTCGGCTCGGTATCGCTGATCGCCGAGCCTTGCCGTACCGCTACGCTCGACGCGGCTCGCCGAGCGAAAGCGCTTGGCGCATTGGTGTCGTATGACCCCAATGTGCGCCTTGCGCTGTGGCCGAGCGCTGACGCAGCGCGGGCTGAGATCCTTGCGCAGCTTCCGCTTGCGGATGTGGTCAAGGTCAGCGAGGAGGAGATTGAATTCCTCCTCGGCGTGGACGCGACCACAGGTGCGCAGCAGCTGCTGCAGCAGGGACCTAAAGTGGTGATCATCACTTTAGGTGCTGAGGGCTGCCGTGTCGTGACCGCACGGCAGGATGTTGTTATCCCCGGCACGCCTGTGGCAGCCGTGGATACGACCGGCGCCGGCGACAGCTTCGTCGGCGGCATGCTCTTTCAGTTGGCGTCGCTGGGCGTGACGCCAACGAGCATCGTCGCCGCGCTGGCGGAGCCGGGCGCGGCGGAGCGCGTATTCGCCTTCGCCAACCGCGTAGGCGCTATTACGACAACCCGCCGGGGAGCGATTCCTGCGCTCCCTACGCTTGCTGAAGTGCAATAATTAGTTTGGCCTATAGGGGAGGGCCTGCTTCTGTCAGGCATTTATTCTGTTGTATTTTTGAAGAAAAATGAAAAACCTGCAATTATACATCCTTTTTGCTTCAGAAATAGCCTTCATCACTAAATACCTGCGATTATGCATGTTTTTGAGGCTTTTTTTGATTAGAGGCTGAAAAGGGCTGGAAATACCTGCACAATTGCAGGTATTTTTTGTTTTATTGGTATTTGGTCGAAAAAACCTGCACTTTTGCAGGCTTTCATGTTAGCGAATAGTTTGATGATTATTAGGTGCGAGAGGTCTGACTAGTGATATAGGTTCCGCCATGAGTTCGTTGCAGCAGATAGACTATGACATGCATAAAGAAGCGGATAACAAATTAATTTTAAGGTACTTGCGTGCTAATTACTTTGACCATTAATTCTGTGCTATCTACAAATAGTTGGAGTCGGCGCGTAGCTATATGAAGCTATGTTGGAGAAGCGAAATTACTTTAGGGTACCTGAGCTAAGGGGATAGTGGCTAGAGAAGGTTGGGTTAAAAAGCAGCTAGCACCTGAATTGCTGAGGCTGGAACAAAAATAGTCAATATGAACGGTAGTATCTGCTGGTGGTTTGATGCGGAGGTTGGTTATATGAAGCTATGTTGGAGAAGCGAAATTACTTAAGGGTACCTGAGCTAAGGGGATAGTGGCTAGAGAAGGTTGAGTTAAAAAGCAGCTAGCATCCGAATTGCTGAGGCTGGAACAAAAATAGTCAATGTGAACGGAAGTATCTGCTGGTGGTTTGATGCGGAGGTTAGTTGTATGAAGCTATGTTGGAGAAGCGAAATTACTTAAGGGTACCTGGTAGAGGAGGTTGGGTTAAAAAGTAGCTAGCACCAGAATTGCTGAGGCTGGAACAAAAATAGTCAATATGAACGGTAGTATCTGCTGGTGGTTTGATGCGGAGGTTGGTTATATGAAGCTATGTTGGAGAAGCGAAATTACTTAAGGTTATCTGAGCTAAGGGGATAGTGGCCACCCGAGGATTGAATTTTTGCCCCCAAAATCACTGCTCGTGAAGGAAGCATTCCTTATCTATCGTTGTCTGAACTAAGCTAGCGTCGCCAAGTCAAGGAATAACCGGTTGGGATACCCTGTTCAGTTGTGCAAAGCTTTGCTGCTGATAAAATGCAATCTGTCCATTCGTTAATGGGCGAAAATTAAGTTGTTGATATATGGAAGTTTATGTGATATTTTAAATATGCGAAGAACGCAGATTTCGGATCTAATTCCGAAGTTTGCGTTCTTTTTTTGTTTATTTTCATAACAAGAAAGGGAACAGGTGGATTTTGAAAAGGGGGTGAGGAGTTGAATCGCAGGAGAAGCCTGCTTATTAGCTTGGTTGCTGCGCTGATGGCCGGTTTGCTTGTGTATGGCGTGTATGTCATGCAGTTAAAGCAGATCGAGCTTCAGCAGACGGTACGGGTTGTTGTGGCAAAGGATTTTATTCGTGCAGGAGTGCTTATCCGTGAGGAGATGGTGGATTTTAAGCTCGTGCAAAAGGGAAGCTATACAGGGAACATGCTGACGAAGCTGGAGGAGGTTGTTGGACAGGAGACGTTGATTCCGCTAGGAAGGGAGGAGCCTATTTTGAGGTGGAAGATGAATCAGTATCATTTGCTTCCCAGTGAGCGGCAGGCTACTTTTCAAATTCCGAAGGAGTATTTGCTGTCAGTTTCCAATGGAATTCGTGCAGGGGACCGGGTGCGTATTTATTTGTCCGGTGCGGATGGAAGTTCGCGAAGACTTTTTGAGGAACAGGAGATTACGGTTGCTTCTGTGAAATCTTCAGCCAATGTCGAGGTAGATAACCCGAAGAATTCCAATCTATTGTCTAAAGTGGAGGGAGATAAAGAAAAGATGTATGCTTCCCGATTGGAAGCGAACGGAGCGATTGATCAGATAAACTTGAATTTGGCTGAACAGGAGTGGCTTCAAATTGATCAGCTATGCAGCGCGAAGAAAGCGAAGCTGGTGATTGCTTTTAGTTCCACTTCCATTTTGGCAGGAGATTGAAAGGAGGCGTTAGGTTGAATATCGGACTAGTGTCGACGGATCAACGATTAATTGATGAAATTATTAATGTGGTTTATAGAAAACCACTGAACTGGGTAATTGCCTCAACAGCCGTTGAATTTACCTGCAAATTAAAGGAACAACCTTTTTCTCATATGATTATCTCAGATCGGGTATTGGATTATGGCGATTTGGAAGAGTTTATGGAAGAGCTGCTGAAGCAACAGGCGGGGGTAAACATTATTGTTTTGCTGTCCAACTACCATGATGCTTCGATCAATGAAAAGTATGTGAAAATGTGCAAACTGATGAAGCTGGATTTCATTCAACCAGGCAGGAGCACTGCGGTGATTGCAGATGATATACGGTCTTGGGTGGACGGTTCGGGAGGAGATCAGGAGAGTCGCCAGTCTTCGGGAAAGGTACTGACATTCATAGGCTCTACACCTAACATTGGAACGACTTTGGCATCTTTTGGAGTAGCGTACTCGTTGGCTTTGGAAACATCAAAGAAAGTGGGATACATCTGTCTAAATTTAAAAAGCTCAAAACTTCACCGCTATTTAGGCAGAGAAGAACATGGGTTTACGCTAGATGGGTTGAGAGCGGAGTTGAAAGCACAGAGCCTTACAGCGGATCGGCTAATTCAGGTTTGTGATAAACCAAAGGGGGCTCAAGGGCTGTATGTTTTATATGGGAATATGCTTCGTGAACAAGCAGAGTTCTTTGCGCCCGCAGAGATTGTGCATTTGTTACGTGTCGCTCGAAGTGCCTTTGACGTTTGTGTTATTGAGGTCAGCGCGTATTGGGATAATGCGGCAACGGTTTGCGGGTTGTTGGAAGCTGATAGCAAGATTGTGGTCACAACGGCGGATATCGCACATTTCCAAGAGGATTTCTCGAAATGGATTCGGCAGGTTGGTTCTGTTTTTGGGCTTCAGTCGGACAGCTTTGAGCTCTTAGCTGTACAAACCGACCACTACGCAAAGCATAGTGAATTCACAATAAAAGATATCCGCAAGGAAACACAGCTGCATCTTATTGGGCAAGTTTCCAGACATACGGATGCGCTGTCCCGCTGCAATCAGGGCAAGCTGCTGGAGATGTTTGCACTAGGCCATCCTATGCACGAGGAAGTTAAAGCTGTTGCATGCAAGTTCATTGATTACTACAAACTGCCTAGGAAAGTGAGTATACGACCGGCAACTTGGCTGCAAAAAATGGTGGCAGGTCGACGTGCAGCAACTTAATTCGAACAGCAGGAGAGGTGAGGGGAGTGAGTGAGGAAAGGTTTTCGATTATTACTTACATGCATGAATGCAAAACGGAAAATACCGCAATGAGGCCGTATACTCCAAATGAGGTTTTCAATGTTGAGGCAAGAGGAGATGAGGATAGTTCAGCGCAGTATACGCACGAGGATGCAGTTTTTAATCAAACGGTTGAAGATATACGCAGTGAGCTCGTCATCTTGAGGGGCAGGACAGAAGCGGAAAAACAGATGTATAACGAGACTTTGAATCGAGCTATTCTTGGTTACGAGGAAGATCGAGGGAAGCTGCTTGCGATTATTCATGATCTGGTTTCCAAAAGAAGGCTTTCGGGCATTCCCCCTCGGACAACTGGCTATACCACCTTGCCGGAAGCTATTTTTGCGGAGATTATTGGGCTTAACGTACTTGAGCTTGTGTTGAAACAGAAGGAGGGACTTGAAGAGATACAGGTTGTGGGAAGACAAATTTTTGAAGTGCGTGGTGGAATGGCGAAACCATCTGCCTATATTCTGCCTTCCATACGTGAGCTGGAGCGCATTCAACAGAATTTGGTGCTATTTAATAATGATACGATGAACCCCAGAAAGCGGTGGGCTGAGGTTGTTTTACGTGATGGATCGCGGGTTACGATGACCGGTTTTGGGTTCACGGCGGAGCCTACATTAACGATTCGCTTCTACACGGTGAAAAGATTTAGTTTGGCTTCACTGGCTGCCGCAGAATTGGAAACGATGGACGGCAAGATGGGAAAATTGTTGCTAAGTTTGATTCGATCTTATTTTAATATGGTTGTGATAGGTCCGACGAACTCTGGCAAGACGAATTTGATAAAGGCGATCATAGCAGAGATGGATGACAATGAGAGGATTATTACGATTGAGTCACGGTTTGAGCTGAATTTGAAGCGCGATTTTCCGAACAAAAATATCGTCGAATACGAAATTGACGAGGAGGATCCGAGGCATTCGGGTCAGCAAGCATTTAAGCTGGCTTTAAGGCAATCGCCAAAGCGGATATGTCATGCCGAAATTCGAGATGAGGATGCCAATTTGTATGTGAGAGCTTGTACACGCGGCCATGAGGGAAGTATTACTTCTGTTCATGTGAGCCAGCTTGAAGATGTTCCAGATGCTATTACAGATATGTGTATGCTGGATGGCAGAGGGATGAATCCACTGAGGTTAACAAAGCGAATTACAGAATATGTGACGCAAATCGGGTTGGAGATGGCAGTCGTCCAGGGAAAGCGAAAAATTGTGCGAATCGTCGAATATCGGTACGAAAATATGGAGGTGCATGTCACCAATCTAGCAGCTTATGACAAGTCGACAGATGGTTGGACATTTCCCGGGAAATTGTCGGTTCATGCATCGCGAAAAATCGTTAAGGCTGACCGAGAGGGGCATGCTTTGTTGACGAAGCTCGGTTTTATTGAGAAAGAAGGCGGCTAATGAGATGATTTTCGCTAAATATGTCTGTTTGGCTTTGCTGTTTGTGCTGGTATTTATTTGTATTCAATCGCTTTTACACGTATTGGCCCGACAGCGTAAAGCTAGATTTAGACTGCAATATGTCAAAACTTCCGCGTACGGTGCTAGATTCAGCGAATATTTGGGGAAGAGGAGTGTGTTAGTTAAGCATGTAAAGGAAATGATGGAATCCGTCGAATCGAGAATGAGTATGAAAGCGATGCTTACGATCACGCTGATTTTATTGTTAATCGGATTATTGGCAGGGAGCTTATTTTTTCAATCACTCAAAGGGGTTGTTATTCTGACTTCGATTAGTATTTCATTGCCTTATATGCTGCTTCGGCTGAAGTTGGTCAGCATGAGGCTGCGAACCAGATTGGAATTTCTTCCTGCTGTTGAAGTGTTCTATCAGTACTACATGGTGGATCCACACAAAAATATGAAAATATCGTTGAAGTATTGTTTAGAGGAGAACCGCATTTTGTACCCGATTAAGCCTGTATTCGAGCAATTATATCGTAATTTAATGACACAGCGGGATACTGACGAGAGCTTACGTATCTTCTCACTCACTTTAGGTCATGCATGGGCTGATTATTTTGTCGGTATTATGCGTGTTGCTTTAACGGAAGGCATCTTTGTTGGCGATAGCTTAAAGGAGCTTGTTGTTGATATGCGAAAAGCTCAACGGTCGGATCAGTTGGAAAGAAACCGGCTTTTGGAAATTCGGATTGCAAACTTTACGCCGATTTTGTTTCTTGTTTTGTTTCTATTTATTAATTTTAAAATTAATCCGGATAATGCGTACATGTACTATATGGTGGATCCTGGCGGACGAAATATGATTTTGGACGCACTTTTGCTTATTTTCGTTTCGTTTTTAATGGGGATCTATTTATCCATGCGAAGAATGTGAGGAGCTGGTTCTGTGATTTTTGATAGTAATCAAATGACTGTCATTCAGGTTGTTTCCAATGTTTTGCTTTTCCTGTTCTTCATGACCGTTATTTATCATGCCTTGAAATTGCTGCCTGTTCGGACAAAACGATGGAGATCGCTGAGGGTTAAGAAGATGCTTCAAGAGACTGAGCTTCCTTCCTGGCTGATCTCATTGATGGGCATGCAAACAAAAGCCGTAGAGGAAAAACGTCAGCTGCTTCTCGGATGCGGTATTTGGTTGAATGCTGCTTTGTATGAAGGGGGAAGAAGGATGCTGCTGGGAGCAGCTGTGCTTCTTGGGGCTGTTGGATATTTGGCTCTGCAGTATCCTGTTTTTACGTTTCATCTGCAGCCGATGTACATTCTGGTGGGGGCTGCGTGTGTAGGTATTTTTTTGTTTTTCGATACCAACGTACTGGCTCAATTGAAAGAAAAACGGGCGCATCGGATTGTTCGTGAGATTTATATAATCAGTCATCACTTGCTCTATTACAATGATTCGCAGCTTAATTTGCATGCCAAGCTTACTTTATGTGCGCCACAAACAAGGTCGATACGAACACATTTTCAGATGCTGCTCAATGAGTGGTATCAAGGGTCGGAAGCGGCGATTAAGCAGTTTAGAGCCAGACTTGGAACAGATGAAGCTCATAGCTTCGCGGAGACGTTGAACGCTTTGAGACTGAACGAGCATGAGAGCTATTACGAGTTATTAAAGCAAAGAATCCAAGATTATAAAGAGAAAATGGAATTGGTTAGAGATAGTAGAAAAGAGACGGTGTCTTATCTTCTGTTTGTGTTGGCAGGACTTCCGATTCTGAACACGTTTCGGGTGTTTATGTATCCTTGGATTGCCGAAGGCCAGCGGCTATTCGATACGATTAATTAAGGGGGCAAGGGATGAGAAATATTTTGATTACTGTGATGATGCTGATTGTGGTGGCTTTTCTGTTTACAACGATTATTAATGATGGTTCGACAGGAATGAGACGGAATATATCCACGCATGGTACACAGGCTAACTCAGACATTACAGCGTTAAGGCCTTAATGATGGGGGATTGGCTGTGAGATCGATCCTCGTTACGGCGATGCTGATTATGGTGGTGATTATAATTTATAAAGATGTGGCAGGGGGCAGCACGGGTACAAGACAGCAGGTTCATAATAGTGGAGCAAGAATCAATGAGAGCATTGAGCAGATTAATCCATGAAGCAGATCTTGGTTTTTATTTTACTTGCGACTTTACTATGCTGGTTTATGTTCGCTCCCGTATACAAGCATATAATTATTGTCAGACAGGCTGTTTTACAGAAAGAGGTCGATTATTTGCTGGAAATTGGCGCGAACGGCAGGCACGGATATATTAATAGCGCGATGATTCAGCAATCCCGAGATCGAATGGAGGAAAGAGGTTTCATTTCTGGAGATCTTATATACACGGTAGATACGACTACAGGAACTGGCGGTACGGATGAAAGTACACCTGTCTGGAGAGGAACGGGCTTGCGGCTGCATATGACATATCCTTATCACCGGCTTTTTGTTATTGATCAGCTTGTTGGCATTACGGTTCCTGCCGCTTCTAATCGTATGGGGGCGTCGGGTATGAAAATGAGTGAATACGTGCCTTGAAGGTTGAGGGGATGGTTTGTATAAACTGCTTTTAGTCGTTTTGATGAGTGTGGTCTATATGTCATTGTTTGCGCTGCAAACGGATGAGGAGTTGGCGATGCACACTTTGTTTCAGGGCAAGCATGCTTTGAATCGAGCTGTTCATGCCGCAGCGCAGCAAAGTGATCAGGAGAAGCTGGCCGGTGGTATTCATGCGATTGATGCGTCGCAGGCCAGAGCGGTGGCAATGCAGTATTTGCAGGCAAATTTAAGGTTGGATACGGCTAATTCTCCAATGCCAAACACCTTTTTGCGCAGTGCTGTAGTGGTGGAATTATTTAAAGTTGTTAATGACAATGAAGTATTTCCTTATACCTATGCAGATCAGGCACGTGGATACTCTGTTACGCTTGATCGGCCAGGTGTCATTATGTTTATCCGATTGGAGTTTCCTCGAACGTATTCTGTTTTGCAGCCGATTACGTGGACGATTAAGTCTTCTGCAGAGATGGTCTTTTGACTGTATAATAGGATGATAAGTTATCCATTTAAGGCTGTAGGGAGAGGTACGAATGACGATTTTCAAGCAACGGCAGATGTGGCTTCAGCAGGAAATGATCCAGCGGGGATGGTCCGGCTTTTTGGTGACTCACCATGTTGATATTTATTATTACTGCGGCTCGATGCAGACGGGGTATTTGTTTATTCCTGCGGAGGGCGAGGTGCTCTACCTCGTGCGGCGCAGTGTGGTCCGCGCGGAAGAGGAAGCGTCAGCGGACGTGGAAGCGCTGGGGTCTTGGAAGACGCTGGGCGAGCGTCTTCGCGCGCGCTGCGCGGATGGATCTGCAGCAGGTGCGGCGCTGCGGATCGCGACCGAGCTGGACGTGCTACCCGTACAGTTGTACTTGCGGCTCCAGACCGCGCTGCCCGGCGCGGTCTGGGAGGACGGCTCGCTGCTCGTGCGCGAGCAGCGAATGATCAAATCGCCGGACGAAGTCGCGGCGATTCGGGAGGCCGCCCGCGTCGTCGACGCGGCGCTGGAAACGGTCATCCCTCACATCCGTGAGGGGATGGCGGAGTTCGAGCTGATGGCGCTCATCGAGCATCAGCTTCGGCTGCGCGGGCACCAAGGGCTGATGCGCATGCGCGCGTACAATTCCGAGTTAATCACCGGAATGGTCGCGGCAGGCGCGGCGGCAGCGGTGCCCACCTATTTTGACGGGCCGGCCGGTGGCACGGGGCTTCACCCGTCCAGCCCGCAAAGCTCGGGCCGCGCGCCGATTCGGCGCGGCGAACCGATCCTCGTCGATCTTGGCTGTATGATCGACGGCTATCTGATCGATCAGACGCGAACGCTCGTGATCGGCGATTTGGACCCTGAGCTGCAGCGAGCCTATGACGTGGCGGAGGAGGTACTCCGTGCCACGGAAGCCAGGCTGCAGCCTGGCAGAATTGCCGAGCATCTGTATTTGCTCGCCCTGGATCACGTGCAGGAAGCGGGGCTCAGCGCCCACTTCATGGGGTACGGCGCCGACCAAGTGAAATTCCTTGGTCACGGCATTGGGCTCGAAATCGACGAACTTCCGGTTCTCGCCAAGGGTTTCAAATACCCGCTGGCGCCTGGGATGGTCATCGCGATCGAGCCCAAGTTCACCTTTCCCGGACGCGGTGTCGTGGGCATTGAGGATACGTATTTAATAACCGATAATGGCTTTGAAAAACTGACGATGTCCAGGGATGGCCTGATTCGGGTGTAAGTAAATTTCCAAATAAAGAGACTGGCGGATTTCTAGCCGGTCTCTTTGTTTTTGAACAACTTGCAAGTATACTAGACGCATATGAGACCAATAAGGGGATATGGACATTGAGACATTTCATACCGCAAACGTTAAAATACAAGCTGTTCCTAGCCTTCTTGCTTGTTATTCTGCTGCCTATCATCGTGTTGAACATGACGCATGTTCAGAAGTTCGAGACCTTGATGAAGGAGCAGGTCAGCAGTCAAAATCTCGAACAAATGACAACGATTACATCGTCCCTTGGCAATTTATTGAGTGTTGCCGAGAAAACATTCACCCTCATTGAGCAGGACTCCTTCATTACGGCTATTTTGAAACACCCGGAAGCGGGTCTAACTTATTCCTTCGTCCAACAAAAATTGAAAGTTGAAGAGAAATTTAATGCCATTAATAATAGTGTGTTTATTGCCAATTCCTATGTGTATTATACGGTTCTGGATACAAAAGAGCTTGTATATACGTCCTACTGGCCTAATCGTATTCTAAATTATTCGGGTCTTGCAGCTATGCCTAGAATACAGGATGCCTTTCAGGGAAAATCACTTTCGAAATGGCAGTTGGAGGAAGGCGGAGCAAGCTCCGAGTTTGGTATTCAGCCTTCGCTTTTGACGATGTATAAAGTTTTGCGGGATGAGAATAATCGCATCTATGCGGTTGTAAGAATAGGGGTGGATTATCAGAGTTGGCTGCGAAGCGCGATTCCAAGCCCGGCTAATGAGGAATTATACGCTTTGGCTTCTTCGGAAGGAGAGATTTACGCACGCAGCACGACTTCGAATGCTCTTGAGCTGCCAAGTCCCATGAATACGCAAGGCTGGGAGCCGATTGGTTCCAAGGTCGAGAACGACCATATCATCAGCTATTCGAAGATTCCGGACTTGAATTGGTATCTGATCAAGCGTATTCCCACCAAATATTTATTCCACAAAGTGAATCAGCTGCAGCAATCCTACATGTTGACGACGTTGATTATTGCTGCGCTTTTTATCGTGATGACCTTCTTGATCTCAACGACCATCACAAGACCGCTGCAGCTTTTGCAGAAGAAAATGTCCGATGTCGTAAAGCGGAATCTGAAGATTCAATTGCCCGAGCAAAGCTATAAAGGAGAAATTTTGACCTTTGTTCAAGCTTTTAATAACATGGTCCGAGATGTAGAAAGCTTGCTGAACCGCTTGAAAGAGGAAGAGCGGAACAAGGAAGCAATGCGTTTTCAAATGCTGCTTTCGCAGATGAATCCGCACTTTTTGTTAAATACATTAAACACGGTGAAATGGCTTGCGATCGAAATGGGGAATAAGCAAATTCCTGAAGTCTGTGAATCGCTTGGCAAGCTGCTGGAAGCTGGGATGCGCCTGGATGTGGATTTAATTCATCTGGAGTATGAGATTGAGCTTGCTCAGAGATATGTGAGCATTCAGAAGCTGCGTTATGACCGCGAATTCGAGGTCGTGATCACGTTGGATCCAGAGCTGCGTTATGCGCTTGTGCCCAAATTGAGCTTGCAGCCATTGATTGAAAATAGTATTTATCATGGTTTTGCTAAGATAGACCGTGCAGGCCGCATCGAAATCAGAGTCCACCAAGAGGGCAATGAGCTGGTTATTGAGGTGGAGGATAATGGTGCAGGTTTGGAAAAAACGAATTCATCCGCTTCACCTGGGAATGGTATTGCCTTGAAGAATCTCGAGGAAAGGTTAGCGCTCTTATTCCGCAAGCAAGGATCGATATCTGTAGAATCGGTTCCGACAGGGACGCTCGTCCGGATTCGCACGCTGTGCTTGTTGTCTCCACCATATTTGAAAGGGGAAAGCTTACATGTGGACGGTTCTCTTGGTTGAAGATGAAGCCTTCGTGAGACGCAGCATCCGAAAAGGGATGCCATGGGAGGCAAATGGATTTAAGGTCGTGGAGGAATGTGGAAACGGCCAAGAGGCGTTGGCATTTATTCGCAAAAATCAACCCGATTTGGTCATTTGCGATATTATGATGCCAGTCATGAATGGTGTAGAGCTTCTTGCTCAGCTGCGCCGGGAGAATTTGGGCACTTGCTTCATCATGCTCACGGTTATGAACGAGTTTGCTTACATCCAGCAAGCGATGGAGCTTGGGGCATCGGGCTATGTGCTTAAGCTCTATTTGACGCCGGAGAAAATGACGGAAGCGCTGACGAAGGTACGAGGCGAGCTTGAACGGAATGCCCGGCTTGTTTCTCAAGAAATAGACGATTATTGCGAAGCGCTCTATAACGAACCAAAGCAGGGGCAATCGTTGGCGACTCCTGTGTTTAGTCGTGATGCATTTCAACCTAATCTGCTAATTCTTATAGCTCATGGGAAACATTCCTTTGATAAGCACGATGTATGTCAGCTGCCTATTTTTGAATCGGAGATGCAGGCAAGAGTGCATGTATTTACGAAAAATGGGGTGAGCACGGTTTTTTGCTCGTTTGCAGAGCTAACCAAGCTTAACATCCCGAACCATGAACAACGAACCGATGATTGGATCATGGTCATCTCCGATTGGTTGACGAACGAGGATATTCGTGAAGTTTGGACAGGCATCGTTTCTCGTCTAACAGAGCTATGGTATGCCGGCAGAACGGGAATTTTCTTTCCAAAGCCAAAAGCGCTGAAAGATCTTGCCACTACGAATTTGCCATGGCCGCTTGAGAAGAGTTTAATTCAAGCTTTTGAACAGATGAATCAAGGCATGCTCGACAATGCCAGACAAGCAATCTGGACATGGATGAGAGAGGCTAATCTGTCTTTGCTTCGTGTGAAAGAAATAGCTGAGCGCTTGGAGCGGTTGTTTGCAGAGCTGGCGCTATCCCAAGCAAACTCAGCGAGCGGGTATGCAGAGACGATTTCCCATCAAGAGGCAGGCAGCCTTTTTAAACAAAGCATTGACGGGTATCTTGCTCATTGGAAAGCCGCGAACTATGAGGTGACGGACCATGCGGAAATTAATAAAGTGATTGCGTATATGAACCAGCACTTTGAGGAAGAAATGCCGCTCACGCTTCTCGCCGGAATCGCCACGATGGATGATAAATATTTAAGTGTTCTGTTCAAAAAGAAAACGGGGAAAACGATCACGGAATATATGCTGGGCATTCGTATTGAGAAGGCTTGCAGCCTGCTGCTGCAAACGGATCAAGCGATTGCGCTTATCGGCGCGAAGGTGGGTTTCCCGAATGAGAATTATTTCGCGCGCATTTTTCGCAGAGAAGTGGGGATGCCGCCGAGTGTGTACAGACATCAGCATACGAAAAGTTGAAATCAAACTTTTGTGCTACAAGAACAAGAATTTGTTCCTTCGAACGATAAAAGGCTGGTGATATAGTGAATTTGTAACCAGCAAGCATAAGAGATAAGGGAGGTTCAAATGATGAATATAAAGAAAACAACGGTTAGTCTTCTGTCCGCAGCGCTTGTGTTGGGGGTAACGGCAGGGTGCGGTTCATCCGGCGAAAAGGCAGCAACAACCGGCAACCCAAGTGCAAGCAGCGCTCCAGAGGCCAAGAAAGCTGTAACTCTGACGATGTGGGGCGGCGTGCCAGGCGAGTCGGGTCCACAAGCGGCTGTTGATAATTGGAATGCAAAGAACCCTGATATTCAGGTTAAATATGAGCGATTCGTTAATGATGATGCGGGGAATTTGAAGCTGGATACCGCTCTAACGACGAATCAAGGCATTGATTTGTATGTCAACTATACCCTAGCAGGCTTGACCAAGCGTATTGATGCGGGAACTGCTCTGGATTTGAGCGAATTCAAGGATTACAACATTGACGATAAAATGGGTACTGACGCCAAAGATTGGAAGGTCAAGGATAAATACTACGGACTGCCTACCAAGAAGAATGTTTCGTTCGTCTGGCTCAACAAAAATGCGCTGGATGAAGCGGGACTCGCGGTTCCTTCACTGGATTGGACAATGGATGATTTGCAGCAATATGCGGCCAAACTTAAAAAAGGCACACGCTGGGGCTTCACAGAGCATATCTCCGCGTACCCTAATTTCTTCGATGGCGCCAATGCAGGAGCAGGCTTTACGAAAGCGGACGGTACATCCAACCTCGACGATCCGACGGTTCGCAAGGCGTATGAATCCATGTACAACATGATGTATACCGATAAATCCATGCCGTTGCTAGGCGAACAAATTACGAGCAAAATGCCGACAGATGCGATTTTCCTCAAAGGGGAAACTGCGATGCTGGGAGCAGGAGAGTTCATTTTCCGCAGCTCCAACAATATGAAGGACTTCCCGCGTGATTTCAAAATTGCCTTTGCTACCATTCCTAAAGTGACGAAGGATCAGGCGAATTATAAATATCCAGGCGGACTTGGCGACGTGATCTCCATCAACCCAAATTCCAAAAACAAAGAGCAAGCTTGGAAGTTTCTGAAATGGTATGCGGATGGCGGAATGATGCCGCTTGCATCCGGAGGGCGTATTCCTTCTTCGAAGGATGCGAATGTAGAAGAAGCGATCAAATTGCTTCTGGGTGACAACGAAAAAACCTATGATGTAGATTCGCTCAAAAAGGTTGTATTCGGTAAATTCCCTACCTATACAGCAACGATGGCTCAGCAGGTTATTGATGCTAGAAGAGAAGAATACGAGAAGTATTTCTTGAAGGCACAATCCTTGGATGACACCCTAAAAAACACGGTCAAACGCCATAACGATTACTTATCCAAAAATAAGAAATAAGCAAGGAAAACGGGGGGATGCATCAAGAAAAAGGCACCTCCCTTTTTTGTTCAAAAAGGAGTGGTTAATTGCATGAACTGGGCAAAAAAACAACAGAGATTAGGGTACTTGTTCATTTTACCTAACATGCTGGGCGTCATCTTATTCTTCGTTATTCCTGCACTCTTCTCGCTGGGGATCATGTTTACGAATTACAAATACACATCGCCGGATATCTCGTGGATCGGTTTTGAGAATTTCAATCGACTGTTTCACGATCCCGTCTTTTATGTGTCATTGAAGAAAACGGCTTTATTTCTCGCAGCAGTTCCTGTCTCTATAGGATTGGCTTTTCTTGTAGCGCTTGTATTGGATCGCAGCGTATATCTCAAAAGCTTGCTTCGCGCTATGTTTTTCATGCCCTATATCACAAGCGGTGTAGCGGTAGCCTTCGTATGGATGCTGTTGTTTCAACCTTCACAAGGACCTATTAACGGCTTTCTTCGTTCTATTGGGATCGAACACCCACCAGGTTGGATGTCGACTACGACGTCTTCGATGTATGCGATTGATGTCATTTGGATCTGGTTTCTGCTTGGTTATAATATGATTATTTATTTGGCAGCCATTCAAGAAATACCGCAGGAACAACTGGAAGCAGCCAAGATTGATGGCGCCAGCACCTGGACGACGATTCGGAAAATCATTTTCCCGCTAGTGAGCCCCTCCACGTTCTTATTAATGATTACCGGTTTAATTACGTCGATGAAGACGTTCGGCATGATTGAAGCCGTTACACAAGGCGGACCTGGCGGCAGTACAACGATTCTATCCCTTTTCATCTATCACAATGCGTTTCGCTACTATGAAATGGGGTATGCGTCAGCCATCTCATGGGTCTTATTCGCTATCATCTTTCTGATTACGATGATTCAATGGGTTGGTCAGAAGCGATGGGTTCATTATTAAGTAAAAAACCGGAGTGATACAATATGGAGATAAAATCCACGAAAATAGGCAGCACCGTGGTGATGTTCGTCCTCGGGCTTTTCATGATTATGCCGTTCCTATGGATGATCAGCACATCGTTTAAATCACCGAGTGAAGTATTCCAATATCCGATACAATGGATACCATCGAAGATTACACTAGAGCATCATCTCAAAGTATGGACAGGCAAGGAAAGCTTTGTTATCTACTATATAAATTCGTTGAAAATTGCTTTGATCTGCATGGTGGGTGCGACCTTCCTATCCTCTTTGGCCGCTTATGGCTTTTCACGGATTGAGTTTAAGGGAAGAAACCTGCTCTTCATGTTCTACCTATCTATGATGATGGTGCCGCCGCAGGTGCTGTTTGTTCCCAAATTTATTTTATTTGATAAAATCGGCATTTATAATACGCATTGGGCATTAATTCTGCCGGGGTTGTTCACGATTTTCGGCGTATTCCTGATGCGGCAATTTTTCCTCTCGATTCCACAGGAGATTACAGAATCCGCTTTTGTGGACGGGGCTGGGCATTTCCGTATTTTCTTTCAGCTTATGCTGCCTTTGGCGAAGCCCGCGCTTGCTACACTGGCGATTATTGATTTCTCGTGGAATTGGAATGACTATGAGAATGCGCTTGTTTTCCTGCTGGATCGAAATCTGTATACCGTACCGCTGGGCATGCAGAATTTCATTTTAGAATTCAATATTGACTATAACGGGATGATGGCGGCAACATCCGCAGGGATTGTCCCTATGCTGCTCGTGTTCCTCATTGGTCAAAAGTATATCATTCAAGGCATCACAGGTTCTGCGGTAAAAGGCTGATCCGACACACAAAAACTCACCTCCCTGTTTCAGGGGGTGAGTTTTTTGCTGCTTATATTTTCTCTTATATTTTCTCGATAACCTTATCGATCAGACCGTAAACACGTGCTTCTTCCGCTTCTAAGAAGTAATCGCGGTCGGTATCCAGCTCGATTTTCTCAATGGGCTGTTTGGTCGTCGACGAAAGAATTCCATTGAGAACACTGCGTGTTTTGAGAATATGCTGGGTACGGATTTGAATATCGCTGGCTTGCCCTTGCGTACCTCCCCAAGGTTGGTGAATCATAACTTCAGCGTTCGGCAAAGCAAATCGTTTGCCTGGAGCACCAGCTGTTAAGAGAATCGCACCCATGGATGCCGCCATACCTACACAAATGGTAGATACGTCAGGCTTAATGAAATTCATCGTATCATAAATCGCCAGACCCGCTGAGGTTGATCCGCCTGGCGAGTTGATGTAGAGCGAGATATCCTTCTCAGGATCCTCAGCAGAAAGGAACAACAGCTGTGCAACAATCGCATTGGCCACTTGGTCGTTAACTTCTGTACCTAAGAAGACAATTCTGTCTTTCAGGAGTCTGGAATAAATATCGTAAGAGCGCTCACCGCGCGCAGTTTGTTCAACAACCATAGGTATGAAACTCATCGGAATCATCCTTTCTTTTTTGAGCTAAAATCGTTAAGCGGCTTTGTTCTGAATCGAATAAGGGTGTCTGGCATGCTTCTGGCCAAAACCGGAGGAGACCATGATGAGTCGAACCGGCTCTTCGCCTTGAGCAGATTGAAATTCACGCACAGTGACCGTAGCTTCGGAGTCCAAGACGGAGGAACCCTGACGACGATAAGTGTCGATTGAAATCACATTGCTGCCTGAGGACTCAGGCTTGCGCTCAAGAGGCTGCTCTTGCTCCCAAGCAATAACAGGTGCTGCCGGAACTGCATCAAGCTGCGGCTTACTCGTTGGTTGTTCATGACTCATGGCAAATGCCTCCTCATTTTTTGGGTTTGGGATAGACGGCTAACAAGACTTGGTAGGTTTCATCAGCCTTGCCGCCCGAATAGCGGTCTACCAATTGCTGCACCATCGCTGCATATTCCTCAATAAACGATTGCCGCTGCTGTTCATCGCATAAATGGACTTGAAGCTGCAGCGTTGCGCTGGGAATGACTTCACCAACGTCCGATTGCTCCATCAGCAGCATCGCCTCTCTCCGAATTCGCTCGGAGGCAGTCACCAGATGAGCAAGTGAGCTCTGATCCTTCAGCTTTTGCAAGGTTTCAGGCTTCATGCTCAGTGATTCCGCCAGGACGAAGGTCTTGGCAATGGCTCTGTACAGCACCTCGACCAGATTGCGCACCTGACGGGTACCGACCCGTTGAACCAATCCCGCTTTTTCCAGCGCTTTAAGATGATAATTAATGCGCTGGGCGGTCTCGCCAAGCGTTCGGGCAACTTCAGCGGCGGAGCCCGGTTCAAGAAGCTGGGCAATGATTTCTCCGCGAAGCGGGTTCAGCAGCACAGTAGCTTGCTCAGGGGACTCGATGTAGTAGCTGTCTTGGATCTCTTGTGGCATGGAGAGTAAGGCCTCCAGTACAAAGAATATGTTACGTAAAAATATTTTATTACGTTGAGTGTGGAATGTCAATGGGCGGGGTCTTTTTGACGGTTTTGAAGTGACAAATATACAGGACATATGTCCTTAGTTAACAGCTGCGTTCACTCCATGGGGTGAACGCATATTTTATTTTAGGGGGAAGAAAGATGACTAGAGGTAGTGTCATTTATTAGGGAATTAGGATGGAAGACAAGTAGAATACATCACACACTGTCCAAAGAAGAGTGTCGCTATCTAATGGTATTAAGATCCTCTAACTATGGCTCCTCTGTTTCACAGCCTGTGAAAGTGAATCGCACGTATGATGAGTACGGAAATGTACTGACGGCAACAAATCCATTTGGTATCACGACGACCTATGGCTATGATCCAAACACGCACTTGCAGACCGCCATCACGCAACCTATTGACGCTGGTATGAGCAACTATACAGAACTGGTGCGTAACTCACAAGGTAGCGTAATTCAGCAAACGGTAAAAGAATACAACAACAGGTACACTCAAGCAGCAAGTGAACTACGGATACGATCAGTATGGGAATGCGAGTACGATTACGGTCAAAGACGACAACCGCAACATCATCATTTCTCAAGAGTTTGGTGCGCAGTATAATGCAGGTTTTGTGACCAAGCAATCGATCAACGTCACCGATGCCGATGGCAATGTGTCGACAATAACTAAACAAGCAGAAAATAACAAACTAACAGGTGCGCTTACCAAGCTTATCGATGGCAAAGGGAACGCAACAACCTACGAGTATGATGCGCTTGGACGCGTAACGAAGGAAACGCTGCCGGATCAGAATGCAACCACCATTGCTTATGAAGATGTAAATAACAAAGTAACATCAACCAATGTGACAGGAATCAAGACGATACGAGAATTTAACCCTCTCGGTCAAAAGGTAAAAGAAACGACGGGTCTGAACTTTTCAACGTATGGTTACGACGCATCATATATTCCTTTCGCGGTCTCCACACATGTGAAGTGCTGTGTGTCGGTAGTGAGAAAGCATTGATTTAACGCCACATTTACCTATTGTCAAACCTCTCAGAGCTAAAGCAGCAACCAAGATTGGACTTTTTCTATGCTGAAATATTTGAGAACATTCCCATTCCAAGTTATAAATCTTAAAGTTCACTTTAAGACAAGAAGTATTTTTGGTGTTCAGGTGCGCATGGAAAAAGAGCCCTTACTTTGATACGGAATGCTTGACATTTCAACGGTGCCCTGATGCGTTTCAGCAATCTCCTTCACAATGGAGAGACCCATGAAGAGTCCTTGGCCTGTTCTTCCGCCGCAGCGATAAAAGCGATCGAAAATGTATGTAATCTCGATCCTCGGGATAAGTGTTACCTAGCATTTTGGCGCGGAGAAGCGATGTTCAAAATGATTCGCGTAAAGTTGCTCTAGTGAAATTTCAAGCATCGCCCGGGGTCATTCATTTTATCGATTAAGTACCGCCCGAACGAGGGAAAGCTCTTCTCATCAGATTGGACAAGAAGAGCAGGGAGCACGTCAACCCTATCGGATAAGCACTGCTCAAAGTCATGTTCCGCGTCTGGTCCGTACACGACCCCATCACGATCTACATTATTAATAATTAATGGTAGAATGATAAAGAGTCAATAATAGTATTTATATAAATATGAATGGGTCACGAAGGAGGATTGGACAACATTCCACCAATGGAAGGAATCGAATTACGGAAGTTGATGAATGGGACTACAATCGATATTTCTTCTTTTCTGCAAATCGCACTAATACTGACGGATGTGGTCTATACCTACCACAAACGGGATACGATTATCGGGAATTTGAACCCGGCAGGCGTTCGAATTCAATTAGAGAGAAAGCTTGCCGAGCTTACCGATATTCGTATAACCGATTACGCTTACCTATCTCCAGAACAAACGGGTAGGATCAATCGTACTCCTGAGAAGTGCAGCGACCTGTATGCGTTAGGGATGGTTTTATACGAAATGCTTGCAGGGAGCCTGCCATTTCGAGCACTGAGCAAGGAACAATGGGTGCATGCCCATCTTGCCATGATGCCGATTCCTCTGAGCGAAATACGTCCGGAAATTACGGGCCCTCTCGAAGGTATGATTATGAAACTTTTGTCGAAGATGCCCGAGGAACGCTATCAGAGCGCTCACGGTTTGATAGTCGATATACAGCGATGTATCTCTTCTATAGAAGAGACAGGTGGAATTGTTCCCTTCGAGATTGCCCGTGCAGACGATGACAGCCGCTTTCAGCTCCCGAACAGCCTCTTCGGACGCGAGGCGGAAGAGGTTCAGCTCTCCAAAGCTGTAGAACAGGCTCGTGCCGATTCATGCGCATTTGTCATTGTGTCTGGAGGGGCAGGTAGCGGTAAGACCGCGCTCGTTCAACAGCTTCAAGGTTCGGTTATACGGGCAGGTGGCCGGTTCATTGCGGGCAAATGCGATCTGATGAATCGGGATATTCCGTTCTCAGCGATACTGGAAGCGCTTCGAAGATTGATTCGGCAAGTGTGGAGCGAATCTCCAGAATCCATCGCAAAACTTAAAGTACGGTTAACGGAGGCATTAGGCCGTAGAGCGGGTGTTATTACACAACTTTTACCGGAAGCGGAGAAGCTCCTTGGTAAACTTCCTTCGGTAGAAATGCTGGGTCCTGCAGAAGCGGCCATTCGTTTTCGTCTGCTGTTTCCTATTTTCATACAAATGTTTGCCGACAGCGGGCATCCCCTTGTACTCTTTCTGGACGATCTGCAATGGGCGGATTCTGCTACGATGGATACCCTTCGTACAGTTGCACAAGACCCCACTTTACATGGTTTATTATTGATAGGTGCATTCCGGGAAGAGGCAGCGCCGCATCAGATAGCGATCGAAGATCCTCTAGAAACGGCAACCGCATGGATAGAAAATTCATTCCCCCGGCATACAACTTCAACTTTGCTTAACGTGCAGCATATTGCGCTCGATCCTCTGACCTATATCGACGTTAGACAATTCGTATCACATATCGTTAAGGAAAATTCGGCTCGTATTCGGTTGTTAGCGGAGTCGTTATACCACCGCACAGGTGGGAATCCGCTCTATTTACACCGTCTTCTGGACGGTTTGTACCGTGAAAAAAAACTGTATTATGACGAGGAGAAATCCAATTGGGCCTGGGATGAAGCAGTAGTTAAGCAAATACCGGAAGACCCCGACATTTTGCATTTGATCGGTAATCGTATCCGCATGCTGCCATCCCATACCATTGATCTGCTAGCCGTAGCGGCGGCTATCGGGCATCGATTCCGACTGTCGACTGTCGCTGCGGCAAGCGGGCATACGATGACTCATGCGAAAGGGCTTTTGCGTGTAGTCACGGAAGAGGGATTAATCTCACAAGAGAATGATTTCAGTGAAGCGGATACAGACGAGGTTTTCTACACCTTTCTGCATGACCGAGTGCAGCAGGCCGCTTATCAGACGATTCACGAAACACAGCAAGCAGATCTACATCTAAAGATCGGACGTTCGATGGGCAGCCTTGCATCGGAGAGCCCTGACGATTGGATATTTGATCGGGTATATCACTTGAATCTGGGTAGCGAACGAATGACAAGCCAAGCAGAGAAGAGGGAGCTAGCTGCTTATAATCTCCAAGCCGCTTTGAAGTCGAAGGCTTCCACGGCTTTTGCCACCGCCAAGAATTTCCTGGAAAAAGGCATGCGTCTTGTCGAGAATGATGAGCAGGGGCAGAATTCTCTAGCGTATCGTTTAATGCTGGAACTGCCCGTGTGCGAATATATGTGCGGAAGCGTCGACCGCGCGGAAGAGTTGCTGGATCAGCTACTGCTCCGCACCGTAGGCATGGTCGAGCGCTCCCGTATTTACCTGATTCAAATCTCCATGTATGCCTATCTCAAAAAAGATCGAACGGCCGTTGCTATTGGATTCAAGGCGCTTGAGGAAATCGGATTTCCTCTGCCGGCGAAACCCTCCAATGCCCTGATCAAGGAAGAAATGCACCTGTTACAGATCGCATTGACTAGCATGTTTAACGAACCGGAGCCTGTGCCAAGCGATGATCCCCATCACATTGCAATGTCCAATCTGGTCATGGCGATATCGACATCGGTATTTTCATTAAGTAATAAACGATCCTTCGTGTTATTTTCCAGATTCATTCGATTCAGCCTGAAGGTTGGAAAAGGAAGTAGCGAGGCTTTTGCGTATATCCTCGCGTTTTACGGTGTCATCATTCTTGGAAATAAGAGCGTTGCAGCCCCAATAAGTCGTCAGTGCATGGATGCTGCGTTCCGAATAGCGTCATCTTTCGAAAGTACGGATTTGTTATGCAAGCTGAGCTACTTCAGGGGAATCGCTAGACTACTACACCAACCGGAAGAAAGTATCGCGCATTTCGAGCAATCGATGCGTTATGGAATGGAATCCGCGAATTTGGTCTTTGTTAGCCTAGTGGCGTTTACATGTGCGGTCACCCATACTGGAGATTTACATACATTGTCTGCACGGATAACGAAATATGAAGATCTGTCAAGGCAGCTTCTAGATGAGGTCGCGAAGAACGCTTTTCGTATCTCGCGGTGGTATATCGCCCAATTGCAGGGTGGTGACGGCGAGGGCGAGGAAGTCGTATTGCCAGTGCAGAATGATCGATTCAAAGGGACTATGAATAACGAAGTTTCTCATATCCATACCTGTAAAATAGAAATCGCTTATTTGTTCGGACGGTACAAGGAAGCCCTGGAGTGGATAGAACAAGGGGAGTTCAATACCGCCAGACAGAATTGGTTGCAAGCTCGCAAGCAACATGTTTATCATGCGCTTACGCTTGCCACTAGATATACCGAAGCGCCGACCGAGGAACGCCCAGGCATTCGGGGCAAGCTGAAGAAGTTATTGCGGGTCATGAAGCAATGGTCCGGATACTATGGACAGAACACTTCGGTCTGCCTGCTCATCTCGGCCGAGTTGTACAGGATTGACGGGAATTCGGTCGCTGCCGCCAAAGGGTACGATGATGCGATCCGCGAAGCGCGAAGCCAAAAAGACAGGTTGATGGAAGCGATTGCTTGTGAACGAGCTTCCGTATTCTATAGGGAAGCGGGAAGTCGGAACGGAGCGGACGTGTTGATGGCGGATGCCTGCATTGCTTATTCGGCTTGGGGGGCTTCAAGAAAAGCACTGAGGTTGCGAGAGGATTACCCGGATCTACGGTTCTCAGGCGCCCAATCGCAATCGCAAGAAGACGGAATAGTGGCTAAAAGATTAGATGGATTTGAAAAGGAGCGCGAGAGGGCACCGACAATCGGCGATGAGAATGTGTTCATTAGACAAATTTCGGAATGGTCGAGTACGGAAAATAGCGAGGATGTGATGCATCATTTCCTGGAATCGGCGATTCGTTATTCAGGTGCGGAGAAGGGATACGTGTTAACCAGTCACGAAGAGGGCATTACGATAGAGGAGCAGGCGGGCGTTTATAAGAATGTTCGAAATGAGGTTTCATTCATAGAGACTATCGTACGTTATGTCGCCCGGACTGGGGAACCGGTTGTGTTGGGAAATGCTTCGCGAAGCCTATTTACGACGGATTCCTATGCTCATCACAGTCTCCCGCTATCCATCCTTTGTATGCCGGTTCTTTTTCCGGAGCAGTCGCGGTCGTCCGTTCTGTATTTGGAGAATAACCTCCTCCCTGGCGTGTTCTCTACGAAGACACTAGAGGTGCTAGATCTCATGATCGCCCGAATGGTGTATGTAAGGTCATTGAACCATTGGCGTCGACAGATGAGAGATTCACACGATATCGTTAGTCCTCCCATATTGTCTGTCCAAGATTCGCTGCTGCTTGTCGAAACGCTGACGACCCGCGAAATGGAGATGCTGTACGCATTGGCTGATGGCTTGTCTAACAAGGAAATCGCTTATCGGTTTGGGTTAACGGAAGGTACGGTCAAGAGTTACGTCTTCAACTTATACGGTAAGCTTGGGGCGAAACGACGAGCTCAGGCGATTGCGCGCGCAAGGGAAAGAGGATTATTAGAGTAGATAAATGGAATGAATAAAAGATAAGCCAACAATTGGAGCAGATAGATACTCTATTATTGGCTTATTTTTTTTGCGCGGAACTAACTTTCGTTAGTACCCTTGAGTTTCACGTAGGAGATATACTTAATCTTGAAAAGTACACATGGCTAGAAGGAAGTATTCATGAGAATGTATGAAGCGATGTCCCATTATTAACTGATCTTAAAGGAGGGTTTATGGAGACATACGGTTGGGATACAGTCTACAGTATTAATATTAACCGTGTTAATTCAGTTCTTGCTGAAAACATGAACACACTTCCACAACTAATTGACTATTCTACCGAAATTGAAGGCATGCATTCACACATTCAATGTAATTTAGCACCTTGGGAAATCGTCAAAGGAGGCTCAGGAAAGCTTCTTCACTTAAAAATCCCCATCGTAAACGGTATGCTGCAAATCAACTCAAATTCTAAAGAAATATCAAATGTCGATGTTATTGTTCAGGTTTCCTTGCAGTTTCTTCCTTCCAATATCGACCCGTCGAAGCACGAACTGATGTTTAATATTTCTGAGCTTGGCGCTATCGGAAGCAAGAAAGAAGGTGCAGTCTCCCCAGTCACAGTTATAGATAGGGCCGGTTGCCTGAGTGAAACAGCAAAAAATATTGTACTATGGTTAGTTGCAAAATATTTGGTAGAACGCGCATCAATAATCAGCTATGTTTTTGCACAAATAAATTATGTCAAGCCTGGTACAGATACCTGGTTATCACCTAAACAATGTACCTATGCATATGTTGAGAGCCAAGAAGGAAATGGCTATCTTTCCATCCTTTCTGTAACTACGGACAGAGATATGAGCGGGCTTCCTCTTCTTGTTGATCCTAGTATGATGTCGGAGAATGCAAATGCCGCATATTTGATATCAAAAGATATGATATTGCAAAATATCATTATGCCGATGTTGCCATCCATGTACCCTGGCTCAAGACCTGATGGTTTTTACATGAATTCCAATCACTGTATTGTAAATAGTGGCAGCTTGGGAACACCTCCTGTAACCGCAGGATTAATTACCTATTACCCGCGGATAACCCATTTAAATATGACTGTAGAGGGAGGAGATTTAAAAACAAGCGTAGATGGTTTTTGTGATTTGTATGCAAATATAACGATGAATTTCTCCATAAAAATTAAAAATAATAGCGAATTTAATCCTGCTACAAGCAGTATAGCTTTCTACGAGGACCCGGACCCCAGAAATGACTACAGTCAAGATATTCCATGGTATTTGTTGTGGCTAAATTTAATTGTAGGAATAATTGTACGTATTGTTGTTAAAATCATTGCCGACAGTATTGCTCAAACACTGCAGAGTGGCAGCCAAAGCTTTGCTACTTCGCCGCCTCCTTTTATTGACTGGACGGGAGTAAATAATGCGATGCAGGTCACGGATGCAGGTCTTGATAACTGCTACTATCTTAAAGGAAATATTTAATAACTATAAGACCAATAACGAAAGAAGGTAGATTATGGTTAACACAACTGTGTTAAGTTCCAGAAGTATGCCAATCAGCTTTACGCTGCCGCATTTGAACGAAAAACTGAGAATTGAGCAGGGCATTAATGACGTATCAATGCTGTTAAGCAGTGACAAAAGCGTAAGTACTGTGGTTGCAGACACACTTGGTTGGGACACCGTATATGCAATTCGAGTACCTGATATTAATAATGCTATTGTGGCAAAGAAGGCTTCGCCGAAGACATTTACGCAAACCACGACAGACCCTGATTATGGAATTGAAGTTTCAATTGACGGGGAATTCGGCGACTGGGCTATCAGTAGAGGCGGTGATGGGCAAAACTTACATATGAAAATACCTATTACCAAAGGTACCTACACTACACCAAATAAAACATATTCATTAAACAATTGTAACGCAGTTATTAATATAAAGCTTGCCTATTTCCCGAATCAGATACCTCAATCAGTATCAGAAGTAGGCTCAAAGCATGATCTCAAGCTTAAAACAGATCACACAGACGAAGAACCAATCGTTTTCCTAGTATCTTTTCTATTCCCTCATGGTGCTGATAAGCCTGCAAGTGATGCATTACTGCAAGGAGCATTCAGGGATTGGTTTAATGCTAACATTAAGAAGTTTGAGCATATTTTTTCAACTGTAAATATTAACCTGCATACTGAAGATATTAAATGGTTAAAGCCAACCTATACCAGCTATGCATATAGTGATAATCCGGATCCTGACGAAAGCTTCTTCGCTGTACTTTGTATGACAGACGGACGCTCGGGAAAAGGTCTTACACATGCCTTATCCCCCTCAGCTATCGCACCCGACAGCAGAGCGAGCTTCCTGATAAGTAGAAGCCTGTTTTTAGAAAAATCTATGCTTCCTGGAGTTCCTACAGTATTTGTTGATTCATCAGTTGATAACTTCCAATTGATCAATGGAAAGACTGAAGTTAGTAATAAAGACGGTGTAATACTAAAAATAAAACCAATAAAATATGGGGCCATATATTATACTCCTTATGCAGAAAGCTTTAATATATCAGTAAATGAGCACGAGATTATTACAAAGATCAAAGCTCGCATTGTATTTTCACCAGGTATAGAAGCAGTAGTAAGTACGACAACTTATCAAACCATTGAATTGGTTAATAAGCCGGATGGGACTCAGACTATAGGCTTTAAGGCATCGAGGCCTACAGAAAGTATGCATACAATAGAAACAGCTACTTGGGTAATCGTAACCACAGCAATAGTTGGTTTAATTGCAACTGTATACGCTTCTCTTGTTGGATATGTAGTGGGTGATCTTACTATAAAACTTATAGTTTGTACGATAGCTATTTTCGTAGGCGTATTGATAACATTGCTGCTCAGTGTCGTCCTGCAAACTATTGCAAAGGGGGTCGCTGAAAGTATGCCTTCCATAAATCCTGTGATCCAAGCAGCAACTGGCCCTATCGTTTGGCCTACTGCCAAAACAGAGTTCAAATTGACTTCCGCGCAGCTCAATGGTGCTCTTCAATTTGGCGGAGATCCTGGCTTCGCGCTGTAAGCTTGCCACATCGTATATAAAAGAAAGAAGGATGAAAGATGTCAAACGAGAACGAGTTGTTATTGCATCCTATCAATATGCCGGTAACCTTTCATATGCCGCATATAAATGAAATGCTAATATCAAAATATAAAGTATCAAATACAGTCAAAACAGCAAATGATGATACTCCTATGAGTGTGATCCCTGCAAACACAGCAGGCTGGGATATGGTTCATCTTACACGCATTTCTGAATTGAATAAAAGAATTCAAGAAAACCGCACTTCACCAGCCCATTTCAAGTGCAGCTTTGACGATGATGATACTGCACTTTCCGCAACAATTAATGGAAGCTTTGGTACATGGCAAATTGAAAGGGGCGGCTATGGCAGTTTTGTGAATATGACAATACCTATCGCCCAAGGCGAGATTATTATTAATGGTAAATCAATAGCTATTGATAGCTTATCGGTTCGCGCACAAGTAGATTTGGAAAAATTATCACAAGAAAATGCTTCACAGGATATAAAAGTTATTTCTATTCAGTCACCGGAAAATTGTGGTGTAAATGAAACTGTAAGAAGTATACTGTTCCACACCATTGAAATCTGGCTAAAAAATAATAATTCTGAGTTTTCCAATATTCTGGCTATAAAAAATACAGGACTTTTGTCTTCTGAAGAATGGCTCAAGCCAACCTCTACAACCTGTGTTTATAAGGAAGGAGAGGATGACAGCACCAGTTATTTAGGTTTATTGTGCATGACCGAAAATAAATCTTCCGATGGCCTGAATCACAGAATACCCTTAACCGAAATTCCGGAAAACAAAAAATCTTTACTCATGCTTGGAGAGCATCAAATATTGGAGAAGGCATATTTACCTAAATTAGCAAACAGGTTTGGCATTCATTCAATAAATGATACTTCATTCAATCCGAAGGTGGCATTACTTGACTCGAAAATAGTAGCAAATGAAGTACAGACACTTGTAAGAATCAATGTTAATATACGGGAAAATATTGATGTTGATATAGATATAACTACTTATGAAGCTCTCTCTTTTGACACTGATCCTACTAAACAACAGATAAGTTTCATAGAAAGCAGGGATCCTGAAATCTCTTACGGCATCAATGCTGCCGCCGGGACTAGTATTGCAGATCAAGATGTTGATCACATTACAGCTATTGTGGACACAGTCATCCAAAAGTATATGGAGGAAGGATAATCAAGAAGCAGAATAAAAATAAATCCATAGTAATGGAGCTGTCACAAAAGTAACATTTTGGTTTTGCTTTCTACAGTCGGGCCAGATTGAGGAAGTTATTGCGGGGCATGAAGCAATGGTCCGGATACTATGGACAGAACACTTCGGTCTGCTTGCTCGTCTCGGCCGAGTTGCATAAGTTTGAAGGGAATTCGGTCGCTGCCGCCAAAGGGTACGAAGATGCGATCCGTGAAGCGCAAAGCCTAGAAGACAGGTTGATGGAGGCGATCGCTTGCGAAGGAGCTTCCATATTCTATCGGGAAGCGGGAAGCCGGAACGGAGCGGACGTGTTGATGGCGGATGCGTGCGTTGCTTATTCGGCGTGGGGGCTTCGCGAAAGGCACAAAGGTTGCGAGAGGATTACCTAGGTCTACGGTTCTCCGCCGCCCAATCGCAATCGCAAGAAGACGGAATGGTGGCTGAAGGATTAGCTGGATTTGCGAAGGAGCGCGATAGGGTACCGACAATCGCGACGATAATGTGCTCATTAAACAAATTTTGGAAGGGTCGAGTACGGGGAGTGGCGAAGATGCCATGCATCGCTTCCTGGAATCGGCGATTCGTTATTCGGGTGCGGAGAAGGGATACGTGTTAACCAGTCACGAAGAGGGCTTTACGATAGAGGAGCAAGCGGGCGATCATAAGGATGTTCGGAATGAGGCTTCATTCGTAGAGACCATCGTACGTTATGTCGCCCGGACTGGGGAACCGGTTGTGTTGGGAAATGCTTCGCGTAGCCTATTTACGACGGATGCCTATGCTCATCGCAGTCTCCCGCTATCCATCCTCTGTATGCCGATTCTTTTTCCGGGACAGATGAGAGATTCACACGATATCGTTAGTCCTCCCATATTGTCTGTCCAAGATTCGCTGCTGCTTGTCGAAACGCTGACGACCCGCGAAATGGAGATGCTGTACGCATTTGCTGATGGCTTGTCTAACAAGGAAATCGCTTATCGGTTTGGGCTAACGGAAGGTACGGTCAAGAGTTACGTATTCAACTTATACGGCAAGCTTGGGGCAAAAAGACGAGCACAGGCGATTGCGCGTGCAAGGGGCATTGGATTACTAGAGTAGGCATTCGGAAGAAATAGAACATAAGCCAACAATTGGAGCGGGTAGATGCTCTATTATTGGCTTATTTTTCTGCGTGGAACTAACTTTCGTTAGTACCGTTGTGTTACGCCTCGGATTTATACTTAATCTTCAGATGTACTATTTTGTAATTGTGCGGTTGAAATTAATGAGGAGGTTGAAGGGAATATGTTACGAAGGCGGTTGTTGGAAACTAAGAAGTTTATGATTTCTTTACTTGTAATATCTTTGGTTTCGCTTGGTACATGGTCAGTAGGTAGTGTTCGGGAAGCGCAAGCTCTATCATTCGAAGGTTTTGATTATTCTCTAGATGGATCATCATTTGCACATATTGTGAATTATTCCGGATTCAATAAAGAGATTACGATTCCTGCTGAAATAGATGGGCATGTTGTCATCGGAATAGGTCTTCAAGCATTTTATCAAGAATATTTAACAAGTGTGACGATTCCAGAAAGTGTAACAAGTATAGGTGAGTATGCATTTGCTGGTAACCTATTAACGAGTGTGACGATCCCGAACAGTGTAAAGACTATAGGAGCATTTGCATTTTTTGAAAACAGACTTACGAGTGTCACGATTCCAGAGGGTGTAACGAGCATAGAGAAAAGCGCATTTCAGTACAACCAGTTAACGAGTGTGACGATTCCAGAGGGCGTGACGAGCATAGAGGAAAGAGCATTTCAGTACAACAAATTAGCGAGTGCAACGATTCCGAACAGTGTAACGAGTATAGGCGATCGTGCATTTGAGTATAACCCATTAACGAGCGTGACGATTCCGAACAATGTAACGAGTATAGGCTATGAAGCATTTTCGAATTGCAAATTAGCGAGTGTGACGATCCCGAACAGTGTAACGAGTATAGGGGCAAATGCGTTTAGTCATAACGAATTAGCGAGTGTGACGATTCCGGAGCGTGTTAAGAGCATAGAGGATAATGTATTTTCGTATAATCAATTAACGAGTGTGACAATTCCGAACGCTGTGACGAGTATAGGCGAAAATGCATTTAGTCATAACCAATTAACGAGTGTGACAATTCCGAACGGCGTGACGAGTATAGGAAAATATGCATTTCAATATAACCTATTAAAGAGTGTGACAATTCCGGTTGGTGTAACAAGTATAGGAGAATATGCATTTCAGAATAACCAATTGACGAGTGCGACGATTCCGGTTGGTGTAACGAGTATAGGAGAATATGCATTTCAATATAACCAACTAAAGAGTGTGACAATTCCGGTTGGTGTAACAAGTATAGGAGAATATGCATTTCAGTATAACCAATTGACGAGTGCGACGATTCCGGTTGGTGTAACGAGCATAGGCAATCATGCCTTTTCTTTTAACCGATTAACGAGTGTGACGATTCCGAATAGCGTGACGAATATAGGGAAATTTTCATTTCATCATAACCAATTAACGAATGTGTCGATTCCGAAGAATGTAACGAGCATAGGAGAATATACATTTAGTACGAACCTATTAACAAGTATTATTGTTGAAGGGGATTCAACCACAATAGGAGATACAGCGTTCGGTGGTAATCCAAACAGTACGATAATAGCGTTTGATCCTTCCCCCGCGAAGGACAATGCGAATAATTTTGGGTATCCATACCTCAATATTTTGTCTGCGGGAGTCAGCTATTCTCCTAACGGTGAATCCGTGGGTAAGCAATCGATGTCAACAAAGGTAACGGTAGCTATTCCTGATTCCATACCATCAGCCCATACGTATTACCAATGGTCATCAACGGAAACGGTACCAGAAGGGCCGAACGCAGGATGGGTAGCGTTCACGAGCGAGGATTCCATTACTACGCCTCCTGCTGCAGGTACGTGGTATCTGTATGTTCGAGTAGACGATCAGAATGAGAATCATATAGTCGGTTATTCCCATTCCAAAGCGTTTAAAGTTACTGGTGCCTTGCTGCTGAGCGCACCGACGAATGTAATTGCGACCGCAGGTAATGGAACGGCGACGATTAGCTTCAATGCCCCGGAGAGTGATGGCGGTAGCGCGATCACGGGCTATACGGTTACGTCCAATCCGGGGGGATTCACAGGAACCTCTGCAACTGCGAGTCCGATCACAGTCACGGGACTGACGAATGGAACGGCGTATACGTTCACGGTAGTCGCGAAGAATGGTGTAGGCGATTCGGCGGCATCAGCAGCATCGGCTAGCGTCACACCCAATACGAAGGTAGTGCCAGGCGCGCCGACGAATGTAAAAGCGATCGCAGGTAAAGAAGCAGCAACGGTTAGCTTCAATGCCCCAGTGAGCGATGGCGGTAGCGCGATCACGGGCTATACGGTTACGTCCAAACCGGGAGGTTTCACAGGAACCTCTACAACGGCGAGTCCGATCATAGTCAGAGGACTGGAGTTTGGAACGGCATATACGTTCACGGTAGTTGCGACGAATGCTGTAGGCGATTCGGCGGCATCAGTAGCATCGGCTAGCGTGACAGCCAATTCGAAGACATGGCCAAGCGCGCCGTGGGATGTAAGAGCGACCGCAGGTAAAGGAACGGCGACGGTTAGCTTCGAAGTCCCAGAAGATGATGGCGGGAGTGCGATCACGGGCTATACGGTTACGTCTAATCCGGGGGGATTCACAGGGACCTCTGTAACTGCGGGTCCGATCACAGTCACGGGACTGACGAATGGAACGACGTATACGTTCACGGTAGTCGCGAAGAATGCGATAGGAACCTCGGCGGCATCGGTCCCATCAGAACGTGTGATCCCTAGCGCAAATGAGGATTATACGTATGTATTAAATGCGATGCTAATGGCGACGATTACAGGTTATCGCGGAGTAGATAAAGTGGTTAATATCCCTGCTGAATTAGATGGGCATGCTGTAGTCGCATTAGGCCGGCAAGTATTTATGGGTAAAGATGTATCGAAGGTCACGATTCCGGTGGGTATAACGAGTATAGGAGAATTTGCATTTTATAACTCCCAATTAACGAGTGTGACAATTCCGGTGGGTGTAACGAGTATAGAGCAATTTTCATTTTATGGCACCCAATTAACGAATGTAACGATTCCGGGAAGTGTAACGAGTATAGGAAAACTTGCATTTGCTAACTCCCATTTAACGAGTGTGACGCTTTCGGAGGGTGTTACTAGTATAGGAGAGAGTGCATTTTCTGATAACCAATTAACAAGCGTCACGATCCCGAACAGTGTAACGAGTATAGGCAATAGTGCATTCATTACTAATAAATTAACAAGCGTCACAATCCCGAACAGCGTAACGAGTATAGGACAATCTGTTTTTAAATATAATCGATTAACGAGTGTGACGCTTTCGGAGGGTGTAACGAGTATAGGCAAGGAAGCATTTTCTAATAACCAATTAACGAGTGTCACGTTCCCAAGCAGTGTAAAGAGTATAGGTCTTAGTGCATTTGAGTACAACCGTTTTACAAGCGTGAGAATTCCAAAAACTGTAGAGAGCGTAGGTATTTATGCTTTTGAAAATAATAGCCTATTAACAAGTGTTATTGTTGAAGGAGATTTAACTGCAATAGGGGCTCTAGCATTCGGAATGAATTCAGACAGAAAAGGTACGATAATAGGGTTTAATCCTTCTACCGCGAAGGATTATGCTAATAATACTCGGTATCTTTTCGTTAATATTTTGTCTGCGGGAGTCAGCTTTTCTCCAAACGGTGAATCCGTGGGAAAACAATCTGTGTCAACAAAGGTAACGGTAGACATTCCTGATTCCGCACAATCCGCCAAAACGTATTACCAATGGTCACCAACGGAAACGGTACTAGCGTGGCCGAACGCGGGATGGGTAGCGTTCACGAGCGAAGATTCCATTACTACACCTTCTACTGGAGGTACGTGGTATTTGCACGTTCTTGTTGACGACCAGAATGCAAGTCATGTAGCAGGATATTCTTATTCAAAAGCGTTTAAAGTGATTGCAGTGCCGAGCGCTCCAACGAATGTAACGGCGAACGCAGGGAACGGAGTAGCAACAGTTAGCTTCGACGCCCCAGCGAGTAATGGAGGAAATGCGATCACAGGCTATACGGTCACGTCCAGTCCGGGAGGATTCACAGGAACCTCTGCATCCGTGAGTCCGATCACAGTGACGGGACTGACGAATGGAACAGCGTATACGTTCACGGTAGTCGCGAAGAATGGTGCAGGCGATTCCGCGTCATCGGAGGCGTCATCGAGCGTTACACCGACTGCGCCGATTGTTGTCGTGCCAGATGCTCCAACGAATGTAACAGCGATTTCAGGTGATGGAGAAGCGACAGTTAGCTTTGACGCCCCAGCGAGTGATGGAGGAAGTGCGATCACGCAATATACGGTCACGTCCAGTCCGGGAGGATTTACAGGAACCTCTGAAACCGCGGGTTCGATCACAATCACGGGACTGACGAATGGAACGGCGTATACGTTCACGGTAGTCGCGAGGAATATTATAGGCGACTCCGCTGCATCGGCGAGTGAGACGCCCGTTGTGCCGAGCGGTGCGCCAAGCGCCCCAAGGAATGTAAGGGTGAGTGCAGGGAATGGAGAAGCGACAGTCAGCTTTGACGCCCCAGTCAGTGATGGCGGTAGTGAGATCTTCTACTATAAAGTCGCATCCGATCCGGGAAGATTCATAGGAACTTCTATGACCGCGAGTCCGATCACAGTGACAGGACTGACGAATGGAACTTCATATACATTCGTAGTATACGTGGAGAATTATGCGGGCTTTTCGGCAATATCGGAGGCGTCAGCGAGTGTTACACCGACTGCACCGATTGTTGTGCCGATTGCACCAGGCACGCCAATGAATGTAACAGCTACTGCAGGTAACGGAACGGCAACGGTTAGCTTCGACGCCCCGGCGAATGATGGCGGGAGTGCGATTACGCTTTACACGGTTACGTCCAGTCCAGGGGGATTCACGAAAACTTCTGTAATCGCAAGTCCCGTTACGTTTACGGGACTGACGAATGGAACGGCGTATACGTTCAAGGTAGTCGCGAAGAACGGTGTAGGCGATTCGGCGGCATCGGTGGCGTCAGCGAGTGTTACACCGACTGCGGCGATTGTTGTGCCGAGTGCACCAGGCATGCCAACGAATGTAACGGCGACCGCAGGTAACGGAACGGCAACGGTTAGCTTCGACGCCCCAGCGAGTGATGGCGGGAATGCGATTACGCTTTACACGGTTACGTCCAATCCGGGAGGATTCACGGGAACTTCTGCAACCGCGAGTCCGATCACGGTCAGGGGACTGACGAATGGAACGGCGTATACGTTCACAGTAGTTGCGACGAATGGTGTAGGCGACTCCGCGGCATCATTGGCATCAGTGAGTGTGACGCCGATTAGTGTGCCAGGTGTGCCAGGAGCGCCAACGAATGTAACAGCGACCGCAGGGAATGGAGCAGCGACCGTCAGCTTTGACGCACCGGTCAGTGATGGCGGTAGTGCGATCATGCTGTATACAGCCAAGTCAAGTCCGGGAGGATTTACAGGAACCTCAGCAACTGCGAGTCCGATTACAGTCACGGGACTGACGTATGGCACGGCATATACGTTCATGGTAATTGCGACAAATGTAGTAGGCGACTCCGCGGCATCGGTAGCATCGGCGAGTGTGACACCCGTTGCGCCGATCGGTGTCGGTGTGCCGAGCGCTCCGAGGAATGTAACGGCGAGCGCAGGTAATGGCAAGGCAACGGTTAGCTTCGACGCACCGTTGAACGATGGCGGTAGTGCAATCACGGGGTATACGGTCACGTCCAATCCGGGAGGATTCACAGGAACCTCAGCAACCGCGAGTTCGATCACAGTCACGGGACTGACGAACGGCACGGAATATACGTTCACGGTAGTTGCGAAGAATGGGGTCGGATCAAGCGCAGCGTCCGCTCCGTCCAAGGCTGTTATGCCAAGAGGCAGTGGAGGTAGCGGCGGGTCGGGCGGTTCTGGTGGAAGCGGTGGAAATGGCGGAAGCTCCAACATTGACCCGATTCGCTCAACAAACGGGATTCTTACGCTTCCGTTAGGAAAACTTGGCGAGATGAGCTTGGATGGCAAGATCCTCATTACTGTTCCAGCTAATGCTTCAGACAAAGAATTGAAGATAACGATAGAAGAATTAAGTGAGATTCCTGGCCTGCTGGCGAATCATGAGGTGCTGGCAAGCTCTATATTCGAGATTCTAAAGAATTACTCGGGCAATTTTAGTAAACCGGTGACATTGACTTTTACCTTTGACCCGACCAAGGTAAAGGATAATCAAACAATAGCCTTGTTCTATTATGATGAAGGAAAGAAGGCTTGGGTAGAAGTTCCTGGAGGCAAGATCGACGGGAACCAGATCCGCGTAGAGGTTAACCATTTTACGAAGTTCGCGGTGCTTGTAGTGGATAAAAAGTCGGGCTTGCCCGTCGTAGCGACTGAGTCCACGGAAGTTAACTTTAGCGACATCGCCGGTCATTGGGCGGAAGAGACAATCAAACAAGCGGTGCGGCAGGGAATCGTTAATGGCTACACGGATGGCAACTTTAAACCGGACGCAACGATTACGCGTGCAGAATTCGTTACGATGCTAATGAATGCATGGAAGCCTTCAAATGGAAACACAACGTTAAGCTTCACCGATACGAATGAGATTCCTACTTGGGCGAAGAAAGCGATCACTCAAGCTGTAGAATCCGGCATCTTGTCAGGCTACACAGATGGTAGCTTCCGCCCGGACGGGAACATTGCGCGGATGGAAATGGCGATGATGATTGCTAAGGCGTATGGCGCGAAGATCCCAACGGATGTCGCGACTGGCTTCTCCGATGAAAGCGAGATTCCAGAGTGGGCCAAGGGAGCGGTGTTCATGATTAAACAGATAGGCATCGTCAAAGGACGCGACGGTAACCAGTTCGCACCTAAAGAAACGGTAACACGTGCCGAAGCTGTGACGGTGATCATGAACCTGCTTCATGTGAAGAAAATCGAATAGGATTCGAGATATGGAGACCTCTAGGCATAGGGGTCTTCTTTATTTTGGCTTTTTAGATGATACGGTGATGGTTAACCGCTCTGCAAGCTCTAACGTTCGGCATGGGTGAAGATCAAGGAAGTGATTGAGTTGTCAGACGTTTTTATTTCTAGGAAGTATCCAAGACACAGCACTCAACACATGTGGAGTGTTGCTCACTGTTGGACAGGAAAATCCAATGAGGTTCAAATGTAATCACTTTTCCTATATCAACAACACAATCAATCATCTTCTTCAGTATAACCATTGGGTTCGGTACATGAAGTAAAAAGGCATGGCATATTGCAATATCGTACTTTCTTTCCAAAGCAATCTCCTGAATGTTGAGGAAGCTTTGTGCTTTGGATGGATCGATGGAGTCAAAAAGAAAATTTCTGAAACGGAGCTGGCTCAGAGGTTGTCACCTAGATGTAAGAAAAGCTCATGGACTGAATTAAATAAAGAACGTGTCCGCCACCTCGAAAAGTTGGGGTTAATGAGAGACGAAGGAAGAAGGGTTCTTCCTATTATGGATCACAATTCTCTTAGGATAGATGAAGATATTGAACTAAGGCTAAAGGAGGAAAAGAATGCATCGCTTGCGGTTTTGATTTCAAGGTTTTCTATGGACAAGTTGGACATGGTTTTATTCAAGTACACCATTTGGTGCCTTTGCATTCTATTAGAAAAACATATAAATTACACCCTATTAAAGACTTGAGACCCGTATGTGCTAATTGTCATGCTATCATTCACAAGCATAAGCCGGAGCTTAGTATTGAAGAGTTAAGTAACATGGGAAAACCGAAAAAGGTAGATATCGATAAAATGCACGCTTATCGAGATTCAATTCGCGATGGAATGAATAATCCAGTCATTCAATACGTGGCAATCCGTTATCCAGGAAAAACTGTCAATTACACGGCTGGATTAACTGCAGTTAGGGCATATCCAAATGAAGACGAGAAATTAGGGATGACTTTAATTGAAGTATTGAAAATGGAGATTAATCGTTGTATAAGTTCTGCAATTTCGCAGGGCTGATGAAGAAATATAAACTGTTATATGGCAATTTTAACTTATGACTAAGACATTCTTAGGAGGATTGGCTAATGGAGTTTTTCTCAAAAATATGGAATTTAGTAGATACAAAGAATTTTCAATTCAAGGATAATCGAGGTAATTTTTTTAAAGAATATGGGGATGTAGATGAAGAAACGTAGCTATTAGCTCGATTGATTGCCATATTTATTCCTATTTTGATAATGTTGCAGGCAATTGATGATAGAGATGAAAAGTTGGTTGATGAAGCAAAAGCGAACATAAAACGTGCTCTCGCTGATTAAGAAATGTCATTACGCTAACGGATACGTTTGTTGATAGGGATCTCTTTATAAATAGTTTGTTAGAAGTACTTCAAATCTTATTTGTAAATCGGGATTTCTACTCTAAAACACCACTTCAAAACTTAATTTGTAAATCGATTTTATATGAAAAACCAGCAAACCCTTATGTTTGCTGGTTTCTTGCACTTCAAAACTTATTTGTCACCCAACATGACGGCTGTTGGGTGACAAATAAGTTTTGAAGTAGACAAATAAGTTTTGAAGTAGACAATAAAGTTTTGAAGTAGACAATAAAGTTTTGAAGTAGACAATAAAGTTTTGAAGTGACAAATAAAGTTATGAAGTATAGAAAATAATATTTTTGCGAGATTTGATAGTACCAAGATATACAGGACATATGTCCTTAGTTAACAGCTGCGTTCACTCCATAGGGTGAACGCATATTTTATTTTAGGGGGAAGAAAGATGACTAGAGGTAGTGCCATTCACAAAACGCAGATGAATAGACTAAAGGACGGTAGAGGCCAAGGATATGGGAAGGATTATAAGCCTTTCATTCAAGCTAGTGATAATAAAGCTCCTTCAGAAGGATACCTTATTAGGGAATTAGGATGGAAGTCAGGTAGAATACATGTTAAAGCTATGGAAGAATTGATTAAAGAGGTTCAAGGAAATATTCTCAAGATAAAAGCAAATATCACCAGAAATAAAAAGTATCATGATTATTGTTTCCGAATAATAAAGTTGTAGACTGAACACGAGCGGTGGTCGGCTGGAGCAGCCTGCCGCTCACGCTCCTGTTTCTTCCGGATGAGGCTCGGGTTTGCGATCGGCGCGCCGGCAGCGGCCGGCTGGTGTAGAAAGAAAATAAAGTAATAGACTGGAAGATAAAGTTGTAGACTAAGAAAATAAAGATGTAGACCAGGAAAATAAAGTCTTAGACTAACGATGCATCATTAACCGAGGGACGGGCAGATTTGTTTAAAACCAGCGAGACTGAGCAATTTCCAGAGATCGCTCTTTTGGCGAACCGAAGAGTGTGGCTGATCAGGAAACTATCTGCTGTTGGAAAGTAATGTTAGCTGTTGAGTAAAGTAAAATTCCGCAAAAAATATCAAAACAGAGCGTTCCATCTGTCGTAAAGTGAGTATATCGATATGGAGGCATTACAGTGAATTATAAGGATTTGGTAATCAAGGCCATTACCTATATTGAGGATCATCTGACCGATGAGAGATTAAGCACCAAGGTTATGGAGGCTGCGGGCTATTCGCAGTACCATTTTCACCGGATCTTCCTATCGGTTACGAGAAACTCCGTCTCGGAGTACATACGCAAGCGGAGATTGACACAAGCAGCATACGATTTATTTTATTCCAACCAAAGGATCATAGATATTGCCATCCTGTACCGGTTCGAGTCTCAGGAATCCTTCGCCCGAGCCTTTGGGAAAATGTTCTCCATCTCGCCTGGACAATTTCGAAAGCAAAGGGACATGAAGGACACGCTGTTCCGGGCAATGGAGAAGCTTCCTTTGGATGAAGTGGGGCTACAGCATTTGAGTAAGAGCGTCTCCCTCGTGCCAGCTATTGTCTGCCTGAATAAGATGCATCTGGTCGGCATGTCGATACCGGGTGTCAATTCGGACGAAGTCGGAAAACTATGGCGGAGCTTTAGGCAGCGTTTGTTTGAAATTGAGCGAAAGCCGGATACGGAAGACATATTTTATGCGGTCATTGAACTTACAGGTAGGCAATGGGAAGTCACGTATATCGCTTGTGTCGAGGTGGCTAGCGAGGAGAGTGTAGTTCCCTTGGGAATGGTCGCTAAGCTGCTCCCAGTTGTAACTTATGCGGTTTTTACTCATAAGGGGACATTATCGAGACTCAACGATACGTTCCAGTACATTTATGAAATCTGGTTACCCCAGTCAGGCAGCATTCGTACGAATTGGCCGGAGTTTGTGCGTTACGACCATCGATATCTAGGACCGATGAACGAGGATTCGGTATTAGACATATATATTCCCGTTGGCTCGCCATATTAGGAGCATGTAGCTCAAGGAGAGGAAGAAATCAAGATGAACAAAATAGAAGACATTGTTGAAGGATATGCAGGTTGCTGTGAGGTACAAATTACCGACAACGCATTGAAGGTGACCGTTCCCATGATCGTGATGTATCCGACAGATGCACCGGAACAGACTGATAAGTTAGGGCCGTACTCGTTGGAGGTGGCCAGAGACGCAGCGCCGCTAGAGGGAAAATTTAGACTAGTCCTCATTTCACACGGTACAGGCGGTTCACCGCTTGTGTACCGGTCGCTCGCTCGGCATTTAGCGCGCAGCGGCTTTATCGTTGGCCTTCTCGAACATCCATTTAATAACCGCAATGATAATAGTTTGGAAGGTACTGTCCAAAACCTCACCTATCGCCCCCGGCACCTTCGCATGGCAGCCGACTGGTTTTTTGAAGATGAGAGGTTTAAGGGGCTTCTACAGCCGGGAGGCCATTCGGTCATCGGGCATTCCATGGGGGGCTACACCGCGCTTGCAGCAGCTGGCGGTATCCCGACCTCCTTCCCTAATGAGAGCCCGGATGGGAAGCCGCAGCAGATCGATGTTCCTCATGATTCACGCATCCGGTCCCTGATTTTGCTAGCCCCGGCGTCCGTTTGGTTCCGTAATGAGGGAGCATTAAACAACGTTCGGCTCCCCATTCTCATGTTGGATGCCGAGCGAGACCCTTACGCACTTCCTTTTCACGCGCAGATCATCATGAATAGTGTTGCTGAACCTCAAATGATTCGCTATCGTACGGTGGAGAATGCCGGACATTATTCCTTCCTGACTCCTTTCCCAGCTGAGATGATTTCACCAGCCTTTCCCCCCTCGCAAGACCCGCCCGGCTTTGATCGCGTGCAATTTCAAGAAACGCTGAAGGCTGAAGTAGTAGAGTTTCTGTTGACTTAACATTAGGAACAATCACTTTCCGTCGAAATCAAATGTTAACTGAGTATTCGATTAACTAATCGTTACGCTAACTGGGGAATGTTAGTTCAATATCAGGCTGAAATAGCAGTGGCAGTCTAAGACTTTATTTTCACGTCTTAGTCCGCCGCTGCTTACTTTATTGGAACAGTCTAAAACTTATTTTGCGAAGGCTGCCAAATTAATAATTGCGATCATTACTATAAACTTAATCAATTGCATAAACATCGTGATCCGCGCCTGGAGGGAGGGCGGCGGCGATCTGCTGCTTCAGGTGGCCGATAACGGGGCCGGTATGGATTCGGATCGGCTTGCCTCGGTGCTCGAGCGGTACAGTGACGGTTAGAGAGCGCCCCGGGTCAAGGCTGTCGAGTTATGGCGAGGCTCAAGTCGGGACGATTCAAAGAACAATAATCGGATATGCGTTAGGTCAGGCTCTCTTGCCGGCAACAGGCGAATGTATCGCCACGGTTGCTGGAAGACGAGTCTTTTTTCTTGGCAGTCAGCGCAGCAAAACACCGTGCGATTCTCAGTAAAATCGGATATTTGTCTGGTTGTAACGACTTCATGCCGCAGGTAGTATGGAAGAAACACTTGGAAAGGGGGCGGACGACCGGTCGGCAAAGGAAAGAAGGCGGTTATGTAAGGGTTACGGCTTGAGAGAATCGTTTACTTTTAATGGAGCTAAAGGAGGTTTGAAAATTGATGGCAACACCTATCTTCAGGTGGCTGCGATCCCAAACGCTGAAGCTGGCGGTGAGCGCGGTCGTGCTCCTGTCGGCCGCGTCGCTATGGGAGAATCTCGAAAATCCCAGTGTGGTTTCCGCAGCGGGCAACGTTTATTACGTGGATGCAACGGCAGGTCTGGATAAGAGAGACGGAAAAAGCCCGGAAACGGCCTGGCAATCTATCGGTAAAGTGAGCGGCGCTGCTTTGCAGCCCGGCGACAAAGTATTGTTTAAACGCGGTGAAATATGGCGGGGGGGATTGTTTGCCCCAGGGGCATCAGGTACTGCGGACAACCCGATCGTGTTCGGTAGTTACGGACCGACGAACTTGCCACTTCCCCGCATCAGCGGAGGCAGGCTTGCGACCGATTGGCAGGGGCCTGGTGCTAACGGCGAATATTATTGGCGAGCAGTCTCTTTCGGCCAGAATGGGCAGATCGTTGTACTTGAGGACGGGCGAAGGTTGACTGGCAATAACACCGAGGCGAAACTTCCTGCGCCGCAAAAAGGTTCGCTTGCGTCTGGCGAATGGGCATGGGATTCGGTGACAACAAGCGTTTATTATAAGCCTACGTCCGGCTTGCCTTCGGGCCACGAGCTGGAAATTGTAACGAATGACCGTTTCGCCTTCTCTTCCAATCAAAAGAGCTACGTGGAACTCGAAGACCTGGATTTGTACGGAGGTTATTCGTATTCGGCTCTAATCTATGGCGATAGCCATCATGTTACGATTCGCAACAGCCGCATGCACGGCTCGGATCGTCATGGCGTCCGGATTACGGTGGCTGATGATAACAAGCTGATCGGCAACGAAATATACGATGCGAACTTCTATGGCGTTTACATAGAAAACGGTGCGGATCGAAACTTGGTCAGCGGCAATACGGTGCAGGATATCGGAGTACTGAGGACGGACGACGGCGATTCGGTAGGTATTTATGTCGGAGGGGCATCGACTGTGACGCGCCCGTTGAGCAACGTTGTAACGCATAACACAGTTCGAAAGGTCGGGAAAGACACGTATAGCGGAAAAAACGGCAATGTGTCACGCGGTAGTTTATCAAGTATAGGGATCCAGATCGAGTCGGCGTCCAATACGCAAATTACCAATAATCGTATTTATGACATTGCAAGAACCGGGATCTCTGCACTCACCAGCTATGCCGATTCGCTGAACCTGGCGATTAACGGCAATTTGCTTTATCAGATTGGAAGCGCTACCGTAATTGACCAGTACAGTTCGGGAATTATGCTGATGAATCTAAAAGGGAAGCTGAACGGGACAAGTGTACTAAACAACACGATTGCGGACTCCGACTTCCATAGCAATTCGGGGCGCGAAGCGGCGCTCAAGCTGCGGGTCGTCGGCCCAAGCGGCGGCAATAGCGGTCAGTTGAACGGGCTGAGCGTGCGGAATAACCTGATTTCAGGCAATTCGGCTAATTACACGCTAGTGGTTGATGTGGACAACGAAGCTCAGGTATCGAATCTGATCCTCGATAACAACTTGTACGATCCGGCCTCCGGAGGCGTGTTTTGGAACCAAGGCGGAGTGAGCGCGAGCTTTGCGGCAGATAAAATCATCGGCTTAACCCAAGCATACTACTCGGCAGCTAAGCAAAAAGATCAGCACTCGGTTGCCGCCAGCCCGCTGTTTGTTGATGCGGCTGCGACGAATTACCGGCTGGGGCAACCATCACCTGCCGTGGATGCAGGCGCTGACGTCGGGTTGACGGTTGACATGGACGGAAATGCGATTCCTCGAGGCATGCGTCCAGACATTGGTGCTTACGAAAGCGATTGGTCCCGCGAGCCTGCTGCGCCGGCCATTTACGGCGTGTCGAACGGCGCTGTCTATTCCACTGTCGTTACGGCAACATACTCTGCCGGGAGCGCGACGCTTAGTAAGAATGGGGGAACCATGTTGCCTTACTTGTCGGGCAGCGAAATAAGGGAAGAAGGCACGTATCTGCTGCGCGCTGAGGCGGCGAGCGGATTGGCGACAGAGGTAACCTTCTCCATCGTATTCGGCCCGATTGTCGTTAAAGGCGTGGCGGAAGGGCATGCCTACAATTACACCGTGAAGCCGGTATTTCCGGAAGGGACTGGCACGCTCAGCAAAAATGGCGGTCCGTCGGAGCCGTTCGTATCGGGCGCTTCGGTGACGCAGGAGGGAGCATACGTACTGAAGGTATCGGTATCCGATAATCGGTCAAGGAGCGTCGCTTTTACCATTGACCGAACTCCTCCGGTTATTGAAGGCGTTGTCAGCGGCGCTGTCTATGATCAGCCGGTCATGCCGCAATTCAACGAAGGTACCGCTATTCTTTACCGAATCGAAAGCGACAATGGCGGCGATCGGATGCGGTCGCGCTACATGCCGCAATCGGTCTATTATTCAGAGGATGATCCATCCGGGCTTGTGGAGCGAATTTCTATATCCAAGGTGATGGTGCCGCTATCTGCCATTGACCGGGAGATCGTGGTGCAGGCTTCCTTCTTGTCTGGAACGGTCGTATCGGAGCCTGGCCGCTACAAGCTGACCGTAACGGACGCGGTATATAACCAGAGCGTTGTGCGCTTTGCGATCGCTGCTTCGGCAGTAACGCTGCAGTCGGATGCTGTTGTCGCTGCCGGTGAGAACATCGAGCTGACGATTGGTGTCCACGGGGTATCGGAGCTGGCGGGACTGGACGTCAAGCTTGACTACGATCCGAACGTACTGGTGTATGTGGATGCCGCAGGCCTAAGAAACGGCGTAGTCGTCGCGATGGCAGACAAAGGGAACGACGATGGTCATTTGCACTTGCTGCTAGCTGTTCTGGGCGATGCAGGAATGCTCGAAGGCGACACGGCGATAGTCAAAGTAACCTTCCACGTATCCGAACAAGCGCCCGCAGGCTCGACGAATGTCAGCGTATCGGCGGCGACAGGCGCCGATATGCAGGGCCGCGAATATGTCTTGGCGCTCGCGTCCCGTACGATTTCAGTAGGGAACACGGTTGACAAGGATGCGTTGAACGAGTTGATTGCTACGGCGGCAAGTGTGCTCGCCTCGGCGACGGAAGGAACGGAAGTGGGCCGATATTGGCCGGGATCTCTGAATCAGCAACACGCACTGCTGGCTGCCGCCATTGCAGATGCCGAAGCAGTATCAGGCAGTCTGACGGCAACTGCCGGGCAGGTTCAAGCAGCAACGACTGCGCTGAACGAAGCGATCGCAGCCTTTACGAGCTGGAAAATTACCGCGACCGTCGGCGATCTGAACGGCGATGGACGCATCTCGATTGGCGACCTGGCGCTGATTGCTCATCATTACGCGAAAACTTCGGCCAACACTTCCAGTACAGAGTGGTCGCTGATTCGCGATTATGATCTGAACCGGGATGGCAAGATTGATTTGTTCGAGCTGGCGTTTGTTGCTGGTCGTATCATAAGAGGGTAACTGTTAACTGAAGAAGGGAACCTACGGAGGTAGAAAAATGAGCCTATACGGAAGGAAAAAAGCCAGACGGGGATTATTGTTGCTGCTGGTGCTATCGTTGCTGTTAACGCTGGCGGTACCGGTGTCGGTGGGGGCAGCAGCCATTGAGGCGCCTGACGCGAATGCGTACTTTACCGAGTCGGAGACGCTGTTTCAAGATTATGCCCCTGGCATCTTGCGCCCCGATCAGGGGACGATACAGTTAACGATGCGGATCGATAAAGATTTTGAGCAGTTCGGCAACGATTGGGATTATGTGTTCAAGGTATCGCCGACCAAAGAGATCGGGAATACGCTCATGGGTATCTATGTTCCTGCCCGGCCGGAACGCGGTCTCGCATTCATATTGCGAGACGGGGTCAACACGCAGAAAGCTCTGGACACTACATTTACTTACACACCTGGGCAGCGTATCAATGTCGCCATAACTTGGGGGACGGAGCTACGGTTATATGTCAATGGTGTGCTGAAACAATCGGCACCGATGGCGGGACCGATCCGCAGCGATCTGCTGCCATATCGATTCGAGGTTGACAAGTCGGAGCCGTTCCATACCGAGGCGCTGAAAATATCGACCAGAGCATTGTCGGCGGCGGAGCTCACAGTGAGTCCTGGGATTGTATTCACGGGCGATGCTGATACGAGCTTACTAGCAGTCAACGGCTTGAAGGAAATCGAGCACAGGCGTACGAATTGGCATCGGACAATAGGTTACCACAGCTTGACGCCTGTAGGCAGACCGGAAAAATCGGTATTTACAGAAGGCGCACCTGTAATAACTCCGTTCGTCGCTCTTAACATGTCTGATTCATCTAAGAGTTACCAGGTGAAGATCAAAGCAAATAATGCGGACGGGGAGCCTGTCATGGAGAAAGAGATTACGGTTCTTTCGCAGAGTGACAGGAGATATCATATCCATGAGATTGCGTTGCCTGAGCTAGCGGGACGCGGCTACTACAATCTGCAGACGACGGTTTCTTACGAGGGTCAGCTCCTGACTACCTGGGATACCGGGATCGCCGTTTTGCCGGCAAACGATGCATCCAGCCCGGACGGCCAGCTTGCCGACTATTATGGCACGTATCTGTTGGACGATTTTGACCCGGCGATATTGAAGGGCATGAACGTGAAGACGACACGCAGTCCTTTCCGCTGGCGGATCGTTGAGCCAGTGAAAGGAGCGTTCGACTGGGAGAAGACGGATGCTTACGTCGCCAAAGCAAGGGAAGCTGGCATGGACATACTCGGAACACTTGGATATTTGCCACAATGGGCAGGTATTCCATCTCCGCCGGAGATTCAAGCCAAGAGTGATCTGGCCAAGCGGCCGGAGCGCTGGCTGCCTCGTGATCTGCAAGAGTGGGCGAACTATGTCTACCAGACGGTTTCCCGTTACAAAGACGATGTGAAGGTTTGGGAGATTTACAACGAGGTCAACTTCCATCCGCCGGCCGATCCTTCCGCCTTCCCGGGCTCGACGGAGCTGTACGCCCAAATGTTGAGAATCGCATATCAGGAAGCGAAACGAGCCGACCCGGACGCGCTGATTTCAACTAGCGGATTCTCCGACAGCGATGCTGCCGACAGTCAGATGCCGTTGCAACTGCTGGAAGATCAGTATGCTGAGGGCTACTTTGATGTATTTAATCTTCATGCTTACGGCGGGACGGCCAAGACGGATATATGGATCGACAAGCTCAAGGAGAAACGCCCGGGTGTTCCTTACTGGATGTCCGAGCATATGTGGTATACCTTGTTTAACAAAAAAGCGCGCGAATTCAAGACGATTGAGTGGTTTGCGATGTTTTTGGAGAGAGGGTATGACCGCTTCATCAATATGGGCTTGATGGACGTGTTTTTCAGTCGGTTTACGATGACGCCGAATGCTGATTTTCAGGTAGTCGCGGCTTTTCAGAACCAAATTCGCAAGGCGGATCGGTATCTTGGGAAATATACATTTGCCGCAAGCGATAACTTTACTATCCGTCACTACTTCCGCAGAGCGGACGGCACATACCTGAGTATGCTCGGATCAGCGATCGGCGAATATGCGATTGAAGCATCAGGCGGCATTATGCAGGTGACTGACATCTATGGTCAAACGGTTCCGGTTACGACGGAGAACGGCAAAACGGTCTTCCGTGTCAAGAGCACAGCTTACATCATCAGCAGCCAGCCACTCGAATTAACGAAGACCACGTTGCTTGGCGAGGTTCCGCTCCACACGAATGAAAGCTTCGAAGAGGTGCTGGGCGATCCAGCGATGGGGTTGCAGGGCGTCATTCCGACGGGCTGGATATTCAGGGATAAGCTAAATCCGAACGATACGCAGGCGAAAATTATTCTCAGCCAAACGGCGCGTACCGGCAATTACAGCATGGAGCTTACATCCGGTGGGGGAGGACGAGTCTACGTATTTGAGGATACGGAGCTGCACAAGCCGGGCAAATACAGACTTACCGCGTATTTCAAACGGCTTGCCGGGGATTCAAGTTTGAAGGCCTATACCTTCTTCTATGATCGTTCGCCGAGTGTGAACAATACGAAGGATGGTTATTTGGCCGATATCTCGGACACGGAATTTGTACCGTTGATCTTCGATTTTGAAGTGCCCGTAACGCCTACGGTGAAACAGTCGATCGGCTTCGGCATTTATTCGGGTGCCGGCAAGGTGCTGCTCGACGACATCTCCTTGACATACGTAGGGGAGATCGGTTCGGTGGTGGTGCCGAATCAGATTGTTGATGCTAAAAAAGAGTATCTCGACCTGACCACGGCGATGAACCAGACCTACACGGATGAGACGGCTGGGGATGGGCAAGGCGGCTGGGCGGATCTCGGCACAGACAATTTGGGTGCGACGGATTTCAAAACTGGGAAACGTGCGGTGGGAGGCGTCCCGTTCGATATCAAGGATCGCAGCGCTCCGGTTTCCGTCGCAACACTGGGTGGTGTCATCCGTCCGAATATTCCTGCTCGGATTAAAGGGATCCCCGTCGGCAAAGCTCTGGCGAAAGTCGGTTTTTTGTATACGGCAATGTATGTCGATGCCGCCAAGGGAGCGAAACTAGGAGAGTTCATCCTGCATTATGACGACGGCACGACGGCCACGCACGAGCTGCTCAACAAGGTGAACATCAACGATTGGTATGTGCCTGGAATTGATCCTGCCGTACCGATTGGAGAGAAGGTGATTACGCACGCGACGGGGGAACGGGCATTATTCGTCTCGGTATTTGATAATCCCCAACCGAACAAGATCATTCAATCTATCGACATTGTCAGCAATAAAAACAGCATCTTGTTCATCCTTGCGGCTACGGGCGAAAAGCCGTAACGATCGTACGATAAGGGGGTAGTTCCAAAATCGTTCGCATGGAATGGGAACGTCCCAATTTACACATGAAAGGACCCCAAATTCCACTGCAAAGTGGAATTTGGGGTCCTTTTTCTTGAAGGCCGACATAGTGCATATCGCCTCCAAGACGTTCCGGGCCGCGGCTATTATCGTCTCAACGCTACCGATTCTGCTAGTGTACCCGTTTCTGCAAAAATACTTTGTGATGGGTATGACGCTGGGCGTTGTCAAGCAATAGACATGAACGGGAGAAACAGGGCGTGTGCGCGCGTTCTGATATCCATAGATGCAAAACCCAGATAAGTTAAAAATGGGAGGATTCCATCGGTCTAAGGCCGCAATTCAAACGATGTTGGGACTCGGTGTTATTACCAGCGATCAGGGGAATAAGATTCACCACTCACCACCACATTACTTTACATTCTGATTGAGCAAATCTATCGCAGTAAGATACAATTAAGAGAACGCTCTCAAATTGCCAAGGAGGTCCCTGCCCATGTATACAATGATGCTTGTCGACGACGATTATATTTCGAGGGAAGGCCTGCGAGATCTCATCGACTGGGATAGTCTGGGTATCGAGATTACGGGGGAAGCGGAAGACGGGGCGGAAGCTCTGCTCGTTGCCCGCGATCTGCGGCCAAATATCGTGATTACGGATGTTGTGATGCCGGTAATGGACGGCATCCAATTTGTAGACAAGTTGAAACATGAGCAGCCTGCGGTAATGGTGATTATGATCAGCGCTCATCAAGATATTCAGTATGTGAAAGCATCGATTAAATTGGATGCAATTGATTATATATTAAAGCCTTTCAATCGGGAGGAATTAAAGCAGGTTGTAGGCAAAGTTGTCGCTAAGCTAGATAAGGAGAGAGCTGAGAAACGATTAAAAGACGACGTTAGCCAATATTATTCAGGCAGTATTTCATCGACAGGATTGCCGGTGATCGTGGATTCTGTGGAGAAGATCATAGGATTGTGCAGCACGGGACAGACAGAAGCGCTAACAGCTGAGGTCCAGCAACTTTTTATTACGATTCGACAATTGAAAATGGAAAGTATGCTGTTTTTGACGACCATTTGCAGCGAGCTTCTAATTAAAGCGATTCGAAGCGCAGCCACGCATATAGAGTCTGCAATTGCCCAGGAGGTTAAAGAGTCCTTGCACCAATTCAGATCCATGCAGAGCCCTCAGCAAATCGAGATGTTTGTGCTCGAAAAGTTGGTTTATTTGGAGAAAGCTTCGAATGAGTTGCGAAACAGCAAGTCCCGAAGGATTATTCGGGATGTTGAGAGCATTATTCATAAAGTCTACTATCAGAATCTGACGATCGGGCAGCTGGCGGCGGAAGTATTCATGTCTCCTGGACATCTTCAGACGTTATTCAAAAAGGAAACGGGACACACGATTAACGATTATATCACGCATGTAAGATTAAAGAAGGCGCAGGTGCTGCTCAAGGACGCCTCAATCAAAATATATGAAGTAGCGAATCAGGTCGGGTACCAAGATACGCACTATTTCACCAAAATATTCAAAAAAGTAGTAGGCGTCAACCCTATGGAATATCGGGAGAAAATGCTATGAGAAAACTGATAAACAAGCTCAGTGGCGTTTACTATAGCATCAACTTGCGGACCAAGCTGGTTATTTCCTATTTAATTTTAATCATTATTCCGGTTATGGTATTGGTCTATTTCTCCTATATTACGATTCATAAGTCGGTGGTTGAACAGACAGGCAAGGCTTATTTGGAAACCTTGAAGCAGGCGGAGAAAAACATCGCCTTCGGTATTGAAACCGCCTATAACATTGCCGATCTGACGCAAAGCAATTATGATATTCAACTCATTCTAAGAACGGTATCTGAGCGAGCTTTGACTTCGGGGGAAGTGATTGATTTTTTTAATCTGCTGAACAAAAACGTAAGCAATTACGTGGGCAAGAGCAACGTGCTCAAGGTCAGCTATTTTATGAAAGGGAATCCAGCCTTCGTCTCGGCTAGCCCTAATTTCTTGGGCATCGACCAGCTTCAACTTGAAGCTGGTTTACAACCCCTTTTGGACGGCACAATCAAAGAAAAGTGGTTCTATGCCAGCGAAGTGGAACATCTAAGCATCGTGCAAGGGGATGAGGTCCTCTTTATCAAAGAAATCAAGGATATTAACCGATTTCAGCACGTGCTGGGCTATGTGATGGTCGAGCTGGATGCCAAATCTATCTGGAATATTCTGAATGATATCCGGCTGCCTGATGGCGCGGAAACACTTGTCATGAGCCCTAGCAAGCGAATTGGAATGGCGCAATTAATGGCAGGAGGCAGCGGTACAAGCGACCTCTTCTTGGAGTCTTTGCCGGATGAGGAAGATGAAGAGGGAATAATCAGCTTCGGACCTGCGGAGAGAACCAATTATGCAGTTTACAGCAAGACGAAAGGTCTGGACTGGCAAATTGCGCTGCTCATGACAGAAAAGCATCTTGGCATGAACAGCAGGTGGATTCAGAACTTCATGCTCGCTTTGGCGGGGGTAGTCTCGGTTATCGCGATCATCACTGCTTTCATCATATCGGGAAGTATCACCAAACGGTTGAAAAAGCTGATAAAGCTCATCAAACATGCGGAAAAAGGGAATTTTGAGACGGAAGACAATATTCGTGGAAATGATGAATATGCGCGGTTGCAGCGCTCTTTTAATAAGATGAGCACGCGAATTAAAGCTCTGATTGAAGAGGTGTATCAGGCACAAATCAGTAAACAAGAGTCCGAAATGAAACTGTTGTATGCCCAAATAAACCCGCACTTTGTCTACAACACCTTAGATATTATTCAATGGAGCGCTTTACGAATAGAAGCGAAGGAAATCGCGGAATTGACCGAATCACTTGCCAAGTTTTTGCGGTTGAGTTTGAACGAAGGCAAGGAGCATATCAGCGTTGCAGAAGAGGTTATGGAGGTCAGCAAGTATATGCAGATCATCAATTACCGTTATCGGGGAACCATTCAGTTCATGACGGACGTCGAAGAAGGTCTGGATGAGATGATTATGATCAAAATGATTCTGCAACCGCTAGTTGAAAACGCAGTTATTCATGGTATCAGGCCGAAGAAAGGGAAGGCCGGAACCATTGTCGTCCGTGCTTATCGGGAAGAAGCTTATCTATATCTAGAAGTAATCGATGATGGCGTTGGGATGACAGCAGAGAGACTTCAGCAGTTGTTTGAAACGGAGACCAGAGGGTACGGCGTGAAGAACGTGCATCAGCGTATACAAGTTTATTATGGTGAGGAATGCGGCTTGCAGTTTTACAGCGGACCAGGCCTCGGCTGCCGTGCCGTTGCGAAGCTCAAGACTTCGGGGAGCGTATAGTCCGTATTTTTGTCAGAGATATCTTACTTCTGTCCTGTTGTGGCTGATAGGCCTATTTACGTAAAATAAAGATATACAACAAGGAGCTGAGGTGATGAAATGGCAAAGATTACACCCTCCCATGCGATACAATCTCTAGATGCTGGTGTGATCCCCAAAACAAAAAATCGCCTGAAGGCAAGAATCGTGCATAATCTAGATTTATATCTGATTATTTTGATTCCCTTACTGGTGCTTTTGATTTACAGTTATGTCCCGATGCTGGGGATCGTCATCGCATTTAAGAACTATCGGGTATTCGACGGCATACTGGATAGTAAGTGGGTAGGACTGACGCATTTTCGAACATTGCTGAGCGATCCTAAATTTTTTAGTGTGTTGAGCAATACGCTGCTGATTAATCTGTTCAAATTTATTTTTCAGTTTCCACTGCCCATTATCTTGGCGCTGCTCTTGAATGAAGTCAGGACGGGCTTTGTGAAGCGCATGACACAAACGCTTACCTATCTTCCGCATTTTCTCTCATGGGTGGTTATTGCAGGGATTTTTGTGGATATCCTGTCTCCCAGCACAGGCATTATCAATGTCATGCTGAAGGTGTTCGGCCTATCGCCGATTTCGTTCCTTGGCGACGATAGTTACTTCAGAAGTGTGCTCGTCGCATCAACGGCTTGGAAAGAAACCGGTTGGAGCGCCATCATTTACTTGGCAGCTTTAACGTCCATCGATCCCGATCTGTATGCCGCTTCCAGCGTTGATGGTGCAGGTAAGCTCAGACAAACGTGGCATATTACGCTCCCAGGCATATCCAGCACGATCGTCTTCATTATTATTCTAAGAGTGTCTACCTTATTGGGCAGCGATACAGAACAGGTGCTACTGCTGTACAATCCCCTTGTATACAGTGTTGGGGATGTTATCGGAACCTATGTATACCGCGAAGGGATTCAGAACGGTAGTTACAGCTATACAACCGCAGTCGGTTTGTTTGTATCCGTTATTGGATTTACCTTGATGGTTACGGCCAATAAGATTAGTCGCAAGTATTCGAACCGAGGGATATGGTAAATAAGCAGCAGAGAGGAGCAAATAGCTTTGTTCGACAAGAGGATGAAGACAGGGGAAAAGGTATTTACGGTTGTTAATTACACATTGTTGATAACAGTAGGTCTCATTTGCGTCCTACCGTTTATCACACTGTTAGCGAAATCGGTTAGTGAGGAAGCTTATGTCGTCAGCGGTCAGGTTAGCTTATGGCCAATGGGCTTTCAGTTAAAAGCTTACCAAGTGTTATTATCAGGCATCGATTTTCGTACTGCGTTTATGAACAGCTTGTTCGTCGCCGTTCTGGGTACAGCCATTCAAGTGTTTTTTACAGCTTGTGTGGGGTATGCCATTGCGAAAAGAGATTTGGTAGGTCGCAAGGCCATCAATATTCTTTATGTGTTCACGATGCTGTTCAACGGGGGAATGATCCCCACGTATATGGTCATAAAAAATACCGGATTAATTAATCATCTGTGGGTGCTTGTCATTCCTGGGATGGTGAGCGCTTTCAATCTCATCCTGGTGCGCAATTACTTCGAGTCTCTGCCTTACAGCTTAGAGGAATCTGCGAGAATCGATGGAGCCGGAAATCTCACCATTCTGTTCCGCATCATGCTTCCGATCTCCAAGCCTTTGCTTGCGACAATTGCTATTTTCAGTGCGGTAGGTATATGGAACAACTACATGGATCCTTTACTGTATTTAACGAAAAAAGAGGTTCAGGTTTTACCTTTATTTTTGCAAAACGTCGTGGCTGCAGCCAATAAGAATGGATTGGAAAATCCAGAACAATTGGCCAATATCGCCTCTGAGACATTCAGAGCCGCAGCCATCTTTGTTTCTTCGATTCCGATTCTAATTGTCTATCCATTTCTACAAAGGTATTTTGTCACAGGCTTGACGCTAGGTGCTGTTAAGCAGTAGCTATATAGTATGAAGGGGGAATTAATATGCGGAAGAGATTAAACAAATGGTGGATGACTACATTACTAGTTGCACTTTCAGCCACGGTGTCCCTTGCTGGCTGCAGTAATGAAGCGACCAAAACGACTCAAGAAGGCAAGGCAACGAATGAGGCTGTTGCGACTCAGGGACCAAAGTTGAATAAGGCGGCTAAAATTAGGATCGCCGTTCCTGATAATTCAGGAGTTAAGGGCTATGAGCAGGGAGCAAGCGCAAACGATAATCAATTTCTGAATATGATCAAAGAGAAGACAGGTTACAGTAACATAGAATGGAATGTCATTCCGGCTGCTAATCAATTGGATACATACAATTTGATGTTTGCTTCTGGTGATGTGTATGATCTGATTTATACGAATGATTTGAATATTTTCAAACGTTTCAGCGCTCAAGGAGCTCTCTTGCCAGTGGACGATGCGATCAAGCAATTCGGAACTGAGGTCGGTAAATTAGTTACCGAGAATGCTTGGACGGCTGTAACGCTGGAAGGGAAAAAATATGCCATCCCGGTTCCTCCGTTTCAGAAATTCGATAACGTCGATCTAGGCGCAGGATTTCTAGCTAGACAAGACTGGATGGATAAGCTGGGATTGAAGGCTCCCAAAAATCTCGACGAGCTATATACCTTCTTAAAGACCATGAAGGACAAAGATCCGAGCGGCAAGGGAACGATTCCATTCGTAGCTGCAGGCGGCAATAACGGTAATCCGCTTGACGGACTGGATGTCATTACCGCAGCTTTCGGGTTATCCGGCATAACTAACCTCGCTGTACCTTTCATCGTAAAGGATGGCAAGCTGGTGGACGCACAGGATGTGTATCTGAAGGACCTACTGACCTACCTGAATAAGCTATATAAAGAAGGCTTGATTGACAACGAGTATTTATTCAATAAATCCCAGCAAGTGACTGAAAAGATGTCATCGGGAAAAGCGGCTTCGGTGTACGCCGGCTACTGGGAACCTTCTAGTTACCTAGCTGGTTTAACTAAAACGGATGCCAATGCGAAGCTGAGTTTCCTGCCAACGGTAGAAGGGAAAGATGGACAGAAAGGTTATTCAATGCCGGCTCCTGTGTCCAACTTCTATATCATTCCCAAAAATTCGAAAAACGCGAACGAAGCTGTGGACTTACTGAACACCTATTTAAAAGATAAGGGTCTGCAGAAATTTGTGAATTTCGGTAAGGAAGGTGTTCATTATGATATGGTAAATGGCGCGCTGACTCCGAAGAAGCCTGCTTATGATCAGATCATCTATAAACTATATTATAGAATGTGGAATACACCGGACATTTGGCTTCCTAACGCATTACTTGGCGGATATGAGACAGCTATGAAGAGTTTTGCTCAAGCGGGTGCGCAGCTTACTGCATTCAATATCAACCAGTACAGACCGCAGACGGAAGTCGAACTCGCCAAGGGCAGAGCGCTGATCGACCTGAGAAATGAGTATATTGCCAAAATTATCAACGGTGCATTACCGATTACTGCATTGGATGAATACATCAAGAAAGCGGACGCTGCCGGCAGACAGGACGTTATCAAAGCATCTCAGGATTGGTTTACTAAAGAAGGTAAGGCAATTTATGATAAATTGAACAAGAAATAGCATACAGGATCAAATGTGAATGTTCCTGACTTATTTCTCTTCCGCCAACGGATCGGTGCAAGTTCGAAAAACAGAGAGGAGCAGTTTCTTATTGGGAATCTGCTCTTTGCCTGTTCACACACGGAATGTCCTTCGATATGCTGAAGGGCTTATTTGCATATGCTGCGAGAAGACTCGGCTGAAGTAAAAGGCATTCTGAAAGACGCATTGCTCTGCAATAGCATCAAGTGTGTCGGGAGTTTCAGCTAGCAACAAACGTGCTCGGGACAGTCGAATCTTGGTTGCATACCGGACAGGTGACATGCCATACACAGCTTGAAAACGCCGGGTAAGCTGAGATGAACTAAGACCGAGTGTGAGTGCCACCCCCTTTAGAGATAATTCATGCTCGAGAGCCTGCGTCTCGATGTAAGCAGCAGCTTGATTCATCAATGGATCTATCGTTCCAGATCGCTTTTGTTGCGCTGTGAGCTGCTCCCGATATGCCATGAAAAGCAGGTCCTCGAATAGATGCTGAACGTCCTCCCTCAGTTGATCGCTCAGATCCTCCTCCTGCTGTTCTTGCAAATAACGAAACGTGGAGCTGAGTCTCCCAACATCCTTAATGCGTACTTTATCGGGTAGCGTCCAGCGGCCGGACAATGTGAATTCAGCGAAATGAAAGGAGATCGGTTCCAGAGCCAGACGCCTCAACGTATGGCCTGGCGGACAAAAAACAAGCTCCCCGAATTCGGCAATCCGGTTTTCTTGTGCATTGTCATCTAAAACGAAGGAGAATCGGCCAGATTCCGCAGCAAGCATACTCCAGCCTTCATAGGTGTCTTCTGTTAGGGAAAACTGCTCTCTTTGTTTACCATAATAGTAACGCATAACCTGGATTTTCCTAGTCACGAATTCACGCTCCTGTTGAATGCAAAAAAGTATATGAAATAGTATAACCTAGTGCATGGATAACGGGAATATTAGGCTACTATTATTATTACTATACGGATATACTGTTGGGGTGAATATGAGAATCGATGCGCATCAGCATTATTGGCAAACAGCGCGTGGAGACTACGGTTGGCTGACTCTGCGCCCACACTGGAAGAAACTGAATTCATGCTGTCACTATATGAAAAATATGACAGCATTGCCGGGGTGGTCGGCTGGCTGGATCTGAGTTCGCTGGAGTTGGAGAGCAATATGCCAAATTTAGAAAGCACAAAGGTTTTTTCGGTTTTCGACCGATGCTGCAGGATTTACCTGATCAATGGATCCTTCAGACTCAGGTCATGAAAAATTTGGAGTTGGTAGTCAGGGATGAATTTACGATTGACTTACAGCTTAGGCCACGTCATCTACCCTATATGTTGGAGGTATTGCGCGTATTTCCGACCCTCAGGGCGGTGATCGACCATGCGGCCAAGCCTTTTATCGCTGAGAAAGCCTTAGACCCTTGGAAGAGACAAATGACAGAAATGGCTGCCTACCCTAACGTTATGTGCAAGCTGTCCGGTCTTGTCACGGAAGCAAACCAACAAATTTGGGGCTGGGAGGACTTGGTCCCTTATGTGCACCATGTCACCCAAGTGTTTGGTACAGATCGGATCATGTTCGGGAGTGATTGGCCTGTTTGTTTAACGACTTGTAGTTACAGAGAGGTTTATGACGCTTTGTTGAAGGCTCTTCCCCCCCTACTTGACGCAGCGCGATCATGACGCCATCTTTGGTGGCAATGCTAAGCGATTTTATAGAGCTCGTTGACTTCTTGTTAGTGTATTCAATAAATTCAGTAGTAAAACAGTAGTCGATATTAGTTATCGGTTACTGTTTTTATGTACGCCCAGCATGGGCGTCATCTCTAGGGTGAAATTCCCGAACGGGGATTGGCGAACGCCTACCGTGCAGGTAGCAAACGGATGGCGCCGGTATGCGATTGCATCAGCATTTCGGCTCGCCAGCCGTAAATCCAAATTTCCCGTCGATCTGGAACGGAGGAGGGGCGTCGAATAAATTCGGATAGACGCCGCCAGATTCGTACGCCCATCGTAACCGCCACGATGCCGAAGCCGGTCTATCCGAACAGCCTAGCATCCCCGCACACCTACAAGCAGGGAATGCAGGTCTGTTACTTGAATATATCTCGTGAAATATTGGCTCTACAAATCGAAAGAAGGTTCATCTTCAGTCGGACCAGCTCCTACTATTCGTTGGGTGCCGCTTATAGTTGCTGATCGACAAAAATGGGAGTTGTTTCGCATAAGGATGGGCACAGGAAGTGTCATCTATATTCACGACATCACCTTCTTGCAGCTGCGTTTGCTCATCTTGCTGAAGGCGTTCGATTCGCTTTTCCCAAACGTTTTCCACGCAAATGAAGTGATAAAAAACGGCTCTTGGTATACTGAGCAAGCTTCCATGGCTTAAAGATGCGTTTTAATAACGAGTCCTTTAGAGCCATATCTGCCATTTGGACAGCGGAAGAGCCCAAAGAAACCACACCAAAGGAGTGGTTTTATCTTTATATGATAATATGTATTAAAGTCAAAATGAACTTTGTGCTTAATTACATTATGGTGAATCTTACACTAAATTACCAGCTCAGGTCATTAAGTATAGCAGAACGCTTGTTCAATGTGATTGCAGTCAATACTTTGTAAGAAGTACTTCAAAACTTATTTGTAATTCAGGGTTTTCACTCCAAAACACCACTTCAAAGCTTAATTTGTAAATCGATTTTATAAGAAAAGCCAGAAAACCATTGCGTTTGCTGGCTTCTTGCACTTCAAAACCAATTTGTCTCCCAACAACACGTGTTGGGGGACAAATAAGTTTTGAATAGTACCAAGATAACTAGGACATGTAACCTTATCCAGCAGCTGCGTTCACTCCTTTGGGTGAACGCATATTTTATTTTAGGGAGAAAAATGAAAAATTTGCAGATAGAAGACATTCTGCCTGCTTTTTATATTTTTCGACAGAATTCGGCGAAGTTTGTGAGAATTTTGAGAGAACGGTTTGATAGAATGTGTTGCGATGTTCAAATTAGGTTCAGGTTCTATGCGAATATTGTGAATCAAGGGGCGTAATAGTCGCTGTCACAATGTAATGACACTAACGAAGGGAGAGCTTTAGAGGCAGTGTAGCGATTGATTGAATGAAAACAAATGATTCCTTGGCGTGGGTTTGCTCGTAAATAGCAGTCAGATTCAGGGTTGCCAGTTTTACCGAAGAAACGATTCGACCGCCTATCTCCCTATATTCTACACTAAAAGACAAGCGGAAGATGGGTAAAATTTAAATGAGGTGATTATTATTAATAACACACAAAAGAGAAGCATTAGTTTCTGTCTAGTTATTACACTGTTTTTTAGCTTGTTCGCAGGTTTTAATTTTAGCAAAGCTTATGCTGCAGATGAAGCACCCAAGTACTACGCCAGAGTAGTTGCTGGGGGACATGGAGGTGCTATTCCGCCTTATATGGGTGATGGAGGCCCCGCTACATCCGCTGTCCTTGGAAACCCTACCGGAATTGCCTTTGACCGATCTGGAAATATGTATATTGCAGACTCTACCAATTTTAAGGTACGTAAGGTGGATTCATCCGGTACTATTTCATCAGTAAGTTCTGGTCTTGAGCTTCCTCAAGGCATCGCTACGGACTCAGCAGAAAATCTATATATTTCAGACACGTTCAAAAATGCCATACGCAAGCTGGATAAAAAAACTGGTGATTATTCAACGGTAAACACTACAAAGAATGGAAAGAATGTTCTTGATACTCCTCGCGGAATCACCATTGACTCGAATGATAATATGTATATTGCAGATGCTCAACATAATGTCGTACAAAAAGTGGATAAATCAGGGAATATTTCAGTAGCTGCTGGAAATGGCACAAAAGGATATAGCGGAGACGGAGCTTCTGCTACATCTGCCATGCTGAATGAGCCTTATGGAGTTGCCACTGACTTAGCCGGAAATCTGTATATCGCCGATTATGGCAATCATGCCATACGCAAGGTAGATACAAACGGCAAGATTACAACAATTGTCGGAGATGGCACTGCAGGCTTTAAGGGTGATGGAGGAGCAGCGACATCTGCTCAGCTTAATAAACCTCAGGGGATTGCTAGTGACGCTGCCGGGAATCTATATATTTCAGACGCTGGTAATGGAAGAGTACGAAAAGTAGATACATCCGGCAATATGTCGACAATGATGTCCGGGCTGAATTCCCCTTACGGAATTACAGTTGGACCTAACGGTAATATATTTGTTTGCGATTGGAGAAATAATGTCGTGTATGAGCTTTATATACCTACTTTTCTTACAGGTACAACACTCGGCTCCGACAGCCCGCAAACAGGAACAGCATTAAACGCTTCAATTGAACCATCTAATGCGACGGTTAGTTATCAGTGGTACACGAACACAGTTTCAAGTGCTACTTACGGTACGGCTATTCCGGGCGCCACATCGGCTAGCTACGACCCAACTGCGAGTGATGTCGGCAAATATTTATATGTAGTCGCAACAGCAACAGGTCTTTATGCTGGAAGTGCAAGTGCAGTTACTGCAAACGCAGTAACCGTTGGCAGTAACACTGCGCCGAACTACTACATCAGAAACTTTGCCGGGCAAGGGTCTCAGGGCTATAGTGGAGATGGCGGACCGGCGGCATCCGCCTTTCTTAATCAACCGAAGGGAGTTGCCGTCGACTCGTCAGGAAACCTATATATTGCGGATTCAATAAATTTTGTCATACGCAAAGTAGATACATCTGACACAATTTCAACTCTGCCAGTTAATTTTACTTACAAAAATTATCCTCATGCAATTGCCGTTGACCCGCAGGATAATTTGTATTTTATACCGACCAATTCCAATGAGATATATATGGGAAATTGGTTACCTGTGAATACCGGCAATCTTCTTAATAAGCCTAAAGGGCTCACCTTTGACTTGAAAGGAAATATGTATATTGCGGATACCGGCAACAATGTCATACGCAAGGTGGATGAATCCGGGAAAATGACGACAATTGCCGGAAATGGTACACCAGGCTATGAGGGAGACGGAGGAGCGGCGATACAGGCTAAGCTTAATCAACCTAGCGCAATTGCCTGTGATCCAAAAGGAAATGTATATATCGCAGACACGAACAACTATGTCATACGTAAAATAGATACATCTGGGAATATTACGACAATTGCCGGAAACGGTACAAAAGGCTATAGCGGCGACGGAACACTAGCGACACAGGCTAAGCTTTATGGCCCTACTGCTCTTATCTTTGATGCCGCAGGAAATTTATATATTGCCGACAATAAATTGCGCATGGTGGATCCAACGGGCAAGATTCATACAATTGCCGGGAATGGTTCAGGATATGGGCCGGAAGCGACCAAGTCTTCGGCAAATTTCAACAACCTTGCCATTGATATGAAAGGTAATATATATGCAAGCAGCTTATCCTACAGCACGGTATATACACTTTATATACCTACTTTTTTCACCGATGCAAAACTCGACTCCGACAGCCCGCAATCTGGAACACCGATAACTGCGTCTGCGTTGCCGACTGACGTTACGGCGACATATCAATGGTACACGAATACTGTTTCAAGCACGACTTACGGTACGGCTATTCCGGGGGCCACATCGGCTTCCTACATTCCGAGTTCAGCCGATGTTGGCAAATATTTGTATGCTGTCGCTACAGGCACTGGAAGATATAGCGGAACTGCGAGTATCGCTGCTCCCAATGCAGTAACTGCTGGCCCGAATGCAAAACCGCCTACTTACTACATCAAAACAGTAGTCGGAGATCATACCATGAAGTACGGCGGTGACGGAGGACCAGCTACATCTGCCCAAATATCGAATCCCGGCAACGTTGCATTTGACTCTAAAGGGAATATGTACATCGCAGATACCGGAAACGGCGCAATACGCAAAGTGGACAAATCCGGAAATATTTCGACAGTGACAGGAGGACCGGGCGGTTCCCGTTACGGGGGGGACGGAATGGATGCGAGTGCGGGCAGATTTTTTAGCCCTATGGAAGTTGCCTTTGACCCATCTGGAAATCTGTATATTGCAGATATGTTAAATCATGTCATACGTGAGGTGGATGCAACAACAAATCTTCTCGATACAGTCGCAGGAACTGGAAGATACTTCCAAGGCGAAAAAGTTGGTTATCAAGGTTATAGCGGTGACTATGGTCCGGCTACATCCGCTATGCTTAATTATCCTTTTGGAGTTGTATTTGACACTAAAGGAAACATGTACATTGCAGATGGCGGCAACCATGCCATACGTAAGGTGGATACATCGGGCATTATTACAACAGTTGCAGGAAATAGTAGAGGATTCGGCTATAGCGGCGACGGCGGCGCTGCTACAGATGCTCGACTTTATAACCCTGAAGGGGTTGCGCTTGACTCGGCAGGGAATTTGTATATTGCAGACTATAGTAACAACAGAATACGCATGGTGAATGAAAAGACAGGTATTATTACAACCGTTGCAGGAAATGGTTTGAAAGGCTATAGTGGCGACGGGGGTAGCGCTGCATTGGCCCAGCTTACTAATCCTTCTTCCATTGCATTTGACTCGGCAGACAATATGTATATTGTAGATCAAGGAAACCATGCCATCCGCATGGTGAATAAAACAACAGGTGTTATTACAACAGTTGCAGGAACTGGTAAAGCAGGTTATAGCGGCGACGGAGATGTTGCTACATCCGCCAAGCTTAGTCAACCTACCCGAATTTCTGTTGGACCTGATGGTGGTATTTATATAGGTGATACGGGAAATCACGTAATACGTGCACTTTATTCGACTAAAGACAACACTGGCGGAGGCAACACTGGCGGAGGCAACACTGGCGGAGGCAACACTGGTGGAGGCAACACTGGCGGAGGCAACACTGGCGGAGGCAACACTGGTGGAGGCAACACTGGCGGAGGCAACACTGGTGGAGGCAACACTGGCGGAGGCAACACTGGTGGAGGCAACACTGGTGGAGACAACACTGGCGGGGACAACACTGGCGGAGGCAGCACTGGCGGCACTACTCCAACAACAATCAACGGTACCCTATCAGGAAAAGTTACTCCAAGCAAAACAAGCGATGGTAGAACAAATACTTCTTTCTCAGTTGACTCAGCTAGTTTGACAGCTCAATTAAATAGCAGTGCTGACGGTTCAACATTCACGATTCCGTTCACACAAACATCAGACATAATGAGTGTACAACTTGTCGGACAGGATTTTAAAAATATGGAGGGCAGATCAGCAGCTCTTGTTATCCAAACACCAGTTGCGTCATATACCCTACCTGCTTCACAAATCAACATCAGTGCAATTTCAAATGCTCTTGGCAAAAATGTAACTCTTTCAGACATCCAAATAAATGTTTCAATTTCTAATGCTTCAAGCGAGCAAGCGCAGCTTGTTTCAAATGCAGCTGCTAAAAACAATATGGCTGTCTTGACAGCACCGATAAACTTTGATATCTCTAGCACATATAATAGTCAAACAGTAGATATTAGCAAGTTTAGTTCCTTTGTTGAGCGTACGATTGCGCTTCCTGATGGTGTTGACCCTAGCAAGGTTAGCACAGGTGTTGCCATCGATCCAAATGGTGCAGTACGCCATGTTCCAACGACTGTAGCAACAATAGATGGCAAACACTTTGCAAAAATTAAAAGCTTAACAAACAGCACATATGCTGTTGTATCACACCCTGTTGCATTTAGCGACGTTGCAAACAACTGGGCAAAATCTTCAATCAATAATATGGGTTCTAAAATGGTTGTAGGAGGAGTTGGAAATAACTCGTACGACCCTAGCAAAGATATGACTCGTGCAGAATTTGCGGCTATTATCGTCAATGCACTTGGACTAAGACCATCTGCCAACACTTCTTCATTTGCTGATATTACAACAAATGATTGGTTTGCAGGTTATGTACAAGCGGCTTATGAGTATGGCATTGTACAAGGTGTTGAACAAAACAAATACAACCCTAACGGAAATATTACACGGCAAGACGCAATGGTGATGATTGCAAGAGTGATGAACATTACAAAACTAAACGGAGATAGTACCGTTTCCTCCCTTGCGAAATTCGTTGACGCAAATGATATAGCAAACTATGCACAATCTGCTGTAGCCACTTGCGTAAATGCTGGTATTGTTAACGGAAAAACAAATTCAACAGTAGCACCAAATCAAAATATCACAAGAGCAGAGATTGCTGTTATTGTTGAAAGATTATTGAAAAAATCTAATTTGATAGATTAATCAATATAGAGATTGAGTTTTAGAAAACCGCCGGTTGAGAAATAGAACTCTCAATCGGCGGTGTTGCTATATTTTAAATTTATCCTTAGTTGAGCTCCTATTGGATAAATTCCAGTAGCAGGCGTCATCCGAAAGCCTGACTGGGAAGAACAAGGAGATAATATCATTCAAGGGATTGGGCAAAATGGCTGATCTCGTTGACGCGGCACAAGGTTGAAGTTAATAGGCACAAGGACTTAAAGCGGAGAGTCATTATCTCTGCTTTTTTGCTTTTTTTCGACAGTCTTTCGCGGTTTTGTGAGAATTTTGTGAGAGTCGTTTGATAGAATGTCGGTTAAGATGGGGGCGTGAACATAGCGTGATAGCGGTATTATTGGAACTTCAGGCAAATCCGGTTTTTATTGTCCTTACAAGATGATTCAATGACAGTAGCTGCAACATTCGTGTAGGCGAGCTTTTGTTTCAAACGGGTAGGAGTCTAATTTCATGCCTTAAAAGGAAGGGTTTGGCGATGTTCAAATTCGGTTCAGATTCGATGTGCATGATGTCGAATTAGGGAACACATTTATCGAAATATCGCAGTTTTAAGATAAGGGGAATGAGCAGCCGAGGGGGACACTCGCCAGCCATTGCAATGGTGAATTGTGAATTTACCAAGCCACTGCTCGGGATTCATCCTTATTGGCATAATGGGCTATTCAAAAATTCGAAGCTGTACATTAATCTCCGGGGGGACATAATACTTTATGCTTAAAATGAAATCAGTCTCTATATTTTTGCTTTCAATTTTCCTCGTCTTTTCTACCTTTGCTTGGAGTTCGTCCAAGAATATCGCGTATGCAAGTTCATCTTGGAAATTAGTAGGGAATGCCGGCTTTTCAAAAAAAAATATTTACACTGCTTCGCTTGCGATTGCTCCTGATGGAACGCCGTACGTAGCGTATCCGGAGTCCTATACAGATAAAGTTACTGTTATGAAGTTTAACAAGACGTTATCAAGCTGGGAGTTGGCAGGGAATGCAGGTTTGACTGGCAAGACTATGCACATTTCGCTGGCGATTGCACCGGATGGAACGCCGTATGTTGCCTATCAAGATAACCAAAACGGCGGAAAAGCAATGGTGATGAAGCTTAATGGGGAGCAATGGGAGCCAGTAGGAGCTGCAGGAGGCATCTCTACAGGCGTGGCTAGTGATCTTTCGCTTGCAATTGCTCTTGATGGAACGCCATACGTAGCGTATCTGGATGGAAGCGGTAATTATTACGTAGTAACAGTTAAGAAGTTCGATGGTTCAAATTGGAAGGTATTTGAAAAAACAGGATTCAACGAAGGTGAGTATTCTTTTATATCACTGGCGATTGCTCCTGATGGAACTCCTTACGTAGCCTATCATGATTTAGGTAAAGATGAGTTAGAATCAGTGATGAAGTTCAATGGGATAAGCTGGGAGTACGTGGGATTTACAGGTTTTACAGGTACGTCTGCTAGCCTCACATCGGTTAAGATTGCACGGGATGGAACACCGTACTTCGCTTTTCGGGATGGTGGGGCTGGCAAAGCAATTGTTATGAAGTTTACATCCGCTTGGGAAGTCGTAGGGAATGCCGATTTCTCAGCCAGTCAAGTAGCTTCCCTTTCGCTTGCACTTGCACCGGGTGGAACACCCTACGTATCGTACATTGATATGGAGAACGGCCAAAAAGCAACGGTAATGAAGTTTAATGGGGCAAATTGGGAGACGGTAGGAACCGAAGGCTTCTCGGAAGCTTCAGCTGATCCTCTTTCGCTTGCGATTGACGCGAACGGAATACCGTATGTAGCGTATTCGGATGAAGCGAAAGAATATAAAGCCACGGTTATGGCGTTTCTTCCTCCAACTGCTACAGCGGTAACGAATGTGACGCTGGATAAGGAAACAATGACTCTAACAGCTGGAGGAGCAACAGGAAGTCTCACGGCAACGGTGTATCCGAGTAACGCGACCAATCAGAAAGTCACATGGAGCAGCAGTAATGAAAGCGTGGCAACCGTTGATGCAACGGGCGTGGTGACGCCAAAGGCGGCAGGAACGGCGACGATAACCGTTACAACGGAAGACGGCGGCAAGACGGCAACGAGTGAGGTGACCGTACAAGCAGAAGTCATAGCCGTAACAAGCGTAGTGCTGGATCCTTCAACGTTGAGCTTGGCGGCGGGAGGAAGCGCGGCAACCGTCACGGCAACGGTGTATCCGAGTAACGCGACCAATAAGAAAATCACATGGAGCAGCAGTAATGAAAGCGTGGCAACCGTTGATGCAACGGGCGTGGTGACGCCAAAGGCGGCAGGAACGGCGACGATAACCGTTACAACGGAAGACGGCGGCAAGACGGCAACGAGTGAGGTGACCGTACAAGCAGAAGTCATAGCCGTAACAAGCGTAGTGCTGGACCCTTCAACGTTGAGCTTGGCGGCGGGAGGAAGTGCGGCAACCGTTACGGCAACGGTGTATCCGAGTAACGCGACCAATAAGAAAGTCACATGGAGCAGCAGTAATGAAAGCGTGGCAACCGTTGATGCAACGGGCGTGGTGACGCCAAAGGCGGCAGGAACGGCGACGATAACCGTTACAACGGAAGACGGCGGCAAGACGGCAACGAGTGAGGTGACCGTACAAGCAGAAGTCATAGCCGTAACAAGCGTAGTGCTGGACCCTTCAACGTTGAGCTTGGCGGCGGGAGGAAGTGCGGCAACCGTTACGGCAACGGTGTATCCGAGTAACGCGACCAATAAGAAAGTCACATGGAGCAGCAGTAATGAAAGCGTGGCAACCGTTGATGCAACGGGCGTGGTGACGCCAAAGGCGGCAGGAACGGCGACGATAACCGTTATAACGGAAGACGGCGGCAAGACAGCAACAAGCCTGGTAACCGTGAAATCAGCCTCTCCTAGCGAAATCGGAGAAGACCGCGGAGGTGGTGGGGGAAGCAGTACACCTGCTGCTGCTGCTGCCAACGTGGTTGAAATTTATGTGAACGGGAAAGTTGAACATGCAGGCATCGCCACCACTACCATAGTCAATGACCGATCCATTACAACGGTAGCGATTGATGCGAAGAAGCTGGACGATAGGCTGGCAGCGGAAGGTCAGCATGCGGTGATTACCATTCCGGTGAAGACGAGCTCTGCCGTTCTGATCGGAGAATTGACCGGACAGATGGTCAAGAGCATGGAGCAAAAGCAGGCACTGGTCGTCATCCAAACAGAGCAAGCATCGTATACGCTGCCTGCACAACAGATTAACATTGACGCCATATCGGGGCAATTAGGCAAGAGCATGAACCTGCAAGATATTAAAATAAGGATTGAGATTTCCAAATCTACAGCAGAAACTACGCAACTCTTAGAAAACTCGGCAGCACAAGGACAATTTACGATCATTGCTCCAACGTACAATTTCACAGTTACTGGCGTATACGGGGATAAGACGATTGAAGTTTCCAAGTTCAACGCTTATGTAGAACGAACCATAGCCATTCCTGCTGGGGTAGACCCGAATCGAATCACAACAGGCGTTGTCGTAGATAAGGACGGAACCGTTCGTCATGTACCAACGGTAGTTAGCAAGATTGACGGTACCTACTATGCCAAAATGAATAGTTTGACGAACAGCACGTATTCCGTGATCTGGCACCCTCTGGCATTCACTGATGTAGAGAACCACTGGGCGAAAAATGCTGTAAACGATATGGGCTCCCGCATGGTTATTAATGGTACGGGCAATGGCCTGTTTGCTCCCGATCAAGCGATTACGCGTGCGGAGTTTGCGGCGATTATGGTAAGAGGATTAGGCATTAAGAAGGGGGATGGCACCGCACGTTTTAAAGACGTAAAGTCATCAGATTGGTACAGCAGTGTGGTGCAAACTGCCTACGCGTATAATCTGATCAGCGGATTCGAAGATGGCACATTCCGTCCGAATGACAGCATTACCCGGGAACAGGCCATGGCGATCATCGCAAGAGCGATGAGGCTAACCGGACTTAAAGACAAATTTCCGTCTGCAGATACAGAGAAGCTGCTGATGTCATTCGCAGATGCGAAGCTGGTATCGGATTGGGCGAAAAGCGGGATTGCGGATTGCTTGCAGGCAGGAGTTGTGTCAGGCAGAAACAGCGGCCGGTTGGCGCCGAATGATAACATCTCTCGGGCAGAGGTTGCAACTATTATTCAAAGGTTTCTACAAAAATCCAAGTTAATTTAGTGATTGGAAAAGCAAGGATTGACGCTAAAAATAGTTTTTTTCTATTTTTTAGGTGCATCTTTAGCCATTTGTTTGCCACCCGGAGCAGGCGATATAATATCAGGACAAGAGGTAAGGTGGGTCATTTCTTCGAGAAAAGCTCCGGCAAGCCAAATGTGCAAATGAAAGTTTGAAAAGAAAGGGATCGGTAGTACACCAGTCTTTCCATTTTGGAAAAAAGATGTGGTTTGGTTTTAATTAATTTGTCAGAAGTACTTCAAAACTAATTTGTATTTCAGCTTTTTGGATCGTTAGAATCACTTCAAAACTTTGTTTGTCATTAAATTTTCACAAAGAAACCAGCAAATCCTTGAATTTGCTGGTTTCTTGCACTTCAAAACCTAATTGTCTCCCAACAACACGACCGTTGGGATTATCTTTAATAATCCGCTGATAGACAATAAAGTTGCAAGGATCGAGTTGTTCAACGTCCAAGTAATGCAATGCTTCAATCGACCCTACCCCATTGCCTAGTGAATTACTATTTCACATTCCAATGAACTTAACCTGCGAAAGCCCCGTATGAATGTAAGGGCATAGACCCGTCGAGCCATGGGATGGTGAACACCAAGGAGAAAGTGGAGTATGTGTGCAGGATAAAAACGAATGGAGAAAGGTTCCAAAGCGTTTCTTCTGTTCCCGCATAGTGAGATAAACCATTAAAACCGAGGGACGGGCAGATTAGCGTGGTGCCATCTTGCTGGGTTTGGCTACGGTTGAGAAATTGGATAGTAATGATTAGTTATAATCATTATTTCCTGCCGATAGATTAGAGCAATATGTTACAGTATTTAAATAGTGAACTCAGTTCATGTTAAATGATAGCATATGGGAACGTGAGTGGAAGTCAACATTAACCTGAGTGAAGACCGTCGGGTCATGGTGCTGGAAAGTGGGAAGTGATTTCTCCCGACTCCACTGACTGAGAGTCCCACTCAAAATTAACATCTTTTTATTCAAGCTCTTGCGATGCGGCGCGTCATGCGTCGGAGGCAGCTCCCCGTCACTCGGTCTTATATAATCTAAAATATCACGACCTCTGCGGAAGGTAGTTAGTAAGCACTGGTTGTCAAGAGGAGGCGTGCATGATCAGGAAACAAAAAATTGTAGTGATAGGTGCAGGTATTGTTGGTGCATCAATGGCATATAACTTATCAAAACGGAATCAGGATGTTACTGTAATCGAGTGTAATTCAACAGCAGCATGTGAAGTAACTGGAAAATCTTTCGCTTGGATTAATTCGTCAGGTCGAGTTTCAAAAAAATTTCGACATCTATACGATGCAACATTAGCAGAATATCATTCATTAGAAAAAGATCTGCCTGATTTAAAGGTAAATTGGAACGGAGCACTGACATGGGGAGTACCTGCAAATGTGGAGAAGTCTCATATACAAAAACTGAATCGGAAACAAATCATAGAATTAGAACCTAATTTAAAGGAATATCCAGAAGAGGCTAGCTTTGCTTATGGAGAAGGCGCAGTAGATCCGGCATTAACAACAAAGCTTTTGTTAAAAAAAGCAGAAGAAAATGGGGCCAATATACTGTTCGATACAAAAGTTACGCAAATAAAAAAAGAGAGTTCTAATGTTGTTGGTGTTTACACCTCAATTGGTTTTATAGAATCAGATATTATTGTATTAGCTACTGGTGCAAATTTACCCGAGCTCTGTAAACCATTAGGCTTCGATGTTCCTGTTGCTCCGTCGCCTTCAATCATAATTCGCATGAAATCAAAAGAAAAGTTAATTCATACTTTAATTTCTAATTCAAAATTTGAAGCAAGGCAACTAACAAATGATATTATACTAGCTGCGGAAGATTATATAGATGAGTCTGAAGAAAACGGGCCAGAAGCAATCGGAAAAAGAGCTTTTGAAACCCTTCGCCACCATTTAAATGGAGGTGAGAATTTGGAGTTGGAAAGTATCAAGGTAGGATGGAGACCTATGCCAGAAGACGGTTATCCTATTGTTGGATTTCATGAACAGATAGGAGGTCTATATCTTTCAGTTATGCATTCAGCCATTACGCTAGCTCCTATTGTTAGCCGCTTGGCTGCGAATGAGATTATAGACGACGTGAAGATGAATGAATTGGAATGTTGCCGATTATCTAGATTCATCGTCGAAGACATGACTTCTGTACCCCTGAAAAGCGACCTTGATGAATGAACTCTATTATTGTTTTTTATGGATTTGACAGCACATGCGGAAGCGGGTGCCAAGTTGTGTCGTAGAAAGAACGTTTCATATTTTGAAAACATCGCCTGAAAAACAAAAAAGGGCGGTGTCTTTTTTCTTTGAATTTAGTCGGGAATATAATGTTTGTAAGAAGTACTTCAAAACTTATTTGTAATTCAAGTTTTTTGCCCGAAAACACCACTTCAAAACTCTATTTGTAAATCAATTTTTAAAGAAAAGCCAGCAAACTCTTATGTTTGCTGGTTTCTTGCACTTCAAAACTTAATTGTCACCCAACAAAGACACCCACAAAAAGAAGAAGAAATAACAAAACTAATCCCGGAAAACGGAATTCACCTAAACTTTTACAATAATTTTGAAATATTCGACAAAAAACGACAATGAGTCTTATAGAAATCTAAAGCCAGGAACATCATATGAATTACCTGCTCCTTGGGCTGAATGGCTCCAAGAGTATGGTAAAATAGTAAATAAATAATATTACTGATAGTGAATAAGAAGCAAGATAATAAAACTATAAATTGAGGAGAAGATCATCTTGCAGAAATCAGATATGCCTAAGTATGCTGAAACAATAATAGTACTTGTAAAATACAATACAACGTATAGATGGTATATAACAGATAAGGAATTATGGTTTTTAGATTTACGAAAGCGTATTGCTGCTTATATTAATAGAGGATTTCAAATTCAAAACTCTGAGGACTTCTCAGAAAGATTTGATATTGATATTCTAAATGAGAATACTGCAGGGGATTTTCTCAATAAAATCATTGACTTGGAAGCTCTTACGAAAGAATTGACAAGGATGCTGGAGCAAAAAATGTATAGTCATATTTCTGATATGGTTCCATCATTATATGTAGATTTTGATAAAAAGAAGTTAATATCTTATTATCCTGAGCCAGCATCATATGAAGACTGTATACCATTCGGTTGGATCGGGAAATACGAGAATTTTTTGGATAGTATCCCTGTACATTTAAAGTTTTGGATAAAGCAAGATGTGAATTTATTTCTACAAGGGGAGTAACGATGAACAGAACAGAAAGTATTACAATACTAAGAGACACCTTCGGCCCTACTTATATCACATTACAAAATATGTGCAATGCCACCTTGCGACTAACCATCGTAGGGTGGTTTTCTTTTATGTCCGCCGCGGGAACCAAGGTTGGCAGACAACTATAAACAGGTTATTCAAACCAAAAGCATAGTAGCGAACGGTTTGAATTAAGACTATCAACTTGATTTTTTGTTGAATTTTCAACTATATTGTTGAAAATTCAACAAAAAATGTTTATACTTATCTTTGCTAACCGTAAATTATTGTCTTAGGAAAATGGGGGTACTATGCAACAAATACTTAGGAAAATTGGTCAAATCTCAAGATGTTTTGAAACAATAAGTAATATTGAATTTAAAGAGTTGGATTTGGGGAAAGGTCAATATTTATATTTAGTAAGAATAAACGAAAATCCTGGCATCATTCAAGGAGAGTTAGCTGAATTACTTAACATAGATCGTACTTCTGTTGCCAAGTCGATAAAAAAATTAGAGACAGATGGATGGATTGTAAAAAGAGAAAGCCCTATAAATAAAAAAGAACGCCAACTTTTCCCTACTGATAAAGGGAAAGAGATATATTCATTTTTAAAAAGAGAAAATGATTATTCAAGTGAAGTAGCACTGAGAGGTTTTGATGAAGAAGAAAAAATAATCTTATTATCAATGCTTGAAAGAATGAAAAAAAATATTGAGCCGGATTGGCAAGTAGTAAAACGTGGAATTAAGCGCGACTATTAAATCATACAGGGGGATTTTTGATGACTGAATTATTAATTGTTCCATACAAAAGTGATTACAAGCAAGATTTAATACGACTCTCTTACGAGTGGCTTGAAAAATACGTTAATGTTGAACCTGAAGATGAGAGAATAATAAATAATCCAGAAGAAGCTGTATTAAATGATGGAGGCTTTATTTTCTTTGCCCAATACAATAATGAAATAGTAGGAACAGTATCATTAATTAAATTAGAAAAAGAAAATACATTCGAATTGGCAAAGCTTGCAGTAACAGAAAAATATCAAGGGTTGAAAATAGGAAGAAGATTAATGGAAAAATGTATAGAGACATCTAGGCTTGAAGATGCTCAAAAAATAATACTCTTTACAAATCAGAAACTAATTGCTGCAATAGAATTGTATAAGAAATTCGGGTTTTCGTTTGTTCCAATAGGGAATAACAAATATCTAGAAGCTGATTTGAAAATGGAGTTAGAGTTAAAAAATTAAGAAACAAAAACCATTGCAAAAAATAGATGAACCCTCTCGTGAACAAGCGAGTTGCAGTCGCTAGGCGTGCAATGGCGAGTTTGGTAATGTTAAACTCAAGACGAGGCGCATGGGAAATGTCCTAGAGGTATTAATAACACTGCAGATTATAGATACGGACTTAATAGATATCTTCTTGAGTTTGATGTGAAATTGCTTTCTGATGACATCGATAGAAACATAACAGAAGACCAAAGACATGATTGGAAAAATTTAATAGCAGAAATAATAAAAAAGAATGACGAGGTTGCTCCTTTCTCTGGGCTACCGGTAACAATTTAAGTTGGTGAAAACCAGCGCACTCACACGGTCAGATGGGGAACATTCTTTATTAGTCCAGATAAGTAAGAGATACTTGCTGGTGATTTGAATCTTGGTGAGCATCAACCTCCTTTAGTTTAAACATGACTGTATTAAATATATGTTAATAAGAGTGCCTACGCCAAGTTCAAGCCTGAAATAGGGCTTAACATTGTGCCACAACGGAACAGAGATAGTCATCACCATATGCTGCGTACGTGAGTGCACACTTTGTATACAGATTTCTTAAAACCGAAAACTTACAATCTAGAGAATAAACCAAGTAAATAAGTCAATGATAATTATCTCTCGTGTCCTATGTGGTCTTCTGTCAGTAGAATGAGCCTTCTACGTATTTGTTAGAAGTATTTCAAAACTAAGTTGTAATTCATGCAATTTACCTCGAAATCCATCGAGCTTCTTAGGCCAGTAAACTTTCTTAAATGAAGATTAGATCTCTCGAGAATCGTTAGTTCAATGATAACAGCGGCAGACTAAGACCGTTTGGGAAAAGAAAGAGAAAGCAAATCCTTTTTGTGAAAAAATGTGTTTTGTTCAAACTGGTTATACTTTTTAGGAATTTTGAATGTCGACAAAACCTTTACCGAACACATCCTGCACATTTTGAACCGTCATGAAAGCTTCGTGATCCGCGGATTTTACGATGTTCTTCAGCAGGGCAACCTCCTGTTTCTTGACTATAATATAGAGAATATTCATGGAAGTCTTCGTATAATAACCATGACCGCTTAAGACCGTAACACCTCGATCCATAAGAGTGTTTACTTGTTGAGCTATTTGGTCTTGTTTTTTGGAAATAATCGTTATAGATTTCGTTGGGTTCAATCCCTCTATCACGAACTCCATCACTTTGGTAGCTACGAAAAGCATAATAATGGTGAACATCAGTCTTTCGGGGCCAATGATAAAGTAAGAGGACATTGCTACAAGAACATCGCACAACAACAACGCAAAACTGATATTCCAGTCCCAGAACTTGTTCATCAACTTCGCTATAATAACAGTGCCAGCAGTCGTACCTCCTACCCTAACTATAAGTCCGATGCCAAATCCAATCATAGCCCCTCCGAAAATGGAACTCACAATTAAATCGTTTGAAGCAATATGCCAACCCTGGGTCAGATGAAGAAACAACGAATGGAGAGAAACGGCAACGATTGTATATAATACTGTCTTTCTTGTTAACAAACGGCATCCAATTGCCAACAGTAACAGATTAATAATCAAACTTGTCCAACCTGGAGACCATTCCATCAAATAATATAAAATGATAGTAATGCCAACCACACCCCCCTCGCCCAACTCGTGAGGGATGACAAACACATTAATGCCCAACGCAAAAGCTAGTGCACCAACTGTTATCATTAACAAATCTATGAATGTTCTTTTCACTTCTATAGCCTTCTTTCTCGCTATGGTACTAAGCCATGACGCAAGCCTATCGTGTCATTTCATGCTATTGTTACATTTAAACACGGCCTTCATAACTTCTCAAGGAGTTATACTACCATGCTACCATGCTAACAATTTAACAGATTAAAGACAGACTTCATTGAAGGTAGGTTTAGACGTAGTGAGGGAGCTTGCCGCGGGGTGGCTCTGGAATGCCCTTCCTGCGGTAAAAAAGGCAAGAATGTGCAACTTATAACGCTCAAGTCCCTGCTTAAAGCGTCGGCATTAGAAACCATTGCACCTGAGAACTCTTACCTATTCTGTTCAAACTCTGCTTGCTCTATTGTTTACTTCAGCATGGATGTACCAGTGTGTTACTGTTTTGATTGGACGAGAGAGCGCCTTCTTCAAACGTCAGGCACTGACCAACAACCTGCGAACCAAATCAAAGCACACGTTCAGGCGGGACGCTGCGGATGCGAAGTAAACAACCCGCAAGGGGCATGCTGCTTAAGGAATGTGAACTCATTTGTGCGGGGTCTCAAAGAGGTATAATCACGTTCTTTCTAATGATCGAAATATGAACAAGCCATTTCAGCATTGTCTATGAGGAATTTCTTGATAAGCGTGGCTTTATCATATGATAAGGAAAGGGCAGGCCGATGATAATTCGCCTGCCCTTACTGCTGTTGAATGGCTAAATAAGATATTTGGTTTAGTGTCGGGTAACCACGAACTTTTTTAAATCCTTGCACCAGAACCTTTAATCTGCTCACTGGGGAAGCACCCTCTGTGACTTTCCTTTGGAAAGAGTTAAGGATGCCAGGGTAACGCCGCCAACGATGAATAAGGAACCAATCATTTGCTGCGAGGTAACGAGCTGGCCGAGTATTACATAGCCAACTATCATCGCGACAAACGGTTCCAGGTTCGAGAACATCGCTGCCTTCGCCGCGCCAACCTTTTGCAGTTGGCTGTTCCAAATGAGGGTAACTATTCCGTGCATTAGAATAGCGGTAATAATTAGCAAAGCCCATGCCCAAGCTTCATGACTGATGTTCCAGCCTGTCCCACCCGCCAGTACGACCGGCACCATCGTGCCGAACCCGACCAAGGTCGAATACAGCGTGGTAATAATGGGGGTCAGCCTGCGAGCCAGCAGACGCACTAATACAATGGAGATGGCAAATGTAATCATCGTGATAAAGATCCAGAGGTGGCCTATATGAAATGCCAGCTTCCCGCCATTATTAACGACGAGAAATACACCCGAGATTGCCACAAGCGAGCCAGCTAGCATCGTTACCGTTAAAGCTTCTTTTAAAAATAAGGCTGCTAAAAGGGCTGTCGTAATAGGAGTTAGCGCTAGAATAAGCGCTGAGGTGGTCGGGTCGGCCGTTTGCAAGCCTTGATAAAAGGACCACTGGTTTATAAAAACGCCAATCAGGCCGAGTAAGATAAGCAGCTTCCACTCTTGTTTGCCAACGGGAACGAAGCGGTGTCGAATCCGTGTATAACCCAGTAGAAACAAGGAGATGAACAATAAGCGAGCCATGGCTAGAAACAAGGGGGAGAACTGTTTGGCAAGCATGTTGCCAAAGACAAAGTTGCTCCCCCAAACGGTAACGCAAAAAATTAATAATAAGTAAGAACGAAGCATAGAAGTGGATTCCTCTCAATGATTTCCCAGTTGTTTCTTAATAAACTTACTGCCCCAATGCACAATGACGAGTAGGCTTGACACCATCATACTAACCCAGACGGCGTCTAAGTTCCCTAACTTGTATCGGCTTGTATATCCCGCGACTAGTCCTATCAGTGCGCAGAGAGGAATGAAATTGTCCACTTTTCCTTTGCTAAAAACGATGAACAACAGAGGGACAATGAGTGCCGCGTAAATAATGCCAAAGAAAAAGAGCAGCTCCAGAAGTGTAGGTGTGAAAAAAAAGGTAAGTACAATCGACAGAACGCCGATTGCAATCGCAAGCATGTATCCCATACGCATCTTCTGTCGTTCATTGGCGTCAGGCTTCAAGAGGGGATACACGTTGCCCGCGATGAGACTGATCATGGAATGCAGCCCAGCGCCGAAGGCTGAGGTTACGGCACCGAATGAACAGAGGACGAACAACACCAGTAAGAAAATGGTGTCAATCTTGCGGATAAGATCAAATAAGAGTGAATAAATGTTATTAAAACTGCCTGTAAATATAACGACCATAATTAACGAAGAAAAAGCTAGCGGAACGGTTGCCCAGATGAGCCCGGATAGCAGGAAGGTGGGCACGATTTTTTTGCCTTCGAGCATGTATAGACGTTGCCACGTTGCTTGGTCGACGAAAACTTGCCCGAAGCCAATGAATAGGCCTGTACACATAAAAAACAATCCTTCGTGATTGTTTAGCACGAGTAAATAAGGATGATAGAGGCGAATTCCTTGATAAACGTTTTCAACCCCTTTTGCAATGAAAAAATAAAGGGGGATGAGGATGGCTGCGGCAAACATACATATGACTTGAACGAAGGCCAAACGCTGAATCAGGACAATTCCGCCAAAGCCGACATAGACGACGCAAAACAGGAAGAAACAAAGCATTCCAATTGAAATTGGGATGCCGAACAAAATATTGACAAGCACGCCTGCGGCCATTCCCTGCGTAAATAAGCCCTCGATACTGGTGATAAGCAGGATAGCAATCATCATCCAATAACCGACCCGGTGAAGCTTAAATTGAAAAAAATCCCCAATGGTCAAGCCGTCGCCGAACTCTTTACGCACCCTTTTCCCAAGCCAGCCAAAAGCCATCAGCGCGATGGCTCCCATCAACGCATAGCCAATTCCGCCAAAGATGCCATATTTGACCAGCGCTTCGGGGGAGGCGAAGATGGTAATGCCTGTTACCCATCTGGCTAAGATTGATATTACTCCCAGACCTATGCCAATCTTGGCTGCTCCCTGCGCATATTCACGAAATGATTGGTAAAGCAAGGTTTATTTCTCCTTCTCGCGATATTCTTTAGGTGTTTGGCTTGTGCTTTTGCGAAAAATGGTGCAAAAGTAATGCTGGCTGTTAAAGCCGCTTTTCTCTGATACGGTAGAAATACTCCAATCGGGATGAGACAGGAGATACTTTTTGGAAATCTGAATGCGGTACTGCATCAAGTATTCGGAGAATGACACACCAACTTCGTCATGAAAGCGGCGGCTTAAATAGGTTGGATTAATGTGCACCTCAGCGGCAAGGTCGGCAAGCGCGAGCTTTTCTGCATATTTTTCATGAATGATGGTCAGCGCGTCATGAATAACATGGGAGTACTTGGATTGCGGCATCTTATTGCGGTATTTGCTCAGAATATCATTCAGCTCGCTTTGGATGACCGGCTTCGTCATGTAATCGACCACACCAAGACGGATGGACTGTTTGGCATAATGGAAGTTTTGGTAGGCGGTGACGATTATGATCTCAATATCTTGATTATGTTGACGCAGCTCTTCGCCAAGTTCCAGTCCTGACTTGCCTGGCAAATTGATATCAAGAAAGGCAAGATGAATCTTTACCTTTTGGCTAATGGCGGTAGCTTGGCAGCTATCGGATGCTTTGTACAAGGTCCAAAAAGGAAAAAGCGGGTGTATCAGATATTCAAGCTGTTCCAGCTCAAGAGGCTCGTCATCCACGAGTAATACATTCATTAGGTCACCTCTTATAAGTTAGGTTCTATGATGAAAGGCCATTTGATTTGCACCTTCGTACCTGTCTCCGGGATTGATTGAATCTGTAAGCTAGCCCGATCGGCAAAGTAAAGATGCAGACGGCGTCTAATGTTGTCCAAGCCATGTCCGCTCTTCGCTTCCATGGCAGATTCCTCTTGCTCCATCGTGCCATTATCGAAGACAAGAAGAATTGCCGTCTCCTGTTCAAGGGAAAAACGGATATCAAGATTCACGGCTCCAACTTTCCGTTCCAACCCGTGCTTAAACGCATTCTCAACAATGGTCTGCAAAACAAAAGGCGGGATATAGGCTTCCTGGAGTTCTTCATCGCACGTTAGAGTAACTGTAAGGCGAGTACCGAAACGCAGCTTTTGAATCTCGATGTAGTACTCCGTGTAACGAATTTCCTCACGAAGAGGAATAACGGGTTCGGTGGTTTTGTACTTAAACTTAAGGAATTGGGAGAAGACCTCAAGGGCTCTGACCAATTCTTCCGTACGTTCCAAGCGCGCCAAGGTTAGAATCACGTTCAACGAATTGAATAAAAAATGGGGCTGGATTTGCTGATTTAATTGGTTGTAAAGCGATTGCTGCAGCTCTTTTTCCAACTCTATCTTCTTCGTTTTGTTTTCCAGGAGATCAATGCGTTTCTCAAAGACAAACAAAAATAATAAAGTAATAGCCCCAATAATTGGAGCTAAAATAAACAGCAAAATGAGTAAGGTAAAACCCTCAAAGCTAAGCATGAGATCCCTTCTGCATACGGTTTTAATAGTTGTTTTCTCTACCAGTTTAAATTATTCGTCATGATAAAGCGAATGAAGTCAATAATTACCTGAAGCAACCAAGTGGCAAGCTGCTTGATGTCCTTCACCGGTAAAGCGCAGCTCAGGCTCCTTTGATCTGCACGTTTCAACGACAAACGGGCAGCGCGTATGAAAGCGGCATCCCTGAGGCGGATTGATGGGAGAGGGAACATCGCCGGTCAACAGGATGCGCTCTTTCTTTTCCTTCTGATTGGGTACAGGAATGGCGGAAAGGAGAGCTTTGGTATAAGGGTGCTGCGGGTTATCGAAAAGCGATTTTTTGTCCGCAATTTCTACGATTTTACCTAGATACATGACCATCACCCGATCGGAGATGTGGCGTACCACGCCCAGATCATGGGAGATAAATAAATAAGTCAGCTTATATTGATGCTGGAGCTTCTTCAGCAGGTTCAGCACTTGTGCTTGGATGGACACATCCAGTGCAGAAACGGCTTCATCGCAGATGATAAGCTTCGGCTCCACAGCTAATGCGCGTGCGATGCCGATACGTTGGCGCTGACCGCCGCTGAATTCATGCGGGTATCGGTCGATATGGTCGGACCGTAACCCGACATTGTCAAGCAGTTCCTGAATACGTTCTGTCCGCTTTTCCTTCGGAATGACATCTTGAATGGTGAGCGCTTCGCCGAGAATTTGGCGGACGGTTTGCCTAGGATTCAGCGAGGCAAAAGGATCCTGGAAGATGACCTGCATGTCCTTGCGCAGCTTTCTGAGCTCACGCTTATTCAGGCCAAGGACATCCTTATCCTGAAAGTGGATATCTCCTCCAGTCGGTTCATCCAGGCGCAATAAAGCTCGTCCTGTAGTTGATTTGCCGCAGCCTGATTCACCTACAATGCTAAGCGTTTCTCCCTCATGAATGTTAAAGCTGATATCGTCCACAGCTTTTACATGGTTCACGGTTCGCCCTAAGATGCCGCCTTTGATCGGAAAGTATTGTTTCAAATGGTTGATTTCAACTAAAACCTTCTTATCCTTGCCACGCTCCATAGGTATTGTCATTGGATTGAGCCCCCCGCTTTCATATGCGCATCAAGCTGTACGTTCCACTCTGGTGTATACATCCAGCAGCGAACCTGAGTGCCATTTCCGACGTCGGTTAGCTCCGGTACAGTTGTATGACAAAGTTCTCTCGCTTGCGGACAACGAGGAGCAAAACGGCATCCCGCAGGCATGTTGTATGGACTTGGAACACTTCCTTGGATCGCTTGCAGTTCTTCTTGGTCTTGGTCCGCACGAGGAAGAGAGTTAAGTAATCCTACTGTGTAGGGATGTTTCGGATTGGCGAATAACTCGCCAGCCGCGGTATATTCCACGATCTTGCCGGCATACATCACGGCTACGCGATCGCACGTTTCAGAAACGACCCCCAGATCGTGGGTGATCATAATGATACTCATGCCCATTTGCTTCTGCAGCAGCTTCATCAGATCCAGGATTTGCGCTTGAATCGTTACATCCAGAGCGGTTGTCGGCTCGTCAGCAATAAGAATCTCCGGGCTGCAAGCCATCGCCATGGCGATCATCACCCGCTGCCGCATGCCGCCGCTAAGTTCATAAGGCTCTTGTTTGGCGCGCTTCTCCGGGGAGGGAATACCGACCAGACGCAGCATGTCGACTGCTTTCTCCCAGGCTTCCTTTCTCCCGAGCTTTTGGTGATGGCGAAAAACTTCTGCGATTTGTTCCCCAACCGAGTACACGGGATTTAAAGAAGTCATGGGTTCTTGGAAAATCATTGAGATTTCGTTGCCGCGGATGGCACCCATTTCTTTATCCGTTTTTTTCAATAAGTCTTGTCCTTTGAAAAGGATTTCTCCGTTAACGATTCGCCCGGGGGGACTGGCGATCAGCCTGAGGATGGAAAGCGATGTAATACTTTTACCGCAGCCCGATTCGCCTACAAGTCCGAGCGTTTCCCCTTTATGGAGCGTAAAATCAATGCCGTCAACAGCTCTGCTTACGCCTTCATCGGTAAAGAAGTGTGTCTGAAGATTGCTTACTTCCAAAACCTTCTCTTGTTGTTTAAGCATCTAGTTCCCTCCTTTTAATCCAGCTCGATACGTTTGTTGAAGTTGCGATACAGGACGTCGACCGCAAGGTTAACCATGACGAAAATGATGGAGGCGATCAGTACGCCACCCTGTACCATAGGCAAGTCACGCATGCGAATGGCATCTACAATTAGCCGTCCAAGTCCGTTAATGGCAAAGACAGATTCTACTAAGACCGTACCGCCGAGCAATACGCCGAACTGTAGTCCCACCACGGTAATGACAGGAATCAGTGCATTCTTGAGGGCATGTTTATAAATGATAACGCGTAATTTCAAGCCTTTCGCTTTGGCTGTTCGAATATAATCTTGGCGAATGACATCCAGCATCGTGGAGCGCGTCATCCTGGCGACAATGGCAGCACCTGAAGCTCCTAATGTGATGGCCGGGAGCACAACATGTTTCCATGTTCCCCAGCCCGCGACAGGAAAGAGGTGCATTTTCACAGAGAAAAAGTAAATGAGCGAGAGCCCGAGACAGAAGCTGGGCAAGGATACACCGAGCAGAGCGATAATCATGATCGTGATATCAGATGCCGTATATTGCTTCGTAGCGGATATGATTCCGGCAAGCATCCCGAGAACAATGGTGATGAATATACTGGCCACAGCAAGCTCAATTGTGATCGGTAAGCGAATCATGATTTCGTTAAAAACAGGCAGATTGGAGCGAAGCGAGATCCCAAAATCTCCTCGAACCACGTCGATGACGTACTGGAAATATTGCATAAACAATGGCTGATCTAAGCCCAGTTGATGACGAATGCGTTCAACCGTTTCAGCGGAAGCACCTTCACCTGCGAGCAGAACGGCCGGATCGCCAGGCACAAGCTGCATAATCAAGAATACGACTAGAATGACGCCTAACAGTACCGGGATCATCTGGAGCAGCCGGCGAATGATGTATACGAACATGGATATCCCCCTTAGAGTTTTCTTTTAAGAAAACTGTCTTCGAAAGCACGAGCTTAGTGTTTCATTCTTGGATCCAATGCGTCTCTGAGCCCGTCCCCAAATACGTTAAATCCAATAACTAATGTAGAGATGGCAAGTCCCGGAAATAAGGCCAGATAAGGTACTGTGAATAAAAAGTCGCGTCCGTTGCTCAGCATAGCACCCCATTCAGGCAAAGGCGGTTGAGCGCCAAGTCCCAAGAAGGACAATCCTGCGGCAGAGAGGATAGCTGTTGCGAGCCTTAGAGTGGCTTGAACGATAATCGGGGACAGGATGTTCGGGAAAATGTGCACGAATATGATCCGCAGATCGCTGGCTCCCAAAGAGCGGATCGCGTCGATGTATTCCAACTTTTTCACCGATAAGGTCGAACCGCGGACGATCCGGGCGAACATCGGGATGGAAAATACGCCAATGGCAATCATCACGTTGATTAAACTGGGACCTAAGGCGCTTACGATGGCGAGTGCGAGCAATATGCCCGGAAAAGCAAGCAAAACGTCAATCACACGCATAATGATCGTATCCACCCATTTCCCATAATAGCCGGCAAACAACCCGAGAACGATTCCGAAGAAAGCTCCGATAAACACGGCCACAAATCCTACAGAGAGAGAAAGGCGTGTCCCGATGATCAACCGGCTTAACACGTCGCGACCCTTATCGTCCGTCCCCATCCAATGTTCAGCTGAGGGAGGCTTGAGCTTGTTCGCTAATTCAATATGATAGGGATCGTAGGGCGCCAGAAGCGGAGCAAAGATGGCGACAAGGAAGTAGAAAAGAATAACGTACCCGCCCAGCATCGCTAATTTATTTCTTCGCAGCTTTAAATAAAATGTTCTCCACTTGCCTGGACGAGCCGAGAGAACCTGTTTTGGTAGCGCTTGCTTTTGTTCAGCATAATCAACATTCATCTAGCAAACCTCCTTTGTTAAATTAAAGTTATCAGAAATAAGGACGAAGTAAATAAGCTTTGGACAACTCGTAAAGATACCTTAAATAGAAGTAAAGATTGTGAAAATAAAACACAGAATATTCTTTATAATTGAGGGAGTACAAGCAAAACACACCGAATTTTTGGAAAAGGAAGGAAGGGTGAGTAATTCGTGAGTTCATCTTATTGGTTAACCAATGTTCGTCTGGAGAACGGCTATTTGTATGATAATGGCGTGATCTCCGGGACAGAGACTGTAACCTGCCATCTGCGTATAGAGGGCGGTTTCATCAGTGAAATCGTTTCTGCTGATAAACCGCTAGAAACGGATCTTCCGAAGCAAGACGGAAAGAACCTGCTATTGCTGCCATCATTTATTGAGAAACATGTTCATTTGGATAAAACGTTGATTGGAGAAACGTGGCGCGCAGTCATTCCCGCAGCCAATATCGTGGAACGCTGCGAATTGGAGAAACGGATACTCCCTACACTGCCGATTTCGACCAAGGAGAGAGCAGAAAACTTGCTGGCTGCGCTATTAAGTGCAGGTTCGACGGAAGTGCGGACACATGTGGATATTTATCCGGACACAGGGCTGCATAACTTGGAAGCTGTGCAGATGGCGTTGGACCAGTATGAGGGGAAACTCTCTTATGAAATTGTAGCTTTCCCACAGCATGGATTGCTGCGATCCAAGTCCAAGGAGCTGGTTAGAGCAGCCCTTCGCGAAGGCGCTACGCTGATCGGCGGTGTCGATCCCGCAACGGTAGACGGAGATATCGAAGCATCTTTGCAACAAATGATGGAGCTGGCCGTTGAGGCTAATGCGGGCGTCGATTTACATCTGCATGATCCGGATTATTTGGGTACTTTTACAATGAGGCGCTTGGCAGCGCTTACGATGGAAGCGGGCTTGCAAGGAAGAGTGGCGATCAGCCACGCGTTCGCTCTAGGCGAAGTGCCAGCCGGTGAGGCGGCGGAGTTGTCCGCCATTTTAGCCGAGGCAGGCATTACGATCATTACAAGCGCGCCCCACAGCAGAACGCTGCCGCCGGTTCCGCTTTTGCATGAGAAAGGCGTGGCTGTCGCTGCGGGCTGCGATAATATCTTCGATACTTGGCAGCCTTTCGGCAACGGGGACATCCTGGAACGAGCAGGCCGTTTAGCGGAACGCTTCCGCTGGATTGACGAGTATTCCTTGTCACAATCGCTTGGTTTCATTACGGGAGGCAAGACAACGCTGGATCGAGATGGCAACCGCTCATGGCCAAAGGTTGGAGATGAAGCTAGCGTGGTGCTTGTAGATGCGAGCTCATCTGCGGAGGCTGTCGCGAGAAGAGCGGAACGCAAGGCTGTCTTCTATCGAGGGACATTGGTGGCAGGAGGACTTCAGCTATGATCGATTTATTGCTTGTTCATGGCGTCGTGATTACCATGGATCAAGAACGGCGCATCCTTGAGAACGGAGCTGTCGCGATCCACGAGGGGAGAATTCTGGAGGTTGCTGACACTGAGCAATTGCTAGAGAAATATGAGGCGAAGAAAACGATAGATTGCAGCCATCACTGTATATTGCCCGGTCTGATTGATGTCCATGGTCATGGCGGTCACTCCATGTTCAAGACGATCGCCATGGACAACATCAGTTTCTGGATGCCGATCATGACGCATACGTACAAGCACTTCGTAACGGATGAGTTTTGGTATTACGAAGGTAAGCTGAATGCGCTGGAACGCTTAAAAGCAGGGATCACGACAGGCGCCTGTGTGCTTGGGTCCATGCCTCGTTCCGATGATCCTATCTTTGCGCTAAATCATGCCAAAGCGTACTCCGAAGTTGGCATACGCGAAATTGTCTGCACGGGTCCTTGCAACCCGCCTTGGCCGCATTCGTTCAGCCGCTGGGTGGATGGGAAGCGGGTAACCAGAGAAGTGACTTACGAAGAGGTGCTGAAGGGTGCCGAGTCGGTGATTGAAGCGCTCCATCATGCGCACGACGATCATATTCGTGCTTTTATCACGCCATTTGTTATCGTAACTTCCGTAAATCCTTCAGCCCCGACTCCGCCGGACCAATTGTACGGCTTAACTGAACATGATCGTTATCAAGCGAAAAAGATTCGCGAGATCGCCCGGAAATACAAGACGCGGATTCACTCGGATGCTTTCGGAGGCATGATTCACCTGGCGATTCAAGATAAAGAAAACGCTTTGTTGGGGCCCGATGTGCATTTGCAGCATTGCCGTGGCATCTCGTTTGACGAAGCGCGAATTCTGGCTGAAACAGGCACCAATGTTAGCTCTGCCCCAGGGTTCGGACAAGTCAATGCGCGGACGCCAATAACGGAACTGATGGAGATGGGCGCAACTGTGGCGATTTCCACGGATGGTACCTCTCCGGCAGCCAGTTTTGATATGTTCCAAGCGATGCGCAAGACGCAGATGATCCATCAGGCGGCACTCAAGGATTACTACTATTTGCCGGCCGGCAAGCTGCTGGAGATGGTCACGATTGATGCGGCGCGCTGTGTAGGTTGGGATGATGAACTAGGCTCGTTGGAGGCAGGCAAGAAAGCGGATGTGATAACGGTCAACATGCGCCAGCCGCATTTGACACCTGAATATATGTATGTGCACCGGCTGGTGCATCAAGCGGTAGCGAGCGATGTAGACAACGTTATTGTGAATGGGAAAATCGTGATGGAAGACCGCAAAGTGCTCACAGTTGACGAGTTCACGGCGCTTGATGAAGCGAATGAAGAAGCGAAGCGGACGATTGAGCGCGCAGGGCTGCAGAAGTATATGGAACCGACCAAATATTTCTGGGGTCACGCTAGGGCTTATGTGGATGAGAAACGTTTTGATCCTGAGTTGCTGTAAGAGATTGCAAATTTGACAGGGAGAAAGGATGTAACCAACATGAGTATGAATTCGACTTATTGGCTAACTAACGTCTGTTTGGAGAGCGGCTATTGCTATGAAAATGGAAGAATCACAGGAACGGAAACGGAGATCTGCCATCTCCTCATTGAGGATGGGAAGATTACACAAATCGTAGCAGCAGACACGACTTTAGACAGCGATCTGCCTCAGCAAGATGCTAAGAGCCTGCTTCTGCTTCCAGCGTTCCGCGATATGCATATTCACATCGATAAAACGTATTATGGAGGGCCATGGAAAGCTTGCTCACCGCCGGTGAATATTTTTACTCGCTTAAAGGAAGAAGAGACGCTGCTTACGCAGCTGCTGCCGACAGCCAGGGAGCGGGCGGAAGCGATGCTTGGGCTGTTGCAGAAGAACGGCACGACCTATGTCCGAAGCCATTGCAACATTGATCCCTATATCGGCTTGAAAAACCTTGAAGCCACTCTGCAAGCTTTCGAAACATATTCAGGCAAGTTGTCTGGCGAAATCGTAGCCTTCCCGCAGCACGGGCTGCTGCGCAGCAACGTTGTGGAGATGGCGCGTGAGGCGCTCCGAATGGGAGCGACATCCATGGGTGGCGTAGATCCGGCCTCGGTTGATCAGAACATCGAGAAATCGCTCAATACGATTATGGAGCTGGCTGTAGAGGCTGACGCAGACGTTGACGTCCACATTCACGACCCTGGTCATTTAGGCATATTCACCTTCAAAAGGCTTGCCGCACTAACCGAGGAAGCGGGTTGGCAGGGGCGCGTAACCGTCAGCCACGCACTAGGTCTTGCTGACGTTCCGGTCGAGCTGCAAAGCGAAGTGGCCGAGTTGTTTGCTCAGCTCGGTATCGCGATCACCTCCACCGTGCCGATTAACCGAGCGACGATACCGATTCCGCTTCTGAAGCAAAAAGGCGTTTCCGTATCGCTGGGCGACGATAGCATCACAGATCACTGGTCCCCATTCGGCCAAGGTGACAGCTTGGAAAGAGTCGGCCGTCTGGCGGAGCGATTCCGCTGGAGTGACGAGCGCTCGCTTGCAGAGGCTCTCGGCTTCATTACAGGCGGCAAGCTTCCGCTTTCCGCGGAAGGCGTCCGCGTCTGGCCGGCCGTTGGCGATGAAGCAAGCGCGGTGCTTGTTCATGCGGGTTGTTCGGCGGAAGCGGTAGCGCGAAGAGCCAAGCGTCAAGCGGTGCTGTATCGCGGAAATATCGTCTCCGGTTCGTTGTAGTGAGGTAGGCATAGTTTTCTCCCATTCGGGAGGGGGCTATGCCTTTTTTTATGTTTGAGGGAGAACCCTAAAAGGAAGACGAAGTCGTTTATCCGCATTTGTTCAATGAAAGTAGTAAAGATTATATAAAATCAAGTAAAGATTGTGAAAATAAAAAATCTGAAAATTATTTATTATCTAAATATGAAGATAATTCATTCAAAAAGGGGACCTTGTATGAACCGAAAAATTGTTAGCGCTTTCTTAATTTTAACTTTAGCACTGGCTGGTTGTACTTCCGCTAAAGAAGTGAGTGACGGCAACAAAGAAACAACCCCGACAGCACAGAAGAACACCGGCACGCTAGTCGTTGCGCGATTGAGCGATGCGAACAACCTTGATCCGCATTTCAGCACACAGATCAACTCCATGGCCGTGATTCAGCATAAGATTTATGAAGGTCTCGTTCAACTGGATAAGAACAGTGAGTACAAGCCTTTACTTGCCACCGAATGGAAACAATTAAATGACCTTACATGGGAATTTAAACTCCGCAAAGGCGCGGCGTTCCATGACGGAACGCCATTCAATGCAGAAGCGGTTCGCAAAACAATTGCCCGCGTATTGGATAAGAAGGAACCTACGCCGAAAGCGAATCTTTTTTCGATGATCAAAGAAGTCAAAGTGGTGGATGAATATACGGTTCAGTTCCTTCTTGAGTACCCGTTTGCACCGCTTCTCTCTATTTTGGCAAGTGCGGAAGGCAGTATACTGAGTCCTAAGGCCATCGAACAGTATGGAAAAGAATTAACGAAACACCCTACAGGCACAGGGCCGTTCCGATTCGAATCGTGGACCCCCGGTCAAGAAATTGTCCTGGTGAAAAATGAAAGCTATTGGGGAGATCAACCAAAGTTTAATAAAGTCATTTTTAAAACAGTTCCTGAGGATACGACTCGCGTTGCCATGATTGAAACCGGAGAAGCCCAAGTTGCCGAGCAGCTGCCGGTTACCGAAATCGAACGCGTCAAATCTTCCGCAACGATGAGTCTTGGCCGATTCGATGCCTTTGCCGTGGATCATATTGGCTTCAATACGAGTAAAAAGCCGTTTGACGATGCCCGTGTACGTCAGGCCGTTGCTTATGCCATAGATAAAGAAGCGATCATTAAAGGTGTATATAACAACGTCGGCAAAGTAGCGAATTCGAGCCTTGGGCCCAAAGTGATCGGTTACAGTCCAAATATAAAAGGGTTTGCCTATGATTTGAACAAAGCGAAGCAATTGCTCGCAGAAGCCGGTTATCCGAACGGATTAAAGGCTACCGTATATTTGAACGATAATAAAGCCCGTATTAATGTGGCGGAAGTTCTTCAATCGCAGTTAAAAGGGATTGGAATCGATCTCCAAGTGAAAGTCATGGAGTTTGGGGCGTACATCGATGCAGCTTCCAAAGCGCAGACGGAAATGTTCATTAGTGGTTGGGGGAATGCGACAGGCGACGCGGATTACAATCAGTACAACCTGTTCCACAGCAGTTCTCATGGTGTTCCCGGAAATCACTCTTTTTATGCCAACAAAGAAGTAGATCAGCTAATCGAAAGTGGACGTAAAGAAGCGGACCCCGAAAAACGCAAACAAATCTATGAAAAAGCGCAGGCTATCGAAATCAATGATGTAGCGTTGCTGCCTTATCGCAGCTCGGAGAATTTGGCTGCCATCGCCAAAAATGTGCAAGGTGTATGGATTAGCCCTTCAGGGTACATTGAAATTAATGATGTGACCATGAAATAATGGATGGTTAGCATAACGAAAGTAGTAAAGATATTGTAAATAAACGTAAAGAATGTGCAAGGCACTTTGGCTAATATTCTCTATAATGCTTATAAGAAATAAACAGCCTTATCAACATGATCGAAACAGGAGGGTTTACTATGAAAAGAAATCTTATTCTTGGCGGTTTTCTCGCAATGTCTCTTGTCGGTATGACAGTGTTAGCCGGATGCTCCTCTTCACCAAATTCGACAGCCGATAACGGGAAAGCTTCGGAATCTTCGAAAGCAGGCGGTACATTGACCATCGCAAGGAAGGCAGATGCGAATAACCTGGATCCCCAGTTTATAACCAACATTCCTTCAGCCAATTATATCTTTGGCAAGGTTTATGAAGGTCTGCTCATGACGGATAAGAACATGGAGTACAAGCCTGCTCTAGCGACAGAGTGGAAACAGGTAGATGACTTAACTTGGGAGTTCAAGCTGCGCAAAGGCGTGACTTTCCACGATGGAACGCCGTTCACGGCCGAAGCCGTCAAGAAGACCATGGAGCGTGCTCTGGATCCAAAAGTAAATTCGCCAAGAGCAAGCAATTTCTCCATGGTAAAAGAAGTGAAGGCTGTTGATGACTATACGGTACAATTCATTCTGTCCTATCCGTATGCCCCTATTCTGTCCATTCTTGCCAGCAATGAAGGCAGTATCCTTAGCCCGAAAGCTATTGCGGAACAGGCTGACAAGCTGTCGAAAAATCCAATTGGAACTGGTCCATTCAAATTCCAGTCCTGGACGCCAGGGCAAGAGATGATTCTTGTCAAAAATGATAGCTACTGGGGAGAGATTCCGAAAGTAGATAAAGTTGTTTACAAAGTAGTACCAGAGGATACTACGCGGGTTGCCATGGTGGAATCGGGAGAAGTTCAGATTAGCGATCAGCTGCCAGTAACGGAATTAGACCGCGTGAAGAATTCAACGTCCATGACACTGGCTCGCACCGAAGGGCTTGGGGTAGAATACATTGGGTTTAATGTGAAGAAAAAACCGTTTGATGATGTGCGCGTTCGTCAGGCATTCTCTTATGCCATTGAAAAGGACTCCATTATCAAAGGTGTCTATAACGGCGTGGGCAGCAAAGCCATATCGGCTCTTTCCCCTAAGATGATAGGCTTTAATCCTAAATTGGGCGAGTATGATTACAACATCAATAAGGCGAAGGAACTGCTTGCCGAGGCTGGCTTTCCAAATGGATTCAAAACATCCATTGTGACAGATGACAGAAAAGAACGCATCAATCTGGCGGAAGTCATTCAATCTCAGTTGAAAGGGATTGGCATCGACCTCGAAATTAAAGTGATGGAGTACGGCGCGTATCTGGATGTAACTGGAAAAGGCGAGCACAGCATGTTTATCGGCGGTTGGGGGAACGCGACCGGCGATGCGGATTATAATCAGTATAATGTGTTTCACAGCTCCTCCCACGGAAGCAAAGGCAATCTTGCTTTCTATACCAATCCGGAAGTGGATAAGCTAATTGAAGAAGGCCGTCGTGAAAAAGATGTGGAAAAACGTAAAGCGATTTACGCTAAAGCGCAAGAAATCGAGATGAAAGATAGTCCGCTGATTCCGATCCGCACGATTGATCACGTTGCAGCAACAGCTAAAAATGTAAAAGGATTTGCGCTAAATCCGGTAGGATATCTGATGCTAAACGATGTTACCGTAAAGTAAAAGCATTTTTATCAATAAAATTGTCGTTATCTTGGCTTTAAAGCTGAAGATGCGGCAATTTTTTGCTTTTTTGAAATATCGTTTGGCAGCGGGAGCAGCTTGATTTTCAAAGGAATTTGTTAGTTTTTGTCGAATACTCTTCTATCATAACATTTGACAAAAAAAGGCGAAGCGGATGCGTAAAAAAGTCAAGGTCACTATCACGATTATTTGTATCATTTTCGGTTTCGTTGGGTTTTCCATTAAATTTTGGGCTTCCCCGATCTATCCGGAGGCAGTAAAAGGCGAATTGGATTTAACCCAATGGAACTTTGCTAATAACGGGTCTACCCGCCTGGACGGGGAATGGGAATATTATCGGAATCAGTTGCTCACTCCGGACGATTTCGACCCGCAAGGACATAACGGCAAACTGCCGGAGATGACAGGGTTCGTTCGCGTGCCAGACAGTTGGGAGAAGTATGCGGCCGGGGGCTTGAACGGGTCTTCGCATGGATTTGCGACATTCCGGCTGCATGTTAATTTGCAGGGCACCTCTGGGCAGATCTACGGAATCAGGCAGATAAACATTAAAACAGCTCACAAACTGTTCGTAAACGGCAGGGAGATCGGTTCCGGCGGCATTCCAGGGACGAATATACAGGAGACGCTTTCTGTCAATACGCCTTACGTTCGTTTTCTGCAGATTGACGGAAACCATGCTGACATCATCATTCAAGTTGCTAATTTTCAATACTTTCAGGGAGGAATCACCCATCCTATTTATTTAGGGTATCAGGAAGACATACTGTCCATGCGGGAGTTTGCGGTGGTGGAAGATTTATTAGCCACAGCCTGCTTTTTGTTAATCGGCGCTTATTTCATTATTCTTTTCTTAATGAGAGGACGAGAACGTTCCTGGCTCTATTTTGGTTTGTGCTGTTTAGCGGTCTGCGTATATTTGGCGACTCACGGCGAGAAAGTTGCGGCGATGTTTGCGCCGGGGATTCCTTTTGAACTGTTTTTGAAAATACAAACCTTCTCCGGTGCAGCTTCCGAATTATTTCTCCTGCTGTACGCGATGGAATCTTTTCCGGGTTTATTTAAGAAAGTCGTCATGAAAGGGTTCGGATTGACTCTTGCAGTGAGATTGCTGCTTATTCTGCTTACACCCGCACCGGTCTTCAGTAAACTGGGCAGCGTTGGATTGGTACTGGCATTTTTCGAGATCCTGTACGTCGCCTATGTGATGTCTGCCGGCATGATGCGACGGAGGGAAGGTTCGTCGTTGATGCTGATCGGCGCATTGTCGCTTCTGATCATTGAAGTCGCTTCCGCATTGGACATTTTGGGAATTGTATCCGTCTTGTCTATTCAGACAGCCGCGTGGATATGTTTTGCCGTTGCTCAAGGGTTGTTTTTGTCAAAACGGTTTGTGAATACGTTCAAGACAGTGGAGACTCTTTCAGAACGACTGCGATTTATGGACCGAGTGAAGGACGAATTTCTTGCCAATACATCCCATGAAATGAAAACGCCGCTTCACGCCATCATTAATATTGCTGGATCGTTGCTTGAAGGCGCGGCAGGTCCAATGTCGCCGGATCAGAAGATGAATGTAGCCATGATCAAAGATACCGGCAAGAGGATGGCCAACCTGTTAGGCGATCTGCTTGATTTCTCCAAATTGAAGAACGGAGAGCTTGTTTTGAAGCGGAAAACAGTGGCGTTACAACCGATTGCTCGCCTTATATTCGAGATGTTCCGCTATATGGCCGGGGACAAGCCGGTGAAATTCGTTGATCTTCTGAACGATCGTCTCTATGTTTATGTGGATGAAGACAGGCTTGTGCAAATTTTGAACAATCTGGTCGGTAATGCGCTTAAGTTTACGGATTCAGGTCAGATTGTCGTATCAGCGCGGGAGAACGATGGCTGGCTGGCGGTTTCCGTTTCGGATACCGGTATCGGCATTCCGCAAGACAAGCTGGAAGTCATCTTCGAGTCGTTCGAGCAGGCTGGGAAGGCGGTCGCGATGGAGTACGGCGGAATGGGGCTCGGTCTCAGCGTCACCAAGCGATTGGTGGAATTGCACGGAGGAAGCATTTGGGTGGAATCGGAACAGGGTAAAGGGGCAGTGTTTACCTTTACAGTGCCATCCGCTAATCGAGAAGTCGAGAAACGGAACGATCCGGGAATGAATTTGACGAACCCTTTGCAGGAGTTGGCTGCACCCCAAATGATTTCTTCGAATAAGGTTCGATTGGAAGGGGAAGGCATCTATACGATCCTGATTGCCGATGACGATGCTGCCAATCGGCAGGTGCTGCTCAATCTACTGTCCGTAGAGAAATATACGGTCATTGCCGTTTCCAGCGGGATGGATGCGATGCGCGAGATTGAGATGAACCGGCGTATCGATTTGGCGATTATCGATTTGATGATGCCCGGAATGTCAGGCTACGAAGTGTGCCGGAATATTCGCAGACGATACTCGTTGTCGGAACTCCCGGTATTGCTGTTAACTGCCAGAAATCGTCCGGAGGACATTGTGACAGCTTTTGACTCGGGTGTGAACGACTTTCTCGGCAAACCGATCGAGGCTGGCGAATTAAAGGCTCGCATCCGGACACTGCTCGAATTGAAAAAATCGGTTAACGATTTAATCCATATCGAGATGGCTTTTTTGCAGGCACAAATTAAGCCCCACTTCCTGTTTAACACGCTCAATACCGTGATTTCGGTAAGTCATACAGACGTAAGCAAAGCTCAGGATTTACTTGTCGAATTGAGCTTGTACTTGAGAAGCAGCTTCGATTTCCAAAACCGAGAACAACTCGTCTCGATCCACAAGGAGCTGGAACTCATAGAGTCTTATCTGTTCATCGAAAAGGCCCGCTTTGGTGAGCAACTGCAAGTGATCTATGACGTCGATGAGGACATTCGCTGCCGTATTCCTCCACTCATTATTCAGCCGATCGTGGAAAATGCCATTCGGCACGGAGTGATGAAGCGGCCAGAAGGAGGAGTCGTGCGAATATCCGTGAAAGCGGACCAAGACTGTCTTGTTGTTGTCGTTTCGGATAATGGACCGGGAATTTCCGATGAAACGAAAGCGTCTTTGTCCAAAGAAAGAACCGGTACGAGAGGAGTAGGACTCGCCAATATCGAAGGGCGCTTAAGGACACTATACGGAACTGGTCTTAAAATCGACAGCGAGTCCGGACAAGGTACGAAAGTTATGATTCGCATTCCGAATTCGATTGGGTGAGGTGACTTATGCTGCGTGCAATATTAATCGACGATGAGCAACCAGCGCTGGATTTGCTTGAAAAGTTGTTGATAACGATCGGACACATCGAGATTATCGGGACGTTTACGAAACCGGACGAAGCGGTAAACAGGTTATTGCAGGAGCGCGTGGATGTTGTGTTTTTGGATATTGAAATGCCTGGCTTGAACGGTATCGAAGCGGCCGAACACATCACTAAGATTAACCCCGGAATCGATGTGGTTTTTGTGACGGCATATAATCATTATGCAGTCGAAGCCTTTGACCTGAATGCCATCGATTATGTGCTGAAACCGACCAAAGTAGAACGATTAAGCAAAACAATCGCGCGCATCATGTCCAAACAAAGCGCCGGTAAGCAAGAAAAATTTAACAATGCGAGGCAAACAAGCAAGTCCAAGTTTATCTGTTTTGGCCGCTTTGAATGGATACCCGATGCGAACGCGGAACCAGCATCTCCAGTAAAATGGAGAACGTCCAAGGAACGCGAACTGATGGCGTATCTCGTTCATCATCGGAATACGTTTGTCACGAAAGAGAAAATTCTGGAGGATATTTGGCCTAATGCAAATTTGGAGCAAGTTACTGCATTTCTGCATACCTGTATCTACAGCATCAGGAAAAAGATAGCGAGTGCTGGCGACAAATTCAAGCTGGAGTTTCATAACAACTGCTATCGTTTGGAGATGCGCGGGGGAGAGTGTGATGCTGCCGAATTTAAGCGGGTCACTAGCGGTGAAATGGTAATAACTTCGGATTCTATCGGCGAATTCGAGAAGATAGCGAACCTTTATAATGGCAATTATATGGAAGAAGATGGTTTTGTTTGGACTCAGGAAGCGCAGGAAACCTACAAAAGCGATTATATTGAGTTAATGAGACGAATGTCGGATTACTATTTATCTGCAAAAGAGTTCCATGCAGCGGGACATTGTCTGCGCAGCGCTCTTCGTCAAAACCCGTACCTTGACGATGTCAACGAAAGGCTGCTGCTGGTGTACGCGAAGTTGGGTGACCGGTTGTCTATGGTGCGGCATTATGAACGATTTACGAAGCTACTGAAAGAAGAACTGGGAACCACTCCATTAAGATCCACGGTTCGATTATTTTCCGAGATGTACAGCGGCAATGCCGACGATGAGTCGAAGGCGTAATGCCGCTTTTTTTTGTGCAGTAACGATGATTCCAAGGCCCCACTTACTTAATATCTTATAAGAAATTCTTGAAATTACAGAAATTTATCCGATAGGGGGATGCTATTATACAAATAGAAATAAAGACGAGGTGATGATATGCAAGCGAAATTGGCAGAGGAGGCCATTCCCTTCCCCCATAAGCGGAATTCATGGATAAGAACGATACAAAAGCATAAAGTGATGTATGCTCTTTTATTCCCGGCATTAGTTTACTTTGCTGTATTCAAATACATTCCTATGGCGGGAATCATTATTGCTTTTAAAAATTATAATCTGGCTTTGGGGCTATGGGATAGCCCGTGGGTGGGATTGAAAAATTTCAAAGATTTTATTAACGGCGTTTATTTCTGGGACATCATGAAAAATACGATTCTCATATCGCTGTATAAGTTGTTGTTCGGTTTCTCTGCTCCCATCGTACTAGCTTTGCTGCTCAATGAAGTGTATACCCAATGGTTTAAGAAAATCGTACAAACAATCACGTATTTGCCCCATTTTCTGTCATGGGTCATTGTTTATGGACTGATGGTGGCATTATTAGCGCCCGGAGATGGCCTTTTTAATATGATTTTAAAGGAAAATGGTGTTGAGCCGATCTCCTTTCTAACGGAACCTGCCTGGGGCAGACTGCTGATCATCTTATCTGAAATATGGAAGGATATTGGATGGGGAGCGATATTGTACCTTGCCGCATTAGCGGGAATCGATCCAAGCTTATATGAAGCGGCTCGAATTGATGGCGCTTCCAAATGGAGACAGCTATGGCATGTCACATTACCCGGCATTCGAGGGGTCATTATTCTAATGCTGATTCTTAAATTAAGCCATATTCTGGACGCTGGCTTTGACCAAATATTCATGTTTGCCAACAGTTTTAACCAGGAGAAGATCGATATTATCGACACATGGGTCTACCGTGAAGGGTTGGAGCGTCTTAAGATTGGCTTGGCTACTGCTGTAGGATTGTTTAAAGCTGTCATCGGATTTATTTTGGTTTTGGCTGCAAACAAGCTCGCCAAAAAATTCGATGGTCAAATTTGGTGAGGTGGTTTTCGTATGATTAATCTGACAATCGGGGAAAAAGTATGGCAAGCAGCCGTTTATATGATTCTTATTGTGCTGTCCCTACTTTGTTTGCTTCCCTTTCTATATGTGGTTGCTGTTTCCGTGACGCCAGAATCGGAAGTGTTAAGAAGAGGAATTGTTATTATTCCAGAAACCTTTACTTTTACAGCCTATAAAGAAGTATTCATTTCTCATGGTATAGGGCAGGCGTATAAAATTACGTTGTTTCGAACGGTTGTAGGCACTGCGCTTAATGTGCTTTTTACAATCATAGCGGCTTATCCGTTATCCAAAAAATATTTGCCAGGACGCAGCACATTTTTAATCTTCATTGTGTTTACCATGATGTTTGGCGGAGGGCTGATTCCGACTTATTTGTTAATCCGCTCGATGGGATTGCTGAACAGCCCGTGGGTATTGATTATTCCGAATCTCATTAGTGCTTTTAATCTAGTGATCATTAAAGGCTTCTTCGAGCAATTGCCTGCTGAAATCGAGGAATCGGCGAGGGTTGACGGCGCAAGTGAACTTCAGTCGCTATGGCGGATCATTTTACCTCTGTCCTTGCCCGTTCTTGCCACCGTTTCCTTATTTTATGCCGTGGGGCATTGGAACAGTTATTTCGATGCGATTGTCTACTTGAATGATTCGAACCTAATGCCGCTTCAAGTCGTCCTGCGCAACATTCTGCTTAACGTCGCAACACAAAGCGCTGATTCGATTGCCAATTCCGGGACGGTCAGCAAGTTCGCTGTGCAAATGGCGGCTGTCGTTGTGACGACGGTTCCGATTTTGATCGTTTATCCTTTTATGCAGAAGCATTTTACGAAGGGGGTGCTCATGGGATCGATTAAAGGTTAAGGTTAAAGGCAATTCCTACCTAGGTTGTTACGGGGACACCATGATAATATATATACAAGCAAAAGGAGAGGTCAATATGCAACGTACAAAGCTTTCGTTTACTGTTCTGGCTGCTATCGTAGCGCTGGGAACGATATTGTCAGGATGCGGGAACCAAGAAGCGGGGAAGCCGACAGCTTCAAGCAGCCCTCAATCCGAGGGAAACAAGTTTGCGAATAAAATGAAAATTTCGATGTTTAACCAAGGTACTTTCAACGCTGCCGCTCCAATACCTCCGCGTGATGAAGATATTCAACGTCAAATGTTGGAAAAGGCGATGAATATCGACTTGGATATGATGATTCCTCAAGCTGGGCAGGCAACAACCAAACTGAATACGCTCATTGCAGGCGGGGATATTCCAGATTTAATCTTCTTGAAGAGTCGGTCCGATCTCGCGCAATATTATGACCAAGGCGTTCTTGCGGATTTGACTCCGTACCTGGATCAATTTCCCGAATTGCAGAAGCGTTTCGGCAAAGACTCCTGGGAGGCGATGTCCTATCAAGGGAAAACCATTGGCGTTCCAGGTTATGATAATGTAAACGGCATCAGTCGAAGCTACTTCATCCGCAACGATTGGCTGAAAAAGCTGAATATGAAAGTGCCGACAACTCCTGACGAGCTGTTCGAAGTGATGAAAGCCTTTACGGAGAAAGACCCAGACGGAAACGGCAAAAACGATACGTACGGATTCATTGGCGGTATGAATAAAGAAGGCAATTTGCAAACCTACGGCTTCGATAGCTTAATGTGGATGTTTGGCGTCAATCCTCCCTCAGCCATTGAAGTGAAAGACAATAAACCGGTGTTCCTGTTTATCGATCCCAAAATGAAGGAAGCGCTCGCTTACATCAATAAAATGATGGCAGCCAAAGTTGTAGACCCCGACTGGGTGACGATGAATACGCCCGATTTGTTGGACCAAAAGTTATTTAAAGGTAAAGTTGGCTTCATGATCAGGGATGCCCGCAGACTAGAACCGGATTATCAGCAGAAAATGAAAGAAATCGGCGGAGAAGTACCGGAATGGATCGTCATTCCTCCAATGAAAGGCCCTTACGGCGATCAAATCGTGGAGAGAAAATCGTTCCAAGGCAATTCATGGGCTATTTCCAAGAAAGCGGATAAGGACAAAATCATTCGGATCTTGTCTATGCTGGAATATCTCTTTACGGACAAGGAAGCCTATCCGAATTTCGCATACGGGATCAAAGGGATTCATTGGGATATCGTGGATGGCAAGGTCAAAAACAAAACCTCTGAGTTATCGAAGGAAATGAAAGAAAAGTATCTATGGGTTGATCATTATAGAATGCCGCGCCGTGGCGATGATGCCGAGTACTTCAGCTTCCAGAATCCGAAGACGGCAGAAGCTTTCACGAACAATCAGCAATATGTGGGGCTTACTTTGCCCGGAAATTTATTAACTGCAGACCCAAGCGATACCTTGGCAGCTGACCGCACACGTTTCATTAATGAAAGCCTAGTCAAATTCATGACAGGCAAAGACCCTCTGACCAACTGGGATAATTTCCTCAAAACCTTGGATACCAAGTTTGAGATGCAGAAATATAAGGATACAGCAACCAAGCAATTTAAAGAAGCAGGCCTAATCAAGTAAATAAACAAAGAGAGAGGCGATAAATAGCCCCTCTCTTTGTTGTCCTATGCTATTCTTAGTTTAATACAGATTTAAAAGGAAGATGACCGATGCGAAGAAGAATCAGCTTGCCTTTAAAACTATTTTTTATCGTGTTTGCATTTGTATTAAGCTGCATCATCTTGATAAGCCAACTGTCCTATCGCTATGTCCAAAAGGAAATAAGGACCAATGATATTTATTACACAAAACAAATATTGGACAAAGTTGACCAGTATTTAACGGTTAATTTTTCCTCTTTCCAGACGATCTTGTTCTCGGTCGAAACATCGGTGAAAGCAAACATTACCAATACGGAAGTGATTAAAAATCAATTAAGAGAGCTGTATGAGCTCAATAGTAATTATGTCAGTAACATTTACTTGATCAATAGCGATTTATCCATTCTAGGCGGAAGTACGCTGACGCGAATTTTCGATGAACCCTTATCTGACAGAAAAACGTTGTTTGATGCGGCTAACAAGAACAAACGGACTACCTTTGTCAGTGATCCTTATAAATCCAAGTATTCCGGCTGGACCGTTACGATGGTTCGATACCTGAACGGCTCTCCGTTTCCTATGGCCATAGCGATCGATTTGGATCTTAATGCCATTGAAGAAACCTTGTTCAAGATTAATAAAGAAGAACAAATGAATCTGGCCCTGATTACCCTATCTGGCAAAATTATTGCCGGATTTTCAGAAAATAGAGGCCCCCTGAATATTCAAGATCATACGTTTTCAATCGGGGATATGTCGGCGGAACAAATTCTTGATACTACGGGAACAAGCCTTCAACTGCATACCAAGGATGGCATGCCGGTCTCCATTTTGAAGAAATCGACAGAGAAATTCAATTGGTCCATCATCTCGATCAACGATGAATCTCGCTTGGAAGCCGCGTTGTCCAGATTGGAAACTTATTATATGGGGCTTCTGGTTGCCGGTTTTCTATTAAGTCTGTTCATTTCCTTTTTTATTGCCAAATATATAAGGAATCCGCTCTACACGCTCAAAACAAAAATGAAACGGGTGGAGCAAGGCCATTTGACAACGACAGTGACGATGAATCGAAATGATGAATTCGGCGACCTTTCCCGAGCTTTCGACCGTATGCTGCAACAAATTGTGGAACTGATTCGGCGAGCAGAGCTTCATAATGAACTTGAGCGGAAGCTGGAGATCCAAGTACTGCAATCGCAAATAAATCCTCATTTTTTGTATAACACGCTTGGATCTATTAGCAATGTTATACGCCTGGGACAAATAGAGAAAGTAGATGTGGTGATCGGGTCTCTCATTTCAATATTGGAATACGGGATAGCCGACGCTTCGGAGAAGGTTTCACTGCGTCAGGAATTGCAAAATGTAGCGGACTATATCGCGATCCAGAACATCCGTTATAACAGGCACTTCCACTTGATTGAGAATATCGAAGATGGATTAATGGATTTCCCCGTATTTCGAATGCTGCTGCAGCCCATCGTGGAGAATAGCATCTTCCATGGCTATAACGGAGGGGGAATCGAAGGTTCGATTACTATTCATGCCTACGAGCAGGGCGGCATCGTGACGATCGAAGTCGTTGATCAAGGCGAAGGAATTCCAGCGGATCGAATAAAGCATATTCTAGATTCAGAACCGAGTGATCTAGAGCTAAAAAGGAAAAGAATTGGGTTAAACAATATTCATGGTCGAATAAGACTTCACTACGGCGAACAGTTCGGGCTGCAAATCATTAGCATACCGAATGAAATAACCCGTGTCCGCGCAATATTCCCAACAGGTATGTTCAAAGGAGATGCATGATGGTGAGAGACTACACCTGCTTCATCGTTGATGATGAAGATCTAATTATTCAAAGATTGGAGCTGTTTTTTAGCGAGCTCTCCCATAAGGAAGGGCGATTCCATTTGGTGGGCAAAGCGAATAATGGGCAGAAGGGGATCGAGGAGATCTTGCGGCTTAAGCCGGATATCGTAATCACCGATATTGTTATGCCGCGAATGGATGGAATTACCATGATTGAGCAGCTGAAGCCGGAGCTGCCACATACCCAATACATTCTATTGACTGCCTATTCGTCTTTTGAGTACGCTCAGCGAGCTATTCATGCCAACGTATTGGAGTACATTGTTAAGGTTCCGCTCAGGGAAGCGGATTTGGAGCGAGCTTTGGATAAGGCAGCCGGAATTTGGGATGAGGTTAAGAAAAAAGAAGAGGAATTTCAATCTTTAAACGTATCCGTTCTTGAAAATAAATATAGAGTCCGTAAACAATTTTTTAACGAGCTGATCAGAGGCGAAATCCCTTCTCATCGGGCATCCGATTTCGCCAATCGAATGCAGTTCCATTTCTTTCAAGCGAATTATTGCTGCTTTATTGTTGAAATGAATCTGTATGAAAGTTTTCGCCATGAGTATTCAGCGGTTGACCAAAACATCTTGAAATACGCGATTACGAATGTAATCGAAGAAACGGTGATGAATTGCGGCAGGGGGGTAGCTGCGGATCTCTCCGATAATCGGTTTATTGGCTTTCTTTCCTGGGAAAATAATCGTAGTAGGATGGATACAGAATATGCTTGCCAGACACTCGGGAGTCAGATCGTCTCTCATTTGCATCAATATTTGAATCAAAGGGTATCCGTCGCTTTTGGCGGTCCGCACCGAGGCTGGGAATCCATTAAACAAGCTTACACGGAAGCTAATAATGTGAGTGACGATTTCTATTATCATGCAGAGAAAGCAGTGAAAACGCCCGCTCATCGGTTTCATTACCATAATGACAAAAAGGAGGACTTTCAGCAGAAGCTGGCTGATTTACTAGCCTGGCTGCAAAGAAAGGTTTCCAAGGACGAGCTGGAGAAAGAATTTGCTGCTTTAAATCAATTTGTTATGGATCACAAAATCCATAAGTCCATCATGGCACCAATGCTTCGAAACTTGTATAGAGACATTGCTGCGAAATTTAAAGCGGGGAACACGTTGACCACAGAGGCCGCAGAGTTTCCCCTCGAATTCATGGCATTTCAGGAGCAGTTGGCCTATATTGGCGATTTCACCTACGAATATGTACACGCTGGCCAACTTTTGCATCGGGCAGAAATCATGAGTGCCATGCGATTTATAGAGAAAAACTTGAAACAGCGTTTAACGTTGGAGGCTATTGCCGAGGAAGTGAATTTAGCTCCATCGTATTTTAGCAGTCTTTTCAAAAAAACAATGAACGAAGGCGTTATCAGCTACATCAACCGTAAAAAAATTCAATTGGCTCTTGAGCTGTTAAACGTTCAGGATTATTCTTTATTGGAATTGTGCGAGGAAGTCGGAATTGTAAATGAAGGGTATTTTTGCAAATTATTTAAAGAATATACGGGTGATACACCTAAGCAATATCGGATAAAAATGACACGGTATGAATCCAAATAAGGTTGCAAAAAAATGTATGAATTTTTCGCGAAATCATGTAAAAAAATGGGGTTCAAAAGGATTACCATGATAGATGTATCTAATCATGGAGGTTATCACAATGGAGCTTATTAAAGCGGATGTAACCGTCGTAGGCGGAGGTATTGCTGGGCTATGCGCCGCCATTGCTGCCGCACGCCAAGGGCTGCAAGTTTCACTTATTAATGATCGACCGGTTCTGGGGGGGAATGCCAGCAGCGAGGTCAGGGTTCATATCAACGGGTCGGCCTATCTTGGGAACAGTCCATCCTATTATGCGCGTGAAGGCGGGTTGGTGGAAGAACTCAAACTGAGGATTTTCCACTATAATCCGCTATATAACAAGAAGCTTATGCTTTCGCTTTCGGATACGGTCCTGTTGGACATGGTCTATGATGAGCCTAACATTTCTCTATTCCTGAATACCTGCGTGCATGAAACGGGAATGGAGAACGGAAGAATTAAATGGGTAGAAGGACTTCAATTGGCTTCCGAAAGGAAATTCCGTTTTGAAAGCCGAACCTACATCGATTGCTCCGGAGACGGGGTTGTCGGATATCAGGCAGGCGCGCTCTTCCGATGGGGGAGAGAAGCGAGGCATGAATACAAGGAAGACTTGGCTCCCGAAGTGGCGGATCATTACACCATGGGGGACACGATCCTGTTTCAAGCCCGTGACGTCGAATATTCTGTTCCGTACAAGCGGCCTGGCTTTGCGTATGATATTACGAAATTGGACTTTTTTGATAGTATCAGAAAAGGCTTGAACCATCGGGCTTTTCCTAGAAAAATCAACGGACTCGGCGGATTGTGGTGGCTGGAATACGGTGGACATATGGATGTTATCGCAAACAATGAAGACATCGCATTAGAGCTGCGGAAATTGGTTTACGGGATATGGGATTATATCAAAAATAGCGGCGAATTTGACGATGTGGACAATCTCATCTTGGATTATGTCTGCCCGATTCCGGGGAAAAGGGAGTCGAGGCGATTTATAGGGGATCACATGTTGTCTCAGAACGATCTTACCACAAAGCCGCATTTCGAAGATGCGGTATCCGTCGGGGGATGGTATATGGATTTGCATGCTGCTAAAGGCATCTATGATGAGGGACCAGCTACAGCTTGGAATTTCGTGCCTGGCTTGTACAATATTCCGTTCCGCAGTTTATTTTCCCAGAATATTCCCAATCTCATGTTCGCTGGCCGCAATATAAGTGCTACCCATGTTGCTTTCGGTTCTACAAGAGTAATGGCTACCTGCGGTTGTATGGGGCAGGCGGTTGGAACGGCAGCTTCGTTATGCATGAAATATGAGATAGACCCCGCAGCCATAGTCGAATCTCATATGGGGGAGCTGCAGGCGCTGCTGCTTCGAGACGGACAAACGATTGTAGGACTTCAAGAGGAATTGGATCCTTATTTCGCGGAAGGATTACAGATTCGCGCTTCATCTCAGCGCAGCTATGCCAATCCTCATCCAACCGAAGCGCTTCCTTTGGAGAAAGGGTTATGTTTGGTCTTGCCGATTCAAACTTCAGTGGCGGAAAGCGTACAGATCAAAATCAAAAATATTTCCGAGCATTCGGAAACGCTGCATGTGAAGCTGTTTGGCGGGGAACGGAAGGAAAATTATATTCCTTCTTGCGAGTTGAAAGACTACCGATTGGCTATTGCAGCTGGTCATGATGACTGGATTACGCTGGACATGGGCTGCGAGAAGCCGGCGGACGATAAAATCTACATCGTGTTAGAAGGTACGGCTAGGTTAGCCGTGTATGTCAACGAAGAGAAGATTACAGGCGCGGTTAGCTTCCATTATAAGCCGGAAGCGCCGTCCAGGCTGAAGAAATTCAATCAGAGCATTTGCTTTAAGGACTTGCTGCCACCTCAGAATATGTATAATCCCGAGAATGTCGTCAACGGCTACTCCAGGCCCTATGGTCTGCCGAATGGCTGGATTTCCGAACGTACGGAAGGACGGGAATGGTTGGAACTCTCTTTTGCAAGCCCCAAAAGTCTGGACGAAATCCATCTGGTTTTCAATTCGCAGTTGGATTTGGAGCATTTCGATGATCCGATCGAGTCCCTTATCCAAGATTATGATGTGATCTTGACCTTCGAAGACGGAACGGAGAGGGAAATCGTAATCCGTGGCAATTATCTCACGTTGAATAAACATAAGGTGGATGCGCAAGGTGTAACCCGAATCCGCTTCGATTTCTGCGCGACTTTCGGTTCGCCTTATCATGAAGTGTTTGCTGTAAAATTGTTTGCTCCTACAACGATAAGTGAGGGTCAGGTGAAGTCGCAATGAAAGAATTATTCCCTCGAAGAGGGCTGCCTAATGTCATTCAGAAGCTGGAAAATTGGGAAACCGTAACAGTCGTCTATTTTGGCGGCAGCAATACGCGTTCTGAAGGATACAGAGTCATGACGGCGGATTGGCTTCGTGAGCAATATCCCCAGGCGGATATCCGCTGTGTGAATGCAGGCATTGACGGAACTGGATCGGATTTGGGCTGCGCCCGTTTGGAGAGGGATGTGCTGCGTCATCAGCCTGATCTAGTGTTTGTTGAATTTGTCGGCAACGATGGCGGAGTGCCTGAGTCCAAGGCGCGGATCGAAGGGATCGTCCGTCAAATCCGCAAGATGAGCCGGTTTACCGATATCCTCTTCGTGTATACGCTGAAGGAGCGGGATGTGGCCTTATTTCAATCCGGGGAATACCAGAAGGGCGCGCTTATGCAAGAGGAAGTGGCCGATTATTACGGAATTCCTTCGATTCATCTGGGTGTAGCGGTCAGCCATTTGGTGTCCGAAGGAAAACTCATTTTTACCTCAGGGGCAGACAAGTCCATTCCCGGAGCGATTGTTTTTACGCATGATTCGATCCATCCGACAATTCCCGAAGGACACCAGATTTATACAGATACGATCACTCGGTCGTTTGAGAAAATGAGAGAACTTCTAGGTCACTTGGGAAGAGTCGAGCATAACTTGCCTCAGGCCACTTTGGTCCCGGCGAATCCTTGGGAGTACGCGACGATGCTGCCGCTGGATGGTCATGCCCATTTATCGGCAGGATGGTCCTACGTAACTCCCGATGATTCAGCTTTGGCCCGCAAGTACGATTGGTTATTCTCTGGCCTATGGCGAGCGGTCGATCCGGGGGAGGCTATCACGGTGCAGTTCGAAGGCACACACATTGGACTGTTCGATATCGGGGGGCCGGATTCCGGCAGATTGAAGGTGACGGTGGACGGTGGAGATCCCTTCCTTGTGGATCGATTCACACTGTATAACGATCATAATCGGAATCAGTATGTTTTCTTGCCGGAGCTCCCGAATGGGAAACATACAGTTCGCTTCGAAATCGATACCGAGAAGACAGACAAAGCGGCCGTGTTTGAGGCATGCGGTAATGAACGAAGCATTGAGCATGTTCGGCAGCATCCGGATTGGTACGATCAAACAGTGATTCAGCTTGGCAAGCTGTTGTTGGTGCAGCCGCCATTAGTGTAGTTTAAAGTCGTTTGGTTCCTAATGTACAACTTGCAACGTATCTGACTGCTGCTCAGCAGATGAATACGTTGCAGGTCTATTTGTTATTAAAATCTTATAAGAAATTCTAGAAATCAAAGAAATTTCACAGTTAGGCGGCATGCTATGATATCAAAGACGAAGGGGGGATTAACCAGTAGGATGCGGATAATTGCTTCTTTGCGATCATGTGGATAAAGGGGGGTGCGAATTTTTGAAAGCGTTACCAAAATAAGGAAAGGAAATGAGCCGTATGATAAAAAGGAAGCTGTTTTGTTTAATCGTTGTCATCATGACGATAATAGTTCCATTAAGCCTATTCGGAATTAGGACGGCTAGTGCGGAAACTGTGCCATTCAAGACCATTATCATCGATGACGGAAGCCTCACGATCGATGGGGTTGTGACCCCTGACGCGGATAATGCGGATAACGGATACTCGGCTCCGAACTGGACCACAAGTACAGGAGTGAAGGGGTATAATAATTCCAGTTCCCAATATACGAGCACAGCAGGCAGAGCCATCACGTGGAATCCGCGCTTGGAAGCTGGAACGGCGAGAATATCGTTCTACAAGCTTAATTGGGAGGACAAAGCGGATAGTAATGTGAAAATCGAAATCGTTCATAATGGAACGACGGAAGTACTATTTATGGATCTGAGGCCTTCATTCGGGGCGCCTGCGGGATGGGTTGATTTGGGCGAGTATTATTTCTCTGGGTCTGGCGAGGAATTCGTTAAATTGACTCGGTCTGCCAGCAGCAGCAGTACGGTTCTAACACGTGCTGACGCGGTCAAGTTCGAAGGGAATATTCAGCAGAAAGAGCCTCATAAAACGATCATTATTGATGATGGAAGCCTCACGATTAATGGTGTCGTCACTACAGATGTGGATAACAAGAATAACGGATACTCGGCTCCTTACTGGAGCACTAGTACAGGAGTGAAGGGGTATAATAATTCCAGTACCAGCTATACAGATGCGGTTGGAAGAAGCATCACATGGAATCCGCGCTTGGAAGCAGGAACGGCGAGAATATCATTCTACAAGCTTAATTGGGCGGATAAAGCAGATAGTAATGTAAAAATCGAAATTGTGCACAATGGGATTACGGATGTCATGTTTATGGATCTCAGGCCCTCGTCGGGCCCAGCTGCCGGATGGGTAGATTTGGGAGCGTATTATTTCAGCGGAAATGATACCGAATTTGTCAGGCTGACTCGAACGCAGCCGACGACAGGCACGATCATTACGCGGGCAGATAGCGTCAAGTTCGAAGGGAATATTCGGCAGCAGGCTCCACCGCTTCCTCCGCTGCGCAGCCGCACATTGGCGAACCTTAGTTATACGGACAAAGGCAGCATCGAGAACGCAAACTATAAGGCGACTTTCTATGAAGCTGCTTGGGATGGAGGCAAATCCATCGTTCGTGATCTGTTCTACAAGGACACGGTTACGGGGAACTGGGTGGCAATCAATAATGTGGCGGAGAGACTTGAAGAACAATGGGTCTTGTTGGATGGGAATGCGGGAAGCCGCACCAATTACTACGATACGATGAACAAACGCTGGATTACATTCGACGGGATCAATTTCCCTGATAGCCACACGGCGGTATTAACCGATTCTTCGCATGGAAGCGATTACGATTTACAAGTGAACTGGTCCCTGTCTGGGGACAAACCAGATGTGTCCTTCGCCTTTACACCTCGCAGGGATGGCAATTATGTGATCGGCTATCAGTCTTTCACGACGGAGCAAATCTCTGGCATCAATGAAGTGCTCAATGGTTTCAGATCGCATGCCAAAATGGTAGGTTCAGTGGAATCAACAAGCTTAAGAGAGCTGAGCGCTCCGATGAGTCTGGTTGAAAAGAATGATGGTGCGGGGAAAGCTTTGACCTATGGTGTTTTTGTACCGTCGGACGAACTTCCGGTTGAATTTGAGCCGACAGGAGGCGTTGCGAAACAACGGCTGGGCATGAGTCTTGTCAACAACGAAGGAAGCGTCCAGCCGATCCTGTATGCTCCTCAACTAGGAACTTATTCGCAAATGACTGCGGAAAGCACGTATCAATTTCATATGGGGCTAATCGCTCAAAGCAGCAGTCTGTATAAGGCCTACGGGGATATTCTTCGCAGTGAATACGGTTATTCGGCCTACCGGGAGAATGTCGCTGAACAGTCGCTTACGGATGCGATGTTCAATATGATCGATCTGCTCAAGATTGAGCCTCAGGGTGACGACTCTGTCAATTATGTACCGTCGCCCAGCGGGTGGTGGAACCGAGCCAAGGGCTTCATTGACATCGAGAACGAGGACAGCGTTCGAACAACATCCAATGCGGTTCTTTTGGGAGCTTACTATTTGACCGGAGACGACCAACTTTACGATACGAGGGCGCTGCCGTCCATCCAGTACGGTGTATCGCGAAATGGGATCGGGTGGTCACCGACACAGAAGCCCGTATATGGCGTGCCGTCGTTATGGAAAATGGCAACTTTGCCGTTCGATGTTTCAAGCGTAGCCGCTGTCAATCAGATGATGGGCACATCGCCTGGAATTGGGGCGCTGGGACAGCAAGAGTACCTTGTGCGCAATCCGGATCAGAAAGATCGCGGACCTGTCATTCAGCCCCTGATGATGTATCGTATGACCGGGGATGCGCAGTATTTACAGGCTGCCAAGGATGCAGCCGACAGTTATATCATTCAAAATATCGATACTCCTGAAACTGTAAATGTAAGTAAAAATGAGTTTATTTATTATTACGGCAAACTGTGGATGGAGATCTTGGAGCTCTACGAGGAAACGAAGGACCCCAAATACTTGAATGCCGCTTACAAGGAAGCCAAACAGTATGCTACCATGTTCGTTGCTCGTCCGGTTCCCGGAGGCACCGTTACGATTCCGCAGCCGGAGACGTATAATTACGCGGAGTCATTCCATTGGCCGGCAAGCGGTAAATACAATTATCCTAGGAGCAAGCTGCCAGAAGATGTAGCTGGGGGCGTACAAGCGGACAGTTGGCTTGTTTCACCCAACGGGTTGACGTTCGAAGCGGGAAGTACAACCAGCTATTATCGGATGAATGCGCAGGAAGCTCCATTCATGCTGAGATTGTCGCTCTATACAGGCGACAAACTGCTGCAGGATATCGCTCATAATGCGGTTATCGGACGTTATTCCAGTTATCCGGGTTATTACTATAAGGGCTTCGCCGTTAGTCAGCTGGAACCGAATTTTGCTTTGGAAGGTCCCAGCGGGGCCACATCCATCTATTATCACCACATGCCAGCGCAGCTCGGGCAAACGATGGATTATCTAATCAGCGAACAATCGCTGAAATCCAATGGAAACATCACATTCCCTTCTGTATTCGAAACTAATTTTCTATGGTTCAAATATCATCTCTATGGGAATAAGCCAGGTCAATTCTACGGCAATTCGAACGTTTGGCTCTGGATGCCCAAAGGGATTATCCAGACCAATAATCCTCAATTGAACTGGATAACGGGTGAAAGTGGAAAAAAGTTCTACATTGGATTAAGCAACGAATCGACTGCTGAAGTACAGACTCCAATTAAATTGAATGCACAGCTCATTGGGTTCGACCCAGCACATAATTATAACGTAACCATCATCCGGGATAATGGCACACCAGTGCAGGCGGTAATGAGTGGCGGAATCATTCAGGCCACAGTTTCAAGCAAGGGAATGACAGCAATCATTGTGGATGGTCTTAACATTGATGTGCCGCTGCATCAGGTTAGAACGGCTGATACATCGAATGCAAGCTATTTTTTCGATGTTCACAGTCCAATAGATGCTGTTAAAGGCATGCTAATCGTCAAGCCCGACGAAACGTCCTACGATGCTTACGTAGAGGCCAAAACGACGAAGCCAGCGACGATCCATTATTCATTGGACGGCGGGACCACATACACAACCGTTCCAGATACGATCTATCCGATGGAATGGTCGATACGGGTAAACGATTTATCCCAAACCTTCACTTATTATGTGGAATCGGACGGGAAACAGACCCGCAAGCGAACGCTATATCTGCCTGATCATGTAACGGCGACGCCGGTCCAACCGGATTGGCAGGTAGGGTCCTCCATTATTGTGGATAATACGGAGGCGGAGACAGAAGGTGTCTGGATACGGGACACAACGGCTAATGACTATTACTACGATAACTATGTGTATGCCAAATCAACTTCAGGTACAGCGACGAGCAAGATTGTCTGGCGGCCCGAACTGCCGGAAAGTGTCACTTATAGCGTGTATTACAAGCTTCCGCAGATAACCGCCACGAGTGAAAATTGGGCAACCAATGCCGCTTTTACCGTTTATTACAGCGGTGGTTCACAGACGGTTACCGTTGACGAGTCAATGGCTAATGGGGCGTGGGTGTTCCTGGGAGCTTACCCTTTTGCAGCAGGCGATAGTGGATACGTTGAATTGACCAACAAGGCCAATAAGTCACGGGTAGTTGCCGATGCGATGATGTGGGTGGATCCGAATCGGATGCCGCTGCTGGAATCGGTGGCCATCCTGTCGAATCAGGACGAACTGCAGATGACTCGAGCCGCTCAACTGAGTGTAACCGGTTATTTGGATAACGGTCTGATCGGTGATCTGGCACATGCGAATGTGCAGTATTTTGTTGATAGAACCGATCTGGCTGCAGTGGACAGCAGCGGTTTGTTGACCCTTCAAAGCCTTGATGGAGCCACAGATCATATCACGGTGTGGGCCACTGTAACGTTGGATGGAGTGACCTTAACAACACCGTCTTTGGCTATACCGATCAAGGACCTGACAGTTATTGTCGACAGCACGAATACGACTGGGTTATACACTACGGAAGGGTCTTGGAGCCAAAGCAATTTAGCCGGCTACAAAATCGGTGTTAAGTCCCGTTACTCTACCGTTCAAGGATCATCAGCGACGTGGAAGGCTCAATTTCCTGAGGGAAGATATACGGTCTCCATCTACAAACTCGTCCACACAACGGCAAACGATAATCATGTCAAAGTGGAAGTGAAGCATCAGTCGGTTACCGAGACCACATATATCGATGCGACAGTCGGCTCGTCGGGTTGGGTTAATCTGGGAACATTCGACTTTACAGGAGACGGCAGCGAGTATGTTCGTTTAACCAGGGAGACTCCGACCACCGTAGATCCGCCAACCCTTCCTGCCGATATGATCTATACGAGGGCTGATGCAGTCAAGTTCGAACGGCATTCCGTCAGTCCGGCATCTTCACAAACACCAAATGCCCAATCAACAATTACACAAATACCGGGAAGGGTTCCTGGCATTTATTGAAATCGCGGCGTGTTTATGAATGGAAGTGGTAAAATAACCCTAAGAGCTGAGTGGATGAGAACGATCCATTCGGCTCTTTTTATTTCTTGGAATCAGCACACGACCTCATGGAAGTAAAGAAGGTAAACTAATCACATTTCTCGAAGAAGAGTGTATAGCCGTGAACTTCATCTATAGACGGAACGTCAGAGAATAAGCAGGGATGAAATGAAAAATGGACTTTACATAGGTCAATCAATCTTATTCCTTTTTATAGTATAAAAGAGTATATATTTGGCGGTTCTGCGACTCTAAAAAAATTCGCTTTTAGCAATGTGGTTGGTAATATAGTTATTTTCATTCCTCTTGGTACTTATTTATCACTATTCAAAAAGGACAAAAGAGTAATAATCAATCTGTTGTTTATATTCTTTGTGAGTTTATTTGTTGAAATCATTCAGGGGCTTTTAGGCATCGGGACATCAGACATTGATGACATAATTTTAAATTGTTTGGGTGGATGGATTGGTATTTTAGGGTATAAGTTTTTAGCGTTTGCAATGCGAGATGAGAAAAAAGTATGTACCGTAATCACATTACTATCTGCTGCAGGATTACCTGTTATATTATATTTATTATTCATGGTGAGATTGAGACTCTGAATTGGGCTAGCGGTGAACTCTAATCTATGATGAGTAAGAGGCGCAATTTTCATAATGCTGCACATGGGAGGAAAAGAGAAAATGGCAGAGGTTCTTTTATTTCACCACGCACTCGGACTGACAAAGGGCATTTTTACCTTCGCCGACGAGCTTAGAGGGGAGGGGCACATTGTACACGTTCCTGACCTTTTCGACGGTCACTTGTTTACCACTATCGAGGACGGCATAGCCTATGTCAAGGAGATTGGGTTCGAAGAGATAATGGAGCGCGGTACACGTGTGGCTAGTGAGCTTCAGCGTGAGCTTGTCTATGCGGGGTTTTCGCTCGGTGTAGTAGTAGCGGCACAGAAGCTCGCCCAGACCCGTGAAGGCGCCCGTGGCGCGTTGTTCTTTCACTCCTGCGTTCCGACCTCGATGTTCGGATCTCCCTGGCCAGCGGATCTGCCGGTGCAGATTCACGGGATGGACGCAGATCCCTATTTCGTTGACGAGGGCGACATTGAGGCCGCACGTGAGCTCGTGGCGTCGGCCAATCATGCCGATCTCTATCTGTACCCAGGCGATCAACACTACTTCGCAGACAGCAGTTTGCCGTCGTATGACGCTGACGCGACGGCGTTGCTGTTGCAACGTGTGCTTGAATTCCTCCGGCATTTGGATGACTGAGTGTTTGCTTAGGCTTTCAACAACTTGTAAAAGGTAACCAGCCCAGGTGGATTGGTTGCCTTTTCTTAAGTAACGGGCAGTTTTGCTTGGGGAATGTTTTCCGATTTATGGTGAAATAAATTAGTATAGTTTTAGCTAATATCACTCGAGGTGACAACAAATGCTCGATGTAATAAGGAAAAAGGCTGATGAATGTATTAATGAAATAGATGGAAGTAAACAGGCGAAAACATAACTTTATAGTGGGAGTGTGAAATATGAAAAAAGTATTATTGGTTTGTATTATGATAATGTTGATGCTAGCATCGGCTTGTGGAAATGTTGAAATGACATCAAATCCAAATACTTCTAGTAAGCCTAAACCTGAAACGGATGAGTCTATTATCCAAAAATACACATCCGAATATTGTACTGTAGAACGTATAAATTTGGATAGTGAAACTGAAAAATATTTCTATGGAACTTGGAAAGTTGAGAAGCTTTTAGGATTTGCAAACTCATACAATGATGCTTCTGAATATCCAACAGGGCAAAAATTTATTGGAGATGAAATTATAATCAAAAAAGACTTTTTTTCATCAAAAGGACTAAAAAACTATAAGAAATATCAATATGAACTAAAAAATCCATTATATGAGATTACAGCGGCATGCGATAACTCCCTCTCTTTTTATAGATTATATAAAATAGATATCCCAGACTTAAATATAAGTGATGTAGTAAAAGCAATAGATATAAGTGACCCTTCTACAAAACAAAGCATACCTGTAAGTGTAAGTTTTTTTCTTGTTAATAACAACAGGCTTATCTTGTTATCAGAGGCAACTATTTTTGAGCTTAAAAAAATTACTGATTAAATGAATTAAGGTTATGTAATAAGTTCTGTGATAATAGATTAGAAAATATCCAGGAAGGTAAGGATATTTGTGCTGGAATGCGGCACTTGCTGAAACCTGCAAACTGTGATATTTTAGTTTCAATGTAAACAATATGGAGTGTGAACCGGAACATGGATTATCCTGAAAGTATCAAGGCGCTAATTTATAATCAATTGCTTCATTTTTTCCATTTGCAAGAACAGCGGCTAGAGCTGGAACTTAAAGAAATCAAAGAGTTTGTGCAGCTTCATGAGCTGAAAGGCGTCCTAGGAAGTTTATCGACCATCCATGTCCTGGATTGCATCGGCAATCACGAACCGATTAATCATTCCGCGATTGTGGATAAATTAAATTTGTCGAAGGCGAGTATTACAAAGATCAACAAGAAGCTGCTTGCACTTGACCTCATTAATCGGACCCAGCTCAACGATAACCGCAAAGAGGTGTATTTTCGGCTAACGTCCCTAGGGAAGAAGTTGTTCGAAATGCATCGGACTTTGCATGAAGCGGAGGAGATGAGCTTTTTCCGGTTTTTGGACAGTTACTCCGATAGTGAGCATCAGACGATTTTGAAGTTTTTTCAAGGTATGAACCGGTATGTTGGCGAGAGATAAGCTAAATTTTTTTTGTTATTTTTGTTTACCAGTAAACTATATTAGCAAGGAGGGATTAGGTTGAATTTTTCCCGAACGATTAGAGAACGTAGAACCATCCGGAGATTCAACGCAACACCGGTAGCGCCGGAACTGCTCGTATACTTGTTGAACGGAGCGGCAAGCCTGTACGAGGCCGAGGGTACGCCGCGCTGGCGTTGTATTTACGCCGGCACGGCGGAGTCGCGTCAAAGGCTGGTTGAGAGTATGATAGCTAAGATGAAGGAAAGCAAATTCGGTAAGCTCATTCCTGCCAAAATGATCGAATTTCTCATAAAACGAATAACGGATATTCCCGCTCACCTGATCTTCATTGCAGAATCCGCCGCCAATCGGCGGCAGAGTGACGAAAATTACGCAGCAGTTTGTAGTGTCATGCAAAATTTTCAACTACTGGGCTGGGAGCGCGGGTTGGGCATGCTGTGGGACACGGACCCAATGCTTCAAAGCGAGTCGTTTCTTGCGGAAATCGGTTTGCGGGAAGGTGAAAGGCTAGCAGGGATTTTACATGTGGGATATTTCGATAAAGCGCCGAGATCTCGGAGAAGAACGCCGGCGAAGCAGAAATGGACCACAATCGGTGGAGGCGGAGAGCCAGATAGGCCGCAGTTGGATAACGTCCGAATTCCCGCGCAAGCCATTCTCGAATTGCTGAATGACGCCGTCTGGGCGCCGAACGATGGACTAAGGGAACCTTGGCGCTTTATCTATGTAACGGGCGGCGAAGCGGCCGGCAAGCTCCGAGTTTCGTATGGGGATGCGTCGCCGGCATCTCTCCTGATTGTGGCGAAGGAAGAAGCGGATCCCCACAAGCAAGAGGAGGATTACGCGGCGGTATGCTGTTTGATCCAAAACTTTCAATTGTTGGCCAAATCCAAGTCTTGGCATGTGCGGCGCACGGTTCCGGAATGGGTTTATGACCGGGAATGGTGCAAGCCGTTTGGGATTCGGCCGCAGGAGCGGATCGTAGCGGTGTTGGAGCTCGGAGGAGATGCTCAATCCTCGGAATCCGCTCCGGCTGCTCCCCTATTGCTGAATATCTCACATCTATGACAATACTGCTAGGAGCAGTCATCCATAGGCATAAGGTTTCTAGAGGTTAAGTTCGATCAGTCTATACCACTCTAGGTTGAGATTAAAGTAACGGGCAGGCTAACGGAATGATGGTTCTCAAATTATTAATTATCATCCAATGTTCCTAGCAACATTATTGTTGTTTCACAAAAATTTCGTATTATTCTTTTGTACCAATAAAGAATGTTGCAACTGTTTGATTATCTTCACCTCCACCATGCGAAGACACCCCAGAAAAATGTTCATGGCTTACTTTCTTACGCTGACCCTGATTGTCAACATAGTATACCTCAACAGGTCCACTTTCCATGGTATTTGAGGTTTTCAACTTACCTGACTTAGGTATGTGATAAATAAATGTATTTCTTTCTTTAGTAAGTGGTGGGTAATCTAATTGGTCAAAAGTAACTTCTACTTCTCCAACAAAGTTTTCTGGTAAGAGGTAAATATGAAGTGGATTTTTATTTGTTGTAGTTATTAGGAAGATTAAGCCTAGTACCATGATTGTTAAAGCTATAAATAAATACTTCTTCAAATGAAACTCCTCTTTTCAATGGGATAGTACATTAGTATTGACGCACAAATATACAAAAAGTTACCAATTTCATACGTTGTAAATTGGTGGGAAACTGGGAACTAAGGAAGGGATGGAGACAATGCATTCCAATAATATTAATGAAGTGTATCACACGCCAAGCTTTGAACTAAAAAAATCCTCCAACCGCTCCTCTTCTTCTCGCTGTTGCTGTTGGATAACGCAGCTTTCTGCTTACTAATAGCAGAGGCTTTTTTTTATTCCAGATTCTCTTCTATCTCCTGTTTTGATAGGGATTCATAGCCTCCTACCCGATTGGCCAATTTTAGCCTCGATTGTTTAATATTCACTTATGTTAGCGTTTTCAATAATCGTCTAGAATGTTAGTTACATAGCTAAATAGCCATGAAAACCAATGAGCGGAGGTTATGAAGAAAGATCATTATGCGTTTGTACATTTACTGGCTTATTAAGATCAAATAGGAGGAAATGCAAATGACAAGCAGGCATAACCGCTTTACGTTTAACCTTGTGAGATCCTTTGTTGCAAAAGTGCTAGTTTTTCTTCTGATTGCGGTGTCGATGCAACTATACCCGGTCAAAGCTTCAGCAGCTGCGGACGGAGTCAGCGTAACATTAGGTGGAAATCCGGTAGAAAACGGGATCCATGCATGGGCAGGAGACAATCCAAATGGTCTGCAGACGGGAACGGTAGCTGGAGCTACCTATTGGCAGACGAACAAAACTACGGGGACGAACTATTTTTACATCAATGTGGATGATGCTTATTTGAAAGATAATTCGGATCAAGACGTGCAAGTTACTGTGAAATATTGGGATGAGGGCAATGGAAAGATGGTCTTGCAATACGATTCCACAACGGCTCCCTTTAAAGACGCGCCTTTGTTCACGTACACCGATACGAAACAATGGAAAACACAAACCTTTACATTGACAGACGCCAAATTCGCTAATCGTACGAATGACGCTGATTTTCGCATAGGCATCGAAGGCGCAGGAGCCCCCGCGAGCACCAATGTGGATCTTAAAGTTGCTTCCGTTTCTGTTATGAAGCAACCTAAAGTTGCGGTAACGGACACTGTAAGCATTACGCTTGGTGCAACGACGTTGAATAACGGCATTACGGCAAAAGCTGGCGATTATGCGCAAGGACTGCAAACGGGTGTGTTACAAGGGAAAGGCTATTGGCAAACGAATAAAGGCGCGCCTAGCCCTGGAACTTTATATCTCTACATGAATGTCGACGACAGCTTCCTTTACAATAATCAAGACCAAGATGTTTATGTAACTGTCGAATACTTTGACCAAGGCAATGGCAGTATTGCGCTCCAATATGATGCAGACTCCGCCGCTTTCAAAAGTGCGCCTCTCTTTACGTATACGAATACGAACAAGTGGAGGACAACGACGTTTAAGCTGTCGGACGCCAAATTTGCCAACCGCGCCAATGGTGCTGATTTTCGGATTGGCATCGCGGGTGCAGGCGCGCCGGCGAATAATACAGATCTGTATGTAGCCTCTGTGAAGGTTACGAAGAGCAAGCGCATTCTCGTACAGAGCGATGCCAAGGTCATACAAACGCAATATCCGACGGATGGCGTCGTTATTGCTAATTATAACGTGACCGATTTCGGTGCCAAGGCCGATGACGATACGGATGATACGAGAGCATTTACGAACGCTTTGGAAGCTGCCCGAAACGATGGAGGCGGTGTCGTATTCGCACCGTCCGGTCATTACAAGATCACAGGGAATTTGCTCATTCCAACGGGAGTTACGCTTAGAGGAGATTGGGCGAATCCTGAGCAATCCGCGGGAATTAAGGGGACGGTGCTGGACGCCTATGCGGGGAAAGGGGATGAGACGGAGGCCAGCTTTGTGAAGCTGGAGCAGTCAAGCGGCATTACGAACTTGTCCATCTGGTACCCGGAACAAGCGGGCAATGCGGTTACGCCTTATCCATGGACGATTGAACAGCTAACGGGCGATAATGCAACCGTTCAAAATGTGACCCTGGTAAACTCCTACAACGGGATCAAAATCGGTCCGGTGTGGAATGAGCTGCATTATATTAAGAATGTGTATGGGACTGCCCTGCATACAGGTGTTTTCCTCGATTACACAACGGATATCGGACGTCTGGAAGGGGTGCATTTTTCCCCGAAATATTGGTCACAATCCGCCCTTGCGGGATCGCCGGCCGAAGCTGCTTTATTTGCGTATATGACATCGAATGCAGAAGGCATCGTCATGGGGAGATCAGATTGGGAATACATATCTGACATTCACCTATCTGGCTACAAAGTCGGGATGAGAATCACAACGAGAACAGGTTCGCTGGAAACAGCGAATGCGCAGCTGTACAACATTCAAATCGAAGATTGTAATGTCGCTTTCAAAATTGAAGGCGTGAATGATTACGGCCTGCTAATTTCCAACAGCAGCTTTAGGGCGAACGTTGGCGAAACACCAATTGCGATCTACGCGACGCAAGGGTTTCATTCGATCGTACAGTTTAATTCCGTCACTGTCGGGGGTAATCCGAAAAATGCGGTCGTCAACGAGGGGACAGGCGTCCTATCTTTTGAAAATAGCACCATAGAGAATTGGAATCGTCCAGAGGGCGGGTATGCAATTGTTGCAGATAGCGGTTCGCTCATACTGGGACAGGTGCAATTTGCCAAACCGGATCATCACGTGTTGCTGAATCGGGATGTTACGAAAGTGAGTGCCATCAACTCCGGCTATCAAGGGAATCTCGCTATCACCAACCATAGCGACGCTGCGGATATCAACAGTCAGCATGGAGACAACTATGAACTGAAGACGATGCCCACCAGTATTGCTTTGGATCGTACAGAGCGCCCAAAACCAGCTTCTGTGAATATGATCGATGTAACGAAAGCGCCCTATTTGGCAGATCGCAAGGGAATAACAGATGCTACCGCGGCTGTTAAACAAGCGCTTGCCAACGCTGCGGCACTAGGGGGCACGGTCTATCTGCCTGCAGGCATTTATCGGATCAACGAGCCTATCACGATTCCAAGCGGCGTAGAGCTTCGCGGATCATGGGATGTGCCTCATCATACCATTGGCGGCGGCAGTGTTATTTTTACAAACTACGGTGAAAATGCTCCGAATGCGGCGCCTTTCATTTCTCTTGAGCAGAATGCCGGCGTCAATGGACTTTCGGTGTATTACGATCGGCAGGTTTACAACCAAATCAAGCCGTATGCTTGGACGATCCAAGGTAAGGGCCACAACGTTTATGTACTGAATACAACGCTTGTCAATGCTTATCAAGGGATTGATTTCGGAACGTATGATACGAGCGGGCATTACATTGACTATGTTGCGGGATCCCCACTGAAAGAAGGCATTTATATTGGCGGTGGATCGAATGGCGGAATGATGAGGAACGTGCAGTTTAATCCACATTACTATGCAAGAAGCACGTATCCGAATGGTGTGCCCAGCGGCGGGCAAGATGCCGTTTGGAGTTATCAAAAAGAAAATCTCGATGCGTTTCATATTGGTCATGCAAGCAATGAAACAATTTTCAACACCTTTGTTTTCGGCTCGAAATATGGGATTCATTTTGTTGCGGAGAATGGCCAAGGGCCAGAGGCTACGATTGTCGGGCACGGTACAGACGGAAGTAAGAAAGGGGTGTATATGGAAGGCGCCGGGAATGGTGGATTGACGTTTATCAATACCGAACTGGTGTCGATCAGCACATCGGACAAAGTGTATATTACGCTGGATGAAGGGTTTAATTCCGAAGCGACTTTCTTCAACACTTCGATGTGGGGCAGTACAACACGATCCGCAGATATCAAGGCTGGCAAGCTCCATTTGCAGCAAGCGAATTTTACGGTTGTCGGTGAACGTGGAATCAATGCTTTGGGCGGGGAAGTCACGTTATACGATTCTTACTTTCAACAATCGGGCACTACGCATATTTACGCTGCGCCTGACATTGTCCAAATTGTCGAAGCTGCTAATATATTCAAAGGTGATTTGCAACTGGAAAATTATGCGCCCGGTAAAGTATCGGGAACGGACATTAAGCCCATTTCACTTCAGGTGTCCAGAACCAGCTATGATCCCTTGCATCCCGAGCAGTTGGCTTCGATACTGACATTAACGAATCTAGCGATCCCTCAAGACATTCAAGGGAAAATCGAAGTCGACCAACCTTCGGATTATGCAAGCCATTTTGTTCCGCTTCGTTTTAATGGGGTGGCTCCTGGCGGGAGTATATCAATTAAAGTACCATTGATCGTTAGCGACACGGTTACCTTCAAAGTTACTTTAGCTACCGGACAGATTTATTTCATCAGGGGTCAAGTTGGAGTATCCATCGCAGTCCATGAAGGTAATGGAAATGAAGGCGAAGTCCCGGCAATTCATCTCAATAGAGCGGATCAATATCATAGTACTGGCGGGAAATGGAACGGTCCTGACGATCTTAGTGCAGAGGCCAAAATGAATTGGACGGATGAAACATTAAATCTCTTCGTCCAGGTGCATGATGATATCCATTACCAAACGTGGTCAAACGGCGATATTTGGCAAGGGGACAGCATTCAAGTCGGGCTCGATTTGTCTAGGAAGAACGGGGCATCCAGTCAGAATGTCAATGAACTCGGGTTTGCGCTTAACAACGACGGGACTGTCAAGCAGTGGAGATGGAAAGCTCCGAATGGTGCAAACACGGGAGCCTTTAATGCACAGGCGATAATCACACGGGAGAATGGCATCACAACATACAAGTTGAAAATTCCATTGGCACAATTGCATGATCCATCGTATCCGTTCCAAGTGGGAGATCCAATTGGGTTAGCGCTGCTCATTAATGAAAATGACGGTAATGGAAGAAGTGCATTCATGGAGTATAACCAAGGAATCGGTACGAGCAAGAACACCGTCTTGTATGGTGATTTATATTTATTACAAGGGGAATATTCTCTCATTGTAGAAAAGGCCGCTGAGCAGGCAGTTGAGGATGCAAACGAGCATCCAGATGCCGCTCACCTTGACGCCGCATTATCCTTCATCAGTTATCTGCCCGATGGGGATGTCAAAAACAGGCTAATGAGCCTGCTCTCGCAGCGGCCGGCAGATCCAACTTTCACTGCGGATATTACAGTTCCGACCGACACGAATGTCACAGTAACGATTCATTATTCGGATGACACGACGTTGAAAGAATACAAGCTGGGCGCAGACGGTACGTGGATCACGTATACCGAGCCAGTTGTTTTTTCAGAAAATGCAACGGTCTATGCCAGAGGCGCTAATGGACGCGGTGGCGTTTCGAATGTAACCAGTTATCAGGTTAGCAATATAGATAAAGTTATTCATGCAAACAAAGCAAAGCCAGGGACAATCGTTCTTTCGGATGATAATGGCTTTGACACGGGCCTTCAAGGTGGCAGTTACAAGGTCACGATGAACATGTGGTATGGTGAAAATGGCAGAACCTATAAACTCTATGAGAATGGCGTATTAATCGACACAAAAATTCTTACAGACAACTCACCCAATGCACAAACAGCAGTAACCGCCATTAGCGGAAAGAAGAACGGGACCTATCGTTACTATGCAGAGTTAACGAATACATTCGGTACGACGACTAGCGCGACTCATGTTGTTAACGTAACGAAGGCTGCACCTGACAAACCGGTTTTATCCAATGATAACTGGGATCAAGACGGAAACTTCAAGGTCAGCATGAACATGTGGTGGGGGACAAATGGTACAACCTATCGCTTGTATGAGAATGGTGTGCTCATTTACACGCAGGAATTGACGGATCAGACACCATCCGCGCAATCGGCAGTGACAGTCGCTGCCAATAAAGCGATTGGCACATATGCGTATCGCGCAGAGCTGGTCAATAATGCGGGTGCCACATCAAGCGATACAATGGTTGTAAAAGTAACCAAATAAGTTCAAAACAGCCGAACAAGAATGGCTCTTGTTCGGCTGTTAATATTTAGTGATTCAGCGGAGTGTCCCAGCCTACAGTGAAAATCTTGTGACCAGGGACGATCGTTTTTCCTGTTCCGTTCTCCCCAAGGATATTCCCAGATTTGACTTCCAGCACATTACTCTCATACAGACTAGATATCAAGGGAGTGTTTATTTCCAATTCAACCGGCGTGTCAATAAGATTGTACCAACGAGCAACCCAGTTGCCGTGTGACTCTTCCACTTTCAGATTGGAGAAAGCAAGGCTTGATCCAGTCCACGCAAGGAAGTTATGCGTCTGCGGCAATGTCCCTTGTTGAAGCTTGGTTTGGCATGCGGTTAGCGGCACTTGGAACCCATACGCTTCTCTATAGGCGTGGAATCGCTCCTGTTCACCACCATATGGAATGATCATCCATTCTATCTCGCTTGGACCTAAGCACTGAGCATCCGGAGTTGGGAATACGCCCCAGTCCCCGAGTTCGCCAATTGCACGCAGGAGCGTTACGGCAACGGTATTCCGGCCATCCCGAAGAATCTCGTACTCGTTTAAGCCTTTATTTGCGATTGTAAGTCCTCTGGTACGGTCATGAACATCAACAAATGCTTGTTGGTGCTGGCAGTTGCTAGGGTTTTGCCACTCAATCGACGGTTGCGTGCTGCGCTCTGCAAGTTCAAAGACAGAATCGGCAAAATGAACATTCGATTGGGCATCCGATGGAAATAACACACGCAACCGGTGGTTCTTCGCAAGGTTATGGAAAGAAGCCTGCATGCGAATAGCGGTCGCTGAACGCTCAAGGCTAACTCTCGTAACAATCGTAAGCGGAATAAGCGCAGTGGAACGACGGGATTGTCGATGGAGAAACGACACCATCGTATCGATTTCTTTCTGCAGCTGCTCGTCAGCACCGACAGGAATTTGCAGCGTCTGGATGATTTCGATTGTAGCGCGATAAGCGTTATCTTCAATAACTTTGATTTGCGCGGGTAAGCCTTTTGTCGTGATTGGCGTATCGCCATTAGGCTGCTTGAAAATATACTCATTGCCGATATCGCCAACATCTTCATAATGGCCCATGTCCGTGTATGTTTGTCCACTCCGTTTATCCATTATCGTAAGACTTCCATCGAACCCGATGGATACTCGAAGGCTGCCGTTTTCCAGCGTCGCTGGACCTTTAACCATCGATTGAAGGGGCTGTGTGTTTGTATCTGATAATACCTGCTGAGGAATCCATGCGAATGCCGAATAACCCATCGACGGTATGTTAGCAGCTTCAAATGTAAGTCGGATGACACGCGCCATGTAAGGCTGTCTGAACTTATCATCGGGGAGGTCATACCCGAATCGGGGGCCCAGATCTTCGATCGTGTACGCGACATCGGAACCGTTCGGATCAACAAGGCGCCCACCGATCTCCGTTCCCTCCTCGACGAGACGGGCAGCATCAGCAGGAGACTTGCTCGTCTTGAAATATTGGCGGGAGAGCTCCAAATCGATAGTGACGATACCTGATCCCTCATAACCGCTTGTATTGTAAACAACAAATGGAACAGCATTGTCACTAATCGATCGGAATTTAGAGGTGTCAACTTGACGGCTTATATAATCAGTACTCTCTTTGGCAATGTAGTCAGCGACCTGCATACTTTTGTCAAACCGGGTTTTCATCTCGTGGTAGACCTCGTCTACACTGCAGCCGCATATACTGTCATGCGGATGGTTTTGCATTAACAGCTTCCAAGCATAGGTGAACATAGCGTGAGGATATGGTTTTCCCAACGCTTGCGCCAATGCAGCTAGCGGTTCGGCTATCTTCTCCAGCAGGATCTGGTTTCGCTGGTTCATCTGTTTGATATACACGCGTGCAGAAGCTGTGTTCACAAGGGTATACCAGCCGTCTGTACGTTGTCCGCGTAGTTCGCCTTTAATGGAGCTTAGCGAATCAGGGAGTTCATGTTGTACGGCCTTAACATAGTCATCTAAATTCGAATGTATGAATTCGTACTCGGGGTACAGCTCTCGAGCTGCCTTGAGCGCTTCAGTCAGATCAGACTGGGGCGGCTGATGATCGCAGCCATTCATTAATAATAGGTGCCGAGTAGAGGCGTACTTCAGCGCATTCGGAATGGCTTTCTCCCAGAACAGCTGAGCGTTCTCCTTATCTACGGGAATCTCCATGCCATTGTTATACCAATTGGCAAACAAGATTCCAAGAACCTGGGAACCGTCTGGCGACTCCCATTGCAGCTCTGAGAACGGCGACTCTAATTCCGATGCCTCGGCAACTTGATTGTTAAAGCCCGTTGCTTTCACGCCTCTTCCGAATATGGCGTTCGTGATGCCTGCTTGATGGAGTATTTGTGCAGCTTGACCCATATTGCCAAACGAGTCGGGGAAATATCCGATCTTGGATACGTCGCCGAATGCCTTCGCATCGCGGTGGCCAATTTGCAGATTTCGCAGGTTAGCTTCCCCGCTAGTCAGAAACTCATCCTGCAGAACGTACCAAGGACCTGTGGATAGCTTGCCTTGCTGGCAAAGCTCTATGAGCTTTTCTCGTTTCTCAGGGTAAATTTGCAGATAATCATCCAGAATAATCGTTTGGCCATCCAAATAGAAGCTATGATAATCGGGGTCTTGCTCCATGATTTCGAGAATGCTGTCCATTGTTTTGATCAATCGCATATGATGGGCTTCAAATGGCATGTACCACTCTCTGTCCCAATGCGTATGCGGAATAATATGGATCGTCGTTTTTGCAGTCGCCATCGTTGTACCTCTTTCATTTTGTAATTTTCTACAAAAGTATAGTCGATTGCGGAAAAAATGATAATGAGATAAAACAAAACTTTAAGGGGAGATATTATCGTTCTAATTCAGCTAATCCTGAAAGGTAATGTTTATAATCGTCTCATTGTTTCGGTCATACGAAGCCACTAAGATTAATGGTAAGCGGAATAATTACTTTAAAATAAATCATTAAATCTAGGAGATGACCGTATGATTGAGACACGTATCGGCATAGTAGGACTTGGAAATATGGGGACCGCTCATGCAAAATACTTAATCCAAAATGAGGTTAAAGGAGCCAAGCTAACTGCAGTCGCAGACCCTAGAGAAGAGCGGTTGCAATGGGCGAGGGATGAATGGGGAGAGCAAATCAAAACCTTTGGCGATTCAAAGTCCTTATATCGTTCTGGGGAAGTAGACGCAGTCATCATATGTACGCCGCACTATGATCATCCTGCTGAGGCGATGGATGCATTTGACCAAAACTTGCATGTGTTGATTGAGAAACCGGCAGGTGTCTATACGCGTCAGGTTCGGGAGATGAATGAAAGAGCTGCTGGATGCGATAAAGTATTCGGTATTATGTATAACCAACGTACTAATCCCGTATTTATGAAATTGAAGGATTTGATCGATTCAGGCGAGCTTGGAGAAATCCGCCGAACGAATTGGATTATTACCGATTGGTATCGAACGCAGCATTATTACAACTCAGCAGGTTGGAGAGCAACTTGGGCGGGAGAAGGCGGGGGGGTCTTGATTAACCAGGATCCGCATCAGTTGGATTTGTGGCAGTGGACAACTGGACTTATGCCAGTCAGAGTAAGAGCTTTTTGTCAATTCGGCAAGCATCGCGACATTGAAGTTGAGAACGATGTCACGGCTTATGTGGAATATGCGAACGGCGCCACAGGCGTATTCGTTACCTCCACTTGCGAAGCTCCGGGTACCAATCGTTTTGAGGTAACGGGTGACCGAGGAAAAGTAGTGATTGAAGGGAATCGGCTAACTTTCTGGCGGCTTCGCGTGTCGGAGACTGAATTCAATCGCAACTTCAACGGCGGATTCGGCAGCCCGGAATGTTGGGAGATTGAAGTCCCCATCCATTCAGGCGGTGCCGGGCATGAAGCTATTACCAAGGATTGGATACGTGCCATTAGGGAAGGAACGCAGTTGATCGCCCCAGGTGAAGAAGGCATAAAGGGACTTACATTATCCAATGCTATGCTGCTGTCTACTTGGACAGATAACTGGGTAGAGCTGCCAATCGATGAAGACTTATTTTACAATGAGCTCCAAAAACGGATCGAACAATCGGCCTCGAACAAACAGGTAAATGAACACATCCTTCTGGATCTATCTAATTCGCGGGGGTAATCGAAATGAATAAAATGAATATAGCAGCCCAGTTATACACGGTAAGGGATTATACCAAGAAGGAAATTGACCTTAGAGAGACATTGCGAAAAATTAAGGACATCGGATATGAAGCTGTACAAATTTCGGCCATAGGCCCGATTGCGCCAGAGGTCGTGAAAGTCCTTGCTGATGAGGCCCAGCTGCGTATTTGTGCAAGTCACACTTCCTTTCAACGAATGAAAGAGGATCTTGATCAGGTGATCAAGGAGCATCAATTATGGAATTGCCGTTATGTAGGTCTAGGGGCAATACCAGAACAATACAATTCCTCCCGAGAAGGGTACGAAGCATTTGTGCTAGACTCGGCAGACATTGTGTCGCGTTTGCATCAGGCTGGCCTACAATTCATTTATCACAACCATCGCTTCGAATTCGATAAATTTGGCGGTTCGCGCACAGGGATGGATGTGTTGTTCGAGTCTACAAAACCGGAAGAGTTCGGATTTGAATTGGATCTGTTCTGGGTGCAGGCCGGAGGTGCGGATCCGGCCGATTGGATACAGAAGACTGCGGGAAGGATGGCTGTCGTCCATTTAAAGGATATGGCGATTATTAAGGATCACGCTGTTACTGCAGAGATCGGGGAAGGCAATATGAATTACGGCAAGTTGATTCAAGCCTGCCGGGATACCGGTGTTGAATGGTATGTAGTCGAACAGGATGAATGCCGACGCGACCCATTTGAGAGCTTGGCTATTAGCTATCGCAACTTGCAAGCCTATTTATAATTCCGTTGACATTATAACAACCTTGAGGAAAATGCCAATTCCTCAGGGTTGTTTGTGTTGTTTACAAATGCCCTAGTAGAAACTAATATTGGCTTATTGCTAAGCCTTTGCACACTCATATAAGATAGAGGGATATCAGGCTATACAATTTGAAATGCCGGAGGGAATGAAGGGCATGTATCGTGTACTTATTGTAGATGACGAGAAAGAAATCCGCGAAGGTTTGCGGTTAAAGTTCCCTTGGGCTGATTTTGGTGTAGATCATGTTGATACAGCAGAAGATGGCGATATCGCTCTGCGTAAAGTCATGGAGCAGAGGCCGGATCTGATTTTGTCGGATATTAAAATGAATCGAATGTCAGGTCTTGCGTTTATTGGGCAAGTGAACGAGAAATATGGAAATTCGTGCAAAACCGTAGTTGTAAGCGGTTACGATGACTTTGATCTTGTCCGACAAGCCGTTCAGCTTGGGGCCATGGATTACATCTTAAAGCCGATTCATATAGAAGAATTAAATAAAGTTGTGATAAAGGCACTTAATCAAGTTCAGAATGAGCGTAACGACGAACACAATCGACAGCTGCTTGAGAATCAATTGCAGTTGGCCATTCCTAAATTACAAGAGGAGATTATGAGGGAAGTTACGGGAAAACCTTACAATCCCAATTGGCAAACCCAGATGGGGCATCGGTTGAAGAGTGTGGAATTAGACTGGATTCTGCAGGAGCCGTTAGCGCTGATGGTTATCGAAGTGGATGATTTAAAGTCAATCGAATTGGGTCGTGCCTACAGAAATGAGAAAGAGCTCATTTTATTTAGTATAGGCAATGTCGTTGATCAAACCTGTGAAGAAGAATATCAATATCCGTATACGTTGTTCATGGACGAGAAATGCAGGTGGGTTATCGTCTATAACTGCGCGAATAGAGACCTGGAGTCGGTTAAGGAAACGGCGAAAACATGCATTGAAAGAATTAATCGGTATGTCAAAGTGAATGTGAGTATTGGCCTTCATTCCAATATAGGAACGGTGGAATCGTTATTTCATATGCTTCAGAAGACGGGTGACATCCTTGAGCAAAAGGCTGTTTACGGTGGCAATCGCATCCTGATTGATGAAGAAATCGGTGTGGATGCTGAGTTCTCGGAAATGCCGCTCAGCGATACGGATCTCATTTTTGATGTCATTCAATACGCCAGCGAGTCTGAAATTTCCCTAGCCTTGAATGGTTTCAATGAGATGGTCCGTTCTTGGCCGGCCGCTCATATTAAGGATATTCAACAGTGCTTGTTCGAGTGGCTGCTGGAACTGTTCAAAAAAGCGGCACATATAGGATTAAAGGATTTGGAATGGGAACGAAATCCAATTGCCATATGGGAGCGTCTGGAAAAGTACGATACGTTAGAATCACTGCGTAACCAAGTCGAAGTCTTCCTATTGGAGCTGTCCCGCAGCTTGAAACAGCTCAGCAAACCGCAAAACCAAATTATTACGGAAGCGATGAAATATATGAACCGTCATTATGCGGACAACTTGACACTGCAAGGTGTGGCTTCCGAAGTTCATGTAACGCCAGTTTGGCTAAGCAAATTGTTCAAAAAGGAAATCCATCAAACCTTTTTGGAATTTCTAACCTCGCTGCGCATAGAAAAGGCTAAGGAAATGCTAGGTGATGTACGATACAAGATTTATCAAGTTTCGCAAGAAGTCGGGTATCGCGATCCCGTTCACTTTTCCAAGCTGTTTCGTAAAAGTGTCGGACATACCCCTAAGGAATATCGCAAAATAAGGGGCATACAGGATGAATAATAGCATCACACAAAGGGTGATCTCTTTCCGCAATAAAATGATCCTTATTTTTATTTTCATGACGATTATCCCGTTTGTGCTCTTTGCTTATTACGCTCATTTGAAATCAGTCGAAGGGATCTCGCATGCAAACTCCGCATTTGCTATGGATTATACAATTCAGTCGAAAGAAAACTTCGATGGGTATTTAGCGCACCTTAATAATCAGATTAATGATGTAATCGGAAATTCGAAGCTGCAACAATTGTTGGCTGAGGAGCCAAAGACGTCTGCGGACGAAATTGCATTTTCTTCTGAGATGCTTAATCTTGTTTATCAGAATATGCCGTACATTGATGCCTTTCAAGTTCGTGTTGTTCCTATGGTCCCCTCCAAGTACCCGAATTATATGAGTTCTCGCATTCTTAACTTTTCAGGCGATATTGAAAACGAAGCGTGGTTCAAACAGTCTATTCGTTCCGTAACACCTACTTGGCATTTATTCCGGATAGGGGAGAGCCAGCATGCCAAGCCGCTTCTCTCCAAGGTCAAAAGGTTCTCAGGCCTATATGATCAAACACCGCGAGGTATTGTCGTCACCGATCTATCTGATGATCAGCTCAATCGTTACCTGTCTCCTTCTCATCGTATTCAACACCAGCATAATTATCTGATCGATGAGAATGGCATTGTCCTCTACGATTCAGCAGACAACCAATCCACCGGTTCTCCGATTGCTTCGACCGCCTTTCAAAACCTAATCCGCGAGAGCTCTGAAGGCGCTGGAATCTTGGAACTCGATGGGGTATCCAAGCTGGCAACTTATGTGCGTTTAAATGAGGAACCGTGGTTTCTGGTCAGTACGATTCCACTCGATGAACTGACGGGTCCTATTCGAGAAATCAATCGGGTGTTTTTTATGTTTCTTGTCGTTTATCTCATATGCTGCATTGGTGTTGTTTTTTATTTGACAGTGTATTTCACCAATCCGTTGCTTCGGCTTGTTCGATCTATGCGTCGATTGGAATTCGGGGAGTTTCAGCACGTGCTGCCTAATTCAAGAAGGAAAGATGAAATTGGTTGGTTGTATCGTGGCTTCAATAATATGGCTCAAAGAATACAAGAACTAATCGAGCAATCTTTCCGAGCGGAGCGAGCTAAGAAGGAATTGGAATTTCAAGTGCTAAGCCATCAAATCAACCCTCATTTCTTATACAATACCCTGGAATCCATTCGATGGAAGGCTGCTTCTCATCATATGGATGAGATTAGTGAGATGGTTTCATCCCTCGGTAACCTGCTCCGGCTTAGCTTGAACCAAGGAAAAGAGATTACGACGATGGCGAGGGAGATTGAACACGTCAAGGCTTATGTGAATATCGAACAGGCACGGTTAGGTGCGCCAGTTCGAATTCTTTATTCCGTCGAGGAAGGAATAGGAGATTTCCCATTTCTTCGTCTTCTCCTGCAGCCGCTTGTCGAAAATGCGATCCATCATGGCATCCGGAGCAATTTCGATAAAGGAAAAATCATCCTTTCTGCACGAAGGGATGGAGGCGACATTGTGATTGAATTGATGGATAATGGCGAAGGCATTCGCGAGAATGTACTTGCGAGTTTGAATTCGCCTGATGAACATCTGGAGATAACGAAAAGGCGAGGTGTGGGACTTCGCAATGTGAATGAAAGATTGAAGCTTTATTTTGGTGAGAGCTATAAGTTGATTATTGAAAATTCCAATGGTACGAAAATTATTCTAAGGCACCCGATCATGGAGAAGGATGAGCAAGAGGGGAAGCTGGTGCCGTGAATATTAGTGTCAAAGCATCTTCTTCTGAGACAGTCCAGGCAGATTCACTGCTTGGACTGTTTTTGTTCGTAGATAAGAAAGTATAAGTTGTATACTTTTGCTTCGCATCTACCTTGACAAACGCGCTCGTCCTAAAAGGACGACGAAGTCGTTTATCCTTGTGGCAATAAGCCAATACAGCACCACAAAGTTTAAATCTAACTCATGTTACTTGCTTAGGGGAAGTACTATTATTTAAGTATAACAACGAACTAAGAGAGGACATGACAATGAGTGTAAGCGCGGTCAATGGAAAAACCGGATTAAACGTCAAGCATCCAAGCAAGCGAAGGGGCATACTTTCAACGTTAAAAAAGCAAAAGTTCCTATTCTTGTTGCTATTGCCTGGGTTCATGTATTTTCTGATTTTTAAATATGGTCCGATGTATGGCATTATTCTTGCTTTTAAAGACTACAACCCGCTAGAGGGGATATTAGAAAGTCCTTGGGTAGGTTTGAAGTATTTCCGCCAGATGTTTGAAATGAAATACTTTTGGACCGTTACGGGGAACACTTTGAAAATTAGCCTATTGAAGATTCTCGTAGGTTTTCCTGCACCGATCATTTTCGCTTTATTGTTGAATGAGCTCGTTTCTAACAAATTTAGGCGAATTGTTCAAACGATTTCAAATCTCCCACACTTTCTTTCCTGGATTATTGTAGCTGGTTTGGTTTTCCAAGTTGTATCACCCAGCTATGGTGTGTACGGATTCGTGTGCGATTTATTCGGCTGGAAGCCTCAAGTATTGTTGGGTGACAGCAAATCCTTTCTGCAAATATTACTGGTTTCTAATGTATGGAAGGAAATCGGGTATAGCAGCATCATCTATTTAGCGGCAATTGCCGGGATCAACACAGAAATGTACGAATCTTCTGTCATCGATGGCGCAGGACGGTTTAAACAATGCCTCTATATCACAATTCCTAGTATTTTGCCTACCATATGCATGCTCTTTGTTCTCGGGCTCGGAGGAATTCTGGATGGCGGATTCGATCAAATCTTTAATCTTTATAATGCCATGGTCATGCCTACAGCTGATATCATTGATACCTTTGTGTATCGAATCGGCTTGGTTGAAATGCAATATAGCTTTTCAACTGCAGTTGGCATAGCAAAAAGCGTGATTGCTCTCGTACTTGTATTGGTTGCAAACTGGATCGTTGGTAAGCTTTCAAACTATACGGTCTTCTAGCTTTAAAGAAATAAAGGAGACATCTACATGAAAAAAAGCATAGGAGCAAGGGTATTTGACATATGTAATGTCGCATTAATGGTATTTATATGCTTGTCTGTTGTTTTCCCGTTTGTGCAGCAAGTCGTTATTTCCATTAGTCCGCCAAATGAATCAAGCAAAATCGGTCTTCACCTGTTTACCAAGAACGCCAACGTAGATTCCTATAAGCAGATATTTGCTGCGGGATCTATGTTGCAAGCCTACTACTGGACAATTCTGCGTACAGTTCTGGGAACTACGCTCACTGTTGTTGTTTCCGCAATGCTCGCCTATCCGCTCTCAAAGAGATATCTGTTTGGAAGAAAAATCTGGATGGGTTTGATTGTTTTCACGATGTTTTTCGGGGGCGGATTAATTCCAACCTACTTGCTTATCAAAGATCTCCATATGCTAAATACGATATGGGCATTGGTATTGCCCGGGCTTTGCAGCGCCTACACGATCGTAATCATAAGAAATTTCTTTACATCTTTACCTGTTGAAGTTGAAGAGAGCGCTCACATCGATGGCGCCAACGATATCACCGTATTCTTCAGAATCGTGCTGCCGCTTTCTGCGCCAATTATAGCTACCGTCACGTTGTGGTCTTTGGTAGGGCAATGGAATGCTTGGTTCGACGCTATGATTTATATCTCCAATGGCAAAATAAAAGTATTACAGATCCTCCTTAGAGATGTGCTTAATAATGCGAATGATGCTTCGATGGCGAGTCTTTGGGGAATAGACAATGTAGATATGTCTGGACAAAGATACACAGCAGAATCGGTTAAGGCGGCAATCCTGCTAGTGACGACCCTTCCGATCCTCATGGTGTACCCTTTCCTGCAAAAGTATTTTGTCAAAGGGATTATGATTGGTGCTGTTAAAGGCTAATTGCAGCTTCAACGTTTTTACAACATAAATTTACATCTCGTAAAGGGGAAAACAAAGATGAAAAAAGGTAAATGGCTTTCAGCTTCACTTACTGTGCTTACGGCAAGCGCGATTGTTGTCACGGGTTGTTCGTCGTCCAATAATGTTAAGAGTTCAAGCGAGCCCAGCCAGACCAATCAGGCCAATCAGACCAGCCAGCCCAAAAAAGATTACTCAATCGAAGTATTTACGACACGGATTCAACCTGATCCCAATTCTGAAGTGATGAAAAAAGTTAATGAAAAGCTGGGTCTCCATTTAAAAATAACCGCCGTTCCTGATGATGATTATGATACCAAGCTGAACCTTTTCCTTGCATCTGGCGAGATGCCAGATATGTATGGCGGCAATCTATCCAGCACGGATGCTCTATTCAACTCTGCTGCAGATTTGACAGAAGATGAAATCAAGACATATGCCCCTAATGTCTATGCGTCATTTGTCAGCAGGGCAGGCGCTCAAAAAGACCAAATTCTCCAAGCCTTCTCTAAGAATGGCAAACTCAAAGGGTTTAGTAATGGTAATCTAGGCAATTCTTTGCCCTATGGCGTTGTCATCCGTTCGGATATTTTGGCTGAGCTTGGCGTCAGTATGCCAAAAACAATCGCAGATTGGGATGTTGTATTGAAAAAGTATAAGGAAAAATATCCGAACAATTACCCGATCACTGTCCAAAATGGAGGAGACTCCCAGGCGATGTATTACTTCCTGGCTGCTTATGGGGTAAGACGCGACGCATGGATCTATAAGGACAAGACGCTTCAATTCGCTCCGTTTATGCCAGGCATGAGAGATGCGCTTATTCAGTTAAGCAAATGGTATAAAGCCGGTTATATTAACCCTGAATATTATACCTTGTATAAAAATTCATCCGCACCGGGGAATGAATTTACCAAAGGAAATGCGCTCTTTTATCAATACTACAATACGACTCTTCAAATCAATCCGCCTTATAATGAAGGAAGTATTGGCGCTAACTTGCTGGCTAATAACCCGAAAGCCAAGATTGAATGGGTGCCATTCCCAACCTTGGGTGACGGAAGCAAGGGGATTGTTGCCAATGCTCCAATGTTTAGCAATATCACCTTCTTTAGCAAGAAATTAGAAAAAGATAGAGATAAGCTGCATGCTGCGCTGACGGCATGGGATAAAATTTATAGTGATCCAGAGTTGTTCACGCTCGTAAAGTATGGACTGAAGGATGTTCATTATACGATGGTTGATGGCGCTATTGTTACCAAACAAGAGTTCTCAACGAATGATGCGAAAGCTAAGGAAGGTTTCGGATGGCCATTCAACAGCCAGTTTGATCCGACGGATGCAGTGAATAAAGCCGTTCTTCCGCCTTATGTTCAAGAAAATAGACAGAAGCTGCTCTTTGATGATAACGGATTATACAGTAAGAAAAATGTTGATTATCTGGCTTCAACGGATAAACCGGCTGTAGGCGGCCAGATTACGTCCGAATCCGGCGAAAATCTTGGCATTAGGAACCAAACGTACTTGACCCAATGGAACACCATGTTTACATCCGTAATTGTTGGCGGGAAAAAAATCGAAGATTTCGATAGCTTTATTACGGATTGGAAAAAACAAATAGGCGATGATTTGGTTAAGAATGCCAACAGATTGTACAACAAGTAGGTCAAAGAAAGGGCTGCAGAGCGATCGCTTTGTGGTCCTTTTTCAGTAGATAAGAAAGTATTAGTTGTATACTTTTGCTTCGCATCTACCTTGACAAACGCGCTCGTCCTGAAAGGACGACGAAGTCGCTTATCCTTGTGTTAGGTCAGCATTGCAACTGCTATAATAGGAATAGCTGATAAAGGGAGAGGTAGGCAATGAAGAACATACAGGTTAAAGTATCGCTTATACTCAGCTCTGTTCTAATGTCCGGAATGCTGCTAGCCGCTTGCACGAACAATGGGACAATAAGCAGCATCAACACCTCGGAAACTCTCCAAAGCGCGGCTGGCAGCAAGGAACAAGAGGTTAGTTTAAAGTTCTATTTCGCTGGAGATAGGAAAGCGGCGACAGATGAAGTTTGGTCCGCAGTCAGCAACCATGTTAAATCAAAAGGACTTAATGTCAAATTCGATATCAATTTTATCCCGCTGGGTGACTTTAAAGAGAAAATGCTGGTGATGGCCGCAGCTGGCGACACATGGGACATGAACTTTGACGGCAGCTGGCTGTCCTACAATCTGATGGCTGCCAAGGATGCTTACATGGGACTGAATGAACTGCTTCCGAAGTACGCTCCGAATCTCTACAAGAAATATCAGGATCAGGGAACGTTGGCAGCCGCAACTGTACAAGGGCAAATTGTTGGATTGCCTTGGACGATGCGGATGAACCAGCGTCAATTTGCACTATGGCGATCCGATATGACCGAGATAGCGAACATTAATCCAGCGCCGAATTCGATCAAAACGATAGAGGATGTTGATCATCTCTTATATCAAATTAAACAAGCGTACCCGAATGAAAAAATAGTGCGCGTTGGATCGCGTGTCATCTACCAGCTTCGCGATGAATGGGTCGATCTTGGATTCCATAAGCTTGGCTTCTATCTGAACGATCCCAAGGTAACCATAAAGCCAGTCGAACAGCAACCGTTCTATAAAGAAGCAGCTGCCATGACCAAGAAGTGGTATGACGATGGGATTATTAATCGGGACGCGATGATTGATAAGGAAGACGGCGCTATCCAGTGGCGTAACGGCAAGTCGTTAATTGGGTGGAGCTCCCACGAATGGGTCAAAGCCAACCAAGGATTTGCCGATCCTTCGTACAAGATTCAGAGTTCCCTGCTTTACCCTGATAAAAAGTATGTGAACCGTACCGCTTTAGCGAATGTGGTTGCGATTAACAAAAACTCCAGAAATCCGGATCGTGTTCTTCGATTCTTGGATATGCTGGAAACGGATCAAACCTTATACGACCTTGTCCAATACGGGATTGAAGGTAAAACCTATGAGATTAAAAATGAAGGTGCGGAGTATCCGGAAGGAATGAAAAATACAACAAGCAATTACATGGAATGGGGCGGTCAATGGGCGCTCTGGAAACCACAATTTATGAGGCCGGATCCGTCTTACGACAAAGATTTCTGGACGAAAGAAGCTGAATTTGCCAGCCAGCCGAACAACATCAATTCGCCGCTAGACGGATTGTTCATTATCGAGGATAAAATCAAAAACCTGCTCGCTAAACGTGACCAAGCGGTCACAGAGTTTGACAGGCCGATTGAATACGGTAATATCAAAAGCTTGGATGCTGTTGATAGCTATATTGAGAAACAAAAAGCGAATGGACTCGATGAAATTATTGAGGAAGTGCAAAAGCAAGTGGATGTTTTTCTTGCCGCAAAAAAATAAAAGAAGCAGTTCCTGTTTCGAAGAAAACGAATCAAAGCCTCCAATCCAACGTTAATCAACGTGGGAATGGAGGCTTTGGCATTTCCTAGTCTAGGAATGGGATGACGGTAATACTTTTAAGACGAATATCGCCATTGCTGGTTGTAAATCTAATGCTGTTGTCATTGCCTGGCTTTAACTGAACCGTAATACTGGCGCGGCCGGTAAAGTCCGACGGACTGCCTGTCGACAGAGCGTTAAGCAAGGAGAGATCTTCCCTGTTAACGGTCAGATGCAATTTGGCCAGATGTTCTGTAGTCGCATATCGTATGTAAATCGCCGCCCTGCCGCCTTGAGCTCCGTCGACTAGATCGTACTGACAATAGGAGTCACCTACGGTACTATTTTCCGCGGAGTAAGTTTTGCCGTTAGGATTAGGCGCTGGTGTGGACGTTGGGGCTATTGGCTGTGGCTGGATGCCCCCCTTGGTCTGAATAACGGTTTGAATCGTTCCGTCTTCGTTGAAAAACAGTTGATCCATACACACGCTTCTTAGGTTGCCTTGACCCGAAATAGCTTGGTTATGATAGAACATATACCATTGCCCCTTGAATTCCGCCACGGAGCCGTGGGAAGTCGAACACCCCGTCGGCTCAAGGAAGATGCCGCGATACGCCCACGGACCAAGAGGGTTCGAGCTGGTAGCGTATCTCATGCGGTTAAGGTTATCCAGATTGTCGGAATATGTTAAATAGTAGAGACCGTTTCTCTTGAACACCCAAGCGGCTTCATGGAAATCCTCCAGCCCTTCCATATCGTGCATCTCCGTCTTGAGGGAAATCATATCGTCGTTCAGCTCGCCGCCTGCACACCTGCCTCCGCCGCCGTAATACATATAAGCTCGCCCGTCGTCATCCACCAATACACACGGATCGATCATCGCGAACCCGCCAAGCCCTTCGATGTAACCCTGGTCGGTAAAGCCGCTTGCGGGATTTCGACTTGTTGCGACGCCCATTTTCCATGAATCGTTCCAATTAGAACCGCTTGGATGCGGGTAATAAAAATAATAGGTCCCATTTTTAAAAGCACAGTCAGGCGCCCACATAAATCCGCCTTCCGATCTGCCCCATGACACGTCGTCTGATCGGAGAATTTCTCCTTCATCTAGCCAGTTCACCATATCCTCCGATGAGAATACATGATATCTGTCCATCAGATCGCAGCCTCTTGCCGGGTCCATATCATGAGAAGCATAGATGTAAACTTTACCGTCCTCCCAGACGTGGGCAGATGGATCAGCGGTGAATATCGTCGTAATAATGGGATTCTGTGATGTTTCCTTCAGGAAATCTGCGGGAATGCCTGCATTTCTAATCATTATGATCCTCCGGTAGTTTTTGAATTATGATTTGCTTTCCTCAGCATAACTCGAATAATACGGTGGACACCATGGGGCGTTATTAAACTTTATAGGCGGATTAAATACATAATGTTGGAAGTAGACAATAATTGAGTAGGGGAGGCAACGGGGAGATGTAGTCCCATGGCGATTAAGCTAACTGGAAGTTTAACCCATGAATTCCACGCTTGTCGTCATAATTTTGGTATAATTTAGAAATGGAATTAGGATACCTTAAGGAGGTCCATTATGAACGCAAAACCTAATGTAATTTCAATTGCCGCAGTATCAGGAGGTGGGAAGACCACCATTACCAATCAGCTGCTAGGTAAGTTGAATAATTCAAAAGCATTGTATTTTGATGAATATGATTTTAAGGATTGCCCTGACGACATTTGTGATTGGGTTAGTAGAGGAGCAGATTATAACGAATGGAATCTAGCCCCTTTAATTAAAGACATCCAAGTGCATCTTAATAATAAATCTCTTAAATATATCTTGCTGGATTATCCTTTTGCATATTTGAATAATGCTATTAGTGGATACATTGATTTAACAGTTTTTATTGATACCCCTTTGGATATTGCGATGGCGAGAAGGATTTTGCGAGATTATAGTGAGAATTCTATGAATGATGTGAAAAGTGACTTAAACAACTATCTATTCCGTGGAAGAGATGCTTACTTAGAAATGCAAAGAAACGTAAAACCGAATTCAGATTTTGTGATTGAGGGATTATTACCTGTTCCTTTAATTGTTGATCATTTCCTTAAAGAGTTAAGTCACAGAAGTTTGTAACTATAGGGCGTTGCGCTAACGAGGAACTTTGATGTAACGGCAGGTTAGCGTGGTGATAATGGGTATCATGAGAAACTTATTGCGTTTTAAAATATTCCAAGTGTTGAAGCGAGGCAAGCAACTCTAAAAGTAAAGGGGGTACTACAGGTTTGATATGGCAAGATTTATTTTTGAATCGTAAGGTTACAAGACAGGAATTATTGCTAGGGCTAAAAAATGTATTTAACGTAGAAGAATTCCAAATATTCTTTACGGACAGTACCTGGAACCAAACAATCCCAGGATACGTTAAGGTACTTTGCCTAACATATATATGTAAGGCGGAATTCTCTTTACGAATAACCATATACTTAAGGGACCATCAGTTAATACCTAAGAATGATGTTCTAATAGTTGGGAAACTATGTGAGCTATTGAAGTGTCATTGTTTAATTAGTGATGTAGGTGATAATCCTTATTCCATGATTCAGATCAAAAATAGTGAATCATCAGAACGAGTTTTTATTCAATTAGATAAATATGAAGAATGTATTGATTATGAACTGCTATAGTGTATTAGTAATAACAAGTTAACCGCAATGAATAATAGAGGAGTTTAATTTATGTTTTTATTTGAACAGAAATTAGAGAGATATATAGAAGCTTCAAAAGACCTATTGGCAGTTGAAGGAATTGATGAAGTATTGCATTATTTTCGTCATGATGAGTATGAAATGGCTTTTGAAGGTTTGTTAATTGAGCTTACGAATATCAGAAAGTATCCATCAAATTTTGATTATTCAGAATGGAAGGAACTTGGGGAACATTATAGACTTGATAAAGAGGTCGTATTTGATAATTCTATTTGGGAAAAGTTTATTTATTGGGGTAAATCATATTCTGGTAATTCATTAAACTAACGATGACGTAGATTCAAGTAATCGATGAGACGAAGAACAAGGACCTTCTGAAACTGGCTCGGCACGTCGCGGTCGCAGAACGAGTCTGGCTGTCCCGTTGCAGGGCAAGGGCAGCGCGCAATATTCGTTGTGGGAGAAGAGGAAGACCTGATTGCGATCCGGACGATGTTCGAAGAAAACATCAAGCAATATCATGTCTATATCGAAGGGCTCGAGGAATCCAAGTTGGACGAGATGATCGACTATGCTAACCAGAGCGGGGTTCCGTTCCGAACGTCCGTCCGGGACATCCTGTTGCAGGTCCTTTTACATGGGCAATATCACCGGGGACAGATCAACCGGGCACTACGGATCGAATCGGCAGAGCCTGTCCAAGTCGATTACATCACGTTCGCGAGGCTCTAACAGGGTCTAATAACTACCATCGGAATGGGACTGGCATTGAACTAATGGGCAGTTTAGTTTGAATGTGAAATGCTGAACTGTATCCTAAATAAGGAAATTTTTTTTAGATGAACCTTATGCGGTGCATGGGGTTGAATATGTGTGTATGTGCGTTGGTGTCCTATCGAATGCCTTACTTCTTCAAAGGTTCGAACGTGCTCCAGAAGGTGAGATACCATAATATCGCTTAAATAACTTACTAAAGGTGTAAATGTCGGCGTATCCAAGTGCTGTAGATACATCAGTAACGGTCATAGTTGTCTCTTTCAGTAAATGCTTTGCTCTCTCCATCCGTAGCATGGTAATCGTCTCCTTCAAAGATAAGCCCGAGAATCTCTTTAGAATTAAGCTTAGATAGCGGGGAGTAAGACCCGTGCTCGCTGCCAATGTCTGATAATCGGTTGGCTCCGACAATCTCATACGGATTTCATTGTGAACTCTCCGCACGATATGCTCATAATAGTAACTCCTTGTAGTCTCATCTTGCTGGGCTAATTCCTTTCCCCACCTGGTCATAATCAATTTAAGCAATAGATTTAACTCTTCATCCTCCGGTTGATTTTGCCAAGCAACCAAATCAACCAATTGTTGAAGAAGAGGCTCCAACCAGTACGGATCCTTCACGGATACGAATCGTTGATCAGGAAGAGGCAGCTCCGTTTCTAAATGATCCACTACTTTGTATGTTTTGAAGTGACCAAAGATAACTGTAAGGGGATCTTTCGGGTCATGAATAGCTCGAATATTATCGCTAGGACGAAAGATGAAGAATGTTCCAGGCAGAACCTCATGCTGTCTCCCGTTTAACCATAACATCCCTTGCCCAGATTTGTTATACCATAAATCATAGTCGGTTAACGGTGCTGGTTGCCAGGACCAGTTCGGTTCGCATTTCACTTTTCCAATGCTTCCACTTTGAACAAAATAATAGTTGTCCAAAAAAGATTCTTTTCTCATTACAGCCACCTTCAATCTCCATATGCATTTAAGTACAAATATTTAATCAGTGCTCCCATCCATATATTTTACTTAAATTGATATGATTCATTCAAGGACATAAATTCAAAACTGATGGAGGGCTTGTATATGTTGATGATGGAATTAAGTGCGGAAGAGATCAATAAGGTGATGTATCAATATGATAAATTGCATGTAAGTCTAAATGGGGTAAATGAGATTTCGGATGCAATAGTTCGTAATTACAAACAACTAGGTTTTATTTCATCTAATCATATTCTGAATGACGATGAAGTGAGAAACAGTATTGATTCAATTATGCAATTAACCATGGATGCTAAAGGCGCAAGGTTACAATTTTCCAAGACGGAGAGCGAGTTACAAACCATAGAGGAACGAGAATTGGCATTGCGTAAAGTTTATGAATTTGTAGCCGTAGATGAACAACTTCGCAGCATTGCCTATCATCCGAGTATCATCGGAACGATTTCTAGAATTTTTGGAGAAGATCCAAAGCTGGTACAGGATATGGCACTTCTCAAACCACCTCATGGTGGCGGTGAGAAGCCATGGCATCAAGATATGGCTTATGGTCCACTTACCTATTCAAAGGCAGTTATTGGAGTATGGATTGCACTGGATGAAGCAACGGTCGATAATGGTTGTATGCATGTTATTCCACAATCGCATCAGGAAGGTGCTACACCACACTATGCGGTCAGGGATTGGCAATTATGTGATTCCCAAGTGCCTGTGGAAAAGGATATTTTGGTGCCGTTAAAGCCAGGAGGCGCATTGTTCTTCCACGGTTTGCTTTATCACGGAACGCCATCTAACTTCTCTTCGATGCGCCGCAGAGCCTTGCAGTTTCATTATGCTCCAGCATCAGCTGAGCGTTTAGGTCCAAAGGAGTACAAGCGTATGTTCACAAATGATCTCACGGGGGCAGAATGCTAGAGGGAAAAATACGACTTTCCGTTACAGACATTAGTGCCAAAGCTACTATTTAAATACAGATGTTTGTTTATTAAACTAACGGGAGACTATAGTTTAATATCACAGGGGCTGCCGCGTTGCAGCCCTTTTCCCAACGGGCAGAATAGTTTAGTAAAAGAGGACAATTGAAGATAAAAGCGAATATCTATTGGGATAATGACTATAGGATATAAAGTAGGGTGATTGGGTTGGACCTAATATTCATATCAATTGTTATACTGTTGATCATCATGGTGTTTATGCTGTTGAGCATTAATATATTTATGTCACGTCAACTAAAGCAAAATAAAGCACTTGAAGATGCTATTTATAGACTAATTGAAATCACAAAAATAAACCAAAGAAAATGACTATATCATTAACCTAACGAGAAACTAAAGTTCATGCTCAAGACAACGGCAGCCGGTATTCGATCGGCTGCCGTTGTCCGTTGATGTAACGGGCAGTATTGCTGAGTGAAAATCATTGAATATATTATCATTTCTGTGCATAATTATTCCAATCTACTAAATGGGAATTGCTTGTGCACATCAGATTAGATTTAGTTGTGTTGCACGCAAATAATCGTGTAGGAGTTGATTGCAATGAATCTTGTTTGTGAATCGCAATTTATTAACGATTACTTGATCGTGACAGAAGAGATTGATTATGATCATTACTTGATTGCTGAATTGACTTCCAAAATGGAAGCCTCGTCACAAGATCAAGTGGATTTTATTAAAAAATCTTATGAATATGTCCGTGACGAAATTGATCATTCTTGGGATATCCAGAGTTCTAGAATAACTTGTTCCGCGTCGGAAACATTGATTCATGGGGAAGGCATCTGCTACGCAAAAGCTAACCTATTATGTGCAATATTACGAAGAGCAGGCATTCCCTCTGGCTTCTGTTATCAGCGTCTTACGATAGGGGACACACCAGAGACAGGCTAATGTATCCATGCATTAAACGGCGTTTATGTTCAGAATTTGGAAAAGTGGATCCGCTTGGACCAAAGAGGCAATAAACCTGGAATTCACGCAGAGTTCTCATTGTATGAAGAAAAACTTGCTTTTCCTATCCGAGAAGATTATGACGAGGCTGATTATTTGACCATATACAAGTCCCCGAACGCTAAGACCATTGGAGCGTTAAAAAGCAATACTGACTGCATAAATATGTATCTCCATGGTCTACCTGATCATTTGTGATCATTAAGTTAACGAGGAACGATAGTATAAGCATTTCCAAATGACGGTCTTGTAAAGAAAATAAGACCATAAAAGGGTGAACGTTAAGGGAGTGGATCAGGTGGTGGATTCAAAGCCTTTAGGGTATTTTGTTTTCACAGTATTGGGAATGTATTTTTCATACAAAGGCTTAATGGGATTGTTAACTGGGAAGATAGTACTTGCCTCAAGATCAGGGGGGACGTTTCCCCCCATTTTCTCCCCAGATTCTATATCTATATCATTATTTTTTTTAATCTTTGGATTAGTTTTTACCTTTTCAGGCGTTCGCGGGATAATTAAATTAATTAATAATAGAAGAAAATAACCATAAAAAACAAAGCAAGGCGACCTGTAGCTTCACTGGCGAGAAAGATTATGAATCTTTGAGCTAACGGGAGACGATAGTTCAACCATAGCAGGGAGCAGACCACCATGGTGCTGCTCTCTACTCCATTAAAGTAACGGGCAGTTTAGTTCCAATATGTGTTAATGTAGAAACGGTTGAATTGTAAGTTAAATTCCTGTGAAGGAGAATGTAGAGTGGAAGAAAAACGGGAAATACAACAAATAACAGATAATAACAAAGAACAATTTGTAAACTTATTTAATTATTATCTCTATGAGCTTTCAGTTTACTCACAGGAGGATATCGGACCAGAAGGCACATTCGATATGGAAGATATCTCGCCATATTACAGGGATGTACGGTTGTATCCTTACTTTATTAAGCTTAATGAAAAAATCGTCGGGTTTATCCTCGTTACTTCCCCTCCTTATGTTGCAGAAGATGTGGACTATTCGGTGCAGGAGTTATTTGTATTGCCCAAATATAGAGGCACGAATATTGCCAAAGATGCTGTCATGCAAATTTTTAAAATTTTTTCGGGTCGGTACGATGTGGGTATGTTCAAATCGAATGTAAGAGCGGTCAAATTCTGGACAAAGATGCTGTCATCACTTGATATTCCTGTCGTTGTGGAAGAAGGCTTTATTGAGATTAAAGGAAATGTAATACAGACGATAGGTATGAAATTTACGGTATCCGATATGAAGTTACGGTTATAAATAAGAATTGGGAGCAAATCGCATGCAAAACAATTGCAAACTAATTTTGGTGGAAGGGTTGTGTGGGACGGGCAAATCGACGTTAGC
>NZ_MBTG01000017.1 GCF_002027705.1 Paenibacillus ferrarius | reverse complement strand
AACATGTGAGCAGGAGGTGGAGGTTCGGTGTACAGACTGGAACAGATGGAAGGCAACCGCTGGATGCGGTGGCAGATTCGGCTTATCGCGATGGGCGTTGCCGTAAGTGTGGTTTACCACGGCTCGAAGTGGCTCTATCAAGCCATTTGCGGGTTGCTAGGCTGAGGAGAATGAGAAGGGTCGCCGTGACTTACAAGTGTTGACGCACTTGCAAGCTCATGCAGGTACTTAGACTACCTACACACAGCCTTCCGGCTGTCACTGCGACCTTGGAACATTATACCATATCTACCAAGGTTCATGTGTAGGCTTTACCCTGCCGTGCCTTTCGCATCTTTCCTCTCTATTTCATAGGGAGAGAGGTTTTGGTTATGCGTAAGCTTACCGTTTCGAAGGCGTTCCTTTATCGCAATGCCAACTATCAGATTGTAGAGGCTCCGTTCATGCGGTTGCAAGGCAAGTGGCTGGAAGCGCTCGGCTTCACGTCCGGCTGCAAGGTGGAAGTACTGGAGAAGCAAGGGGAAATTACCATTCGACTACTCGAAGGAGGATGCACGTATGACACGGGTCAAGTACACGACGAATCTGGACGCCGAATTGCTGAGATTGGCGAAGGAGAAAGCCGAGCAATGCGACATGGATGGCGCGAACGCGGTCATTGAAGCCGCTCTGCGCGTCTACTTCGCCAATTGTTCCACGCAAGTCTGGGAAAAGACGATGCAGGGCGGCTGGATTAAGAAGATGATCGTCCGTCCTGGGCAGGTCATCTTCGAGAGCATCCGCGTCCGCAAGGTCAAGGCGCGATACAATCCCAAGTATTTCACCGATGAAGTCCTTGCCCCTAAGGGCTGGACGAAGGTCTGGAAGATGAAGCAAGGATGACAAGAGCCTTTACTGGTTCCACTTGCACGCAGGTGGAACGGGTAAGGACTTTTGCCCAAATAGGAACAAGGAGCCGGACAGGCTGCGCTATCATTGTGGGCTTTCCCCCGAAAGCCAACGCTCGAAACGAGGATGCCGCCTGCTCGTTGTTCCTGCAAAAGTTTTTAATAGAAGCAACGAGCAGGAACAGGCTGCGCTATGTTTGTGGGCTTTCCCTGAAAGCCAACGCTCGAAATGAGGATGCCGTCCTGTTCGTTGCTTCTCCCAAAAAGCATTTACCTGTTCTACTTTCATGCGTTGGTGGAACAGGTAAGGGCTTTTGCCCTTAAATCTGTCGCACCTGACAGGCTGCGAATATGGACTGGCTTAGCTATCTTTGCGGGCTTCTTCGGAAGCTAACGCTTGAGCCGAGGATGCCGACATGTCCCTTCCTGCTGAGGTTCGACCATCCCCAAAGGAGCGTGAGTCTTTGCAAAAGCAGCAACTCCACTATGCCTATGTCGGAGTCGATTTGCACAAAAGCCAGCATACCGCCGTGATACTCAATTACTGGAACGAAAAGTTAGGCGAAATCCAGTTCGACAACACGCCAGCGGCTTTCCCGAAAGTGCTCGCCAAGGTGCAAAGTTGTTTGGAACCCGATATGAAAGCCGTATACGGATTGGAAGACACCGGAGGGTACGGCTGGGCGTTCGGACTGTACCTGATTCAGAGCAACCAATGGGTGAAATCCGTCAATCCCGCGTTCGCTAGCGAAAAGCGAAAAGGGTTCCCTACCGTTCACAAAAGCGATAGCTGGGACGCTGAATGCGTGGCGCGCGTGATGCGCGACGACCTCAATCGTCTGCCCGACTTCAAGCCGGACGAGCATTACTGGGTCATGCGTCAATTGTCTACAAGGCGCAGTGGCATCGTGAAAAGCTTGTCCGCTGTCATCCGGCAACTACACGTACAGTTAAGCTACACGTACCCGAGCTATCGCCGTTATTTCAGCGAAATTGACGGCAAAACAGCACTGGCGTTCTGGCGCACCTTCCCTTCTCCGCGTCATCTGGAGAAGGTTACAGCAGAGCGGCTTGCCGAGTTCCTTCGCAAGCATAGCAACAACGCTTGCTCCACGAAGAAAGCGGAACAGATCCTGCGCTGCATCGAAGCAGACGGGCAAGCGAGCGTTCATTACGTGGAAGAGAAAGAACTCGTTATCCGCAGCTTGGTGAAGCAAATCCGTTATTATCTGAAAGAAATCACGGAATTTGACGCGAAGCTGCGCGACATGCTGGAGCAGATCGGCTGCCAATTGCACACGATCACGGGCGTGGATGTGGTCACATCTGCCGAGCTTGTGGCTGAGATCGGCGATGTCTCGCGGTTTGCGAATGCTGATAAACTGGCGAGATATGCGGGTATTGCCCCAATCTTCGCCGGATCTGGAGGTAAAGGAAAGTACTACAAAAGTAAGCAAGGCGACCGCAGTTTGCACAGTATCTTCATGTCGCTGGCGATAAGGCAGCTTGCTGTGCATCGAGGCACGAAAACACCGAGGAATCCGTTGTTTCATGAGTACTTTCACCGCAAGCTGTCGGAGGGCAAAACGAAGAGACAAGCGTTCATCTGCGTGATGCGGCGATTGGTGAACATCGTGTATGGGATACTCAAAAGTAAAACCGCGTATCGCCTGCCGGAACCGTTGCGACGAGCAGAAAATGAGTAGAGGAATGACTGAAAATGATAGGGTTGAGCCGTCTTTAAAAAAAGGTGTGGACGAAGCTCAAGCGAAGGCGCGGGAGAAATCTTGGTTTTAATGGGTTGGGGCTTTCCTGTAACTGGCGGGTTAGATGGAAAGTTCCGCTTAAAACCAAGAATGTGCCGCTAAACAACCGAAAATGGTTCCAAAAACCGTAAATAAATGCTATTTTATGGATAGGACTTCTCTGTCTTTAGGGGCTGAGCTTTATAGCGTAAGATAGTAATGAAGGACAGATAAATAATCCTTTGTCCTTGAACCTTTATACCTACGTTGAGAACAATCCTTTAACAAGAGTTGATCCAACAGGAAATTCCTATGAAAGAATTGAAGTCCAGACGCTTATTAATATCGCTCGATACGAGAATACATCACAAAGCTACTGGGATATTCGTTCTACAATGGGAGTAGAGGCCAAGCATGACATATTAAATAGCATTACTGATAACAACCAGTTTAAATACTTGTTCGGCATTGCTACCCTTACACATTATGACCCAAGTGAAAACACTCTCGAAAATGCAAATTGGGCAGAAGAAGAACTTATTAAAATGTATAGCAACATAACCCAAAGCGAAGACGTATCAAATAGCGCAATTGGCTTCGGCGGGACTATAAAGTTAGTTGGAAGAGCAGCCAGTTTAATTAAAAACGAAATAGGCTTAGTTAAAGCGGCTGAAAAAATGGGTAAAAATCAAATGGTACAAAAGGAAGCCGATGAGTTAGTCGCAAAGTTTCTTTCTGGAAACACAAATCCAGGACTAGGAACGAAAAATCTGTTTAAGGATATATATTACTTAAGAGGAGATGAAGGGGCTAGAGTTTTTTATAAAATGGCGAACGGAGAAATGCAGATTCTTGCCAAAGCTAGTAAGGCAAATGAAGATAAAGTTATAAAAATACTAACAGATATTTATGGGAAGTAGAGGTCTTAATATGAAGATACAAAGTATTTCTTATCCTACACCATTGTCACAAATAGTAGATATAGAAAACGATAATATCGACATCTTTGTAGAACTCCAAGATGGAATGACTTATACATTAGTAGTTAGCACACCTAAAAATCAATTATGGTACATGGATAAAGAAGGGCTTGATTATATTCCCCCACATCCACCGGATATTATTGTAAGAAGTCTTACAGAAGAAAATATCTGGAAAGCCGTAGAATCCTTCGCAACAGGAAATGCTTACTGGTTAAAGCTGTACTATCTCTCTGGCTCAAGAGAAGCAGCTTTCGATATAACACGTTTGGATCAAATGATTGAAATGATAAAGATAGATAATGAAGATTAAATACACTTACAATACCTTGCGACTAACCCTCGCAAGGCTTTTTTCTTTTGCCACTATCGCAAAAGACGAACTATTTTTGCGGCGCTGCTGAACATTAAAGCGCAGCAGAATAAACAAAGGATCAAAGCCTATGCCTCCGGCAACCCTCACAGCCTCACTGCCTTATGCAGGGATAAACGGCTTGCCCCCAAGTTGATTCCTTGCAGGGATGGCTTACAGTCTTTCAAACCCTAGTCGGACAGGCTGCGCTGTCAGGTTCGGTTTGAAAGGCGCAAGCTCCCTGCTCGGTGAATCAACAGCGGCAAGCCGTTTATGCGCATAAGGCCCAGCGTGAGGCGTTTCTGTTGCCGTCGGCAGCGGCTTTGATCCTTCGGATCTTAAACCCTCGTTCGCGCCGCGGCCAAGGACAGACGGCTTTTTACAAACGCGCTTCCCGCAGCGCTTCGCTCCTTCCCCCTTTTGGGGCTGGATACGCTCATGCTCCTGCTGGCTTGCTCCTCACCTTGGCCCTTATTCACGGCTGCACAGGCTTCCCCGGTCGATTCTCCTGCTTCATGATGCAGATGTCTGTCCAAACAACGCTTGGACAGACAGGCATCATGAAAGGAAGAGGAATCGATCGGCGAGGAAGCCGTTTGCCACGAATAAGGGATCGGTGAGGACAGGCAAGCCAGCAGGGCATGAACATGTATCCAGCCCCAAAGCGGAAGAAGCGAAGTCTGGGAAGTTGGGGTTTGTAAAAATCCGTCAATTGTCCTTGGGGATACCCGAACGGGAAGGTTGATCTTGGTTGTTAGGTCACAACCAAGGATTCAGTTAACTTTTCTTCGAAGCCTAGGCAGAGAAGTTTTTCTTCAAAGCATAACCCGCAAGGTCTCCCCCCCCCCCCATTTTTGAATGTTTTTCTTCGAAGAACCGCTCAATAACGAAGCTGGCTTTTCTCTAAATTTTTCCCCCTCTTCTTTTTTGTTGCATCATTTCCAATTAAATATACATTAAAAACCACTAGCTTATCACTAGTGGCAAATTATTAAACAGACCTTTTCTCTAAACTTTCAGTAAACTTTTCTACTTTTGTATGTAATTGTTTAATATCATTCCACTGAATACACTCAGTGGGTACTGTAATTGTATGGTCTGCTAGGGAAGACAGTAGTTTCTCAACTTTAATGAATATATTTGGATAAGACTTTACATTTGTTAGTGCATTATAAGGTTTTTCATCTCTTGCATCTTTCCCAAAGAAAGCAGCTTCGAAATTGGGTACTGATGCAATAAGCCTGATTTTATTTGAATCTACATGTGAATTTACAGCGTTGAGAATATTTTGATTGTTTGTCCATGCTGGATTTTTTGTAAGACTTTTAGTTAATGGAGTATCACTATCATGAAGTACTGAGTATTTTGTTTCGAACTGATTCAATATCTTAACTAATGAAGCTATCGTGGCTTTGCCACGTGCTCTTATGATATGTATATCTTTGAACTTGTTTTGTTTTGAAGCAATTATATGTTTAAAGGCGGAATATTCCGTATCGCCTTCTACAATAATTGAATGACCTCCGAAGAAGAATTCTGCAACGTGAGGGTCACAAGCGTTTAGAAGTTTTAAATTTGCTCGATCGTCAGGATCAAGTTTTGCTCTAGCTGGACGGAACAAAGTTGTTCCTTTAATATTACCCGAAGAATCATGCTCGACCCTTATAATTGTTGTATTATTCCTTGAAAGGTCAATAAAAGCTGGTGAATGCGTTGTAACCATCACCTGCCAACTCCCGGATAAAGGGAGATCGTAAAGTACCTTACATGCCTCTCTAACTGCATTGGGGTGTAAACAAAGCTCTGGTTCATCTAATAAAAGCACGTGTGGTCTCTGTGATTGAGTGCTTTTTTTAGATAAATTTGATTCTGAAATATACTTAAGTGCAGTCCACAGAAGTGTCCTTCTAGCTCCGCTACCTTGCCTTTCTATTGCACTAAAATAACCGTTTTGTGGCCCCATTAATAATTGTGAGTTTGCTTTAAAAAATTTTATGCTTTTGTCGATATCATCTTCAGGACGAGCATCGAATTTTATTTTATAACCTGAGAATACCTTGCTTATTAAGTTTGAAATTTCTGTTTCAATTGTTTCAATTTCAATACTCGCCTCAGCAACAATTCTTTTTTGTATTAATTGAATGTTTTCAAGTAATTTCGAATACTCTGATTTTTCGCTATCATTTTGATCTAAGTTATTACTTTGAAACTGTTTTACTCTATCATTTATGATAGTTTCCAAGATGTTAACAATTTTATCAGCTTGATCTTTAGGATTAGAGAAAGCATCTACCCTGTGTGGCTGAGGACGTTTTGAATTGGCCACATTGGGAGCCCCCCAAGGTACATTCTCGGACCACTTCATTTCAATAGCATCATAACCTCTTCTTACAGGCTCACCGATATTGGACCAAGTCCATTGTTCCCTTACAATTTTTTCACCGGATATTACATTAATCCATTTAATTCCAACTGTATCATCATAAATTACCGTATGCAGTTCTATTTCTGGAAGAGCGTCTGGATTAATTCTACCTTCTGGGAAGTCTTCAATCGTAAGTTTTCCTTCATTGGATCCTTGATTCATTGCAAGTTCGTAAGCTCTTAAAATAGTACTTTTACCAGCATTATTTGGTCCTACGAGCACAACAATATCATCAAGTTCAATCTGGACTGGGAATGAACCAATACATCTGAAATTTTTAATAATTAGCTTGTTAAGTCTTGGTCTTGGAACAGAAGGATCAAGGGATTCTAAGGTTACACTTTCTGTTTCTTTTTTAGATTTATTTTCTTTTTTTGCTTTGGTCGGTCGAATCTTTTTCTTTTGCCAAGTTCTCACCTCTATAAAATAACAATTTTCAACATAGTAACCAATTCAATGATATGATAAAACCGCAAAAAAACAATTAATTTAATGACGAGAGTTTTACAGTTAAGGCTGCGACACTTCTGTGTTTTGTTCCTAATAATTAATAATATTGTATTCATTTCATATTAATTCAAGTAATTCATCAATATCATCTTTATGTTTAACTTCACTATATTTTATTTCACTGATAGCTTGATAGTTTAACAATGCGGACTTGTTGCCAAAGAAAGTTTTCAAAACGTGCCGAATTTGTTTAACTTTCATTAAATCTTCTTCGTAATATTGTAGAGCAAATAAATGACAAAATTTCATAATAGCATATTGAATATCGAACTCTACATTATTTTCGATGCTATTCCTGGAAACATTCGGTTGAATTAGTGGATTAGTTGAGTTAATAAGAATAGAGCCAATCTTACATGCAGAGTGTGATAAAAACTCCCGATCAAATAAAAGATCTTTAATAAATACATTTTTTACAAATAGCTTTCTAATTGTATTGTAATTATAACTGTGTGATAATTTTATGTTCAAATTTTCAGTATCTATTCTTAAGGTCTTATACTGAGAGTTTGTAACATAAAAGAAATCACATTTATTTTCGTATTTACTTAATTGTTGAGAAATTTTGTTAAAGTGTTGCCATCCATCAGCTCTTTCTATGAGTTGCCTATTAAAGTCATTACTATCTAATTTTCTATCTAATAATAATGTAATATATGGGAAATAATCGTCCTTTTTCTCAAATACTTCTCGTTCATTATCTAGTACTTCAAGCATTTTGTTAAAATCATAATACTTATCTGAAGAAACAAAATGGAAATTTGCTGCAAAAATTGAATTATCTTTCACGCAATTAGCAATTCCAGTGGTACTTAATTTAAGAATGTCTACACCATCATAGCAACCTAAAAAGCACTGTTGGTCTTCATTTGTATCTTTAAAGAACTCTATATCATATGGTCTAAATGAATAGTGGTCAGTTTTACTTAAATTAATCTGAATAAAGCCAGTAAGTCCGTTAAAATATGGTTTTAAATCAATAAAAGTTCCGTTTCCACTTCTTGTTTTTTCAGCAATCAACTCTAGTTTTTGTTTAGTTGTTGTATTAGCTATTTCTGTAGCATTAAGATCATTGACATGAATGAATGGGGTATCTAACAAGAAATTTGCTTCAACAAACTCTTTAATTTTTAATTTTGAAATCTGTAAAGGATTCTTTTCAAAATCATAATCCATTGATATTTCTGTTCCATGAGAAAAGGCTGCTCTTTCACCCCGCTTATATACAATGTACTTACTATTTTTTTCGATATTTAGCTCATGTACAACAGACTCATTATAATATTTTGTTTTAATATTTACTCGATCAGATAACATGAAGCATGCAAGAAATCCGATACCAAAGTTACCAATAGCTTTAAAATTATAATCTTTCAACAAGAAATCATCAGACTTGTAGTACGACTTTCCAATGTTAAGGAAATACTCATTCAAAATATAATCATTCATACCAGTACCGTTATCTTTAATAACTATTCTGCTTTCTTTTTGATCAAAAATAATTGAGATTTTGGGGATATATTTTTCTTCATACGTCTGACTATCTTTACTAAGTTCAAGCCTGAGCATGCAAGCATCTATAGAGTTTTGGATAAGTTCCCTTACACCAAAAATTGGATTACCATATATTTTCTCACCCATTAACAAATTTGTAATAGCTTCGTAATTCATTTTTAATTGTTGATTAGCCATATCGAATCCAATCGTTTGAACTCGGTTAATAAGAGGCCCCGTTACTTTAATATGATATTTCGAATGGTTGAATGATAATGAAAAGTTAGAACACTTTTGAGTTTCTTCTTCGATCCAATCAAAGTAGTTTAAAATTTTTCTGTTAATAGTTGGATTGGTGCATTTTCCATAAAAAATTGGTGATTTCCACCCCTCATAGGTTGAGCTTTTCTCCAATCGATATCCTGTCGATTCAATAATGAGATGTTGCTTCCATTCGTCCTCACTATGTGAGGTAAGGTTAACAAATTTAAATAAATGATAAGGTGTTCTCCTCGAATCAAAATCTAGAATATCACCTAAACGTAAAAGTAATGCACAGAATTGGTAGTTACATTTGTACTTTCCCTTAGGAACTTCCTTATAAAGAACGTCCTTAATCCACTGAATACTTCTATTGTGGCTTTCACATAAATCAGCGATTTCTTCCAAATAAGAAATTGCTGGTTCATTCGGAACATGAAGATTTGAAGCGAACAATTTTTATATATATATTGACGAAAGTCTAGCATGGATTCTTCTTAAATAATCTTGTAAAGCTAGGACTTCATCACCATTAAATATTTCAACAAACTTATAATACTTATCATCACACCATTCTAATGAATTGGATTTTATCTTACCGTTGATTTCATCGTCCGGAGCCATACCAATATCATGAAGTAATGCCCCATAAATGATAGTGGCAATTTCAAGAGGAGATAAGTGGTTCTCATAGTTGGAGAGCGGCTCTTCCGAAATGTATTGAGGCTCAATAATTTCGTATACATATTCTAGAATTCTGATTGAGTGCTCAATATTATGCATTGTATACGTTGGAAAAACAACAGGAATTCTTTCCAAGAAATCTTCAGCTATTTTTGCAATATTTATCACTTGCATATATAAGTCAAGATCCAATTTGATATGCTTAAATGAATGTTGCTATGGTTTCTTTTAATTCTACTATGACTTTCCTTAATTCTTTATAACTACTTATTAATCGTACTATTGCAACCAAAATTGCACCTATAAGATATGCCATATCTATTGGAGAGAAAGCAGTAAATAATTTATACATCATATATCCAGTTGTACAAATTAACACAATTAACCATAATCTAAATTCTCTAACATGCTTCTTTAATTTTTGTTCTAATGTCTTATTGGGTAAAAACAATATTCTAATCGTGAAGTATATTACAATGTGAATTGTAGCAAGTATAGAGATTACAACGGTTTGATGTAATTGCATATAACTGACTAAACTGTCTTCATCGATAAAATTTGCTATTGAAACTATTGTTATTACTGTATTGATAGCTACGTAAAAAATAAACCCCATTATTTCCAAGAAAAATCTAAAGGAAGCGACATCAACTTTAGAATAAATCAATGTCTCGTAAAAACTAACAAAAATACCTGAGTAATTAAATTTTCTGTCTAACCAGTTTGTTACTAAAGGAATTGATAGAGGGAATACAATTAATAGTGCTATTGACCAAAGGTATTGGAAGTTGCCATTATTAATACCTAAGAAATGGTCTAGTACTAAAGAAACAAATATAGATAAAAAAAACGTTAATAAATAAACTAATAGTGCCATACAAACTAATGATACTAATCTTGCTATATGAATCGAATATTTACCTGGTTTATCAAGCCATGACCGTTCTAAATCTTCAATATGTTCAAAGATTTCTAAGAAAAATGAATTCATGCTATCCTCCCTGAAATGGAAACACATAGTTGATAATGCAGGTTCTACTATCAATTTCAGAATACATTGCTTTCTATGTTTTTACTTATAGGAATATCATACCAAACAACAAACCCATTTGGTATATTTTGTCGTTTCTTAGATCAAAAAAGTGCATAAAAAAAGAAAAGGGAAAAATCCAAAAACGTCAGTTTCTTTATAGAGCAGTGCTTCGAAGAAAAACATTCAAAAATGGGGGGGGGGGGGGAGACCTTGCGGGTTATGCTTTGAAGAAAAACTTCTTGCCTAGACTTCGAAGAAAAAGCAACTGAATCCTTGGTTGTGACCCAACAACCAAGATCAACCTTCCCGTTCGCGGCTGCCACAAGGGCAAAGACGGCTTTTTACAAACCCTAGCTTCCCAGGCTTCGCTTCTTCCGCTTTGGGGCTGGATACATGTTCATGCCCTGCTGGCTGGCCTATCCTCACCGATCCCTTATTCGTGGCAAACGGCTTTCTCGCCGATCGATTCCCCTTCCTATCATGATGCCTGTCTGTCCAAGCGTTGTTTGGACAGACACCCGCATCATGAAGCAGGAGAATTGACTGAGGAAGTCTGTGCAGCCGTGAATAAGGGCCAAGGTGAGGAGCCAAGCCAGCAGGAGCATGAGCGTATCCAGCCCCAAAAGGGGGAAGGAGCGAAGCGCTGCGGGAAGCGCGTTTGTAAAAAGCCGTCTGTCCTTGGCCGCGGCGCGAACGAGAGTTTTAAAACCGATCCGAAGGATCAAAGCCGCTGCCGACGGCAACCAAAACGCCTCACACTGGGCCTTATGCGCATAAACGGCTTGCCGCTGTTGATTCACTGAGCAGGGAGCTTGCGCCTTTCAAACCGATCCTGACAGCGCAGCCTGTCCGACTAGGGTTTGAAAGACTGCAAGCCATCCCTGCAAGGAATCAACTTGGGGGCAAGCCGTTTATCCCTGCATAAGGCGCAGTGAGGCTGTGTAGGTGCCGTAGGCATAGGCTTGGATTATTCGGAGGTTTTACGGCGCTTGACGGCTGCGAAGCGCTGAAAGCTGTTGTTTGCTTCATTTTAGCGTTGCCACGGCAAAAAGAAACCTTGCGAGGGTTAGTCGCAAGGCTAAGTGATCTTGATGTATCAATTTAATATCAAAATTACACAAACATGAAATCCATTATTTCCCCTTTACCTAAAACCTTAGAGGCATTCTGTAGTGTGAAAATATTACCAATCTGCACTAAATGTCTAATATGTTCATATGCTTCTTGCTCTACTGTGGGCAGTTCAATTGTAACCTTATACCTTCTGCCCCTAATTAATTCGTCTACGTCACTATCAGCAAGTATTGTGCCCGAAAAAAGTAAATTATCCCCAAAATTTATTGAAGGTCGTAAGATATGTTTCGTGCTTAAATCTTGAGATAAATTCTCAATGCCAAAAGATATTTCCGCTTTTACAGTTAGCATATCTATTCTCCTTAGTATTTATGGGTAAGATCTTTGATGAACTTATTAAAATCTTCTAATTGGTCAAGGTGAATTGTTACAGTTCCACTCTTAAAAATAAAAGGGTCTACTGATGTGAAATCTGCTAATTGATCAAGTTTGTCTTTTGGAATTTTCACCTCAATTATTGCACCAATATCTTTATATTTTTCAGCAAATTTAAGAGTTTCTTCAAAGTCTAATCCAAATTGTTTACCATCAAATCCTTTAGGACTAATTGTAAATGTTCCTGACTCCATTAATGGATAGAACTCTTCTGGACTCACTGCTCTAAATAGACTTGTCATTTCATCAACGGATTCAGTGCCTTTAAATATATTACGGATAGCCGCTAGGGCAATCTTGCCTCCTTCAGCAACCTTTAATACACCATTCTCTACCAACATAAAATTTCGTCTTACAAATTCGTTATACGCCGCTTGTACTGTATCTGGTGTGTTTTCTAAACTTCTATCGAACATAATACTAGCTAGTTCACCGCTACTTAACTCACGTAGATCAACAATACAACCACATGTACTGGTATCTTCATTCATTTCTTTGGCTACATGCCCTGTAGGGTCAATATGAGTTAATGGGTTGTTGTTAACATAAGTATAAAGGTTCAGTGAGAGTGGGTTGTCGATTTGACCTTCGTTACTATCTTCATTAACAAACCGTCCCATACTCGGATCATACCAACGCGCTCTTAAATACTGCAAACTCGTGGCATCATCAAACATCTCACCACTATACTTAAACAGTTGTGGTACATTCTCCTGCTGACTGACTATATTCCCCCAAATATCATACTGATACGAATTAATCTTAGTCAATCCAGTGCTATCCATTAGGTTTACGACATCACCGTGGCCATTTTGAACATAGTAAGCTTTGCCAGCGGAGTCCTCACGTGCCACAAGTCCATTACCACGAATGTATCGAGCTTTTAATGTTGCAACACCATTTATAACGTTACCTTCAGCAATGACATTTGATCCGCGATTGTAATATCGTGTACTTTGACCATTCTCTGTACGCTCCCATAGAACCCCGTCACCGTTATATTTATAAATTACATTTCGGCCATTTTTCGTCGTAACATTAGTTAGACGATTACGTTTGTCGTATGTGTACGTTGAATCTGGACTATCAAACGGATGATTTGTCGTCATACTTGTTCGGTTGCCGCGATTATCGTAATCAAATGTCTCATCGAATTGCGATGATGTTTGTATACGATTCAACGGATCGTACGTAAATGAGTAACTCACCCCATTCTCCATCTTTGTTAATTGATTGCCGTTGTTGTCATACGACGAATAACTAAACGTATTCAAAGGAGAACCATCGGATTTCTTCTGAGTTAAGGTGCTCAGTTGTAATCCGTCATACGTAAAGTACGATGTAACACCATTTTTCTGGCGGGTGCTGTTCAAGAGATTATTTTTGTAATAAGAATATTGTGCTTCAATATCCTCTAAAGATGAACCTACAGAAATTAATCGATTACGGGAATCGTATCCATAGTAAGAATTAGAGCCAAATGGATCAGTAAGGCTAGTTATATTTCCCTGTGAATCGTAGCTGTAACTCAGTATACGCCCATCAGGATAAGTAACTTTACTCAGAAAGCCATTAGACGGGGTATACGAATACAAAGTAGTACCCGTAGAATCACTCATATGGATACGCCGGCCTACTAAATCATATTGATAGGAAACAGATTCATTTGCAATTACTTGACCTTGAGAATCTAATACATCGGATTGAAGGAGAAAGTTACGATAATCATACGTGTTTTTAAACGTTTCTCCATTGCGATCTTTAGACCCTATCTGATTTCCATTTGCATCGTGGTAAAACTTTTGAATTTTATTGTTAGCATCCGTTGTTTGAATAAGTCGACCTAACTCATTATACTTGTTCTGTTTCGTATTATAATCTGGAAAAGTAGTTTTCAAGATCTTCCCCAGATAATCATATTGGTAGGTTGTTTTTTCATTTTTGGCATTTGTAACCGCAGTTAAATGTCCTAGTACATCATACTCCATTCTAGTTATGTTCTGTGGAGGGACATCATGATCTTTAAAAACGGTTAAATTACCAGCATAATCATAATCAAAAATACCAGTTACGTTAGTCTTCGTTTTTGTTGATTCTGTTCTTTTATCAAGTCGCCCTAATTTATCATAATGTTCCTTTTTTACATTACCTTCCGGATCAGTCTGTATTTTGTAAAAATATATATCATCATATTGAACTGATTCGAAAGAATTATCCGGATAAATCGCCTTGTTGGGCCTACTCCATTGATCATATTCATTGTAAGTTCGATTTCCTAGCGCATCTTCTACGTAGTTTTGACGTCCGTGTTGATCATAGTTATATTTTTGTTTCGTCCGATAGACACCATTTTCAATCAGTCCGGTTTCGGTTTTCCAACCAATAGGATTCCAAGTCGTTAGAGATGCTTGGCCCATTTCGTTGATTACTCGAATTTGGTTCGTATCGTCCAAGTAGCTGATTTCTTTATTACTTAAATCTGGCTGAATTACTTTAATAAGACGACCCAAAATATCATATTGATATTTTGTAATATTCTGGTTGCCATCTACAAACTGTAACGGCTTGCCAATTTTCGGATCATAATCTAATTGTTTGGTAATTGTTGATGTCGCACCATCAATATCTTTGACATTTACAATCAATTTGGTGGGAAATGCACCATTATACAAAGCACTGTATTCGGTCTGATACAACGTCTCTTGCCCTTGATTGGTTGTTACACGTGTTTGAAGACTATTTCCGTATACATCAAAATTTTCATATCCAATCTGTTTCAGTATCTTACCTGTACTACTTCCCTCTCTTATCTTTTCTGATGTAACACTGCCTTTAGCGTTACGTGTATATTCCGTATATTGAACTTGAGTTGCACTAACTGGCTGCGAAACATTTAATAATAAATGTGAACTTGGATCATAGCCATATGTGGTTTGGATAGTTAGCGGATTTGTCGAAGACATGACATTTCTATAATCATCATAGTTAATAATTGATGTAATAGGTTCCGAACTTTCATTTGTCACAGCATTCTTATTCGTTACTGTCGTTATCGTTGGATTTGTGTATCTTTTTTCCTCGTTATACGTCATATCCGTTATTTTTCTGTAATTGCCAGATGAAGCAACAATCTTTGTGTTATACATGGCAGGAGGGGTTTCTGAGTCTATAAAATCTTTTTTATTAAAAAACTCTGTTGAGGTAAATCCATCGTTAACTGTCACTGAATACCTTAAATCTGAATTTGCTAAACTACCAATATCTCCGTTATACGTAATGTCTTTGCGATTCTTCACTTCGACAGAGCCGTTCGAAAGTGTTATATGATCTTCACGGGCAACCACACGGTAAACTTGATTTACATTATCAATATCTGGATCTTGATGCCTATACTGTCTGGAGATATCATTGTTCAAAAATCGTGTATACGGCGTATTTTCGTAATAATAAACACTTTTTGCTCCTGTCGGATAAGTAATCCCCGTAAGCAGTGCATAAGGGTTGCTGTTTAATGGTGTAGAACCATGCATGTTATATTTAGCATCTTTAATACTATAATCATAAGTTGTAATTCTACCCGCAGAGTCCTCTACCTTAGTTAACAAATCAATCCCATTCTGATTTGTTTTATAGTAAGTAATTGAATAACTTCCTTTAGTAACTGTCACATAGTTTGCCATATAAGATATGTTAATTGTATTACCTACACCATCAACAATAGCAATGAGTTTATCATTGAGAACGGAATAGTAGAATTGAATTTTATTCTCGTAATTGTCAGAAATTTGAATAATTCTTCCTTTTTCATCAAAAAACTGATTAATACCTTTAATGGAACGTAAAACGGACATTGATCTTAATCCATTTACAAAAACATGGCTATCTAACTCAAAACTTAAATCTTTCCACGGATAACCTTCAAGTGTATTCCCAACTATTTTATAAGTACCACTACCTGCAGGATGCACATACAAATCTGTGCTGCCATATTGCCCTAAGACATAAGGAATTTCCCACGACCATCCCTTGCCAATCGGCGAAATTTTCTCTTCTTGAGAAGGATCACTGTTAATCCCTTCATTATTCAATTGATAAAATTGAGATGAACTGCTGTTATATGTTCGTGTTAATGCAAAAGACAGACCGTTGGGACCAAGAACGCTTAGATCATCGCTCTTTAAAGAAAGAGATCCATTTAGAGTAGATAATGTCTCGTTATCCAGTTGAATGGAAAAAGGTGCAGTCTCTGGTTCAGTCTTAACATAATTAAAAGTGGAACCCGGATCTGAGTTATCCATTGCCTGAATCGTTTGATACTCTCTAGAACCTAAGTCACTAGTAATCACACTTTTAGCGTTCTTTGATTGATTAATAGGCTTTACATTCGATTGATCTTGCCTATCGACAGAGTTAGCACTTACTGTCCCTATTTTCGAATAAGTTGGAAATAAATTAATGAATAAGGAGAGCAATACTATGAGAATATATATTTTCTTCTTCAAACAATGTCTCCTCCTAATTTGTTATAGTTGTCGTTTTATTGGTAATATTTCCGTTTGAGTCATACTGGTAATTCGCTTTGTTAACTTGATTATATTTATTAACCAAAAAGGAATAAGCAGCCGTATTACTAAATGATCCCCCAACGCCATTAATCTTGATGTAATATGTCATACCTGCCCCAACTGTATAAAGAGTTGGAACACCTTTAGAGTTGGTCCCAATTAAATTCATTGAGGAATCATAGATGTATGCTTCATAAATTAATCCACTCGGTATATTCAGTGTAAAACGATCCACTCCTGTTACAGGCGCGATGTACTTATAGAAATCTACGTCTGTTGCAGAGCTAATTAATGAACTGTACTGCGTATTGTAATTAATTGGGAATGCTTGAGCGTTTGTATCATTTGGTTCAAACGCATTAGGCAATACTAAGCCTGTCCTCATCGAAGCATTTGACCATTCATAGCCATCATGAACCATTACTTTAATATCCCACGTTCCATTTGGTAATGGTGTTGTGGAATGTGTGTTGCCGTTTGAAGTGACTACCCCAGAATTATAGCCTACCGTTGCCCAGTTATCTCGAGACCCTAGAACTTGATACGCATACTGTGGTTGTCCATCCGCATCTTGATACGTCCAGGAAAGAGTAAGCACATTATCGTTTACTTGTTGTCCGTTCGTGTAAGAATTGATATTTGATACAGGCAAAGTGTTGATGCGGATATAATAGATTTGTGAGAATGGGGATTCTCCCCCAGAACTGTCTTTTACTTTAACTTTCCATGCATATGTTGTACCTCGATTTAGCTTTCCAGAAGGGACAGAATAGGAAGCAATAGAAGAATTGATCCAGCCACTATCACTTATTAATGTACTTCCGTCCTGAGAATAAAGCTGAACATCATATGAAGTCTGATAATCTCCCGCATCAGGGTCTGAAAAAGTCCAGTTTAGTGCTGGCGATAACGAAGTCAAAACTTGCGGATTAGCAGTTGAAGTTGTACCTGGATTCAAACTCGTTGGTGCATAAGGAAATCTATTCACTGTTATCGTTCCATTGTAGGTTGCATTGGCTGTTCCCCATAACCCATCATTAGTACTCACATTAATATTTCGATATGTCCCTGGAGGAATATTATCTGATGAAACATTCCATTGGAGAGACCAGGCTTGTGGATTTAAAGTATTTGTCAGCGTAGCTGCCTTTATAACGCCAGCTATGGAAGCCGAAATTGTCAAATTATCTCCATCTAGATCTTGGGCAGTTCCTGATAAAGTAATGATATTGGGTGCTACAGTTTGATAAACTACTTGATTATTCTGATTGGATATATTGATATTTGGTGCTTGATCTAATCTCGCAACATACCTGGTAGGAACATAATCAAAATTACCTGTAGCAGAAGAAAAACTAATATCTCTGGCATTAGTAACATCTGGCCAAGATGATGTTACATCCTCAATATTAGTTCTTGAAACCCATCTTTTCACACGATTATCTTTTGTAAGGGCAAATCTGTTGGTCCAACCTCCATATTCAGAAAACGAAATTGCTTTCAAATTTCCTGCTTCCGGCCAATTTGCCGTGTCATCAACAGTCAGCATGGGATCATTAGGTGCGGATGATTTCCAATACTTATATTTAATTGTTCCATCATGGTATAGAACATAATAATAAAGGGTTGTGTACGATCTACCTAAGTTATCTCTTGAATAAGAAATAGATTTAGCGTTTGTAAGATCTGGCCAATTACTTGTTGAATCTTGATAAGGGCCATTGTTACCTTGCGTAAACCATACTGTGTTATCATTCAATAAATAGTAGGTATAGGTAGTCTGAAAATCATATTGATACGTAACAGAAATCGACTTTGTCTTAGACAATAAATCTAGCGGCCATGTAGAAGTGGTTGGAGTTTGTAAATTATAGCTTTTTGTCACTGAAGGTCCAGTAACCCCCGCTGCATATAACATACCGTACACACTGTTATAAACACTGTCCGTAACTGAATTCTCTATTTCAGAAGCCGGAAAATTATTTTTAAAAACGGCATTTTGATCCAGCAATTGCCTTAGTTGCACGTTAGTCAATGCTGACTTTTGTTGCTTTAACAACGCCAATTCACCCGTCACGAAGGCAGAAGCCATCGAGGTTCCACTAGAAATTTTATAGCCATTATTCAAATATGTACTGTATATAGCCTCTCCTGGTGCAGAAACCTCAAGCTCACTCCCCGTTGAAGAAAATGGTGCACGCTGTCTATTCTGATCCACAGCTCCCACAGCAATAACTGAGTTATACTTCGCAGGGTATTGAATAGAATCGCCAGTCCCTTCTTTGTTTCCAGCGTTCCCCGCAGCTGCTACTACTAATAATCCATTATCATATGCTTGATCAACAGCTCTATGTAGTGCCGGAGAATCCACGCTTGTTGCCATACTTAAGTTAATAACATCAATGTTATGGTCCACAGCCCAATCAATTCCCGCAATAACATCTGATAAATAGCCTTTACTCGTCGCATCCAATACCTTAACTGCATACAAGTCTGCATCCGGTGCTACACCAACGACTCCAGTTTCATTATTTTTTGCACCAATAATTCCAGCTACATGTGTACCATGGCCGTTATCATCATCATATGAGGTTGTGTAATCTACGAAAGAAACTCCGCCTGCTACAGATAGATCTTCATGCTGTGTATCTATACCGGAATCTAAAACAGCTACCTTAATTCCCTTGCCTGTGTATCCGCTATTCCAGGCATAAGTAGCATTAATAACAGACACTCCCCAATCCATTGTTTGAGTTGCAGCCTGAAGTTGAATATCCGGTTCAACCGATTCCACTGAGGAGTCATTTTTTAATTGATCAATTTCACTTGAAGGTATTGTTACTGCCAAGGATGATGAATGCTTGTTCTCTCTCTTTACTTTCCCCTTACTCTTTTGAATTAACGATTTGTTAACTTTTTTCTTATCTTTAAATGTAACGATGACTCTTTGTTCGCTATTACTTAAAGCAGCTACCTGGATAGGACTATTTTGGATAAGATTAAGCTTTGATTTATCGCCTCCATATCCAGCTGTAATTACCTCCTCACTATTTTTTAACGAGGCGGCCTCAACCCCTCCAACTGAAGATATTGAAAACAGTAGCACGCCAGTCAACAGACTTGATACCAGAGGCTTGCTTTTTAACAAAAATTTCATAAAATAACTCCTCTCCATATATTTACTTACAATACCAATATAATAGAGGGATATTATGTAAATCTACAGATTATTTGTCGAATCGTCTCAAGTTATGATAAAGATTGTTAAAACATGTTTATCCTGATCCGGAATTTTGCGAAAAACAAAAAAGTGAACTCCAAAACCGAGTTAACTTTTATTAACTTCAGTATGTTAGTATCATTAAAACAATTAGATTAATTAATTGCGCAATACTTGCGTTACTTATTAAAATTCCCAAATATCATAACAATCTTTTAACTATTAACTTTAATTACATAACTTAACAAGCATGAACACTACTTCGAATATACAAATAAATCGTGATAATAGACACGACATCCTAAAAAGGAGCAAAAACTATTGACACAAGTTCTGTGCCTAAATTACAATGTGAGTACAGGAAAATATTTTGCGCAAATATTTACCTTGCAGTAAACGAAACATTTTGTCATCGAAAATTAATGCTCAAGGGGGAAAAAGTATGAGTAATAAGAAGATTGTTACCACTTTGTTAAGCGCTTTCTTTGTTTCTTCGGTTGTTTTATCAGGCTGTAGTTCTAGTACAACAAGCACCGCAACCTCCGCACCATCCGAAAAGGCAAAATCAGAAACGGCAACAGAAGCACCGAAAGCAAAGAAAGATTCTGTTTCACTAACTTTAGCGATTTGGGATAAAGGCCAACAGGGTGCAACTGAGGCCATAACAGCGGAATTCATGAAAGCCAACCCCAATATTACTGTAAAAGTGGAAGTTACCCCTTGGGATGATTACTGGGTCAAAAGATCGGCAGAAGCCACGTCTGGCACATTGCCAGATGTATTCTGGATGCATAGCGGTCAATTCCTCAAATACGCAACAGGGAAATTCATCACACCACTCACAGACAAAGTAAAAGCTGGAGACATCGATTTAAACAACTATGTGTCAAATCTAGGCAACGTATATACATTAGACGGTGTCCCTTACGCTGTGCCTAAAGATTTCGACACGATCGGTCTCGCCTATAACAAAGAGCTGTTCCAAAAAGCGAACATTCCATTTCCAGATGACACATGGGATTACACGAAATTAGCTGAAGTCGCGAAAAAGCTGACAGATGCAAGCAAGGGGATTTATGGATTTGCCGCCAAAGCTGACACACAAATCGGATATTGGAATGATATGTTGGCTTTTGGCGGATCGATCCTTTCTCCAGACATGAAAAAATCCGGCTACGATTCACCTGAATCTATTGCCGCTTTGAAACAAAGATATCAAATGATCGTAGACAAATCGTCACCTACCGTACAGCAAATGACGGATACAGATCCTCGCGAAATGTTTAAATCCGGAAAACTAGCGATGATGTTCGAAGGTTCGTGGCAAATCAACGATATTTATTCCAGTGATATTATGAAAGGCAAATGGGATTGGGCTAAGCTTCCAAAAGGACCAAAAACCCGCGGCAACATTATTAACGGTTTAGGTTATTCCATGTCAGCTGCAGGCAAACATCAAGATGAAGCCTGGTTACTAACGAAATTCCTCGGTTCCAAGCAAGCAGCGCAAATATTTGCGGATAAAGGCGCAGCGATTCCAGCATTTAAAGATACACAAGATGCTTGGCTGAAATCGAAACCAGATTTGAATCTAAAGGTTTTCCCAGAGCAAGCCAAAGAAGCTACTCCATATCCGGCAGGCTCGAAGTCCTATCCGGTTTGGTTTACAAAAGAAGCTCAGATTATGGCTCCAGCGTTTGGTGGCAAACAAAGCATCGAAGACGCTGCAAAAGCCGTTGCCAAAGCAATGAATGACGCGATCGCCGCAGAAAAATAATGGATTCATAGCAGCAGATCAGACCTAAAAGTAATTGGCTCTGAGTTTTCAGGGAGCCAATTACTTTTTAAACTATTGTAAGGAGTGTTGTGCTTGGATATCTCGAAGAGCTCGGCAGAATCTTGGCCAAGTCGCATGCATCAGCTTGAGCAAAAGAAAAAGAAAATATCAAGATTCAGAAACAATTACTTACCAGCTTATCTCTTGGTTGCTCCTACAGTACTTTTAGTCAGTTTTTTTTACGTGATTCCTGTTATCATTTCTATACTTCTTAGCTTTGTGAAATCTGAAAGTTTCGGCTTGACGAACAAATGGGTTGGCTTAGAAAATTATAGAAGATTGGTGGAGGACAAACAATTCTGGGGAGATTTATGGAACACGTTCCATTATGTCATCTTATTTGTTCCTTCGGTGTTGGTGGCATCGACGATTCTCGCCTTATTGTTAAATCAAAAAATTAAAGGGATTTCCATATTCCGGACGATTTATTTTCTGCCGCAAATTACACTCCCTGCCGCAACAGCTTTGGTATGGGTTGTTTTGTTTAACAAAGATTACGGGCTGATCAACCATCTGCTCGGCACGGATATCGGCTGGTTATCCGATTCAAGAACGGTCATGCTTGCCTTTGTGACTACGTCGGTCTGGGGAAGCATCGGGTTGAAAATGGTGATTATCCTCGCTGGCTTACAAGGAATTCCAACTTCGTTATACGAAGCCGGTTCTCTTGAAGGCGCCAATGCTATGCAGAAGTTTTGGCATATTACACTTCCTCTGCTCACGCCTACCTTATTTTTTGTAGCCATCATTTCCGTCATTGAAGGAACACAAGTTTTCGATGGCATTCTATTTCTAGTCGGCAAAAACAGCATCGTTCTGGACGATGTTCGCTCTCTTGTTTTCTCCTACTATATAAATACGTACACAATGGACGATCCCAATTACGGTTCAGCGATCATCGATGTTTTATTAGTCATCAACCTCATTTTGACAGCGGTACAATTCCGATTGTCGAAAAAGTGGGTATTTTACGAATAGGAGGTCATTACATGAGTTCTCATACTAAATCGTATTACAAAACAAATTACTATGCCCAAACGATTTTAATCATTGGAGCCTTGGCTATGTTGGTTCCATTTATTTGGATGATTCTAACTTCCTTTAAAACCGTAACAGAGACGACTCAAATTCCATTTAAATATTTCCCAGCCCATATCAATATGAAAAGCTTCCCCAATGCTTGGCAAGCTTTGCCTTTTACTCACCTTTATATGAACACGATTATTGCGGCATTTTTCAGAACGGTTGGGCCGCTTATCTTTAGTTCAATGGCTGCTTATGCCTTTGCCAAAATTGTGTTCCCCGGTAAGAACTTTCTGTTCTTTCTGATTCTATCGGTCATGCTGGTACCAAATCCGGTATTCTATACGCCCCAATATTTTATTCTCAACAAAATGCATTTGATTAATACAGTCCCAGCCTTATTTATTACTGGACTGGTTAGTCCATTCGCTACTTTTCTTTTGCGGCAATTTTTTCTAGGTTTGCCCAAAGAACTCGAAGAAGCGGCCATACTTGATGGATGCAATCATTATCAGACACTGCGACTCGTATTGCTTCCTTTGGTAACACCTGCTTTGGCAGCTGTGGCCATCATACATACCCTATGGACTTGGAACGAATTCACATGGCCGTTCATCGTCAACAGCAGTCCAGATAAATTGACTTTAGCTACTGGGTTACGAAGTCTAGTGGGACAATTCCAAACGGATTACCCTACTTTAATGGCAGGCGCAATCATGGCGATCATTCCTATGCTAATCGTATTTATCATCTTCCAGAAACGATTTATTGAAGGCGTTGCGTTCACCGGGTTAAAGTAATGCCTCCCTTCGTGAATGCCATATATGCACACAACAAAAATCCACAGCCTGTGAGGAGTCTCTCCCCTGACTGTGGATTATTGTACGTGAACTAAGACGTGATTTTCTTACAGGAGCTTCTTTCAATTAATTCCGTTTTTAAGCTTATATGAACTCTTTCAATATATTTGTTCCCAATCAAATCAATCAGCAATTTGACAATGAGCTGGTTAATATCATATTTAAACCGCCTGACTGTTGTTAAAGGTGGAATCATAAATTCCGATAATTTCAGATCATCAAAACCAACAATGGAAATGTCATCAGGTATTTTCAAATTGCTCTCAAAAATGGCCTTCATGGCTCCAAAAGCAATGATATCGTCAAAGCAAAAAAATGCTGTTATCTTCGAACTCCCGCTCAGCATGGCTTTCGCCGCCTCGTATCCGTGCGTCAGACTAAAAGAACCATAGCTGATCTGTTCATCTTGAATTTGTAAATTCAATTTATTAAATGCATCTATACAGCCTTGCATGCGATTCATATTTACCAAATGATCTGCTGGGCCGGCAATAATGCCAATGTTCCGATGGCCTAGACCGTATAAATATTGAATGGCGTTCGTAGCTCCACTATAATTGTTGTAATCAATATAGTTCCAGTCCTTCTCCATGTTCCGACCATTCGTAACAAAGTACGGGATATGATGATTGATTAACTCATCTACCAGCTCATCGTTTGTGAATGGCGCAAAAATGATGGCAGCATCAATCATTTTATCCTGAATCATTTTATAGGACATCGAAGAGCGATCGATTTCACCTGTATTTGTCGTTAACACAAGCTTATGACCTAAACTCTCCAACTCTTCCTTCAGGTTGTTCAAATCGACCGAGGATGAAGGATCGTCATCGATAAAATCGTTTTGATTCGGAATGAAGACCCCGATGGTGTAAGAAATATTGCTCATCTTTTGCAGCGTGGTGCCTGGTGTGTAGAGATATTCTTTCACAACGTCCAATACTCTTTGTTTGGTTTCCTCGCTGAAATTACCTTTATTGTTCAACACCCTGGAAACCGTAGTCACGGAAACATTAGCAATTTCTGCAATATCTTTTAATTTCAGCATATCTATCTTCCTTTTTCCTTCCCGCAGGAAAAGATTATTTGTTCGAAAAAAAATGCGCAATTTCTTGCTGTATTTATCAATTGTATTCCTCTTTACAACTTTGTGTCAATAAAAGATGTTAGCAACGGCCCATTTTGCGACAATATCGCGAATGGGCCGTTACAGTGTCATTTAGACTTATTGAAATCTGATCTCGTCGATTGTAATAGTTCCGCTTTTGCCCCACCAGAACGACATCATTAACTGTCCAGGAGCTGTACGATTAACGCCATTGCTCACCAAATTTATGGCAATATCTTTATAGGATGTAGTAATGGTATTCCCACTAAACGCTCCCAGCGTTTTCTCAACTCCTCCAAGCGTAAGATGGAAATCGTTTTGTTCGCCGCCAGCACTTCCTTTTACACGGATAATCATTGTGTTGTATGCCGAAATATCCTGCAAAACATCACTACCAAACCACCCGCTGTTGTTATACTGCAGCGCAAGACCTTTCCCATTGATTACTCCCGAACCACCCGCTCCATTCATAAAACCATTTGCGCCCGCCCATTTCCCCAGATCATTGCTGCTCGGCCAGATTGGCGTATTATCAAAATTATCTAGCAGCAGGCTGCCTGTTGGCGTTGGTGTCGGTGTCGGTGTCGGTGTCGGTGTTGGTGTTGGTGTCGAGCCACCGCTAGATAGGCTGTAAGATAACGTGTTGTCACTTTTCAAACTATTGAAGGTCCCCAAATTCTGATCGCTTGGATCTTGCCCGATACCGACTTTGCCTAGCGGTGTTCTTCCTCCTGTGTAATAATTCGTGTTTGCAAACCTTAAACTCGGCTTATTCCCAGCCGGATCAAGCACAGATACCGCAAGGGTATACGTTCCGACCGGCAGATTGGATGGAATCGTGAACGTACCGGCAACTGTATTTACGGCAGGAGCATTATTATATGTCCTGGAAGAACTGTTCCAACTCGTACCTGGCAACCACGATGTTATATCTGTATTGAATGTCCCCGTCCAAGCAACGGAATGATCAGCTTTTAGAAGACTTGCTTCAACTGGCCATTTGTAATACATAGGGGACGAACCTTTGTTTACAACGTTAAACGAAACACTCATTGCACCGCCCGGCGAAACGTTGCCAGAAAACGTAGCTTGATTGATTAAAAAGCGATAACCAAGCACTTTCTGCATAGCTGTAGCTCCGGCCTCAACTGCCGTGTTGCCCGCGTTGTAGTCTGATATCCATCCTAAGCTGGACGTATGTGTGTTCATGATCCAGTCGATCACATAATTCGTATTGGAGGTACTGCCCAATGTCCCATCTGGACTGCCGCCAAGATTAGATTGATTGCCCCAATCATAAGCAACTTCTCCGCTGTTAATTTGTGTTCTCCACGTATCTCTGGAAATCTCGCCATTACCGCCAGCCGCGTCATCTGGCAGAGCAAAGGAATCCCACTGTATGCCAAAGTTAAAATTCGTGAAAGTTTCAGGATAGCGAATCATCACTTTTTTATTGTGAAAAGCAGCCTTATACGCATCTCCCAAAGCCGTTTGGAAACTTAATGGAATACGGTCTGTGCCATCCGCGAACTTAAGCGGATAAATATGATTTTCTCCCCAGTTTCCATACAGCCCAAGTTCTATGGCAGCTACACGCGGATCGTTATCCCAAGCTTCTCCCAGCTTTCCGATAAAAGCAACTAATCGCGATTTCAATGTATCAGAAAGCCACTCGTTCACAGGATCGCTATGAGCTACTCCATCCGGCCAATATTCCCCGGTACCGGGATATACAATGACAACACGCGGAACCACTTTAATATTTTTATTTTCTATCCCTGCCCAGGACGCATTGCTCCAGTCTTTGATTTTCTGGACAGAATCCGCTGCATAGTACTCCAGATCAGTGTATTTAATATATTGTTTGTAAATATCAGCATACTCCCTGTCCGGAAACGAGGTGTCATTGATATATCTTGAAGGTCTAAACCCCATAATCGGGTTCTTGAAAGCTTCGTTTGATTCGGAAAGATTGAAAGTAATGTTTCCCGTTGCGGCGACTGCCTTGTTTTGGAAATCGGCCTTATTCAATTGGATGCACAAAATTAGAAAAATCAAAGAAACAGCAAATAGATTGATCTTTCTCATACGATTTACCTCCTTTATTTAATTGATTGCGCTTACAATTTAAATAAATAAAAGTTCATTTCTTTCGGAAAAATGATTGTTAAAAATTTGCGCAAGTTTTAACAAAGTAAGTGTACCGCCAATTTTGCCTGTCGTCAATCACTTTTCGCTTGATACCGCACCACTCCTATAATGTGTATCTAAATATTGACAGTCAGAACGAATCGGAATAAAATTGAGTTATAAAACTTTTGCGCAAAAATTTTACTACAAGGGGATTGTTCATATGGATACCTGTCAGACGATAAAACTAATGCCAGGCGAATATTGGTGGGGCGGGGTTATAAATGACGGTGCTCTGATGCCATTCGGCAAATCCGACTATTCGCGCAACTTGCGTCATATAGACGATAATCAAGCAACGCCATTGCTTTTATCGAACAAGGGGCGTTTTGTTTGGAGCGACGAGCCATTCGCTTTTTCTTTTCATGAAGATGAACTTTTGATTCAGCAGGCAAACAGTCCAATTATTACTGGACAAGAACATCACACTCTGGCTGAAGTTTTTAACCATGTATCGCGCACTTATTTTCCATCTTCGGGCAAGTTTCCTGATCCATTGGCATTTATATCGCCGCAATATAATACGTGGGTAGAAATGTTTTACGAACCGACACAAGATAAAATCATTCAATATGCGCAATCAATTTTAGATCATGGATTACCTCCAGGGGTATTAATCATCGACGACAATTGGATGATCGACTATGGCAACTGGAAATTCAACAAAGAACGATTTCCTAATCCCAAAGAAATGGTTCGCATCTTGCATCAATTGGGCTTCAAAATCATGCTCTGGGTATGTCCTTATGTCAGTCCCGACAGCGCTGTTTTTCGCATGCTGCAAAGAAAGGACTATCTGCTTAAATCAAAAGATGGAACACCTGCCTTGCGACAATGGTGGAACGGCTACAGCGCTATGATTGATTATTCCTTGGAAGCAGCAGCAGAGTGGTTCCTCGAACAACTGGATGATCTCGTAACGAGTTATGCAATCGACGGTTTTAAATTTGACGCAGGCGAGCCCGTTATTCCGGATGCCGATGATTTTAGCAAACCCGTTTTATGGCATAACACACTCCCACTCAACGATGATTGCCATGCCTTCGCAAAGTTAGGAACTAAATATCCGCTCAGCGAATACCGTATGTCTTGGAAGAACGGCGGACAATCACTCATTCAACGGCAGCGGGATAAAGCTCATACGTGGGAACGCGGCGGATTGGCAGACCTAATTCCAAATGGCATCGCGCAAGGATTAATGGGTTATGCCTACAATTGTCCAGATATGATTGGAGGTGGATTAGACGGAGACTTTAATTCATCTGACTTCCAATTTGACAGCGAATTATTCGTCAGGTATGCACAATGTTCGGCCCTATTCCCTGTCATGCAATTTTCGCTAGCCCCTTGGCGGGTACTTCATGATGAACAGCTCAATTATTGCTTAGACATCGTCAAGCTAAGGGAACAATTGGGGCCAGAGATACTTCAGTTGGCTCAACAATCCGCGACAACCGGAGCCCCCATCATGCGGCACTTGGATTTTGTATTTCCCAACGAAGGATATGCACTTGTGGGCGATCAATTCATGCTTGGCGATCAAATTCTCGTAGCCCCTGTTCTTTTAAAAGGACAAACATCTCGACAAATTCACTTCCCAACGGGTACTTGGATTGGTGATGATGGTTCTGTCGTTCAAGGACCGGCATTGGAAGAGATTCAAGCACCTTTATCAAGACTTCCTTGGTATCGCAAAGCATAATAAAGCTCCAAATAACGAGAAATCACACCTTTCAGAAGCTGTCTTCACAGTCGAAAATGACTGCGAGGCAGCCTTTTCTGTTTAAGAGGCTCCAGTTGGTCCGCCTAACTGCTGCGGCAGCTGCAACTGCAATAGCAACAGTGACAGCTGCTGCTACGCAACGGCAACTGCAACTGCAACTGCAACGGCAACTACAACGGCAACGACAACGACAACGGCAACGGCAACGACAACGACAACGACAACGACAACGACAACGGCAACGGCAACGGCAACGACAACGGCAACGGCAACGGCAACGGCAACGGCAACGGCAACGACAACGACAACGGCAACGGCAACGGCAACGGCAACGGCAACGGCAACGGCAACGGCAACGGCAACGGCAACGACAACTGCAACGACAACGACAACGGCAACGGCAAAGGCAACGGCAACGGCAACGACAACGGCAACGGCAACGGCAACGACAACGGCAACGGCAACGACAACGACAACGGCAACGGCAACGGCAACGGCAACGGCAACGGCAACGACAACGACAACGGCAACGACAACGACAACGACAACTGCAACGGCAGCTCCAACCCTGTCGCCAAATCCCACTGGAATAACTCCAGTGTTATCAGAGAAAACTGCAAAAGTGCAGGCTTTTTCAACAAAATCGCTTATAAAATGAAAAAACCTGCAATTGTGCAGGAATTTATAGATTATTCTTCCTAAAACTAGAAAAAATCCATCAAAAGATGCATATTAGCAGGAATTCAGGTTCTAGAGGTAGATTCTGAGAAAAAAAGATGCACATTTGCAGGAATTTGATCCTGCGCTGCTTTAAAGTCATCAAAGAATGAGCAATCGCAGGAATTCGATCCTGACACTGCTTTAAAGTCATCAAAAGATGAGCATTCGCAGGAATTTGATCCTGACACTGCTTCAAAGTCATCAAAAGATGAGCAATCGCAGGAATTCAGGTTCTGCAGCAAAGCCACATTTTCTATAAATCGGTTCGACCATCTGAACTGGATTATGTTCTTATTTCTGGGCAACCTGATGACGATGTTGAAGAAAAATGCCGCTACCTGAATCGTAACGGCGTCGATGAGGCAGCTTAAACGATCACAGCCGTCCCGCTTACGGCAACCATCAGCATGCCATCGCGAATGACTTCGTAATCAATGTCGACTCCGACAATCCCACTTGCTCCCATCCCCGAAGCTTTCTGGGTCATTTCAACAAATGCCGCATCTCTCGCTTCTTGAAGCTTGCCTTCGTAAGCGCGGGAGCGTCCCCCTACAAGATCGGTAATCGAAGCCTTAAAATCTCTGAATACGTTGGCTCCCATAATGACTTCACCGGTGGCAATGCCTAGATACTGCTTGATTGGGGAACCTTCAATAGTTGGTGTAGTGGTTATAATCATAAATTTTCCTCCTCAATTAGTGTGGCTATAGGGTGATACACTTGTTGCTGTTTTCCGCTTCGGTCCCAACCGACGTTTTTCGGGTGAGCTCCTATTGGGCGCTGCCGGCTTGGTTCAGTTTGGTTGCCATGATCGTGTCATCAATCGTTTCTTCCCGAATGGTCGTCAACCTCCTTGTATCCGAACCGTAGGTCGGGGCTAAAGCGACTCGATCTCCCGGAACACTCCTGCAGAAGAGGGCAGGGTTTTTCCGAGTGTAACCCAAACCCTCTTCGATGCTCGGGTAAACAGCTTTATACGAATCATCTACGTGTTCATCCCGTACATCTTGGAAACGCCACATTAGCATAAACCGATGACCTTCCAAACCGATTTGTCCAAAGCCAGCTTAACCTTGTTAGACTTGCTATCGACCGCTAGCTGGTTCGACGAAACCACGGCGGAGAACGAAAATAACGACTTGGGTACAACAAGATCTGCGGTGACAAGAGACGAACCATACCTCCTGAATGTTCCAATAGGATGCTCATCCCCTATCCTACCAGCCACATTGAAACGGAGCCTAAACGAATAGCTGAACATCAGCTTAATTTCGCTCCCGCTGTTTAGGTTCTGTTCATGTGAGTATGCTACTATGGAAATGGAAAAGGGTGAAAACAATGACAAGTCTATCCGATATTAAAATTGCAATCGTCGACGATGAACCTTCGATTGTTACAATGCTGCAAATGGTGCTTCGCAGAGAAGGGTTTCAGCAGCTGTACGCAGCTTCTACCTGTGCGGAAGCTCTCGATTTAGCGAAACGTGAAGTCCCCGATATCGTCCTGCTCGACATTATGCTCCCCGACGGCAGCGGGCTGGAGCTCATCTCCAAGCTCCGCGAATTCGGGAATCCGCATATTTTCTTTCTGACAGCCAAGGCTTCAGATCTCGATGTCCTGCGGGGTTTCGCCATGGGTGGGGATGATTATATTACGAAGCCCTTCAATCCCCTGGAGGTGGCCGCAAGAATTCTGGCGCGTATACGCCGTCTAGAGCCGGAAGCCCCCACAGCGAGTCCGGTTAAGGGGTCTCAACCGGGCGTTTTCCGGTTCGGCCGCTTCGCCGTCAACGAAGCGGAGGGTGAGCTGATTGTAGAGGGACAGCCTGTTCCTTGTCCGGCGCAGGTTTTCCAGCTGCTGCTGCATTTCTGCAAGTTTCCCGGAATCGTATTTTCCAAAACACAGCTCTACGACAAAGTTTGGGGGATTAACGGACAGGGTGATGATTCGACCGTGATGGTGCATATCCGACGCATCCGGGAGCGGATCGAGATCGATCCCGGCAACCCGAAGCTGCTGCTTACTGTGCGCGGACTCGGCTACAAGCTGGTGAAGGAGCCGCAGGAGCGATGAAGATCCAGCGGCGCATGGCATTCCACTTCACATATCAATTGATTTTCTATGCCCTGCTAATTGTGGCTATTACTCTGGTTGCCTGCATCCTATTTTTCCAGAACATGACGAGTAATGAGATACGCCGGAACTTTCCGGTTGGCGTCCTGCAGCAGATCGCTCAAGAAGCGCATTACAAGGATGGGACGATTGAGATCTCCCCTGAGTGGGAGAAGCTCATCGTGGAGAAAGGAATGTGGCTGCAGGTTGTCAGTGCCGAAGGCGAGGTAATCTACGCCGTCAATACAACTCCGCATCACACGCTGCCGACCTCCTACTCCATCGCTCAACTGCTCGATATTCAGGAGACACGAACGTTTGGGACGTATGCCGTACACACTCAGCTGAATTTTTCTTTCCAGGAGCCGCTTCTGTATGTGCTGGGCTACCAAAATCCTGATCTTGACCAGCTCGTGGCCTGGTTCGGCGCTTACGAACAGCATGGAATTGTGCGCAGCGATGCAGTTCCCTTCTTAGACCAGCAGCTGCACGAATCCGGCAGCTATCTTCAGGTCATCGATCCCGAGAGCCATATCGTACAAGGCATCGGCGATGAAGCTTACGTGCAGAAGGCATATCGACCGCTGGATATCCTGGCCATCCAGCAATCTCCCAGCAACTATGACACGAATATTGTCTCTCATCTGGACAAGCCGAGTGGAATGACCTGGATCCTCTATACGTCCCATGCAGTGGGAGCCCCTCTGAAGCATCCTGTAATGGAATCGGCAACGCGAGGCCTCGCTTGGTTTGCAGGCCTGATCCTGCTCTTGGCGCTGCCAGTTTCCATCTGGCATGGCTACCGCTACGGTCAGCCGCTGATTCTGTTCGCCGGCTGGTTCGAACGCATGCGCAAGGGGCAATACGACCAAGTGCTGACCGCCAAGGACATGCGCAGGGTATTCCGCCGCAACGGGACGATGCGAATCAGCTACAGGCTCTACAAGGAAGTGATCAAATCCTTCTATCAGATGACTCATCAATTGGCTCAGACGGAGAAGGAACGGGAGCGGCTGGAGAAGGCGCAAGCGGAGTGGATGTCAGGAATCTCCCATGATCTGCGCACACCCTTGGCCACGATTCAAGGCTATGGGTATATGCTGGAGAGCCTGCCTGAGCAATGGAGCCATGAGGAGATGCGGATCATGGGAGCGACGATTCGGGAGAAGGGGGATTATATGCTGGAGTTGATCTCCGACTTTTCTTTGATTCATCAGCTCAAGCAGGGGGATTCGATCATGAAGGTTCGGGAGATCGACTTGGTTGAGCTGGTGCGCTGCTCCGTACTGAAGTACGTCAACGACACCATGATGTCTGAGTATCGGTTTCACTATGTGGGGGAGGAGCGTCCCCTGCTAATCCAGGCTGATGAAACCTGGCTGGTGCGGCTGATGGACAATTTGCTGTCCAACGCCGTGAAGCATAACCCGCCTAGCGTGATCGTCACTGTCTCTGTCGGCAGGATGAACGACAAGGCATACATACGAGTAATCGATAATGGCAAAGGGATGGACGAGGAAACGCTGCATCATTTATTCAATCGCTACTACCGGGGAACGAATACCGAGGAGTCGACGGAAGGCTCCGGCCTTGGGATGAGTATCGCCAAAACCATCGTGGAAACGCACGGCGGTGAAATCCAGGTACAATCCAAAGTGTGGCAAGGCACGAAAATTGAGATCCTGTTGCCTTGCTGAGCAAACAAGCCAAATATTCCATCCATGCATACGTAAAACATCCCGATGTATTAAGGCTTTGAGCCACATCGGGATTGTTTTAGTATATTCTCATTTTCCCTCACCAGCATGATGAAAGCTTAGTCCTTGCAGTACCGCCTCTTGATCACTTTCAGTGATTTCAACGATTATGCCCCGGATTCTAATGGTCGGGACACGAATAATTGCCTTATGTCCGATATGCTGTCCCTCATAAATGGTCACAGAGCGTCTTGTCTTTTGGGTAATGACGCTAATCTTGAAGCTTCTTACATTTTCGCCAGCACTCAGATCCTCTTGGATGACGATTTGGTCGAGCAGCTGAGCACACTCAGTCTCGTAAACCCAGCAATTCCCTCTTCTTTCACATTGCGCAAGTGTGGCGAATGGGCTGCCCCAATGCCTGCGAATTTCTGAACCGAATTCCAGAAGCCGCTCCACATCCTTCTCCGGAAGCAAACCGTTGCGATCCGGTCCAATATTGAGAAGCAAGTTTGCCCCCCTGCCGACGGAATGATAATAAATGCCCATAAGTTCTTCCACACTTTTCAGGGTATGTTCATCGTTATCGCTATAAAACCAATTCCCCCGCATCTGGACGTCACACTCCGCAGGCAGCCACAGTCGATCACCCAGCTGCTCCTTCTTCTCCGTCAAAATTGAAAACTCCGTCGAATCAACCTCATTCCAGCATGGAACAGGTGCAATCCCGTCCTCGTTTCCAACCCACCGAAAATCCGGATCTCCCATATTAAAAATTAAAATATCAGGCTGCATACGGCGAATTTCACCGATAATCCGATTCCAATCATACGAGTGCCCTTCAGAGCCGCAGCCGTCAAACCAAAGGATGTCGATCTCTCCATACTGGGTGAGCAGTTCAGTTATTTGATTGACGAAATAATCGTCATAGGCCTTCGCATTCTGGGTGTAAAAGTCGGCTGAACCATCATACGGTGAATAGTACAAGCCTGGTTTTACACCATATTTTCGGCAAGCATCCACAAATTCGCGAATGACATCTCCTTTCCCATCCTTCCACGGAGAAGCCGCCACACTAAATTGACTGTAACGGGAAGGCCAATTGGAAAAACCGTCATGATGCTTCGCAGTTAATACGGCATAGTTCATTCCCGCTTCTTTGGCCGTTCGGATCCATTGTTCGCAATCCAAAAGAACAGGGTTGAAAGCAACCGGCTGCATTCGCCTTTCATCAAAATCAACATATCCTTCATAAAAGGTGCGCAGTCCAAAATGAAGGAACAATCCGAATTCCCAATCTTGAAATGCAAGCTGACGGGTTGTAGGGGTTAACTTTTCAACAAGATTCATATAATCCGACCTTTCTTGTCCCATTTGTTCACTAATTACTTTTTGGCAACCGCCTTTTGATAAATTTCAATATATTTGCCGAGCTGCAAGCCATCGAAGCCTTTTACATAGCTGTCCCAATCTTTCTCGATGTCTTTGCTTCCCGTTATAAACTGCGCCATGTTGGACTTGACGTAATCGCGAATTGACGTCTTCAGTTGAGCCGCAACTTGTGCGTCTTCCAATGCGATGAATACGCTGGACGGGTAATTCTGCTTCGATTGAAATGGTTCATATTTGGCCGATTCACGCTTCAAACGAACCTCGTATGCACCTTCGGCAAGCGGATCCTGTGAAGCTGCCCAAGAATCGCGATATTGGAACGTGCGGAGCGACGGGCCGAGCTGATCCCAACGGTCGTTATATGTCGTTTTGGTTTCAACATCAGGAATAATCGCATATTTCGCTTGCTTGCCGTTCATATCCAGCTCGCCGTCCTTCGCTTTGCGCCATCCTTTGTTCTCCAGACCGCGTTCTTCGAGCACAATCGCTTCTTCCGTGTACAAGTAGTCGGCCATGCGGATCGCAGCAATTTGCTGTTCTTTCGTCGCTTTGTTCGTAATGGCCATTTGCGAGTTGCCCACTCCTGCAAAATATCCGGCTTGCTGCACGCCGTTTGGTCCTTTGAGCGGAGGTACGGTGACATATTCTTTGTGGCGCGGGTGCTTCTCGTCCGGGGAATGCGCATAACTGATCAGTGCAGTGGTGATGCTTCCCATCACGTTTGCGTCCTGGCGGTTGCCGAGCTGCTGAATGGCATCGGAGTTTTGTGTGAAGGACGCCGGATCGATCAGACCTTCCTTATAGAGCTTGTTCAGGTACAGCAATCCCTGCTTCCATTCTGCTTTATTGGCTGCTAGCTCCACCTTGCCATCTTTTAACTGGAGGAAAGTCCCACTGTCTTTGTCCACCTGGTCGTCGATGATGAAAGCATTCATCAAGAAAGAGGCGACGTTCCCTGCCCACATATCATCGGAGCCGGTAAGCGGAATTTCGTCCTTTTTACCGTTGCCGTTCGGATCTCTTTCTTTAAAAGCTTTCAGCACTTCGTAAAACTCATCCGTCGTTGTTGGCATTTTCAGCCCAAGCTTATCCAACCAAGACTGGTTAATCCACATTTTTTGAGCATAATTGCAGTGATAGCACTCGTTTACTTGCGGAAGCGCATATATGTTGCCGTCAGGCGTCGTGATGGAACTCTTCAAGTAAGGCAGTTCAGCCATGGCCTTCTTGAAGTTAGGCATATACTTATCAATCAAATCGTTCAGCGGAATAAACACGCCCTGTTTGCCATACTTCATCTGCTCTTCTTTGGTTAAGCTCCCTTGCAAAATCACTTCGGGATAATCGCCGCTTGCCAGCATTAGCTGTTTGCGGTCGTTAAGTGCTTTATCTGGTACGAGATCCCATTTGATCTGAATATTCGTCTTGTCTTGGAGGTATTTCGTAAAGGAATTGGTCTCCATATTCTCGAGTACGGCAAGCTGCGGTGCAAACATTTTGATCGTCATAGGCTTATTGACAATCGGAAATTGCCCAACAGGTGAAAATACGTCGCTTGCTACCGGCGCTCCGCCTGAAGGTATATTGTCTGCAGGTTTACCCGAATCCGTGCTGCATGCGCTCAAAACGAGCGAGAAACAGAGGGCAGCTCCCAAAGTGCCAGTGTAAGATTTTTTCCACTTTTTCATCTTGTCGACGCCTCCCATTTTATTAAACTATGTCATTTATGCATTAGAAAGTATTCCTAGCTGATCTATGCTGCACCGCTGCTGCACCACCTCCTTTATGGTTGGGCATGGGGTACCTTCCAAGCGTTATCCTTTCAATGAACCGATCATGACGCCCTTCACAAAATACTTTTGCACGAATGGATAAATGATCAGAACGGGCGCGCTCGCAACAACGATTAGCGAATACTTGAGCAAATCTTTCAAACCTTGCTGAGCCAACATCTGATCCACCTTGGAGACCATGGTTGGATCTATTGTGTTCAGAATAAGAATGTTGCGCAGCACAATCTGGAGTGGGAACAAATCCGGCGATTTGAGGAAAATCAAAGCATCGAAATAAGCGTTCCAGTGGCCGACCGCATACATCAGCGTCAGTACAGCCAGAATCGGCTTAGAGAGAGGAATGACGATGCTCACAATGAATCGCAAATCGCTGCAGCCATCGAGTTCGGCGGCCTCAGCAATCTCATCGGGAATCGAGGTCTGGAAAAAGGTGCGAGCGATAATCACTTGAAATACCGCCATCGCTCCCGGTAAAATCATCGCCCAACGCGTGTCGAGGATGTGCAGGCTTTTCACAACGAGATAGAAGGGGATAAGCCCACCGTCGAACATCATCGTAATGACTAGAAGCACCATGATGGCATTTCGGCCGAAGAACGTTTTTCTGGCAATCGGATAGGCAAGCATAACGGTCAAAACGACGTTAACGGCTGTACCAACTACCGCATAAAAAAGCGAATTCAAGTACCCGGACACGATTTGCGGATTGCGGAACACCGCTTTATAGCCTTCGAGCGTAACGTCTACAGGAAACAACCACACCTTGCCAGATACGACGGCTTGCGGTGAGCTGAACGATGAAGAGATGATAAAAATGAGTGGAAACAGGACGATAATCAACACTAAGCTCAAAAAAAAGTAGATGCCGACTAGAAACAATCGGTCGCCTTGCGATTCGCGAATCCTTGACGCCTTCAACATAGATGAGCCTCCTTACCACAAACTCGAATTGGATAACTTCTTGGCCAAGTAGTTGACACCCACGAGAAGAATCAGGTTGATAATAGAGTTGAATAACCCAATGGAAGCAGAAAAGCTGAAGCTAGAGCTGAGCAGGCCCACCTTGTACACATAGGTCGAAATGACCTCAGACGTGCTGACATTTAGGGGATTTTGCATCAGATATACCTTTTCGAAGCCGATCTTCATGATGTTCCCCATATTCAATATGAGCAGAATGATAGACACCGGGATTAGACTCGGGATATCAATACTGACAATTTTCTGCAACCGGGACGCACCATCCACTTTGGCCGATTCATACAGTTCAGGGTTAACCCCTGCCAAAGCAGCTATGTAAATAATAGCCCCGTAACCCGTATACTGCCATACATCCGACCAGACATAGATCGATTTGAACAAGCTGGGAATTCCCATGAAATTAGTATTTTCCACGCCTAGTAATTGCATAAATTTGCTTATGATCCCAACGTTCGGCGACAAGGTTACGATAAGAATAGAAACCATGATAACGGTTGATATAAAGTAAGGCGCATAAGTAATCATTTGCACGCTGCTTTTGAAGAAACCGTTGCGTATTTCATTCAATGCCAAGGCTAACAGGATTGGAGCTGGAAATCCAACAAGCAAACCATACACACTGATGCCAAGCGTATTCTTCATATACAGCCAGAAATTCGGCGATTCGAAAAACTGTTTAAAATATTCCAAACCAACCCAGGGACTGCCCCAAATGCCTTTGATGACGTTGTAGTCTTTGAACGCAATGACGACACCTGCCATAGGTATATATTTGAAAATAACTAAATACAGCATCGGCAGTACTATGACCAGATACAACTGCCAGTGGCGCTTCATCTTTTTCCTAATTAATTGTAAGGATGATTTGCTGGCGGCCGATGCCTTCTGATAGGGCTTGTTTTGCCCAGAAGGAACGGTCGCTCCCAATTCCTTGTGCATGCTTGACATATGCTCCTTCTCCTTTCATTTGAACTGATCCCCCGTTCACAACTCCATAGTAGACTGCGCAAACCGTTTGCTGCAAGAAACAAGAATCGTGGGCTTAACCGTTTTCGCATATGCTGAAAAAGCTCTTTGCAAACCATTTTCTACCGCCGAACCAAATTCACTGGCTCTTACCGCAAGCGGCTTCTTCGCGAAATTCACTGAATCTTGTATCGAAAAGGCAAAAAGCCGCAAGGTCCAATTATGAACCTTGCGGCTTTCTCCATTTCTTCCCCCTCGTCAGCCACAGTCCCGGCATCGCGCCTGTCCTAATGAGCGTCCGGCTTGTGCACTGGCAATTCTGCAACAAGACCGTCGCGCTGGCGGATCCATGTTTCGAACTGTCGATCACCCGCTGTTAAGCGAATGACTCTTGCGCCAGTTGGAAACTTGTCCTTGCGCACACCATCTTCGTAGCTAACATAACGTGTTGACCGTCCGTAGCAAAGGCGGATGCCATGCAGCATTCCGCAATAATCGTTCGCGTGATCATGACCAACAAACGTGCCCATAACATCGCCCATTTCCACCATTGCAGCGAACATGCCGGAGTTTACTCGCGGTGAGCTGATCCAGTCGCTGCAATGACCCTCGCACACTTTCGTTCTCCACACTTCATCGTATTCCGGCAGCGGGATATGGAAAAATGCCAGAGCAGGCAAAGGCATCCCGCCATTCCGCTCGGCCAATTGCCGAGATTCGGCTGCATACCACTCGATTTGATCGCGGCGAATCCAGTCGTACCCGCCTATGGCACTAATCTGCGAGTAATCGCCGCTATCGAGGAAAAACAGCGAAGCCGCCGCATTCCCCGTCCGATCATCAACCGTCAGCACATAATTGCCCGCTCCGCTCACCCCCGGAGGATCCGCTTTGGCAATGCAATATGCATGAAGCAGCTGCTCTTCATGCATTCGATTTCGCGGCACGGTACCTTCTGAATCATGATTGCCAAACACCGCCGCCCACGGCACGCGGTTTTCTTCCGCGACGGCGACCGCGCTGCGGAATGATTGAAGCGGAGACTTGCATCTCTCGCTTGCCGTCACGTCGCCCGCAAACACAACAAGATCAGGCTGCTCAATGGCGATGATCCGTTCCATCGTCGCCTTCGTTATCGAATCGAGGAGTGGCGTCTCGGGATCCCGATCCTCAGCGTCAATAAACTCCACATCGGAAAACTGCACGATGACGAATGTTCCATCCTCACGAAATTTCAACTTCTTCTCCAACGCATACACGCTCCTTTGTGGTTTCTTCTTCTCTTGTCTTCAAAAAGCAATGGTTGCGGCGAACTTGGCCCGCGAAGACGAACCTATTTCACCCATGCTGTCTGCGCGCCGCTTCTTCGCGGAATTCGCTCGGGGAGCTGCCCACCACTTTCTTAAATACACGGCTGAATGAGATCGCGCTTGTATAGCCAACCTGCTCAGCAATCTCCTGTATAGTAGTCTGCGTTTCCGTGAGGAGGCGCTGTGCAACCTGCAGACGGATATCGAACAGGAAGTCGACGAATTTCTGCCCGGTCTCTTCTTTAAACAGTTTACTTACATATTTGCCATTGATATTGAAAGTAGAGCTCAGATAATCCAGCGACATATTCGGGTTCGCATACTCTTCTTCGATGAATTTCCGCATATCGCGGATCGTAGCGCCATGCAGACGTCTGTCCTGCGCTTCCTGCAAACCCGTGAATAGGCTATTCAGCACGGCCACAGACTCTTCCCGCATTTGCTCGAGTGAATGGGATTCATCGATGACTTTACTGAGCTTCGGCAGACCATCCGTGGTCCAGATCTCTTGAAACTCCTTCGTCATACCCGCCATTTCCCGTCCCAGATAATAAATCAAATAATTCATCAGATTCATGATTTCATCTTTCGTCAACAAACCCAGCTTCACTGTACGAAAAAGCTCGTCGTACTTCGTTTTCCATTCTTCTTCGAGAAGTCTGAACGACTGGATGATCGATCGGATTGCATTTAAATGCGAGTACACCTCAACCTGACCCTGATTGGTGATGTGTTCGCTAGTAATGAGTCGGTTTTCTCCCAGCACAATTTTGTATTTAAGCGCCCTAAGCGCTTCTTTGTACGAATTTGCTGCATGGGAAAGCTCTGCAACCTGCTCACCGATGCCAATCGTGACTGTAAACTTCAGATTATCCTGCGACCATAAACGAACGTTCTCAAAAAGCTCGCGTATCACGGAATCTTTGGCTTCCACCGCACTATCGACAAATACCATGGCGCTGAGCTGAGATGCCGAAGTCCACTCTGCCCAAAGCACCAGCTCATATTTCGGAGCTAGCTCCTGAATGACGCTGCGCAGTGCGAATTTAAGAAGATTTTGGTCTCTGCGTGAGTATTGGCAGCAAAAATCAGGGTATTTATCGATCTCTGTAACAAGCACCACTTGTCTGTCGTAAGCGTATGGAAGCTGCAAACTGCTCGTTTCTACCATCCATTCATCATGGGTTAAACCCGTGTCGCCTTCAATGAGCTGATGGAACAAGTACCTCATTCGTAAATGCCTGTCTTCTTCGTGCTTTTGCTGATACTGATTCGATTGTTCAATAATATTGGACAAGGCCGATTCGATGAACGAAAATTCATCTCCTCCCTCCTTAGACAACGGAAGACGGTAACCGCGAATACGGTCTACGATCTGCTCAACTGGCTTCGAATTGCGCCTAGTCACATAAAGCATCCATGCCAATCCAAGCACAATCATCGCGATTCCGATAATAAACCAAATGTTATACAGTGATGAGATGACATGGAACACCTTTCCCTTAACAAGTCCGCTTTGATACGACCATCCGGTATAGCTCGATACATAATTGGAGAAAATTCTTGATTGTTCTTTAGCATTCAACCCGCTAATCAACTCGCTGCCTACGGCGTCCCGAATCCCGATAAAGCTTGTTTTCGGATCGTACAGGTCGGCGATGCTGTTCTGGAAGGAATCGGTCGCCACATTGATGACGATCAATCCTTTCTCGCCTGTGATGAAAGGCGCCCCCCGTACAAGACTGACGACAGGCTTACTGCCTTTCACAGAGAACTGCTCGAAACTTCTTACTCCCGACCAGGACTTGGATGCCAGCGGGTCCATAGCCTTTTTAATAAATGGCTCATCCAAGTAGTTGCTAAGTTTATCGCTTGTTGCATTGCTGAGCACAAAACTATCTTCGAAACGTACAAAATAGATCGAATCAATCAGGGGATACGAAGAGATCATATCCTGCATTTTTTTTACCGCGCTAATGTTAATGAACATGTTATTTTTCTCTTCATTATTGAAGAAATTGATCAATTCCTTATTGTTGATTGTTTCTGTCATTACCATGTTGTCAATCGCTTTTAGAGAGGTGTCAATCAGACGCATCGCCTGTAAGGACAGTACTTTGTTGGCGTTAAGCGCCTCCTTGCGGTTTTGTTCACTTAGTATCTGAAAAAACATGAAAAATGTAAACGTGACCATAATAATAAAAATTGGCATATAGGAAAGCAGTAATCGATTAAATAACGTTTTCCTCATGTTTTGCCTCCATTTTTTTAACGGAATGACGGTGGGAAAAGCAGAGTGTTCATGCCGCAATCTTTTGCGTCCATCTACAAGTGTACACGCTCACTTCTGAAATCGTCCATACAAAACACAAGTCATATGTTTTCCGAACGTACCCTCATTAACCATAAATGCAGCTATACATTATGTAATATGTAGTACATTCCGGCACAATTTTCAACGAACAAAATTCTACTGGGCAAACCATTTTCTACTCCTAACGTAAGCGTCAAACCCTTTTAACCTTCAACGGCCTAGACATCCATGAGAAAATGAGAGTATTTTGAGTAAAATTATACAAAAACTGAATGATATCGTATATAATTAGAAATGGAAATTAAATCCATACTGGTCACATGTACTAAATACCACAATGAAGATGGGACGGTGTTTTTTTGTCGAAGCTGTTTATTAATATTTTCGGCATTATATTCATTCTGTTAGGTTTTGTTTTCTTTTTAGTCAACGGATCGTCAACTCAGGATTTTGATCTGGGCCACTATATCGGAATCATAGCTCCCACATTGGTTATGATCCCTATCGGCCTATATTTGCATCTAAGATTTTTTTCTGATGAACGAGCGCGGAAAGCAAGGAATATCGGAGTCGGCGGATTTTTGATTGTTGGAGGGATTTTTGCCCAGATTGCGATGGCTTACGACAGCTGGACATATATGTGGCCTGGTATGCTAATCGCATTATCGGTGGGATTGCTGGAAATATACATTTTTGCAGACAGGTCGATAAAGTTTATTCTTTCTTCATCTGTTCTTTTTGTACTCTCCCTTATTTTCTTTATGAATGTTTTGGGCGAAATGGTCATGGGGAATCAAAACCAAAAATATATATATTCTATCGGCTTTTTCCTGATCGGTCTTTTACTTTTATTTATTAACGGCTTCTCAAAAACGAAACAAAGGTAGCACATTTTGAATTTCATTTCAAGGAACAAATGAAGTTGGCTGTTACGAATTACATGGCTCCCTCCTTATGGAATATTAGCCACTCGGCATTCGCCGAGGCTGACGTGTCTCATCAAACAAATTTTTAATCCTCCCTTTTTTACTGGAGGACTTTTTGTTATCTCCATTTTTCGAATTGATAGTAATCGTTCGATAATAATCAAAAAACATCATGGAGCCCATAAAAAATCCGTTTATGACACAACCTGCTTTGACCCACCGCTGAAATTGAAAAGTACCAGGAAAACTTCAACGTCCGTTAGCAGTTGGAACTTGGCAAGCTTCGCTGGTACTACCCCTTTACAACAATTCGGATGGACCTGTAGGTATTCCTTTTGCCGTATCAAAATAAATTGTAATGAAAACGCAGCCCCGAGTTGATTAGGGGCTGCGTCATTTAGTAAAAATTCTTATTCCGTATGATATAGGATCATTTTAACCTTACTTGCTCTTTTCGCCTGCATGTTCAACAGAACCGTTACTCTGTGAAAATCAGTGTCGTTTCTGCTCCTTGCAGACATTAATTCAAGGAATCCAAAAGTTTCCTAACTTGTGGATTAAGGTTCAGTGCATTCAAAATGATCGTTAGAGCTTCCGCACGCGTGGATTTGCCCTTCGGATCAAATACACCATCGTTCTTGCCGCTGATGATGCCAGCTTCTGCTGCATCCTTAATTTGATTTGCTGCATAAGAGCTTGCACTTGCCAAATCCGTAAAGTTACCTTTGGAAGTATCTTTGTTTACACTACCCAAGTTTACAATTCGAGTTAGAATGATGACGATTTCTTCGCGACTGATCGTTTGGTCTGGCTTGAATGTTCCGTCGCCATACCCCCCAATTACCCCTGCGCTCATGAGTTTCTCAATAGTATCTTTTGCCCAGTGATTGCTTATATCATTCAGAGCAACGGAATGACCAGTCCCCCCGCTAATATCAAATACACGAGAAATGAGCGTTGCGAACTCCGCACGTGTGATATTTCCATTAGGTTTGAACTCTCCATTCCCATAACCATCGATAAAGTGCAGCTTCACGAATGTATCGATCGTCTTTTCAGCCCAGTGCCCCTTAGTACCAGTTAATTCAACCTTATCATTAGCTTTCTTAGCTTCCGCTACCTTGGACTCGATTGTTTTGATTAAATTTGCTACATTAACAATGCTCTTGAATGCATCAACCGTAGGTTTTGTAGGTTCAGGAGTCGGTATTGGAGCAGTTGATGTAGTCGGTGTTGGTGTTGGTGTATCGCTGCTGCGGGATGGCTCTCTCGGCGTCACCGCATTGGAGGCAGCGGAAGCCATGCTGCTGCCCGCACTATTAACAGCTTTTACTGTAAACGTATAGGTCGTGTCGTTTGACAGTCCCGTAACCCGGATCGGGCTTCCCGCCCCCGTTGCCGTCATGTTCCCCGGCGAGGCTGTGACCTCATAACCGGTTATGGCGCTTCCTCCATTAGATGCAGGGACGGTGAAGCTGATGGTGGCTTGTCCATCCTCAGCTGTTGCGCTGACTCCCGTTGGTACTGACGGAACGGTTTTCGGCGTTGCGCTCACTTCGTTGGAAACTGCGCTATCTCCTCCCGGATTCGTTGCTTTGACGACAAAATAGTACGTTGTGCCATTCGTCAATTCGGTTACATCATAGTTGTATACAGAACCGCTTACTGTGATGGGCTCCGAGTCATAGGTGCCGGAAGAAACGCTTTTGAATATTTTGTACCCCTTAGAACCGATCACCGGAGTCCAAACCAAGCTTATTTTTCCATCGTAAGCTTTGGCAGGCTGCAGTACCGGCGCTCCAGGCGCTGGGACTTGCGGCGTTGCGTTCACTTCATTGGATGCTGCGCTGATTCCTGCCGGATTCATGGCCTTGACGACAAAATAGTACGTCGTGCCATTCGTCAATCCTTTCACATCATATACTGATCCGCTTACCGTAGCCACCGCCGCTCCATAAGTGCCGGAAGCGGTTCTCTGGTACACGGCGTAGGTTACGGACCCGTATACTTCACTCCAAGTCAGAAGGACATGGCCGTCCCCACTTGTAACGGATTCCACTTTCGGCGCAGCTGCGCCAGGCCAAGGAAGTGTCACAGCCATGCTCGTAATCTGCGCCAGACCGCTGGCGTCGAAGGAAAGCTGTGCTCCCGTCACCTCGACTGCATTCGTTGCGCCGAGACCAGTGAAGGTTGCTACACCCGAACTTGCCGTTGCCGTCGTTGTTCCCGTCAGCGTCCACTCACCCGCATCCTTCTTCGATACCGTCACAACGGTAGTGTTGTCGCCCATGCTCGTGTTGCCGTAAACATCGCGAAGCACTACAACCGGCTGCTTCGCAAACGCGCTGCCGTTGCTGTCTGGAGCCGTTATGTCTGAGCTCAGCGCCATCTTTACCGCGCTTCCCGCCACTGGCACCAGGATAAGCGTATTGGCCGCAGGCGTTGCTAAGCCCGCCACGCTAAGGCGGATCGTTTGCGCCGCTGCTTTGTTCAGCTTCAGGTTCACCGTGGCTGCACCGCTTGCAAATGTGATGATGGTCGTATTCGACGTTGCCGTCAAGTCCGTCCCGTTAAAGCTGCCATAGGAGTTGTCCGGCGCTTGCGCGTAACCGGATATTGTCACATTGCGCTCTCCGCTGAACGTCGTATCCGTGTTCCCCAGTGAATCCTTCACGGTCAGCGAGATCGCATTGTCCGCGCCTACTGTGGGAGTAGACGTGGCAGCCGATGCGCTAACGGTGTGTGCCGGCGCAGGAGCTGGAAGCGTTAACGACGCGCTTGCAATTTGTGTCAGACTGTTTGCGTCAAAAGCAAGTTGCGCTCCTGTCACCTCGGCTGTATTGGTTGCGCCAAGGTCGGTAAAGGTGGCTATACCCGCGCTTGCCGTCACCGTCTTCGTGCCGATCAGCACCCAAGTACCCGTATCCTTCTGGGATACCGTCACGTCAGTGCTGCTGTCGCCCGTACTCATATTGCCGTATACGTCTTGAAGCGTCACGACGGGCTGCTGCGCAAACGCGCCGCCGTTGCTGTTTGGAGCCATAATGCCCGTGGTCAGCGCCATCTTTACCGAGCTTCCCGCCACTGGCGCCAGGCTAAGCGTATTGGTCGCAGGCGTTGCTACGCCCGCCACGCTAAGGCCGATCGTTTGCGCCGCTGCTTTGTTCAGCTTCAGGTTCACCGTGGCTGTGCCACTTGCAAATGTGACACTGGTCGTATTCGGCGTTGCCGTCAAGTCCGTCCCGTTAAAGCTGCCATAGGAGTTGTCCGGCGCTTGCGCGTAACCGGATATTGTCACATTGCGCTCTCCGCTGAACGTCGTATCCGTGTTCCCCAGTGAATCCTTCACGGTCAGCGAGATCGCATTGTCCGCGCCTACTGTGGGAGTAGACGTGGCAGCCGATGCGCTAACGGTGTGTGCCGGCGCAGGAGCTGGAAGCGTTAACGACGCGCTTGCAATTTGTGTCAGACTGTTTGCGTCAAAAGCAAGTTGCGCTCCTGTCACCTCGGCTGTATTGGTTGCGCCAAGGTCGGTAAAGGTGGCTATACCCGCGCTTGCCGTCACTGTCTTCGTGCCGATCAGCACCCACGTACCCGTATCCTTCTGGGATGCCGTCACGACAGTGCTGCTGTCGCCCGTACTCGTATTGCCGTATACGTCTTGAAGCGTCACGACTGGCTGCTGCGCAAACGTGCCGCCGTTGCTGTCTGGAGCCATAATGCCCGAGGTCAGCGCCATCTTTACCGCGCTTCCTGCCACTGGCTTCAAGCTCAGCGTATTGGCCGCAGGCGTTACCACGCCCGCCACGCTAAGGCCAATCGTTTGAGTCGCCGCTTTGTTCAGCTTCAGGTTCACCGTGGCTGCGCCGCTCGCAAACGTGACGCTGATCGTATTCGGCGCTGCTGTCAAGCCCGTCCCATTAAAGCTGCCATAGGAGTTGTCCGACGCTTGCGCGTAACCGGATATCGTCACATTGTGCGCTCCGCTGAATGTCGTATCCGTGTTCCCGTTCAAATCCTTCACCGTCAGCGTGACCGCATCGTCCGCACCGACTGTGGGAGTGAGCGTGGCAGCTGCTGCGCTGACGATCTGTGCTGGCGAAAGAACCGTAACGGCGGTTGTTTTCGTGTGCGTTGTAGCGGTATCCGTCCACGCGCTGCCGTTCCATGTCTGCTTTTTGAAGGTAGCCGTTACCGTGTAGCTGCCTTGCGCTGTCGTGGCGTACGTGGAGCTATAGCTGCCACCGCTTAAGGTGAACGTGCCTGATTTGCCGCTCTCCGTCGAAGACCAGCTTGTCGGGACGTACCTTTCATCTCCATTCATAGCTCCTGGTTCCGACTGCCGGTCTCCGCTTGCCGTCAGCGTCACGGAACCGCCCGCTGTGACGCTGCTTGGGCTGGTGCTTACACTGTTGTTCGCCGTGCTGGCCAGACTGGCTGCTGCGTTCGCTGAATAAATGGCTCCATTGTCGCCCACCACTGCATACGTGCCGCTGCCGTAGGCGATGCCTTTGATAGAACTTGAGGTTGTGCCCAGATTGACCAATGTCCAGCTCACACCGTCACTGGAAGTCAATATCGCTCCAAAAGACCCCGTCGCTACAAACGAGCCGTTGACGTAGGAAACCGAGTAAAGATGACCCGTGTTGCCTAGCGTGCGGCTCGTCCAGTTCACACCGTCACTGGAAGTCAATACCGTTCCACTGTCCCCTGCCGCTACATACGTACCGCTGCCATAGGCAGCGCTTCTAAGAGCACTCGTTGTGCCGGACGTACGGCTCGTCCAGCTCACGCCGTCACTGGAGGTCAGGATTGTTCCATCTAACCCTACCGCCACAAACGTGTTGTTGCCGTACGTGATACCAGTCAGGTAATTCGTAGTGCCCGATGTGCGACTTATCCAGCTCACGCCGTCACTGGAGGTCAGGATTGTTCCATTGCCCCCCGCCGCCACAAACTTGCTGTTGCCGTAGACGACGCCATAAAGTTCATTGGTAGTGCCCGACGTGCGGCTTGTCCAGCTTACTCCGTCACTGGAGGTCAATATTGTTCCACTAGACCCTCCCGCCACAAACTTGCTATTGCCGTAGGTGATGCCCAAAAGAGCACTCGCGGTGCCCGACGTGCGGCTTGTCCAGTTCGCTCCGTCATTGGAGGTCACTATCGTTCCGATCGCTCCCACCGCCACATACGTGCTGCCGCCGTAGGCGACACCAATAAGAGACTTTGTAGTACCGGCCGTGCGGCTTATCCAGCTCACACCGTCACCTGAGGTCAGTATCGTTCCACTATCCCCTACCGCCACATACGTGCTGCCGCTGTAGACGACGCCCCTCATAGCATCCGTGATGCCCGACGTACGGCTTGTCCAGCTCATTCCGTCACTGGAGGCCACAATCTTCCCGGCATCCCCCACCGCAACAAACTTGCTGTTGCCATAGACGACACTTTTAAGTGAATTCGTAGTGCCGGAAGTACGGCTTGTCCAACTCACTCCGTTACTGGAGGTCAATATTTGCCCGGTATACCCAACTGCCACAAACGAGTTGTTGCCGTAGGCGACGCCATAAAGATTTCCGATACCCGACGTGCGGCTTGTCCAGCTTACTCCGTCACTCGAGGTCAATACTCCACTCAACCCCACCGTCACAAACGTGCCGCTGCCGTAGGAAACAGCCTCAAGTAAGTTTGTGGTGCCCGACGTGCCTTTCGTCCAGCTCACTCCATCACTAGAGGTCAGTATCGCTCCATTACTCGTCACCACCACAAACGTGCTGTTGCCGTAGACGATGCCGGTCAGATAATCCTGAGTGTTCGATGTGCGTGTGGTCCAGCTCACTCCGTCACTGGAGGTTACGATCAATCCACTAGACCCTACCGCCACAAACATGCCGTTGCCGTAGCTGACGCTATAAAGAATCCCATTGGCAGGTGTAACGCTCGTCCAGCTCACAGCGTCACTGGAGGTCAATATTGTTCCGCTATTTCCTACCGTCACAAACTTGCTGTTGCCGTATACGACTCCATTAAGATCGTTACCTGTGGGCAGCGGACTCCGAGCCGTCCAACTGCCAGGCGTAGCCGCCTCCACAACGGGAGCTGCCGGGATGACCCCAGCTAAAAGAAAGAATACTGCTATCAAAAAGATACAACGTCTGATCACCAACTGCTTTCACTCGCCTTTCGTTACATTCTTCTTTAGATCGAACTTCATTCTATCAAACGGTTCTCACAAATTTCTCACAAGTTTCTCGCAATACCGTCATTTAATGTCGAAAAACCAAAAAAAGCAGAGAGAATCGGGTAGAAAGCTATCCATTGCTTCTCGACGTAAGCTCCGGCTTAATCCATGTCGACCCATGAGATCTCCCACGTAAGACGATTCATTTTCCTTCCATGTACCCGCATCATTTACATTGGTATATCCGTGTAGTTGATTGGACTTCGGCTTGTGTTACAGACTCATCCCATAGATATTCGTGTTCCTCGGGTCGGAATTTTGCCTCCAGCTTCCTTCAGATTTCACCTCACGATATGCTCTTGACTAGTGGTTGGTAACTACAAACCTCCACAGTGGACTTTCACCACCTAGTTAATCACCATGCGTGGCACACAACAAAAAAGCACTTGCTTTATCAAGAGCTTCTGTAATAAATAATAAGACATCGCTACGCTGAATACGTTGTTTACAGAATTAAGACATCTCATCAACAAAGTAAGAATTTCGACTGTTTTCCCTACGTTGTGTACTATGAATAGTATGGATTTCGCTAGTATAGATAACTGACATTACCCGCAAACGTACGGATAAAAATGTAAGAACCCTCCAAGTCTGGAGAGTTCTTTTTATGAGTGATATAAAGCTGTTCGTTTAACTAAAGTTTTCCGTCGTTTTTCGGATGCCAAGAACTTGATGTCATCCTCATTTCCTTCCAATTCCCTTACAAATCTCGAAGATGAGATGGTTATTTTTTGTGACCTTCTTCATTTATCTAACGCTATTTTGTGAAATAATGTCCTTGCTCCAGATCTGCGAGAAGCCCATGTTGGACAGGCTTCCAGCCGAGCAGTTCCTTCGTCCCTTCACTTGATCTTGCTAAGTCAAGCGACGCGACCATGCCTAGAAAACCGAAGATCGCTTGCGCCTCTTCACGCGGTATGCTAACTACCGGCACATCCACGTGACTACCTATGACGCCGGCAATGTCGCTGAACGGAATGCCTTCGTCGTCCACGCCATCCAGTCGTGAGCCTGCAGGCGCAGATTCTACAGCGAGGCGGAACAAAACTGCCGCATCCAAGCGATGAATCGCTGGCCAACGGTTAGTGCCGTCTCCAATGTAAGCCGAAGAGCCTCTTTCCCGGGCGATCCGGATTAATTGCGGCACGAAGCCTTTATCTCCTTCTCCATGAACGGAAGGTGCTAGCGAGACGATCGATGCTCTCACGCCTTGTTCTACAAACGCAAGCGCCGCATCCTCCGATGCTTTGCCATTAGCATGAGCTGTGATAACAAGTGGTTTACCGGAGCCCGCAAGTCCCTCTCCCATTGCTTCGATGGCGCGAAGATCAGTTGCTAGTGATGCGGCGAAATTAGAGAAATCGTGGTTAAATGCCAGATGAATAACACCGTCTGAAGTGGCTGCACTGCTGCGCAGTAAATCCAGATCCTCTAAAACACCGCGAGCTACTTCAGCTCCCAAGCTTTCTAATACTTGAGCACCACTCTCTGAACGAGTCAGACCTACTACCTGATGGCCCGCACCGATGAGTTCGCGGACAACTGCTGTACCAATATAACCTGCTGCACCTGTAACAAATATACGCATAATAGTTTTACGCCTCCTTAAGCAATTTGACGAAGATACTACTCTAGTCTAAACTATGAAGTAAACTCTAAGGCAAGCGTTTGGAGGTATGATTGTCTATGAAAATTCAAGAATTAGGAGACTTGATGGGTTTAACACCCCACACCATTCGTTTTTATGAGAAGGAAGGCTTGCTCGACAGCAGGCATATTCAGCGAGAGAAGAATAATTACCGCAACTACTCAGACGAAGCAATTGGACGGTTAAAGCTGATTAAGAAATTTCAAGGCATCGGCTGCTCGTTAGCTGAGTTGAAGACGATTTTGCAGGATCACGATACGAACGCACGCACGAACCAAGAAGTAATAGAATGGATTCTTCAGAAGATCAATGAGATCGAGCGCAAGAAGGACGAATACGATCATATGCTTGTAACGCTGAATTGGATGCTGACATACAGGAAGCTGCTGAATGAAGATCCACAGCAAGCTGAGGCTATGATGGCGGAATTACGTCTTCGAATTAACATCTAGCCGTATAAATCGTGAAAAAGCTCTTTGGACGTAAATTCCGTCACAAAGAGCTTTTCGCGGCTCACAAAAAATAACCATCGCATATTTCGAGGCATCGACTGCTCGTTTAGCTGAGCAAATTCAAGTACCCATCGAGGACTAGTGTCTTTGAATTCCAAGGAGAGTGGAACTATGAGTGACATCTTATCTAAGGCTAACCAACTAATTACCCATCTTAAATCTCTAACTGACTTTGTTATTGTGGATGAAATTGATACTTATGAACATATGGGCGCATTAATTGTCGATGCAATACTCCAATCAGGTATTAAATATGAAACTGTTGTGAAGCCAAGGGTTGAAAGAATTTTGAAAGATTATCCTGAAGTTAGAACAACCACAGAATTCCTTAAAATCTTGACAGAGAAAGCTCCTGCACCTTTATTAAACTTTGGTGGAGATAAGCCAATGAGATTATTAGAACTAACCTGTTTCTTAAGATTAGAAGGTGTTGAGACAACACATGATTTACGTAACTGGTTGGATAAATCTGAGAATAAGACAAGATTGATGAAAATAAAAGGAATCAAAGATAAGACGGTTGATTATTTGGGTATTTTGGCAGGTCAAGATACTAATGCGGTTGACCGCCACATGATTAACTTTTTGAAACAAGCTGAAATCGTTTCGGTTAGCTATGGAGAGATACAGGAAATAATTAATTGTGCTGCGGATATACTTGAGGTTCCAAGAGCACATTTCGATCATAGTATTTGGACATATATGTCTAATCTCTAGTGGTCGAATTCATGCGCCAATGATACCCGCCAATGGCAAGATGAGCCGATATTAAAGTCCCTCATTCTCTTTCTCCTCGTCCCCTTACTTTTTATTCGAATCAGGGCGCCGCGGATTGACCATGCCAAAGATATGATACGGTGTTATCCCATTTGCAAATAGGCTATCTACCAACTTGACCAATTCTTCCGACGATAGATCTTTGCCGTTGCGTATCCAAAGGCGAAACATAGATATTAATGTTGATATGTAAAACTCAATTATGTATGGTGCTAAGACATCATTTGTTGGAAAGTCCACAATCAATCTCTCAAAGGAAATTTCTCTTTTCAGGCGTTCAACAAAATGAACAGAACCATAGTCGCCCAAGAGGGCTTTAAGAACTGAAATCTCCTCTGCATTTTCCAAGCATTGAAGTGCATCTTGGAAAGTATGTGTAGAAAACTCTCTGCCTGCCATTTCCTCGTTAATGGATTTCAAAACACGCTCTTCAACGCAGTCCAACAACTCATAGATATCCGTAAAGTATTGATAAAATGTACTGCGATTATATCCTGATTGGTTAGCAATCTCTTGAATGGATATTTTTTCAATTGGTTTTTGGCTATATAAATCACAGAATACATTTATAAATGTTTGCCTTGTTTTGTCCGTAATTTCAGGTTGCTTATTCATTATTTGCCTCCATTTTTCTGTTCAATCGATTATACGACAGATATTAAAAATCTGATGGTTGATGACCGTATAGTGAATCTATACAATAACATTATACAACACGTTGTTTGATCATTAACAAGGATTAATATATATTTTTAGGAGGCAATATGAGAATTTTATTCTTCGGTAGAGGTGTAATATCGACCCAATATGCTTGGGCTTTTGAAAAGGCAGGACATACAGTTGAGTTTTACGTTAGAAAAGGGAGAAAAGAAACCTTCGGAAGCAGCATAGAGCTTGAAATGTGGGACGCACGAAGAGGGAAACAGCTAATAAAAGAAAGCTGGAACGTCAAACTGCATGAGGAGATGAGCCCAAATTATGATCTCATTATTGTGAGTGTCAACACGGAACAACTTCCAGAAGCAGCACAATTACTATCGACTGCTGCTGGAAACACCCCTGTCCTAATATTCAATAACGTTTGGCAAGATTTGAAATCATCGATCTCACCATTATCTATGAACAATGTTGTCTTTGGGTTCCCAGGAGGAGGCGGCGGCATCACGGACAATAGGCTTAGAGGTGGCTTTTTGAAAATGCTATTTCTGGAAAAACCACGGCTAGGCACTGAACAGATTAACAACAAGGTCAAAGAACTATTTGAAAGTGCCCATTTTAAAATTAGTTGGATAAAGGATATGCAAAACTGGCTATGGAATCACTTTGCCATGAATGCGGCTATAGAGACCGAGGTGTTAAAACTGGGAAGTTTTCCAGCACTCATGAATCATAGTGACTCATTCGCAAATGTTGGTAAGAATATGAGGGGAATTATCCCTGTACTTAAAGCAAGAGGTGCAAAGATTGATACGATTTCTCTACTGTTAACTAAGATTCCACCAGCACTTCTCGGTACGCTTTTTAACAAGGTTATTTTTGCAAAGGGCAGCTTACCACGACTTTTCATCGAATACAACAATACTAAAGCAGGTTTTGCGGTACTTGAAGTTGTGAGAGAAGCAAAAAAGTTAGGTATACCTTTAACACGTCTTACTGTGGCATTTGAAAACAATGAACAACACAAAGCTATTGAAAATTCCATCTCATAAACATTTGCAGGATTCTCTGTCATCATGCGGATAATTTTGAGCTTAGCTTTTGATTATCGCGGTACCATCCGTTGCTCGTTTATGAAGGGCAGTCGAGAACCTTCCTGAATGCCTCGCTTGCAGTCCTTTCACGTCAATGAAATTGACCTGTCTTGATATTGTTCGGATGAACATCAACTCTACTAATGATTATATAAAACTATTCTCCATCCGACGAACGGAAGCCTCATCAAATGCCCTGCGCTGAATTAATTACTTTGGTTATAACAAATATAGCCCGAACTTTAGAAACTTCGGGCAAAGTAGCTATTTATTAAAGCAGGTAAATGTGGCTCCAAAACACTACTCCCTAACCAACAACACACAGCACTCCACATGTGTCGAGTAGGTGAAAGGGATATCATGGTTTTCAAGTAACGTGATTTATTAAATGAGCAATTTCTTTTACTCTCTCTATTGTAATTCCTTCTCTTTGTTCAACTGCAAGTGGATGATCAGTCTGTTCTAGTTCTATTAACGGAACAGCGCCAACTTCTTGTGTATGTACCATTGTTTTCAACGACAGTGTAGTTACTGGATATATTGACAGCTCCGTCGACAACCAACCAAAATAAGGTTGCTCATTCTCCCTTCCTTGTACGTGCAATAATTCATTGGATTTCAAAAAATTCTCTGCACTAAGAGAAACCCAAACACTCCAAATAAATTTCTCATTACAATCAATTATCGGTATTTCAATATGTCCTCTTATATAGAAATATTGTTCATCAATTACACAAAAATCTCTAATCAACTCTGTTCTTTTCTCTTCTGGTACCGTGTAAAAATAGTACGGAGCTTCAATTTCGTAACATAAAGGAACTTCACTTAATTCATTGTTACATTGAGGGCATTTCATGGTTTCTACTCCTTTATCATTTTCTACTAAATGTTCTTTAATATGTTCAACAAAATCCTTTTCTTCTGCATCATTTTCTAAACTTTCAAGTCCATCTCTTAAATAATGTCTTCCCATCCCTCTAAACCTGAAAACCCATAAATTCCCCACCAATAGTTCATTGAACTTATCTTTACATATATAACTTTTTGAATGCAAGTAATTTTCTAACACTCCCACTCAAATTCAGAATTTCAAAGAAATCCCTTCAAATGGATACGGTTTATGAAAATGAAAAATCCCGATGTATCAAGGCTTTGAGCCACATCGGGACAGTAAGTGAATTACAACTCACATGTGGGTTATAAGATCATTTGAGACAAAAACAGCGCTAAAAAAGGCTAATTTATAACATCACATAAAGACAGTTTATAACAATAGGTCGGATAAACCCGTTGTTTTTATAAGATAGATTCGGACAATCATTTAACGATAAATTACTCGACAACCCACACAATTTTTTAACAAAATATCATATTATCTATTATCCGACGGAGAGCCATTCTCCACCGCCTCTGCTCTAGGTGCTTTTCCCATTAAATAACTCTCAAATTTCTAAAGAAAACACACCTTACCTTACATTTTATAACCTTCATACTAAATTGGAGAAATTCGAGGATCAATTATTCCCCTTAAAGTCTGCATAAGAGTTAGACTTAATCCAGGATATGCTTGTATCGCTGAGAGTCCAGCATTATAGTGAACTGTAGCCCCAGGGTAGAGAATTGCTGCAAAAGAGACTACAATTTTCCCGGATTCATTCCGGATTGCATCTCTATAAGCGTGCATTTTATCTATATCTACCTTTTTGGGTTTTCCCTGAGGTATCATAGTTTCTTCATTTATAAAATTCACAACGTTTATAATGGACTCGCTATCCAATTTGTATTTCGGATCGAACAAGATTATATCTGTCTTACCATCGCGGGTAATCTCGATAGCTATATCAGGTCGTTGCATAAAGCTTATACTGAATAATCCTTGTTGATTTGTACCATACTCTCTCTCTGTAATAAACCTAATTGTAGTTTTCGAACCCAAGTGGAACATTTCCAAGGTAGGTTCGTTGTCTGGCCAGCACTTCACTACTAATTCACCAAATCGTTTAGAGACAAGAACTTGTTTTTTTATGGAGTACCCATGCTCCAGCCCACTATTCAATAGTGCAGTATAAACTTGAAACGCACACCAACTCTGATACAGACTTGGAAGGTTCTCCAAGGGTGCAGAAAGGCGACTATCCTCCATGAAAATAACCGGGCTACGTTGAAACTCAAGATAACCCTCCAAAGCTGCACGATAGAAAGGGTTCTTTAAAAATATCATCGATTGCTGAACGTTCATCGTCACTGGCAATCGAACCTGTTCCATAAAAGTGGCTTTATGCAATGCTCGTTTGAGCTTTATCAATAATGCGGATCCCTCTTCATAGATCAAAAAATTCTCTATTGATTGCGCGGTTCGAAGAAAACGGATTAATCGTAATTTCACTTGATGACAATACAAATATACCAATCGATTTTCTTGAGTATCCGCTGAATGCTCCGCGACTCTATCCATTATACGAATTGGAGTGATTTCACTTAACATTTCGGAATATGATGCAATTGCACGTAAAAGGACTGTGGGACGTGGTTGTCGCACCCTCTCAATCTCCACCAATCTTTCCTTTTCAATGGGCAATTGATGAAACGCACTCGATAAATGTTCTAGTACACTAACAAGGCCTATCCGCTTATCATTACCTTCACTAACTCCATGTATTGCTCGTTGAACCAGTACCAATTCCTGCTGCAACGTCTTGGTACGAGGTAGATTAAATTTGACACCCCCAAATGCACCTACATTTTTCAAAGCAATGGTAACGTTAATTGGAAGTAAGTGATTAAGATCCTCAATAAGCGTACAATATGAGGATTCACTAATCTTGGACGGAAAAATCTTAATACGCAATTCCTGAACTTCTTCACCTTTATAGATCAAGATCCGATAATGACCAGGACCTGAACGGGGAAATTCACCCACAAGACGAGTCAGTCCTTTAATTTTTCTCAGTGAGAGTTCAATCTTTTCCTGATGCACTTTCAGAACATACGTTTCCCATGTACCAAGCTCATGTAAAACCTCAATTAAGCAAGGTTCCCATTCCATAGGCCTTTGTATTTCTTCTCCCATCATATCCAAAAATCTGAGGGGCTGGTTATTAGAAGTAAGTGGCGATTCCATAAGTCGTATATCCCTCATTTATTTTTAAAACCTTCTTGTGACTTATTGGGTATTCTTCCGGAGGAAGTACAGCCAGAAGAGCAGTTAGTACTTCACCGATTGCGATATTAGTACCTTTAATTTTGGGTAGGATTTTTTGGAGTATCTGCTCATCTAGAGCATCAGTCCATTTCCATCCGATTTCTTCAGCATCCGTTATATAAGCCATAATGTCATCTACCACCCTAAAGGCAAAAGGTGCTACTTGATGGATGACATCCCAGATTTGCATGACAATCTCTTGGTATGGTTTACCACTTAGATGTTTATAAAGATCCTCTCGATTTAGTTCAATCTCTATCAATTGTGCACGGTCGTAAACTTTATCGGCGAAAAGATGTGTCGTTTCATCTACGTTTACGGTACCAATTACAAATAAGTTTGGCGGAAGTAAAAGATTTTCTTCTGAAGATAATTCTATAATTGCCTCCCCTCCTCGAGAGCGAACCTCCATCAAAGAGAGAAATTTGGAGAAATAGTATTCAACTCTCGCCAAATTCATTTCATCTAAAATTACATGAAATTGGACAGGATTTCTTCCAGACTCCAAAGCTTGTTGATACTCTTCGGCAGCAGCTAGAACAAAACGGCTAAATTCAGTATGCTGGTACTGATTATGAATCAGGTGATAAAATCCTAATAAATCCTCGTTACTCATCCAATTTGGTGAGACAGGAACTATCAAATATCTTGCACCTATTGCTTCTGCATAGGTTTGAGCCATCCAAGTTTTCCCTGTACCACTTATACCAGAAAGAATGACAAAGGAACGGTTCCTCAATGAAAGATGGTATCTACCTAATGTTTTTTGAGATATTTTAAGACCAACACTTGAAAAATGGGATTCTATTTGGCTAAAAATATCAATCGGATTTCCTTCTAATTCATCTGGGTTTCCTTCACCATCCGATGTTGTAACATCTAATGGTTCAGGAATGTGTCCAGACCATTCAAACTTAATTGAATATGATTTACCCTCATTATCGTATACCGTATTAAAACTCCCATTTGTTATTAATAAATATAATTTGTAAATTATATATTTATCCCAATCTGTTCCGTTTAGAGTTTCATAAATCTCAGGTCTATCAGCGTAAGGAACTATTTCTTTATCAAGCCCATTCATAATTAAAATATCATCGCGTCTCAATGGGTTAGAACATTTAATCATATTAGGATTAAAGTCTTTATTAAAACTTCTTGAATTTAATCCTATTTGGTCAATTAATTCCCATATTTCACTAACATAGTTCGCTGTCTTCGAATATATATTAAAGTGATCATAATTAGTCCCATTTCCATTTATTCTATCAATTAAAATAGTTATTTCGCTCATAGAAACTAATCGCTCCTTAATTTATCTTTCATTCTAGATAGTGCATAATATAAAACGAATGATATCAATGGTGTAGAAGTCCCACTAAAACAAGTCACCAATCGGGCCCAACCTTTATACATTGAGTATTTCATTTTATTTAAACTCATTATCACAGTTAGTTGTACGTGGATCTAGATGAATAATGAGCCGCTCCATTTTCTTTCTTATTTATGGAACAACTAACCAGAAGAGCATGTCCTTAGAATCCACAGCTTCTAGGCTATTCTTATCAAAAAATTCGACCCTCTCACCGCAACCTTAATTTGCGAAAGAAGGCACAGCGTTAAAAAGAATAATCATCTCAGTCTCTACTGTATAGTTATCTATACTCTACGAATATCCCATCCTGCAGCCTCTAATTCTTCAATATGCGGTTCACAACCGCTCTGATGTGCTGCGACACACAATAGATGTGTTGGTCTAGTCATACCAACATAAGCCATTTTTAAAGCGGCGGAAACTGTTTCTAACCTTGGTGGTATGTGCTTCCCCTTCATATATTCAATTATTGATTCAATGTCGTACATTCTATAAAATGTTTCTAAATAAAGAGTGGCTGTATGTGTTTCACCTTTTACACTGTGAACGGTTGACAGTTGTATAGAGACCTTAAGGTTCTCTTTTTCGTGTACGTACAAATTTTGCTTTTGAATTCCGGCAATAGGCTGGATAAGTGAGGGGCCTTCTATAAATGCAGCTAATCCAGAGTTTAGATCCCCACCTAATTGCGTTATTAGATTTGTAATAAACTCTTTCAAATTAAGAATAATATCTTCTCCTATACTTAACTGCATACACCATCGAACAAGATTTTCATATAATTCATCATAAAGTTCCCTTTGATTAACTTTCAATGCTTGGTTTAAAGTTGTTTGGGTATACGGGACATTATTGCTTTTTTTTACTCCCGATAACCTAAGACTCTTAAGAATTCCCCTATTAATAAGCATTTGAATATTCCTTATTGAATCCCCACTCTGTATGGTTGCCATCTTTAAGTAATCGGTCAAACTTTCAAAATCTTGCTGTTTATTCACGTCGGGCATTCCGTAAGACTGAAAATAGGAAGGTAATGTACGTCGATCCTTAGGCTGACCTACCCACCCAATTGCTTTATAGATGGTCCTTTTTGTCTCGTGGAGCCGATGCTCAAAAATTAGATCCCCAAAAGTAGGCAATACATTAGATATAGTTTCGTCATTGTAAATAAGTAACTTAGGTGCAATATCTGGAACACTCGTATTACCTTTTAGTTCCTGTGGTTCTAAACAGATATTCTTCACCTTTTCCGCAATAGTGCGTGAAAAACGTTTACTATCAGAAATATTGAGACATTCTGCGGTTACGTTCCATCCTGCCTCTGATGAAGAATTGAAGATCGACTGATTACGATCACCAATCTTTTGAATAACCACGCTATTGGAGTCAAAACAGCGTTCTAAAAGATCGTTTTGTCTGCTATCGGTGTCCTGCATTTCGTCTATAAACACATAGACAAATCGCTCAGAGAGAATCTCTTTGATTCTAGGGTATTTCCTTAGATAATAGTAGGCAAGTGCGTATGCATCATCGTAACACAGTACTCCTTCCTGCAAAATATTCATTTTAAATTCTTTGAGCATAGGGTAGGATTTGCTGCTGGCTTTCATAATTATTGGTCCATCGAATTTCTTCGATATGCTAAAATCATCCTTATTAAATCGAAGGTCAAAGATAGAAATCCCTTTTTTGTCAAGCCAAAACTTCACACCTCTATTTAATGTTCGAGCTCTTCTTTCCGTATATTCCAAAAAAAATTCATCATCAATTCTCGCTGGTCTTTTTCCAAACATGTCAACATACGCTGGAATGGCCAGATATCGATTAACAAAAGATTGAATGGTGCCAAAATGATTCGGGTACTGAAATAAGATATCAGCATGTCCTTCAAGTCTCTCTCTTATTTCATCTACCGCTACATTTGTATGTGTCAACACACAAATACCCTGATTGGATTTTAGAGGCAGTTGCCGGGCTAATATTGAGAGTTTTGCTAATAACGTTGTTGTTTTCCCACTTCCTGGACAAGCTTGTATATCTTTTGATTCCAAGCATCGTATAATGTTACGCCTTTCTTCATCGAAAATATCACCTTCGGGCAAAAGTAATCTCTCGGCAAACTCAATCATATTATCATCAATATTGAACATTATAAATCACCCTGAGTACCACTAGTTGCATACTGAATGGCTTCTACAATATATTTTAATTTTTGATCACCAATTATTTTAGATTTTAGGGTAACCTTATCTGGCTGTTCGTGAAGAATCTTAGCCAAACACTGCGCAACTATAGCCTTGGATACCTTATTTCCTCTTTTAAGCATAATGCCCTGGTAGACCTCAAAAGCAATTTCATCACTTGACTTTCCTTCTTGTTGCCATTGAACAAACGAGGACTCTACCTCTTCGTCACATTCCTTTTGTTTTTCAGGCGTTAACCCATATCGTTCACTTCCCTGAATCCTCTTCGCATACAAAACAGCTCTATAGAATTCTTTTGTCAAATTTCCACCCGCAGCTAAGTCATATTCTAAGGTCCATAATGAAGATACAAAAGCTTTTACCGATTGGCCTGAATAATATTCAATTTTCCGCTTCCGGTTCGCTTCAGGGTCTATTTCAGCTTGAGTTGTTGCATCTGCATCTACTGTTTTATACAGATTTGGTTTAATGTCATTGTCGGTTACTACCGCAACTGGTATGTTCATTTTACCTTTAGACTCGTCTTGCCTTTGGAATATCTTACAGTACCGAAGAAAAGCAGTGCTACTAACATTAACTAGTGATGTTCCATACCTTGAAAGTGGTCTATCAATAATTTCAGCGATTGTCGGAAGTAATAGGTGTTCAGCATCCCCTTCAACCAGAATGACTCCTTTAGCAAAAAACAAATTTGCTTTTGTTGAATCCAAAAATCTTTCCAAGAAGGAGTAGTCTCCCTCCTCCAATAGAGTTGATTCGGAATTCATCGGAAAACACAGAGCATTATTACAAAGAATTAAATTTTTTAAGGAGACCTTTGAAGCAAGTACTGTACTATGCGTGGTTAAAATAAGTTGAATTCCTAATCTCTCTGACTCCAGTTGAAGAAACTCTATTAATCGAAGTTGAGCTTGAGGATGAATATGAGCTTCGATTTCCTCAATTAGTGCAACTTTTAATCCAGAATAATTTTCACGATTTAGCAATAACAACTCAACAGCAATAAATAGTAAATTGTGGGATCCTAAACCTGATTTATTTAAGGATAGTTCCAAACTTAATTTCTCAAGAATGGTTTTTAGTTTCATATCAGTTATAGAAAATAAGGAGTTCAAAGGTGTATTAATCGGTGTGAATTCTTTCAAATAGGTATTGATTTGCACTAATAACTGTTTACCGTTTTGATCTTCAATATCCTTTTGCCCGTCAAATCCTTCAAAGTAATGGAGAATTGCTTTATTGGCCTGTTCCATTGCTTGAATCAGATAATGCGCTTCCTTATCATCAAATGCTTGGTGATTATCTAATATATGGGAAAGTCTAGAGTTTTTTCGCGGCGCGAGTTCGCTTTCTGCATCTCTAAGTGGTTTTAAGTAAGTTGTTTTCAACATTGCCCTTGCTTCACTATTCATTTGACTGCCTTCATCGTCGGTTCCAGCCTTCACGTCATAAAAAACTCTTCTTCTTTTACGTATTCCTTTTAAGAAAACCTTCAAATAATATTTCTGTTGTGCACCATCACTTTCAATACTTAACCACTCAAGAAAGTTTTTTGCCTCATGTGGTTTAATATCACGAAACAAACACTGGATTTCCAATGTATTGGTTCGGTCTTCCTCATTCGTTTTTCCAACGGGCATATGAAAGTCATCGTATTCAAGTTTTATAAAGTCATTGCTGTGGGTTGTTAAAACTAACTTAATAGCATCTATAATAGCCGTCTTCCCTGAATCATTTTCTCCTACAATCAAATTCAGCCCAGCATTAAAGGTTAAGTTTAAACCCGGTTTTACTTTATTAGTTCCAGGATCTTGCTCTCCGCTACCGTATTTTCTGAAATTCCAGATCTTCAATTCTGCTAGAAACATATGCCAAAACATCCCCTTATTCAACTCAATACTAAAAAAGGATTCGACAATTTATTCGTCATTTCCTTTTTTAGGTAATAGTAATATATTATTTTACTTTTATTACAAAGCACTTCGCTTGTTGATATTTAAAAAACAAAAAGAGTACCTCTAAAAAAGAGATCCTCTTTCTTTATAAGCTAGGGAGAAAATATCCTCATAAACGATTTTCTTTTTTTGAGTTCTGCTATTATGTACAATTCGAAACTTCCAAAATATTGTACCAGTTCTTACCTCAGTTTGCGGTAATCAAACCATCTATCACTTCATTATAATAAATACCAAGTTCAGTTTCTCCAACAAGTTTTTCAATCTTAATTTGAGAATACTTTGCAACATTTTTTTTTGAGATTCTTATGTCTTGATCTATAAAGTATTGAATCGTTTCTTCAATTATTTTCTTTTCCCGCCTATTCGTTATTGCTTCCTGCTGTTGTTGCGAGACCTTCACTTGGTCATTGATCCATTGTGCAAGATCAGGGCAATTTTGAACTAACCATGCTCTCCCCTTTCCGATTGCTATATAAATACTGTTACAATTGAAGGGGATCTCACTTTCCAGCATTCTAGTAACATATTCCCTAGTTACTGACCAATAATGATTACGTTGATCAGATTTAATTGATTCTTTCTGAGCTTCACGTGCCGCGGCAACTTCATCGTATAGGTTGTAATAATTTAATATGTGGATTGACACACCGTAAACTTCATGAAATTCTTTTAATGAAAATACCCGTTTCTCTCGATCACATGCATCCATGTAATCTGCGAGCTTGTTACTAAGTTCTTTATGTACTCTTGGCTCTTTTTCTTGCTTTCTGCTTTTAGACAATAAATATAATTGAACTTCATTATTATAGTAATTATAATAAAAATTCAGTAAATTCCATCCGAAAATTGATTTAGCCTTTTGTGCCATTCTTTTTTTATAATTGCCTGCCTCATTCCAGAGCTTTTCGAATTTACTTACTAGTTCGGAATCGGGCTTCAAATCTCTAAGGTACCTGAATTCGGTCGGTATCAGTATCTGATTATACATGTAACCTATTAACTCATTAACCTTTATCAATGATATACCTGGAATCAATTCAACCATTCTGTTTCGTGATAATCCTGCTTCAAGCATAGGTTGAATGTATTTCAATATTAAGTTGGATACATTTCCAATCTCGCTCCATACCTCAGTATTACGCTGATAACCATAAGGAATAAAGCAAGACTTACAAATCGCTGAGGAATGATGTGTCTCATTACCTCTTGTTAAAAGCTCATATTTAAGCATATCATCATGTGTACCTCTTGATTTACACCATGGAGTCTGACATGTTCCAAGTTCTATTTTTGGATTATTATCAAGAATGGAATTAATATAGTCTTGATTTACTGATATACTCCCAAATTCATCTATTGCAATCTCACTCTTCATTAGGAACCGAATCATAATTCCTATAATGGAAAGTTTTATCTTAGTTCTTTGCCCTCGTAATAGCAGCCTTAGAAACTTAATCTCATCCTTATTCAAAAATTGTATGTGACTGTTTTTGTAACTCCGCTCTTTAGATTGACCAAAATATAGCATCCTTAGCGCTAATGACTGCTTCCGATCGAAGTGCCCGATATTCACGGTAAAATCCTTATTGGAGTACAATAACCGTTTCCAAATAGTGTATAGTTTGTTTTGATTCAAGATTAAATCATCGTAATTAACGGGAGCATCGTCCTCATCATTTCCGTAAGAAAGAGGAAATGAGCAATATCCACAAATGATTTCCTTCATTTGGTTTCTGATGTAAGACTGTCGCTTCCCGCATTTATTACAAGTTGATTGCAATGTTATTCCATGAATGTCACATACTTTAATATCTTTAATTTGCCAAAGTAGTTGAAATCCGTTGCTATGTAATAAACATTTCCTACAAAATCGTCGGTAATTTGTTTCCAATAGTAAACTTAATTGCAATGAAATGTTGTCTATCTCATCTAGAGGGTTATTATAAAACTTTACGACGGCTGGATAAAATGTATGATTAAGCAACTTTTCTTCACTCATACATAAAAGCTGGCTTAGCAAAAAAGTATTAATTTGCTTGAATGGAAAAAGATCTAAATGAGAATATCTCCTGGATTGCATTTGATAGTATGTTCGAACATTAATATGTTGAAGAATCTTTGTAAATTCAGTACCATTCGCTTCAGCTATCCGGAATAAATAACTAGTAAGTGCCTCCCTTTCTTTAATTTTTGGTCTGACCCCGTATCTCCGTTCAACATTCATAATTACACCTCCTACACTTTACTACTAAGCTGCATCATGTGCTTGCAAGTTGTGTTCTTTCCTCATCTGCTCAATTTTTTCAGCGAGCCAAAATGCATGAAGCTTAAGATACGGATATTGTACATTGATTGCTGCATAAAGCTTCTGTGAGAAGATTTTCTCTCCAACATGTTTATCAAAATATGCAATTACCTTCTGTTCAATTTCTTGTATTAACTTCTCGCGCCTATGCTCCGTTTGCTTTATCCTAAAACTAATTACAACATCAGAACAATCTTTGCTTCTAATTGTGGTTGATGAGGTGCCAGCTGCCAGTGATACGGATGGCAGATTGATATTAATATTATTCTTTAAAAATTCCTCGCATGTAGCAGTTATCAGTTTTTTAAAGCACGGATCGCTGTTCTTTCCCGACTTCTGCAAATAAGGGTTAGTAATTAAAATACTTATAACCTTGTGATGGAATCGGTATAACAGATACTGATCATAATTAATCCATTGTTGCCAAAACCGTATCTCTTGTATATCCGTACCTTGTTGAATCTTATCTACAAGTAACTGTAATAATTGATTATCAATTGCAGGTATGCAGTCAATACATTCATATGCGAACGTTCTTCGAGATTGAAAGTATGCCAATACTCTCCGAATACGGTCACGCTTAAGTCCCATCACCTTTTCCTTCTCAGGCCATGTTAGTTTTGATATATTTATTTTTTCCAGAATGGTAAACGCATGAATAAAATAGGTCCTTTCAACAAGATGTTTTTCACTATCCAAAGCATATTCACAACCACATTCTGGGCAGGCCATGTAATACGTAAGAGCCTTTCCCCTTTTCACGCTATTCATGGACCCTGTAGCTATGAGAAGTCCTTTTTTTCCGTAATTCAGACACCAAGGTGCTATACATGAATTAGTGGAAGCCCAGTGACCAATACTTTTCTCATGAAGTGAATCTATAAATTCAGTAGGAAGAGTGAGTTTCAAGAAGTCTTTTATATGAATACCTTGAGAATAGAGAGTTGATAGGAGCATGGAAATATGTACTGCCTTTTTTTTAGTTAAAGTCCCCCTAGCACATTGTAACAGTTGCTCAAGACGACCTTGGTAGCCATTCATCTTCACAAGTTCCTTACTATACTTATTTTGTTGTTCATTCAGAACATATAATATTCTTAAGGCAGTCTCAGATGACGAAAGCCTGTTTCCTGAGTAGTTCAGTAAGTATTTCCAGTTATCAATTAACCATTCTTGATAATTCAATTCATTCTCTGATATATCTTTATCCGTTTTAACATCAGACAATTTCTTACTACAGTGAGGACAATGATTGATCACTCGGATATTCTTGTATTTAATAGGTTCTAAACATTGACAACAAGTACTTAATAGCTTACACCGGTGCTCAAAACACATGTTAATACCATCAATTTTCCATAACAACGAGAGTTGCTTGGAGTTCTTTAAACAGTCTGGGCAATAAAATAAATTCTCTCTTATCATGTTATTTAAAACTCTACAGCTCTCGCCCTTTGCTGACTCATTAAATATATTAATTACATTTGTAAACGTGCTATTGTTTATTTCATAATGCTTTAAACTGGTCACGTAACAGAGTTTATCCAGATTAATAATACTTCCGGGATAGAAGTCCACTCGTTTTAAATCTCCTGAGTGCATTCTAAACTTTTCATTTAACTTGATCATCTCTAGCAGAATCAGGATATCAACACCATGAGAATCAGCAACACTTATTAAATAACTAAGCAATGATTCATCGTGAGCTATTCTCCTTTTAATTGGATATTTTTTGAACAATTCTATCACCTACCGAAAATAATGATATTCTCATTATTCCCTGATAGATAATAGATTAGACTTACTTATTTCATTTTAATAGCCTTTTGCTAACATCACTTTGAACTCGTCCTCCGTGAGATCTCCATTTATGTTTTGATAGGCTTGTGTTAATACTTCAATGGTATGCTCCGTAAACTCTAACTTAGAGAAATCGTTAAAGTTTTCATCAAATACACCTAGAATAGAATAAAATTCTTGAAGCACAGGTGTGAGGATACCTAAGAGCCCATTACTCATCCTATGAAGGATCACTGGTAGTAAAGTATTTACATCACCAAAGCCCAACTTGGTTGGTGGGTCGAGATGATCTTCAATTGTTCTCAGAAGTTCACACCATTCTTCATCACATTCATTGAAACGACTCATTAGAAGTTTTGGATACCTTCGAAAGTTCTGAAAGTTGATTTTCAGTAAGCATTCAGCCTCTGGTGTGCCTTGCAAAACAAGAGTGATATTCGCCTTGTTGGCAACCTTTTTAATAGCATTCATGGCTGCCTTATGAGGAACATTTGAAGTTAATATATAATCAAGTTCATCCAAAATCAGCACTTCAACTTTTTGTTTATCCAACAGATGGAAAGCTTGACGCTGTGCCTCACCGATGGTAATTCTTTTGGGTATCTCAGGAAATCCTAAAGCATATGAAATATTTTGATACAGCTCCTTAATAGTAAACGGATCTGGTAACTCCATATACACAACTGGTCTAATATCAATCTCTTCCATTCCATCTTCACTTACTTCAGTAAACCCTTCATTATTACTTGTATATCTTAAGGCCATTTGGCTCTTTCCTACGCCAGATGGCCCAATTACCGATATATGCCTTTGACCATATTTGGTAGCTGCCACTTTATACTTGTTTTGTGTACGAATTGAATCAAGCATCGACCATATTTGATCAATTTTAGGATGAGATACATTCAGGTTAGCAACTCTTGTTGCAAATGCTAAATATGAATTCATGTAAATTAACCCCTTTGCAAGTGAATAGATTTGGCACTAAGTAATAAATCGTCAAGAGAAACCGTTGCAGTCGATGGAATGCCTTGTGATCTACCATTGGTTATGGTAACTGTTCCACCTATCTTTTCATTCATTTTTCTTGAGGTTTTCTTTTGGGTAAATGTTTTACTAATCATCTCTTGCAGTTCAGTTCTGCCCTGTATTACTAAAGCATCCGTCATATGATTCTTACGTGTTAATAAGCCCTTTTCCCTTAAACGATCTTTGACTTTAAGCCATTCATAGCGGGTAAGCCCTTGAAGTACTTTAGGGGAAGGATATGTCGCAGGTACAGTGACAAATTCCCCTGTATCGGGAAGTTGAATGTATATGTATGAAAGATCGTCATCATCATATTTGATCTTGTATTTAACATTTCTTTTGGCTATTAAATATTTAAGAATATCCGCTTGATAATGAATATGATCTTTAGTGATTCCATCTTTTGTGTAAGGATGCAGTGCACTAGGCATCAGTTCAACAGATAAGAACTCCTCATCTTCCGGGGCAATGAATGGTGGATTTCCATGCTCTTCGCAACCGGAACTATATCGAACCAAAGGAACGCTACAATCTATAGGAAGCCCCTTATGCTCTTTGTAGTGATACACGTCGACAATCCATTTTGCGACGAATTTTTCAACTTCTTTTATTGTCAATCGAGCTTCTGCTGACGGATCTCTATCCCCTTTATCCTGAATATTTGAACCTGTATATCCTGGTAATTGACTAATGACTCCAGTGTTAATAGATCCCATTAATCTTTCTATCACACCTCCATAATGGGGTGTTTTTCTAGGACGGTACCTTACTTCAGATTCTAACGTTTCATTAATCATTCTCTTTACATGATCACTTGTAAAATCCGAGCCATTGTCTAAATAGATGACTGAAGGTACTCCAAAAATTGGCCATTCATTTGTAGTACCATATCGTTCCTTTGATCGCTTACATAAAATCCCTTGATGAATAGCTTTTCTTACTTTATTAGAGGAAGGGTCGTCTATGGAAAGATGCATGCACCAAATCATTCTGCTATATACATCAATTCCCAGAGTGATAAATGGTCTTCCTATTGGAAGCCGTGTTGTTTCTTCCGCAACAATAATATCTAGCTTGGTATGATCAATTTGAACAATATGTAGCGGATACTGTGCAGTTTTCTCGGAGTATCCTCTCTCAGTTGTGGAATAGGCCTCCATACCCTTCTTGCCATCTCGAAAAATAGCAACAGTCTTTTTACTGAGCTGCCTAATAAGAGAGCGTACTGTAATTTGAGGTAACTCTGTAATACCTTTCTTTTTACACTTGGATAACATAATTTCTGATATCTTACTAATCTTAAGTCGTTTTGTTGATAAGTAATCGTTTTGTATGGTGTCTTTAATAATTTGATGGTACTCTACTGGATATTTGGTATATATAATATCTACCACTTCATCAGGATTCTTAGGACTACAAATTTCTATCGCATATGTATCTTTTCTCTGTTTATACTCTTTGTCATTTGCCCTAACAAAACACTCGATTGCTCGACCTATGGCTACTGATCTTTGTTGTTTCCTATAGTTGTTTAAATAACGCATGAAGGTGGATCTACAAATAGATTTTTTGTTTTTTTTCAACTGCTTTAATATCCTTTTGACCAGTTCCTCTTGTGATAATTTCCTTATATCTTCATCTTTCTTAAGAAAGGTACTGATGTACTTTTCTGTGAATTCAATCAATGCCTTCATATCATTGCTCTTAATCTTTTCAAGTAGCAATACAGGATGAATAAGTTCGTACTTCCAAGTTACTTCATCCCTCTTTTCCTTCGTTAGTTTTTCAAGAACCGATTCATATTCTCCCTGTTTCTTACGATCTGCTTTTCCTCCACGGAAGCTGGAATCGGAAAGAATCTGTTCAAGACAAAATTCATATGTATCAAAATTGCCATCAGTTCGTTGAAGAACTATAGAGCCTCCTTTAAATGCAACAATCTTATAGTTACGCCCAATAAATTCAATTTCTTCGTTAAGAAGGAGATTCCGCTTCATTCCGTACCTTCTTCCTTGCCAAAAAAGCGCTTGTCTAAAAGATTGGCATTGGAATTTGCGGGGATATGTATAACACTGTCACCAGTAATTTTTTCTAGAATATTTGTATGTATTAGTCCTTTTGCTAATAGATGAAAAGTCAAAGGCCTAGCCTCGCTTTGATTAAATGCAGGATAAAAACTTTGCGCTAATTCGTTAACTAACATAGGTTGACCTAGTTTCACTTTGAAAATAGCGTCATCTATAAGATATTCATAATACTTACGATGTCGCAAATAACCGTGCAGATAAGTGATATTTTCCAAAACTACTTCAGGAATCCTCTTCGGATAAATCACATCATACTGCCAGTTTTGTTCCTTCGCCATTAGTTCACAACGTTGGTTACAACGAAGAAATTTCTCTCCAAGATCCCCTGGAGCCTCTTTGATTTGATAAAGCAATGGCTTGCTACCATTTCGAAACACTAGTACATCAGGCACATGCTGCCAAAATTTTTTATCCCCAATCTTCGATAAAATTGGTATTGGTACTTCAACAGGCTGAACATAATATCTGATCGTCTCGTGATCCAGCTCCAGATAGTAATAAAAATAACATTCATTTAAGGAATGATATTGTACGGTACGCTTCATTTTGTGACTATAGAAACTGCCAATAATATGTGGTTTTTGCCAGCTAATCTTATTATCCACTCTGCGTTTTGGATAAAATTGCTTATCTTCTTCAATCCAATTCTTATTTAAATATTGATGTTGACACATTTTAGTTACCCCCCACTTTTAATATTAGATAGAAATAAGTTCTAGCAATTTCTTTGAATTACTTAATAAACATTTAATATTTTATTCCTCAATCCCTCAAAGTCTATTTCTTATTCCAATCCAGCTAATAAATTCAATTCTTTTATACTACTTTGTAGTACATACTACATTCATTGAATAACTAAGTAAATATATTTTTTATGTGTATGTATGAATTTTACATACATTGCAGAGGATTTTTTCATGGTAAAATAGTAATATATTAATTAATATATATATATTGTTAAAATTATTTAATCTCAAGTATGCAAAAGGGGGATCAACTTGAATTATTCTTTAGGTCAATACTTAAGATCGCTGCGCGGTAAAATGTCATTACGCGAAGCAGGCAAAAGAAGCAACCTAAGCTTTACTTATATACGTGATTTAGAATTAGGTATAAATCGTTCAAATAACTCTCCTCTTCATCCATCGCCTGAGACTTTAAAAAAGCTTTCAGAAGCTTACGAATGTTCATTCGATGACATAATGAATCAAGCTGGTTTAACAATATCTAATGAAGATCCACAATTAAATACGAGCACAAAATCAGTAGATAATGATGAAAATCCCGATTTGATCAAAATTCTAAAAATGGAACCTAAAGTCTCAGTTGGCACGTACTTTCTTTCACCAACTGATAAAATAAAGTTAATGGAAATCATGGAAACCTTATTTCTCAAGTATAAAAACCTTTAACTATAATTAAGCATGCTCATTTAATTTTCTAACTACATTCCTTTGCTCTTTAAGCTTTTGAATACTATTAAAGTATCTTCTCAATTTAACACTTGAGATTTCATTGAAATATATCATATTGCAGATTAACCAATCTTGGTCATCGTAAATATGAATGCATGTTAGATCGTTCGGATCATATACTGTAACAATCTTCCATTCTCCTCTCTTCCTAGCTATTTCAAACCATTTACGTGAGATCGCTTCTGGACATGAATAGTAATTTGATTTTAATAAAATGCCCTTCTCTGTTACTTTTGCTAACTCTATGTATTTCATAATATTGCACCTCTTTCATAGATTTATATTCCCTATTATATCCGTATATCTATATTTTATAACTATTCGGATATTTTTTCTTAGTTCCCTTCAACCATTCATAAACGAAATGAAAGCCACCTGTTTGCGTCAGCAAATCAAGCAGCTTTCTGTGTTGTTAGATTATCTTTAAGATAATTCCATGTTCAAATGCAATCAAGTTAATTCAGGTTCTTTAATACTACGTACCACGTCAACAAAGCTCGGCTCTGCATTTGCTGATTTTTCAGGTGGCGTAATCTTATCAACATCCTCACGTTTTACCACGTATGTCTTTGCCAGCATATCGCAGATACGTTGACGCTTCTTAGATATTAGTTCGACGATGCCAGCTAACCCACCACCGAACATCAATGGATTCGCTTCAATGACGTTTAGTAATGTACGAATGAAAAACTTTAGCAATCCTCGTACTTTGCCTTCCGCATTCACCACTCGAATACGAAATAACCACTTACCTATTTTCATGCCTAGTAAACCTTCCATGATGAAGATATACGAGAAAGATAAGGCAATCCATAGCCATATTGTCTTTTGATAGATTGCTTCTCCTAAAGTAACGACTGGGGGTGCGGGGATGAGCTATATAATGACTCCATCCACCCACAATGCTCCCCACCACCGCGCGATCATGTTGAAGCGGTATTTTGATACATTGAGAGTTTTGCTAATAACTGGCCCCTAAACTGGCTGCCTACCATTGGTGTTATTGAACAAACGTTCACCGTTAGTGAAATCCCACTTCGTTTTGGTAGATAGTCAGTTAGTTAAATAATTATCATTCAAAGTTGAGACTATTGCTATAAATAATCTTTGTTGCAGTTCTTTAATTTGATTTGAATCCTGTATGTAACTAAACTGTTTATTTACCTCGAAGTAAAATAAAAAGAGTTTATACGAGAGGCTACGAGAAATTATATTCTGACCATTCAATAACTCTTTTACATTCTCTAAATATACAAACATTTCCATAAATTCATCAAATAAAATTTCTTTTTTCGCTCTTAGCGGAGGAAGAATCTTAATTATTGTTTTTCCTATTAAATCCTCCAACAGCTCCAATTGATCACTCAAGTACTCACCCCTGAAATCACATTTTTTTGCTATCGTATCCGTTGAATCGTGTTTGACTCCATAGAAATCTTTTAACTTTAGCCATGTCTAGAACCAAAAGGTTTTCACTTTATTGGGTTTCGATATCTCTATCTCAACATCTTTTTTAAATATATAAACTGTACCATCTCTAGTATTTAAAGTATCGCAAAATCCAAAAGCTCCCGTTTCCGATTTGTCTACACCCAGCAGCCTGCTCATTAGTTGCTGCCGGTAGTCTGTTATTTGTTGTACTATCTTCTGTGTTAGCTTAATTCACATGTGCTAAAGATGCTTGGTACAGTTGTATAATTGACATGCCCAATCGTTGTTAGTATACGTAAGAATTGTTAAAGAGGTATTATCTATATACGTTTTTTTGCACTGTTGCGGTAAAAGATGTTGCAATGACAATCCAATCAATGCCCCATGACTTACAATTAAAATCCTCTTATCGGCATGTTCTACAATCTGTTCTTCAAGAAAACTTAGTCCAAGCTTGGCGACCATTTGGAAATCTTCCATACTACCCAGCGATTTCAGCGTTTAATTTACCACCAAATGGCAGATAAAAATCGCCTGGCCGCAAGAGTTGATTACCTGTTTCGTCTATATATTGATACTTCATTTTAATCACTCCATGTGCACGGATTTTCAACCACTTTCACGTGATTCCATGCATATATATTCAACATGAAGTGCCTTAAACCCTTTTTATTACTATGTTATTACTGGGTTTTCGGTTCGTTCAGCAAGCCCTATTTAATGAGCAAATAGATCAAATAGATCGCATTTTCAAGACTGCCAAAAGCCCAAACTTACATTCTAGTAATCACTTAAGTGTTATTGCACTTAAGCGTTTGGTTAATAATCTTAGTTATATTTCCAATATTATTATTTATAAAAAAATGACTTCCTTCAAGATTATAAACTTTAAATCCTTTATCCGTATGATATTTCCAAGCTAATATTTCTTCTAAAGTTATATCATCTTCTTTTCCATTTAAAATTGAAATATCACATTGAATTTTATCTTTCTTTTCTTTGTAAAGATACTTTTCTAACATTTTAAAATCATTTCTAAGAATTGGAGTAAACATTTGAAGCAATTCTTCATTTTCTACTACATCTTGTGATGTTCCGCCTAACGCAATTACCTCTTTTATAAACTCGTCATCTGGTAATAAATATATCTGCTTTTCTCTCCTTGGTACATTCGGTGGCTTATATCCTGAAAAAAATATATGTTTTGGTAATCTAAGATTTTCTTTATTTATCCTATAGTATAACTCATAGGCTAAAAGACTTCCCATACTATGTCCATAAATAGCATACTCATAATGTAATATCTTATCTTTTATATTTTTAAATATGTCCTCAACAGCTTCCTCTAAGTTTTCATAAAAATCTTCATTGATCCTCTTTCCTCTTCCTCTAAGTTGAATCGGTTTTAGATGCACTGAAGAATATAAATAGCTTTTCCATTTATAGTATATTACTTCCGATCCGCCTGCATATGGTAAACAAAATAATATCATTTAATATCCCCCTCTACTTATTTAAGATTAAATCTAATATACTTGCTCAACTTTCGCAGCTCAAATTACCGAGTAAACCCTTGATGTACATGGGTAAATCAGCTATCCCATTTTTGGAGATGATCGTTTGTTGCGTTTGTTCTTTGCTGCAGCCATGTCCAAGAACAATATCATGAGTTGCTGTAGGGCAGTTTGGTAATTGACGGAGCTCCTCTGCTTCAGAAAGCAATGATTCCTGCATGATGTAATGATATGATGCCATCAAGCTATGATAATATTGTTTCCATCGATTAATCATCCCTTGTTCTCTTTGGCTATGAGATCTGTTGCCTTTCAAATTTGAAACTCCATCCCTTCCTAAACTATCGGCAGCCGATCATGCGGCCAATTAACTTCTCAAATTACCTGTGTAAATTGATTCTATTTGACGTCGTCATCAATTCCTAGTTTACAACATCGATATATTTGTTAAATGCATCATCAATAAATTGTTTAGATATGTTTTCTACAGCCACTTGAAATTGCTTCGTTACCAAATGAAATTTGAGTTCCTTCAACCAAACACTTTATGTAGGGCTTGCTGAACAAGATTCATTCCATTCTACGCCCAACGTAAGTCTCTGAAACAGAACAGTCTGATGAAAAGCAAAAAGAGAACCGCAGTCGCCTCTCCAGATTCATGACCAGAAACTGAAGGACAATGACGGTCAAACTGGTTTCAGCGCCACGCGCACTAATGCGACCCAGACCTAATTTGCACTTGCCTTCTCTAAATTTTCCTTCGATCGCATTACTCAGCACAGCGTCCTGGCGCTCTTGCCGACGTTCGGCGACTTCACTTTGCTCTTTCGAGGGTCTGCCGAACTTCGGGCCACTGCAATAGTTCAAGTTGTCTCGACTGCGGTAGATTTTATCGGCTAGAATGACAACAGGATAATACCCGAATCGCTGTCTGTACGCTTCCACCGATGCCTGCAGCGTGGTTGCCTCGTTGAAGCTGTCCCATTGTGCCGTTTCGATCCAAGCGTAACCGTTCACCAAACTGACGGCGATTTTGGCGCCGAACACCACGTTCGCTCCAGCTTTGCCTCGAACCATAGGACGTACATGCGGCTGTTCGATACTGACGATGCGATCGGCGACGATATGTGTTTTCTTCTCCATCATTTCGCGCTGCTGACGGTAGAGCTCCGAGATGATCAGAAGCTGGCGATAGTGTCTTTTGCTCAATTCCGCGAGAGGCGTTTGCTTCACGAGGGCTTCAATAATCCGCAGATCCCGCCCACGTAGCCAAGTTGCTTTTTGATTACTTTGCGGATCACCTTGCTCGATGCCTTACGTTGCTTGGAAACACTCAGCTACGATTTTCTAGCTTTCTCACGGTACGTGCGCGGCTTCTCCATCGCTCCGACATGGGGACGGTGTAGCACGCCAATGATGTCTTCCAGGATTTCACGGGCGTGATTCAGCAGCCCCAAGTCAGTCGGATACTTGATGTCCGCAGGCGCGCATGTCGCATCCAGCATGAGGGTGCCCTTGTTCGTGACTTCCTCTACCTTGGCGGCTGTAGGTGGCAGGACGTGTAGCTTTTTCGCCATGTTGCGGGGTTTCTTCGCCACAGCAGGGGGCTCCTCGGGAACGGAGAAAGCGTCCCCTACCTCCATAGTGAGCTGCGAGCCGCCCGCGTCGTTGTCATCGTCTTCGCGATCTCGCTTGGACGATTTCAATTTCGCCTCGGCCTCTCGCTCTGCTTGCTGTACGGCTTGGGCGATCCAGTCGTTCACTTCAGCCAAGATTTCCAAGCCGAGCCGTTCCCGAAAATGGTATGTTATCCCTGTTACAGCAGGATGCCCCCCATGCATGAACTGTCGCCCATGATGTACATTTTCCGGCTCGGAATAAGTGTTAATATTGACCCAGATGCTCCGGCAAGGAGCATTGATTCGGTTCAGCCTAAGAGTCGCAAAGTATCCTAGCTCGTTTCATAACATTATTAGACTATGCCACACCAAATGAATTCGAGCACGCCTATTACTATAACACTGTGAAGCAATAAAATTTGTGTCTACTATCTTGACAGAGATCCATTCGACGTTATTTGCTTATCCGCCCGATCTGCGTAAGTTGATCTACACACGAACATGATCGAGGGATATCCCCGGCAGCTGCGCAAATGGACAGGCCGAGTGCAGAACGGGGAACAAATTTTACTGCAGCTTACCATTTGTTATCCTGAGCGCGTCCAGGTGCGTTAAGCGGTTTGAGGTGGAGGCTGGTCGCCGGAGCGAGTCAGGCTCCTTAGAGCCACTTCGGCCACCGCGGGAGCACCGAACCCGTTAGAACCTCCATTGTTCTTTCAAAGGTTACACTTTTTCATTGACAGTCTCTCGACTTTTTCAGGTACAACTAAATAGATCATTTCCCTCGCCTGCTACTTGAACTTATAAGTTTTTTAAAATCAACATTCATCTTAACAATACCAACAATTCATTAAGTGTCTCTTTTTCGCTATTCTCCAAAGCGGTTAAAAACTGTAATGCTTGTAACAACAGCCGTTTATTGGTTGAAAATGTATATTTAATTAACAAATTTCTTATTATTAATGAATGGTTAACCAAGTAATTAATATTTTTTGAAATATCTTCTTTTAAATAATTATGTTCGTTCATATAAACAACTCGGTTTAACATAAGATATTTATGAAAATAAAGGGACTGGAAGGGCCTCATGTCTACCCATATTGAGGTACTCTCATATAAACATTCTATATAATTGTGTAGATCTTTATAAACATTTACACCAAAACTCTTAATACCAAAATTACCATTAATTGTTTGAGTCATTTCTGGATTTAAATAGTTTTCAATCTGGTTTAAGTTTTTTTGTAAATTGATTTCCGGTTGCAAGAAAATCTGAATAAGTGAGGAGACTTTGCTCATAGTAAAATTAAATTGAACACCTTTGTTATACTTTATCAAAATAATATCCTTTTCATATTGTTCGAGGTTTTTTGTGGCATTAACTATCTCATCATACCCTCCAGTAAAAAATTTATATTGACCACTAATGAAGTCTGCAAGGTGAAAGCATTTTTCATTATCATCATAGCCAAAAACGAACAATTCATGTGTATTCTGATTATTACAAGCTTGAATATAAGATTGATCTACCGTTAAAAAGTAAAAATAAATATCATTATCGAGGATTTCTATAATTTTTTGGACAATATTTTCTGAAAAATCTTTAGCATGAAGCCTTTTTATTGTCAAAAACGGAGAATTAAATAACTCATTCATTCCTACTCGTACATCATACTTAGTAGTATCTTTGGTATTGATTAGTTGTATAAAATTTGAGTGCAACCATGCAGAATGCTCGTCATAAAAATTTAATATTGAGAGGATATTTGCTTCATAAGGAAAACTTACAGGACTAGGGTATTTCATTGGTAAGATTTTTTTTTTCACAAAGAGACCTCCTAATTAAATTATTTGATTATCCAACTATATAAGTTGAACTAAAGACGCTACATTTTGATACAAAGTCGATCGATAATCATTATAGGATCGTTCAAAATGTTATCCATAAAAGTCACATTTTTACGGATTTCAGCAGTCGTATGATAGAACACATTGTTGATTAATTGATTACATCGGACTTCAACCACTTCCAGAGCCCTTCCACAATATTAAGCTCTGAATAGTAAGGAGAGAGGAAGACGGGTCAAGCCGTTTTTTATGTTCGGCGAGTAAGTTATCAAGTAGCGTGGCATGATGAATTCGTGCGTTATCCAGAATCATAACGATTTTGCCTTTCGGATAAGCATCGATAACCTGCTGAAGAAGGGATAGGAATGCTCCAACGTTTATATTGTTCATCTTCCTTCCAAATGATTTGCCTTCTCCGGCGTTGCAAGAAGTATTATTCGTAGGCACGATCGGATATCACCTGCAAATCCATATCCTTACCGGCTCTTCCCATCCCCACACCATCAGCAGGACTTCAGCTCTTTCTTGTTTAGCTTCCGTCAGTTGATTTCCGATCTCATCGGTGTCGTTCTATATAGATAGCACTGGAAAAAAACCTTGTAGCTTCAAAGGATCATCCGCTACGAGGTTTCTTCTTTTGTGCAATCGTTATCAAAAAAGACTGATGAATTCTACACGTCCAGCCAAGAGTTCTGCAAGTTGTACTTCACGCACTACATACGTTTGAGATTGTTCTGAAAGCAGCCTGGTTACGACTGTGATCATATAACCCGTCATGGGCACAAACGTATAGAAGTAAAATTCGTCGTCATGCGCCCGTTCTTCGTCGAAAGGGATTGTGAACGAGAGCGGCGGCAGGGAGAAGCCTTTCCCGACTGCCTTCATAACAGCTTCCTTACGAGTCCAAAGCTTGTAGAAAGCGTGCAACTTTGCATTCTTGTCTCGTTGAGCATTCACCCATTCGATTTCGTCCGGCACATAAACGTGCTTCATAACTTCGAAGCGGTCGTCAAGAGTCTTCTCTACGTCGATCCCCATCTCGTCATTGGCGGACAAAGCACATACGACCATCTCATCGGTATGTGAGAGGTTGAAGTATAACGGTTTTGGCGAATTTTTCAGAAATAATTTCCCGTATTCGTTTTTGCTGAAAGAGATATTACCAGGTTGCACATGTAAGAACTGCCCCAAAGCCATTTTGGCGAGACATCTCCCGACCAAAAATTCAATCTTTTTAAAGTCGACTTTGTAACGAGAATAGGTGGCACGCTCCTCTGCATCCAACAGGTCCAAGCGATCCTGAATCTCTGTCGACAACAGACCATTTGGGATTTTCACCCAGTAGATAAGCATCTTCGGTCGGACTGTAACCATCTCCCTATCAAAACCTGACGATCCACATTGAACGGCGTTACCGTTGCAGGCCGGACATGTCTTGCTGATATCGTTGGTAACGAGTCTTAGGCAGCAGGTCTAGTGTTTGCTTGGCACCGTCGGGCACATCGCCGATCATCTGTACGAGCCAATTCCAGACTACTTCTGCGATCACCGATTGTCCGTGATCGCTGTTCGTCAACACCACCAGTGCTTTTTGAAGCTTCGGCAGGAAACCGATCCATGTCCGAAACCCTCGATTGTGCCCACTATGCCAAACGAGACGTGAGCTTTTCGGCAACGTCAGGATGTGGTATCCAAGTCCGTAGGGAATTGGACGTTCTACACGGTTGTGCATCAGAGCGACCATATCTGGCTGCAAAACACCGCCGCCACCGTTCAGGTTCGCCTGAGCGAAACGGATCAGGTCGTCAAGCGTCGTGTACAATCCTGCCGCTGCCTGTTGCGCATGCCAGAGGACCGGCACTTGTTGCCCCAGATAGTCGTGCCCTCGTACAGCGTCGTCCACCAATTGATCGGCACCCAAGTTGAACGAGCTGTGTTTCATCCCGAGCGGTTCGAGGATCTCTTCATACATGTAGTCAGCAAAGCTTCTTCCCGAAACTTTCTCGATCAGTATTTGCAGGAGACTGTATCCAGCATTGGTGTACCAGAATTCGCCCACAGGATGTGCGGATCGAACATCGGTCAATAGGTCACCGCCTCCTTCATGGGGACGAATGCCGAGATCGTGGACAGTTGCCAGCCCCCCCGTGTGTGAGAGCAGATGCCGAACCGTGAGATCCTCGTACACGGTATCTTCGAGATAAAGACGACCCGTTTCCACGAGCTTCATCACCCCCCACGCTGTCACTGGCTTGGACAAGGAAGCCGCTTGAAAAAGGGTTGTGGAACGCACCGATGCATCGCCTTTTTGACGAAGTAAGCCGAAGGTGTGCCGTTCGACATCCGTTTCTGTTTCCAGGACGGCCATGGCAGCCCCTGGCGTATCAGAGTCCTCAAGGGCATTCACGCATGCGCGAGATAACATGTTCATTTTAGGAGCTCCCGTTTTTGGCGGATCAAATCTTTGAATTCATTGTCGAGTTCGTTATAGGCAGGGGAGCCAACCGTGTGCTTGTTGAGTTCGCCGAGCACGAAGGTCAAGCGAGTTTCGATGACAAGCAGTTGTTCCCCCTCTGCCCGACTTTTTTTCGAGAGCACCTTCTCATCCGATCCATTTCCTTCACTCAATTGGCGATTCATGTATTCGCTAAAGGTACCCAGTACCTTTTTGAACTTTCCGTTTTCAAACACCAACAGTTGGTCACACAACTTCTCCAACATATAGCGATCATGGGAAACGATCAACATCGTGCCGTTGTAATCGGCGAGAGTATCCTCCAATTGCTCGCGGCTTTGCAGGTCAAGGTGGTTGGTCGGCTCGTCGAGGATCAAGAAGTTGTGTTCCATTAAGATCATGCGGCCAATCTTAAAACGGGTGCGTTCCCCTAAACTCCACTTCTCGATCTTGCGAGAGAGCTTTGCCTCGTCAAATCCCATGTTGTGCATGAGGATGCGCGCCTTGGTTTGAATCTCGCCTCGGAAATGTGAGATCAGATTCAGACCCGTCGATTCTTCCGGCAAGTCACTTACATCCTGCGAGAGATAGACAACCTCAACCGTCGGGCTGATCCACAAGTCCCCTTCTGTCCAGCGTTCTTGGTCGAGCAACATCCGGATCAGGGTGGTTTTTCCACAACCATTCGGACCGATCAATCCGATGCGATTTCCGCGCTGGATGGCAAACTCCGTGTTCCGGAACAGCCAGCGGTCCCCGTAGTTTTTCCCGAGCCCCTTCGCTTCAGCGAGACGCTTGCCTCGCTTGGAAGCACTACCAAAGTCGAATGAAACTTTTTGTTCTTGCTTTGGCTTTTCTACGCCCTCCGTTTCCATGCGTTCTAGACGTTTGATCTTGTTCTTCACCTGTTTGTCAAGTTTCTTGACCTTGGCACGCTCATGTTCACGCAAACCGATTTGGCGATTCTCGGAAAGAGTGCCTTGTTTACCCGCCAGTCTGTGTCCAGCCGCCGTCCAGGTTTTAAGTTGGGCTATTTCCTCTTGGACTTTTTCACTTTGTTTCTTTTGTGTCTGATAGAGGTGCAATTGAGATTGGTACTGACGTTCCTTCTCCTCGCGATAGAACATATAGTTGCCCGCATACGACTTGAGTTTACCGTCATCGAGTTCGATAATCCGATTAACCGTTTTGTCGAGGAAGTAACGGTCGTGCGAGATCACCAAGATCGTGCCCGAGAACTTTCCCATCTCTTTCGTCAGCCACTCGACCCCTTGAAAATCAAGATGGTTGGTCGGCTCGTCTAGAATCAGGATATCTGGCTGACTAATCCATATTTTAGCCAGAGCCAGTTTGGTACGCTCTCCGCCACTCAAACCGTCAAAACGATCCTCCTGCCACTCCTTTATTTTGTTGAGACCGATAAAGCTTGTCACTTCAAGGAACTCATCTACCTTTTCAGCCTTATAGCCATCGAGCAACATCGACTGAAAACTATTTGCCGTATAGGAGCAAGATTGTAGCAGGTAGCCAATCTTGAGATCCTGTTTCATCTGCATGATGCTGCCTTCGTCTGACTGAAGATTACCGAACAGGATGTTGGCAAGTGTAGTCTTACCTGCCCCGTTAGCCCCAACTAATCCGATGCGCTCTCGTGCTCCGATCTCCAAGGATACATCCGATAGGATCGTGCGCTCTCCGAAACTTTTATTAAGGTTACGAATTCTAAGGATTGTCAATGGTACCATCCTTTCCTTAAAAGTGGCACTGGGTGTTACGGAAAAGTTCCGCACACCAATCTACCGTCTTACTTTTTAATTGCATTGATGACGCAAAACTGCTGCACGCCAGTCTTCATATCATTGTAAATTCCAGACCCCGGCAAGGAAAGCGAATCTTTCATGCCTTCCATGAAACCTTGGTCCATTTTCCCGTACGCCGAGTAGTGATTTTCGGCAACTTCATCGCAGGACGAGAGGATGTTCTCTGTAATGTCTTGGTTGCGCAAGATCTCAAAGCCCAGCGAGATCAGGTATTGCTCGTACTCTGTCCATTTATCAGTTGGCAACATGTCACCGTACAGGAAGTGACCTCCTGTCTTCAACACGCGGTACACACCATCATAAAACTTATGAATGTTCGGATAACCGTGCGAAGATTCGCAGTTGAACACCGCATCGAATGTTTCGCCTTCGAACGGAAGGTTCTCCGCATCGCCGACGAGGAAGAACATGTTGTCGCCTTTATGACGAACATGGTCGAACTGTACAGATGCTTCGGTGAGGTCGAGGCCCACGCAGGTATGCGCTTTGTAGTGCTTGTTAATACCAGCCAAGTTGCCACCGCGTCCACAACCAACGTCAAGAACTTTCTTGTCCTTAAGATCGACTTGTCCCACGATCTCGAACAGGAGCTTCAGCGGGTTTTTGTTCAGCATGGAATCGTCTACTTCAAATTGAGCGAATTGCTCATTGTCTGTCACTTTGTAACCCCAGTTCAGGAATGTAACAAAGCGGGTCATGTTGCTGACTTCAAGCGACTCAGCAACCGTTGTGAAGTGCTTTTTGATGTCTTCCTTATCGTCATGACGAACTTCGTCGAGAATGGTCACGCCATTCATGTCGATGGACTCCTCCATCAACATGATCGGTACTTCGGTACGTACGATGTATTTGAGACCGCATGGCTCACAGGTCAAGTTTTCTCCTTCAGTCGTAAGCTTTATTTGGCATTTTGGACAAGCCAACAGGTGGAAGTGATTCGTTTTCAGCAATATTCGTCCCTCGTTTCCTAGTCGCGTTTATTCAATGCGTTTTTCTACGTAATTCACAATATCTTGCAGCTTTTGGAAGACTTTATAGTTCAAGTCCTCATCTTCGAATTCGAAATCGAAATGATTTTCGATCGCGACGATCAACTTGATGAAGCTCACTGAGCTGAGACCAATGCTGGTCAGGGAATCTTCGAGCTGAAGTTGATCGATTTGCCCACCTAACTCCAGTTCGCGTTTCAAAATTTCTTTGAGTTGATCTGCGATAGCGATTGCGTTTGTCATGATGAATACCTCCTATATATAAAAAGTTACAATGTTTACGTCTAAACGACTATATCAATCTCAATTATACAATTTCTACCTTTTTAAGGTAAGGGGATTTTTGGAAAAAAGTCAAAAATAAAAAACTCTCTCTTAATCAAACAAATTATCCAGCTCATCGTCACTTAATGAAATCGTATCAAAGTCGCTCGCATCAAACGTCGCTCCCTCTTGTCCACAACAGAAGCGGATGACCTTGCGCAACTGATCGGCGAAGCGATCCATGAACGATTCGATAGTCGCTTGATGGAAGCGTTGACGGCTGTACGTAACGGTAATGGTTAGACACTTGTCCTGAACAAACGCAAGCAGGTCCAGTAACGCAGTCGTATGATTGGTCGGGCATATGTCCGATCCATGCTCTTCGCTTGCGAATGTGAACGGCAGACCACGCAGTTGGTTGTCGATCTCGCCCAGATAATTGAAGCGCACTCCTCGTTGCAAACGAACCGGCAGTCGTTTCGCCATGTAGATGAGTGCGCCGTATCCCGCTCCCTTCAGCGGAACGTTACGCAGCTCGGTTTTGACGGTTCGGATCTGTTGTTCCCAATCACTTGGGTGCACAGGAATGGCGACAGGGAACATGGTCGTGAACCAGCCTACCGTTCGAGCCACATCAAGCCCCTCGACGACTGGGTCACGGCCATGCCCTTCCAGTTCGAGTCGAACAAGGTCTCGATTACTGTGTGTGTGAATCGCTCGCACAAGCGCGGCGACCAGCAAATCCTGTGCCTGTGTTTGGAATCCTTCGTGAGCCCGAACCTGCAAAGCCTCCGTCTCCTCTGGAGTAAAGGTGCGGGTGATCGTCTCGCAATCAGCCAACGAATTCCCTCCGTCCATTTCTGGGGAGCAAACGAATTCGTCTGCTTCCGCTCCCTCCTTGGCGATCCACATCTCTTCTTCTTCGGGCGCGGCCGTTTCGCTGTATGTCATCAACGCTTCAGCCCATTGCTGCAACGAGTGTGTTTTCATTGGCAGGCGGTTGTGTCCATCTAGCAAAGTGGCGAGGTCTTCCAGCAAAATCTGCCAAGAGACGGCATCCACAACAAGATGATGCGCCGTAAGGAGCAGGCGTTGCCCTTGAGAGCCAAGGTCGAGCAAGGCGGCACGCAGGAGTGGCCCTTCCGTCAAGCGGATCGAAGCTTTACATGCCTGTGCAACTTCACGGAGTTTGTCGTAAAGCTCCAGAGACCTGAGAGCGGACAGATCGTGGGTTTCCAGAAGCAACTCCTCCGGTATTTCCCGTTCCAGATATGTTAGCGCTTGTATCTCTTCGTCATAGAACAAACGCAGCGAATCGTGATGTTGGATCAGTTGTTTGATCGACTGTCGGAGTTTTTCTGGCGTCAGATGGCGCTTTAGCTCCAACAGGACCGATTGGTTCCAGTGATGTGGGTTTAAGAATTCTTGCGAGAAGAACCAAGACATAATCGGCGTCGGAGTCAGCGTACCGCTTGCAGGCGTCTGCGGGTACAGCGCGTGTGAACTGTTTGTAGCGACAATCGCCAATTCACGGATCACCGGATACGCAAGTACATCCTTCGTTTGTATCTGGATGTTGGCTTGGCGGAGTTTATTGACGACTTGAATCGCCTTTACAGAATCTCCACCCAACTGATAAAAGTTATCGGTCGCCGTCACCGATTCAATCCCTAAGACGTCACGTATCGCTTGGACTACGACCGCTTCGACTGTCTCATCCAGCAGTGCGGACAGTTCATCGTTGATGGCCGTTTCGATTGGATCAGGCAATGCAGAGCGGTCGATCTTGCCGTTCACAGTCAGTGGCAGATGTTCGAGAAGCACGAAGTACGTCGGCACCATATAACCAGGCAGAGCCTCTGTTAGATGCTGGCGTAACTCAAATGCACTCACAACCTCCTCGCCCGTAACCAAAAAGGCGACTAGATGCTTCGTCCCGTTTGCATCGGTGTAATCCAAAACGACGGCATCAGAAACAGATCTGTGTTGCAGCAAACGGTGCTCGATCTCACCCAGTTCGATGCGGTAGCCGCTAATTTTCACTTGATGGTCCAGTCGCCCCAGATAGGTGATCTGACCAGACTTCGTACGAATCGCGAGGTCTCCCGTCTTGTAGAAACGACGCTCTGGAAAAAATGGATTTGGCAGGAAACGTTCCGCTGTCAGTTCTGGTCGGTTCAGATAACCGCGTGCCACACCGTCACCCGAAATGTACATTTCTCCCGCCGTTCCCGTCGGAACTGGTTGTCCATCGCTGTCTAGCAAATAGATCTGCGTGTTGGAGATCGGGAGGCCGATTGGCACCGAAGCCCCTGTGTCCAGAGTTGGGTCGTAGCGATGAATCATGCAACCGACAACCGTTTCTGTCGGACCGTATTCGTTAAAGACCGTTACGTTTCCGCCAGAGTTCTTGACAATCTCACGAGCCACTTCCGTTTTCAGGTCTTCCCCACCAATAATCCATCGGCGAACCGAACCTTCGAGGGAGTCCCGCCCTCTAAGCAAAGCAAGATGCGAAGGTGTGGCTTTGACCACGGTTACCCGCCGCTCTTGCAAAATACGATCAAGAATGAATTCCCCACCGTTTTCGGCATAAATCACCACTTCACGACCTGCAACAAGCGGTGGGAAGATCGACGTCACGGTCAAGTCAAACGACAGGGACGAGTACAAGGCGATCACATCATCTTCGTCTGGCAGATAAGTTGCTTGCGCCCACCAGACGTAGTTCACAAGACCTCGATGCTCGATCATTGCTCCCTTAGGGAGACCGGTTGATCCAGAGGTATAGATAACATAGGCCGTATCGGAAAGTTCGTTCACCAACTCCGGATTGGTCGTCTCCTCCGCAAGAGGTGTGCTCAGTTCAAGAAGTTTTCCCGTGTAGGAAACTCCCGATGCAAAAGAACGATCCGTAAGAACTACATGTACTCCGCTGTCATCCAAAATATGCTGGATACGGTTGGCTGGATAGCTTGGGTCGATTGGCACATAGGTCCCGCCCGCTTTGAGAATCCCGAGCAGCGCGACCAACATCTCAATAGAATGCCCGAGATGGACGCCGACCAGGCTGTTGCGAGTCACGCCTTGTCTACGCAGATGATGCGCGAGACGATTCGCCTTCGCATTGAGTTCCGCGTAGGTCAGCGAATGAACATCAAAGGAAACCGCCTTTTTGTTTGGCATTCGGGCTGCGTGCTCTTCGATGAGTTGGTGCACGGGACGTTTCGGATAATCAGCTTCCGTAGCATTGCGTTCATGTATTTCCCGAGAGTACTCCGAATCCGTGAGAAGAAAAATACTGCCAATTCGAGCGTCGCCATTCTCCGTGACCACTGCAATCAAATGACAAAGGCGATCATAGAGCACCTCGATGTCCTCATCGGCATACTCGTCCGTTTTGTAGTCAAACTGCAATTCCAATTCCCCAAGCCATTCCTTGATCACGACTTGCATCGAATAGTACTGGTTTCCGCTGTAGTACTCGTCATGCATGAGTTCCCCTTCCGAAAACTCATGATCCATAAGCGTGTTGTAGTAGTTAACCGAAAGCTGAAACAGCCCATCAGAACCCTGCTTCGACAACTCCAAGTCTTGAACAAGCAGATCATAAGGATAACGTTGGTGAAAATAGGAACGAATGAGTTCATCCCCCACTCGCTTCATCAAGACCCAAAGGCTCTCTTCTGGATCGACTTGTATTCGGATCGGCATGGTACTCGTAAACATGCCAAAGATATTCTTTTCTTTGACTCCGGATCGATTCACAACCGGCGTTCCGATGATCAGATCATCCTGTTGTGTGCTCTTGTGCAGATGGAGGAACAGCAGGGAGACAAAAAACGTATTCAGCGAAAATTTGTGCTCTTCTGTCCAGTTCCGTACCCGTTCAGCCATCTCCCGGCTCAGGTGAAATCGTTTTCGGCGCCCCATGGCAAAGGATGATTTTTTTTGCAAAGAAGCTTCCGGGAGGTCGGTAAATATCTCTCGCCAGAACAGGCGGTCTTTCTCGAAACGATTGGATTGCAAATACTGCTGTTCTTTGGCGACGTAGTCGAGATAGCTAGGCTTCTCTTCTACACCGACTGTTTCACCGGCAGAAAGTCGACTGTAGACGTTCGCGATCTGTTCGCTAAGCAAACGTATCGACCAACCGTCAGCAATCAGGTGATGAAACTTCAAATAATAAGCGTGTTCCCCAGCGCGAACGGTTACCAGCGCGAAATCGAGCAACGGATGTTCATAGAGCAGGAACGGTTTTTGAAACTCCTCCTGCACCCAAGCATCTGCCGCGATGTGCGGGTCGGATGCATCTGAAAAATCGAAGCGTTGCAACGATTTTCTTGCATAAGGTTGCACGTACTGCTGTGCTTCGTCCCCCTCCAGACGGAGATGGAGGCGCATTCCTTCGTGGTTCTCAATGAAGCGTTGAATGGCCTCCTCCAGCAAGTCCAGATTGACGTTTCCGTAGATGCGAATCAGTCCGCCGATATTGTTCAGGGAAGTGTTCGGGTACAGGTTCTCGATGTACCAAATGCGCTTCTGGGCATGAGTCAGCGGGTAATAGGTCTGTGTGGCGCATACCATAAGGGCATGTCTCTCCCTCCGTTATCGTTACGTCAAAGATTCAGCGAACTGCATGTTGTGTAAACGGTTGTAGACACCTTCTTGCTTCAGCAATTCTTGATGGGTGCCTTTTTCAACGATCTTGCCATTCTCGACGACAAAGATGACGTCGGCGTGCTCAATCGTCTTCAGGCGGTGAGCAATGGCGACGGTGGTGCGGCCCTTCATCAGGGTCTGGAGTGCTTCTTGGATGAGTTGTTCCGAAGCGCTATCAAGCGCGGAGGTCGCCTCGTCAAGCAACAAGATCGGTGCGTCGCGCAAAAAGGCACGGGCGATGGCTATACGCTGACGTTGTCCACCCGAGAGACGAATGCCGCGCTCTCCGACACGCGTTGCGTAGCCCTCAGACATGTCCGAGATAAATTCGTGAGCATTCGCAAGTTTCGCCACACGCACAACGTCGTCATGGGTGGCACCTAGACGCCCCTGGGCAATATTTTCTTCGATCGTGCCTTCAAACAGGAATGCCTCCTGCGGTACGTACGCGATCTGGTCGCGCAACTCTTCCAACTTATACGCAGAAAGTGGGCGTCCGTTGATCGACAGGTTTCCACCTGTTGGTTCATAGAACCCGAGCAACAGCTTGATCACCGTCGATTTACCGCTACCGGATGGACCGACAAGCGCGGCCATTTGATCTGGGTGGATGTCGAACGTGAGCCCTTGCAATGCTTTTTTTCGACCGTCGTACGAGAAATCGAGTCCTCGCAACGCAATCGCTTCGTCTCCGTCACCAGTGCCAGGAATGTTGTAGCGTTCTGGTTCTGATTCTGCATCGAGGATGTCGTAGATGCGCTTCGAACCAGCCAGCGAGCCTTGCAGATTGGTGAAGAAGTTACCGAAGTTCAAGAAGAGGAACGCAACGCCGTTTTGCAACGTGACGATACCCATAACCGTACCGAAGTCGATCTGTCCACTCGCAGCCATGAAAGACCCGACGACGAAGACACCGATCAAGCTGAAGATACTGAGCAGGTAGTTGATACCCTTGAGTTGACTGTCCAATCGAATCTTCTCAATGTTATGGGCTACGATTGCTTCGTTCTTTTGCCCAAAGCGCTCCAGCACAAAACCAGAGATCTTGAACACTTTCAGCAGACGGAATCCACCTACCATGTCCACCCATTGCACAGTCATGTCAGACATCGTTGCTTGCACTTTGTCGCCGATTTCACGAAGTGGTCCTGCGTATTTTGTGGTGACATACGCGGAGGCAATACCCAGTACAACCATCAGCATCGAGAGTCTCCAGTCGAGTACGAACATCGCGATTGTCGAACCCGTCCCGTAGATGAACGCTTCAACGAGCAGATACAGGTAGTAACGATAAGCCTGTTCTACGCTGTTTACGTCGTTGGTAATGGTGGAGATGAGGTCTCCGCTGTGACGCTTCTCCAAGTATGAAACTGGGAGTTCTTGAATTTTCTTAAACAGACGAAGTTTCAGATGAGTCAGAGCACGATGAACGGCCAAGTCAAACAGATACATGGCGAGCGGACTGGTAATACAAGCGAGCGCCAAGACGACACAGGTGAGTACAATGGCCGAGGTGAGCAATTCTTTGTCACCGCTAATGGCACCATTCAATAATCGTTCATTGATAAAGGCCAAGAGAATCATGTGTGCTGAGTAGATGCCCGCAATCAGGAACAGAGTGATCAAATAGTTCCAGAGTTGACGTTGCATCAGCGACATCATACGGAAGAATTCTGGGAAGTTCCAGTTTTTAAACATGCTCCAAATCCTCCTCATTCGCTAGATTCTCGTTGGATTGTCTCAGGTAGTAATGGCGGTAGAGTCCGTCTTGCTCCATCAATTCTTGGTGTGTACCACGTTCAGCGATATGCCCTTGATCAAGCATGAGAATCTCGTCTGCCATCTTAATTGTGGAGAGGCGGTGGGCGATGACCAGCGTCGCATGATCCTTCGTAAATACCTCAAGCGCTTGCTGGACTTGGGCTTCGGACTCGGTATCAAGTGCGGAAGTCGCTTCGTCGAGCAGAAGAATTGGTGCTTTTTTCAAAGCAGCCCGCGCAATGGAGATACGCTGTTTCTGACCACCCGAGAGCACCGTACCGCGCTCGCCGACTTGAGTTTGAAACCCTTCTGGGAGATCCTGAATAAAGGAGTAGGCTCCTGCGATTTTCGAAGCCTCCACAATTTGATTAAAGTCCGCATCTCGGTTACCCAAACGGATGTTGTCCTCAATCGTACCTGGGAACAAGAACGTGTCTTGTGAAACGACAGCAAACTGGTCACGCAAGGCTTTCAGATTCCAATCTTTTAAGTCGTGGCCATGAACGCGAATCGCGCCCTTTTGCGGCTCATGGAAACTGAGCAACAAGTTCAAGATGGTGGATTTACCACTGCCGGACGAACCGACGAGGGCAACTGTTTGGCCTTTGGTCAATGTGAAAGAGACGCCAGAGATGATGTTCTTGTCCTTTTCATAGCCGAACGTAACATCCTCAACCAGCACCAGACCTTTTTCTACTGGGGTAAAGGCACGACCATCCGTACGCTCAATCGGTGCTTCCAGCATGTCGGTGATCCGTCCAACAGCACCCGCGACCGAACGAGCGTTGGCTACCAGGTCAGGAATCTGAACGGTTTGAATGACAAGCATACGCAACATTTGCAAGAAGGCTACCAATACCCCGGCTCCTAACAAGCCACTAACAGCCAGATAACCGCCGTAGATCGTACAAAGTACAACTGGCAATTCATACATCATAACGACCGACGGACGCATCAGCGATTCTTGCTTGGCAATCTTGAAGCCATTGCGCATCGCTTTGTAATAGAAACCTTCCACTTTTGCATACATCGGTTTTTGCAAATTAAATGCCTTGGTGATGGTATTGCCCGCAATGGCTTCTTGCGCGACAGAGTTCGCTTCTGCAAGCGCCCCGTAGTAGTTCGAAGACTGCTCATCAATCGGCTTTGAGATCAGGTTGGCAATATACATCATGATTGGTGTTGCCGCAAAGCTCACCAAGGTCAATTTCCAGTTCAAGCTTCCCAAATAGATGAGGGCGGACACAACGATGATCGGCGAATAAATCAGGTTGGTAAAGCGTTCGGAGATAAACGATTCAATGGCGCTCGCGTCATTGGTTACACGCGAGACGAGGTCACCCGAGCGTTCGCTTTCGACATCAGACATCGGAAGTTCGCTCAATCGTGCGGCGAGGGCGTTACGCATATCCCCCACTGCTTTTGTCCCAAATCGACCGGTCGCATACGTGAGAAAATAATTGGCACCTAAACCTGCCAATACCATGACCACAACGAGAACGACGATCATGGCGATTCGTTGTGTTTCACTTGCCAAAGCATTGTCAATCATTTGCTTGATCAGGTAGACGCCAGCGAGGTCGCATATCGCAGCGATAACGGAGGCGGTCAAGGCCGTGATCACCCCCCCCTTATAAGGGCGGATGAACCGATATAAGCCACTGATTGTTTTTCGTAAGGTAGAACTCTTACTGTTTTGAATCATGAATCGGATCGACTCCTTTCAAAATAGGTGTTAGACGATCATGCTTGACTAGGAAGTGCCGCATCCGTTCAAGAAGGCTATGAATCTGTTGCTCTTCGTATCTTGCTTCGTCATACGTGAGTGCCAGAATAAAACGCTCACCTGGCTGAGCATACATTCGCAATGGGACGTTCAATTGACCAACGGACAGCAGATCAGCAAAGGTGATATCTCCGCCCGACAACTCCTGTGAAATGTCCACTGGATAGTTCAGATATACAAGCATTCGCTCATAGATCGCTTGTTGCAGCACGTTGTAAGGCACGCCTGTCCATTTGGCGATCTGGTGCGGACTGACATACTCGTATTTCGTCATCTCTACCAGTTGTTTTTGTAGGCGTTTGAACTGTTGAGTCGGGTCGCCTCCGCTTTCGAGTTGGACACGCACAGGCAAGGAATTCGTAAACAATCCGACCATCGCGTCGATTCCTTCGAGATTGGCCGTACGTCCTGAGGTAATCAGACTGACCAGCACATCGTCAGTGCCGGACTGCTCAGCTTGGCAGAGCGCCCAAGCTCCGATGGCGATCGTGCTAAGGTTCAGACCAAGTTCCTTCGCTCGAAGGTTCAGCTGACGAGTCTCCTCTTCTGTGAGCAAGAGTTCACACTTTGCCGGAACGACAGTTTGCTGCGTCTGCTGCTCTGCGGCAGCAAGTTCCTCGGGTGTCGGTATGTATCTACTGAAAGATCGTTTCCAGTAGTCGCTCGCGAATTCCGAATCTTGTTCATGAAGCCAACGGATGTACGAGGAGAAAAGTGGTGCGGGAGGTAAGTGGAGATGTCCCTCTCTACTATCAGCCTTCACCTTTGATTGATAATAATTTAGCACTTCTTTAAAGACTAATGAAATAGCCCACCCGTCAAAAAGTGAGTTTTGGAAACTCCAGACGAAGCGATAAGCACTGTTATCGACCTTTATCAGATGAATTCGCATGAGTGGGAAATCACTCACTTTAAATCCTCTCTTACATTCCAAGTCCACAAACTCCTCATAGGCCGAGGCTTGTTCTTCCGGCTTGCGATCCGTCCAATCATGTTCTGTCCACGGCAGTTCCGCGTATCCATACACCAACTGAACAGGGTACTCAACACGACGCCAACGGAACGTGGTACGCAAAATGGAATGACGGTTCATCACCCATTCCCATGCCTCACGGAACTGGTCGATGCGCAATGCTCCATCGATCCGGCAGGCGAACACGCCCGTGTCCAAACCAGTGCCTGCAGAGAACAGGTTGTGCGTCAAGATCACTTGTTGCATCGGAGTCAGCGGATAAATTCCTCGAATGTTGGTATCTCCGCTAACCAGACGTTCAATTGTGCTTTCCTCAAATGTGAGCAGCGATGTGTCGAGCGCGTTTTCCGCGCACTCAGATTCCATGGTCGTTTCAATCGCATGACCCTGTTGCTGATAGTCTCCCGCTTCCTTGATGCGCTCTGAGACACCAGCCAGAGATGGAGATTCAAAGAAGCCTGCAATCGGGAGTCGCACACCGAACTCTTTTTGAATTTTCGAGATCACAATGATCGCCTTCAGCGAATCGCCGCCAAGTTCCAGAAAATCATCCAGTCGTCCGATCCGATCCAAGCCGAAGAATTGCTGCCAAAGGTGAGACAATCGTTGCTCAACCTCATCAGCCGGAGCCACGTACTCTGTGCCCAACTCTGGGCGGACGTGCACATTTGCTGCAATCGTCACACTTTCTTGCAAGATATCGTCCGAGAGTTCTCCCTTAGGCACTTGAAGCTGTGGCGTTTCAATGGTGACAGCGATCTGAGCGACCGTGGTTTCAAGCAGCTTCGCGAACGCCTCCTGACCTTCTACGCGGGTAATGCCTCCCTCGAGTTCTTCACCCGTCAATTGGTGATGCAACTCTTCGACGTATCGTGCAATCCCGACGTTACGCCAGCGATCCCAGTTTACGGAGAGTGTCACGCTATTCTCACGAGCGGTCTTATAATGCGCAAAGGCGTCGAGGAAAGCGTTGGCACCACTGTAGGCGACTTGTCCGAATCCACCTTGGACAGAGGCCATCGAGGAGCAGAGCAGGAAAAAGTCCAGTTTCATTCCACGCAACACTTCATCCAGCAACAGGGTACCTCGGATTTTCGGAGCGAGGATGTTGTCGGTATTTTCAACGGTCCTCCGTTGGATCATCGCACCATCAGCAAGACCGGCGGCGTGAATGACACCATGCAGGGTCGTGAAGCGGCTTCGGACTTGCTCGATCGCAGTTTGGAGTTGTGCTCTGTCCGTCAGATCGGCTTGCAGAACGAGCACTTCACTCCCCTTCTCCTTCAATTGTCGCAGGGCTTCTTGTTTTTCAACGCTTGGAGCCGTACGCCCGATCAAGACGAGTTTGACAGGAGCAGCGCTCGCCAGTTCCTCTGCGAAGGCTAAGCCAATGTCACCCAATCCACCGGTGATCAGGTAGACACCATTTTCTCGCACAGGGGGCAAAGACGTTGTGCCTTTTTCCACGTGTACCTCTTCAAAAGTCTGTACCAGACGGTGTCCCCCGCGATAGGCAACGATTGGGTCCGTGCCTTCAGACCTCACTTCATCGAGAAGTTGACGAATCTGCTTCGCTTCCTGTACTTGCTTTTCAGGCACACGAAGATCGATGGATGTACAGGTTATATTCGGGTATTCAAGTGGAATTACCTTGACAGGACCCAGCAAAGCTGCTTTTTCCGGATCGCAGAGATCATCGCCTTGCACGTCTTGCATGAAGCTGCTGATCACTGACAGGGTGATCGGCGTTTCTACGCGATGCTTGCCAAGCGCTTGTGTCAAGTAGAGCAAACTGTAGAAGCCACGTGCCAGCAGACCTTCCATTCGGCTGACACTCGGTTCGACCTCAACTGATCGATCATAGTTCCAGAGGTGCACAATGCGGTTCGGGAGCAGACCGTCTGCTTGCAAGTCCGCGACCAACTGCTCATACTGGGCACTTTGCTCTGGGTTGAGAGTGAACGTATCCGATTCACGTTGGAACGTTTCTCCCACACGAATGCGCACGACTTGATGACCTTCCGCTCTCAGGGCTGTGATCAGGCGATCCCCCAACGCCAGTCCATCTTCGAACAACCACCACGTAGCCGGTGACGTATCAACTGTGCCCTGCAGGGAGCGTTTCCAAGATGGGATGTGATAGCGGACTGGCTTTTTGCCTGTCTCCACTGTCGCTGCAACCTCTCCGCTTAGGCCCATGCGTGTGGCTTGGAACACTTGCATCGGATGAGGAACGTTTGCCGGGAAGTGACGTTGCTCAAATGGGTAGGTTGGGAGTGCGATACGAATCCGTTTTTCCCCATTGTAGAACGCTGTCCAATTCACCTTGACACCGTGCGCCCAGAGTCCCGCAAGTTTGTGCAGGAAGTAGTAGTGATCCGACACATCTCGCGATGGAATCCGTACGAGATCGAAGACATGTTGCGTCGATTCTGGCTTGAGGAAGCGGCGAGTCAACACGGACAGGTCACGACCTGGACCTACCTCGATAAACAGCGCGTTCGGCTGTTTCAACAATTCCTCCACGCTATCGGCAAACCGTACTGTGTCGCGCATATGACGTACCCAATACTCGACCGAAGTCGCTTCCCCAACAGTGATCCACCCGCCGCTGATGTCTGAAATATAAGGCAATTGCGGTTTGTGGAAGGTTACGCTGCGCACGACTTTTTCGAACTCTCCCAGAATGCCGTCCATCAACAGGGAATGTCCAGCCAATGGAGAGTTGACGCGCATACACAGCATGCGGTGGTTTTTCATCTTCGTTTCAAACGCCTCAATCGCCTGAGTCGAACCGGCGACAATACAGGAATTTCCGTTGACCACCGCCAGCGACACATCTGGAGTCAACAACGGTTGTACTTCCTGCTCCGTCATTGGCACGCTCAACATCGAACCCGCTGGCACAGATTGCATCAGTTTCCCGCGCGCGACGATCAGTTTGAGCGCGTCGTCCAACGAGAAGACGTCTGCGAGGCAGGCTGCCACGTATTCCCCAAAGCTATACCCGACCATCGCCGATGGCTGCAATCCCCAGTGCATCAGCAACTTGGCGAGGCTGTATTCGAAGGCGAAAATCAACGGCTGCGCATACTGCGTCTGGCTGAGTTGACTTTTCGAAACTTCCACTTCCTCAGCCCCTGGATAGAGAATGTGGGCGAGGTTTTCACCCTTCAGCGCTTGCAACTTGTTCAAACACTCATTGAGCTGATCTCGGAAAAACGGTTCGTGTTCGTACAACTCGCGTGCCATCTGCACATACTGCGATCCTTGACCTGGGAACAAGAAGTACACGGGACGCTGATCTTGAGCAACCGCCAAATGGGCGCGGGCGCGTTGTTCGCTCGGATTAACCAGCAATTCCAACTCGCGCACAGCTTCTTCCACAGACGATACGACCAAGGCACGACGGTGTTTCATCTCCCGGCGCCCCACTTTCAGCGTGTAGGCGACATCCGCAAGCGAGACCTGCGGGTTCTGTTTGAAAAAGTTCAGCAGGTTCTCCGTTTGCTTCTCCAACACACTCGGTGTCATCGCAGACAGCATCAGGATCTGCTGTGAACGTTGAGCAGGAGCACTCTCGACTTGTGGTGCTTCTTCCAAGAGTACATGCACGTTCGTCCCGCCGATGCCAAACGAACTGACCCCAGCCCGCAACGGTGCACTCTCCTCTTTCCACTCGTTCAACTTCGCGTTTACCACAAACGTACCTTTCGCGAGGTCTGTGCCTGGATTCGGCTTTTCAAAATGCAGGCTCGGTGGCAGCTGACCATGTTGCAGCGACAGCACCGTTTTAATAAAACCTGCCACCCCAGCGGCGGCATCTAGATGTCCAAAGTTAGACTTAACCGAACCGATTTTGATATCAACACGTGCTTTCGTTCCGAACGCAGCCTTTAACGCTTCCAGTTCGATCGGATCGCCCATCACAGTTCCCGTACCGTGTGCTTCAATGTAGGAGATCGTCTCCGGTTCAACGCGAGCAATGCGATGCGAAGCGCGGATGACTTCTGCCTGCCCCTCGATACTTGGGGCGGTATACCCCACCTTGCGAACACCATCATTGTTCGAAGCCGAACCTTTGATCACCGCGTAGATCGTGTCTCCGTCAGCCAGTGCCGCCTTCAATGGCTTCAGCACAACAACGCCCGCGCCCTCACCAGGGACCGACCCTTGAGCCGATGCGTCAAACGGACGGCAATGTCCATCTGGAGACAAAATCATACCTTCCGTGTACAGATATCCATCCTTCTGTGGCGTGCTAATGGAGACTCCGCCCGCCAACGCGATACGACACTCCCCTGTAAGCAGCGCCCGAGATGCCATGTGAATGGCCGCAAGCGATGTCGAACAAGCCGTGTTCACCGAAACGCTTGGCCCCTGCAAATTGAGTTTGTAGGAGACTCGCGTATTCAGATAGTCGCGGTTGGCCAACTGTCCGACCGCAAATTGCTCAGTGTCCGACTCCATGCTGTTCAGCGAAGCCGCTACCTGCCAGAAGACGTTCGGGGAAGCGCCTGCGTAGAGACCGATCGATCCCTGCAAGTCTGGATTATATCCGGCATGCTCAATCGCTTCCCAAGCGGCTTCATGAAAAATGCGAATCTGTGGATCCAAAAGGGCGGCTTCGCGTGGCGAGTATTCGAAAAATTGATTATCGAACCAATCCGCGCGTTCGAGAACCCCCTTGGCGGGGACGTAATCGGGGTGTTTAACCAATGCCTCGTCTACGCCCGCCGCGAGCAGTTCTTCTACAGAGAAAAATGTGATCGATTCAACTCCGTCTTTCAAGTTGTTCCAAAACCCTGCCAAGTCAGAAGCGCCAGGAAAACGGCAAGCCATGCCGATAACTGCGATCTCAAGACCTGTGCGAGCGGGTTCGACCTTCTTAGTCATTGAACACCTCCCCAAACAAACTCAAGGAATCATCCAAGATTTCCAACTGTTCATCCGGCAGTTCCTGTACCTCGATACTTTCTTCCGAGGGCAGATACTCCGCAAGCGAATGGATCGTCGGGTAATTGTACATCGTGACGACTGGAATCGATTTGGAGAACATCTCATTGACTCGGATGTTTACTTGCACCATGTTGTATGAATCGCCGCCCAAATCGAAGAAGCGATCGTTAAAGCCGATTTTCTCCTCATCTATGCTCAGTACGGAGGCCCAGATCTTCCGGATTTCCAATTCCACATCGTTGGAAGGAGTGAGATACTCGACATTTGCTGTACCTGTCACGACTGGGAGCGGCAGTGCCATGGTGTCCACTTTGCCGTTGGCTGTCAGTGGCAGGCTTGGCAGTTGCACGAAGTAGGTTGGCACCATGTACGTTGGCAACTCTTCTGCCAACGCCTCGCGGAGCCAGTCTGCTTCGAGTTCATCTTTGGCGACAACGTACGCACAGAGTTTTTCCCGCCTACTGTCGTCACGGATTGGCACGACAACGACATCGTCGATCTTCGGTGCTTGGAAATACCCGATATACTTCAGTACACGCTCAACATGGTTGACGTCACCTTTGTAGGTGATTTCCTGCATGCCTTCTTCGCGGGAAATGATGCCAAATCGGATATCCCAAGACGATGGGGCTGCATAGTTGTGGTAGCCCTCATTCATCAGATGGACGTAGATGCCGATATCGTTGATTCGGCAGTTGGACGAGCAGAATCCAGTGTCCTTCGGTGGCACCCAGCCTTGTTCATACAGATACTCACGAATCTGGTGAGTCGGTGTGTTGTCATAACGAAAGAAGTCCACGAAATGCAACGATTCCACAAAACCGCCATCCAAATCCACGTCGAGCGTCTTGGAGAAGATGTTGACTCGGGTATGGAAGCCCTTGCGGAACAGCAGCAGTTTCTCTTCGATCTCCTGCTCGTCAAAGATGCCAAGTTGGAACAGTCCCCACAGACGCATGTCAAAAATTTGACCGCGCGACAAGCCAGAAATGATCACTTTGCACCCGGTTTCTTCTGCGAGTTGAGCCCCAAGTCCGTTGATCGCATTCCAACAGCCGTTACAAACGTTGCTAAACGTCTTCAACGACTTCACGAAGACCGATTTCATCTGATCCGCCGTCAGGACGCGGTGATCGACACCGAGTTGCTTTGTGATGTTTTTGATGTTGGTAAAGGCCCCTTCGGAAATAAAGCCGTTGTCGAACGTGAACGTGAGCACCTTGTATCCCATGTTCACCAACCGGTACAGGACATACGTGGAGTCCTTGCCGCCCGAGAAGAGTAACAGAACATCATAGTCGGTGCCTTTGTTTACATCGACGAGTTCTCGGAAGTCGTCCATCGTCTTGAAATACTTTTCCGTATGCGGTTGGTACGTTGCATAATCACGGCAAACGGAGCAGACACCATGCTCGTCAAACGTGATCTTTGGATAGTTAGAAGGCAACACGCAACGTGAGCAATAGGTCACCCCTTCTGGGTGTGCCTGTTGCGTAATATCGTGAAACACCGAGTCTTTAGGTGTGTACTTTTCATGCAGATGCAGAAGTTGGGTCTCAATTTCACCGAGTTCAATGCGATAGCCGTTGATTTTGACTTGGTTGTCTGCACGCCCCAGATATTCGAGTTGCCCAGACGGCAAGAACTTGGCGAGGTCGCCCGACTTGTAGACACGACCTTGAGGCAGGGTGACAAAGCGTTCCGAAGTCAATTCAGGACGGTTGAGGTAGCCACGCGCCACTCCGTCGCCACCGATGAAGATCTCGCCAACCACGCCGACTGGCACGGAGTTTCGATCCGCATCGAGCACGAAAATGTCCGTGTTGTCAGCCGGAACCCCAATCGGCACCGAATCACGAGTATCCGAAGACTCGTCAAAGCGGTGAATCATGCAACCGACGACCGTTTCGGTCGGACCGTATTCGTTGTAAATTTCCACGTTCCCGCCAAAGGCCGCGATCAATTCGCGTGCGAGTTCGGCTTTCAGGTCTTCCCCGCCCACAACCAATCTCTTGACGGAGGAGTTCGACCAATCACGGTGCTTAATCAACTTCAAGTGAGCAGGTGTAGCCTTCACAACACCGACACGATCTTCTTCCAAGACTCGCTCCAAGAGCCTTTCTTTGTGTTCCTCTTGGTAAACGATCGCGGCATTGCCGGTCAGGAGCGGCGTGAAGATCGAGGTCACAGTCAGGTCAAAGGCGATGGAAGTGAACAGTGGGAAATCAGCCTTTTCCCCTTGAACGTAGTGTTTCGCTGCAAACGTCAAGTAATTGACCGCACCCTTGTTCTCGATCAACACCCCTTTGGGTTTGCCCGTCGTACCCGAAGTATAAATGACGTACGCGAGGTTGGATGGTCCCGCGACTGGTGCAAGGTTGGTCTCGTCGTGGTCTGCGTACACATCGAGGTCATCGATCAGCAACAGACGCTCCGACTCGACTGCCTCAAACAGTTCTGCTTGTGTTGCCAGCAAATGTTGCTGTGTCAAGATGACGACCGCTTGGCTATCTTCGAGCAAGAATTTTTTGCGCTCAACTGGGTTGTCTGGATCGATCGGCACATAAGCACCGCCTGCTTTCAACACAGCCAGCATGCCAACGATGGTGTCGGCGGAGTTTTCAACGAGCAATGCGACGAGCGAGTCAGCACTGACACCGCGGCTTTGCAACACGCGGGCAAGACGGTTGGCTTTGGCATTCAATTCTTGGTAGGTCAGCGAGACATTTCCCGCCGCCACTGCAAGATTTGCAGGGTTGTTTTCCACTTGTTGCTCGAAGAGTTGAGCAACTGTCTTGTCTGCCGGATACTCGGTTGTCGTTGCGTTGTAAGCAACCACCAGAGCCTCCTCTTCCGATTGACTCAACAACGAAAGAGTGGTGAAGTCTGCGTTGATATCGCCGAGCACTTTTTCCAGCAATGTGATGAAGTGGCTGACGATACATTCGACACTTTCCTCATGATAACGGCTGTTGTTGTACTCCACCGTTGCCTCTACAACGTCGTTGCGGTGCGTAAACACGAAATTCAGCGCAGCCGGCAAACGATCGAGATGTTGCGGCGACTGGATGTTTTCCATCACCAGGGAGACCTCATACAAATGCGGGCGATTCAATTTCGTGAGCAGGACTTCCATCGGATATTCCTGATGCTCGACAGCTTCGAGCATCGTCGAGCGCACCTGCAGGAGCAGATCGCGGAACGAGTTCCCAGCTTCCATTCGTGTTCGCAGCGGCAAGACTGTGTTCAAGAACTGACCGTCCGTCTCAGGACGGTAGATCGGAGTGCCGACAACGAGGTCCCGCTCGCCGGTGTACTTCGCGAGCAACAAATTCAAGGCTGCGGTCAAAATGATATGCAACGTGTGGTCAGAACCTTTGGAAAGCACCGAGACCTTTTCGTACAGCGATCCGGTCAGCTCAAAACGCAGACCTGCTGTAGTATGATCTCCGTTCCGGAAAGCGCTATGGTCGGTTGGGAAAGCCGCAGCTGCGACTTCCCCTGACATTTTTTCGAGCCAATACGGTTCTTCACGAGTGCGTTGGTTGGCAGCCAACACGAGTTCACCGGACAAAACCTGGTCGGACATGTGGTTTTCCTCCTTAAAAATCAAACTCGATCGACGGAACGGCACTCTTTGCTTCCACAAGATCGAGGGCAAACGAGATGTCTCCGATGCGTCGATTTGGAGTTTCTGCGACTTGAGCCGCGATTTCGACGAAGCGTTGTATCATTTTTTCAACGGTCTGGCGCTTGAACAGCGCGGTTTTGAAATCAAGCCAAAGCGTGACGGTCTCTCCGCTCTCCACCGCTTGCAGGTAGAGGTCGAAGATAGAGGTCTTCATGGCGATGTCACAAGGTGTGAGACGCAGGCCTTCGAGTTCGACCTTGCCCTCTTCCATATTCTGCATGACCAACACCGTCTCGAACAGTGGGTTGCGGTTCGTCACACGCTCCAGTTGCAGACGTGCCACGAGGTCTTCGAATTGATACTCTTGGTTTTCATAAGCATCGAGTGCGTGTTTCTTCACTTCTCCGAGCAGTCCGGCAAACGTCTTGTCGGCTGTCGGACGGTTTCGCATCGCGAGCATGTTCACAAAAATCCCGGCAATCCCTTGCAGGTCGGGGCGCGTTCGTCCCTCGATTGGCGAGCCGATGATCACATCGTCCTGCATCGAGTATTTCGCGAGCAGGATGTTATAGATGCCAAGCAGTGCCATATACAGCGTCGCACCTTGACGTTGCGCCCCCTCTTTCAAGCCGAGCACAGTCGAGGCATCGAGTTCAAATTTCAAACGTTCCCCCGCATAGAATTGAACCGGTGGGCGTAGAAAATCGGTTGGCAGGTTAAGCATCGGCACGTCTCCTGCGAAACGCTTCAACCAATACTGCTCCTGTTTCTTGACCTCGTCACTTTGCAGTTGCGCCGTTTGCCATGCCGCAAAATCGCGGTATTGCAATCGCAATGGCGGCAACTCAAGACCTTGATACAATTCAGCGATCTCACGCTTGACGATTTCGATGGTCACGCCGTCTGAGCAGAGATGATGCAGGTCTATCAACAAGAAGTGTACATCTACCCCCGTCTGTACCAATTGAGCCCGAAGCTGCGGAGCCACTACCAGATCAAATGGACGGATGAAAGCTGCGATGATGTCATCGATTTCCGTCTCATCGGCTGTGGTCGTCACGATCTCAAAATCAACATCGTCATACACGCGCTGAACAGGTTGTCCCTCCAAAATCTCAAACGAGGTGCGGAGCGCTTCATGACGCTGGATCAATTTTGCAAAGGCCGCCTCCATGCGTGCACGGTCGAGATTCCCTTCTAGACGTATCGCCAGCGGTGTGTTGTAATTCGTGCTGGTGCTGTCGAATTGATTCAGGATAAACAGGCGACGCTGAGCAGAAGACAGCGGGTAGACCTCCTGTTTGGCAATCGGTTGGATCTCTTCGTAACGCTCAGCCTTGCGGTTCTGGCGTATGAAATCTACCAGTTTTTCAATCGTCGAACGTTCAAAAAATTCATGCAGTGGGATATCCGCGTTGAGCTTTTTGTGAATCGCTGAGACGACAGATACAACCTTGACAGAGTCGCCTCCCAGCTCGAGGAAATCATCTTCGATCCCGATCTGCTGGAAGCCGAGGACACTTTCCCAAATCGACGCGATCTGTTGTTCAAGTTCGTCACGCGCCGCGACATATGGATTCGAAAGCGCTGGACGAGCATGGCCTACCGATTGTTGCACGTGAGCAACATCGGCAATGCTGGATTCCACCCGAATCCATTGATCGAGTCGTTCTTGCAGATCGGCAGTCGAGATCAGAACTTGGCTGTCTTCACAACCGTTGAGAAGGGCTTCCAGAACCGTCAGGCCCTCCTCTGGTGTCATCGCAAACTCTGTTGCACTTTTGCCAAAGTATGCGCCTTGATTCGCTTCATCCTCTTCAAACATCCAGAAATCCCAGTTCACGCCGATCCAGCGTCCGTCTCCTTCTGCATTATGACGGTGGACGTAGTGATCGACGAACAGGTTGGCCGCAGAGTAAACGATGTGCCCCAGACCACCTAATACGGAAGTCAAAGAGGACATCAACATGCAAAAGTCGAGCTCTTTGCCGCGCAACACGTTTTTCAGCGTGAGAATCCCGTACAACTTCGCTTGGAATTGCTCTTCGACATGGGATGGCGTTGTTTCTTTAATCGAGATGAACGACTTTTTCCCGACGATACCGGCCGCATGGATCACGCCATTCAGAGTTCCAAAGCGTTCCTCTGCTTCCTGCACCACGATTCGCATCCGTTCTTCATCGGCAACATCCGCTTTCAGAACGAGTACGTCCCCACCGTTTTGCAACATCATTTGCAGACGGCGAATTTTTTGGGAGGTCGCTTCTTCTGCTGGATGAGTCGCCAGATAGGCATCCCACTCCTGTGCGGAAGGGAAGGAGGTACGGCCCGTGAGTACGACTTTTGCGTGCCAGCGGGTGATCAGATACTCCGCAAACAAGAGACCGATCGCACCAAGACCACCGGTGATCAAATAGACACCGTCTTCACGCAGTTGCAAGGCGTTATCTTGTGGACGATGGAGTGTTACAGGCTCCAACGACTGCACCAAACGTGCGCCTCTGCGATACGCAACCAACAGATCGCGTACAGGTGCAGTCAACTCTTTGACCAGTTGATCGAGGAGCTTTTTCTGTTGCCATGCTGTGCTCTTGACATGGTCGATGTCTACGCTGCGGCAACGAATAGCTGGATTCTCCTGCGGAATGACCGTGACGCCGCCGAGCAGTGTCGCTTTTTCCGCCTGAACGACCTCATCTCCGTTGACCACATGGATACCATCGGTGATGACGGTGATTTCATAGTCATGCTCTGTACGGACACGGTCCATCGCTTGAGCCAAATACAGCAGGCTATAAAAACCGAGGGTCTGTGCATCCTGTGCGACTTCTGGACTCAAGGTTCGAGTCTCTTCCGTCAAGATCCACGCATGGACAATTTTGTACAATCGCTTTTCAGACTGGTTCAGATGCTTCAAAAGCGCGTCGTAGTCTTGCGCATTCGCTGGGTTCAGCACGATTCTCTGATCGTCGTGCACGGCAAACTGCGTCCCAGGCTCAACCGTCACGACCCATTCTCCCCGCTGAGCGAAGCGTTCGGCAAGGGCTTGCCCCATGCTTGTATGGCTCGTGAGAATCAGCCAGCCTACTAGATCATGATTCTCTTCCTCTTGCGGGTCAGCCGTGCGCTTCCACCTCGGGATATAACCCCAATTCGTCGTGTCTTTGCGTTTCCCAATGCTTGTGACGATTTGAGATCGCAGTGCCTTGGCCGATTCGGCAGCAGAGCCGTCGATCCAATAGCGTTTGCGGTCAAACGCATACGTTGGCAGTTTGAGTCGATGTCGGACTGCGCCTTTGTAAAAGGCGTTCCAATCCACCGCCACCCCATATGCCCACAGCCAACCGAGCTTCGCCAACAGCTGTTCGCTGTCGGATACTTGACGCTGTGCATTACGGATGAGATCGACGATGTTTTGACCTTTCTTTGCGTCCACGAAACGCCCGATCAAACTGGACAAGTCCCGACCAGGTCCGACTTCCAGGAAGACGAGATTCGAGGTCTTCGCCAGCTCTTCAACCCCCGCTGCGAAGCGCACCGTCTCGCGCATATGGCGAACCCAGTACATTGGATCCGTCGCTTCCTGATCGGTGATCCAGCGTCCTGTGAGGTCGGAGATATACGGGCGTTGTGGCTTACGGAGCCCAACACTTCGCACCAACTGTTCAAAAGGTTCCAAGATTCCGTCCATGAGTAGGGAGTGACCTGCGAGTGCTGTTTTCACACGCATGCAGAGCACGCGGGCTTCCTTCATACGACTTTCCAATGCTTCAATTGCATCGACGGTGCCTGCTACAATGCAGGACGTTCCGTTGTCGACTGCGAGCGATACATTAGTGGTCAGATAAGGCAGTACTTTCGATTCGGACAGCGGGATCGAGAGCATAGCTCCCTCTGGAACACGTTGCATCAAGTTACCACGAGCAACGATCAACTTCAGCGCATCTTCCAACGTGAACACGTCTGCGAGGCAGGCTGCCACGTACTCACCGAAGCTGTACCCGATCATCGCATCCGGTTGAATGCCCAGATTCAGCAACAGTTTGGCGACTGCGTATTCGAATGCAAAAATCAGCGGTTGAGCATTCTGCATCTTGCGCATCTCTTCCTCAGCGACTGCTACATCTCCAGTTGGGTACAACACATTTCGCAGGTGTGAGCATCCCAAATGATCGAAAATCGCAAAACAGCGGTCGAGTTCATTGCGGAATACAGCCTCTTTCTCATACAGGTCCCGTCCCATGTTGACGTACTGCGACCCTTGACCAGGGAACAGGAAGACGACCGGACGATTTTTTTCGCGGGAAAAATGGGTGTGTACTTTGCGCGTGCCCGAAGTCTCTGCACGCAGAGCCTCCACCGCTTCCTGTACGTTCGTGACAACCAGATGACGACGATGGTCGAACAAATTGCGTCCCGTTTGAAGCGTATACGCAACGTCCGCTAGATTCACCTCTGCTTTCGATTCCAAGAAGTCGGCCAACTCGGCTGTCATATTTTGAAGCGACACTTCCGATTGAGCAGACAGCGTGAGGAGGTGGGCATCTCGACCTTGTCCTGATGGCTGACGTGGCGGTGCTTCTTCAAGCACGACGTGCGCATTCGTTCCACCGATCCCAAACGCACTTACTCCCGCGCGAAGTGGCGTGTTCCCCGTTCTTTCCCACCGTTTGAGCTCGGTGTTCACGTAAAACGGGCTGTTCTCGAAGTTGATTTTCGGATTCGCCTTTTTAAAATGCAGAGCGGGTACCAGTTCTTTGTGATGCATGGAGAGCACCGTCTTGATGAAGCCGGTGACGCCTGCTGCTTGGTTGAGGTGGCCCGTGTTGGTCTTGGCCGATCCCAAGGCGCAAAATCCCTTTTGGTCGGAGTTGAAAGCGAGTTTCAAGCCTTCAAACTCAATCGGGTCACCGAGCGTCGAACCCGCTCCGTGCGTCTCGACGTAGGTGATCGTTTCAGGGTCAACTTCGGCAACATGATGAGCGGAACGAACGGCAATCATCTGCCCTTTTGGCGATGGTGCTGTGTAGCCCGCCTTGAGGTTGCCGTCGTTGTTAATCGCAGTCCCTTTGATCACCGCATAGATGTGGTCGCCGTCTCTAATCGCGTCGTCGAGCATTTTCAACACGACACATCCAGCCCCGTCACCAAACACAAGTCCGTCTGCCTCTTCATCAAATGCGCGGCAAGCCCCACTCCTTGACAACAGCATCCCCTCTTCGTACAGGTAGCCATTTTTGCGTGGAACCACGACGGAAGCGCCACCTGCGAGCGCCATCTTACACTCGCCAGCGATTAGCGCTTGGCTGGCCAGGTGGATCGCCACCAGCGAGGTCGAACAAGCGGTCTGCACGGTCAACGCAGGGCCTCTCAAGTTCAACTTGTACGCCACACGTGTACTGAACGTGTTGCTGTCGTTGAGGCTGACGATCTCAAATTGATCGTTTGGAGACTGCATATGAGTAAGCAGATGCCCCATCCATAACAGATTCTGGGTATTGCCGGCGTAGAGACCGATTCTGCCTTTGTATGTCACGTTGGCATAGCCTGCGTCTTCAAGCGCTTCGTAGCTAACTTCATGGAAGAGCCTGAACTGCGGGTCCATGTAACTCGCTTCCTTTGGGGTATAGCCAAAAAAGGAAGCGTCAAAGTCTTCGATGGCATCGAGGCTGCCCTTTTTCTTCACATAGTCCGGGTGGCTTAGGAGTTCGGGGTCAACCCCAAATTCCAGCAACTCCTCATCGGTAAACTTCGAGAGAGCATCCACGCCCCCCCGCAGATTTTCCCAAAACTCCTGAATGTTCTTCGCTTTGGGAAAACGTCCAGACATACCGATGACGGCGATTTCTAAACCCGTTCTCTCATCACTCACTGAATTCCACCTCGCGTGCCTGTCTTCTTCGTTTTCGGTTCTCGCGACCTTTTTTCTGCTCGTCGAGCCAATCGTTCTCTTCTTCGGATACGATCTCTGTGCCATTTTGTGTGACCAGATGATCGACCAGCACACGGATCGTAGGATACGTGAACAGTGTCAGCACTGGGACTTCCTGCCCCAAGACGGCTGGCAGTTGCTTCGTAATCTGCACCATGTCGATCGAGGACGCCCCGAGTTCAAAGAAGTTGTCATGCACACCCACCTGCTCCAAACCAAGGAAGTTCTTCCAGATTTCACAGAGTTGTTGCTCGATCTGATTGGCTGGTGCAAGATACGATGTGGTCAATTCTGGACGCGCAAACACGACGCCCGCTTCTTGCTTCCTTTCCTTATTGCTGAAGTTAACCCAACGGTTGAGGCGCGGTTGCAACTCTTCGGTGGAGACCAGCACCTGTGTTAGTCCCTGTTGAACCAAGATGCGTCCCAGCGCGTCACCGCCCTCGTCTGGAGCGATCATCATCTGATCGTCACTCGTGAACACTTCGCGTTGCGGTTTGGTTTCGATTCGCCAGCCATCCCAAGCCACGCTGATCCAGCGGGTTGGTGTGAGTTGCGACTGTTGCTTGGCAAACGTATCGAGGAATGCATTGGCAGCGGCATATCCCGCGTACCCGAGACCTCCCAAGATTGAAGACAAGGACGATGTCAGCACTACGAAATCCAACTCACGACCTCGGAGCGCCTCTTCCAACGCGAGCGTGCCGTAGACTTTCGGAGCGAATTGGGTCTCCACCTCTGTTTCCGTGATGGAATCGATGGCGGTAATCGAAGTGCCCTTGGTGATACCTGCAGCGTGAATCACGCCGTTCAATGCCCCAAAGTGCGACTCAGTCTGACCGATCACCGCAGCGAGCTCTGCTCCGTTTGTGACATCCGCTTGCAGACAGAGCACCTCAGCCCCGTGTTCTTGCAACTGTTTGATGTGCCCCAGTTGTTCGTCACTCGGTGTTAATCTACCGAACAAAGCGATCTTCACGCCCTTGCCTGCACTCTTTGCGATGTATTCAGCCAGAGCCAGACCTACTCCGCCGAAACCGCCCGTCAGAAGGTAGACACCCTCTGCTCGCAAAGGCAAGTTCTGCTGATTGTCCAATCTCAGTGGGGTGAACGACTGCACGAGACGTTGCCCACCACGATACGCAACGACCGGATCGAAGGCTTTGGTTGTGAACTCCGTGATCAACTGGTCGAGCAGTTGACGTTCTTGCCATCCACCTGCCGTTAGTAGAGACACGTCGACAGAACGAACTTTCAGGAATGGATGCTCCTGTCCAATGACTTTGAGCAAGCCGAGCAACGTCGCTTTCCCCGCTTCTACCGCCGTTTCACCCGCTACATCGTGCAATCCAGAAGAGAGCACATAGATATCGAGCGGTGAGTCAAGCGCTTTCACGAGGCGCAGGAGACTGTAGAAGCCTTGCTCTTGCGCCTCTTGTACGTTTGGTAACGAGTCAAAGGTACACGCATGAACGATTTTTAGTGGCTTTACGGTTTGTAAATGAGTTGTGAGTTCATCGTGAGAAAACGCGGTGAACACCTCGTGTCCTCTCGACTTCAATTCATTTGCCAGTCGTGTTGCCAATCCACCGCGGTCGAGCAGGAGCAACCACGTTTTCGGTTCTTCCGATGTCTCCTCGACTAACGGATTCTGTAGCCATGCCGGCAGATAGAACCAATCCGCCAGCTTTTTACGCTTCGACGTGCTGCCAGGAAACGGAATCGCCTGACCGTTGTTTTGCATATCGATCAGTCCATGCGCGTGTTTCCAGAAATATTGGTGCTCGAACGGATACGTTGGGAGCGGGATACGACGGCGGTTTTGTTCCCCGTAGAGGTTCGCCCACTCCAGATGAAGACCCGCAGCATACAGAACTCCAATTTTCGAGAGTAAGTGTTCGCGGTCGGATGCGGCATCTTGCGGATGACGGATCATGTTCAAGATCGTGTGCTCGGAACGTTTGGCTGGATGTTTGCGTAAAAGAGTCGCGAGGATATGGCCCGCACTGACTTCGATAAACAGCGCTTTTTCCATCGTCAGCAAACGGCCGATCCCTTCACCAAAACGCACGGTTTCGCGCAGGTGGCGTACCCAGTAGCGGCTATCCTTCACGTCCGCTTCCGTAATCTCCACCCCAGTCACATTCGAGAGATACGTAATCTGTGGCGCATGGAAGGTGACTTCCCGAACTTTTTGCTCAAACTGCGCCAACATCGGTTCCATCATTGGGGAGTGGAATGCGTGCGACGTGTGCAACCGTGTGCATGAATGTCCAGACGCTTGCAAAGTACGCTCGAACGCATCCACTGCGTCGAAGGAGCCAGATACCACGCACATGCCTGGACTGTTAACGGCTGCCAGTGCGAGGTCAGCGCAAAGCAGCGGACGAATTTCCTCTTCAGGAATCTGAACGGCCATCATCGCACCCGGTGCCATGCGTTGCATGAGTTTGCCACGCCATGCCACCAGTTTCAACGTATCTTCAAGCGACATGACCCCCGAGAGGCAGGCAGCTGTGAACTCGCCGATGCTGTGACCGATCATCACTTGTGGGCGGATTCCTAAGCTCATCAGATATTGAGCAAGCGCGTATTCCACTGCGAAAATGGCAACTTGTGCTACTTCCGTTTGGTTGAGGCGCAGAGCGTCTTGCTCAGAAGGGACAGACGGATAGAAACATTCTTTTAAATCAAAGTCCACATAGGGACGTAAGAGTTTGAAACAAGAGTCCAGCGCGTCACGAAATACTGGTTCTTGTTCGTAGAGTCCGCGCGCCATGTTTACATACTGTGACCCCTGTCCAGAGAACAGGAACACCACTGGCGATTCGCCCGATTCCTTGGTGTGGAAAGTTTGCGATTTCGATGGGTCTGTCAACGCGGCTGCCATGTCCAAAGCGTTTGAAGCGACCACTGCTCGCTTGTGTGCAAACGAACGGCGACCCACTTGCAGCGTATAGGCAGCATCGGCAAGGTTCAGCGTCGGGTTCTCGCGGAGATACGCGGCGAGATCGGCGCTCATTGCTTCGAGTGCCGTCGCGGTCTTCGCACTGAGCAGGAACAGTTGAGCCTCTCCAGTTGGCGAGGAAGAAATGTCTCGTGGTGCTTCTTCCAGAACCACGTGAGCATTTGTACCGCCAATGCCAAAGGAACTGACCCCCGCCCGACGCGGTGTCGCCCCTGTCCACGGAATGAGTGCGGTGTTGACCACGAATGGCGAGTTGGCGAAATCGATTTTCGGATTTGGCGCTTTATAGTGCAGCGTTGGCGGAATCAGGCCATCACGGACGGTCAGCACCGCCTTGATGAAGCCAGCAACACCAGCCGCGGTGTTCAAATGCCCCAGGTTCGATTTGGCAGAACCGATGCGGCAAAATCCTGTCTGCTTCGTGTCGAACGCAACTTTCAATCCTTCAATTTCAATCGGGTCACCAAGCGCTGTTCCTGTGCCATGCGCTTCGATGTAGCCAATGCTTTCTGGTTCCACTTCCGCCATATAATGGGCGGCTTTGATCACTTCGGCTTGCCCTTCCACGGACGGAGCCGTGTAATCCACTTTGCGTGCACCGTCGTTGTTGGTAGCGGATCCCTTGATCACAGCATGAATCGTGTCACCATCGGCAATAGCGTCTTCGAGCCGCTTTAACACGACGATCCCAACGCCATCCCCCTCCAACGTCCCTTGGGCATCGGCATCAAACGGTCGGCAGTGACCATCTGGAGAGTTGATCATGCCTTCTGTGTAGAGATACCCTTTTTTATGTGGCAGGGAAAGCGAGATACCGCCAGTGAGCGCGATATCACAGCCGCCTGTCAGCAAGCCTTTGCAGGCGAGATCGATCAACACGAGCGATGTGGAGCAAGCCGTGTCTACGGTATAACTCGGTCCAGTCAAATTCAGATTGTACGAGACCCGTGTGGCCAGAAAGTCCTTGTCATTCAAGAGCCAAGCCGTGTGGTTGGCTTGCGCGTCATCGGAGAGTACAGGCAAGCGGTGCCAAAAATGGTTCACAGCAGCACCTGCGTAGTTCCCGATCAAACCGTTGTACGATTCACTCGCATAGCCTGCGTTTTCCAAAGCCTCATATGCGACCTCATGATAGAGGCGAATCTGCGGCTCCATCAATTCAGCCTCCCGTGGCGTGTAACCGAAAAACGAAGCGTCAAACCATTCGGTTTTTTCCAAGAACCCTTTGGCTTTGACATACCACGGGGAGCGGATCAGGTCGGGGTCTACCCCGGCCTGTTCCAGTTCCTCGTCGGTAAAGTGCGTAATGCTCTCCACACCGTTTTTCAGATTCTCCCAGTAAGTCGTTACGTTGTCTGCTCCAGGGAAGCGCGCTGCCATCCCAATGACGGCGATCTCAAATCCGGTGCGTTCCGTTTCATTGTCAGCGTGGTGTAAGGTATCCGTCAATTTGGCCTCCTGTTGAGCTTTTGCAGGGTTTGTTTCATGGTCTTTTTGCCTTTATCCATCGTCTCCGTGCGCTCTGTCTCTACTTGTGCGGCAGCGGCTTGAGCGCTTCCGTCCATCTGCTGGGCCAAGAATGCTGCCAAGGCTTGGATCGTCGGATATTGGAACATCTTAACAACTGGAATATCCAGCCCAAATTCTTCTTGTAACTTGCCGCTCACTTGGATCAGAGCAAGCGAACTGCCGCCAACTTTGAAAAAATTGTCTTTCGTGCCCACGGTGATGCCCTTCTGACTCAAGTGCAAGATGTTCTCCCAGAGTTCCAACAAGCGCTTCTCCATCTCGTTTTTCGGCGACTCGTAAGCGACGAGGGCAGGCTTCTCCACATTCTCAGGAGTTGCCACTCCAACATACACCGGCAACGAAGCCAGCTTCTGACCCGTTGCATGTTGGAGCGGCAACCAGTATGGACGGTGCAACAATCGGTCTTCGTTCAACAACGTAACACGCCATTCATGATTGCCTTGCGTTACGGGTTCACGAACAGACTCCTGCTCTCCTTGAAGCACTTCGTAGAGATGCGGACCATTTACTTCGAAGTGTTCGCGCTCTGCTGGGACCGTCGTCGGAACAAACAGTTCCAACACGCCAGAACCTGGTCTGCTCAGGCGCACCCGCTGATCTGCGGTTTGCAGATCATTCACTTGGCTGTAACCAAGCGCTTGGAAGAACACCTGTGGCGCATGCAAGTTGGCCACTGCCATTCGGGTAACCGTCTTGATCGCAGCGACTTCGGACACCACTGGTGCCTTTGTGAACTCAGCATCTTCAAGCAATTCGATCAAGCCGACATCCTTAACATAGACGAACATGACTGATTTTCCGCCGAAAATTTTGACAGGTAACAGATCGCTGACCACTTGGTACTCTAATTGCCAACTAGAGAGGAATGCCTCGGCATCCTGCACACGGCAGCAAAGGTGATAAGGCGAGTTGTCGCCGTTTTTCGCGAGGATACCAAGCGTCGGCGAGGATTCATCAATCGGCGCGACCAACTCGATGTTGTCAGAGTCTGCTTTCGTACACATCACGAGTTTCGAGCTTTGCGTCTCTTCCTCGAAGACGGGACCACATTGGTAACCCAGTGCTTGGTACTTGGTGATGGCTTCGTCCATGTCTGACACGGCGACGCCGATGTGGTCGAACGCGAGAAACATCTGATGCTTCTCTTCCTGCTTTTCCTCGGCTAGAAGCAACTTGCCATCGTAAATTTCAATCGCTGGAAGCGTTTCGCTCACATCCGACACGAGTGTCAGGTAGGTCGTGCACGCTTTGGAACGATGTGTTTCTTTCCACGGTGCTTTTTTAAGGAATTCGAGGAATGGTTGATTCTTCGCAGTTGGATAGAAATCGGCTTTCAACGACAGCAATCCTTTTTCCAAACAGAACTTGCGAAGAGCAACCAAGATCGCCTGTTCGACTTTGCGCCCCAGCACGCGGCAACTGAGCAGGAACGAGTCAATTTCCAGCGACTCATTCGCTTCCTTGGCGAGGATCACACCGACCAGCCCGTAATCGCCAAAACGATCGGCTACCTCGACGATCCATCCGTTTGCATCAGATGCTTGCAACCACTCAGTCAACTCTTCCTCCGTGCGACGAATGGTGCTCAAGTTGAACTGATTCGTACGGAACGTCAATTGTGACGCGCGCGGGATGTGGTTTACTTCGATCGGTTGGAAGCTTACTTTCAACTGCAGGCTCTCCAAATAGTGGTCGAGCGACAAGACGTTCGCTTGCAATTCCTTGCGTTTGTGCTCTGTCACGTACATGGCGCTGCGCTTACGGTCTTCCTCTGTCACTTTCGCTCGGTCGAACGCCCATAACTGTCGCAGGAATGCTGGAATGTTGTCTGCGTCCTCTGGCAGTTGCAAAGCGAGGACTACCGGCAGATTCTGCATCATCTCATGGGTTTCAACTGCGCTGTCATCGAGGAATCCAAAGCTGTCCACGCCTACGTTCAACTCGCGGGCAAGTTCACGAACGTTCTCGGACTTGGCTTGCCAATTGATCCGCCATGCTGCGATGTGTTCCTTTTTCAAGATCATCTGTGGATTTTTCTCGAAGACTTCCATCACGTCGGCTTCGTTGTTTTTCGAAACCAAAGTCAGAATCATGCCTTCGTTGTACTTCTCCAGCAGGAAGCGTTGCAGGTACTGGTATGGTGCCTCCACCTGTACACCCAATGCGCCCTCTTCTCCACAGACACCACGCCAGAGCGTGTTGTCACAATCGAGTGCGATCACTTTGAAGATCGGCTGTTTCAAAGCAATGACCTTACGTACAATCGCTGTAGCTACCGTTGCGGAAAAATCGTTTGTGAATGGCACATGGCCATCACGGTCAGTTTTTGCATCGAACACCTCTTGGATCTGGTACTCATCAGCCAGTGTTGTGCAGTCGATGAGGGTTGCGTACTCGAGTTCTTGAATGAACGCTTTCCAACGTTCGTTCAATTGATTTATCTTGGCCAAGACCTCAGTGCTGAACCCAAGGTGTGTCGACACTGGGAACAGAGCAACGAGGAATGGGGCTTGGAACGTCTTTTGCTTCAAAATCCCAGTAAGCTGCTCATAGTTTGCCTCCAGGTTGTGACAACGCGCGTCATCAGAGGTAACATCATCGCGAATCCAATCCTCAAACCGTACGAGGAGGGCATTCACATCCTTGTTCGTCGAGAGCAGACTCTGATCATTCAGCAGTTCTTGGAAGATTTGGTTGTAAGGCGCGAACTGCACGTCGAGCTCAAGCCCGAACTGCGTCCCCCACCATGCTACATGCGGACGAATCATATCTGCTGTAAACGTCGCTGCGACAGCAAGAATCGTGGAGGCAGAACAATTTGTACTCGATCCCTCTGTTGTTTCCACTTGTGTGTTCGACTGTTGTCCACGCTCGTACAGGAAATACGAACCTTGCGCCTCACGAATCGCTGTCACAAAGTCATAAACATCAGCCACCACATCCAATGGCGATGGGAGATATTGCGCACTGACGTTGGTGATCGTCTGATCCGAGAGGAACTTTTGTGGACGAATCACAGCCTGTTTCACGTGGCGGAACTCACGAGACAACGATTTTATCAAGCCCTCAATGGCCGATTTCGCAGTCGCGTACTCTACGAAACCTTCCTCTGGCATGTCGACGTATTCGGAAGAGATCGTCAACATCGTACCTGCTGTGCGTTCCAATTCCGGCAAGAATGCCTTTGCCATCTGGAAAACCATGCGCAGAGCATTGGAGACAGACACTTGGAATTCATCGAACGAAATCGTATCCCAACCGCGTTTGACGATAAAATCGAATGCGTTGTTGACAACGAGGTTCACTCGTCCGAAGCGTTGAAGCGTTTCCGTGAGCAGATATCGGCAGTCTTCATGACGGGTGATATCGCCTTGGACGATCATCACTTCTGCATCCGCCGCTACCAATTCATCTTGAATGGTTTGGGCTTCGGAGACGCTGCTGCGGTAATTGAGCACAACCTTGGCCCCTTGAGTAGCAAATAACTTCGCGAGATTCGCACCCAAACCACGGCTGGCACCCGTTACCACCACAACCTGTCCGTCAAAAGCTCGTCCAGACGGGATGCGACCATGAGCCGCGAACTCTTCCAGCCCGTATTGAAGTGGGCGAGGACGCACAAAGCTCTCCAGTCGAACATTGCCAAGCATCGTACCACTTGCAAAAATCGAGCCCGTTACTGACAGTGAACCGAGTTGTACATCGAACTGATCTGTGTTGACCATGTAGGAGATCGCCGCTGCTTGCTGTGCTTTTTCAGGCACATGTGGCAGGAAGTCGATTTCGAAGCCCGTGAACAACGCTTGGCGTCCTGGTGCCAACATCCCGATACAATAGCTTGTCCAGATGATCGAGGTCAGTTGGGATTGCAACAGAAACGTCTCGACTAAAGCGGAGACGTTCAGACTGTATTGCCCAGCAATCGAGAGCGTCGCCAATTCATCCTTTTCCAGATCGGAAACATCCGACGAAAGGGATGCCGAGGCATAGTTGAGACTATACCGTTGACGAGACACTCGTTCGTAACGCACCTCGATTTCAAACAAGGTTTCTCCGTGTTCAAAAATCGCGAGTTTCGCCTGCGAACCGTCCGTCGAACACAACTCCGACTCGTACACGTTTCCGACTTTCAACGGTCCGTTAAAGCGAACTTTCAAGGAGTGCAAGTACAACGATTCCTGCATACCCGGATTCAAGTGTTGTTGCAAAACGGTCAGCGTACCGAGCACACCGTGGACAAGGCAGCCGCCATATGGCGTTTTCCGTGCATACTCAGCGTCCACATGAAGCGGGTTGATATCGTGGGAAAGCTTCGCAAAGGCCAGTATGTCCTGCTCTGTAAACGAGACCATCTGACGTTGTTGTTTGGCTTCCAGCGATAATTCCACCAGCTTTTGTTCTGGAGCACGACTGATTTCTTCTAATAAATATAGGAATTGCTGGGTCATCTTCTCGACTGTCTCAGGCTTAAAGAGACGAGTCGCATGTTCCAGATTGAACTCGATATCCCCTTGTCGCTCCCAAGCCTCCAAGAAGAGGTCAAACTTCGCCGTCTTGGTTTGATACTCATAAGGCGTAAACGTGAACGAACCCGTTTGAACATCTGTGCTATAAGCATTTTGCAGGATGAACAACGTGTCGAACAGCGGACTGCGCGATGGGTCACGTTCCAGCTCCAAACGTTCTACGAGCAGATCAAACGGATAGTCTTGATTCTCAAACGCTTCAAAGGCATGTTTCGAAGTCTCCGCGAGGAAGTTGAGGAACGACATCTCTCTACGTGGACGGTTGAATAAAGCAAGCGTGTTGACGAATACGCCGATCTGATCTTGCAGGTCTTCGTGGTTTCGGTTGGCAACCGCGGTGCCCACGACGATCTCTTCTTGGCCCGTCAGCTTGTGCAGAAACACATTGTAAGCAGCCAGCAACACCATGAACAACGAAGCGTTCGTCTGTTTCGCCAGTCCTTGGAGTTTCGATGTCAGTTCTTCGTCTGCCTTGAAAGCGAGACGTCGACCCTCTACCGTTTTCAACTCTGGACGCGGCTCGTCTGTCGGTAAGTTCAAGACGGGAACGCCTGCCTTAAACTTTTGAAGCCAGTACTGCTCTTGGCGTTTCAGTTCGTCCGTTTCGAGCAATCGGTTCTGCCAATCGGCATAGTCTTTGTACTGCACGCGCAGATCGGACAGTGCCTGTCCTTCATACAACGCGAGGAATTCGCGAACGAGTACAGCCATCGAAGCTCCGTCCGAGATGATATGATTCATGTCGATCACGAACAAGTAGCTGTCTGTCGCTCGGCGGATCAACCCGACGCGGAACAGAGGCGCTCGGGTTAGGTCAAACGGACGCACGAACCGCTCGATCTCTGCGTTCAAGCGGACATCATCCTCTCCGAGTGCTTCGATCACTTCCACTTGCACTGGAACTTCACTCGCATGGATCACCTGTTGCACAGGTTGACCATTTACGAACAAAAAGCGGGTACGCAATGATTCGTGACGCTCCACCAACTGGCGGAATACCGATTCACAACGCAATGGATCAACAGGCCCACCATCCATCTGCATGACGATGTTAGCGTTATAGTACGTGCTCACTGAATCGAACTGATTCAAGATGTAAACACGGGTCTGTGCAGATGACAACGGATAGTAACTCGATTCAGTAACAGGCACCAGCGGCAGCAGCACCGATACGTCGTCTGCAGTCGTTCCTGGCACTTTTTCCTCAAGTAACTGAGCGAGATCCGCAATGGTTGGCGAACGGAAAAATTCCTGAAGCGATAGTTCCGTCTGGAACGCCTTGCGAATCTTCGAAACCAGTGTCGCAGCGTTGAGCGAGTTGCCTCCGACCTCGAAGTAGTTGGTTTGGACGCCAAACAATTCGTGAGTTGCAAGCACACCCTGCCAAATCGCAGCGAGCTTTTCTTCCATCTCGTTACGCGGTGCCACGACTTCCTGCGCGCTCAAAAGGAAATCATCAACCTCAGGCAACGCTTTTTTGTCCACTTTGCCGTTCGCGCTGACCGGGATACGTTCGAGTTGGACAAGGGATGCTGGGATCATGTAGGACGGGAGTGCTAGGGCGAGGAACGCACGCACTTCCTGCATATCAAGCTGTTCGGCAGCGACCAGGTAGCCGACGAGGTATTTATCCCCACGCTCACCACGTGCAATCACAACGGCTTCTGTAATCAGATCGTGCTTCACGAGGCGGCTCTCAATCTCTCCGATCTCGATTCGGAAGCCACGGATCTTCACTTGATCATCATGGCGACCAAGGAACTCCAAGTTGCCGTCCGCGAACCAGCGCGCGCTGTCACCCGTCTTATAAATGAACTCGCCTGCGGTAAACGGAGATGGCAGGAATTTCTGTACCGTCAATTCTGGATCTGTGTATCGTGCAGCCAGCACGTCTCCACCGATGTAGAGATCACCAGGCACGCCGACTGGGCATGGTTTGAGGTCTGCATCCAGCACGTAGTACATCGCGTTTTGGATTGGCTTACCATACGGAATCGAATTCCACCTAGGGCCGACTTGCTCCACTGGGAAATAGTTCGACCAGACCGTGGCTTCTGTTGCCCCGCCGAGCCCGACTACCTGTACATCAGGGAAGTGTGACTGAAGTTGGCTTGGCAATTTCAGAGGAATCCAGTCACCCGACAGGAAGACGAGGCGCAATTTCGAAGCATCCACACCGTCAAAGAATGGTACGAGTTGCATCAATGCTTGTGGCGCCGAATCCCAGAACGTAATGCCTTCCGTACGGATGATGTCGAGCAATCGCTCTGGCTCACCAATCTCTTCCTCGGTCGACAAGCGCACCGTCGCGCCCGCAGCGAGAATCCCAAAGATGTCATATACGGAAAGGTCAAAGCTCAGCGAGGTGACAAACAAAAGTTTGTCGCCCTGCCCGACTTGGAACTTGCCATTCACCCATTCGATCAAGTTGATAACCGGCTGATGTTTCACGACGACGCCCTTTGGCAGGCCCGTCGAACCAGACGTGAAAATCGTATAGGCGATATCGTCTGAGTTGTTCACAAGCGTGAGATTGTCGGACGGTATCGTACGATCCATCTCCTGTGGCACCAGCACGTGGTTCAGGTCAGGCAATTGCGCTTGCAATCCCTCCACAGAGAGATCGGTAATCAATGATTTGACCTGTAACACGCGCAAGATGTGCAGCAAACGCTCCTGTGGCAACGTCGTCTGTAACGGCACATAGGCACCGCCTGCCTTCAATACGGCGAGGACGCTTACGATCATCTCCACAGAGCGGGTCAAATAGATCCCGACGAACTGGTTCGGTTCGATGCCTTGTTCGCGTAACACGTAGGCCATCTGATTCGCCCGTGCGTTCAGCTCTCCGTAAGTCAAATTGATTCTTCCGTCATCAACAGCCAGCGCATCCGGTGTTTCGATCGCATGCTGCTCAAACAATTGGTGGATCAAGGTTTCCGATGCGTATGGAGTTTGGGTATCGTTGAAGCGGAACAGCACTTGCTCACGCTCATCTGGCAACAAAATAGAATCGCGATCCATCTTCGACTCTGGATTCTCAATCACACAGCCCAAGAAGCGAACAAAGTATGCGCAAAGCTTGTCATCTACCCCTTCACCAAACACCGTAGAGGTGTAGCGCAAGGTCAGTTTCATCAGACCCATCGTGGTGTCCACCATGAAGTCAAACAGCGTATTCGTATCTTGGTGGCCATCGACTTCTAGAGATTCATTAACAATCTCCTCGGAAAAATCGTTCAGGATGTGGAAATCCATGAAGTTGAACAGCGTATCAAAGATCGGGTTCTTATCACCGCTCTTTTCACCGATGACATTGGCGATCTCAAAGAGTGGCATGCGTTCATGACGCTTCACTTGCAACAGTGTTGCATCCACCTGTTTCACGAACTCTCTCCAACTTTTGCCACGCGGCACTTCCATTCGCACCGGCACCGTGTTCAGGAAACAGCCAAGCAAGCGGTCACCCTCCTCGTGAACAGGACGATTGTTGGTGAGATACCCCACAACCAGTTCGTTCTCGTAGGAGATCAGGTTCAGCAAATAGAGATATCCGGCAAAGCAGACGTTTTTCACACTGGTGTTGTACGTCTTTGCCACCTTTTTCAACTGTACCAGCAGATCACGTTCGAGGTGATACACTTTTGTTACCCGTTCAACCTGATCAGGCTTGTCCGGTCCTGTTTTCACTGAGAAGTCCAGTCGCTGGTAACCCGCAAGTTCTTGCTGCCAGTAGCGGATGTTCTCTTTGTTTCGAGTCTCCACCAACTCGTCGATGACACTGTCTTTGTACGTGATCCCGAGTTTCTTCGGTACGAACGTTTCATTGTTCTCAAGTGCCTTGTAGATCTCGTGCAATTCAATGACCAGTTGGTTGATGCTCCAGCCATCAAGCAGAGCGTGGTGGCAAATGAAGAGGAACGTCACATTTCCTTCATCTAATTGGAACGTGCGCAACTTCCACAACGGACAATGCTCCGACAAATCGAACAAATGACGGCGATCTTCGGCAATGTACTCACGAACATGAGCCGACTGCTGCTCGAAATTCAAATCGGAGAGATCGAAGTGTTCCAGATCGTTTTCCAGTTCCCGATAAACAACCGCCATCGGACGCTCGAAATCTTCCATGTGAAAGACGGTACGCAAGATATCATGCTTATCGACTAACAAAGTCCAGGCACGATTCAAACGATCAAGATCGAAAGACTGGTAGCGAATGCGAAACACGAACTGTTCGTAGTAAACCGATTTTTCTGTGTCCTTCAAATAATAGAAGGCCATGCCATTTTCAATCGCTGACAGTGGATAGATGTCTTCGACTTCGCTTTGTGGGCGGAAGTCTGGGAGCAATCTGCCTTTCAAATCATCCAATTCTTCTGCAACTTGTGCACGCAACACTTGACCCTCTCCGGCCTCAGGAGCCATGAGTTTGGCAGCCATTTTTTCCACCGTATCGTGCTCGTAGAGGTCTGCGAGCGATACGTTTGCGCCCAGTTTTCCGTTCAGAGCACTGACAAGACGGATCGCTCGCAAGGAATCGCCACCGCTGTTGAAAAAGTTTGCATGGATACCAATTTGTGCGACGCCCAAGATGCGGGCAAACTGTGTTGCAACGTTCGTTTCTAGTTCTGTGCGCGGTGCAATGTAGAACTCATCCTCCACGAAGGTCTCCAACATGAGCAAAGCCTTGCGATCGGTTTTGCCACTCGCAGTGAGCGGTATGCTGTCAACGCGGGTAAACGCAGATGGCAGCATATAATCAGGGAGGCGCAACGAGAGGTAAGCACGCAGTTCGGTGGTAGTCAGATCGCGGTCTGCCACGTAGTATGCGTAGATGCGGTGTGCCCCGTCTTCCTCCTGCGTCGTCAACGCCACCGCCTCGCGAATCTCACCATGCGCGGACAATGCCGCTTCGATCTCACCCAATTCAATGCGGTAACCTCGCACCTTGACTTGATGGTCGATCCGCCCCAAGAAGTCGAGATTCCCATCTGGCAACCAACGCGCCAAATCTCCCGTGCGGAACACACGCTCTCCTTCTACAAACGGATGTGCAACATATCGATCCGCTGTCAGTTCTGGACGGTTGAGATAACCACGAGCCAACTGCACACCAGCAATGTACAACTCGCCTGGCACGCCGATCGGTTGCACCTGACCGTCATCGCTCAAAACCATCAACTGTGTATTGTGTACTGGTTTACCAATAGGTGTTCGATCCGCATGCAGATCCGGTGTGCAATCGAAGTACGAAACGTCGATGGTCGCCTCCGTTGGTCCGTACAAGTTGATCAGACGAGTCGCAGTACCCTGCGCATGTTTCGGCACCATTTCGTACCAACGCTTGACTTGATGTACTCCGAGCGCCTCACCAGAAGCGTAAACTTGACGCAATTGCGATAATTTACTACCTTGTTGCGTGCTGCTGATATAGTCGAGAAAGCCTTGCAACATCGACGGCACAAAGTGCATCGTCGTCACACCATAGATCTCGATCGCTTGCAACAGCGCCGCTGGATCTTTCTCGGCGCCTGGCGCCAGCATCGCGACGCGCGCGCCTTGGAATGCCCACCAGAACAACTCCCAGACCGAGACGTCAAACGTGTAGGCTGTCTTTTGTAAAATTGTATCCCCTGGCCCGATCGCTGCATGACTCTGCATCCACTCTAGGCGGTTGATCAACGAGTGCTGTTCGATCAGCGTACCCTTTGGCAATCCGGTAGAGCCCGACGTATAGATGACATAGGCCAGATCGTTCGGTTGACTGATCACTTCCAGGTTCGAATCGTCCCCCGTGCATAGCCCATCCTCGTCGAGATTCAAAATCTCACCGTCAAAGGCAAGTCGTTCGAGCAGATGTGCTTGTGTGAGGAGCAACGAGCATTGACTGTCCTTCAACATGTAGCTAAGACGATCATCAGGGAATTTGTGATCGAGCGGCAGATAAGCACCGCCTGCCTTCACGATCGCCCAGATGCCGACGATCATTTCTAGAGAACGCTCTGCCATCAGACCTACGTTGCTGTCACGAGTCACGCCTTTGGCACGCAGAACACGAGCCACTTGGTTTGCTTTTGCATTCAACTGTGCAAATGTGAGATGCCCGGATTCGGACACGACCGCTTCCAGATCTCCGTAACGAGCCACGGTCTCCTCAAACACCTGTGGCAACGTCTTCTGCACATAATATGGTGCTTTCGTATCGTTGAAGGAAGCCAGCCTTTGTAACTCTTCTTCCCCGACCAATACCAATTCCTTGATGTTCACCTGTCCAGCCGAATCGACGATCTGGGTGAGAAGTCCTGCCAAATGCTGAAGCATCGTACCCGCAAACCCTTCCGTATACAACTCACTTGAAAATGACAACACCGCGTGGAGACGCTCATCAGCCACGAGGTTCAGGGTCAGGTCGAAATTCGTCTGCTCAAACATGGAATACGACTCGATGTTCAGGCCCTCTTGCCCTTCGGTCAACAACTTGTCGAGCGGGTAGTTCTCCAAGATAACAATCGAGTTGAACAAGCTCTCATGATGTTTAGCACCACTGTACGATTTGATTTCAGTAAGAGATGAGGACATGAATTCCCCACGCTCTTGCAGGTCCTGTGCAACTTGTCCGAGGGCCGTCCGAACCGAAGTGGCACCCGTGGATTTCAAACGCAATGGCAACGTGTTAATGAACAACCCTACCATCTCTTCAATACCGTCCACCCGTGCTTCACGCCCAGATACTATCGTGCCGAACACGACATCATGGCTGTTGGTATAGCGTTGCAACAGCAGGCCCCAAGCGGTGTAAAGCAGGGAAGCCAACGTGATGTTCTGCGCGAAACAGAATGCTTCCATCTGAGCAAATTGCTCAGCGAGCACTGTCAATTCCACCGTTTTGATACCTGCATCCGTAGTCATGCCGTTCGTAACCTTGATGATCGATGGTGCATGAAACTCTTCGAAATAGCGCAACCAGAATGCTTTTTGTCGTTCCTTACTCTGCCTTTGCAGGTATTGAATGAACGACTTATAGGACGTTTTCTCAGGCAATTGCAACGTGAGACCATTGCTCAGACGGTGATACGCGTCCAAAAACTCTCGTAACAAAATCCCAGTAGACCAACCATCGAACAAAATGTGATGGTTGCTGATCAGAAGGGCGTACTTTTCATCCGGCAGCCTGACCAGCGTCACTCGAAACGGGATCTCATTCAAATCGAACTTGCGCTCACGATCTAAACGCTTGACCGCTTCGAGGTCATCCGTTTCTACGATTGCCACTTCGAACTTCCGATCCTTCAGAATGATCTGAATCGGTTGCTCAACCTTGTCCCAACGAAACGTCGTCCTCAACATCTCATTGGCTCTGACTACCTCATTCCACGCTGCGTTCACCCATTCTTCTTTCACTCCGCCCGCGAGATGCAGGCAGAGTTGTTCGAAGTAGCGATCCGATTGAGGATCCTCAAGATGGTGGAAGAGCATACCTTCTTGCAACGGTGACAGGGCGATGATGTCTTGGACGTTTTTACTATCTAACTTTTGCGACGTCGACATTGGCACAGGTCTCCTTATCGCTTATGTATTTACGCAGAGCATATCCGGAGATGATCTCTTGCTGAATCTGCGAAGTACCTTCGATGATTTCGAGCATCTTCGCCTCGCGGAACAATCGTTCCGCTGGGTAATCCGAGATGCATCCGTTGCCACCGTGTACCTGCACGCAGTCGGTCGCCACCTTCATTGCCACTTTCGAGGCAAAGTACTTCGCCATTGTCGTCTCCATAACGGCGTCCTGCGCTTTGTTCTTGCGCATTTCGCCCGCTTTCAGGCACAGGGCACGAGCCGCGTGCGTTTCGGTGGTTGCGTCGGCGATCAGACCTTTGATCAGTTGGAATTCCGCCAAGCGCTTGCCAAACTGCTTGCGCTCTCGAGCGTATGACACCATCTGGTCGACCGCCTCTTGAGCGATCGATACACCCGCCCACGCGATACTGTAACGTCCGTGATCAAGCGCCGTCGAGACAACGTATGTGAAGCCGCCACCTTCCATGCCGACCAAATTCGCGGCTGGCACCCCCACGTTGTCGAACTCGATCATCGCGATGTGCGTTGCTCGTCCAGCGAGCATCCCCATCAACGGCGTAGTGGTTACACCAGGGAAATCGCGCTCGACGAGAAATGCAGAAACCTGCCCCTGATCATTGCCCGCAATCACCACGAACAGATCCGCCTTGTCCCCAAAGGAAATCCACTTTTTCTTGCCGTTCAAAACATAGGTGTCGCCCACTTTGCGATAGCGCGTCTCGACAGACTTCGCATCCGTCCCTACGTTCGGCTCGGACAAAGCAAATGCGGCTAGCGTTTCACCTTTTGCCATGCGTGGCAACCACAATTGCTTTTGCTCCTCCGTACCCCATCGGAGCAAGCTCTCACCACACAGGGCTGAATGAACCGTGATCAAAGTGCGGGTTGCGCAGTCCGCCTTGCCGATCGCCTGCTGGAACAAGCCGTAATGCACTGGATCCAGGCCGAGCCCACCATATTCCGTCGCGAGGTTGGCAGTCAAGTATCCGCGATTCGCCATATCTTGAATCAAATCGTCTGCCAGCGCCCCTGCTTCATCAAACTCACGAGCACGCGGACCGATCTGTACTTCTGCAAACCGTTCCGCTTCTGCGACGATCTGCGCTTGACGTTCCTCTTGCGTCAGGTCGAGAACGTGGCTCATCGGTTTATCCAACCTTTCTGTTGACCAGTGCAGCGATGTTGTTGACGGTGGAAAAGTTTTTGATATCAAGGTCCTCGTTGTCAACGGTCATGCTGAACTCCGACTCGATGTACTCCAGCAATTGCATCGCAAACAACGAGTTCACAAACCCCATTTCGAAAATGTTGTCGTCGTCTTCGAATTTTGCTTCATCTTCAAATACGACCAGTTGGGATTCAATAAACGAACGAATTTTTTGGTTGAGTTCCATCTGTATAACGCTCCTTAGCCGATGTATTTGGTTTCACGGACATTGACTTCAATATGAGGTGGGAACGGCTGAATGATGCTCAAGTCGTTCTCAAACAAAATGTTGCCTTTCCCGTCGTTTTCGATTTCTTTGAAGTTGGCGAAACGGTAGGTCACGTACATCATACGGTTGCGATCCGTCTGCTTAAAGTCAGCGAGCAGTTTTTTGCCGTTTTGTTTCGCTTCCTGCATAATGCATGACATCAAGACCGTTCCCACACCTCGCGACATCACGCGACAGGACATCAACATCAATTGGAGATGCCAGTGCGTTTCCGTCAGTTCAATCAGTGCGAGACCGATCTTCCCATAGGAACCGTAGCGGTCGGTCAACTCACAAACCAGCAGGCAGTGTCGGTCCGAATGACGGAACGCGTTCAGTTCGTCATAGTCGAACGTTCGCCCTGTCGAATTCAGCTGATTGGTGCGCTGGGTCAGTTCCTCAGCACGCTTCAGGTCTTCCTCTACGCAATCCGAGATGATGAACGACATCTGCAGGGAAGCCAGGAACGACTCCTTTGGCCCTTGGTACTCCTCTTCCTCCCGATTGCGCTGCATGTCTTCGAGATATATGAGGCGACGGCGCTTGGAATCTTCAGTGATGAACTTCGGATTCAGTCGTGGATGAGCAGGCAGTTCCGCATACTCCAGAGCGTCCACACAGAACACCTCCAAGTGCACGCTTGCCACCTCGTCGCGCTCAAAGCTTTGATCGTCCACAAAAACGAACGTGTCGATCCCGATGTTCAACTTCTCACGAATCGTCGCAATCGACTGCGACTTCGCGTTCCAATGAATCTGCGGATAGAAAAAATAGTGATCGATGCCAAATTCCTGCAACTTGCGTATCGCGTCTTCATAGTTGTTTTTGCTGGCAATGGATTGCAGAATGCCTCGGGAGTCGAGCAATTCGAGAATCTCCACAATGCCTTCCTTCAAACTCACGCTTTCCGACTCCAACAAAACGCCATCCCATATCGTATGGTCCAGGTCCCAGACCACACACTTAATCTCTTTCCCTTTCGAACTCACCGGAATTACCCCTTCCGTGTATATTCAAAGAATCCCTTACCGGACTTGCGACCCAACAAACCTGCGTCCACCATCTTGACAAGCAGTGGAGCCGGGCGAAATTTCGGATCGTTGAACTGTTCATACAGGGTGTACAGAGAATTCAGAATCGTATCCAGACCAATCAGGTCACCGGTCGCCAATGGCCCCATTTTATGCCCAAAGCCCATACGGAAAATCTTATCAACGTCTTGTGGCTTCGATACTCTATCTTGAACCGCCCAGATGCACTCATTGATCATCAGCATCAGAACACGGTTGGTCACGAAGCCTGGGAAATCATTTACAACGACTGGCGTTTTTCTACAAGATTGCAGAAATTCCTCAGCAACCGACACCGTTTCATCGGACGTGTGCATACCACGTATGACTTCAACCATCTCTTTCAAAGGCACTGGATTCATGAAATGCATTCCGATGACAAGTTCTGGCCGTGGCATCAGGGCCGCAACCTTCGTGATCGAAATGCAGGAAGTATTGACTGCATAATAAACATCATCACGGCATACCTCACGCAATTCAGAATAAACCCGCTTCTTCGTCTCCCAATGTTCTGTAACGTTTTCGATGATATAATCGACCTCTTCGAACGCTTCATAAGTGGTGGTGAAAACAATGCGAGAAAACAACTCGTCTACGGACAGAGCCTTCAGGTGCTTTTGTGTCAACTGATACACTCGAAATTCTCTACGAATCTTTTCCTTCGCTCGAAGAATTACTTCTTCATGAAGATCCTTCAAGATCACTTTGTATCCATAACCTGCGAGATCAAGTGCGATGTCTGTGCCCATGACGCCCGCTCCGATAACTCCAAATGTTTGAAGCATTTTCCGCTATCCCCCAAAAAAATATTTTGCTATCTAGAAAATCATTCATTAACTAAACCAGACGGCTAATATTTAAGAAAAATTCACCCTTAGGTGGAGCTTACTGTGGACTTTATGCTTTGATTTTTTCTTTTTTTTCTGGTATCGATTCCATAAAAATCATAAGATTATCGGTGCTTTTCAGTGTTTCGTATCTTGGTATACCTCGTGTCGGAACAGGGGAACAGATACCTATTTTTCAACATATGCACAAATCCATGTAGTTTGTTTCATTATTTTTCAACTATTACGAAACCTTTGCCTGATGACAGCCCACTTACTGTGGGCTTTATGCTTTGATTCCTTCTTTTTTTTCTGGTACCGATTTCATAAAAATCCATAAGATTATCAGTGCTTATTTCATTAATAAGAATCAAAAATAACTTTAAACCAATTTAATAACCTATGTATTAAGTACAGCAAGTGAATACGACTGGTTTTCCACATTTTTCTTCTTTACGCTAGGCTATTATATTCTGAAAAATCGAAACATTCCGAACGAACATCCACCTTTTTTTGCGGTATCGGTCAGGTATATCGTTGTGTGTTTAAAATTATTTGACACGTAAATCCAACCTCAACACTTCCTTTGATGGTAATATTTTCATATTAACTCAGGCTAATTTTATAACACGCTGTAAGATACTGTCAATCCGTTTTAATAAAAATTATTGCGCTATGCTGTTTATGATGAGAATTACAAATATATAATAAAAACAGAGGTACTCCATCATAAAAAATCAATATATTAGTTACTTAACTTTCGTAAGCTTCAAATAGCCCCCATCTTATCATGAAGATGAGGGCGCAAAGTAGCTGTAATCAAGATTTAATATACGACAAGTCGACAGTAGCGAAGGCGACCAGGGTAGCAGGTTGTCCAACTCCCTCAGGATCCTTCGGATCGGGAATTTGCGGGAGTTGCTCGAACAGGCACAGTACTTGAACGGGTTCAACTGGTTCTCTTTCGTTGTTTCAATCACGCTGTAAATAGGTGCTGCCCATTTCTTTGGATTTGCACCCTGTGAATAGCAAGGAAAGCGAGATTGCACAAATCATCCTGTTTAGCATATGTCTTGACATGTCCATGAACCCTCCGATTAGATATCTCAAGTATACTGTAAAAATGTAATTATCATCCTATATGAGCTTATTTTCCAATTAGTATTTCTTAAACATTCTAGCCGATAGGTTGTCTTTTCCCTCTATTAGCTTCTTTATAAATTGCTTAACTGATTCAAGCACCTCTTATCACCTGCTTCATACTGAATGAATCCCTAAGTAAAAAGTTCTCTTATAAAATCATTCTTCAACTCCATTTTTAGTCTTCTTTGCCCCATACAATCGAGTAATAATTCATTGAAAAACAGTCTATTAATAGAAAATTATACCATGCAGTTAATAAACTATCCAAAGTAAAGATATCGGCGAAATCAGCTACAGGCCACCACGCTTTACTGCCCGTCCCTCAATGTAAATAACCAGCTTGCTGAGCTGGCTCATTTACTTACCTAAACAATAATTTCTAAATAACACTCCTGAGTTTAAGTTTAACTATTTCTAATGCCTCCATCTGATTATTACTGTCCAATTTTCTGAAAGCACTGATTAATTCTATTTCAATCGGGCACAATTCCGAGCTTGTTAGGTTAATGTCTGATGGTTGTCCGGAAATATGAGTACTCGTCCCTTTTAACAACCATTCTAGGGAACACCCAAATTTTGTATGAATCGAAATTACAGTCTCTATTGCAGGTTTACTCTTTCCAGCCTCGATATCACTGAGACTTCCTTGTGAAACTCCAATTAATCTGGAAAATTCAATTTGATTTAGATTATGAATCTTTCTAAGTCTTCTGACGTTGTCCCCGATAATATTCACAGAGGCTCCTCCATTATGATACGAATTATGACAGAGTTTATTACAGAGAATTTGAAGGCTATCTTTTAGTAGATTTTCTTCCTCTTAGAGATCGAACGCGAAAAATAATATTATGTTGGTTAGAAAAATATCCCGATCTACCAAGGCTTTAAGCCACATCGGGACTGACTAAGTTGTGACAAATCTACGTTCCTAATCAATGACAAACTAAATTACAACTCACAACTGTTACAGCTGCTTGTTTTCCAAAGGTTTGTCCTGACAAATGTTATAATATCCTACTCATTCTAAAAGCAAATATTTTGCATTAGAATCATTTCTTTTTTATTAAACACCTTTAATCAGATGGCATCTAAACCCTTATGTATCAAGAGCTTTGCTACTATCTAGTTGACTCAAAATGATAGTATAATCTGTACCAAACGAACTTATAATCTGTCTCAATTTATGTTATAACTCACATCACACTTTTATCTTCCAAACCTCAAACCAACCGCTGCCGCGAAGCCTCAAACAGCAAAACCGTAGCCGCCATCGCCACGTTCAGCGACTCCGCCTTGCCCTGCATCGGGATGATCACCTGCACATCCGACTGCGCAGCAACCTCCGGCGACACGCCCTTGCCTTCGTTGCCGAGGATCAGCCACGTCGGCTGCCGCAGGTCCGTGTCGTAGCACGAGCGCTCCGCCTGCAGGCTCGTCGTCACGAGCCGCACCCCGCGCTCACGCGCGCGCGGCAAGAGCAAGCTCAGATCTGCCTCCAGAATGGGCAGATGATACATCGATCCCATCGTCGAGCGAATCGTCTTGGGATTGTACAGATCGACCGTGCCGCGGCCGAGCACAACCGCTTTGGCCCCGACGGCATCCGCACTGCGGATGATCGTGCCAAGGTTGCCGGGGTCCTGAACGCCGTCCAGGACAACGACAAGATCGTGCTCGCCAGCAAGCAGCTCGTCCATGCCAAGCTGCGGCCGAGCCACAATAGCCAGTACGCCTTGCGGTGTCTGCGTATCCGAGCATTTTGCGAGAACGGCTTGGCTGACGCCGACCCATTCCACTGGCGATGCGGCCTGCTCGAGCTCATCCCAGCCCGTTGGCGCACCCTTTTCCAAGCTGTAAACAATCGTTTCCACCCTAGCTCCGGCACGCAGTGCCTCTTCCACCAGATGATAACCTTCAATCAGATATTTCCCTTGCTTATCCCTGCCGCGACGCTCCAACAGCTGCGCCCAGTCTTTGACTCTGGCATTTTGAACCGACATGATTTCCGTATGTGCTTTTGTCATTTCCTTTTACCTACTCCGCGAAAGTCACTTCAAATGCTTGAAGATTCGAATTTTTACCGACAAGAACGAGAATATCGTCCGATCTGAGCATTTCCTCCGCACTTGGCGGAATGATCAGCTTATCATTTTGCTTGATGGCAATAACGTTGCAGCCATATTTGGCCCGAATATCGAGCTGTCTTAAGCTTTGGCCCACCAACTGGTTTGAAGCTTTCATCTCCACGATGCTGTAATCATTAGATAGCTCTATGTAATCAAGAATATTCGATGAAATCAGATGATGCGCCACCCGTTGCCCCATATCTCTTTCCGGATACACGACTTTGTCTGCGCCAATTTTTTTCAACACTTTGCCATGCAGATCATTGACAGCCTTCACGACAACTGTAGGTATGCCCATCTCTTTGAGAATTAATGTAGTCAGAATACTGGCCTGAATATCCTCGCCAATCGCCACAACAACAACGTCAAAGTTACGAATGCCAAGAGCTCGCAGCGCTTCTTCGTCCGTAGAATCAGCTTGTACAGCATGTGTGACGATAGTCGAAATCTCCTGCACGGTATCCTCTCGAGAATCAATAGCCATGACTTCAAACCCTAACTGCGACAATGTTCTTGCGACACTGGATCCGAATCTTCCCATCCCAATAATTGCAAATTGCTTTCTCATCGGCTGAAACGTCCTCCATATCCCCATGTTTATGTTCAAATTATAACATATTTGTGCCTGACAACTCACTTTGTCCCCAAGGGTGGTGAAGGATAGGAGGATGAACGGTCATAAACTTGCGCATATTAATAGCGATAACGACATGGAAGCGAGGTTCCAGAATGAACATTACCTTAAGACAGGCCATCGTCCAGCGAGTCCAGAATAAATCGAATGATGAACTTCAAGAAGTCATTGAGGATTCCATCGGCGGAGAGGAACGAGTATTGCCAGGACTTGGTGTGCTTTTCGAAATCATATGGCAGCATAGCGAAGCGACTATTCAAAATCAACTGGTCGAAACGCTCAAAGAGCATCTGGAATAAACCTGATAAAAAATAATTTCAAGCCAGTTAGGGACTGCTCCATGCATGCTCTGACTGGTTTTCTCCTATACCATCACGAAACAGGAAACTGACAGGCCGACGGATATCTTCCGCTTAGTCTTCCAGCCGCTGTGCCATCCTGATATAAAGGCCAATTCGCTCGTAATATGGCCAAAATATCATGGAACGTTTCAAACGGATAATAATCCGTTCCTTCTTCGCGCAAATAGTTAGCCAGACTCGCTCGCGCAAAAATCCAATCGGCAAAGGCGGACCCATAGTAGTCGCTGCTGCCATCTCCGATATACATAATGAGCCATCCGTCTTCTTTCATCTGCTTCACGACACTTGCTTTGCAGCAGCCGCACCATTGACACGCCGGATTCGTATTTTGAACACCGAATTGAAATTGGCCTGCCGCCGAATACGTGATGGGATTCCCAATGACTTTGGTAACCTGCACCTGCTGACTCCTCAGGATCTGCTCAATATAATACTGCATACCATCGCTCAGTACGGTTACCGGTACTTCCTTCTGCTCGCAGAAATCCAGAAATTCCTGTGCCCCATCACGCAAATGAACGCTCTTCAGCAGTTGATCCACCTCTAGCTGCCGGCTTGCAAGCAAGGGATATGCTGCTTCAATCCAAGCCAAGGACCCGACCTTTTTCTCTCGAAAAAGTCGCGATGCTTCCATGACCTGCGGCGCATGCACGATGCCTAGCTCTTCCATCAAGACATCCCCAACATCCTGCTCCATCAAAGTGCCGTCAAAATCCGTGACCACAGCTATTTTCGGCGTATTCTTGCTCATCCAGTAATCCCCTCTTTTCTGCTGCAGCGCTGCCCTACTGAGTTTCAAGCTGCCACAAATAAAATAGCAAAAATCCCCCTCTTACACGAAGAGGAGGATGCAATTACCACTCATTATAACACAGCATCCGGCTTCAGCGGAGCAGGTTTTTCACAGCTGCTGCGCATCACGTAATGCCTGCCTGAGTCAGACGCATCATGGAAGCCATGCATAGCCTCCAAGACATGATAAGCCAGCTCGCCATTCGCACGATGCGCATCCTGTTCACCTGTGATCAGTGCTTCTGCCATTGCAGCTACGCCTAAGCCGCGGCTGTTGTCTTTGTAGCCATGGGAAAGCGGAATCGGTTCCCAGTCGGAACCGTTCTTGCGAATCATCACAGGACCGCCAAAGTTATTCGGATCGGGCACACGAAGCGATCCTTGACTGCCATAAATTTCGATATTCGGCAGCTGTGTGCCTCCCATAATATCGAAGCTTGTAACCAACGTGGCAATCGCCCCGCTATGGAAATCCAGCACACCCGCAATGTGGGTCGGTGTTTCGACGGCTATTTTCTGTCCGCGCTTCTTCTCGCTTTGAATGGTTCGTTCCGGGAAGCTAATGTTCGTTGAGCCTGTAACACGGCGAATCGGCCCAAGCAAGGCAACTAGCGCTGTTAAGTAGTAAGGCCCCATGTCGAACATAGGTCCGCCGCCTTTGGCATAATAAAATTCAGGATCCGGATGCCAATGCTCATGCCCTTTGCCCATCATGAAAGCCGTTGCTGCTATCGGGGTGCCAATCCAACCGTCGTTAATCAGCTTCGCACACGTTTGTATGCCGCCGCCCAGAAACGTATCCGGCGCACTGCCAACCAGCAGTCCTTGGCGCTGAGCCACCTCTAGGATCTGCAGACCTTCTTCCCGTGTAACGGCAAGCGGTTTCTCCACATAGACGTGTTTGCCGGCTTCAAGGACTTGGATACATACTTCAGCATGCACGGCAGGGATCGTTAAATTGATAACAATATCAATGCTGGCATCCTGCAAAAGCTCCTGTACCGAATAAGCATGAGGAATGTTGAATTCCTCCGCTCGCGCCGCAGCTCGGCCCATATCGATATCGGCGCATGCGATCAGCTCCAAATGTTCAAATTGCGGGATGTTTTTCATATAGATGGCACTAATATTCCCGCAACCAATAATCCCTACCTTTTTCTTACTCATTAATGTCGTTCCCCCTAATGGTTATCGTGTAGCCCACAACAAGCCGCGTCGCATTAATTCCAGCGTTTCCGGCATCCGAACAATATCAGCCTGATGGCCAAGCGAATTATAATACACTTTGCCCGCTCCATAACTTTTCGTCCAAACGACCGGCATCTCCACATCCCCGAAATCAGTCACCGCATGCACCTGTATCGCAGGGTCTACATGCATATAATACTTTTCAGAAACAACAACAAAGTCTTCCATGCCTTCTGTCAAAAGATGTCCGCGGTCCTTGATCCGAACGGTATACGTTACACCATCATTGCCTGGATGCGCCACCCACTGCCCGCCTACCATGTCTTGAAATTCGACTTCATTCCGGAAGGAATCGCCCATACCGCCGTGGCATCCTGCTATGCCCGTTCCGCCTTCTTTGACCGCTGCAAGCAGCGGTTTCAACTGTTCACCCTCGATTTTCCCCATCGTCCATACAGGCACAATGAGATCAACACTTGCTAAGCGCTCCGCATCTTTGAAGCTATCCAACGTATCCGATACTTCCACGCCATACCCTTCTGCACGCAGAAGCTCAGCGAAAATTCCTGCTACTTCCTCCGGTTGATGCCCATCCCAGCCACCCCAGACAATTAAAGCCTGTTTGCTCATTTGCAGCTTGCTCCTCTCCATTGACGCTCTATCCTAAACATCACTAATACTTACCCAGCGGCGCTCGGTAATGGATTGATCCACAGCCTCCAGCACCTCTTGGCACTTCACGCCATCATAGAAATTCGGTACGGGCTGCCGGTCTTCGGCGATCGCCGTCATCAGCTCGACCACCTCGTGAACGAAGGTATGCTCATAACCAATCGTATGACCTGTCGGCCACCAAGCATCCATATAAGCATGCGGCGGGTCCGTCGCCAAAACGCGTCTGAAGCCCTGAACATCCTCGTCATCGCTAGTAAAAAAGACCTGCAATTCATTCAATCGCTCAAAATCAAACTTCACACTGCCCTTGCTGCCATTGATTTCAAAAGCGTTGGTACACCTGTGCCCTGGCGCAAACCGCGAAGCCTCAAAACTGCCCAAAGCGCCATTCGCAAAACGTGCCATGAATAACGTTGCGTCATCCACGGTGACGGCTCCCATGGGTGCATCTTTGCTGCCTTTTGCACTAAGCCCTGTCATCTCTGTCGGCATCGGACGCTCCTTGACGAACGTCTCGCTCATCCCGATCACTTCTTTCATCTCACCAACTAAGAAATGAGCCAGATCGATGAGATGCGCGCCCAAGTCCCCGTGCGCCCCAGAACCTGCGATCTCCTTCTGCAAGCGCCATACGAGCGGGAATGTCGGATCTACGATCCAGTCCTGGAGGAACCAGGCCCGGAAGTGATAGATGTCGCCGAGACGGCCGCTCTCGACCAACTTCTTCGCAAGCTGCACCGCAGGAGCAAAGCGATAGTTGAAGCCCACCATGTGCTTCACGCCTGCCTCCTCCGCCACTTGCAGCATTTCCCTTGCATCAGCAAGGGTCAGTGCCAGCGGCTTTTCGCAGAACAGGTGTTTGCCTGCCTTGGCGGCGGCAATCGCAATCTCTTTGTGCGCATCACTGGGCGCATTGATATCGACGATGTCGATCTCGGGATGCGAGACCAGATCGCGCCAATCGGTGACGTACCCGTCCCAGCCGAATTGTTCGGCTGCTGAGCTGACACCGTTCACATCTCTGCCGCAGAGAAGCTTCATCTTAGGCACCGCTGTCTGCGGGAAAAACATCCGCATATCCTTATACGCATGACTATGCGCTTTCCCCATAAACTTGTAGCCAACCATACCGACATTGAATGATTTCATATGATAATTCCTCCTTAGATTCATCAGGTCTCTCCCATTGATTACCCAATTTCACGCCCTTTGACTTCTACTTGGAAGGATTTCTCTTCGATGATTGTCTTACAACGACTTGGGTAGGCAGCTTCACCTTCGTATGATTGGCAGCTTCACCCTGCAGAACACCTGCAAGAACACCTCGAGCTGCTTCTTTGCCCATTTCATAAAAAGGAACATTAATGCTGCTTAGCGGGGGATCACTCAGCTTGGCAGCATCGGAATCATCGCAGCCAATCACAGCAAAGTCCCGGCCAGCGATCCAGCCTCGTTCGCGAAGTCCTTGCATTAAGCCGATCGCCATTCGATCGTTGGCAGCAAAAACCGCTTCAACGTGTTCACGCTGCTCCCAAATTCGCTCAGCCGCTTCATATCCGCTTTTGCGGCTATAGTTGCCCTCTAGCAGCAGCTCTGGCTTCACGTCCAAACCCGCTTCCTTCATTGCCTTGTGATAGCCCTCAAGCCGGTCGAGCGAGTTCGAATACCCTAGAGAACCATTCAAGAAAGCAATCTTCTGATAGCCCTCCTCCTGCAAATGCCGCACAGCCTGATAGCTGCCCACAATATGATCGGCATCTACCTCTCGAAAGGATAAACCCTCGAAGCGTTGATTCACTAAGCAAAACGGATGGCCCTCCGCTTGCAGTTTCATCAGTGATTGTCGCTGTTCGGGCGTATCTCTGGCGCCTAGAATGACACAAGCGTCCACTTTCTGCGACCGGTACAGAGCTGAGTAATCCAAGCTTTCATCCGGCTTCAAAAGGGAGAGCAGCATATCATACCCTTGTTCCCTCACTTGCTCGCCTATTCCGCTTAAGATTTCCGAGAAATAATAAGCAGAGAAGAGATGCACCTTGGGCATGTAGGGAAGCACAACACCTAGATTTCCACTTCGTCTTCGAGCAAAACTCTGAGCAATCGCATTCGGATGATAATTCAATTGCTTGGCGGCCTCTAACACACGCTCTTTGGTTGATGGCTTCATCGGGCCAAGCCCATTAAATACACGAGAAACGGTCGCTTCGGAGACACCTGCCAATTCAGCAACCTCTTTTCTTGTTACCATGCAGAACCCTCCGTCTATCCATTATGTACACGCGTACATTTTCTCATTTCGGACGCAATTTTGTCAATACCTATCGGTTCGTAAAAATTTCGTCAAATTACGACAATTATATTAAGTTTGAATAAAGGCGCGTCCAAAAAATTCCTATTATATGTCAAATAAACTAAATTATAATATTGTCTAGACCTCGCCTTTCGTTTTATGATAAAGGTGAAAGCTACAACTATGATGTGGGAATGAGTGATCGCAATGAAAGCAGTCTGGCGCCTTCTTCACTTGGCCACAGCAACAACCCTAGGTACTCTGCGGAGCACCCCTAAAGTCACTCGCATCCACCATCGGCTTGAGCTTCAAAACGCGATTCGCAAAACTATGCGACATCACCATAGAACCGCATCCCCCCTGCCTTTGCGTATTTTGTTGCTTCTTGACATCGATCGTTTTCGACAAGTGAATTTCTCCCTTGGCTATACATATGGAGATCTTCTGCTCCAAGAAATCGCAGGCAGACTGCAAACTCTTTCCCATTGTGATCTTATCGTTCAAACAGGCGATGATGAATTCGGACTTCTTATGCGTGCCGACGGGAAGGAACAGCTTTCCCCCATCATACAACGTGTACAGAGCCTCTTTCATTTACCATTTAACGTCATGGAGCAGCAGTGCTATATCAACGTCAGCATAGGATCAAGTTTCATTGAATCCTTATCTGCTTCCCTTGAACAAAGCTTGCATCAAGCAGATCAAGCCTTGCTAACCGCTAAACATACGGGCAAAAACAAACATGTCGCCTACAACTCGCTGAACAAGCTGACGTCCGTTAATCATATCCAGATGGAAACCGAGCTGCGCCAAGCCATTCTAGAGAATGAGCTTATTCTCTACTATCAGCCGCGACTCGAACTCTCCACAGGAAACATCATTTGTTTGGAAGCCTTGGTACGATGGAACCACCCTAGGCTTGGCCTTATTGCGCCGAACGATTTCATTCCGCTTGCCGAAGAATGCGGCTTGATATTGCCGCTGGGCGAGTGGGTGCTCCGCGAGGCCTGCCTGCAGAAGGTAAGATGGCTCGAAGCTGGCATTTTAAACTATCAGATTGCCGTCAATATCTCGCCCTGCCAGTTCCAGGATGAGCACTTCTCAGACAAGGCTATCCACATCATTGAAAAAACTGGCATTGATCCTTCTTATTTGGAATTCGAAATTACCGAAAGCTCGATCATGCAGAATATGGAGACTACCGTGGCTGTCCTGGACAAGCTTTGCAAGATCGGCATTTCCATCTCCATAGATGACTTCGGCATTGGTTATTCGTCCCTTAACTACTTGAAGCATTTCCCTATTCATTGTTTGAAAATTGACCGTTCCTTCGTCAAAAATATCCACTCTAATAAAGACGACTTGGCCATTACCAATGCGATCATTCACCTTGGACATGCACTGAATGTGCAAGTGGTTGCCGAAGGCGTTGAAGAATTGAGCCAGCTCGCCATCTTGAAAGAAACCACCTGCACGACGATTCAGGGTTATCTATTAAGTCCGCCCGTCTCTGTCTTCGACATTGAACAAAGCTTTAACCAATACAACAGACCGGTTATGATTTCTTAACCGGTCTGTTGTAGGCTCTGGCATAGCGTCTCATTTTGTAGAAAATGCTTTTGTCGCTCAAGCGCTGGAAAATGTAAGGATCCGGGCTGGTATTTACTTCTAGAATCCATGGATGCAGCTCATGATCCAGTGCGACATCCACACCGATTTCTTTAACCCCTTTGTACCGCGCATGAATCGCCTGCGCTACTTGCTGACCGAGCCCTTGGAGCTTCCTCACATATCCTTTGCGCTGACTTATCGGCAAATAACTTCGCAGCAGCGTTTCCACCGATTTCAAGGTTCCTCCATTATGGAAATTGGTTACGATTTTGCTCGGATGCGCAACGCGCCCAATGACACCGGTCGTCTCCCAAGCACGCGTCGGCGTTTGCTGAACCATGACCCGCAGATCGAATCGGTTCCCTTTGTGCTTGAGCAGATGAATCCCTTTCTGAGTCAAATAAGGCCGATTTTTCGTCAATTTAATGATAGAAGTATACATCTCATCGAAAGTTTTGAACTTCCTCACCTTCACGCCAGACTGATACCTATACAGTGGCTCAACAATATTTTCTTTCTCTTTCCCCGCCACGGCTTCAGTCTGTTCTACACGGATAACGCCGTTTCCAAACATCCCAATATCCGGTTTGATATAAATCATTTTATGCTGAGCAAGCATTTGCTTTAGGGTGTCATGCGTCATTCGTTTCGTTGTCGGCACGTATTGCCGGAGCGATGCTTTCGCTTCTACTGCCTTCGTTTTCCTCATTTTGCTCATGACGTATCTGGAATAGCGGATTCCACTCGATTTCTTTCCTATCTTTTTCATGTTTCGCCTCCAGCTTCATTCTATAGAAGTCGGCCAATGATTGTGCTGTGGCCTGCCAGCTGAATTGTTCCACGGCATCATTCCGCGCTTGCTTCGCTAAGTCTTCCGCCCATGCTTTCTGTGTGGCGACTGCAACGATGCCTCGAGCGAATGCGCGCGGGTCTCGGAACGAGTCAATCAGAACGCCATTATGCTCATGCTGAATCACCTCTTTGATCCCGCCAATGGCTGAGGCAATAACAGGAAGCCCAGAGGCCATCGCTTCTACGTTCACAAGTCCGAATGCCTCATGCTTCTGGGACGGACAGACGAAACAATCCGCAAGGCCATAGATTTGATGCATCCTTCGATGCGGGATATTGCCTAAAAATTTCGCAGGCACAGCAAGCCTTTTCGCTTTCTTTTGCAGCGCAGCCTTATAGCCTCTACCTTGCTGCCCTCCCGCTATTAACAGCTTTACCTGAGGAGCTGATTTCCTCGCCAAATGGACAGCACGTATCAACTCCGACAGCCCTTTGCGTTTAATCAATCTCCCTACGAAGAGAACCTGGAAGCCGTTGCTGACATGATATTTTTTTCTCAAGCGCCTGATGGTCATCGTAGATTTAGGACTAAATCTATCTACATCGGTGCCTAGATAAATTTTGTGAAGCTGACGGGTCTGTGTCGGATAAAGTCTTCGCAACTCTTGTTCCAGTGAGCTGCTGTTGGCTACAATCCAATCCACCTTCGCCAATTGCTTCGCGCAGCTGGCAACCCGCGCATAAGGCGGCCTTACATAAGTCAAAGAGTGCATGAAGAGTGAGACCGGTGTATGCGGAAAATGCTTCTTGATGGCAGCCGCATAGCGGGGTCTGTTATCCACTTGAATCCAATCAAACGACTTGCCTTGGATGGCCTTAATCACTTCATTCATATAACGCGTTGATTTCCCCGACGGAACTCTGATAATTGTGAGCTGGCCTTCTCTGCTCACTCTGCTGTACGAAGCATGCTGCCGTGATATAACGGTAACCAGGTGGTGCATAGCAAGCTCGCGTGCAATAGCATTTATGCATATTTCGACGGAACCACCCAGAATGGGGGGTACGGGGATTTGCTCAGGAGCAATAATTAAGAGATGCATCTCTGAGTTCACTTCCTTAAACAGTCGACTTCGTGATTACTATTACCCGTACCTATTGTATGAAGCAAACTGTCCATTGGCGACTAAAATGAAAGAAGAGGCCTTACCCCAGATGGTAATCTGGGGCTAGCCTCTTCTTGATTGCTATGTGTTATGGCGCACTCGTTAAAAACTTGGCCGTCGGGTTCTTCTCAATGGAAGATCTAAGCGCATACTCGCTTTCGAACAAGCCCACGTAGTTGCCTTTTTTGTCTTTCACCAGTTGTGAATTAATGCGGAACTTGCCTGGATCAATCTTCTCGTCCACGATCCAACGTGCGAACTGGTAGTTTTGACGCTGCAAAAGAATATCTACGCCATATTCGGAGCGCATCCGATGCTCAAGCACCTCGAATTGCAGCTGCCCTACAACGCCAAGGATCATGTCCTCGAAGCCAAATGTCGTAAATACTTGGATCATTCCCTCTTCGGTCAGCTGATCAATCCCTTTGAGGAACTGCTTTTGCTTCAACGCATTTTTGATCGAAACTTTGCTGAACAGCTCCGGCGAGAAGGTCGGCAGCTCATCGAAAACAATCTCTTCCCCTTCGCTCAGGGAATCGCCGATTCTAAAAATACCTGGATCGAACAATCCGATAATATCGCCAGGGAAGGCTGTTTCTACGATATCCCGATCCTGCGCCAAAAATTGCTGCGGCTGCGCAAGCTTAATATCTTTGCCGATGCGGACATGCTTCACGGACATCCCGCGTTCGAATTTACCGGATACGATGCGCAAGAAAGCTACACGGTCACGGTGAGCCGGATTCATGTTCGCTTGAATTTTAAATACATAACCGGAAAACTTCTCTTTGGTTGGCTCAATGACACCTGCTGTGCTGTTGCGCGGCTCTGGCTTAGGAGCAAGCTGCAAGAAGTTCTCAAGGAACGTCTGCACACCGAAATTGTTCACTGCACTTCCGAAAAATACGGGTGTCAGTTCGCCTTTCAGCACTTTCTCCATATCAAAAGGATCGCCGGCTACATCAAGCAATTCGATATCCTGACTTAATTGTTTATGCAGAAATTCACCGGCAATCTGCTTGACTAAAGGATCGTCAACACCATCTACCTTGCGAACTTGAATGTCTTTGTGGTCATCGCCTTGATACAGCTCTAATTGCGATTTGCCGCGGTCATACACACCGCAGAACTGTTTGCCCGAACCAATCGGCCAGTTCATCGGATAAGAACGAATGCCCAGCACTTCCTCGAGTTCTTCCAGAAGTTCAAAAGGATCACGTCCTTCACGGTCCAACTTGTTAATGAACGTGAAGATCGGAATGCCGCGCATCCGGCACACTTGGAACAGCTTCTTCGTCTGTGTCTCTACCCCTTTGGCCACGTCGATGAGCATGACGGCGCTATCTGCGGCAGTCAGTGTCCGGTAAGTGTCCTCACTGAAGTCTTGGTGACCTGGTGTATCCAGAATGTTCACACGATGACCTTCGTAATCGAACTGCATAACGCTGGACGTAACCGAGATTCCACGCTGCTTCTCAATCTCCATCCAGTCCGATGTGGCGTGCTTGCTCGCCTTGCGGCCTTTCACTGTACCGGCTAAGCGAATCGCGCCTCCGAATAAGAGCAGCTTCTCCGTCAGTGTCGTTTTCCCCGCATCCGGGTGAGAAATAATCGCGAACGTACGTCGCTTGGCGACTTCCGTTTCGAGAAGTTTAGTCAGTTGCGTTGTCATTTGTTAGTTTATTCCCTTCTTCTTTTACATAAATGCTTAACATTACGCTTGAGCTTTCTGCAAATTGATACTCCAATTCGCTTCTTCAAGGAACGTACGATTGCTGAACTCTCTGCCGCGTACGACGACCTTATCGGCAAACACCTGTACATACATGCCCTGTGCCTTCGTCTTGGCTTCCTGTTGATAAGCACGGTTTAATGTTCTTCCCACGGAAGAATTGTGGAAAAAATGGAATGTTTCTTGCACATAATGCGGTGTCCCGTTCTGGAAATCCTGATGGCGGTGTCCGCAGAAAACGAAAACATTCTTATAAGGCTTCAGAATCTCACGGAATTGGATGGCACGTATTAATTGATGCGTTCCCCCATCTGTGCCGCTGGGCGGAAGCGGTTGATGCGTCATGACGAACAACGGCCTTCCCGGCTTGTATAAGCTTTTCACCCGTTCCTTAAACCATGCCAGTTGTTCATCGGAATACCATGCGCCTTCACCAACTTCAGGCTTCTCCTGCACATAGGCTTCTTGCGAAAGCAGCAGAATTGAATGCCCTTTGGTCGTAAAGTCATTGTAGACTTGCGAATAGCCAAAATGCTTCTTGAACTGCTCCCTGCTCGTGGCATCACTCTTGCCGTTCGGGACAGCCTCTTGATCCCAGTTATTCGCTTTGTTGATCCAGATCGTGTAATAGTCATGATTTCCCATGTTCCCATGAACAGGCGGAAGTTTATACTCATTTACAATGGTACGCAGCTCTTTATAATCTCGTTCCGTACCTGTATCCGTCAAATCGCCGGTTAGCATAATGGCATCCACCGGTCCGTCGAAATGCGTGATATCATCCAACGCTTGCTTCAATTTCTTCCCAGTCGAGGGATCACCAACACTAACATGCAGATCGCTTAGAATAAAATAAGACATCAGCGGGCCCGTTGGCAGCGGTTCTGCCGTCGTTTGCGCTACAGCTTGAGCAGGCTCGGGCGTTATCGTAGAACCAGCAGGATGATCCTCCTGCAGAAATGCTTGCTTCACCTTTTGACTGAAAAAGGCGCTTAATCCAACCAACGCGGCCCCGATTGCGAGCAGCCATCGGATAAAAGCTCTTCGCGACATAAACGCACCCCAAGTATACTTATAAGATTTACTCCGTAATCGCTATTATACCACAAAAAATCCAACAGGCAGAGCCGCCTGTTGGATAATATGCTTGTCGTCTTAGGTTAAAACCGTCGTTTTCTGAACAGCAGCCCAATCGACTTCGCCTTCATGCTGACCGTTAATTGGCCACCACTTGAAGCCATCTTGACTTAGCAGCTCTGTTGCTTCGACAGGACCCCATGAACCAGCTGGATAGTGCTTCAAATCGCTGGATTGCTCAGCCCAAGCCGCTGCGATGCGGTCAACATAAGACCAAGCAAGCGCAACCTCATCCCAACGGGTGAAGTACGTCGAATCCCCACGCGTAGCATCATACAACAACCGCTCGTAAGCTTCCGGCGTATTGATCCCGATCTGGCAGCTTTGGCAGAAATCCATCGCCACAGGCACGATGACACCCTCAGATCCCGGCTGCTTGGCATTCATTTTCAAATAAATGCCTTCCATCGGATTCACACGGAAAACAAGCAAGTTTGGTTCCAGATCATGCTTCTTGGCTAAGTAGACGTTATTCGGGATGTTTTTGAATTCAACAACGACCTCCGTCGTTTTGACCGGCAGCCTTTTCCCTGTGCGAATGTAGAAAGGAACGCCTGCCCAGCGGAAATTATCTACGTGCACTCTCGCAGCAAAATAGGTTTCCGTCGTCGATTCCGGATTAACCGAATCCTCTTCGCGATACGCAGGAAGATCCTTCCCTCTGCTGGACCCGGTCGCATATTGCCCACGCACCACATTGGCACGCACATCATCACCGGATTCGAATAAGCGCAGGGAACGCAGAACCTTTACCTTCTCATCACGAATATCTTCCGGATGCAGGCGGCTTGGCGGCTCCATAGCCATCATCATAAGCATTTGCAGCATATGGTTCTGCCCCATATCTCGCAGAGCTCCAGAATGGTCGTAGTAGCCACCGCGCTCCTCAACACCAACGGTCTCACTGAGCGTGATTTGAATATTAGCTATGTATTTATTATTCCAAAGCGGTTCAAAGAAGGCATTCGCAAAACGAACGAATTCGATATTTTGCACCATTTCTTTGCCCAGGTAATGATCGATACGATAAATATCCTTTTCCTCAAACACTTGACGCAGTTGAGCATTCAAGCGTTCTGCCGACGGCAGATCGTAGCCGAAAGGCTTCTCAATGACCAGACGGTGCCAACCTTTGGTTTCCAGCAAGCCGCCTTCGCTTAAGTTGTATGAAACGTTGCCGAACAGCTCAGGCGCCAAGGCTAGATAGAACAAGCGGTTGCCGCCTGTTTGATACTTCTCATCGAGCTTGGTCGTGAGTACGTTCAAATCATGGAATCCCGCAACATTGTTAATATCCAAGGACATGTATTCAAAACGCTCCGCGAAACGATCCCATTCGCCATCGTCCGTGATTTTGTAACGAGCAAAATCTTCAATCGAATTTTTCACGTCATCGCGGAATTGATCATTCGTGCGTGGTCTGCGGGCCAGACCCACCACAGCAAAATTTTCACCTAATTTGCCTTCACGGTAGAGGCTGTAAAAGGCTGGAAACAGCTTTCTTTTGGCCAAATCTCCTGTTGCTCCGAAAATGTAAAATACAGCTCCACTCATCTATTCATCATTCTTTCTCTATTAGGATAAAGTCAATAAGCTTAGCATACCTAAAATAGGCAAGCTATTCAACTTTTCTGAGTATTTTATTAATAACAATTTCTTATATAAAAATAGTCATCTGTCTATACCGATCTCATCGGCACCGAATAGGCTACAGTACATAACAAAACGGAGGTGCCATGATTCACATGCAGCCCATTCATCCGATAACGGCAAAGTCCTGCCGCAGCCATTGCGGGAAGCCCGTCCTTATTTATTTGAACGATGGTTCACAAATTTTCGGTATTCTCAGCCGTCTGGACAAAAACAACTTAATCCTCAATGAAGAAGCCCGTCCAAAGCTTAACTCCGCAAAAAAAAGCGGCAAATCTGCATCCAAAACTATAAAAACAAAACAGTCCAAAACGGCCTCTTCAAACCCGGCCCTGAGTGAGCCTCCAGGCGGATTTTCGTTCTTCGGTCTCCCCCTTTTCGGCCCTGCACCTGGTCCATTAGGAGCCTTCGTAATTCCGCTTGATCGCGTTGCAGCGATTTTCAGTGAATGAAAACAGGGCTGTCTCTTCAGTAGAACTTCTACTTGAAGAAGACAGCCCGCTTTCAAGCTATTTCGCCAACTAGCGGGCGATACGCTTGCTCATCTTGTAGCAGCTTAGTTCTGGATGATACTCCTTGATCTGATACCCTTTGCTTGCATAGAAGCCAATCGCTTTGGGGTTGCTTTCATCAACAAAAAGCTCAGCCGTACGGCAGCGTTCGCTTCTGCCATAGTCCTCAGCCATCTTCATCAGATCACTCCCCCAGCCTTTCCCTTGCTCGCGAGCGTCAATAGCCAGCATATCCACGAATAGCGTGTGTGATTTGCGGATAACGGAAATGAAACCGAAAGGCTGCTTCAACCCTTTGGCCAAGACAAACGTTTTGTTATGGTTCAGCCGCTTGCGTATATCCGAAAAAGTTACGGAAGCGCTTGTGTCATATAGTCGGGAAAAGGGTACTAACTGTTCAATAACCAATCGATGGATGGACCGATCGTCAATGGAAGTCAATCGTTTGCGAATCATCTGACACCGCCTCCACAAGAAGCAATAATGCTATCTTATGTCGGTTATCGCGCAATTGACTCCGCTGGGTTCAATACTTTCCGAATTGTTCCTGCCTAACAAATTCCAATTTACCCCAGTCACTGCGAATGCTATACTATACATAAGCGAAAATGAGGTGTTTTGAATGATCAATGCCTATCTGCCGATCATGGCTGTAAACAGCTATCAAACCCATAAGGACTATTATCGGGTCAGCGCAGTCCGCGGCGTCTCCGGCGGTAATTCAACGACGATAAAGGGCTCTTTGAATATGCCCTACGAAGGATTGCCCTATAAGCAATTCGCGCAAAAAGCAGCTCAAGATGTAGCTGGATTTATTCAGTCTGCTCAGGTTGTTAAACAATCCGCGCAATCCTTGGTCAATACTCGCCTGCCTGCCCTTTCCGCTTTTACAGCGTCCTATCTGGAAGAAACAGATAGCAAGGCCGTCAAAGAGCCTATACGCCAATTTGTAGATACCTATAATGCCTTTCAACATAGTCTTAGCAACTCACCGGAATACCTGAACCGCTCTCTGCTCAATGGACTGGAACAAGCAGCTAAGCCTTATTCCTTGCAAGAACTTGGAATCACCCAGCTTGATGACGGGACCTTGGAGCTGAACGAAGAAGAGCTGGATCAGCAGATCCATCATTCAACAGGCTCCCTTCGCAAAAGTCTCGGCAGCATCACGGGCTTCGCCACATCCCTCGCGAACTCGCTTGGACAATTGCAGGAGCTTCCGGCGGAATCCCTCTTCCAACTGTCCAGCTCCCAGCTTAAGCCTTACGGCCAATATCGTGCTAAGCTTCAAGCATATTTGCCGGTTCCGATGAGCGGTCTTCTCCTTGATGCCCAGATGTAGCAGCGAAATTTCCAAACAACAAACAGCCCTCATGATGAGTTCATGCTCCTGCATGTTCATCTTGAGGGCTGTTTTGGCATCAGAAAAGTTTTTTGCCTAACACATGATCCAGCGGTACAAATCCAATTACTCGGCTGTCCATACTGTTGTTGCGATTGTCTCCCATCACGAACACGTGATCCTCTGGCACTGTCCACTGCTTGTTGCCATTGGCTCTCATAGCTTCGTTGATGTATGGCTCGTCGAGCAATTGGCCATTGCGATACATCTTATCGTCCTTGAGCTCTAATTGATCTCCTGGCTTGCCGATCACACGTTTAATCCAGACATGCTTGTCATCGCCCTTGGTAAACAGGCTGAGCAAGGGGCTGTCGAGCAAGTCGTTCTTGAACGTTCGCTTCATATCAACCCTCGAGTCGATAATGACAATATCACCATAATTGGGTTCATAACTAAATGTATGAGAGAGCTTCGATACATACACACGCTGGCTGTCATGAAGCGTTGGGTCCATCGAATGTCCCATTACCTTCGTAGACTGGAACACGAACACACCAAGAAATACGACCAAAATAAACGAAATCGCAATGGAACCAAACCAGCTCCACATTTGCTTTAATAAATTCATCCCTTATCGCTCCCTTGCAGCTTCAATGCTACTCAGCCAAGCCATGTTTGAATGCATAGATAGCCGCTTGGGTACGATCCTCCACACCAAGCTTGGCCAGTACATTCGTGACATGAAACTTAACTGTCTTCACACCGATAAATAAATCATCCGCTAATTCTTGATTCGACTTGCCCTTGGCAATCAACCGCAGCACTTCCATTTCCCGCTCGGTCAGATCCTCATGAGGCTCCGCGACAGGCTTCGGCTGACGAAACCGGTTCATGATCTTCGAGGCCACTTGCGATTCGAGAATGGACTGCCCTTTGGCTGCCGCTCTTATCGCTTGAGCAATCTCGGAAGCGCGGGACGTTTTCAGCAAATAGCTGAAAGCCCCGGCTTCAATCACTGGATACATTTTCTCATCATCCAGGAAGCTCGTCAACACAATGACTTTGCAATCAGGATACAATTGCAGCAGCTTCCTCGTCGTTTCAATCCCGTCCATGCCTTCCATGACCAAATCCATGAGGACAACGTCAGGCCGGTATTCTTGTGCAAGCCGAATGCCATCGTGTCCATTGCTTGCTTCACCGACCACTTCGATGCCATCCTCTGTTCCTAATACGGCGGCAAGGCCGATTCTTACCATTTCATGGTCATCGACAAGCAAAACTTTAATCAAAGTGTCGTCCATTTGCTTCTCCTCTCGTTCAGAAAATAAAGTTTGCACCATTCTTTACGTTTCAAGCGCTAATTCTGTAGCAAGGATAGGCACGCGAATTTCAATCCGTGTCCCACGATCGGGCGCTGTAATAATATCTACGGAACCGCCGATTTCATTAACCCGCTCCTTCATAGAGACAATGCCATAGGAGGTAAGTTTCTTCGCATCCAGTTCAAACCCGATTCCGTCATCACGAATGGCCAAACGAACACCGTCCGGACGATGCAGCAGCTTCACTTCCAACTTATTCGCCTTGGAATGACGCAAAGCATTCGAGAGCGCCTCCTGCACAATCCGGAATAAATGATCCTCAATCCCTTTATTTAAACGAATTTCTTCGTCCATATCCCACGTAATCGCCATCGGAACCTTAGCCGCGAGCTCCTTAAGCAGCTCTACAAGCCCTTCTGACAGTCGTTTCCCCTCGAGATGAATTGGGCGCAAGTGCAGCAGCAAAGCTCTCATCTCAGACTGTGCCACGGAAGCCATCTCTTCGATGAGATGAATTTGCCTCTTCGCTTTCTCGAAGTCCTTGTCCAAGGTCCGGCCAACCGCCGTTGCCGTCATCGAAATGGCGAATAACTGCTGACTTACAGCATCGTGCAGCTCGCGTGCCAAGCGTTGTCTTTCTTCAATAACGGCAGAAAGCTTCGCCTTCTCGGCAAGCTCCGCATTATCATTGGATAAACGCTGCAAGGAAGTGACCTGTTCTTCCCAACGCTTCATAATACGGCCCAGCTGCTCACCCAAACGTCCAATTTCATCTTCTCCGTTCTGGAAGCCATCGCGGGTAAATGTTCCTTTTTCCAACAAAATCATCGTTTCCATCATGGGCTCAAGCCGCCTTGTAATCCGGCTGCTGTTCCAATAGCCATATCCCGCGCCAATGCCAGCTATGACGACAATCGCCATAAAGGTAAATTTCACGCCCTCCTGCCAGCTCGTAAAAGGCACAATCAATTCACGTGATTGCAAAAAATAAATAATAGCGCCAAATACAACAAAGCTAAAGATGATCGATTCAGCCATACTGCGCCATATCATATTCGTTAACCGTCTTTTATAGCCGTCCAATAGGTGCTGAACCTCCTCGTTATCCTTACAAAACTTTGATTTTGATATCTCCTACGATGTAAAACAGAACAAGTTTCACTCGGTGGTCACAGTGCTCATAATTCGCTGACTGCCAAGCCAGTTTATTCATCACGCCAGACTCACGTTCGTTACCGACCTGTATTTGTCCAAAAGTAACAGAAGATGTAACAGAGATCCCAATATCATCGGGAACCTTAATATCCACATCACCCACTATGCCTTGAAAAATAACCGTCGTTTCCTTCTGCTCCAAAATCGCTAGGGAAAGATCAATATAGGTTTCCCCGATAATGTACCAAGTCGAGCTATTTCGCAAAATCCAAGGCTCACGACCTAGACGAACGCTGTCCATCAGCTTCTGTTTTTGAATGTACGTGTCATCCTTGTGAACCTGCTTAGACTTTATGAAAAACAAGCCTAGCGAAATCAAAACAATAGACAACACAATCGTAATATGATCGCCAAACAAGATCACGGCTCCGATCCCGATCAACACATAGCCCTTGCGCTCTTTACGTGAACGGACTCGATGAATACCAAGCAAGACGAGGATTATCGCAAGAATGGGGAAAAAGCCTATCGTATGATCAAGAAGCAAAAAAAGACCGGCTCCAATCAGCACTAATGCTGTATTCCGGCTGCGGTTATTTTTGGTTTCTTCACCCATCGCTGCACCTCCTCTGGCTGCCATTATAATAGTTGATATAGATTCCTAGCATACCATAAGAATGGACGGCCTCCAAGATGAAAATCCTTGATCGGCAAGGCTTTCCCCTGAATCTTGGAGGATGGTCATCGACTATGATCCGTGCACGCCGTAAGCTTAGCAACGGCGTTAGATAGAAACACGCGGCTACTTCTTGCCGCGCGGGTCTTGCTCATCGCTGGAGCGCTGGTGCTGCTGCCAATCCTGCTGGAGCTTGCCGCGCAGCGTGCGCAGCTCCTGCTGAAGGTTGCCGCCGGCTTCCTTCAGCGTCTCTTTCGACAGGCGGCCCGCTTCGCGGAGCCCCTGCAGCGCCTCCCGGCCGAGCTCGCGGCCGGTGACTTCCAGCTCGCGCCATGTGTCGCGAGCGTCCTTCGGAGGCAGCCCGCTCTCCGGCTGCCCGCCTGTTGCTGCGTGCCCTGCACGCAGCTCGCGCAGTTCCTCTGCGAGCGCCAGGCACAGGTCCTGGCTGCTCGCGTACTGCTCGCGGTAGTGCAAGGCAGCTGCTTCCTCGCGCAGCTTCTCTTGCAGTGCCCTGCGCGCGAGATCTTCTTCGCCGGCGCGCATCGCCAGCTCGGCTTGCTCGCCGCGCAGCTGCGCCATTTCCTCGGCGTCTACGCTCTGCCGCCGCAGCTCTATCGTTCGCTGCAGCGCATCGTGATAACGCTGCTCCAGCGCTTCAATTGCTTCATTACTTGAACCGTTGCCCCCACGTTCATGCAGATCAAGCTTGCAGGCTGTTTCCTGCCAAGCTGTTTCCGCCATTTTGCCTATCCGATTCAATATGCTCATTATGCCACACCCCCAGTGTTCCTATTGATTAAAATTCGTGGTTAGACGAAACTTGTTGTCGCTTCAGCAAGCGAATGCCATATACGAACATCCAGACAGCGAAGGCAAGTACCAGCAATCCGGATAATTTAATCGTCAGAATCAAAGCACCCAGTCCGAAGATCAACCATCCAACCTTCCTGCCATAGCCGATGCCTACATAGCCTAACCCAACCATCGAAATAGGGATTAGCCACTCCATAAAGTGACCAAATTGATGTAAACAAATGAGAAAACCTGCTGCTATCATTAGCAAAGCCAATCCTTTCGATCGATCCAACCTCATCTTGCCAACCGCCCTTCACGTGTTCTTCATGTCTCTATCTTAGCTGAAACATCTTCCCGTCAAAACGGACTCGCGACTGTTTTGTTCCTAGACCTAAGTCCAGTATAACAATCAGACCATCCATATTTTGGTCGTTGTTCCGCGTGGATGATCAATGTTAAACTATCTGAAGCCGAGTCCGGTGCACAGACAAAGTGCCGGTACGGGGGACGATTTACTTGGGGTGAATATTTGCTCTTGAAGGAGAGCAGACTAGGGAGAACCTTCTTCCCGAACCCGTCAACTAACCTCGAAGGCTCAAATGAAGGAGGCTCACCAATTGAATATGCTTACAAAAGGGTTAACTAGCCTTGCTGTGTCCTTGACAGTCTTGGCAGGAGGCTTTCTTTCCCCATTTTCCGCGCATGCGGCCGAGATGGCTGTGAAAGTGCAAGTCAATGATGACCTGATTCAATTCCCGGATGCACAGCCGTATCTGGATGACAATCATGCTACACAAGTGCCTGTTCGTTTCGTTACCGAGAAGCTTGGGTATGACGTTCAATGGCAAAAAGAAGGCGACCAAGTCAAAGTCACGCTGAATAACGACAAACACACAATCACCTTGGTTTCCGGGCAAAAAGAAGCTGAAATCGATAATAACCGTGTCACGATGGACACACATGCTGAATTCCAAGATGGCCGTGTTTATGTGCCGCTTCGTTTTCTAAGCAATGCATCTGATATTCCCGTACAATGGGACCCGAGCAGTAAATTAGCGATACTGAGCAAAGACGGCAATCATCATGCACCTGATTATGAATTATTTCAATCCACGGTCTATTCTGCAGATCCGGCAGAGAATGGCGGTTACGCTGCACTCGACTTTATGGGCAATCCCCTATCCATTGGAACTGTAGCTGTTGATCCTTCCGTAATACCACTAGGGTCTAAGCTCTATATAGAAGGTTATACGTTTAATGGTCTTCCAGCAGGCGGTATGTATGCTTACGCAACCGATACAGGAGGGTCTGTCAAAGGAAAGCATCTGGATATCTTTGTGCCAGGTTCTCAACAGACACTAAAAAAATTCGGTATCCAAACCATTAAAGTATTTAAATTAGCTGAATAAAATGAACCCAATAAAAGCTGGCATTTTGAGAACTTTTTCTCAAAATCCGGTTTTTTTTAATTCCCCACTTGAATTCCTTATAATTCCTAGTATAATACTAGGTATAAGGTTTATAAAAAGGAGCTGTTCAAGATGATTACTTACAAACACCCCCTCGCCCAAACCTGGATTAACGATCATCTTGATCTATACAATTATGCTCTAGCACTTGGAGATACGGAATGGCAGCAACAAATCCTGCAAACACTGCATCAATTCGAACATCATCTGACACGTCATTTTGAATTTCAATTGTGGCAAATGTTTGATTCCATCAACCGAAATATGCTGAAGCTGTTTCAACAATTGAAAGATCACAAGCAGAACTCCACGGAAGAAGAGCAATTAAGAGAAAAAGTATGGGAGCTCAAGCTGCAACGACTTGAAATTGTGAAATTGATTAAAGCTAACAAGGCTTAGGGTTTGTATTAGAATGCTCGGACGGGTTATAAATAGAAGTTGAGTATGGCATACAGAGGACTGTTTTGCCATGAAGGTTATTGAAGAGGTCAGCTCCACTGGCATGGTTGGCTGGTTCGTTGTGAGAGGCATGCAGATGACTGCTCTGCCGTTTGGTTTTCATAAGAATTTGGGAGATTCTTATGCCAATCGTTTTACATAGCTGTTTGTTTCATTTCACGCATCATATTCATCATCATTGTCATCATTTCATCGCACTCTTGCATGTTCATCATCATGCTGTCCATGTCCATGCTTTCCATCATGTTCATGTCTTTCATTGTGTTCATCATCATTTTCATAGACTTCATACGGCTCATCATGTCGTCCATACACATGTTCATCATCATTTGCATACACATTTTTTCCATTTTACTTCCTCCTCTAATTTTACTCTTCTAAAAAATACTATACTTCCCTCAATTAATCAATCTTTTTCTTGCATTTCGCCTAACTTTCATGATATATTATAAAATTATTCCCTAAAAACCCATTAATCTTATCGGTTTTAAAATCAAAAGACGGCCTATGGCGCTGCTGCCACAAACCGTCTTTTATTTGTTTTTATGCCGCTTGCCAAAGCTTGTGTCATAGTTATTCGGATCAAATGTGTATACAACCCGCCCGTCCCGTTGTGGGTCAAGAACGTACCTATCAAATGGAATGAGGCCGATGGGTCCATCACATTAACGAAAGCTATGAACATGGCTGCACATACTCACTAATATCAACAAAAAAGCCGTAAGCGAGTCGTACTCGTTTGCGGCTTATGTCTATTGAATCGGATAAATAAGAACAGATTCTCCTCGTACAAAACCTTTGCCTCCGGCAGGCAGATAGATCAAACAATCAGCATCTTTAATAGAGACCATAATGCTGGATTTATCGATACCGGAAGGCCTGACTCTCAAGCAGCCATCCTCGACAAGCGTTGTCCCTCTTACATAACGCGGGTACGCTGAGCCTTTGGCATAATCAACGTCCAAAAAAGCCGATATTGCCGCAGAGCAAGGCGCCTTGCAGCCAGACATAGCCTTGATCATAGGCTTGGCAAACAGCTCGAACCCGACGAAAGAGGCACCGGGGTTTCCGGATAAGGCCAGCAGCAGCCGATTGTTCCATATAGCCCCGCTCGTTGGCGTACCTGGCCGCATAGCGACTTTGTTAAACAGCAGCTTGCCTTCAAAACGGCCAAAGACATCGACAAGCACATCATAATCCCCAACGGAAACGCCGCCGGAGGTCAACACCAAATCTACTTGACCAAGTGCTTCCCGCAAGGCCGTTTCTACTTGAAGGGGATCATCGGAAAGAGCCTGCATAATAACAGCAGATCCGCCAGCTGCTTCTACTTGAGCAGCCAGCATATAGCTGTTGCTGTTGCGAATACGTCCTGGCTGCAGCGCTTCGTCGACGTTCAATAATTCTGATCCTGTTGAGAAAATAGCGACCTTCGGCTTCCGATAAACGGGGACCTCCGCATGGCCGAATGCAGCCAGTATCGCGGCTTCCCCAGGTCCTATCCGTGTCCCATCCTCCAGCAACAACTCGCCTAGAGCAACTTCACCGGCTATCGGGGTAATATTGCTGCCGGCTTGAACATTTTTTTTGATGCTGACATAACTCGCATTCCTGCCTTCATCCTGCAGGGAATCCGTCATTTCCAGCATCACGACGGCATCCGCACCATCTGGAACAGGAGCGCCTGTCATAATTCGGGCGGCTAGTCCGCTTTGGACGTTCCACCGGGGAACCGTACCACTGGGAATACGCTCAATCACGCGCAGCACGGTGGGCTGCTCCGGCGAAGCCTGCTCAATATCCTCCGCACAAACCGCATAGCCATCAACACCCGACCTGCGGAAATGCGGTACAGGATGATCCGCATTAATGTCCACAGCCAGCCTTCTCCCGAAGGCAGAAGCTAGGGAAACAGACTCTATCTCCGTATGATTAACATACTCATAAAGCAGGCTTCGAGCTTCCTCAACAGAGATCACTTTTCGCCCGAATCTAAGCTTCGTATCGCTGTTCACTAACGTCTGTTCCTCCTAGCTTATCGTTATCCACCGATCTGTGACATTCTGCGAAGCGTCGGTGTGTGCGACTGTTCCTCATTCATCAACGCTTGCGCCATCTCATGATTTTGCGGCTTGATATCCAGCGCACGGAAGAATAAATCTTCCACAGCCTCATTATTGCCAATATATTTACGCACATTGAATTCATCTGACCAATATAGACATGGCTTCACATTGCCATCAGCCGTGATCCGCAGACGGTTGCAGGTCTCACAGAAATGATCGCTAATCGGATGGATCAGCCCAAATGATCCAAGCGCCCCTTCAATACGGAAATTCTGAGCAGGACCATTGCCATAAACCGCGTCGGAAGCTATCGCAATCCAACCTTTTTCTTTACAGCGATCCAGCACCGTAGTCAAAGATAGATAGCGGGCTTTCCAGTTCTCATCCTGATGACCAATCGGCATATATTCAATAAAGCGCACCTGGATGGGGCGATCAATCGTCATTTGCAAGAAATCCTCAATCTCATCATCGTTGATGCCTTTCATCAAGACGACATTCAGCTTAATCGGCGTTATGCCCACGCGGTATGCTTCTTCAATGCTTGCCAGGACACGGCGAATATCACCGCCTCTGGTTATCAAAGAGAACCGATCCGCTTTGAGAGAATCCAAGCTAATATTTACACGGGTTAACCCTGCTGCACGCAGCTTTTCCGCTCGTGAAGCAAAGTAAATCCCATTCGTTGTCAAGGCAATATCTTCAATCCCGGGAATCTGCGCAAGCATTCCGATCAACTGCTCCAAGTTTTTGCGCACAAGAGGCTCGCCGCCGGTTAATCTCAGTTTGCGCACGCCAAGTCCTGCCAGTACACGGACAACCTCGGCAATCTCCTCAAAGGTCATCAGCTTTTCATCAGGTTCAAATTCCATTCCCTCTTCAGGCATGCAATAGACACATCGTAAATTACAGCGATCAGTTACAGAAATACGCAAGTAATCATGCATGCGTCCAAAGCGATCCATTAACTGCTTCGGCATCGGAGGTCACCTTCTCTCTCCAACCATTATGGCATATTTTCTTACAAAATCCTAGATTCCATAGTTGAAATATCTGGGAAATAGAAGATTATGATAGATTATCTAACATATCTTTATAGTCTTCCGGCGTATTCACATTCGTTGCGAAATGAGTAGATATCTCCTGCTTTTCAAAAAAGCCTTTCTCTACAGGCTGCCAGTCAATATGATCCAGCAAGCCCATTAACCGATACTCTTCTTGCTTCAGCAGCAATTCCGCTTCTGAACCAATAAGTCTTGTATAGACACCATGAAGCGGATGAATTCTTCCTTCTAAACTAGGTATAACAGCATCCCTGTTCGCTGCTTGGCACAACTCTCCCATGGCCCAAGCAGCCTTGGCTGAAATAAACGGCATATCACAGCCGACGACCCACAGCAGCGGCTCCCTCGCCTCCAGAGAAGCTGCATGAATGCCGCTCAGCGGTCCTTTTTGTACATAATGATCTCTGATGAACTGGACGTTCGAGCCGGATACACCTAAGATATGAGGATGCAAGATCTCCGGTTCATTCGATACAACCATGATTTCCTTGCAGATTTTCGACATTTCCTTCAGCTGCCTAACGAGCAAAGGCTCCCCTTGCACAGGTAAAAGCGCCTTCGGCTTTCCTCCCATACGTCGGTTGAGCCCTCCTGCAAGAATCACACCTGTTATCATGCTTGAAGCTCTACTAGCCGCTTTAAAAAAGATTTTTTCCAGCTTGCAGACAAAGCTTGTGTTTGCGCGATGCGCAGGATTGCCTCAGCATTCGTTTTATCATGGTACTTCACTTGATTGGCATAGGCAACAGTAATTCCCGCTTCATCCTTAGCGATCAATTTCAGCTTAGAATCTTTAGACAAACTGCCTTCTTGCAGCACTCTAAAATAATATCCGGTATACCCGGTTTCTTGCATTTGCAAAGCAGCATTTCCCAAATCAAGACGCTTAGCCAACTTGAAGCATGGCTGACGGGGCTGCGTGATTTGAACGATGACTTCTCCGATCGCATATGTATCACCAATACAAACTTCCGTTTCAACCAGACCACGTACCGTTAGATTTTCACCAAACGTACCCGCTTCCAGCTTTTGACCCAGCACCTGCTCCCAGAATGCGTAGTGTTCCACCGGATAGACACAAAGCGCTTTGTCCGGTCCACCATGGACTTCCAAATCCGCTTGCCCGTCCCCCTCCAATTGTTCCTTGGATACAAACAAAGATGAGCTGACCGGAGTTTTATAAATCCCCGTAACCAGCTCTTTTCCTTGATATACAATTGATTGAGGCAAGCCAACGTTCACAGATACGATTTCCATCACGATTTCCTCATTTCCAAGCAAGCTTCTTAGCTTTACTATACCAAAAACCGCTTGGAAAGTCAGTTATCCCTTGTCTCATTCCTATTCTCGCTTATGCTTTGGAAGCATCTACCCAAGCATCATTATCATAGCCTCTTACTTCCCAGTATCCCATGTGCTCCTTCTCGATAAGCTCAATGCCTTGAAGCCATTTGACAGATTTGTAGGCATACATCTGGGGAACAATCAGCCGGACAGGGCCGCCTAATTTCTGCGCAATCGGCTTCCCATCCATCAGCACTGCGACCATAATATCATCGCCGTTGGCTTGATCTAAAGATAGTGCATCTGTATAGACCTTATCTCCGGAATAAAATTTCACATACTTCGCCTTCGTTTGGACACCCGCAGCCGCCAACAACTGTTTGAGCGGGATGCCTTCCCAGGTACATTGATAGACCGACCAGCCTGTCACACAATGAAAGTCACTGACCTGCACCGTACGCTGCATGTTCAAAAACTCCTCCCAATTCCACGTATTGGGATGATCAACGAGACCGGATATCGCGAATTTCCACGTATCCGAGGAAAACGCGGGAATTTCCGTTACCGTGTAAATACGGAAATTCCCTTTGGCCCCTCCGCCCACGACCGCGGCGGAGTCTGGCAGTGGCGCCGGTGCCGGCAGCATCTTATTGCCGTCACTGGCCATATACTCGGCGGTCGTCGAGCCGCCGCTGTCCAAAGCCCCTTTTATCCAGCGATAAAAGGCCGGCCCTACCGCGATCACGAGCAGCAAGCCTGCGACTAAGCGCAGGAACGACGCGCGTGTGATCGGCGATTCTTTCAGCGCGGCGATAACCGCCTGCGCTGCAGTGCGCTTCGCGGCGACGTCCTCTGCCGCCGCGGGTACTTGCTCTGCCGCCTGCGTGCTCGCGGCGGCAGGTGCGGCTGGGACCGCCCTCGCAGCCGGCGGTCTTGCAGCAGCAGCGGCGGCTTGTTCCAGCCGCTGTTGGCGCTTCAGCCATCGGCTGCGCGAGATGGCGTGGTACACCGCATACGGCACTCCGACCCAGGTGAGCAGGTCATGCACGAAGAGTGCCGAGTTGTTGAGAGCCGGCGGCAGGTGGCGGAACTGCCATAGAATGACCCCGGACGCTGCCCAGCCGACCAGCAGCGCAAGCACGAATACCAGATTCACGCGTTGATTGCGCCGCGCGCGAATCTGATGCCAATGCTTCCGAATCATCGGCGCATAAAGCGCAATGAGCACAATCGAAGCAACACCCAAATAAATATGCAGCTGCTTAAGCGTCACGCGCAAACTCCCCAGCTCTCCCCGGATAGCTCCAATACTCAGTATGATGCCTGTTATCGTCAAAAGCAGCAAAATCCAAGCATTCCAGCTATGAATCGAATTCAATCGCTTACCAAAAGATTGCTTTAACCAGCCTCTTTTTGAATCCATATTCCCACATCCTTTAACAACACTTTGACTTCTCTTATCATAACGTACAAATCTTAAAAAAGGCTTACATTTAGGCTAATATTCAAACGAATGCCCTTTTTTATAAATTAACATTATATTCCATTTATCTAGCGAATGTTTCTTTGTTCCATCCTCTATGACCACTATCCCCTTGCCTCAGTAACAACATCCCGACTCCTGTCACATTGTAGATTATTAATCTACCTAGCCACTTATCTCCTAACGGTAATAACTTAGTCTTAATCAATATCCTTCATCCTTCGAATCTAAAAGAAATGCGCCTTTCTACTAACCTTCCCATTGAATACCTTGTTCACTTCATAAAATCATCTATTTCATACAGTCATATAAAAGACGATCCCCAATTACCTGCTCCCAGAATCAAAAGAATAACCTACATGCGTACGAATCTTCCGGCACCACCACTGAGCCAACGGGATAGTGACCATAGATCGCTTGCCCACCCACCACTGAGCCAACGGGATAGTGACCATAGTCGCTTCCCCACCACCACTGAGCCAACGGGATAGTGACCATAGATCCCTTTCCCACCACCACTGAGCCAACGGGATAGTGACCACAGGTCGCTTCCCCACCATCACTGAGCTAAAGGGATAGTGACCATAGATCGCTTTCCCACCCGCCACTGAGCCAACGGGATAGTGACCATAGGTCGCTTTCCCACCCACCACTGAGCCAACGGGATAGTGACCATAGGTCGCTTCCCCACCGACCACTGAGCCAACGGGATAGTGACCATAGGTCGCTTCCCCACCTACCACTGAGCCAACGGGATAGTGACCATAGGTCGCTTCCCCACCTACCACTGAGCCAACGGGATAGTGACCATAGGTCGCTTCCCCACCACCACTGAGCCAACGGGATAGTGTCCATACATCCCTTTCCCACCAACCACTGAGCCAACGGGATAGTGACCATAGATCGCCTTCTCACCAACCACTGAGCCCAGCTCCACATCGAAAAACCAGCGATAACTTCATATGGAAGTTAACCACTGGTTCAGATTCATTTTACTAAATGCCAGCTAGCCTGCAGCATGTTACTTCATCATCATTTCCTTCAATAGATATGTATCTACAAATTCTTTGGGTACATAGGTCATGTCATTAACGATCATCGGAGCTGTCATGAGCATGTTATCCATATCGCCAGCTTTAATGGTTGTGCTGTCGATGCGGATCATGAAGCCTGTGCCCATATCCTTGCTTTTGTCCTCCATCATCATGGTTGACTTCATCAAGGTTACAGATCGACTCTCTCCGTTCCAAGTTACTTTAAAGCCTAAGGACTCGGCGATTTGTCGAAGCGGAACAAGCTGTGTTCCATCTTTGGTAATTGATTGAACTCCGCTGTAATCGAACTTTGACATCATCTTTTCTTCAGCGCTTGCCAAGGTGGGTAGAGCAAGGGTGCAAGCTGCTACTGTTACTGTGATGATCTTTTTCCATGTTTTCATCTTCTTATTCCTCCTAAGTTTTCATAACGTCTTCCTAGTAACTAAGATAACGAAGCGAACTTAAGAAACACTAACGAAATGATTACAGATTCCTTACAAGAGGCTAACAATAAAAAAACCACAAGAAGGAATTCTCCTCTTGCAGCTTATTGATCAATTGGCAATGTAAACCAAAATCTGCTTCCACGATTATCTATCGCTGTTTGGCTTTCTACGCCAATCGTTCCACCATGCAGTTCAACGATCGATTTGGCAATCGCAAGTCCTAGGCCTGCACCGCCGCTCGTCCTTGTTCGGGAAGGGTCCGCGCGATAGAAGCGATCGAAAATTTTCTTGCTGTCTGCTTCTTCCATACCTTGACCTTCATCTTGTATATTGAGCTGCACATATGGTGCTGAGAGTTGCTTTGCTTGAATAGAAATAGTACCGCCCACTGGCGAATGTCTTATGGCATTGTCCAAAATATTAGAAAGAACCCGCTTCATTTCTTGAGGCATGATGGCTACGGGGGGCAGTCGTTCCGGCAGATCGATGTCAATTTGCAGCTGCTTTTCCTCCAGTTGGAAGGCTAGGCTCTGCAAGCTATCAAGCAGCAAGTGATCAACATTGTAGCGCTCGGGAACGAATTCGGTACCGCCTGCATCTAACTGTGAAAGCTTAAATAGTTCTTGGATCAAGCCATCTAAGCGCCCTGTTTCCAGGCGAATCGTTTGGAGATATCTTGCAAAGGTAGCCTTATCCTGAATAACGTCATCTTGCAAAGCTTCAACAAAGGCTTGAATGGACGCCATAGGTGTTCTCAGATCATGTGAAACGTTGGCGACAAGCTCTCTACGAGAAACTTCTGCGGAACGCAATTTTTGAAAGCTTTCGTTCAGCTTCCCTGTCATATGGTTGAATTGCCCAGCTAATCTTTGAAATTCAATAGGCCCAATCTGAGGTACTTGGCCTTCAAAATGTCCTTCTGAGATCTGGGTTGTTTCCTGTGTGATCGCATGTATCGCCTTCTCTAAGGGACGCGTCATATAATAGTGGATCAACATGGAAACGCCCGCCGCGCCTACGGTCACTGCGCTAAGGAGGATCACGTCTTTCCATTTCAGCAGCATATAAATGTAGCAAATAAATAGTGTGAGTAATATAATCCCGGTACTCACACCGCTTGCAATGAGCAAATAAACGCGAAGTTTCAGGACGGCTCCCTCCCTTCAAATTTATACCCAATGCCCCATACGGTTTTAATGTAACGAGGCTGTGAAGGATTAAGCTCAATTTTCTCTCTTAGTCTGCGGATATGGACGGTTACTGTTGTGGTATCCCCATAGTAATCAATATCCCAGACTTTGCTCAGCAATTGATTCCGTGAAAATACTTGCTCCGGATGACCCGCGAACAAATGCAAAAGTTCAAATTCCTTCACGGTCAGCTCTATTTCCTTCTCGTTCACCCGAACACTGCGGTGCAGTACGTTGAGCTCGATGCCCGGAAACTTCAGGATATGCGCGGGTAACTGAGCTGCCGCCCCAGGCACGGTCTCCGCCTTGCTGCGCTGCAGCCTGCGCAAAATAGCTTTCGCTCGCAGCACCAGCTCGCGCGGCGAAAAAGGCTTCGTCAGGTAGTCGTCTGCGCCCATTGTTAACCCCATGAGCCGATCCATTTCGTCGCCTCGAGCTGTTAGCATGATGATGGGCACGTCCTGCTCGTTGCGAATTTCTTCGCAAACTTGCCAGCCATTTTTGCCCGGCATCATGAGGTCAAGCACGATCAGCTGCGGACTGTGCAGCCGCCATAAACGGATGGCTTCCTCGCCATTCACCGCCGATATAACCTCGTATCCCTCTCGCTTCAGATACACGGTACACACATCAATTATATTCGTTTCATCATCTACTACGAGAATGAGCGAGCTCATACGTATTCCCTCCTCGAATCTGGTTTTATTATACCGCAGATATTCGAAATGAAGCTTACGTATGTCTTACAAAAGTATTAAAAAGCTTAAAAGCTCCCTGGCGAACCGGGAGCTTTCAACTATTCATCCTTAGGCTTGTAGGACAGCTTTTGCTCTAGACTCCTCCTGGTTGCGATTCAGTCCCCTGATGTATCTGCTCTGCGCGATGCCGGCAATAACCAGAATGACACCCAATATCCCAAACATTACTTTCCCGCCATAGTGACTAAACAGCAAGCCGCCAAGCACAGGCCCCAGAGCACGGGAAACCTGCCAATTCATGCCGAAGATGGAGAAATACCATCCTCTTTGATCCTCAGGCGCAATAACGGATATCACTTTCTGAATATGCGGCCCGTTCAACATTTCACCAATGGTAAATAAAAACTCAACGACAAGCAGCCATGCAAAGATTGGCACAAATCCGTATCCAATTGACACGACAGCAAATAATAAATAAGAAACGGCGATAATGATGTAAGGCGTGATATGCTCGGTTCGCTTGGCAATCCATAATTGCAGTGCGATCACTACGCAGCCGTTAAAGGTGATGATTGTGGCAAAAACCGTTTTGTAATTCTCAAAATGCTGCTGCAAGTGCAGTGGAAATGTCGTTTCAACTTGCGCATACAACACTGAAACCGGCATCATCAGCAGTGTGATCCACAGCAAAGGCTTGTGATCCCGCCATCTGATCTTTGGTTTACTCTTCGCTGCCGCCTTTTGCTCTGTGCTTTGCACAGGCAATGTTTCGGGAACTTTCCAAATGACAAGCCAAGCGTAGGCAAGTAAAGCGACTGTACAAGAAAGGAAAATAATCGTTGGATTCCAAGTGAAGAGCAGCAATCCAAGCAGTGGTCCGAACGCTGAGCCCATATTTAATGCGGTGTGCAAAAGCGCAAAAACTTCCGCCCGCTTCTCCTCTGGAACCACGTCGGAGATTTGTGCATTTGCCGCAGGTTGAAACATCGCATGTCCAATCCCGTTAACAATCGAAATCAACGCGAATTCCCATACATGGCTGGCGAACATATATCCGCCAACAGCGAGCGCTTGGATAATCAGCGCTGCCAAAATCATTGGCTTTCGCCCATACCGATCGCTTAAACTGCCTGCATATAAATTCACGAAAATTCCGCATAACGGCTGCAGCCCGACGATCAACATAGATAATAAAATGGAACCGTCCAGCTTATCATATAAATAGTAGACCAAGTAAGGTCTCATCATAAATCCGGCTAATGATGTTAAAATCGTCCCAATAACACGAACCCATATGGCCGTGTCATATTTGTTTATTAATGAGAAGAGCGGAATTCTGTGCATATAACCTCCTGATTGTCTGTGGTTCTCTCATTTTAGAAGGAAATAGACAAAAGAAAAAGGTAAAATCTCGTTATAACGGATTTCACCTTTTATGAGGTACTTTCATTTTATTACCCGCCAATACGAATCTTGCGATATGTATCGATGAAGGAAAGGACATCCACTCTCTTCCCCCTCTTTTTCGCTACTCTGGCCATTTTCACTAAGGTTGTCCAGAACTCATCAAGAACAGGGGATTCAAATTCGTTTTCCTTTGGCGCTTGTGTCAGTTTATGTTTATTGTTATACGAAGTTCCTTCATCTGAAATGAGATATTGAATTTGACTTTTTTTCCATTGCTCCCCTGTTACATAACTTACACCGATTTCACGCATTTTTTTGCGTACGGATGTGACCGGACGAGACAATTCTCTGGCAATAACGACAGGCGGACATTCAGAGGATAAGCGGATTAGCTTGTCCAATTCTTGTGTAGACCACGGCTTTTTAGTCATATTAATAACCTCACTTTTTAAAATGAATGTTTCGTTTTAGCTTTATATGGTTACTAACAAAAGGTATAATTTGAGAATACCAACCAAATGTTAAAGAAGTATGAGTTAACCATAATGAAAGTATGAAGACATAACTTTTTCGCTAATTTTCACTATATTATGTCTAATGCACTATTAAAATGTCGCAATTTAGGACTTTATGAGTGTGGACAACAACTATTGGAGGGTGAAAACATGAAACATCATATTATCGGAGCTGAACTGTTTGTAGAGGAAGAAGGACAAGGAGCACCTATCATTTTATTGCATGGTTTTCCGCTTGATCATCGCATGTGGGCATCGCAAGTTCAGGCTTTGGCCCCTTATTACCGGGTCATCACACCTGATTTGCGCGGCATGGGACAATCTGATGTTCCGGCAACGAACATTTCGATCGACACATATGCGGACGACATTTTGACATTGATGGATAAAATGGGCATACAAAAAGCCGCACTAGGCGGCTTCTCTATGGGAGGATATGTGGCCTTCGCACTTCTGCGCAAAGCCCCTTCACGTTTCACTTCCCTTATCCTCGCGAATACGCGTCCTGAAGCTGATGGACAAGAGGCTCGGAGAAATCGGATGAATATGGCCGTTTCGTTATATGACAAAGGCGCTGCCGCGGCAAAAGATGCGATGCTGCCGAAGCTGCTCACCGAACAAACAAGGCAAGATCAGCCTGGGCTTGTCGATTCTCTAAGCCTTGTGATGGAATCGATGGCCGCTGAAGGACTTGTCCATGCAAGTCTGGCTATGGCGTTCCGTGAAGACTCGGTCGACCTGCTCAGTACGATCTCGGTTCCTACTCTCGTCATAGCAGGTGAACACGATGCCGTTGCTCCTCCGGATGTGATGAACAAGATGGCTGATCAAATTAGCGACGCCAGCTTTCATGTAATTCCGGGTGCTGCGCATTTAACTCCGATGGAAAATCCAGCAGCGTTCAACACGCTGCTCCTTGAGTTCTTGAAGAACGCTACAGCCTAACCAGCTGGTTCATGACCATCACGGCTGCCCCGATGGCAAGGGCTTCTTCACCAAGCTGCCCTCTGCTGAAGACCACTTGATACGCGGGGTAGTAATATGTTTTCCGAATCGCTACTTGAGTAGCGGTTTGGAAAAACAATTCCCCGCCAGCAATTAACGGCCCCCCTAAAATCACTTTCTCGGGGTGCAAAATATTCAACAAATTGGCTAGTCCAATGCCAAAATAGGTAGCAGCTTCCGTAATGATCTCCACAACCAGGGGATCATTTTTTCGGAGTGCATCGAGAACATGCTGATAGGTCAGCTTGTCCGGGTCATCCACGGAATGGGACAATATCGTCGATCGTCCCTTTTTCAGCGATGATCTTGCCGCCTTCTCGATCGCATATAAGGACGCATAGGACTCCAGGGCTCCGTAGTTGCCGGAAGCGTTGCGATGAGCTACACCGTCGGTTTGAATAATCATTTGACCAACGGAACCTTCCATATCAACGGCCCCGTAGATTAGCTTTCCCTCGGAAACCATGGAGGACCGTAAGCCTACACCGGCATGTATGTACAGTAGATGCTTGAAGCTCTGCGTACGTTGGTGCCAGGACTCGCCCAATATAGCCGTATTAGCTCCATTGTCGAGCAGCGCCGGTATGCCTAACGCTTCTGTCAGGAGCCTGCAAATCTCAACATGTTTCCAGCCCTTTGCCTGGAAATACGCTGGCTCCAGAATCACCCCAGATTGTCGATCCACGGGTCCGACAGCCCCAATGCCGATACCAAGCAGCGAAGCCTTCGGGATATGATGCTGTTCCAGCATCCGATTGGCTTCTTCGGCAATCAGACGAATCAGCGCGTCCGGAGTCATCTCTCCCGTCATCGCCCAACTGTGCGAATCTAATTTCTTCATACCTAGGTCGACAAGAACGAGCTTTGAGAATGTTCTTGATATTTCCAAACCAAATATATAAGCATAGGCCGTATTCTTCTCATACAGAATCGGCCTACGCCCACCAGTAGATGCTCCAAACCCCGATTCAAGAATGAGGCCTTGGCTCGTTAATTCTTCCAACAGCCGTGTCAGCGTAGATACGGTCATCCCGCTTTGCTCTAATAGGTCTGTTTTGGATACGGTCGCTTGACGACAAATGCGGTCATAGATTTCTTTGGCCTTCCGATTCGGAATTCGTTCCGTTATGACATCCATATTCAAAGAAACAGCCCCCAATGATAATCTTTCTCATCTATTTCGCCATCGGGAGCCAAAATCCTTCCTCGCCTTCCCTTATTCCTTCGAACCTATCATAAGTGTGTAACCCATATAAGGGTGATACTTACTGACAAGCTCATCGTATCTCGCCGTAAGCTGCCATATCCTTGGGTCCATAAAAGATTGCTTATCTGACAAGTGAACAGGGTCGGGGTGCTGTACCTGATCTTCGAACATCGTCAACGGGAAGGGATGGATTCCTGAAAATTCCACTGGGCTGAACTTCCCCTTTTCCAACAACTCCCGCCACTCTTCCATGCTGTAGATTTTACTTACGCCATAGAAGCTGCAAAGCGCACGGTGCACGCCCGCTGACATATTCTTGACCCGAATAACCTCGCGATCGTAAAGTTTGCCTCCCGATTTCAACACCCTGTAGTACTCGCATACAGCTTTCTGCGCTTCCGCGAAGTTCGTTACCGACTCCACCATAACCACATCGAATGAATGGTCTTCAAAAGGCAAGTCGCAGACGTCACCTACTTGAAACCGAACCTGTATCCCTTGTTTTTCAGCTCTGATATTCGCTTTCGCAATCATTTCCGGGCGAATATCAATGGCTGTTACCTCACAGCCCTGCTCAGCAAGATAACATGCCGTCCTTCCAGTCCCACAGCCAACTTCCAGCACACGTTTCCCTTTTTCTATCGGGTACTTCTTCAATTGTTCAATCGTCTCTCCGAACCCCCCGGGATGTGCATTTCCCACCCCAAGCTTAGCTAACATATCCAGGTATTCGATAGCACTTGCACCTCCATAATGGCATCTCATTCTCTTTTCTACCATATGGAAGGCTGCTGCCTCTTGTTCAGATTCCAGAGTTAATTTCGAAAAAAAGGCTGCTGCCTAAACAATTCGCAGGCCTTATGCCCAAAAAATCAGGAGCCGAGGTTCATTTGAACCTGGCTCCTGATTCATAAAGTTACTTTTTCGATGCTGCGAGAAAAGCGTCCAGCTGCTTTTGTTTTTCCGCGATAATTTTGTCCACACCTGCGGCTTTCAATTTCTCGAGGAATTTGGGAATGACTTCATCCGGATCGACGGTGCCTGCTGACAATGCCGGACCATATTGGTTGGCGATGTTAGCGCAAGCTGCGATTTCATTTTTGACCGGTTCACTGTTGAAAGCAAAGCCAAGTGCAGGAGATTTTACCCCTTTTGCGTTAAAATCCTTAAATTTTTGCCATTTATTCGGATCTTCATTGGTCCATAGATAGTTCAAGAACTGGTTGCCAAGCTCCCATTGAGCGCCTGGGTTATAGCCTGTATCTTGCGCCGTTTTGCCGGCAGGCAGATCAATAATCGTATCTGATTTTTTCACATAATGTTTACCCTCAATACCGAAATTAATCAAGTTATTGAACGTTTTATCCGAGTGCAGAAGGTTAATCACTTTCATAGCCAGATCAGGATGCTTGGATGTCTTGGAAATCGCCAGCATGGCCCCGGATGCATCCCCTGTTGAAATGGTAGGAACAGTCAAATCGAGCTGGGTTAACTTAAAGCCTACATAACCTTCTGTTTCTGCATCTTTGCCTGGCTTCAGTCCATCTGTCCACATGAACACTTTGCCAGCCTTCGCCTGGTCTTTGGGGAACACCGTTGTTGTGGCGGCATCTTTGTTGATATAGCCTGCTTTATAATAGGACCGGATCAGCTTGGCCGCTTCTTTGTATTCCGGCGTTTCAAGCGCATTAAGTACCTTGGTATCTTTGCCCGTTTTGGAAATGACACCTGGCACGGAAGCATCGCCGAGATAATCCCAATCCAGGTTATCCAGTATGCCGCTGCTGCCGCCGTTTCCTTGATTAGCAATAAACCATGGTGTAATGCCCGGCTCTTTGTCTTTCACCGTTTTCAAAAGCGGCTCAAGGTCCTTCCACGTTTTAACGTTCGTCAGATCCATTTTGTATTTATCAACAAGATCTTTGCGCAAAAGCACGCCACGTGTAGCTGCAAGTTCTTTGTTTGTTGGTATTCCGTAGTTTTTGCCGTTAACTTTGGAGCCTTCGAGGAAAGCTGGGTCGAGGTTTTTCACGATATCCTGACCGTTCTTTGCCAACAGATCATTCAGGGGCAGGAATGCGCCTTTGGCCACGTTCACGGTATAGTTTTGCCATGCTGCTGTGAAAATAATATCCGCTTCTTCCCCGGAAGCAATCATCAAGTTCAATTTATCGTTCCATTGGCCGAAATCAATCGCATTGATTTTGATCGTTGCATTGAGTTTATCTTTCAAATATTTATTCGCTTCTTCTTCGACGGATTTGACGTCTTTCTGTTCAGCGCCAGGATAATACAAAGTGACCAGCTCTGTTTTGGCGCTTGGCTTAGCTTCAGGTGTGGCTGCAGCCGCAGCCGTTGCTGCTGCTGTTGCCGCAGGCGCTGCTGTCGTTTCTGTAGTATTCGATTTGGCGCATCCGGCTAGAACCATGCTAATGGCCATCATGCCTGAAAGCGTCGTTAGCATTGTTTTGTTCATTGTCTTCATTTAGTAACCCTCCTAAGATATGTTTTTATAAATGAATACTAACCTTTATCGTAACCGGGGGGCGCCCGGGGCTAGCCTTTTACAGCGCCAATCGTTAGTCCTCTTACGAAGTATCGTTGGAAGAAGGGATAAGCAATAACAACGGGTCCAATACCAACAACGGCCATAGCCATTTGAAGCGTTCGGGAAGGCAAATCAATTTGGCCGCCTCCGCTTGAGATCCCATTTAGAACAGCAGAGTTTGAAGTAATGTACTGGATGTTCAGCAGCGTTTTGTACATTAAATATTGCAAGCTGATGTTATGGCTGTCACTGATAAACACCAAGCTGAGAAACCAATCATTCCAGTAATTCACCGTATTGAATAAGGCGATCGTTCCCAGAACCGGCAAGGACAGCGGAAGAACGATTCTAATAAATGTCTTCAACTCGCTCGCACCATCAATTTTGGCGGATTCGAGCAAAGCGGTGGGGATCGTCGTTGCAAAAAAGGTGCGCATCACAATGACGAAAAATGGTGTCATTAGAAGCGGTAAAATCAACGACCACACGGTATTCTTAAGATGGAGGATATTCACGTAAACGAGATACCACGGTACCAATCCGCCATTGAACAACATCGTGAAGAAGATGAAGAAAGCAAAAGCATTCCGATATTTCAAATCCTCCCTGGATAACGGATAGGCGTAAAGCGCAATTAAGAGCAAGCTGAGGATAGATCCAACAATCGTTACGAATAACGAAATGCCATAGGAGCGCAGAATCTGCTCAAAATCCTTAAATAGGATTTCATAAGCTTTTAGACTGAATACTTCGGGGTAGAACTTGAATCCATTGGCAATAATGGACGTTTCATCTGAGAACGAGACCGATATCACCAAGATAAGCGGCGCGATGCACAGAATGGAGATGACAATAAAGAGAATGTGGACGAATATCTCGAGTCCGCTAGTTTTTTTATGTTGCGCAGATGCTTGTGACATCTTGTTAACCTCCTAGAACTAACCTCATATGTGGTTTAAAATAAGGCATTTTCTTTGCTGACTCTTCGGACGAGCATATTGCTGGCAAGGATGAGTACAAAACCAACGATCGCTTGATACAATCCAGCTGCCGACGACATTCCGATGTCACCGTTAATGAGGAACGTCCGATAGACGTAAGTGTCGATAACGTTTGTTGTTGGGAATAGCGTACCTGAGTTCAAGGGTACCTGATAGAAAAGTCCAAAGTCCGAGTAGAAGATCCGGCCTATAGCCAGCAGCGTAGTAATGATGATTAAGGGATACAAAAGCGGGATCGTGATGTACCGGAATTGCTGCATTTTACTGGCGCCATCAAGCGTAGCCGCTTCATATAGCTCTTGGTCAAAACCGACGATTGCCGCCAAGTAGATCACCGACGAGTACCCGACATATTTCCACGTGTTCACGATAGGAAGAATGAGCGTCCAGTAACTCGATTCGGAGTACCAGTCAATCCCCTCGAAGCCAAGCGGCTCCAGAATGGATTTATTAATAAATCCTGTTTCCATACTGAGGAATCCCAGCACTACATAACCAACAACGACCATGGATAAGAAGTAAGGGAGAAAGACAACCGATTGATAGAATTTAGACAACAGCTTTTGCTTCACTTCGTTTAATAAAATGGCAATGGCAACACCGAAAACAAGATTGAGTATGATGAACACGCCGTTGTACAACAAGGTATTTCGTGTAATCGTCCAAGCATCCGCGGTGGCGAACAAATATTTGAAATTCTCCAGTCCTGCCCAAGGACTTCCCAAAATACCATCGGTATAGTTGATTTTCTTAAAAGCGATGATAATGCCAAACATCGGCAAGTAATTGTTCAGTAATAAATAAAACACACCTGGTAAAAGCATGAAATACAGGGCCTTCTTTTGCGAAAAGTAGCTAATTTTCTTCAGTTTGACTTCATGTGGATCACTGATCTTGGCAGCTGATTGCCCTGCTACTGCTTTGCTCATTGATCTTCCCCCTATCTGCTCTGAGTTCGTATGTGTGTGTTCTCTCTCTTATGTCTTCATTATAGAAGCGAATGTAGTTCCACTCTATACCCGATTGTGACCTCATTTCTGCTACTTTTGTTACTTTTCTCTTCCTGCATCTTCCTTTTGTGCAAAATAAAGAGCCATCTCAATTAGAAATGGCTCACCGTTCATATGGAGGCTGTTTGTTCTTTGCGATACTCTCTTGGCGTGCGCCCAGTTGACTTTTTAAACATTTTCGTGAAATAAGGGATGTTCTCATACCCGACAATTTCTGCAATATCCCCTATTTTGAGCTGGGAGGAAGCAAGCAAATCTTTGGACTTCTCCATGCGTTTGGCCAAAATATAATCGGTCAGGGAGCTCCCCGTCTCTTTTTTAAATAAGCGTGATAAATAGGCCGGGTTAAAATGAACATACTCCGCGATTTGTTCCCTTGTTATATCCTCTCGCAAATGCTCATCAATATAAGAGGAAATCTTGTGGATGACGGACGCCTCGCCTTTTTCATTATGCAGGATAAAGTCCATTCCATTCAAAATAATGCGGTAACACCATGCCTTGAACTGGAGCAGGGAGCGTGTTGCCGAGGAACTGTCGGACAGATCGCGTGGCGCAAATACATCCTGCAAGGTGAAACCACGTTTATGAAACACTTGAAACACCATATGCAGCAAAGCATGATACGAAGATTCCAGCGTCTCAATCATTAAACTTGGCTCTGCCTCCAGCATGGCAAAAATGTCATCCAGCTTACGCTTCACATCTTCCCTGCTGCCCAAATCGAATAAGACCGATATACCTGACACCCAAGGTATCAAAAGCGCCTGTCCGGACGACTCCCGATGCTCGTCTAAGGGGATAACACGATTGGACTGGGTAACGTTGCTTCGTTCTGCTTCAAGCAGCTGCACATACATCTCCAAGAAGCTGCCAAATTCAGTCGCTTCCCCCATGTAGCAGCTCAAATCGCAAAAGAAATATTCGTTGCAGGAACGAATATAATGCTCGCAGCGCTGCGCGAGACTGCTCATATTGTAAGATGGCTCCGGTGGCAGGTAGAACAGCACCAAGTTATTCCCACTGCGGTCTTGCAGAACTGCACCGTCCTCGCTGGCCAAGATCAGTTCCTCTGCGGCATTGCGAAGCGCATATTCCATAATATCTTCGTCGCGTGCGCTTAACTCCTTTTTCCACAGCTCCACCGAGATCAGCACAGGCAGTACACAGCTCTCCGGCGAAAAGCCCAGCTCATACAAAGCAATGAGCGACTCTAACGATGAGCGGGATGGCGGTATCCGCCTCGCCAAAAGATCCTGCCAAAACTTTTCCTCCAGCAGCGGTTTATGTGTTTGGAACAGGGAGTAATATCTCTGCTGAACCTCATGGAAGCTTTGCGCCTCCCTTGATTCCTGAATCTTCTTCAGCGCCTGCCCTACAACAACCAGCAGCTCATCATAATCAAAGGGTTTCAGCATGTAGTCAAAAGACCCCGATTGCAGCGCCGTTCGCGTATACGAGAAATCAGCATGCCCCGTCAGGAAAATCGTCTCCGTCCACGGTGAATGCTCCTTTGCCCATTTAAGCAGCTCAAGCCCATTCATATTCGGCATCTCAATATCACAAATCATGACATCAATATGAGACTGTAGGAGCCTTTCCTTCGCTTCTTCAGCATCGTAGGCCTCATACACCTGCTCAATCCCTAGATTCGCCCATTCAATCCCTTGCGTCACGCCTTGAACCGCATAAAACTCATCATCAACGACCATAATCTGATATGTCATCGTTTTCCTCAGCCTCATCTTCCAAGTAGATTGCGGGAATGCCGATTTGTACAACAGCACCTTTGTCAGTCTGATTACAGAATAACAATTGCGCGCGATCGCCATAACGCATCTGCAGCCTTAATAACACATTATGAAGACCAAGATGTCCATTTTCACCTGAATGTTCGTGCCAGCGATTCATTTGCAGCTTCTCAAGGATCTCCTGCTTAAAACCAACGCCATTATCAGCCACTTGCACCCAAACCGTCTTTTCTTCAATCCCTTCTTTAACTGCTCGGCTTTCTCTCACTTCAATCTTGATCGTAAAAAGCTCACGCCGATTCATAAAGCCATGAATAATCGAATTCTCTACCAGCGTTTGGATCGTAAGCGGCAGCATCGAGCAATGCGCGAGCTCCTCTGGAAGGCTGATTTCATAGCTCAACTTGCCTGGGAAGCGCAGCTTCTGAATCTCCAAGTAATTCTGAATATGCTTAAGCTCTGCTTCTATGGTCACTGTTCGTCTTGATGTTGAGATATTAAATCGGAAATATTCAGCCAAATACCGGGCCATTTTCTGGATGATTTCGTATTGTTTTGTTGCCGCGAGGCTTGTAATAATGTTCAAAGAATTCAAATAGAAATGCGGTTTAATCTGCACCTGCAAATGTTTAAATTCGGCTTCCTTCGTAAGCAGCTGCTGCTCATAGACGTCGATTTTCAAATTGGAAATTTCTCCGACCATGTTATTGAATGTACGTATCACGAAAGCGAACTCCGTCGTATTGTCCTGTTCGAGTTGAACATCCCAATCCCCTCTCGTAATCCGCTGCATCCCGCGGATGAGCTTCTTCATCGGTGTGAGCAATACTTTTCTAACGAAGATGAAGTAAAAGGATAAAATCAGCAGCCCGCCAAGTGGAATAATATATATCGCCAGCCGAAAAAAGGGCAAATTCTTCAGCATACTGGCTTCCGGAATCAGAACAACATACTTGATAGGAACCATCGTTGCAGGAATAGCAACAAGCAAATACGAAAGCTCCTTCGTGTAATCGGTTACAGATTGATACGGCTTATCTTGCTGCTCCGGCACGTTGGCTGCCAACGCAATTTGCTGCTCCGTCAATTTGGTTTCTGATGCCACTTCGCCTTCCATACTCACCAGCGCAGCCCCGCCGCCGCCGTTCTCTGCGTCCAGGAACTTCAAAGGCTCGGCCACCGTGTTCGCCTTAATCCAACAGCCAACCACTAAATTATTGTTTCTAATTAGTTTGAGGAAAGCGGTCTCATCGCCCACCTTAATGAGCTGCCAAGACCCAATCTTCTGCATCTCGTCATCTTTGGGATGTTGATCTATGTAATCCGCGATCACTTTCTCATTTAAGTAGTAGTCGGATCGTGTATTCAGAACAATATCTTTATCCTTGATATTATATAGAAAAATGGTGTCGATCACCTGGAAGTATCCCAAATCCACCTGAAACCGCGTAAAAATCTTTTGCTTCGTCAGCATATAATCGTCCGTACCATATTCCATGAAATTCAAGAGATTCACGTCGGGTTCGCGATCATTGACCAAATTCAAGTAATTGTTGATTTCTTTCATCTGCTTATCCACTTGCTTCACATAATCCGCCAACAGGTTTCGGTTAGCTCCTGAGACTTGTTCCCTCACGACACTAATCGCGTATAGGTTATTATAGTACAAGAAAAGAATAAGTGGAGAAATAATGATCACAAATCCGGCGACAAATTTAAAAGTCAGAGATTTTCTCCAGTTCAACCGCTATCGCATCCTTTACGTGACATCTTCCCCGAATACCAATTCTAGGGTAACCTTCGTGATGGACAGCCGTCAAGACAAATAAAAAAGCTTATGAAATCAATTGATTTCATAAGCTTTTTTGCTATACCGGCAAGAGGACTCGAACCTCCACCCTTTCGGACTCGATTTTGAGTCGAGCGCGTCTGCCATTCCGCCATGCCGGCATATACGTTGTAAAACAATGGTGCCGAAGACCAGACTTGAACTGGTACGGTAGTCACCTACCGCAGGATTTTAAGTCCTGTGCGTCTGCCGATTCCGCCACTCCGGCTTATAAAGTAATGTGGAGGCGCCACCCAGATTCGAACTGGGGGTAAAGCTTTTGCAGAGCTCTGCCTTACCACTTGGCTATGGCGCCTTAGTAATAATGGAGCGGAAGACGGGGATCGAACCCGCGACCCTCGCCTTGGCAAGGCGATGCTCTACCGCTGAGCCACTTCCGCATATAAAACTGGGGATCAAGGATTTGAACCTTGGCATGACGGAGTCAAAGTCCGTTGCCTTACCGCTTGGCTAATCCCCATTATCTTGATACTTGATTAGGTAATAATGGGCGGACGACGGGACTTGAACCCGCGAATGCTGGATCCACAAACCAGTGCGTTAACCCCTTCGCCACGACCGCCACAATATTAAGTTTTTACTTTTTTGGCAGGGGCAGCAGGAATTGAACCCACACCAAAGGTTTTGGAGACCTTTGTTCTACCCTTAAACTATGCCCCTAGAAAAAGTAAATGGAGGCTGATGGATTCGAACCACCGAACTCGGAGAGAGCAGATTTACAGTCTGCCGTGT
>NZ_MBTG01000016.1 GCF_002027705.1 Paenibacillus ferrarius | reverse complement strand
TGAAGTTAGACTATTTCGTAGACACACCTTAAGGAACAACCTTTATAATATAGATATTAAATAAGGTCGAGGTGTGGCATGGGATCACAACGTGAAAGTTATGATGAGGAATTTAAACGCAAGACAGTTGAACACATGGAGTCTGCTAATAAGAGACCAATTGAAATTTCTAAGGAATTAAATATTCCTAAAAGTACCCTAAGTCGGTGGATTAAACAGTACGGCAGTAGAACTGTAGAATCTCAGTCTCAGGTGTTTGTAGACTATGAACGAATGAAGAAGTTGGAGCAAAGCATCCTCGAATTAAAAGAGGAAAATGAGATTTTAAAAAAGGCGATGCACTTCTTCACAAAGGACCCGTGCTGATTTATTCGTTTATTTATAAACACCGCTTCCAGTACCGGGTCGAGAAGATGTGCACCGTTTTAGAAGTCTCACGAAGCGGATATTACAAATGGATTAAGAGGGAACCTAGTGCTCGTGAAAAGCGCTTAAAAGCGCTAGATCGGAAGATAAGAAGACTGTTTAATCACTTTAAAAAACGCGCAGGAAGTCCGACGATTACAGCCGTATTAAGAAAAAATGGGACTGCGGTTTCTTCCAAAACGGTCAGTCGGCGTATGAAGGAAATGGGATTGAAGTCAATAACCGTAAGGAAAGTAACGGCTACGACGAATTCTAAACATGACTTGCCTGTGTTCGAAAATGTGTTAAATCGTCAGTTTACTGTGCTAGCGCCGAATAAAGCTTGGGTAACGGATATCACTTACATCCAGACGGGCGAGGGCTGGTTGTATTTGGCAAGCGTAATGGATTTGTACTCTCGCAGAATTGTAGGATTTTCAATGGGAGCTCGAATGACAAGGGAGCTCGTTTTAGACGCGCTAGAGAAGGCATATAAGCGTCGCAAGCCTGAGCCAGGATTAATTCATCACTCTGATCGTGGCTCTCAATACGCTAGTCATGACTACCGCGCAAAGTTACAAGAGTACAAAATGATTGGCAGCATGAGCCGTAAAGGAAATTGCTATGATAACGCTTGTATCGAGTCCTTCCATAGCACGTTGAAAAAAGAATTTGTGTACCAAACAAAATTTAAGACCCGTAAACAAGCCATGAGAGAACTCTATGCTTACATTGAGTTTGACTATAATCGACTACGACCACATTCTACTCTAGGATACGAGACGGCTCATCATTTCGAACAAATTTACTACAGAAATCAGGCTGTCTAATGCCGTGGTTGTTCCTTAATTTTGTGTCTACGCTATTGACAGAAGTACAGTTTCGTTTAAATAGCGGACCTGAGTTCCGTCTCATGTCCGTTCAGCTCATTTTTAGAGAAATAGCGTACTCCAGTTCCGTTTTATCTTGAACGGCGCCGTGATCATACGAACAGCAGCGGAATCATTCCGCCGCCGCAGAGGCCTCATGCTCAATAAAGAGGTTTTTTGCTTTCTCATCGTAAGCCAACAATTCAGCATACCGTCCCCAATCAATCAGAATGTCTAATTGATGACCTGCTTCTTCCAAGCCAAAATGCTTTTCGAAGATTTCCAAGAAAAACTCTCGCTCCATTTTGTTGTTTGATTTGGAATGCAAGATCCAGATAATCTTCTCTATCATGGGAACGTGCTGGAGCACTTGTCTTTTGAAGATATCCTTTCTGTTCAACACGCTGGCATCGGCAAAATGGCTTCCAATTTCCGTTAATTCAATATCTCCGTGCTGGATGTGAGCAAAGCCAAGCATCTGGGCTGCTTCGACAATTGGCAGAAAGTCTTCCAAATTAAGACTTAATTGATCAGCCAACTTGTATAAGTCAACCTTTTTGCCAAGATCATCAATCAGTTCAATGAAGCCTGTTAACGCACCTGCAGGTACTTCTTGAACCTTTTCGATCTTTTTCTTTTGTTCTTCGACATGTTCATTCTGCTTGATTTCACGTTTGGTCAATATGGAATAAATTTTATCAACGAGCCCGGTGAATTGTCCTTCCTGTTTATCGCGCCAGTGAGCCATAGGAATGAATATATCTGCTATAACACGAGCGGGGTCACGAGATAATACAATGGCTCGATCGGACATATAGACGGCTTCTTCAATGCTGTGTGTGACCATGATGATCGATTTGGTTGGAATCTTCTTCTCTGTCCATAATTCAAGCAAATCGCGCTTGAGGTTCTCCGCTGTCAACACGTCTAAGGCCGAGAAAGGTTCATCCATCAAGAGAATATCCGGTTCCATGACAAGTGCGCGGCCAATGCCTACGCGTTGTCGCATGCCGCCTGACAGTTCTTTCGGATACGCGCCCTCGAATCCATCGAGTCCAACCATATCAATGATGGAGAGCGCTTTGCGCATTTTAACCGCTTCGGTTAATGGCTTATTTTCAAGTCCCAGCTTCACATTCTCAAGGACAGTAAGCCAAGGGAATAGAGCAAAGGATTGAAAGACCATACCCACTCCAGGATTCGTTCCCTGTATCTCTTGCCCGTTATACAAGACTTTCCCGTGTGAGGGAGGTATAAGACCGGCCATAATCCGAAGCAGGGTCGACTTACCCGAGCCAGAAGGACCCAAAATGGATACGAACTCACCTTCAGCAATGCTCAGATGGATATCTTCTAAGATGCTGACATTCGCACTATTTGGCATATCGTAACGTTTGCTGATTCGTTGAAGCTCAATGAGTGTATTCGTCATGGTAAACACCTCTATTCCAGATGATATTTTTTGGCAGAGACGGCGTACAATTTACGCCAAACTAAACGATTTACAAGCACAACTAATAAGCACATCACGACAATTCCCCAAATGATTTCCGGCCAATCGCCATGTGTTGTTGCTTGGGCTATAAATGAACCTAATCCAGACGCTTGCAAAGTGTTCTCTTTCCACGATACAAGCTCTGAGACAATACTCGCGTTCCATGCGCCTCCACTAGCTGTAATACATCCCGTAACGAGAAACGGAAATACACTGGGCAAAATTAACTTGATCCACGTTTGTGAGCGAGTTAAGCGTAAAATAGCTGCTGCTTCTTTCAAATCGGAAGGAATGGCCATCGCTCCTGCAATGACGTTAAATAAGATGTACCACTGTGTCCCGAGCATCATCAGAGGAATGGCCCCTATGTTCATGCTAATGCCAAGTTTCAGGTAGAGGATCGTAAATAAAGGGAATGCCATATTGGCCGGAAAAGAAGCTAGAACCTGTACAATGGGCTGAGCAATCCTTGAAAGATTAGGGTTCATGCCGATCATGACGCCAACAGGAACCGTCCATATGACGGCTAAAAGGGTTGATATGAATACGCGTAGGGCTGTTTGCAATCCGAGTACTACTACCCTAAGTAATTCGTTCCAGCTTAGTTGTATGATCTCAAGAACAGCTTCATAGACATAATTTGCTACAAATACGATGACGAGGCTCCAGATGATCCAGACCACAATTTTGGATAGAAGAGACGGCGGTTTTGGCCAAAGGATCAGGGAACTTCTTTGTTTAAATCGACCTTTTACATCATGTAAGAACGTACCGACCGTCTGATTCACATAACGAATGAATCGCGCTCGTTTCAATATGTCATAAACCCAAGATTTCGGGACTTCATTTGCCTCGGATTGCTCATTCTTGAATTTCTGTGCCCAAGCGACTAGCGGCCGCCAAAAAAGCTGATCCACAAGACAAATCATCATGATCATGGTGATAATGGAGTACGCAATGGCTTTGATGTTTCCTTGATCAGCAGCCATTGCCATATAAGAGCCGATTCCTGGCAAATGAATGTCTTGATTCAACACGCTGATCGATTCGCTTGCCGCGAGAAAAAACCAACCTCCTCCGAATGACATCATGCTGTTCCAAACTAACCCAATCATGGAGAAAGGCACTTCAAGTTTGGTGAAACGAGACCATGTGCCCAGACGATGAATCTTTGCAGCTTCGTTTAGCGGCTGTGGAATGGTTGTAAGCGAGTGATAGAAACTGAATGTCATGTTCCAAACTTGACCCGTAAAAATGGCGAAAATCGCAGCACATTCAACACCAAGCAGACTTCCAGGAAATAAAGCCATGAACATCAATACGGTTGCCGAAAGGAAACCGAGTACGGGCACAGACTGTAAGATGTCGATGGCAGGGATCATGATCTTTTCGGCAATGCGGTTATACGCGGCAATACGCCCATAAACAAATGTAAACAAAAGTGAAAATCCGAATGCAATAAACATTCTCAGAAGCGAGCGTCCTGCGTAATAGGGAAGCAAGCGTGGGTCAAGGCTCATGGCGGGTTGATTGCTTTTGGAGAAAGGAACTTCCATACCCGCACCAAGGTGAGCTGTCAAATATAGAATGGACAGGAGCATGAGGATAACCATCACATCGGCCAAGCCGAATTTATATTTATTGTTAATGTTGAGAAATCCGTTCCATTTCATCGTGAAAACCTCCTTAACAAATAAAAACTCCTCCATTCGTGAATGAGGAGAGCCGACTGCTGCTGTCCATTTCCCGTTTCCCCCCTTTGTACATCAATATGAAAGCCCCACGGGATTGGTCCCAGAGAGCATTCCGGCAGTTCTTATTTTATCCATTGGTAAATGAATAAAAACGCTTCGATTTTGTTGTAAAAGCGAAAAACGGCCGTCTGAAAACAGACGACCGTTTTTCATTATTATTTATTTGCTCCGTTTAAGATACTAAGCGAATTATCAAGTGCAGATTTGCTCTTGCTGGCATCAGGGTTTGCCGAGCGAACTGCCGCTAATACCACGTCAATAGTTCCATCAATTTGGGTCCATGTTTTGCCATCCATTTTCCTAAGCTTAGGCTCAGATGTGTCCCATTGATGTTCCAAATTATCAGCGCCTTTTTTCGCCGAAGCAAAGTCATTTGAGTTTACAGAGTTAAGCATATCACTTTCAATTTTAACAAAATCCGTTAATTGTTCAGCTAATTTATTTTGTGGAGAATCGGCTTGTGATTTTCCAACTGATGAAGTAGCTTGTGTAGAATCGGTTTGCGATGCTATCTTATTGCTTAACCCAACATAGCCGCCTATACCCACAAATAAGAAAATACACAGTACCACAACGGTTTGCGTCAAAACATTTTTCTTGCCTCCATTTCCTTGGTTTGTTTCTGCTGTTTCACTTTTTGCCATTGCATCGAATTTTGTAACAGCCAGAAAAACGATTATCGCTAAAATAGCTATTAGAAAGATTACACTAGTTACTGTTGTCCCCAAACCTAACGCGCCATTCGTTTTTGGTTGAGATAGGTAATCCCCTAATGACGCTCCGAGAGGACGAGTTAGAATATACGCAATCCAAAACGCTAATATCCCATTAAGTTTCAAAAATTTCCATGCTAAGAATACGCAGGCTATTATAATAACGACTGTTGTTCCGGTGAGAAGATAACCAAGACCGAGTTGCTCGGAAAATAAATCGCCGACTGCTGTTCCAAGTGCAAATGTGAAAAGAATGGTAAGCCAATAAAAAACTTCTCTTTTTTTGGTATAAATCGAGTGTATCGAGAGTGTTTTTTCACTAAGATACCAAAGGAGAAAAGTTAATCCTAGCAGCACGGAAAAAACGACGGTACTAGTCTCAAGAGGTATTCCGACATTGTCTGTCAAATTATCAGTTACCAACGTCCCAAATACGCTAATAAGCACAACCGTTAGCCAATAAATGCCTGGAACATATTTAGTTGCTTTGAATTGAAGAATCAATACGATGAAAAGCGCTATTCCCATAATGATTGTAGTGAGAGTTAAACCAAATCCGAGACTGAAATTTAGGAAATCAGCAAATGTTTCACCGACAGTTGTGCATAGAACTTTGACTATCCAGAAGAAAATCGTAAGTTCTGGCACCTTGTTTAGTAAAATTTTCAATTTATTTTGGTTAGCTTCCATACATAACATCCTTTCTTTGCAGTGAGATTAAAGTAACATTAATATAGTTAGATTAGAGCAGCATTAGAAAACTAATAACAATTACAAAAAAATCTACGTAATTCATGGTTTGAATAAAGGACTCTATACAAGCAAATAAAGGAGCTGCCTCGGCAGCTCCTTTTGACTTTTTCGCAAAATAATCGTTTTTGTACAAATCTTCAGCAAGAAAAACGTTTCGATTAGATGAAAAAACAAGTTTATATCGGACATTTTCATATAATTAAGGCGAAAAAAATCGTTTTTAATGGTCATTATAGTAAAATTAACTACATTGACGGCTATTTCAGTATTGTTTATAATATAAATCGAAACGTTTCTATTACGAAAAAAATGCATGAGACCGAGGGCTGCCTCTTAATTGCTCAGGGGAGCCCGAGACTACAATACCGTCGGTACTAGGAAAGAGAGTGACACCATGACAACTGCCAAACAAGCAGACTTTCAACTAAAGGCGGGAAATGTACAGTTTTCCTTCCTGAGCAGTGGAGATATTCGCGAAATTACTTATAAAAATATGATGATTAACCAATGGATCGCCAATCCCATCGATGGCTCTTTAAATAACCTTTATTTGCGCATACATAGCTCCAATGGGATCAAAGCTGTGCCTCTGATGGGCGTTCGCTCTGCAAGCCTCGTTCACTATTCAGAATCCCAAGTCACCTGGGAAGGCACTGTAGAAGGACTTGATTACGAATTAACTTTGCATCTGACGCCGGATGATATTTGGTTTTGGGAAGTGAAGGTTCAAGGGAACGACGCAGATGTGGATGTCATTTATGGACAAGATATCGGTCTCGCCGATAAAGGGGCTGTCCGCAGCAATGAAGCGTACTTATCGCATTACATCGACCATGCTGTTTTCGCAAATGGACAGAACGGATATGCCGTCTGCTCCCGCCAAAACATGCCGCAGCAGGGGGGATTCCCCTACTTGCAGCAAGGCGGTCTGACCCCATTAATCGGGTACTCAACCGATGGTTTCCAGTTTCACGGTTTATCTTATAAGGAGACAAACGTACCGGAGGCGCTCAGCCGAAACATGCTGGCTAACGAAGTGTACCAGTACGAATTCGCGTTCACAGCACTGCAGTCCGAGCGTGTGAAGGTGAACGGCGCAGCGCGCTTTGTCTTCTATAGCCTATTCAAGCCGGATCATCCAGAGAGCATTAAAGCTTTGGAATTCGAAGCTGATGTGTTGCAGGCATGGGAAAAAGCGGGTAGAGGAAACAACGAACTTAGCCATCGGCTCGACAAGACGATCCTGTCCAGCAATATCGGGGAGCCGCTTGCTACCGTGTCAATGACCACGGAAGAGCTGGAGCATTATTTCCCAAATCGGCGTCAGGAAGAGTTTGATGGCGAGATGCTGCTGTCCTTTTTCACGGAAACGCATGAACACGTGGTCCTGAAGGATAAAGAGCTGCGCGTTGAGCGCCCGCACGGTCATATCCTCATGTCGGGAGATAATGCGCGTCTGAAGGAAGATGTGATGACTACCACAGCCTATATGTATGGTATTTTTAATTCGCAGGTCGTAGTCGGAAACACGTCGTTCAATAAAATGCTGACGAATGCACGCAACGCCTTGAATGTGATGAAAACGTCAGGGCAGCGAATTTATATAGAGGTTGAGGGCTTATACCGCTTGCTCACCATGCCGTCGATGTTCGAGCTTGGCTTCAACTATGCCCGCTGGTATTACAAAACGGCTGACGATACCCTTGTTATCACGAACCTGACGGCTGTTGACACGCCGGAGATTCATCTGCAGCTTCGTTCGCTAAGCGGCAAGTCTTACCGTTTCCTCGTAACGAATCAGGTGACTATGAACAACAATGAGTATGAAACGCCATTTAGACTCCAAGAGGACGGTCAAACAGTGTCTTTCTACGCGGACCCGACATCCGACAGCGCGAAGGTCTGGCCGCATCTGTGCTACCGAATGCGAATTGAAGGAGCGGATATGAAAGTAGGCAATGAGGCTCGTTTGGCACCAAACATCCAGCCGCTTGCCGCTTCCCTTGTTGTATTGGAGCTTGGCGCCAGCAGCGCATGGAGCTTAACCATCCAGGGACTTCTGCGGGGGGAAGAACTGCCGTTCACAGAAGTGGATACCACAGCTGAGATAGTGCGGTATCGCGACTTTTTGGCCGCGGTTATGAACGGGTTTCACCTGTCGCAAGGCGATGGCGCAGCTAGCAGCCTGGACAAGGTAAACACCATTGCTTGGTGGTACACGCACAACATGCTCGTCCATTACTCAGTCCCTCATGGCTTGGAGCAGTATGGCGGGGCCGCTTGGGGAACACGGGACGTGTGCCAAGGACCGGCAGAATATTTCCTGGCGACGCAGAAATACGGTGAAGTCCGCGACATTATCCAAATGGTCTTCGCCCACCAGTACGAAGACGATGGAAACTGGCCTCAGTGGTTTATGTTTGACCGCTATGCGGCAATCCAGCAGGAAGAAAGCCACGGCGATATCATCGTGTGGCCGCTGAAAGTGCTGAGTGATTATTTGGCAGCAACGAAAGATTATGGCTTCCTTCAAGAAAAAGTGCCATATACGAAGCGGCATGTTTTTGAATTTACCGAAGAGTCGGCTACGATATATGAACATGCCAAGAAAGAGATTGCCTACATCAAGCAGCATTTCCTGCATGGCACTCATCTTTCTTCGTATGGCGATGGCGATTGGGATGACACGCTCCAGCCGGCCAACGCGCAGCTCAAACAATATATGGTCAGCAGTTGGACCGTTGCTCTGACTTATCAGGTGTTCAATCAGTTGTCCGCGGTACTTGAGGAAGCCGACGAAGGGATGGCAGCTGAGCTAAAAGGTTTGGCGGCCGGCATTCAAGCCGATTTTAACCGCTACATGTTGGGAACAGACGTCATTCCGGGCTTTGTGTATATGGAGGAGCCGGAAAAGGCAGAGCTGATGCTGCATCCAACAGACACCAAGACAGGCATTCAATACCGTCTGCTCCCGATGACGCGCAGCATGATCGGTGAACTGCTGACAGAGGAGCAGGCAGCTTCTCATTATAAGCTCATTAAGAACGAACTGTATTTCCCAGACGGCGTTCGTCTGATGAACCGTCCTGCCAACTACGATGGCGGTGTCAGTACGAATTTCAAGCGGGCTGAGCAAGCGGCCAACTTCGGTCGGGAGATCGGCCTGCAATACGTTCACGCTCACATCCGTTTCGTAGAGGCGATGGCCAAATTGGGCAAAGCAGGCGAAGCCTGGAAGGGGCTTGAGATGATTAATCCGGTTGGCATCCGTGATGTTGTACCAAACGCGGAGCTGCGCCAGAGCAACACTTACTTCAGCAGCTCGGACGGGAAGTTCAACACTCGCTATGAAGCACAGGATCGTTTCGGGGAGCTGAAGGCAGGCCGCGTGGCGGTCAAAGGCGGATGGCGAATTTATTCCAGCGGCCCGGGAATCTATATGAACCAGCTGATTTCTAACGTTCTGGGTATTCGTTTGGACGGCAGCGACCTGGTCATCGATCCCGTATTGCCCGAACAATTGGACGGGCTGCGGTTCGATTTTATGGTAAAGGGAAGTCCGGTTAAATTCACCTACCACATCAAGGGTCGTGCCGAAAGTTATGTGAAGGTTAACGGGGAAGAAGTGGCTGCGGCAGCAACCGCCAACCGTTACCGTCAGGGTGGACTTCGCATCAGAGAGCAGCATCTAAGCAGTCTGTTAAACGAGGATGCAAATCTAATTGACGTATACGTGTAAGCGGAAGCGGCGATCTCTTGAGGTCGCCTTTTTCATATAGGTGAACATCTTTATGATATAGTAGAAGGAAACGAGAGTGTAAAGGTTAGGAGCGGTTTGTGTGATCAGCATTAAAGATATTGCGAAAAAAGCGGGTGTTTCCATATCGACGGTTTCCTACGCGCTTAACGGCAATCCCAAGGTAACGGAGGAAACGAGTGCTAGGATTCTGAAGATCGCGAATGAACTGAACTACGTTCCGAATGCCGCAGCAAGAACTTTAAAAACACGGGTCTCCAAAATCATCGGCGTCTATTTGACGGATTTCAGTGGCGCGTTTTATGGTGAACTTCTGCAGGGGATGAAGGAAGTACTGAACCAAAGCGGCTATGATCTTATTGTCTGCAGCGGTTCCTACTCCCACCAATGGCTGCCGCAGCGTATGATTGACGGCGCTATTGTCCTTGATCACTCGTTCTCAAGCGAAGAACTGATGCAATTGGCTGATCGCGGTCATAAACTGGTCGTGATGGACCGAGAGCTGAATCATCCGAACGTAAATCAGGTCCTTTTGGACAACAAAGCGGGAGCCTCCCTAGCCGTGGAATATTTGATCGAAAAAGGCCATCGAAAACTGTATGTCGTAACAGGACCGCAAGGCTCCTACGACTCCAAGCAACGGCTTCAGGCCATCAAACAAACGATTGGACGGAGCTCTGACGTGGTTTGCACCCAGATCGAAGGGAAGTTCGACAAGGATTCCGGCGAACTTGCGGCCAAGCAGATCATACGGGAGTACACTGAGCCTGCGGCGGTTTTTTGCTTGAACGATGAAATGGCCATAGGGCTTTATAACACGCTGGCGAAAGCGGACTTCCGAATTGGTGAACAAATCCACATCATCGGCTTCGATAATATCGAGCTGACCGAATATACCCGTCCGCGCCTTGCAACGATTGATTATTCCAAGCGCAAGTGGGGGGCCTTGGCTTCTGAGCAGCTTATCAAGTTGATTGCGGGGGAAACGGTAGAGCATGAGCGTGTTTATGTTACGTTAGTCGCAGGCGAGTCGGTTGGAGATATCTAATCGGCCGCTGGCATAGAGTGAGGGGATTTGCGGAAACTAGGCAATGTCCGCCGCTCGCCGATTATGAAAACCTGCCAAAGTGCAGGCATTTTGGATCAAATCGTGTGAAAATAGAGAAAGCCTGCGATTATGCAGGCTTTTTAGGCATTTCCATCCTGTAATCGGGAAAAGGCCACTAAAGGATGCATAATCGCAGGCTTTTCACGATTTCGCCTGTTCTCAAGGCAAAAAGGATGTATAATCGCAGGAATATGCGAAATATATGAACCGTCCGTTTTGAACAAACGACAATTTATCATTTCGAGATCTTGCTGTTATATTCGGCAATACGTACAAGAGCTTATTTGCGGGGTTATACTGTTCATGAAGGTGAACGGGAAATTGGAGGAGGTTTGTATATGCCAACGAAGCAGTTGAAACTACTGGAACATGAAGGCATTCTCATCGAAGGAGGCGTTCTTCATGCGTGAAATTCCCGCAAATAGCATTGCTGATATGGATTGGAAGGTCATCCAGCAATCGCTTGATGAGTACGGTTATGCCAAACTGCCCAATCTGTTAAGCGTAACCGAATGTCAGGATATTATCAGCACGTATGCAGACGAAAGTCAGTTTCGAACGACCATTGATATGGCCAGATACCGTTTTGGAGTTGGAGAGTACAAGTATTACAATTCTCCCCTTCCATCTTTGCTGCAGCAGCTGCGCGAGGGATTGTATCCTAATCTTGCTGTAACCGCTAATCGCTGGCTAGAACAATTGGGTCATCGTGCTAGTTATCCGGCAACACTGGAGGAATTCCTGGGACAATGTCATCAAGAAGGACAGAACCGGCCAACTCCCTTGATCCTGAAATATGAGGCAGGGGGATACAACTGTTTGCATCAGGATTTATATGGGAAGGTGTTTTTTCCTTTTCAGGTCGTATTTGCGCTTAATCAAAAAGAAGAGGATTTCACGGGCGGGGAGTTTCTATTGGTGGAGCAGCGGCCGCGGGCGCAGAGTCGTGGGCATGTCATCACCTTGAATCAAGGGGAAGGTCTGATCTTTCCAACCCATCATCGGCCTGCTGCAGGAACGCGCGGCTATTACAAAACGACGCTTAGGCACGGTATAAGCACAGTAACTACAGGTACAAGATATAGTTTGGGTATTATTTTTCATGATGCAAAATAGACGGTTATTTTTTTCCATGGGAGATTCACCGTGAGCCTGTATTCGTAAAAGATACGATTTGTTATAATGTAAGAAGAAACGAAGCAGGAAAGAAGGTGCATCAGAATCATGGAGCGAATAATAGCCGAAGAATGTGAAGAAACATGCGGAGGATCGGAGCAGGGTTGCGAACATATAAAGAACTCACTGATAGATGGCGCAGCTTCTGAAGCAATGGCTCAATTGTTCAAAGCATTAGGGGATCCTACCCGCATCAAAATGATTTACGCGCTTTCGCAAAAAGAGTTATGCGTTCACGACTTGTCCTATGTACTGGACATGGGCCAATCGGCCGTTTCCCATCAACTGCGTTATTTAAGGAATTTACGAATTGTGAAACGGAGAAAAGTTGGAAAGACGGTATACTACTCACTTGAAGATGAGCATGTAGAGCAGGTTTTTTTGCAAACGTACAAGCATATTTCGCATAAATAAGGAAGCAGGCAAGGTGTCCACAATTGGGCGCTTTTTTCTTTTTTTAGGTGGTTAATGGATTGACTTTCCATCCATGGAATGATTATAATCAGCTTAATACATCATATATGAACATATGCTCATTTATTGTTTTTTATATCGAGGGAGCTGACGACAATGAATCATAAAAGCGAACAAGTAAAGCGCGAATTGTTATTAGAAGGTTTGGATTGTGCAAACTGTGCACAAAAAATTGAGAACGGAGTCAAGCAGCTGCCAGGCTTAACTTCTTGTTCGGTGAATTTTGTTACCAAAACACTCCTTATCGAGACTGAGAAGGGGCAAGAAGAAAGGGTAATCGAAGAGGCCAAAAAAAAGGTGAAATCGTTAGAACCCCATATCCAAGTGAGGGAGAAGGGCAGAAATACGACAAGGGAATCGCAGAAAGAATCCAAGGATGGTCATGCACATCATGCACATCATGATCATGATCATAGTGAGGAAGGCCATACACATGATCATGGAAGCGGAAAGATCAAGACGATGTCCATTCGGATTGGGATTGGAGCCGTAATAACTGGCATTGCAGTATTCGCTCCAGTTTCAGGCATATACGAATTAGGTTTATTTCTCTTGGCCTACCTTATTGTAGGTGGAAATGTGCTCCTGCAGGCAGCTAGGAATATCGTTAGAGGTCAAGTCTTTGATGAAAATTTCCTGATGGCCATTGCCACAATTGGAGCTTTTGGCGTTAAGCAATATCCTGAAGGTGTAGCTGTCATGTTATTTTATCAAATAGGTGAATTGTTCCAAGGCATTGCGGTGAATCGGTCTCGTAAATCCATTAGCTCCTTGATGGACATTCGTCCTGACTATGCGAATCTGAAAACAGGAAATAGCACCAAACGCGTTTCGCCAGAAGAAATTAATATTGGTGATTATATTATTGTCAAACCAGGTGAAAAGGTACCTCTGGATGGTAAAATTGTGGATGGAAATTCCATGGTAGATACTTCAGCCCTGACGGGAGAGTCAGTACCTCGAGAGATGGAAGCTGGTAATGATGTATTAAGCGGATTTATTAACAAAAACGGTGTCTTGACGATAGAAGTTACTAAGAATTTTGGCGAATCAACGGTATCTAAGATTTTGGAATTGGTTCAAAATGCGAGCAATAAAAAAGCGCCAACCGAAAATTTTATTACCAAATTTGCCCGCTATTATACACCGATTGTGGTCATCGTTGCTTTGCTTTTAGCGTTAGTACCGCCGTTGGTTTTAACGGGTGCAACGTTTTCAGACTGGATTTATCGCGCTTTAATATTCTTGGTCATTTCTTGCCCTTGTGCTTTGGTCATCTCTATTCCTTTGGGCTTCTTTGGTGGAATTGGCGCGGCCTCCAAGGCAGGGATACTTGTTAAGGGAAGCAATTATTTGGAAGCTTTAAATGACGTGAAATATGTTGTTTTTGATAAAACAGGGACGTTGACCAAAGGGGCTTTCAAAGTAAGTGCGATAAGACCGGTCGATCCGATAACGGAAAATGAGCTAATCGAGTATGCTGCATTGGCAGAGGCACATTCTACGCATCCAATTGCAGAATCGATTCGTTCAGCCTATGGCAAAGAAATAGAGGAAGAAAGCATTCAAGATTATAATGAAATTTCAGGGCATGGCATTCAAGTTACTGTGAAGGGCAGAGAAGTTCTTGCCGGAAACGTCAAGCTGATGAACAAGGAGAATATTTCATTTCAACAGCCAGAAGAAACAGGTACAATTGTGCATATGGCTATTGATCATAAATACGCCGGTTTTATTGTCATTTCGGATGAAGTGAAAGAAGACTCTGCAGAGGCCATTCAAGCACTGAAGAATCTTGGTATCACGAAGACGGTCATGCTGACAGGGGATGCCAAGGCAGTCGCGGATGATGTTGGGCGTAAACTTGGTCTTGATGAAGTTCATGCGGAGCTGCTGCCGCAAAATAAGGTAGAAGAAATAGAGAAAATAGACAGACAAAAATCTCCCAAAGAAAAAATTATTTTTGTTGGAGATGGAATTAACGATACTCCTGTTCTGGCTCGGGCTGATATTGGAATTGCCATGGGGGGACTAGGATCTGACGCTGCGATCGAAGCAGCAGATATTGTGATTATGACGGACGAACCTTCTAAAATAGCGAGCGCTATTCGTATCGCCCAACGTACTAGACGAATCGTTTGGCAAAATATTATTTTTGCCATGGGTGTTAAAGGGGTCTTTCTTTTGCTGGGTGCTTTCGGAATCGCGACGATGTGGGAAGCTGTTTTTTCTGATGTTGGTGTTACTTTAATAGCTGTTTTAAATGCGGCGCGTGTATTAAATGTGAGATAGGGAATAATGGCGGTGAATTGGATGAAAATAAGAAACGCAGTGCTGGAAGATGTTGATGGAATAGTGAAAGTTCACATTGACAGCTTGAAGACTTCGCACATAGGCATCTTACCTTCAGATTTTCTGGACAATTTAACGCATGAATGGTCATCTCCCCGATTCACAGAAGCTTTAAGTAAACCTCTAAAAGACGCTAGCCTTTATATAGCGGAGAACGAAAACGGAAAGATTGTTGGGTTTATCTGGGGTGGGGCTGAACGAAACGGAGACGACGTTTACCAAGGTGAAATCTATGCGATTTATGTTTTAAATGAATACCAAGGTGCAGGAATCGGTCGACAATTAGTTGAGGCGTTAGTAGAAGATTTACTGCGTCATCATATTCGTTCCATGCTCGTTATGGTATTTGCTGAGAATATTTCTTCCCGTCGTTTTTATGAAGCTATGGGTGGGCGCAAGATACGTGAAGGGACTGTAACTGTTAAAGGTGAAGTATACAAGGATGTTGTATATGGATGGACAAATATTGAGAACATATCCCACAAGTTAAAATAAGGTTGTGATACTTTGCTAACGCCAGTAACACTTCGTGGCAGTCTAGTTTGCTTGGAGCCAATGACCATCGACCATGTGAATGATCTCTGCTCCGCGGCCTCGGAAGATAGAACCGCCTATTCGTATACAAATGTGCCAAATGGACAAGAGGATACTAAACGTTATATAGACGGCGCGCTTATGTCCTTGGAGAAAGGCCGTGCCTTGCCATTTCATCGAAACGGGCCGTATTGTCGGGACGACGCGTTTTCTTGATCTGGAAGTTTTCGCCTGGCCACCTCCATGGCCTCCTGGCAGCACATGCGGGTGATGCTTTTTCGGTGCAGCTCCGCGCGGAATATGTGGGTTCCTAGTTTGTCCCAACGCGCGCTGTGTCGCGGCAGCATGGCGGCTGTCAACGGTTCAGCAGACTGCAAAAGCCTGCGAATATGCAGGAATTTCCGGGCGAATTTGGTTGAAAAGAGGAAATGCCTGCAATTGTGCAGGTATTTTCATCGTTTTCAGCCTCTCATCCGGAAAAAGCCTCAAAAGCCTGCATAAACGCAGGAATTTCATCATTGAGGCTATACCAAGAGCAAAAAGGATGCACAATTGCAGGTTTATCAAAAATCGCCAGAATAAACGAAGCTGTCTTCAAGCAATTTCTGCTTGTGGGATGGCTTCTTTGTTATTCGCGAAGGAGTGTACGAACATCACGATGGACAAAAGGCCGTTTTTGCGAATAACGAATACTAAAGATTATTTATGTTCCAGAGGAGCATCTCCTGCTACACTTATAGTACGTGCGTGAGAAATAACGCAATTACGATGTATGAAGGAGGCGTCAACGGTGAGTCAATTACTGCTTGTTGATGATGAAATCTATGCCATTGAAGGCATTAAATATAATTTGGAGTGGGCCTCTTTGGGGTTTACAGGCGTTTTTGAAGCCTACAATATCGACATGGCCAAACAAATCGTCACAGATCACCAGATTGATATTATGATATGTGACATTGAGATGCCGGGTGGCAATGGACTTCAATTAATGGAATGGGTTAAACAGTATTATCCTTCTATAGTTGTTGTGTTTCTGACGTGCCACTCTGAATTTGATTATGCGAAAAAGGCGCTTCAATTGGGCGTTTTTGATTATATGGTCAAGCCCGTAAACTTCTCGGAACTCGAAGAGATTATCGTCAAGGCGTTGGAAATTCGCAAAAAAGAGCTGGGATTTGAAGAAATCAAAGAGACGTATGAAAGGTTCTACCCGCTATGGGAGGCCAAGAAGCCGCTATTAGTTGAACGGATTTGGCAAGATTATTTGGATGAGCGGATATCCAATGATCCAGTTAAGATGGATGGCGAGCTGCAAGAGGTTGGGTTAACCATTTCGGACAATTTTACCATCCTGCCGATCTTAATCAGTGTGGAAAAGTGGTACAAAGAGTTCAGCTCCAGAGATGAGGAGGTACTTGAGTATGCCATCCGGAACGCGGCAGCGGAGCTGGTGATCGGGCAGGAGAGCGGACTTGCTTTGCAAGATCATTCCGGCATCAATGTGATATTCATTTACTCGGATGGAAGCGAACGCGTCTCCTTGGAAGACTGGCGCTTAAGATGTGAAACCTTTATTCGGGCATGCAGTGAATATTTTTATTGCGATATCTCTTGCTACATAGGCAACTGGGCGTCCATTCAGGATTTATATGGGGTATATCAAGATTTAATCGTGATGGAAAGCAACAATGTGACTCAGTCGAAGATGACATTCATGTACCAGAGGCAAAGCGCCCGTAAAGGAGAAAAAACCATCATTGAAATGGTGAAAAAATATATCTTGGACAATGTGACCTCGGAAATAACCCGGGAAGAAATCGCCGCGTCTGTTCATTTGAATCCAGCGTATTTGTCGCGGTTTTTTAAAAAGGAAACCGGAGAAACACTCACTGATTTCATGACGTTCGAACGGATGAAGATGGCCAAGGATCTTTTAACGCGTACAGACGCTACGATCAGTCAAATTGCCGTTTCTCTTGGCTATACGCATTTTTCTCATTTTTCTAAAATGTTTAAGCGGACCTTTCATCTGACACCACATGAATTGCGGAAATTACATAATTAGGAGCGGGGCAGATAATGAATGACAGAAATTCTCTTATTTTCAAATTTGTAAGCGTTTTTATGATAATTTCCCTTCCTATGCTTTTATTATTGTTTTTCAGCAATAGCTATGCGATGAATTTGGTCCGCGAACAAGTGGCACAAACCAATTCAAGTCTTTTAAGCGGGCAAATGAGCTATATCGACAATAAATTATCAGAAATCAATACCTATATGTTTAGATTGGCGCTTCAAGATCCGGCGGTCATATCGCTGGAATTGCAGCCCCGCGGAAGCGATGAATATTTAATGACGCGAATCGCTGCGGCCAATACGATGGAGAAGGATATTAACTACTATAGCGAATTAGGCGCATTATTCATTTATTCAACCAAAACCAAAGATCTTGTTATGACCAGGGCGAACGGATCTCAGATTCCTCAGAAGGAAGACTTCCTTCAAGAATGGCTGCGTAACGAAGGGCAATCCTTGGATCAAGGGGACGGCTGGAGAACGATTATGGTCGCTAATCTTCCTTGTGTGATTCATGTTGTTAAATCGGGGCAAAGTCTCTACGTAGGGAGTATCATTCCCATTCAAAGCTTAGCTGCTCCTTCCAATAAGGTTCCTTTGGTCGCTGATGAGCAAATTATTTTCTTCTCTGATCAAGCAGAACCGTTAACGGCAACGAATATTTCTCCGGTTTATCTACAGCAGCTTACTAGCAAGATTCTCAAAACAGATAAAGCGTTCCACACGGTTGAAATTCCGGACAAGTATTTATTAGTTACGAATCGCTCTCAGGTTTCGAATATGGTCATGACGGTGCTCCTGCCAGAGAAAAGTGTCTATAAACAGCTCTCTTTGCTGCAAAAGTTAATTTACTTCCTGCCCTTTGTTATTGGCTGCTTTCTGATTATCAATTTAGTTTTGCTTAAAAAAATCGTGCTAAACCCTATCCTTCGTGTGATTCGCGCCATGAGACGCATCCAGGAAGGGGATTTGACTTACAGAATGCCCCCTAGTCATTCCAAGGAATTGGCCTTGCTTTCGGAGACTTTTAATACCATGTCCGCTGAAATTTCATCTTTGAAAATCAACGTCTATGAAGAACATATTAAAACGCAGCAAGCCGAAATTAAACACCTGCAATTGCAAATCAATCCTCATTTTTTACTGAATTCTTTAAATATAGCTTATAACCTAATTGCCACTAAGAAGTCCGAATTAGCGCAGAAAATGATGGTGCATCTGATGCATTATTTCCGCTCCATGATCCGAAGTCCGCAGAAAATGGTCACGATTCGGGAAGAAATGAAGCACATCGACCACTATTTGCAAATTCATAAGATGCGTTTCCCGCTGCATTTTGATTACGCAATTGAAATGGATGAGCATGTCGGCGAGCTGCTGATTCCTTCTTTGATTTTCCAGCCTTTTGTCGAAAATGCCATTATCCATGGCATGGTGATGCAGGAGGAGGGCTTTCGTTTGAAAATTAGCTGTTATGAAGAGCACGCAGATCATAGCCGTGGCTTCTGGATACAGATTGCGGATAATGGCAATGGATTTTCGGAGCAAGCGTTGCGCAAGTTCGTGACAAGCGGCCAGACATCTGAGGAGGCCGGGAATTTGGGCATTCACAATGTGAAACAAAGACTGCAAGCCTATTATGCTAATGAGGCCCGTCTCATGATTGGAAATGGGCTGGAAAAAGGGGCGGTCGTTCGTCTTTTTATGCCCAAGAAGTAACTTAAGTGATAGGTTCGGTATCTTGAGCGCTATCTGATGCAAGCCGCTCCCTCTACAATTAAGAAGAGAAATAGAGTGGAGGGTAGCGGAATGGCAAAGAAATATAGCAGTCTGATTCTAATGACACTGCCTGGCGTCTTGTATTTATTTATCAACAATTACTTGCCTATGCTTGGCACATTCATTGCGTTTAAGAACATTAACTACACCAAAGGAATTTTCCATAGCGACTGGGTGGGCTTCAAAAACTTTGAATTTCTATTCAAATCACAGGATGCCTTCATCATTACCCGCAATACGCTGCTCTACAATGGAACGTTTATCATCGTTAATAATTTAATTATTGCCCTGCTGGTAGCGCTGTTGTTGAACGAGATCAAAAATCGCTTCGCACGCAATTTGTATCAAAGTATCATGCTGCTGCCTTTTTTAATTTCTTTTAGTATCGTGGGCTATATTGTTTTGGCTTTTTTCAGTATCGAACACGGTTTTATCAATAAAGTCATTTTCCCGTTCTTGCATATACAACCGATTGAATGGTATTTGGAGTCCAAATACTGGCCTTACATCCTTGTTATCGTGAATACGTGGAAATATGTCGGTTATTCCAGTTTGATCTATTTTGCCGCTATGATCGGCATTAATCAGGAGTATTATGAGGCTGCCCGTATGGACGGCGCGAATCGCTGGCTGCAGATGACGAAGATCACGCTCCCGCTGATTCGTCCGGTGGTGATCGTTGTGGTGCTGATTCTGATTGGCCGCATCTTTTATGCCGATTTCGGCATGTTCTTCCAGGTCCCTCTCAATACAGGTATTTTGTTCTCGACTACCAATGTAATTGATACTTACGTCTACCGGGCGTTATTGGTAACAGGTGATATCGGCATGTCTTCGGCTGCGGGTTTATACCAATCGACAGTGGGATTCGTGCTCGTCATCATCGCCAATATGCTGGTTAGAAAATGGGATAAAGAGAGCGCTTTATTTTAGAGGGGGATACGTATGGAAGTGAAGATGGTTAATCAAAAGCAATTTCGAACGCATCGGGAAGGATCACCTTGGGCGAGCGGTTTATTGCATGGTTTTTTCTTAGTGATGTGTGTGTTTTGTTTATTTCCGATTGTGCTGGTGCTAATCGCCTCTTTTACGGATGAGAGTATTCTGCGTACGGGCGGCTACACCTATTTTCCGAAAATATGGAGCACAGCCGCTTACCGCTATTTATTTATCGACATTCATCAATTATTGCGAGCTTACGGCGTGACCATTGTCATTACCGTGGGGGGGACTATAACCAGCTTATTCATTTCAAGTTTAGTTGCGTACCCTATGTCCCGGCAGGATTTCCCGTATCGCAAGATACTGTCCTTTTATGTGTTTTTTACGATTTTACTAAATGGTGGTTTGGTCCCTTGGTATTTGGTCTATACCCAAATCATTGATTTGAGAGATACGATCTGGGCACTTATGATCCCGGGGCTGCTTATGAATGGATTTAATGTGCTGATCATGAGAACCTTTTTCTCGAACTCTGTTCCGATTTCGGTCATTGAGTCTGCTCGTATTGACGGGGCTGGGGAATGGCGGATCTTTTTTCAACTCGTACTCCCGCTCTCGGTATCTGTGCTGGCAACGATTGGGATGTTCACCACGCTGGCTTATTGGAACGATTGGTTTAATGGATTGATTTTTATTAGCGATTCCCACTATTTCAGTGTTCAATACTTAATGACCAAAGCTTTATTGAATATTCAGTTCTTGTCCTCACATACGGAAAATGCGAATTCCGCCAAACTAATTTCGGAAATGCCCCAAAATTCCATCATCATGGCAATGGCGGTTATTGGCATAGGTCCTATTCTTATTTCTTATCCTTTTTTCCAGAAGTATTTGGTGAAAGGTCTCACTGTAGGCTCGGTTAAAGGCTAGTACTAGATTTAATGGAGGAGGTGATTCATCTAAGCCACGTAGGGGAAAAAGGCCAGTTGCACGACAAAAAAACATTCGGGGGAGACTTGGTCACAATGAAAAAGGTTATCGTAATGACGACGGCTATTCTCACATTAAGTACCGTAATAGCAGGCTGCAGTCCTTCGGCGACGAAGGAGAATACAGCGAAAAACGCTTCGGAAAGTACGAAGGATAAAGCTTCTTCTTCAAAACTGGATCCGTATAAGCTGACAATCGTTTACGCAACAGGAGCGGTTCCCAAGGACCTTAAAGCTGTGCAAGAGAAGATGAATGCGTATTTAACGGACAAAATTAACGCTACAGTTGAACTCAAGCCGATTGAGTGGGGAACTTGGATCGAGAAGACCAATCTGATGATTGCCACGAATGAGCAAATGGACGTGATGATGACGGCAGGCGGCCTTGGTTATTCGCAAAATGTAGCCAAAGGTGCATTCTTGCCTTTAGATGAGCTCGTTGCCAAATACGGGGCAGATGTAACGAAGGCCTTGCAGCCCCAGTTTCTGGACGGAACAAGGATCGGCGGGAAGATTTACGGACTTCCTACGAACAAAGAATTTGCCAGTGTAGACGGTATTTTATTCAATAAGGCATTAGTCGATAAATATAAATTTGATATCAGCAAGGTGAACAAGCTTGAGGATTTGGAGCCTATGCTGCAAACGATTAAAGACAATGAACCAGGCATCGTTCCTTTCTTTGGGCAAGAGGGGCGCCAGATGAGCAATTTTGCCGTCAGTTCTTCGTCGTTCGATAATCTTGGCGATTATTTGGGCGGCTTGGACCGTTCCAGCAAAGAGTTGAAAGTGGTCGATATTTTTGAATCCAAAGTGTTCATGGACTATGCGAAGCTGGCACGCAAATGGTATCAGGCGAAGTATATGAATCTGGATGCGGCAACGGTCAAAGATTTTGGCGCTATGCAAGCTGGCAAGGCATTCGCTATGTATTCGGAGCTGAAACCTGGCAAAGATGCCGAAATGTCCTCAGCGTGGGGAGTTAAGGTCGTTCAGAAAGAAATGGTGAACACGCCGATTACGTTGAACACAACAGGAATTATGACGGCTATTCCCAGAACTTCGAAAGATCCCAACCGGGCTATGATGTTCCTAAATATGCTTTACGGCGATAAAACGCTGCTTAATCTGTTTGATTTCGGTGTTGAAGGAACCCATTATGTGAAAAAGGATGAGGCAACGATCGATTTCCCTGCCGGAGTTGATGCGGCATCCGTTGGCTATAAAAACGAGCCTTGGATGTGGGGGAATCAAATGCTAACCTATTTATTCCCCAATGAAGATCCGAAGAAATGGGAGAAATTCAAAACATTCAACGAAACAGCCGACAAGTCGCCTGCGCTTGGATTTGCTTGGAATTCCGAAACTTTAACGCAGGAAGTGGCCGCCAGCAACAGCGTGCTCAAGCAATACCAACAGGCGATTATGTCCGGTTCCGTGGACCCTGAAGTCTATGTTCCCAAAATGGTCGCTGCCCTGAAAAGCGCAGGCATAGACAAAATTATTGCAGAGAAACAAAAGCAATTGAATGAATGGAGCGCGACAGCCAAAAAGTAACTACTTGTTTAAGGGGGACCTATTCGATTAGGTTCCCTACTTATCATACCAGACCGCGCTTGAATGCTAATTTGAAAACGGGGGAATTTCATATGTTCATGATGAAGCGATTGCCGTTATTTGTATTGCTGTTTAGTTTGGTTGCCATGCTAGGCTTGCTAGGCGGATTGCATGCGAAAGCCGCAGGTGCAAATCTAGTCCATTCATGGTCTCCTCCATCAGGCACCGCAGCGAATTCAACATTCACGGTTCAGGTGAAACCATCGGATGAGGCAGCATGGATGGATCTCTATGAATACAATGTAAAAGTAGGTCATCAGGATGGTACGAATTTCGATTCATCGTATGTGAATTTTGATTTTTCCGGCTCATTAGACGTAAAAGTAACCTACAATGCGGGAACGATCAGCTCCTATAATATTACGCCATCCTCCTATGGGATTCAGGCTGTCCAGACGGGGAATACACTCTCTTTCTCCGTGGTACAGGATAATCTTTCGCCACGTAAAATCGCCGTGCGTATCAATAACAGCTGGGATACAGGCGTCTTGCATATCCTAACGAATCCGCTTGAAACGAATGCTCCGTCGCAAATGGCGTCCAATGTGTATCTGATCAATCCGGGAGATGCCATCCCCCTGGAGCTGCCAGCCGGCAAAGATACATATTATTTTAAAGCTGGCGAGCACACGCTGCCCAAAGGTTCATGGGCGGAAGTTGATCTTGGCGCTGTCTATGCGATCGACAAGATTGGTCTTGAGCAGGCGCCTTTATACACGAATGGCCCGGAGTATCCGAATAAGTTTATCGTTGAATCCAAAGTCAATGCGGGGGACGCTTACACGACGGCCTATGACGGGACAAGCAACAGCTTGCTGGGAGCTATTACCAAGAGCTTTCCAGCCAAAAATGCGAGATATGTGAGGCTGCGGCTGCTCGGAAGCAATGTGACTTCGGGGTATTTATTTAGCAGTACTGTGACCGAATTCAAGGTTATGCAAGCTGGCGGCACAACGAATCTGGCTTTAAACCGTGGGATAGCCGGAGCTTTCCCCAGCTACACGCAATTATTCGATGGCAATTCGCTGACCCAATTTGGCACAAACAAAGGATACGGCAACTGGCACCCAGGAGAGTCGTTCTATATTTCCAGGAATAATACGACGGTCTATCTGCAGCCAGGTGCAGTTGTACATGGTTCTATTTCATCTGATGGCGTCAGCAATGTGACCATTAAAGGCCGTGGCATCCTCGATGGAAGCCTGCTGCAGCATGCGAACCCAAGCCCTGGGGAAGGACGAACAGGCGCTATTTGGCTGAATAATGGAAGCGACAATACGATCGAAGGAATTACGATTCAAGACGCCTGCATGTGGACGGTCGTGATGAATTTCTCAACAAGGCCTACAGTTAGAAACGTCAATATTATCACTTACGTGGCGAATGCAGATGGCATTCATTTCTCCGGCAGCACGAACGGGCTGGTGACGGGTTCATTCGTAAGAACACCAGACGATAATATTGTCATGTACCACTATGGTCCAACCTCATTGAACACCGTTCAGAATAGTGTTCTGTGGGGAGATGACGCGCATACCCTGCTCATCGGTTTGGGAACGGAGCCTAATGCCAATATTACGGATTTAACATTTCAAAATCTGGATGTCCTTGCTCAACAAGGGGTTGTGGATCTTACGAAATTTAACGGTGTCATGAAGTTATGGCCCAATGGCGGCAATGAAATTAAAAATGTCCTATTCAAAGACATCCGGATAGAAGCCTTCCGAGACCCTGCCAAATCCGTCGTGTTTCAATTCCGCACCGATGAACGGTTTGCTGGAGAAGGCAATGGCCGAATTTCAAACGTCACGCTCGATAACATTGCCTATAAGGGAAGCGGAGAATTGACATCGTTATTGTCCGGCGCGAGCAGCAGCAATGATGTCAAAGATATTTATATCAACAACTATACAAGAAATGGCATCCTTGTTACGGATCAAGCGTCAGGTAACATCACGAGCGCGGGGAGTGTATCGAATGTTAACTATTCGTATACAGCCAATTTCAATAGCGATGTGGCAGGAAGCGCCCCAGCAGGCTGGACGAGCAGTCCGGGAGTAACGGTTCAGCCTGATCCGAGCGCGAGCGACCAAAGCGTCCGTATGAGCAAGACGACAAGCGCCGCCATAAGCAGTTCCAAATCCTTGCCTTCAACATCCGGTATCGTGACTGTGCAAGCGAAAATGAAAATTGTCGACAAAACCAACTGGAAATCGTTAGCTGTCATGAACGCTTCCGGGACGGAGCTGATGCAGGTTGGTTTTGACTCGGCAGGCAACATGTACAGCAATAATGGTTCGGTCTGGACTGCTTTTATGCCGTACAGTACAAATCAATGGTATGACGTCAAAGTAGAATTAAACACGGCAACAGATCAATACAATCTCTTTATTGATGGCGTTCTTAAAGCGTCGAACCAGTCCTTTGAAGTATCGACTGCCAATATTGGCGCTGTCATGTTTACTTCGGGTGAAGCTGCCGCAGGAACGTATTATTTTGACCAAGTGAAGGTATCTTTCCTGCATACGATTATCGATAGCGATTTCAACTCGGATACGATCGGAAACGCGCCAATCGGGTGGACCAGCACATCGGGAGTCACTGTCCAGGCAGTACCAAGTATGGCGGATAAAAGCGTGAAAATGTACAAGACGACAAGCAGCATCGTCAATTCGTATAAGTCCATAAACGCTATATCCGGCATCGTGACGGTGCAAGCCAGAATGAACATAGCCAACAAAACCAACTGGAAATCGCTGGCGATATACAACTCCGCAGGCACTGAACTTACCCAAGTTGGCTTCGATAGCGGCGGAAATGTATACAGCAACAATGGGAACGTCTGGACAGCGTTGATGCCTTACAACATCAATCAATGGTACGATGTGAAGCTCATTATCAATACGAGTACGGACACTTTTGATTTGTACGTCGATAATGTACTAATCAATGCGAACAAATCGCTGGAGTCCGCAACCAATGATATAGGCAGAGTTGGTTTTGTGTCGTCCGAATCTCCTGTAGGCGGGATCTTTTATTTTGACAATGTAATCATTGCTAATTAGCCATAAGCTGCAATCATATTCAAGTTTCACAGGAGGAATAATGCTCAATATTGTTCATACATGGTCCCCACCGGCAGGAATTGCGATGAATCCTACCTTCACGGTTCAGATTAAGCCAGCGAATGAGACGGAGTGGATCGATTTATTCGTCTACAATGTTAGTTTAGGTCATCAAGATGGAACGAAGTTTGATTCTTCCATGGTGATTTTCGACTTCTCCGGCACGATAGATGTTAAAGTCGCCTATCACGGGGGGCGGGTTAATTGTTATGATATCAGGCCCAATTCCTATGGCATTGATGCTGCGCAGGTGGGGAATACCCTTACCTTTTCTACCACACAAAACGATGATTCTCCACGTAAAATCGTCATTCGCATCAACGACAGCTGGAATACGGAAGACCTTCATATCCTAACGAATCCCTTGGAAACGGATGTTCCTTCGGAACATGCTCCCCATGTTCACCTCATTCATCCAGGGGATGCGATTCCTTTGCAATTGCCTGAGGGGAAAGATACGTATTACTTTAAACCTGGACGGCATACCTTGCCTCAAGGTTCTTGGCTAGAGGTTGATCTTGGTGCCGAGTATGTGATTGATCGATTTGATCTCAGGCAGACGATATTGCAAATGCAAGGATTAGGCATGGAACCTCTCTCGTACCCGAATAAGTTTGTGGTGGAAACTAAGGCGCAGGCGGGTGATCCTTATACCGCCGCTTATGATGGTACCAATAATACGGATACGGGATATTTGACGAGAGCCTTTGCTCCCAAGAAAGCCAGATATGTGCGGCTCATGCTTCTCGGAAGCAACGTTGCTTCCGGTTGGGTGTTCAGCAATTCAATCGGCGAGTTCAAAGTGTATGAAGCGGGCGGTACTGTGAATTTGGCGCTGAATCGCGCAATCGCGGGAGCAATGCCCAGCTACATCCATGCTGTTGACGGGAATGAGCATACCGGTTATGAGACAAGTTCCAATTATGGGAACTGGCATTCGGGTGAGTCTTTCTTTATTTCCCAAAATGATACGACGGTTTACTTGGCACCTGGTGCCGTTTGCTACGGGTCCATTTCGTCTGACGAAGTGGATCGGGTGACCATAAGGGGCCGCGGCATTCTCGATGGCAGTCAATTGCAGCATGCCAATCCGCATCCGGGCGAAGGCAGGACGGGCGCCATTTGGCTAAGCAGCGGATGTGATAATCTCGTGGAGGGCATTACGATTATAGATCCAACTATGTGGGCAGTGGTGATGAATTTTTCCACAAGACCTGTTGTCAGAAACATTCATATTATTGCTTATGAAGTGAATGCGGATGGCATCCATTTTAGTGGATCGAGCCATGGTCTAATTACGGGTGTATTTATTCGAACGCCTGATGATGATATCGTGATGTATCATTATGGCAAGGCGTCCTTGAATACGGTGCAAAATAGCGTGCTGTGGGGAGATGACGCGCATACGATTCTCATAGGTCTGGGAAGTGTCGCTGATGCCCACATTTCAGATTTGACGTTTCAAAATATCGATGTCCTGAATCAACAAGGAGTGTACATCCTCGATAAGTTCACAGGCGTGCTGAAGTTATGGGCAAATGGGGGAAATCATATTCGAAATATCTTATTTAAGGATATAAGAATAGACGCTTTTAGAGATCCCTATAAAGCTGCCGTGTTTCAATTCCGAACGGATGAACGGTTTCCTGGAGATAGGGATGGGGGAATGATCCAAAACATTACGCTGGATAATGTCACCTATCAGGGTAGCGGGGAGCAGAAGGCTTTATTAAAGGGTGTAAATCAGGCTTCTTATGTGAAGGATGTTTATTTTACAAATTATAAAAGGCAAGACATGCTGGTTACGGATGTTATATCCGGGCATATTGATGTGCAGGATCATGTTTCGAATGTTTATTTCGGGACAAGGCCCTCGTAAGGTTAGGCCGATTGGCAAATGGGATCACAATGATAGCAAACGAAAAGCCTGGTCCAAGTGGGACTAGGCTTTTTGCGCATTGCTTATTAGGATTCTTGATTTTGCGAATTGCTGCTGGAGGATTGATTTTCTTTAAATGCCTCTGCCGCTTCCTCTGCGGAAAACTCCGTATCATCTTGGCCTGGGACAGGCAGTTTGTTCAACTCCGTTGATTGTACTTCCGCTTTGCTTGCTTGATTGTTTTGGTTAGTCATATGCTACCTCCTTCGTTAGAATAACAACAAGGGATAGTGTGCCACCGTATAAAAAAATTATACTAATTGAGGAAAAAAATAGGGAAAGCAGCTGGCTGTGTCGATTTCCCTGTCAGCCGTTCGTCGTCAATATATAAGCAAGAATTGCTACAATCCAAGGAGGCATACACATGTATTCAGCAACTTCTAAAGACGGTACCACAATCATTTATGACAAAGTGGGAAAAGGGCGGGCGCTCATCTTGGTAGGGGGCGCTTTCAGCTACCGGAAATTCCCTGCGATGGTGCAATTGGCTGATAGGTTGGCGGAGCACTTCACGGTGTACAACTATGATCGCCGCGGCCGTGGCGATAGCGGGGACACGAAGCCTTATGACACAGCGCGAGAGATTGAAGATCTGGATGCGATGATTGATGCAGCGGGCGGATCGGCCTATGTCTGGGGGTTGTCTTCCGGGGCGGTCCTTGCTTTGCAGGCATCGGCGAGGGGCTCCAACATTGCGAAGCTGGCTCTGCATGAACCTCCTTTTGTGGTCGATGCGGCAGATCGCAAGCCTCCGGAAGATTTCGTATTGCACGTTAAAGAGCTTATTGCAGGTAATCGCCGAGCGGAAGCCATCAAGTATTTTATGACCAAAGGGATGGGGGCGCCTTCGTTCGTTGTTGGCTTCATGCGCATGATGCCGCGCGTGTGGTCTAACCTCATGGCTGTTGCTCATACGCTCCCCTACGACGCAGCATTATTGGATGGCTTTATGCATGGAAAGCCGCTCCCATCGCAGCTCTGGCGCACCGTTGTGGTGCCAACCCTGGTGCTTGAGGGCACCGAAAGCCCGATTTCACTGCGACGTGGTGCCGCGGCGCTGGCTAATGTGCTGCCCAACGCGCAGCTGTTGAGTAAAAAAGGACTCGGACACACCAAGCAGCTCGATGCCAAACGAATCTCAGCGGAGCTTGTTTTATTTTTTAAGAGTAATCAGTAGTCACTAGTGAACGATGGAAATAGAAAGGAAGATTACTATGCAGAAGATATATGCCAAAAATAGTCGAGCTAGCTTAATTAGGCTGCTCTTGATTGGCGGGGTCGTATCCGCGCCTTTGTTCTATGCGATAGTCGCAGCTCAAGTGTTTACACGCGCGGGGTTTGATATCAGGCGCCACGCCATCAGTACGTTGACTTTAGGTGATTTGGGATGGATTCAAAGCGCGGCTTTTATCTTCAGCGGGCTGCTCGCAGTGGCGGCAGCTGTTGGCATACGCGCCTTGCTGCGAGGCAGGAAGGGCGGAACGTGGGGGCCGATGCTCATTGGCATCTATGGCCTAGGCATGGCAATGGCGGGGATTTTCCGCCCGGACCCCGGTCTTGGTTTTCCCGCAGGAGCCCCTGCGGGTGTGCCAACAACGATGAGCGGGGAAGCGAGCTTGCATTCATTGGCTTTCTTTGCAGCGTTCTTATGCCTAATAGCGGCATGCGTCGTCTTTGCTCGCCGGTTCGCGGCGCAAGGGGAACGTGGCTGGGGAGTCTACTGCATGGCGACAGCTGGCATTTCGCCTCTGCTCATTGTAGTAGGAATGGGTGTGAGCAGTTGGATCGGGGTCATCATGGGGAGCGCTGGAATCGTTGCTTTCGGATGGGTTTCGGCTCTCGCTGTGCGACTGCGCGCTGAAGCTTCTGTTGCGTGAGGCATAGGCCCTTGGCGAATTGTGGGAAGGGTCCTGAACGTCTCCTTCAGCACCGTGTTTATCCAGCATTAGGTCTTCCAGCTCGCAAGGGCGGATGGTCATGGTCACTGCATCTGAATGCCTGCAAAAGTGCAGGCTTTTTCAACGAAACAGGGTGGAAAATGGAAGAAGCCTGCGATTATGCAGGCTTTCGGAGCTTTTTCTTCCTGAAATCAAGAAAAAGCTCCAAAAGGATGCATATTCGCAGGAATTTGCTGATTTGGGTTGTTTCACGGACGAAAGGATGCATATTTGCAGGAATTTCTGTAACAGGATGACTCGAAGAGGCAGGCTGAGGTTCTTTTGACGAACAGTGATCGCAGCTTGGCAAGCCAACATCCAAATCATCATGCAAGTGCATGAATGAATAATATAGGGCTGTCCTCAAGCAAATGTATCTGCTTGGGGACAGCCCTTTTCATCTACAACAGGACAGGCTGGCCTTCTTGGATAGAGCGATATCCAGCCAACGCGACTGCCGCTGAGCGCAAGCCATCTTCGCCGGAGATGGGAACCGCTTCGCCGCTGAGAAGCGCTCGCACGAAGGCTTGGATCATGTAGGCATCCATGTTGTCTCCCCAATAATCCCACTGGCCTTTGCCGGCAGCGCTGCTGTAAAGTTCGTTCTTCTGAGCGAGTCCATCGACAGAAATGACGCCTTTGGTTCCGATGATCTCCATCGTCACATCTCCCCATGTCGGGAACGGTGCGGTTCTTGACCAACTCGTATCCAGTACGCCAAACGCGCCGCTTGCGAATTTCACATGGATCATGCCGGCGTCGTCCACTTCAAGGTTTTCGTGAAATAAAGCCGCCGCGTAAGCATAAACTTCTTTCACCTGAGAGCCAGTGAACCAATTCATTAGATCCATGACATGTACCGTATGGTCCAATAGGGCGCCGCCGCCGGAAAGCTTCGGATCGACGAACCAACCGCCCGGGAAGGTGCCCCGGTTCGTTCCCTTGATCGCAACGATCTCGCCGATTTCCCCGTTTTCGACCGCTTTCTTGGCCTGCACTACGGCTGCCAGATAGCGGCATGGGAAGGCCGTCATCAGTTGGACATTGTTCTCCTGACATGCTGACAGCATGGCCTGCATCTCATCTGTCGTGATGCCGAGCGGTTTTTCGCAGAGTATATGCTTGCCTCGTTTGGCGGCTTCGATCGTGATCTCGGCATGATAAACGTTTTCTGAACAGATGACGACAGCGTCAATATCAGCAGCAAGCAATTCCCGATAATCCTCGTAATAGGACAATGGATACTGGTTTAAGAGAGTATCGACCCGGCTTTTGAGAGGATCAGCAATTCCTACAAGCTCTACCTCAGGCAAAGAATGCAGGGCATGGAAGTAAGAGAAAGCGTGACCATGCGCGAAGCTAATCATACCAACTTTAAGTTTATTCATTGTACGTGCCTCCTCATGGTTATGCGTTTGAGCTAAAAGATTTGCTAAGCGGTAGATGAACGGCTTTGCCCGTTTGCACGCTTTCAATCGCGGCAAGCGCCAATTCCAAGGCTTTGTAGGCATCTCTTGCGGTCACGATAGCTTCCGAACCTGTGAGAATGCTCGTGATGAAGTGCTGCAGCTCCAGCTCATAGGGACTTTGGAAGCCCGGGCTTTCAGGGATAGTCACGAAGGCGCTTGCTTCTGAGGCGGAAGGAGCCTTTTGAATCTTCAGAGAGCTGCTGTTCAAGCTATTGGCGATTACGATGCCTTCGTTTCCGGCAATCTCCGCTTTCGTCTGGAACGGTCCGGGGAACCCCCAGTTCGCTTCGACGTTGGCAACAGCGCCACTTGCGAATTGCAGCGTCACTAGCGCATAATCCAGCTGGTCGTTGCAATGATTTAATCCGTAAACGGTTGTGACTTCGCCAAGCGTCCATCTCAAAAAGTCCAAATCGTGGATCATCAAATCAACAATAACGCCGCCGCTTTTATCAAAATCTTTAAACCATGCTTTGGTATCCCCAGGATGGGACCCAATCCGGCTGGCGTGAGCGACGCAGGCCTTGCCTATTTTACCTTCGTCCAGGGATCGTTTCATATTGACATAATCCGGGAAGAAGCGAACGACATGTCCAACGAACAAGCGAACCCCGTTTTCTTCACAGCAGCGGATCATTTCCTCGGCATCTTCAAGATGGAGGGCAATGGGCTTTTCACAAATGACGTGTTTTCCGGCCTTAGCCGCCTTGAGCGTATATTCTTTATGCAAAAAGCTTGGTACTGCAATGCTGATCACATCAAATTCAGCCTGCTCCAACATCTGCTCGAAGGATAAGTAAGCAGGAGCCCCTGTAATTTCAGACAAATCATGGGCAAGCTGGAGTTGTAGATCACAAACACCTGTCAATTCTACGTCCTTCATCTTGGCATAGATGCTTGCATGGACACGTCCTAATCCACCGCAACCTAATACAGCTACTTTCATCGATACATCTCCTTCATTTGCTATATACCTGCTTATAAAAGAATGATACAGTCGAAATAGACGTTACGTATATGCGGTTATTTATCCGATTTATATCCATATTTACTCTTGAGAAAATAGCGAGGTTGTCACCGTGGAAATATTTCAAGAACCAATCCATTATCAGAACCCTCAGTTGTGTATGAAAGTATGGAAATTTACGCATGTCGAATATGGACAAGAAAACTTTCAGAAGTGGCATTATCATAAAGAGGTTGAGTTCATCCTTGTGCTGGAAGGTGTGCATAGGATGTATACGCCGACGCAGACCTACCAACTGAACCCGGGAGAGGTCGTGGTGATCGGTTCCTCGCAGCTTCACCGAGGTTTTGGACTTCAGGGGCAGCAAGTCACCTATCTCGTGCTTCATGTGGACCTTGAACCTTATTTCGACCCGGCGATGATGCACTATACAAGACATTTCATGGAAGTGCTGAATCCACTGGAAGACTTGAATTATATATTTCGCAAATTCCCGCATGTGCAAAAAGAGGTGGCTTCGATTCTGCTGGGCATTCACGAGGAAGTCATGCAGAAGCAGAAAGGCTATGAAATTGCAGTCAGCATGCACATCAAGCATTTACTGCTAACACTGCTTCGCAATGACGAACAGGAGCTTTTGCTCGCGCACGAGTATGTCGATGCGGATGTTTTTCGCCCGGTTTCCGCTTACATAGAGGAGCATCTTGCCGAGAAAATCAATATGGCGGAAGTGAGCCGGATTGTGGGGATGAGCTATGCGTATTTCTCCAAATATTTTAAGAAAAAGGTGGGCATCTCTTTCACTGATTTCGTCAATCGCAAACGAATCGCCAAAGCGGAAAGAATGCTCGCAATCGGAAACAAAAACGTAACAGATATTGCGGTGGAAGTAGGCATTGAAAACATGGCCCATTTCTATGAATTATTCAAGCGGTTTAGCGGCTGCACACCAAGGCAGTATAAACAGAAGATGCGGTACGGAGAAGCGCGGGAGCTGTAAGGACAAGGGATTGGAGGACTGTTGGGGGAAGAGAACTCGTTAAGCACTCGTTATGGCATAGTAGCCATAAGGGGTGTTTTTGTCTTTTCGTCATTCGAAAGAGATGCAGTGGCTTGCATGCTGCGGTCATTTGACATCACGTGCAACAACACTTATAGTTAAGTTAACTAAACTAAACTTATTTATTTTCAGGGGGAATGACATGCTGGCCGAATATCGAAAAATCGTGAACGAGTTGAATGATGCGTTTAACGAGTTTTATGTGTTATCTAACAAAAATGCGAAAAAGATTGACGAGTATCATTTAACCTTTCAGCAAGAAGTGATGATGCTTTATATTATGCGAAATGAACGGATTACAGCCAATGACATCGCGGCCAAATTCGAAATAACCAAAAGCGCGGTCAGCCAAGTGATATCGAAATTAGAAGCAAGACATTTTATTGTTCGTAAAAGCAATCCAAGCAATCGCCGGGAATTCTACATCATTCTTGGGGAGGAAGGCCATAAATACGCCGAGTTAATAAAAAATTTGGATGAAACGCTAATTAGGAAATACTACTCTCAAATTGATATTGCAGATCTGCAGCACATGACCCAGACGATGAAAAAAATTAACGAGGTCATCATCGAACATAAAGAAAACGAATGAAAGCAGCTTCCATCAGGGAGCTAGGTGAGGAACATCATGAGTATGCTTCGTAACGAAAAAATGTCTTTAGCTTTAGTGTTATTTAATTTATTTATTGCATTTGTAGGAATTGGTTTAGCCGTTCCTGTCATGCCTTCGCTGGCAAGAGAGCTGGATTTAAGCGGGGAGCAAATGGGCTACCTGATTTCTGCTTTTGCATTTGCCCAGCTGCTAGCTTCTCCAATTACCGGCGTGTGGGTAGATACCATTGGCAGGAAGAAAATGATCGTTATGGGGCTGTTCCTTTTTTCTTTCTCAGAAGTTTTATTTGGAATCGGGAATCAAGTATGGGTACTCTTTCTATCGAGAATATTGGGGGGAATTAGCGACGCCTTCATTATGCCGGCCGTTACGGCTTATATAGCAGACCGAACTTCATTGGAGGATAGAGCTAAAGTATTAGGATATCAAGCCGCCGCCATTAGCGGGGGATTCATTATTGGCCCTGGCATCGGTGGCTTTATAGCTGATTTGGGCATACGTGCGCCTTTCTTTTTTGCCGCTGCCTTTGCCTTGGGTGCTGCACTCATTTCGGTGTTTATTCTCAAAGAACCCTTGTCCAAAGAGCAGCTGGAGAATAATAGAAAAAGGAAAAAACAAGTCAGTTTCTTAGCTGAAATTAAGAAGTCGTTCCAGCCTATTTACTTTGTACCGCTCGTGATCGTGTTTGTGCTGGCTTTTGGATTGGCGGCTTATGAAATGATGTTTAGCTTATTTGTGGATCGGAAATTCGGTTTTACCGCCAAACAGATTGCGGTCATTATTACCGTAGGCTCCATTATGGGAGTGGTCGCGCAAATTTTGTTTTTTGGGAAGCTGATCGCAAAATTCGGTGAGAGAAAAATGATTCATGGCACACTGATGACGGCTGCTATTTTTATTTTTGCTTCTGTATTCGTTAGCAGTTATTGGAGTATTCTGGCCGTGACGTGTATTGTCTTTTTTGCTTGTGATTTGCTGCGGCCCTCTGTGACAACACTGCTTTCCAAATTGGCGGGTGAAAACCAAGGATTCGTTGCAGGCATGAATTCTACCTATACAAGTCTAGGCATTATCATCGGGCCGGCTTTGGGCGGCATCTTATTTGATATCAACATTAACTTCCCGTATATAGGTGCCGCGGTAATTCTGTTGGCTGCTTTTACGATGTCTGTTTTGTGGAAAAGTAAGGTGAGGCTTAAGACATGATGGAAGGCTGAGCCGGGGGGAGAAAGGCAGTGTGGCCGGCGAAGGAGGCTGAGCCAGCGGAAAAGGCGGGCTTGCCACGCGAAAGAGGCTGCATGGCGGCGAAAGCAGGCTGAGCCCGCGGAAAAGGCGGGCTCGCCGCGTGAAAGAGGCTGCATGGCGGCGAAAGCAGGCTGAGCCAGCGGAAAAGGCGGGCTTGCCACGCGAAAGTGGCCGCATGGCTGCGAAAGCAGGCTGAGCCCGCGGAAAAGGCGGTCTCGCCGCGTGAAAGAGGCTGCATGGCTGCGAAAGCAGGGTGAGCCAGCGGAAAAGGCTGTCTCGCCACGGGAAAGAGCCTGCATGGCTGCGAAAGCAAGGTGAGCCAGCGGAAAAGGAGGGCTTGCCACGGGAAAGAGGCTGCATGGCTGGCGAAAGCAAGCTGAGCCCATGGAAAAGGCGGGCTTGCCACGCGAAAGAGGCTGCATGGCGGCGAAAGCAGGCTGAGCCAGCGGAAAAGGCGGGCTCGCCGCATGAAAGAGGCCTCATGGCTGCGAAAGCAGGCTGAGTCCGCGGAAAAGACCGTCTCGCCACGAGAAAGAGGCTGCATGGCTGCGAAAGCAGGCTGAGTCCGCGGAAAAGGCGGGCTTGCCACGCGAAAGAGGCTGCATGGCTGCGAAAGCAAGGTGAGCCAGCGGAAAAGGCGGTCTCGCCGCGTGAAAGAGGCTGCATGGCTGCGAAAGCAAGGTGAGCCAGCGGAAAAGGCGGTCTTGCCACGGGAAAGAGCCTGCATGGCTGCGAAAGCAAGGTGAGCCAGCGGAAAAGGCGGGCTTGCCACGCGAAAGAGGCTGCATGGCTGGCGAAAGCAGGCTGAGTCCGCGAAAAAGGCGGGCTCGCCGCGTGAAAGAGGCTGCATGGCTGCGAAAGCAGGCTGAGCCAGCGGAAAAGGCGGGCTTGCCACGGGAAAGAGGCCGCATAGCCGGCGAAAGCAAGGTGAGCCAGCGGAAAAGACCGTCTCGCCGCGTGAAAGAGGGCGCATGGCTGCGAAAGCAGGCTGAGCCAGCGGAAAAGGCGGGCTTGCCACGCGAAAGAGCCTGCATGGCTGCGAAAGCAAGGTGAGCCAGCGGAAAAGGCGGGCTTGCCACGCGAAAGAGGCTGCATGGCTGGCGAAAGCAAGGTGAGCCTGCCAAAAAGGCCGTCTCGCCGCGCCGATTTTGAAAAAGCCTGCAATAGTGCAGGCTTTTTAAGCTTTTCCGTCCTGGAATCGGAAAAAGTTCTCTAAAGGATGCATTATTGCAGGCTTTTCACCTTTTTGCTTATTTTTAAGCCGAAAAGGATGCATATTCGCAGGAATTTCCCTGCTGCCAGAGACTCGCCACGCGAAAGAGGCCGCATGGCCGGCGAAAGCAAGCTGAGCCTGCCAAAAAGGCAGTCTCACCGATCGAATCAGTCGGCATCGCCACGAAAGCAAGCTGAGCCTGCCAAAAAGGCAGTCTCACCGATCGAATCAGTCGGCATGGTCGGCGAAAGCAAGCTGAGCCTGCCAAAAAGGCAGTCTCACCGATCGAATCAGTCGGCATCGCCACGAAAGCAAGCTGAGCCTGCCAAAAAGGCAGTCTCACCGATCGAATCAGTCGGCATCGCCGCGAAAGTAAGCTGAGCCTGCCAAAAAGGCAGTCTCACCGATCGAATCAGGCTGCATCGCCGCGAAAGCAAGCTGAGCCTGCCAAAAAGGCAGTCTCACCGATCGAATCAGTCGGCATCGCCACGAAAGTAATCTGAGCCCGCCAGAAAAGGCGTCTCGCCACGCCGTCAACCTCCATTTCGTATTTGACCTTCACATAAAGTTCAACTTACAATGAAAATAGATCTATAGGTTTAATAGATGTTTGTAAATAATGCCCCTGCACATAGGCAGGAGCATTTTATTTATGTCAGTCATCCCCACAAAATACATAATCATTATAGAATTAGAATGAGGTCTGCGCCCCCACCAATGAGGGTTTTATGATTGGCTGCCCTGCTGTATGATGGGTTTAGAAAAAGGTTTCCAAAAGGAGTTCAAAGTTAAATGACCAAAATACTTATTGTGGATGACGATGCGCACATTCGCGAGCTGATGAGCTTCTTTTTGCAAAATGAAGGATTTGACATTATAGAAGCAGTGAACGGAGAGGAAGCACTTGCGCTGCTGGCGGATAAGCTCGTTGAGCTTGTAATTCTTGATATTATGATGCCGCTGATGGATGGCTGGGATTTATGCAAAGAAATCCGAAAGCGAGATCCGCATATCCTTCTTTTAATGGTGACAGCCAAAGGGGAGTCGGGGCATAAGGTGAAGGGCTTTCAGTTGGGGACAGACGATTATTTAGCGAAGCCGTTTGATCCAGTGGAGCTGGTGCTGCGAGTCAAAGCGCTGTTGAAACGATCCCGGATATCCTCCTCCAAGGTGATACAACTGGGTGAGATTTTGTTGAATCTCGGAACCTACAAGGTTGTTCGCGGGGATGAAGAGCAAGCACTGCCTTTGAAAGAGTTCGAGCTGCTGTTCAAGCTGGCCAGCCATCCAGGCCAAATTTTCACAAGGGAGCAACTGATCACTCAAATTTGGGGGATGGATTACGAAGGCGACGACAGGACTGTGGATGTGCACATCAAAAGGCTGCGGCAGAGGTTTGCCAGCGATATGAAGCATTTTTACATTGAAACGGCGCGCGGTCTCGGCTACAGACTTGTGGTTAATGCAGGATGAAGAGCCTATATGTCCGTGTTGTGCTGACCTTTTTGGCTGCAATTGTCATCGGCTTAATCTCCTCCTTCATTATCGGAGTCGCCATCTTTCAAAAAGAGTTAAATGAAGTGGGACAAAACGATATGATCAAGGTAGGCGATAACCTCGTAAGGCTTTATCAGCAAACGCAGCCTCAGGATCTGGATTCGTTCATGGAGAAGGCATCCGAGTTGACGGTGTATCCGGTGCAAGTTTATTCGGCCTCAGGCGAAATGAAATTATTCGGGTCCGACAAAGGGCAGGCTGTTGGGATTGATTGGGAGACTATTCAACATGTGCTGAAAGGCGAGCAGTACCGCTCGAAGGTTAAAGCGCAAGGGACGATCTACGTTGGGCTTCCTTTTGTGCTTGGGGGTCAGGACTATGCCCTCTTCCTGCAGTCGTCCTCCAAAAATGAGAAGACCCTAAACCGGTTCTTGATTACAATTTTGCTGCTTGTGCTCGTGATAGGAAGCTTGTGTATTGTTATTGCCGCCCGATTTTTGGTAAGGCCGCTTAAATTATTGACGAAAGCAACCAAACGACTCGCTAGGGGCGATTTCGATGTAGAATTAAAGCTGAAGCGAAAAGACGAATTAGGGATTCTTGCCCGAAGCTTCAACGAGACAGCCCGCGAGCTTAAGCAGCTGGAGACGATGCGTCAGGATTTTGTTTCGAATGTCTCTCATGAGATTCAATCGCCGTTAACGTCCATTTCGGGCTTTGCGAAAGCGCTCAAGCTCGACCACCTCGTAACACCGGAGAATCGGGGACGGTATTTGGATATCATTTTGAAGGAAAGCGATAGACTGTCTCGGCTTAGCGATAATTTACTCAAGCTTGCTTCTCTGGAATCGAAGCATCATCCTTTTGTGGCCAAAACGTTCAACCTTGATGAACAAATCAGGCAGGTGGTGGTATCGTGCGAGCCGTTGTGGTCTGCCAAACATATTCGGGTTGACCTGCGGCTGCCGCTTGCCGCGAAAATCACGGCTGATCCCGACCAGCTCAATCAAGTGTGGATTAACCTGCTTGGGAACAGCATCAAATTCACGCCTGACAATGGAACGATTCGTATCGAACTCATCGCCAATACCCATTCATATACGGTCGTCATTAAGGACTCAGGGATTGGTATTACGCCGGAGGAATTGAACCATATTTTTGTGCGCTTTTACAAAACGGATCGATCGCGCAACAGCATAGGCAGCGGTCTAGGTCTCGCTATTGTGAAGCAAATTGTTTTACACCATCATGGCAACATTGAAGTAGAAAGCACAGTCGGACAAGGTACGAAGTTCACCATACATATACCGAGCTCTCGGCCAAATACGCGTTGAACGAAAACCGGCACCTGATGGCGCCGGTATTTTTGGCATGATTTAATAATTAAATTCCATTAATAGCCAAACGCGTTCACGCTCCGTTCACATTTCTTTTCTAAGCTTTATGAGTAACGTAAGCCTCATATGAAGGAGATGACGAATGAGCATGGTAGGAGATCTATTTGGTTCATTGAAGTGGTTCACTGTGTATGACCTGCTGTTATTTGCAATCAATTTGATTCTTTTAGTGTGGTATGCAGTACCTATTCAAAAATATGTCAGATGGTTAGATTTTTTGCCTAGCGCAGGCCTCCTTATTGCGATAGCAAGTGTGTTAAATGGTGACACGACCATACTGGCGTTATCGCTCTACGCAGTGACCGCGATACTTTTCTTATGTACGGTCAAGAAAGTAATTAGACCGGTTCGTCGCATCCCCATGCCCAAATACAGGGTTTTAAGAATCGTCCTATGTTTATTCGGTATTCTCTCTCTTGCCCTATCGCTGATGCTGGCGGGTGAGTCGCGTTTCAATCCGGTGAGCCATTTTAGTACACTGAGCTATTCCCAAGCCTTTGTACAATTGAACGAGCGGCTCTCCCGAGAATACCCATTTGGGGATTGGAAAAAGGTAGACTGGACGGCAATGAAAGATAAGTATGAACCCTTATTTCAACAAGCAGAGCAAGAAAAGAACAAAGATTTATACTATAAAACGTTAAGATCGTATCTGTATTCTTTTCGAGACGGGCATGTCAAAATCATGAATGAGAAATTGTACGATGACAATCAGGCTTTCAAACAAGAAGTCGGCGGCGGCGTTGGTCTTAGTACGATTCAATTAGATCAAGGCAAGGTATTGGTCAATTTGCTTTTAGCGGGCAGCCCCGCTGAACAAAGCGGCATCCAGCTTGGCGCGGAGATCATTTCTTGGGATGGAAAAGAGGCGAGTGAAGCTTATCGTGCCTCCTACTGGAGCGAAAACCCGATGGCTACGGAAGGGGACCAGCTTCAGAATCAAGGACGATTCATGGCGAGAGCCCCGATTGGAAAAGAGATCCAGGTTGCTTTTAAAAATAAAGGTGACAATGAAATAAAAAAAGCAACATTAAAGGCGTATGACGATAATTATGAGACGCTGAAGAAAACAAAAGTTAAATTAAATAAAACGGATGCGCCGGTGGAAGGCGAAGTTCTAAGCAACGGATATGGTTATGTGAAGATCAGATATTTTCTTCCAGGCACGACCATGTCTAATCCGGATAAAGTGTTGGGAGATAAACTGAAAGAGTTTCAGGCAAAGCAAATAAAAGGCTTGATTATTGATGTTCGTGACAATCCTGGGGGAAGTGATGACCTCGTTACTGCGATGGCAGGTTATTTGGTGAATAAGCCGAAGTTTTATGAATATGTAAGCTATTACAATCGGATGGCTGGAAAATTTGAAATTAATGCCAATGAAACTCGCACAATCAAACCCGTAGAGCCTTATTATGGCGGTAAGATAGCTATATTGATCAATCAACGCACGGGAAGTTCGGGAGAAGGCTTGCCGATCGCGGCAAAGGGCCTGCCCAATGTCCGAATTGTTGGATTTACGTCTACAAATGGATCATTTGGCGTTGTGACAAGTCCTATTCAAGTTGAAATGCCGGAAGGTTACGTCCTGCAACTGCCGGATGGCAGATCGCTAAATCAAGAGAAAAGGATTCAAGGAGATAGTGACGACAAGGGGCAAGGCGGAGCAATTCCTGATATCAAAATTCCGTTAAATGAGCAAACTTTTGAAGACAAATATGTTCGAGGACAGGATGTTGAGCTGAACTATGCGATTCAAGCTTTGGAAAGCATGAAGTAGAATTGCCCAAAGCTTGAACAAGTAATTGGTAATTGTCTAATTCCTTGATATAGTTAATTTTAAAATCAATAAAACAGCACGAAAGAGGTCAACGATGTCAATCAAAACGAATGCCTGCCGAATACTCGATTCTTTACATATGCCATACACGCTGCACGAATACGATTGGGATGAAAATCAGTTGGATGCAGCAACCGTGGCGGTTAAAGTTGGCTTGCAGACCAGCCAGTTGTTCAAAACCCTCGTTCTGAGAGGGGATAAATCCGGTGTCATAGCAGCCTGCATTCCTGGAGATCAGGAGTTGAATCTGAAGAGTCTGGCTTCAGCGAGTGGCAATAAGAAAGTTGAAATGGTGTCAGTGAAAGAAATTCAATCTCTTACAGGCTATATACGGGGTGGTGTCTCACCCCTCGGCATGAAGAAAAAGTATCCTTTTTACTTGCATTCATCCGTCAAATCAATGGAGCTTGTTAGTATTAGCGGCGGTCGCCGTGGGTTGCAAATTTTCCTGAGCGGGACAGATCTAGCAGCAGCTTCCGAGGGGCACCTTGTCGATATTGCTTATAGCTGAAGCGAATTTCTATTTAGTGGCTAGAATAAAGCAAGTATATATTACTATATCGTCTCTTTATTTGACGACAATACCTGCCTCTATACGTGGTCGCTCCTTTTGGAGTGGCTTCGATAGAGGTTTTCTTATGACCAGAGATATCGTTGAAAAGGGATCTGCCTCATTAATGACGAATGAATAGGCAAAAATGAAGAAATTATTTTCATGTTATGTCGATTTATTTGGTGTGTATTCGTCATGTATATAGCAGCGTGCCAATGATATCAGATGGGTATGCCCAGTTTTATTTACAATTGAGGAGGAAAATACGATGAGATTCATGATGATCGTTAAAGCAACAGCAGATTCTGAGGGGGGGGTAATGCCCAGTCAAGAGCTTGTCGAAGCGATGCAGAGATACAACGAAGAACTGGTCAAAGCCGGAGTGCTTCTGGCTGCCGATGGCTTGCATGCCAGCGCGAACGCGATTCGAATTTCTTACCCGGAGCCTGGCAGCAAACCCAAAATAACGGATGGTCCTTTCACCGAGGCGAAAGAAATCATAGCCGGCTATACACTCATTGAGGTGAAATCCAGGGAAGAAGCGATAGAATGGGCGATGCGTATGCCGGACCCGCACGGTTATGGCCAAGGAGAAATCGAGCTGCGGCAAGTATTCGATCCGGCAGACCTGACTCAGGACCCGGAGACGTTGGCCAAAGAAGCGGCGCTGCGCGAACAGTTGGAAAGTCTTAAACGATCGTGAGATCTGCGGCTGCCCAGCGTATTGATGCCATTTGGCGAATTGAATCTCCCAAGCTGATTGCCGGACTGGCACGGATGGTTCGCGACGTTGGTCTCGCAGAAGACCTGGCACAGGATGCTCTTGTCATTGCACTGGAACGGTGGCCGGAGATTGGCATTCCGGACAACCCCGGTGCTTGGCTGATGACGACTGCGAAACGGCGAGCTATTGATCTGCTTCGCAGGAACAAGCTGCGCGACAAGAAGTATGAGGAGTTTGGCCGTGGCAGTGTTATGTACACCGAGCAGGACTTGGACATTGGGATGGATGGTGAGATCCGTGATGATCTTCTGCGGTTGATTTTTACAACCTGCCATCCGGTCCTGTCCCAAGACGCGCGTGTAGCGCTGACTCTGCGTCTGCTTGGCGGGCTTACGACCGATGAAATCGCGCATGCGTTTCTTGTCGCTGAATCGACGATTGCTCAGCGAATTGTGCGAGCGAAGAAGACGCTTAACGAAAAGCGGGTTGCTTTTGAAGCACCGGTAGGCGAGGAGTTTAAGGAGCGTCTATCCACCGTACTTGAGGTTATTTACCTGATGTTCAACGAAGGTTATACGGCGACTTCCGGGGGAAACTGGATTCGCCCGCTGTTGTGTCAGGATGCGCTGAGACTCGGGCGCATGTTGGCCGAAATCGCGCCCGCGGAGCCGGAAGTTCACGGACTTGTTGCGCTGATGGAGATTCAATCATCAAGGTTGAAAACGAGAATAGGCCCGCATGGAGAGCCTATCCTCCTTATGGATCAAAACCGCGCGCAATGGGATCAGCTGCTGATCCGCCGCGGTTTGATTGCGCTTGAGCGTGCCAGAGCGGTTGGACGCCCTCTAGGCCCTTATGCGCTGCAGGCGGCAATTTCCGCCTGTCATGCTCAGGCCCGCAGCGCATCGGAGACGGATTGGGCGCGCATTGCCGCCCTATACGAAGCCTTGTCGCGGGCGATGCCATCCCCAGTCGTGGAATTGAACCGGGCGGTGGCCATTGCGATGGCGTTCGGTCCGGCTTTTGGCCTGCAAATTGTTGACCATCTGATGTCTGAGCCTTCCATGAAGGGGTACCATCTGCTCCCTAGCGTTCGCGGCGACCTCCTGGCGAAATTGAACCGGATTGACGAGGCCCGACAAGAATTCGAACGTGCTGCTTCGCTGACCCACAATGAGCGCGAACGTGATCTTCTGCTGAAGCGAGCCGCTGAATTATAAATCCTTGTCGATTCCGCCCTTTCCCATTCGTCGTTCAGATAGAGAGACGGGAAGGCAGTGCTTGCCACCCGGCCTTAATCAGTACTGGGAGGGAAAGGCAATTGCGATATATGTTGATAGTGAAAGCAAACAAACATTCAGAAGCGGGTGTGAAGCCAAGCTTGGAACTCGTCGAGGCGATGGAAGCGTTCAACGAGTCTTTGGCCACAGCCGGCATACTGCTTGCTGCTGAAGGGCTGCAGCCAAGTTCAAGCGGCCTGCGCATCTCGTTTCCGGCACGAGGGTGTAAGCCGAACGTAGCCGTGGGTCCTTTTGATGGGGAGAAAGATCTGATTGCAGGATTTACATTAATTGAAGTAAAGTCCGAGGAAGAGGCAATCAAATGGGCGATGCGGATGCCGGATCCTCACGGCTATGGGGAGGGCGAAATTGAGCTTCGCCGGCTCTTCGATCCTGTGAAGCCAGATAAAGATCCGCAAAGAAGCGCGATAGAAGCCGATCTGCAAGAGCAATTAGATATGTTCAAAAAAAGCTCGCTATATAGAAGCAAACTGGAGGAATAAGATATGAATCAAGAAGTTAGTCAATTTATTGAAGCTTTAAAAGAACCGTGGCAAGCAGAGCTGTGTTTTCGTCTTCGCGATGTTGTTTATGAAGCGATTCCAGACGTTCAGGAGCGCATTCAATATAAAAAGCCGCATTTTTTGAAAAATGGCAAATATGCTGCTGTTATTTCAACATCCAAAGACGCAGTCAGCTTCACCATTTTTAATGCAAGTGAACTGAATGTTCCTGAAGGACTATTTGAAGGCCCGCCAGAAAGAAAAACAATCAAACTGCGGCAAGGGCAGGCAGTCGATGCGAGTCTGCTCGCTGCGTTGGTAAGCCAAGCGTCAGCAGCCCTTTGATTTGCTTTATAGGCGATATGCCGAACCGAGCCAGCCGAAAACGCCGTCTCAGAGGCAGAGAAGCCGCACCCCCCACCGAGCCTGCCAAAAAGGCAGTCTCGCCCTCCGTGTATGGTTCAGTTTTCACTCAATAGCACCGGTATGTCTCAATTTGAAATTGACCCGAACGTTAATTTTCGCCTCTTTGAACATGGGGTGCCATTTGTCTTTGGTTAGCTTTGAATTTCTTACTTTACTCCGATAAATTTCGCCGAAGCCGACAGCATCAGCCTCATGTTTCTGTAAACTGGCCATGAAGGTTTCTATTTCCTCTTTCAATTTTTTGCCGATTTCATTTTCTAATGCGGTTATAGCTTCAGGCTTATCGAAGGAATAAGGGGTCGAAATTTCTTGGAGATCTCCGAACATGGACACGGATACGGTGAATTCTGGAGTCTTCGAATCAAGGAGTTTAATTTTACTGCTGCTTTTCACCGTACCGAACACAATTTTGACCTCATTCTCTTTACCTGAATGCTTCAGGTACTTCGTCAAAGGTTCAGCATCTGTTGCGAGTTCAAAGTATCCCGGCTTCCTGGTATTGAGCAGTAATTTAAGCAGATATCCTTGTCGCGGAGAAGCTTCATGAACCATATGGCCATCATGAAACAAAGCCAAGCCTTTGATATATACCTCATTCCCCCGCCGTTTCAGCAAAGGAACGACGGGATCTTTGCCTTCACTGTAATAATCACGAAGAAAGTCTTGGATGGTTGGGGAAGGCAGTTCTTCTCTCTCCGAGTTTTGTTTTAAGTTCTCATAGAGATACATGCCGATATTCGATATTTCCCGATAACGGTGGGTTAAAATGTGCGAAGCTTCCTCATCGCTTACGCAGAGGTAAATCATATCACCGAGCGTTGGGTCGCGGGACAACGTATCCACTAGATCAATAATTCCTTTGGAGGCAAGTTTTTTGCCGTACATCACGACCCGCACCTGTCCGCCGACCAAATATTTGCTTAGCTCTCGATTCGAAGAAATGCGCGAGCCTCTACTGGTGAAGGCCGTACTGGCGACGACCTGCGTCTTTTCTCTAGCACTCGGATCGATTTTTTGCAAGACCGATGTTGTAAGGATGCGTTCATTTTCAAGAGAATCATATCCAATAATAATGCTGAGCGCCAAGTTCTCTAAAATGAACGGCTTGACACATCCTGAGAACAAAACAACGATGCACAACAAGAAAGATAGACAAAGTGATCTTCTCACGCCTTTCACTCCTCGAGAGTAATTCTAGCGATGAACGGTTCTCTTCTTAAGGGCATGTACGGTTTTCACGAATAGATAAAGAAGGGAGGGATATAGAAAGATCACATAGGTCGATACCGAGTTCAAGATGGAGTTCATCTTATATATTTGTCCGTGCTCTTGAAACAGAAAGGAGCATGCGAACAGCAGAGCGCAGAATACGGCTAATGATCGCTTTTGATTTTGCTGAAAAACACGCTTCATGCCACGCAGGATGACCCATGTAAACAACATTAAGTTGCAGACAAGGATAAGCATCCAGAGCGGAATTGCGATGAATTCGAATCGTTCCAGAAACGGGAACCGGATGATTTTCAAAAAACTAAAAGTCGCCCAAATCGTTTTTGGCATCTGATTTTGACTGTAATAAACAATCGACACGACCATAACGAACAAATAAAACAGGTTGCTGATAAGAACACCTATTTGAGCGTAGCGATTAGCGTTTTGTGGATCTCGAATGAACGGATACAGGAAGAAAATAACCTCGAATCCAGCTAGGGTCAGCGGCATTTTGCTAGCACCTTCTAACAACTGAGAAGGAGTGCCTTCCATGATAGGAAGGAGAAAGCTCCACTGGGCATGCCTCACAGCTGCATAGTAAAATAGTGTGGTCAGAATCCAGCAACCGAAACCAAACAAGCACAGCCCAATAATCACGCGAATTCCGCCAGTCAAGCCATAGGCAATTAAGGCAATAAGAAGCAGCATAAGGAGCCATGTCGGGAAATCGGGAAATATCCACGACTGAACGGTTTCTATATAGGTGCGGGAGATTGTCAAGACATAGAACGCGAAATACATCATGAACAGGAGACTAAACAACCTTCCTACCCATTTGCCGAATAAGGCATGATGAATGCCGAACAAGTCCGCAGAATCATAATGCGCTAGTATTCGAATCATTAACCAGATGGAAAGGTGTGCAGCTAAACCAGCTATAATAACCGAAATCCAGGCATCATGACCGGCAGATTTAAAAATGACTCGCTGGAATCCGAGCACGCCAACGCTCAATTGGGCCTTGCTGATTACGAAAACAAGCAAGAATGCTTGAAACAGTAACCCTTGCCTCGGTTTATCCGAGATTTTCATTGCTCATCACCCGTCTACTCGTCGATATCTTTTTTCTGCTTCGCTTGGTCCCTATCGAATCTTTGCTTATTCGGCGTGCGTGTAAAGGTAGAACGCGCGGAAAGCGATGGAAAGGGAAGCCGGAAGACAGTATCCATCATGTCTCTCCAGCGCGGGGGAAAGATGGGATGCATATACGGATGTCCAAGACTCGTTTGACGTATCAGATGGATGAGTACTAAACAAATCGTGAAAACAATGCCGATTCCACCCCAAATGCCAGCGGCAATAATCATCGGAAAACGAACGAATCGGATACTAATGCCCATTAAGTAAATAGGTGTGGTAAATGAGGACAGGGCAGCCAAAGCGACAAGCATAATTAAAATGTTGCTCGTAAACCCGGCCTGAACCGCCGCTTGTCCGATAACGATACCACCCACAATGCCCATCGTTTGTCCAACCTTGGTTGGCAGTCTAGCCCCTGCTTCGCGTAGAAGCTCGATGGTCACTTCTAGAAATAGCGATTCAAACAAAGGCGGGAAAGGTACTTTGGAACGCGACTGTGCCAAAGGAACAAGCAGGCTGGGAGGAATGGTCTCATAGTGAAATGTTAATGCTGCGACATAAGCAGGGGTCATCAGGATCGAGATGAAAATGGCGAAAAATCGCAATCCTCTGATGAACATGGCAATATTCCAAGACAAGTAATGATCTTCCGGTGACTTGAAGAAATCAAGGAAGGTACTTGGTCCTACAATCGCGAAATTGCTGCCATTAACAAGGAGAGCTACTTTGCCCTCCAATAAACTGAAGCTGACACGATCGGGCCGTTCGGTCAGTATCAATTGAGGAAAGATCGACATCGAATTATCTTCAATAAGCTGTACCAGCACGGAACTGCCGATAACGCCGTCTATCTTGAGGTCAGCAATACGCTGACGCAGCGTATTGACGGTCTGCTCTTCAGCCACATCCTTCAAGTACAGCAATTGCACCTGAGTCCTCGTAAGTTCACCAATTTCGAGTGATTCATTACACAGATTTTCATGGGCAATATAGCTGCGAACGATACCCAGATTCGTCTCCAGAGATTCGGTGAAGCCGATCTGAGGCCCGATCACATTCGTTTCGATTTCGGCTATGGATGGCGTTCGATTGGGCTGCTTCGCGGTGTTGACCAATATGGCATCCGAATAGCCAACTTTATAGACGATTGTCCAACCACGCAGCAGCAAGGTCATGGCCGGCTCCATTTCACAAGTAAGCTCCGTTTGGCCGACCGGGATTAATTGGGCAAGCCCCTCCATGGAGAAGGGGGCAAGCCGGATTTGCTGCAGCGAGCCGAGAAGTTGATGGTTAACGAGATTGGAGTCAATTAAATTACAGAAATAAATGAGCGTAAGGCCATCATTAGCATGCTTCACGACAAGATCCGAACAATTATGGAGCAGCCTTTTCAAGGATTCCTCGAAAAGATCAACTGAACCTGGGAGATTCATACACATCACCTTTTACCGTAGTATCCATAATTTACCCTTGTTTTATGCATATAAGAGCCTTAAATATCACACCCGTGTGTGAAAAAGACAGCCACAACCTAATAAACTCTTGACATGTTGGTGCTAAGATAGAAAAAGGGGGTGGCTATATGACTAACACTATACTTGGTACATTTCAAGATTTGATTGCCAATTTCGCCATAGTTACAGCTTATTTGTTTCTAACGAGCCAAATTATCTTTAAGAACAGGAATCTGGATGCGAGTGCGTCATGGAGCACGAAAGTTCTGTTAGGTTTAGTCGCTGGTCTGTTAGGGAGTATATTAATGGTCTTTACTGTTGAATTTGATGGAACAATTCTCGATTTTAGACAGCTTGCCGTTGTATTCTCAGCGCTTTTCGGAGGTATTTATGCTTCCCTTATCACGGGCTTGATTATCTCCCTAATGAGGTTGTTGTATTTTGGTGTCATCAGCCATTCAGCGATTGTAGCCGCTTCCACTACCATTGTCATTGCGGCAGTGCTTGGTGTTATATGTATGATGAAATTGACATTTTGGAGAAAATGGATTTATGCGCTCATTGTCTGTAATGTTCTGACAGCCATTGCGTTTTACATAAACATGGGAATGAAGGGTACTTTGCCGGTGGTCATTTATATGATTATGATGACGATTGGAGGATTAATTTCTGGGCATTTGACGGCCTTTCTTATCAAAGCGAAATCCCATTTTCAACGGATGGAAAGGGCTGCAACCTTTGATTTCCTAACAGAATTAAATAACCATCGAACATTTGATGAGGTGTTCAATGCTTCGATGGAGAAAGCAATGGAGAAGAATGAAACCTTGTCCTTGCTGATGATAGATATTGACCATTTCAAGAAGATCAATGATACATACGGACATTCAAATGGGGATATCGTGTTAAAGCAGTTTGGCAAATTATTGAAAGAGACCTCACGTTCTTTTGATATCGTGTCGAGGAATGGAGGAGAGGAGTTTTCCGTCTTGCTTTATGATCTGCCGCACAAGCACGCGCTGGTCGTTGGGAATCGTATCCGAAGTGCCATCAGCAAACATGAATTCGTCCTTCATGATGGTCATGGAATCCAGATTACAGTTTCAATCGGGGCTGCGACATATCCAGATACGAAGGAAGAGCTTATTGAGCAAGCAGATAAGGCGCTGTATAAGGCCAAAATGGATGGCAGGAATCGGGTTTGTTCGAATCAAGAAGTCTGAAGGCGTGCAAGTGTGACCGAAGGTCGGGGATACAGCTAGCTTTGTTTTGGTACAAGCAAGCTGCTCGGCGGAAGCGGTCGCGCGGCGAGCAGCTCGCCAGGCGGTCTGGTATCAAGGACGCCTCGTGAGCGGTTCGGTATAAATGTAAGTGGTTAGGTGACGATTTTATTTTTACCGGTACGTTTGGCTTTGTATAGATTGATGTCAGCCCTCTCAAAGAGGGCTTCTTTGCTCATCGCAGGTTCATAGCTTGTGATTCCTATGCTGATGGTTACGCTTGTTCCAGCCATCTCCTCATGCTGCAAGCTGAACACGGTGGCCCGAATCGTTTCGACAAGCTTAAGCGCTTTATCGAAGTTGGTTTCAAACAACAGGAGGGCAAATTCTTCGCCTCCGTATCGTGCAGCAATATCGTTCGGTGTAATTGTTTCTTTGATGACTTTGGCGACGCGTGCAAGGACAACATCTCCAACTAGATGCCCGTATGTATCATTGATGGTTTTGAAGTTGTCGATGTCTATTAAAGCAAGAAAAAATGAGGAACTGCGATCGCCCCCATATGCCATGGCTATGTCGAAATGTTCATAGAAAGATGCTTGATTATACAAATTAGTGAGTGAATCCATCTTAGCTTGCTTACGTATAACGGCATATTGAATCATTAATTCTTGCTTCGCTGTCATTGTGTGCCGCAAGGCTTCCTGTAGTTCACGCCCTCTGATCATAATGATAGAAGCAAGCAATGTGCATAGACCAAGAAAGCAGGGGATCGCAACTACATCGAAGTTAGATAAGTGGTTGCGGTAACTTTCGTCTGTAATGTATACAAAGAGAAACCCGACCAGTTGTAAAATGGCAGAGAACAAAGTTAATCGAATGCGATAAAAAATGACGGAAACAAAAATCGGCAGTAAAAAAAGAGCCGAAATAATACGAATGTCCGTGTTTAACTTGATGATAAGGATAGCTAAAATCGTACCGGCGATTAATAGCGTATGGAAGGAATACTTTTTCATGGCTTTATTGACGACCCAGCCGAGGCTTACGGTTAGACTCATTTTGAGAGTCGGGTAGAGCAGGACATAGAAATAAAATTCAACGGCTTGGGCATCGTAGGGCAAAAATAGATAGGAGAAAAGCTGAGCCACAAATTGTACGCCAATTATATACCAGTAGGAAATCCAAACTTTTCGGACCCATTTCATTTCTTGGTCGGTTAAATTTTGCATCATTGGTCACCTAAACATGCTTTTTTGTCAATTTTACCATAGATATTGTCGTTTAGCCTTTTCAATGTGATGCTTCCTTCAAAATAATTGATTGACTTTTTATTCACCCCATACTATTATTGCTAAATAAATTCCATACCGTATAACCTCAATGATATGGTTTGAGGGTCTCTACCAGGAACCGTAAAATCCTGATTACGAAGAAAGCGTGTATTCTGCCCTTTTTTTGTAATCAGGATTTTTTTGTTTTTTTCAGATGAATCTTGATTTAGAACCAAGGATAGAAGCCATCGGAAGAGGAGGAGATAGGTAGAAGTGAATTATAAAGTATTCATCTTGGCCATTGCTTGTTTTGTGACAGGGACAGTGGAATTGATTGTTGGAGGTATTCTCGACCTGATTTCAACGGATTTGCATATTTCAATTAGTGCGGCAGGTCAGCTGATAACCTTGTATTCCCTGACCTTTGCGCTCACAGGACCGCTGCTGCAAGCCGTTACGGTAAAGGTTGAACGGAAAAAACTTTATCTGATTGCCATATTTGTTTTTATTGTGGGGAATATTATTTCAATTGTGAGCACGAGCTATTTGATTTTGTTGTCTGCGCGAATTCTTTCCGCGGCAAGCAGCTCGCTGATTATCATTTTGTCCATCACACTGGCTTCGCAGATCGTTGAGGTGCAGTACAGAGCCAGAGCTATCGGGGTCATATATATGGGGGTAAGCGGCTCGTTGGTGTTGGGCGTTCCGCTCGGATTGCTGCTTGGCCACCAATTTGGCTGGCGCGCTCCTTTTGTGATGATAGCGATTCTTTCCATTATGTCGTTTGTGCTGATCAAAATGGGCTTGCCGCGGACACCGGCAACGGTGTCGATTCCACTGCGACAGCAGCTCGCCTCTTTGAAAAACAAAAGAATCATATTCACGCATATGATCTCTATTTTGATGCTAACTGGACATTTAACGCTGTATGCCTATTTAACACCCTTTCTACAGGAAGTACTGCATCTGGGGCCATCATCCATCAGCTTATTTTACTTCCTATTCGGCATTGCAGCGGTCTCCGGGGGTGGAATTGGCGGCTGGATTACCGACCGATTCGGACCGAAAAAAAGCATATTTTTTATTGTAAGCAGTTTTGCCGTGATGATGGTTCTTATGCCATTGGCGACAGTTTCGATTTACACTAGCGTTATTGTTATGATCCTATGGAGCTTGCTTAGCTGGTCTATTACTCCGGCTTTACAAAGTTATTTGATTCAATTAGCACCGGAGTCTTCGGACATTCAACAAAGCTTCAACAGTTCAGCATCCCATGTGGGAATTGCGCTAGGGTCAGCGATCGGCGGTATTGTTATTGAGCAATCTTCCGTTTATTATAATGCGTGGGTGGGTGTTGCTTTCGTCCTATTGGCCTTAGTTTGTGCGAGATTATCCACCAAAGATTCCCGGAAGTCTGATATAGTAGTTGAGGAACGAATGATAAATTAATGACTATGGAGGTGAATACCGTTACTTTATTTTTGGAGTAGCGGTTTGCGAATGAGTATTCATATTAATGCTAAATCAGGTGAGATTGCCGAATCTATCCTATTGCCAGGTGATCCTTTACGCGCGAAATATATCGCAGAAACATTTCTACAGGATGTGCACTGTTATAATGAGGTCAGAGGTATGCTCGGGTTTACGGGCGTGTATAAAGGAAAAAGAATCTCCGTTCAAGGGACTGGCATGGGTGTGCCCTCTATTTCCATCTATGTCACGGAATTGCTTTGCGAGTATGGAGCCAAACAACTGATTCGTGTAGGTACATGTGGGGGTATTCAGCAAGATGTTAAGGTTCGTGATGTGATCATCGCGATGACTGCAAGCACGGATTCGAGTGCCAACCAGCTGCTATTCCCAGGGTTCAGCTTTGCTCCTAGTGCGGATTTTGATCTGCTGAGGAAAGCCTACCAAGCCAGCTTGGACAAACAATTATCGGTCAAAGTAGGGAATATCCTTACGGCTGATACTTTCTATAGAGAAAGCATGGAACCTGTCAAAAAATTGGCTGAATATGGCGTCCTTGCTGTCGAGATGGAGTCTTCGGCGTTATATACACTAGCTGCGAAGCATCAAGCTAAAGCCTTGTCCATTCTTACGGTAAGCGACCACTTGTTTAGTGGCGAAGCGGACACAACGGCGGAAGAACGTCAAACGACGTTTAACGACATGATCGTTGTCGCGCTTGAGACGGCTATTCAATAACGATAAAAATCAAGCAAGCTGGCATCGGTATTTAACCGGTGTCAGCTTTTTTAAATTATTGGGGAGCGGCTGACTAAAGCGCTGCTTGATTAAGTTCATATGTTTTTTGTAAAGACTAATCATATCTCTAGAATTAAACCCGACTAAGCAAGCCGCGAGGTGGGGGCGTTTTCCTTTACCCAAGGACCGGTCCCGAAGACTTTAGGGCCGCATTGACAAATGATGCATATTTCGTTAGCATCATGGTATTACGGACAATTGTCCGTAATATGACAAGGGAGAGACAGAGACAGACAGACAGAGAAGGATGCTTTAATCGGATGGAGGGAACACATGTCTTCAGATAAATCATTAGCAGAAAAAGAAGCTCCGTTTTCAATGCGCAGCATTTTAGGACCATTGATCGCAATTGTTGTTGGGATTTTCATGGTTATTTTGGATGGAACGGCGGTTAACGTTGCTCTTCCCAAGCTGCAGGAAGAATTCAAATTACTGAACTTGTCCTTGGTACAATGGACCGTAATCGGATATGCGCTGGCGCAAGCCGCGGTCATTCCGTTAGCGGGCTGGCTTTCCGACAGATTTGGCGCCAAGAAAATATTTCTGATCTCCGTAGGTCTGTTCACGATTGGCTCGGGCCTATGTGCTTTGGCAAATACGGTTGAAATGTTGATTACATTCCGTATCATCCAAGGCTTAGGCGGCGGTGTTGTTGTGCCGATTGCCATGGCGTTCATTTATCGCCTTTCTCCACCGGGGAAAGTAGGGGCTGTTATGGGCATGATGGGTATTCCTATCTTGTTAGGTCCTGCGCTTGGACCTGTCGTTGCAGGCTGGTTAGTAGAATACCACAGCTGGCAGTGGATTTTCCTGATTAACCTCCCTATTGGTGTCATCGGGATTATCCTCGGAATTCGTACGCTGCCGAATATTCAAAGGCAGTCAGTTGCATCCTTGGATTTACTTGGCATGCTGTTAGGGCCTATCGCCTTCGCAGCTCTGGTATATGGCGTTTCCAGTGGGGGTATTGACCCGGTTACCGGGAAATCCACATGGACAGCACCGGAAACGCTGATCGGATCTGCCGTAGGTATCGTTGCTCTTATTTTATTCGTTATCGTGGAATTAAGACGCGATAATCCACTGCTCGAGCTTCGCGTATTCCGCTCAGGCAATTTCACCAAAGGAATCATTGTGCAATGGATTTCACAGATTGCGATGTTCGGAACGATGTTCCTTGTTCCGCTGTATTTACAACAGGCGCATGGCTATAGCCCGCTCAAAACCGGACTAATCATGCTGCCGCAAGCACTGGCATCCGGTTTGTTTATGCCAATCGGCGGCAAATTGTCAGATCGCTTCGGAGCGCGTCCGCTTGTATTGGCGGGTATGGCACTTACAACAATTTCTGCTTTATTGCTATCCAATATTTCTGGCGATTCAGGGGTAGGCACCGTTATGCTTCCGCTTGCACTGCTAGGCGCGGGAATGGGACTGTTCATGATGCCGCTGAATAACCATCTGATCCAATCCGCACCGCAGAATTTGGTTGGACGTGTAACGTCACTCACCAACGCTGCGCAGCAAGTGATGATGTCCTTCGCCATTGCGATCTTGATGACGATATTCACAACCAAAATGAAAAATGTCATGATCGAATCAGGCAAACAAAAGCCGGATTTAGACTTGTATGCTTCTTCCTTTGGCTACACATTCTTAATTCTGCTCGGTATCGCTGTTGTTGGCGGCCTGCTTGGACTTATGCTTAAGAAGCCGAAGAGAGCGGAAGGCGACTCCAAGGATGGCGCAGAAATTCCAATTATGGTAGGTCATTAGACGCAAAGAGAAACCCGCATTATCCTTCATGGATGATGCGGGTTTTCTTTGTATTTTGAGCGGGATATGACTTGTCGGAGGGGATGGTGGGCTAGCTGTAGATGGGATGTGAATGAGCTGGGTGTATGGCTTGTAGTAGATGGAGTGTGATGGAGTTGGATGTATGGCTTGTGGTAGATGGAGTGTGATGGAGTTGGATGTATGGCTTGTTGTATATGAGATGTGATGGAGTTGGGTGTATGGCTTGTGGTAGATGGAGTGTGATGGAGGTGAGTGTATGGCTTGTAGTAGATAGAGTGTGATGGAGTTGGATGTATGGCTTGTGGTAGATGGAGTGTGATGGAGTTGGATGTATGGCTTGTGGTAGATGGAGTGTGGTGGAGTTGGATGTATGGCTTGTGGTAGATGGAGTGTGATGGAGTTGGATGTATGGCTAGCTGTAGATGGAGTGTGATGGAGTTGGATGTATGGCTTGTGGTAGATGGATTTGTGATGGAGTTGGATGTATGGCTTGTGGTAGATGGAGTGTGATGGAGTTGGATGTATGGCTTGTGGTAGATGGAGTGTGATGGAGTTGGGTGTATGGCTTGTGGTAGATGGAGTGTGATGGAGTTGGATGTATGGCTTGTAGTAGATGGAGTGTGATGGAGTTGGAGACCTGTCGGAGAAAGATTCTGAGTATCGCAATGCTGGTTCTGCTTTCTGGACTCTGTTCAACTACGATGCCGCGGCACATTTGAGGCTATCTCATAAGCAGTTTCAGTGTTGAAGCCGCTCCACTGGGGCTAAATCGGAAATTTCTGCTTCCATGCTCCCATTGATTGGGGGCGTATAGGTCCAACTGAGTCTTCTAAGTGGCAAAACCTGCAAAAGTGCAGGCTTTTTTAAGCAAATAGCCTCGAAAAACGGAAATTCCTGCAAAAATGCAGGCTTTTTAAGCTTTCCCGTCCTAAAGTTAGAGAAAGGCTTCAAAAGCATGCATAATTGCAGGAATTCATTGTTAAAGGCTATTTCAGCATGAAAAAAGATGCATTATCGCAGGCTTTCCGAGAAGCAAGTGGTTGGAAGCCGCTGAACGCCGCTGCAAGTTGTTGCACTGTCGTTGCAACCCGCCGCACTCGCACACAACGCAGCACTTAGCCGCAACCCGCCGCACTCGCACACATCGCAGCACCTAGCTGCAACTCGCCGCACTCGCTCAACCGCCGAACTCGCACACATCGCAGCATCTAGCTGCAACTCGCCGCACTCCCCAGATATCCGCATTTCGTTACGCTTACTCATAATAGCCTCCCCTTCCCAACCCAGGCGCCATTTGCCTGGGTTTTATCATCAATGGCATAGAGGATCAAAAAAGGTGTATGCCTCCGATCAAAGGATGCATGAGGTCGCAAAAAGTGGAGATTTCCAGAGAAGTCGCCGGTTGTTATGTTGGATTCAAGCCGAATCGCAGCAAGAGGCTGACAAACAGAAAGGAAGGTGAACGAAGTATGCTTGCACAACCAGCCGTAGATGCCCCAGTCACCGGTCATGCCAAACAGATGACATCACGGAGATCGTTATGGAGAGATCTAAAGCGCAGACCGTTTCTCTATATGCTGCTCCTGCCGGTAATCGCTTACTTCATCATATTCAAGTATTTCCCCTTATACGGGGAGATCATTGCGTTTAAGGATTTTCGCTTAGCTGACGGTATTTGGGGCAGCAAATGGGTGGGGCTGGACCAGTTCACCCGGCTGCTGCACAGCACTGAGCTGTTGAAGATTGTACGCAATACACTCCTGTTGAATCTATATGGATTGGTTTTTGGCTTTCCTGTGCCGATCGCGCTCGCCATTATGCTGAACGAAATCCGGGTGGAATGGTACAAGCGAGTGGTGCAGAACCTGCTTTACTTGCCGCATTTTTTATCATGGATTATTCTCGGCACGATCGTTATCGGACTGCTTTCCCCAGGCAGCGGGTTTGTCAATTATGTGCTGAAGGCGTTCGGGCTTGAACCGATCTATTTTATGGGCAACACTTTTTGGTGGCCCTTTGTTTATGTGTTCTCCGGTATATGGCGGGATGCAGGATTCAGTACGATTCTTTATTTGGCAGCAATGTCCAGCATTGATCCACATCTGTATGAAGCGGCCCGTATGGACGGCGGCGGCAAGCTGCGGCAGATCTGGCATGTAACGCTTCCAGGCATCCGAAGCACGATCGCGCTCATGCTGGTTCTGCAGATGGGCCGCATGTTCGACGTGGGCTTCGAGCACATCTGGGCGCTGACCAATCCGATGGTGACCAGCGTTTCCGACGTGATGAGTACGTACATTTACAGACTTGGTCTGGTCAATCTGCAATACAGCTACACGACCGCGATTGGATTGGTCCAATCCCTCGTCGGCTTGGTGCTTGTGCTTCTGGTGAATCGCGTTATTCGGGCGATGGGAGAGCGAGCGTTATGGTAGCGGAGCGTATGGCTGGCAGTAAATATAAATACCGAAAGGAGGGGCTGCGGATGGCCAATTGGAAAGAACGCGTGCCCCGCGTACTGCTTTATTTCATTTTAGCGATATGCACGTTCTCGACGTTATTTCCGTTTCTGAATGTGCTGGCTGTTTCCCTTAGTTCGGGTGAGGCCATACGTGCCGGAAGTGTTTCAATTTGGCCCAAACAGTTCACATGGGATGCCTATCGCAACTTGATTGATGACGGACAGCTGTTCATGGCGATGAAAAATACGGTTCTAATGACGGTTGTTGGCACCACGCTAAATATGCTGGTTACCATCATGGCCGCTTATCCGCTGTCCAAAATGGATCTGCGCGGACGGGGACTGGTGCTTGGCATGATTATTTTTACGATGTTGTTCAGCGGAGGGCTGATCCCACAGTTTCTGCTTATTAAAAGCTTGGGGCTTATGAATACGTATTGGTCGCTTTGGCTGCCAGGCCTTCTCAGCACGTACAACTTTTTCGTCTTGAAGACCTTCTTCGAGGGTTTGCCGGGAGAGCTTGAGGAGTCGGCAGCCATCGACGGGGCGAAAGACTGGGTCGTACTTGTGCGTATCGTTCTACCGCTGGCGCTTCCGGTTATCGCAGCCTTGACGCTTTTCTATGCGGTGGGGTGGTGGAATGCGTATTACAACGTGCTTATTTTTATCAAAAGCTCAACCCAAATGTCTTTGATGGTGAAGCTCTACCAAATGATCGACAACCTCGATCCCGCCCTGCTGGTCGGAGATTTGGCGAACGCGAACAACGCGCTGCCTCCGGAAGGCGTTCGTGCGGGAGCCGCGATGCTGGCTTCGCTGCCGATTCTGATTATTTATCCGTTTCTGCAAAAGTATTTCGTGAAAGGCGTTTTAATGGGCTCTGTCAAAGGCTAGCTTGTTGAACGCAGATTGTCTTATCGCTAGTCATAATGGCGCCAAACGCCTTGTGATATAATCAATCCATGTGGGAGGTCATTGTATGAAGAGAACAAAAAGATGGGTGTTAGGCTCCACGATTTTGGCCATGACGTTGGGAGCGGCTTTAACCGGCTGCAGCAAGGCGGAGGAAGGAGCAAGCAGCAGTCCAGCTCCATCCGCAGCAGGCAAGGCGGGAGATAAATACGATAAGCTGCCGAAGGCCGTTAGCGTTGCGATGTACGACCGCGGCGCCGTTGCCGCAGAAGAAGGCTCCTATGAACAGAATCGCTGGACCAAGTGGATTCAGGAGCAATCGGGCGTTCAGGTCAAATATGTGCCGGTTCCCCGCAACCAGGCGCAGGATAAGCTGAATACACTGATTGCCTCAGGTGAAGCACCTGATTTAATCTGGGATTATGACCGCAATTATATCGGTACGCTTGTCTCACAGGGCGTCGTTCAACCGATTGATGAATACATCAATCAATACAGCAGTGTCATTAAAAATTATATCAATGAAAATCCAGACCTGAAGCCGCTTATGACATTTGACGGCAAAATATATGGGATTACAACGAAGAGGCCAATGAATGGCATAGCCAATGGCGGCATGTGGATTCGTCAGGATTGGCTGGACAAGGTAGGCATGAAGGCGCCAACGACAGAGGAAGAGTTTTTTGCCGTGACCAAGGCCTTCAAAGAGAAAGGGTTGTCCGGGAATACGAACGCACCTGTCGTATCGATGTATGTCTGGCCTAACGTGATCGCTGGCCTCTATGCGACACATAGCACGCAATGGTACCTCGAGGGCGGTAAAATGGTTAATTCGAGGCTCGTTGACCGCAATGTGGGTGCAATTAGCTTCGAGCGCAAGCTATATGAGAACGGATACATTGATAAGGAATATATGACGGATAAAAATAGCCAGAAGATGATGGCGGACTGGGCGCAAGGTAAATCAGGCATCCTGATCGGCAGCGTTGGCAATGGCATCGACACCTATATGAAGGATCTGATGAAGAATTTCCCGGATGCGAACCCGGTGCCGTTACCGGCTTTCGCAACGAAGTACGGCAAGTTTGGCGCTTACCAAGAAACGCCAGCCAATATTTATGTGGCGTTCAATAAAGATATGAAAAATCCGAAGGCAGCAATCCAATATCTCGACTGGCTGCTGGATAAAGGCTGGTACACACTGGCAAACGGTATTGAGAACACGCATTTCAAATTAGTGAATGGCGTTCCTCAGGTGCTGGATGCGGACAAATATAAGAAGGAAGTTGCCTATGCCGGAGAGTATGCGATCCTAAGAAATGATGCGAAGACGTTCAAGCTGGAGGATTTGATGGTTAAAGCCGCACCGGATCCGCTTTCGCAGCGCTGGGCGAAGCTGAACGTTGAAGCGATGAAGACAGCGCTAAGCGTGCCGTTCCGTCGGGATATTCCGTTCTCCCCGAATTCGCCGGAAATCAGCAATGTGCTGGCGAGCGTCGAGCTGAAGCTGGTCGAGATTCGCACAAGAGCGATCGTCAAAGGCGATATTACGCCAGAGCAAGCGCTTGAGATGATACGTAAAGAATACAAAAGCGCTGGCGGCGACAAGGCAGATCAAATTGCCCAAGAATGGTATGAAAAAAATAAAGCAAATTTCAAATAACTCGCAGTAGCAATTGTCGAGAACTCGAGGGGGCAGAGGCATGTTTTGGCGACAAAAGAGAAGCCGTTCGAAGCGCGCTATGTCGATCATTTTACTTTTTTTGAGCCTATGTATTGTTTCGACAGCAGGCCTGTCTTATTTCATCACGACCGATCATCTTCAGGCAGAAGTCGAGCGAACGAATATGTCGCTGCTCCACGAGGTCAATGATAAACTGCTGTTGGTGCTGAAAGGGATCGACTCGGAAACGATGCAATTTCTACGCAGCCGGGATATGCGGACGTTCATGGAGGATGATGCTGCGGATCAGCAGGATACCATCACGATCAACAACCGGATCGGAGATATGCTGCTGAGCAACGATACTATTTTTTCCATCGATTTGTACTCCTATGCGAAAAAGCGCTGGTCACAGACGAATCCGTTTCAGACGGCGGAGCCGGGCCTTGATTATCAATGGATTCGTGAGTTCGAAAGCTACAAAGGCTTTTATCAATGGATCGGTACGCGAAAGGTGTCTATCGATGAAACGGGTAAGATTCGGCAGAACGTCATGACGCTCATTCGCTCCTATCCGCTGACACATGGCGAAGGATACCGAAAGGGCGCAGTTGCGTTCAATGTTGATGAGCGTTCCGTCTACAATCTGATCAAAAATGCGATAGATCCTTCTCTGGGGTACTTGTTTCTGACAGACGAGCAAGGCACTGTGCTCAGTCATTCCGATAAATCGTTGATCGGCACGCCTGCAGGCGAGGTGCTTTGGTCCAATGAAATGACTAAGCGGGATGAAGGGCAGTTCCGTACCAAAATGAATGGGATCAACAGAACCGTCTTTTATATGAAAAGTCCGTATACGGGCTGGGAAATTGTAAGCGTGGTATCCGATTCTGAGCTCAGCAAGCCGCTGGTTCAGGTGCGGAACACAATGTTTGGCATTTCGATTATTTTGCTGCTGTTGGCAGCGGGCATGGCAGTTGTACTGAACAGCTGGATGTTCCGGCCTGTGAACAGGGTCCTCTCGAATGTGACGAAACAGCTGCAGGCGTATAGCGGCAATGAAAGAAGAAGCGAGTATGCGGCAGACGATGAATTCAGCGGCATCGAAGTTTCCTTGTCGTACATATTGGAAGACAGCAATCGTATGTACAGGCAAATGCGCGAAACACAGCCAGTTATCAAATGGCGGCTGGTGATGGACGCGCTGATCGGCGCGCGCAAAAATCCGGGCGAACTGCTGCCCAGCCTTGAAGCAATCGGCTTTCCGCTGCACGCGGTGCAATATATCGCAATGGCTGCCCAGTTCGATGGAAAGTCCGCGATAGCGACTCCTGAGGATCTTCATTTATACAGCTACGCCCTCTGTAATGTGGCGGAGGAGATGATCAACACCGAGTACCGGGGAATCGCCATTGAAGCGCGGGACGGTATGGTGGTTATTGTGATCAGCTTTGACGAAGATAACGGCGAGGCGAATCTGCTGCGGGCATTGGCGGTTGCCGAAATGATCAAGAGCTATGTGGAAGAACAGTTCAAACAGACGATCTCAATTGGGCTCGGCCGCATGACGCAAGATTTGGGCGCGCTGCAGCATTCCTATCACGATGCGATGTCGGCACTGTCGTACAAAATGATACTCGGCGGCAATTCAATTATATCCAGTGAGGATATCCGGGAGCCGGCGAGCGGAGAATTTATGCGCTTGCTTGGCATGACCGATGGGATCGTTGACTCGCTGCGGATGACCGATGGCGAGAAGATGACGAAGCAGACGGAGCGTTGGTTCGGCGAGATGGCTGGCAGCGGCGCTGCGCCTGATATGATTCGCCAGCTTGTGGTGCATTTTATGATGAAGGCAGCCAAGACGGTAGGCGAGATTGATCCGTCGCTGCTCGAGGAGGCGCCGTCGCATCGGCTATTCGATCTGTTGAGCCAATATGAAAGCATCCATGAGTTGTCGGACTACGTCATCGAGCAGCTTGGCCGCTATGCAGGGCTAATTGATGAGAGACGCAGCAATCGAGATCGAAACGACGTTGTTGAGCGGATCACCGCTTTCATTGACGCCCATTATATGCACAGCGATTTGTCATTGAATTATTTGGCAAGCGAGTTCAAGCTGAGTGTGTCGCATGTGAGCCGCATTTTCAAGGAGCAAACGGAAAGAAATTTCATCGATTATTTGATGGATATTCGCATGAGCAAGGCGAAGGAGCTGCTCGCCGGCAGCGATATGCTGATCCGAGATGTATCAGGGGCGGTCGGCTACACGAATGTCAACAGCTTCGTGCGAATTTTCAAGAAAAGCACGGGATTTACCCCAGGCGAATATCGGGAACGGGAGCAGGCGCTGCTCAGAGGAGCAGAGGGCGCTGCTAATACAGGCGATTCCACCGAATAATAAGGCAACAGGAGGTACGGACGATGCTAAAGCAAACATCATTTACAGATACAATCACAGGGCTGCCGATCCTCGCACTAGGCTCAGAAGCAGGCGATACAGGGCATCTTTATTTTACGGCGATGTCCTGGTTGTCGAACAGCCGGCATCTCATTGCGTATACGGACATGGACCGGGAGACGTGGAAGGGCAATATCGTGCGTTTCGATACGGAAACGGGTCATAGGCAGGTGCTGGAGGAAGGCCGGATTTGGGGAAGCGGGGCTGTTTCGAGCGATGATATTTTATATTTGTTGGACAAAAATGAGCTATACGCAATTGATGCATGGAGCGGGCAGCGGCGTACGATTTGCAAGCTGGAAGAGCACTGCACGTTCTTTGGGCCCTTGTCGATAACGAATGACGGCAAGATGCTAGGCGTGTATTGGAAGGAGGCGCTTCATCCGTCCGAGGGTGCTGAGTCTCAGGAAGCCGATTGGGTAATCGGCACGGTGAATTCGGTCAGCGGTGAGGTGCGCGAAGCAGCTCGTCCGCGGTTTGAAGAGCCTTATCCGGTGGCGAATCATGCCATGATCAATCCGGTCGATCCGCAGCAAGTGTTCTTCTCGCATGAGGGCGCAACGGAGCAGATTCCGGATCGGCTCTGGGTGGTTGATACGCGTACTGGAGACATGCGCAATCTCTTTTTGCAAAAAAGAGCGGAGAGCGGACTGCCTGTCGAGTATGTCGGTCACGAAATGTGGGCGTTCGACGGGAGCGGGCTGTATTTCGTGAAATATCCGCATAGTCCGGATCAACCTACAGGTGTGTATTTCGTAGATCGGCAGGGCGAGCATAGCGAGTTCATTAACGGAGATTATCGGTATTGGCATGTTGGCATCAGTCCTGATGGCAAGCATGCGGCCGCAGATACACAGGAGCCAGGCATTTCCAAAATCGTGCTGATCAACACGGCTACGAAACAGTCCACCCTGTTATGCGAGCTGCCATGCCGTGGGATGCATCCAGGACATCCTCATCCGTCCTTTAGTCCGGACAGCCGGAAGATTGCCTTCACATTTTCGGATGCGCAGGATGTGCTGCAAGTCGGCATTATAGACATAAGCAATCTAAAGTAAACCTTATAAAATTAGTTTAAACCACCTGATTCATTCCGGGTGGTTTATTTTCTATAGACGAATGTTCGAAATTAACTTATTATAATGTTATAAAACAACATTTAAGGTTATTAACGAACTTAAATTTCGTTGTAGAATAACAATTATTTAAGGGAGTGACTTTCATTGACACTTAAACCAAGATTAAACCGAATGTTTAGTGAGCAGGGGAAATGCTTTGATGTGGCTGTGGATCATGGTTTTTTTAATGAGTTTGGTTTTCTAGCTGGAATTGAGAATATGAAGCAAGCGATCACAACGATTGTAGAAGCAGGTCCCGATTGCATACAACTAAGCGTTGGGCAGGCTGGACATCTCCAGTCCATCCCGGGTAGTCAGAAACCTGGACTCGTGCTTCGTACAGATGCAGCTAATATTTATGGAAGCGAGCTGCCGCGATTCTTGTTTAGTGAGCTTATCGATAAGGCGATTGAGCAAGCTGTCCGACTCGACGCTGTGTCGGTCTGTGTTAATTTGCTGCTGCTGCCAAATCAGCCAGAGCTGCATTATCAATGTGTTCGCAATGTTTCGATTTTAAAAACAGAATGTGAAAAGTACGGCATGCCCCTTATGGTAGAACCTTTGGTTATGCTGGCGAATGACGTCAAAGGCGGCTATATGGTAGATGGCGATATCCATAAAATTTTACCCCTCGTACGCCAAGCCGTTGAATTGGGCGCGGATGTCATTAAAGCAGATCCTTGTGACCATGTAGACGAATATCACCGGGTTATTGAAGTAGCTTCCGGAATTCCGGTACTTGTGCGCGGCGGCGGGAGAGCAAGTGATGAAGAAATTATGACTCGTACCGCAGCCTTGATGAAGCAAGGCGCTTCAGGCATCGTCTATGGCCGTAATGTCATTCAGCATCCGAATCCGGCCGACATGACTAAAGCCTTGATGTCCATCGTTCACCACGGCAATTCCGCAGAGCAGGCTCTTGCTATTTTAACTTCATAACATTTCAAAGGAGATCGTGCTAACATGTCCAAAAAAATCATTCGTTTTGGTGTTATTGGCTGCGGCTTAATGGGGAAAGAATTCGCTAGCGCGGCAGCCCGCTGGTGTCATCTGACCCATGTTGATTTTGAACCAAAGATTGTGGCCGTATGCGATGCGAATGCGGCTGCTACGCAGTGGTTCCAGGATAACATTGCAAGCGTAGAGGCGGCTTACACAGACTATAAGGAGCTTCTTGCTAATCCTTCTGTTGATGCTATTTATTGCGCTGTTCCGCACAATCTGCATGCGCAAATCTACATCGACATTATCGAAGCAGGCAAGCATTTGCTGGGCGAAAAGCCTTTTGGCATAGATCAGGCAGCCAATCGGCTCATCTCAGAAGCCATTATCAAACATCCTAACGTCATCGTTCGTTGTTCCTCTGAGTTTCCTTTTTATCCGGGGGCTCAGCAAATCTTTCAATGGGTGCAAGAGAATAAATTCGGTACAATTATCGAAGTCGAAGCGGGTTTCTGGCATTCCAGCGATCTTGATCCGACCAAAGTGATTAACTGGAAAAGGCGAATCGCGACGAATGGCGAATATGGATGCATGGGGGATTTGGGGATGCACGTTCTGCACCTGCCTATGCGGTATGGCTGGAAGCCGAAGTCAGTAAGGGCCTTATTGTCCAAAATCGTACCCGAAAGACCGGATGGAAAGGGAAATATGGTTCCTTGTGAGACGTGGGACAATGCGATTCTTGCCTGTGACGTTGAGCTGGAAGCCCAACAGTTTCCTATGATTCTATCAACGAAACGGATTGCTCCAGGCAATGCGAATACGTGGTTTATCCGGATTACAGGTACGGAGTTCTCTGCAGAATTTACGACCAAGAATCCTAAACAAGTAGCTTCCTTGCCTTATACACCAGGCGGAAATCAAGCATGGCATGTCGAAGATGCGCCATATAAATCAGCGTACGGCACGATTACAGGAGGTATCTTTGAATTCGGCTTCTCGGATTCGATTCTCCAAATGTGGGCAGCTTTCTGTGATGAACTGGCGCATGGCAGCGATACGCAGCAGCCTTTCTACTGTGCAACGCCAGAAGAAGCAGCAGGAAGCCATAAGGTTTTTACAGCCGCATTGGAATCGAACCGGACAGGGCAGACGATACCGATCAACTGGAGGGATTAGCTTTGAGTCAGAACGAAGCGGAAGTGATCATTGCTGGGCATATCTGCTTGGATATCATACCGACTATTTATGAGAAGCAATCAGGTATGGGGGCTTTACTGGTTCCAGGTAAACTTGTAGAGATAGGTCCTGCTGTCATTGCAACGGGAGGGGCAGTTTCCAACACAGGAATTGCCCTTCACAAGCTGGGAAGCAAGGTAAGTCTAATGGGCAAAATCGGAAAGGATCAGTTCGGTGAAGCTATTCTAACCATTTTGAGGGAGCATAGCGCGGCATTAGTTGATGGCATGATTGTGTCTCCTAACGAGATTAGCTCTTATTCCATTGTGATTAGTCCTCCGCATATAGACCGAACCTTCCTGCATGCAACAGGTGCCAACGATACCTACTCGGCGGAGGATCTTAGTTCTGAACAGCTCAAAAGCTCGCGCTTGTTTCATTTTGGATACCCGCCTTTAATGCGCAAAATGTATGAAAACGATGGTCATGAAATGGCTTTGTTGCTTAAAAAGGTGAAGGACAACGGGCTGACCGTATCGCTTGATTTAGCTAAGCCTGATCCCGAGTCCGACGCAGGCAAGGCGGATTGGCGCGCTATTTTGGCCAAAGCACTTCCGTATGTCGATGTGTTTCTGCCTAGCTTTGAAGAAATTCTTTATATGCTGCACCGCGAAACTTACGATGAATTGCTGCAAGCGGCTCCCTCCGGGGATCTCTTGCCCTTGGCGAGCGGAGCTCTTCTTTCTGAAATTTCGGAAGAACTGCTGGAAATGGGAGCTGCAATCGTTGGGCTCAAATTAGGAGAACATGGCTTGTATGTGCGCACCACCTCTGACGCAAGTCGTCTTGTGGCAATGGGACTATGCGCGCCGGCGCAAGATCAACTTGGAAATTGGGCGAATAGCGAGCTGATAACTTCCACCTACAAGGTAGACGTCGCGGGAACGACGGGCGCTGGTGATTGTACAATTGCGGGATTTCTGCTTGGCCTTATGAGGGGCTTAACGTTAGAAGAGACCCTTCATACCGCTGTTGGCGTCGGTGCGTGCAATGTAGAACGAGCAGATGCAACAAGCGGCATTCCAGACGGGACAGAAGTGTGGCGCAGAATCAGCGGCGGTTGGGCCAAGCGTGAAATGAAGCTTAATTTGCCTAATTGGGGCCTGCATGAGGATGGCTTATGGATCGGACCCCATCACAAATCTGCGGTGAGACGCTGAAAGAGAACTTAAGGTTGAACCTCAAGGGAGTTATAGCGATAATAGAGTCATTGAAGATTACTAACGGGGGCTCTAGATGACACATAACCAAACCATTAACCAACGCCAGCAGCAAATTTTGGATCGAATGGCTTTAGACGGCGAAGTTAAAATAGCGGAGTTGAAAGATAAATTTGAAGTTACCGAAATGACGCTGCGCCGGGATCTAGAGAAGCTTGAATTCATGGGACTGCTTAGGCGTACATTCGGCGGCGCCATTCTCGTAGGCAAGGATATTGCGCTGCAGGATCGTACGGGCTTAATGATGGAGGAGAAGATGAGAATTGGCTTGCAAGCTGCACAGCTTGTTGCCTCTGGCGATTCGATTTTTCTGGATGGAGGTTCAACAACGCTGCAGGTAGCCAGATATTTGAAGCCGGAATTGAACATTACCGTTGTTACGAATGCCCTTAATATTGCTGCTGAGCTTCAGGGAAAGCAAATTTCTACCATCGTAGTTGGTGGCATGATGTTGGATCAAACGTCAACGTTGGTCGGTCCTATTGCAGCCGGTTCCATCGCTAAAATGGCGTTTGACCGTGTGTTTATCGGTACCACTGGCGTATCGGTCAAGCATGGTTTCAGCAATTCCAATATGCATGAAGCAGAAATCAAACAGCTTGTCATCGAGCAAGCATCCGAAGTGAACATTGTTATGGATCATACGAAATATAGCATGAGGGATTTATTTTCCTTCGCATCGCTGGATGGTGTGGATCGTATAATCTCAGATCGCCGTCCTGATCAGGAATTGGAGGAGGCTTTGAAAGAAGCTTCTGTGGAGATCGCAGCAAGCGGTTGAATGTGTATATCAAATTTCGGCGGTTCCGAAAAGAATAATAAACCCTCCCAATTCTAGCGAAGCTAGAGAGTACTTATTATTGGGAGGGTTTTTGCTGCGCTTATTTAATGATTGAGTTAACTTAGTTGACATGAGTTATTTTTACAATTGTCTTTAAATGGCTTGTACTTAAAAGAGAAAGCGCTACCTGTTAGTTTACTTAACAAAATAATGAAAAAACGTTTGACAATAGGCAGGGGAGTTGTTAATATTTAATTATTAACATCACTGGAATAAATAAAAGACAAAACAGATTATTTTTCTTATTTATTTAGGTATTACGCTTTTTTTGTTGCGTTTTATCGATAATTAATAACATGTATGGAACAATTACCCCGCAACAACATTAGACCAAGAAATTAAACGCAAAGAGGGGAAGACGAATGGATAAAACATTAGTTGAAGAGTATCGTGGAGGTGCATTGGAATGCGTGCATAGCGGGCATATATGCGGAGTCTCCATCTCGGGTGCTGTTAAGTACACAGTTGGGGATGTAGAATCATTGACTTATTTAAGGTCATCCGGCAAACCATTTCAAGCAATTCCTGTCATTAGACACGGCGCGGATAGAAAGTTCGGGCTTTCTGATAAAGAAACGGCTATTATGATCGGTTCCCATCGTGCGGAGTCCTTCCATGTTGAAGCTCTGGAATCCATGCTTGCCAAAATTGGGGTGGGAGAAGAAACGCTTGTCTGTCATCCCACGTACCCCTTAAGCGTGCCTGCCTCAGAAGCCATGCTTAGGGCGCAGAAGCCCAAACGTTCGATTTATCATAATTGTTCTGGAAAACATCTTGGCATCCTTGCTTTGTGCAAAACAATGGGATATAAGACGGAAGGCTACTTTGAACCTGAACATCCTGCTCAAATCGAGATCGTAGACACGCTCGCTTACTTATCAGAATGTCCTAGAGAACAGATCCACATTGGTACGGATGGTTGCGGTTTTCCAGTATTCGCTATTCCTCTTAAGCATTTGGCGACTGCCTTTATGAAGCTGGCGTGTCCAGAGGTGATTGAAAATATTGAGATTCGATCCGCCGTCATCCGAATAACTGCTCTTATGAACGAGCATTATGAGATGATTGCCGGTTCAGAGCGTATTTGCTCCAGTTTACTTATGGATCCCAATATTGTCGCTAAGGGTGGAGCTAAAGGCGTGTATTGCTTCGGCTTGAAAAAAGAAAAGCTAGGTTTCGCGCTCAAAGTAATGGATGGTTCCGAGGATGAATGGCCTATTATTACGGCATCTATCCTTGAGCAGATTGGTTATAGCAACCAAGCGACGATTGATCGAATGTATCAACTTACGCCAACGGACATGATTAACGACAATCAGAAAATTATCGGAACGAACAAAGCCGTGTTTACTTTAGAAACGAGATAGAAACCTAGGGCTTAGTTACTAAATGATGTTGAGGAATTATCTTCAGCAAGATTTTATAACATAGATTAAATTATAGGAGGGGTTATAAAATGAAGAAAAAAGCTACGATTCTAGCCTTATGTACCAGTCTTGTTCTTACTTTTGCATTAGCAGGCTGCTCTACGAACAGCGGGCAGAATGAAGCGGCCAAAGCCACTGGAGCCGCAGGTGCCAAAGAAACGACAGGCAAGAAAGCGAAAATCTCGTACCTTGATCCGCTTCCAAGTCAGGAAAGAACAGCGCTTATGCAGGGACTTTTGAAGAAATTTCAGGAGAAAAACCCGAATATCGAAGTTGAATATACGTCTGTTCCTTGGGATGACGCGAACAAGAAATGGATGACGATGGGTGCTGCTGGCATTCTTCCTGACGTATTGAGTATTGATGATACTTCCTTGGTAGCGATGGCTTCAGCTGGTTATATCGAGAACCTGCAGCCCTTCTATGACAAATGGGATCAATTGAATAATTTGACGGAAGCAACGAAGCAAGCGAGAAACAAATTCAAAGGCAATGTCTACGCGATTCCGGATGGATTCTTGCTGCAGGGCTTATTTATAAGAAGCGACTGGTTCAAAGAACTGAATATGCCTGAGACTATCGCGACATGGGATGATTACTTTAATTTAGCGCAAAAATTCACGGATTCGGCGAAAAACAGATACGGTATTTCCTTCAGGGGAGGCGCCAATGGCGTTATTCGCGCAATGGAATATGTGATGGCGGCAGTCCATTCTGACAGTTGGTTTGATAAAGATGGCAAATCGATTCTGTATAAACCTGAAGGCGCCGCAGCCTTTAAGAAGTTCTATGACGTTTATTTAAACGGAAATGCTCCGAAGGAGTCTGTTAACTGGGGCTTCAATGAGATGGTGCAAGGGTTCTTGAACGGTCAAACCGCTATTTTAAATCAAACGCCAGAGGTTATTACTACAGCTCAGAAAAATATGAAAGAAGGCACATGGAATGTAGTTCCAATGCCCAAAGCAGATGACGGCAAACGTTATATTTTCTGGGGTTACACAGCGGCATATGCCATGTCCTCCAAATCGCAAAATAAAGACGCTTCTTGGAAGCTAATCGAATTCTTAAGTTCTCCGGAGAACAATTTGGAGTACAGTATCAAAAATTCGACGATTCCAATTTACAAAGATAATCTGAAGGATCCGTTCTTCAACAAAGGTCCTATTGCTGGGTACGCAGGTTCCATGGCGGATTCCAACATTGTGTTTGCAGGCCCGCCAAGCCATTTGACGAAGCTTGGTCAATTCACGGGAACGTTCGCCGTGGAAGAAACGCAGAAATATTTGACAAAAGCTCAATCGCTCGAGGATACCGTTAAGCATCTTGCGGATTTCCTAACGAAAGAACAGCAAGCTTATATGAAGGAAAATCCTTAGAAGGAATACAGACAACCGGGGATGCGGAAGAATCCTCGGTTGTCTATTCTGAAGTATTGAGAAGGCGGGGAGAGAAAGCATGCTAAAAGCAATTAGATGGAAATCATTTGAGCCCTATTTATTAATCGCTCCTGCTGTTTTGATTATACTAGCTTTTTTTGCTTATCCGTTACTATCAGGACTTAAGCTGGCTTTTATGCATTATGTCTTATTTGAGCCGGGCAATATTCACTTTTCAGGCTTTGAAAATTTCAGATCATTGCTGGAAGACAAGAATCTCCCTCAAATATTAGGGAATTCCGTACTTTGGGTCATCCTCACGGTAGGTTTGCAATTCGTTCTTGGGTTCATTTTGGCACTAGCGCTAAATAAACAGTTTAAAGGGAAAAACATCTACCAATCTATTGTCTTTCTGCCTTGGGCTGTGTCTGCTTTTTTAATCGGGATGATTTTCAAGTGGTTGTTTAATGAACAGAATGGGCTTATTAACTACTTATTGGTGAAATTCGGAATTCTGGAAAAAGGCATCCCCTTTTTGGCTATTCCACATGTCTCTATTTTCCCAGTCATCGCTGCAATGGTATGGTATGGAGTGCCTTTTTTCGGAATTATGATTCTTGCTGCTCTACAAAACGTACCTAAAGATATCTATGAATCTGCTGATATCGATGGGGCAGGCCGAATGACCAAACTATTTCGAGTTACGATTCCTTATATCAAACCGACGATTATTATTACTTTGCTGCTCCGAGTGATTTGGGTATTCAATTCCGCCGATTTGATTTACATCATGACTAACGGAGGGCCAGCGAATACTTCTCATAACTTGCCTTCCTATATATTTAATAAAATCTTCTATACGACTGACTACGGGCAAGCCTCCGCTTTGGGAATTATGATGTTGGCGATTCTTATTCTTTATACGTTAATTTTCTTGAAAGCGACTAAATATGATGATGCAGGTGATTTCTAATGGTCTCCTATGTTCGTAATGCAACCCCGACAGTTTCTCGAGTTTTTGCGTTAACATTGTTTCTAATTGGTGCTTTGTTTCCGTTTTATTGGATGTTGGTCACTTCTCTCAAGGATAGACAGGAAATTTATAGCGGTAAACTAACGCTGTGGCCGCAAAATTTAACTTTTTCGAACTATGTGGATACTTTTCAGAATTCCAACTTTCCGCACTATTTTATGAACAGTTTTATCGTAAGTATGAGCAGTTCAATCCTGGTGTTGCTTGTATCTATTCTAGGCGGTTATAGTATGGCTAGATATTCATTTCGAGGCAAAAAGGTATTTCTTATTTCTTTTTTGGCTACTCAAATGATTCCTGTGATGGTCATTCTAGTTCCGCTTTTCATTTCATTCAGCCAGCTGCACTTGTTAAATAAGCTCCCTTCGTTGATTATTACGTATACGGCCATGAACATTCCATTTTGCTTACTGACGATGTCCAGTTTCTTTCAGAGAATTCCTGTATCCCTCGAGGAAGCAGCTCTTATTGACGGGTGCAACAAGTTTCAAACGATGATCCGAATTATTCTGCCCATTATGCGGCCGGGAATTGTTGCTACGCTTGTATTCGCATTTACGGGCGCGTGGAATGATTTGTTTTTCGGGGTTATGTTTACGAATAGCGAAAGCACCAAAACAGTCCCTGTAGGACTAAGCAGTTTTGTGCAGAAATTTGATATTAACTGGGGGCAAATGAGCGCAGCGGGTATTTTATCTTTGATTCCGGTTGTGATTATGTTCGCTTTTGCCCAAAAATACATCGTATCAGGCCTTACTGAGGGTGCAGTCAAAGGATAACAATTTCAATTGGGAGGAGGGAGAATTATGCTGTTGGAAGTTATTGCAACTACAGTGAGGGATGCTGTGTTGGCCGAACAGAGCGGTGCAGATCGTATTGAACTAATAACTGGCATTCTAGAGGGTGGGTTAACGCCTAGCTGCGGCTTAATTGACGAGGTTGTGCACAGCACGACTATACCTGTTCAAGTGATGATTCGCCCGCATAGCCAATCTTTTTGTTATGACCAGCGAGATCTGAGTGTGATGATCAAAGATATACAGACAGTGAAACGGATTGGCGCCCATGGCATTGTACTTGGGGCGCTAACCTCAGAGCGTGGGATCGATCATGAGGCGCTGCGCCGATTATTGGATGAGGCTGAAGGGTTATCCGTAACTTTTCATCGGGCATTTGACGAAGCAAGCAATCTAGAGAAGGCTCTAGAGGAACTTCTAGCTTATAGCCAAATTGACCGTGTGCTCACCTCTGGAGGTAAGCCAAATGTGCTTGATGCGCAAGAAGAAATCAGACAGCTTGTTAAGCAAACGGACCATTCTCACCTGCGTATTTTGGCCGGGAGTGGATTGACAGTAAGTGCAATTCCCGCTTTCCTTCAAGCGACAGGTGTTAAAGAGATTCATTTCGGCAGAGGGGTACGGATGAATAATAATCCGCTGCATGAGATTGATACGGAACAAATTAAAAATATGAAAAATATTTGAATAGATCGTGATGCTGCTGGTTGACTGCGGTGTACAGGATTGTTAACATTAAACTTATTAACATGGGTGGAATAAAGAAGAGGAATCCAAGTCAATGAAAAAAATTGAGAAGCATGACCAAGATGTTATCAGGCTGCACAATAAGCAGATGATACTGGAAATTATTAAAAAGCGTCGGCCTATTTCCCGGGCGGAAATCACCAAAATCACGAAGTTGAGTCCTACATCCGTAGGGCGTATTGTAGGCGAACTATGTGAACAAGGCTTGGTGAGGGAAACCGCGTTAACCTCGGTTGGGGTTGGGCGCAAGGCTATTATGCTGGATATAGATCCTCAAGCGGTATTTACCTTTGGGGTGGACATTGGCAAAAAGGTGATTAAATTCGGCGTCATGGAATTCAGCGGCAAGCTGCTCCATGAAGAGCGGGTTGAACATACCGCTTTGAAGGCAACTCCTGAAGCTACGGCTGCTTTAATCTCCGAAACGATTAACGTGATTATTGCGAATAAAAAACTCGATAAGTCGAGAATCATCGGCATCGGCATCGGCGTGCCTGGTGTGATCGACCATGATCGGGGAATCGTCCAATATTCCTCTACATTGGGTTGGAGAAATATCCCTTTCGCCCAGTTCATCCAGGACAAGCTGCATATTCTTACGGTCATTGACAATGACTTGAAAGTGAAGATTCTTGCTGAGTATTTACTAGGCTCCGCGCAAGGATCGAGAAAGACGGCATTGATTGAGTTGGGCACAGGAGTCGGTTCCTCTTTGATCATCGATGGCGATATTTTTCGCGGGGGTTCAAACAGTGCCGGGGAGTTAGGGCATACAACGCTTGACCCGAATGGCAACATGTGCGAATGCGGCAAAAGAGGCTGTCTGCAAACGTATATCGACGAGTCGGCTATTCTGCATGAAGCCAACCGAATCAAGGAGACTGCTGATATGCAGCAGTTGTTTGCAGCGGCACAAAACGAAGAGAACTGGGCTCAGGACATTATTTCCAGAACTTCGCTTTACATTGGCATAACCATTAACAATATCGTCTGCATGTACAATCCCGATGCCGTCATTTTGTGCGGCGATTTGGTGGAAAATTATAGCGAGATTGTGCCTTTGATCGAAGAACAGTGCGGGCAGGTGGTCTGGGAACCGTTTCGCGACACCTTTAAAATTCTGACTTCCGAATTGAAAAGCAAATCGATCGTTGTAGGCGCAGCAATGTTAGTGATGAATAACTACGTAGATAAATCTTGATAAAATCCGAGCTGCCGATTTGCTGGCGGCTTGGATTTTTTTAATATATAGGAGTTTATATGTTTTGGAGTGAGCGCTGAGTTACTCCAGCCGCCTTGTGCGAACAGAGGGAACTCCAGTCCGCTATTCTAGCCAAAAGTATCCATATCGCGGGGGTGAGGGAACTCCAGTCCGCTATTTTGCTGTTTCAAGGCAAATTCAGCGTTTTTCGTGGAAATAAGACCCTGTAGTTCCGCTAATACCATAGCATCCCTGCTATTTGCCTATATAGCGTCCTCTAGTTCCCTTAACAGGTTTTGTCGCTACTAAGAGGCTGATCTCTCAGGGCGGCGAAGCCGTTTTCTTTAGCCTTGTCATGAAAAGAATATAAGCGCAAAAAGTGTGTAGTCCTCCGAGCAAAAGAAGCAGAGGGCCGCAAAAAGTGAGACTTTCCATATAAACAGGCGATTGTTAAGGTAGGTTCAAGCCGAATCGCGATAGGCTGCCAATGTTGGTTTGAAATGAAAACGCATTCAATAATGAGAGGGAGTGAATTTACTAGTGATAACAAAATGGATGTTAAGCTTTATGCTGGTCTCGTTAATGTTTACTACACCTTTGTTTGGTCTGCAATCCCTCGACAATACGACCGTTTATGCGGCAGAACCGCTGCAAAATACAACGATCGGCAATTTTGAAAGCGAGGAAGAGGTTTGGAATTTCGGTCTGGGATCCGAGTTTCCGGGAGCTCAAGGCGCGTATGAGCGGGATGCGTCGGCACCGAGATCCGGGACCTTCGCGGGGAAGCTGCACGGTGATTTCAGTGCGGGCGGCAAATATGTGGCCATCGGTAAAAAGTTTCTGCCCTTGGATATGCAGAAGCTGGAATTTTGGGTTAAGTCGGCGGACGCCTCTGCCCTTACGCTGCGGGTGGTTGATTCGACCGGACAGGTACATCAGCGGAAGATCGCACTGGCGAATGCCAATTGGCAGAAGATCGAGATCAGCACCTTCAACATCGGCACGAACTATCTGCATTTCGGCGGCGCCAATGACGGCAAGTGGTACGGTCCTGCTGGCGGAATCTCCTTTTTGCTGGAGAAGTCCAACTTGATCGGCGGCAAAACGAGCGGAGACGCTTGGGTCGACGATGTGTCGGTAACGGCGCCTCCTCAGGAGAACGTATGGGAGAACGCAATCGGCACCTTCGAGAAGGGCTTCGATATATGGACGCTGGCCTCGCAAGGCGGAGCCAAGGGTGAATATATCCGGGATACGGCCGAGGTTAAGTCGGGGGCATACTCAGGCAAGCTGAGTGGAAATTTCAGCGCCGGCGGGCTGAATGTTTCGCTTGGACGAAGCTTTCCTACGCCTATGGATATGAAGAAACTGGCGTTTTGGGTCAAAACGGCCGATTATACTGTGGTCCTGCTGCTCGCGAAGGACTCGACGGGGCAGGTGCATCAGCAGAAAATCGCCTTGGCACCTACCGGGGATTGGCAAAAAATCGAAGTGTGGACCTTTAACGCCGGCACAAGCTATTTGCATTACAACGGGGCCAATGACGGGGTATGGCATGGTCCGGCCCAGGGAATCGCACTCTTGGTGGAGAAGTCAGGTCTGGTCAGCGGCAAAATAAGCGGGGATATCCGCTTCGACAATGTCGTTGCGACCGGTTCCTTCCCGGACTTGTCCATCCAGCAGTCTCGCATGGGAAATGTTTTTCTGGCGAATGAGTCCGCAGTTTTCCCTCTTGCAACAAGGGGGGATACGGTAAGCTGGAGCGTATATGATCATTTGGATCATCAACTATTGGCAGGCAATGAGGCGGTGCAGGACGGGCAGTTGAATCTGACGGTTCCCCTTCAGCAGCTTGGTTATTTTAAGTTATCCGTTGCTGCGAAGAAAGAGGGTCAAATGATTCAAAGTATGGATATTTCGTTTGCTCGTTTAGCCGCTGATGACCCTACCTTAGCGAACAACTCTCCGTTTGGGGTATCGACGCATCTTGCACGAACAAGTGATGGATGGACGCCTGAGTTAAGCGCACTGTTGAAACGCGCCGGAGCCAAAAATTTCCGTGACGAAATCACATGGGTCGATGTTGAATATGAAAAAGGGAAATATCAGAAGCCGCCAGGCCGTGACGCTTTTATGCGGAAAACGCAACAAGATGGATTGAAGCCGTTCATTACCTTCGACTTTACCAGTCCGTTTTATGATCAGGACAGCACGCCTTATTCGGACGAAGGCCGTCAGGGGTTTGCCAATTATGGCAAGGCTTTGCTGGATTTATACGGCAGCCAGATGGAATGGGTGGAAGTCTACAATGAGTTCAACGGCGGCTTCGGAGATAGAGGGAACGGTCCCGCCGACTCCCGTCCCGACTATTATTTCAAGCTGCTGAAGAAAACCTATGAGACGGTGAAAGCCTCCAGACCGGATGTCACGGTTGTCGGCATGGCGTCGAACGTAGATATTCCTTGGATGAAGGAAGTATTCCGGCTTGGCGGGCTCCAGTACATGGACGCCGTTTCCATCCATCCGTACAATCGAACGTCAGATGGTATGCTGCAAGCTATTCTTGACGCCAAAAGCTTAATCCGCACGTACAATAACGGTCAAGACAAACCGCTTTGGATTACAGAGGTTGGCTGGCCAACACATATTGGCGCTACGGGCGTAGACGAGAAAACACAAGCCGATTATTTGGTTCGTGCTTATGTGCAAGCGCTGGGCGCGGGGGTTGAGAAAGTATTCTGGTACGATTTGATGAATGATGGCATGCAAGCCGACTATGGGGAAAATAATTTTGGTCTCCTTCGGCACCAGAATGACCCCAAAGGCCAGTTCACGCCGAAACCCGCTTATGCGGCATACGGTGCAATGACCCGTGAATTGACGGGCGCTGCCTTCGCCCAGCAGGAAACAGCTGGCGCAGGGATAAACAGCTACAGATTTGATAGAAACGGCCAGAACCTAAGAGTCGTCTGGGCCAATACGCCTGTTCAGGCAGCGATTCAAACGAATGTGCCGATTCAAATTACGGATATCATGGGGAATACAGAAACCTTCACGCCGATTAGCGGCAAGGTGTATATGACCCTAACTGCGGAGCCTATTTATATTCAAAGCGACATCGACGGCATTGCGCTCGACTCAACGTTCGCTGTGCTCGGAGAAGAAGCGGTAACGGGGGAATCCGTCGCACTGAAAGTGGAAGCGAACAATACCTCTTCGTCGCCTATCGCTGTATCATTTGAGGTGGAAGGAGCAGCCTATCCACTCTACGCGGGAGCCGGTCAGAAGACTTCGCAGCCATTCGCTCTGTCTGGATTAGGCCAAGAAGGGATTCGCTATGTAACGGGCGATTTGACGGCAAACGGAAGTCGAATCGGAAGACTGAAACACGCTATCCAGACGCTCCCTTCCTATAGTGCAAGAGTTATTCCTGTCATTACCGATGTGAATACCAAAGCAGAAGCATTGAAGATCCAAATTCGGAATTATTCCAAACAGCAGGGTCTGACTGTCAAAAAAGCAAATTGGCAGTTCGGCTCCCAGTCAGGCACGCAGGATTTAAGCTATGTGATTGCTCCAGACACGATCAAGACGTTTAATATTCCACTTAGCAATTTTCCATATGGCGTTAGCAACCAAGCGCAGGTGACTGTCCAGTTTGACGGCAAAAATTCTTTCACATACGCGGGGAAACTGGATTTCAATCCGATTCTTCCCGGCACGGTACACATTGACGGCTTGCCTGACCCTGAGATTGCAGCGTTGGCGCCGCTTGCCCTTTTGTCGCAAGGGACGGTAAAAATGCAAAACTACGGGGGGCCATCGGATTTGGATGGCAGCGTATGGTTGAACTGGGATCAGAACCATTTGTATCTGACAGCGAAAATCAAAGACAATGTTCATTACACGCCTGCCAGCGGAGAGGAAATTTGGAAAAACGACAGCCTCCAATTTGCGGCTATGGCCGGTATCCCTGGCGAGAACTTGGCTTCCTATGAATTTGGCTTATCCCAGACTCCAGTGGGACCGCAAATCTTTCGGTGGTTGTCGCCTAACTCGAGCGTTAGACAGCTTGTAACGAACGGATCGCTGCAAGTATCGCGAGATGAAGAACAGAAGGTCACAGTCTATGAACTTGCACTCCCATGGGCTGAGCTTGCGCCGATTAAACCGGAAACACAGGGAGCCTTCAGTTTCTCATTGCTAGTCAATGATAACGATGGTGCCGGTCGGAAAGGGTATATCGAGTGGGGCTCGGGGATTGGTGAAACGAAAGATCCGAAGAAATTTAGAACCGTTCAATGGATCAAAGATTAGGTGCCTCCGGTGATCATTATTACAAGAAGAACGTTCAGGTGGAGTTGAATGGCGAGGAATGGACTTCCGGAACGCCTATAACTGAGAAAGGAGATTATGCATTATCTGTGCAAGCTGTGGATCAAGCAGGGCATGCTGCGGAGCAAACAATTCCTTTCAAGCTGTACCACAGCACGGTGTTGGCAGCATCAGACGCAGTTGTGAAGGTGAATTGATGAGTCTGAAAACCTGCGAAAGTGCAGGATTTTTCAGAGAAATCGCATCAGAAGTGGAAAAGCCTGCGATTAGGCAGGCTTTTCAAGCTTTTCCTTCGATAAGTCAGGATAAGGCTCTAAAAGGATGCACAATCGCAGGAATTCCATCATTATAAGCAAATTTAAGCTCAAAAGGATGCATAATTGCAGGTTTACACAAAGCTCAGCTGTAAACTGCACGGATGTCGGCGCTATTACAAGTAAAATTGTGATTCTGTTGTTCTGGTTTGTTCAGATTCATTCTAACTTATGACTTTGTTTCTTAACTTATACGATACGAAAGCTAGGTGGCTCATTAATGTCGACAATAGAAATTGAGCAGCTTGCACAGCTGCATACACCATATAAGCTTAACCATCCGGTGTTGAGTGGATCAGGACTGGAGGGGGATTTTGACTCGCAGGCTGTGGACTGTCCTTTTGTTTTTGTCCATCAAGACTGCTTCTATATGATGTACGTAGGGTTTGATGGAAAGGGCTATCAAACTGCGCTGGCGACAAGTTCCAATTTGCTCGATTGGGAACATAAGGCGATTATTCTCCCGCGCTTGAAAACGGAGGAAAGGTGGGATCACATAGGTGCTGCAGGATCTTGGATGCTGCTGGAATCCAATAGCTTGTATGACCTCCCACGGCTCAAAAAGATAAATAACCGCTATTGGATGGTTTACCATTCTTACCCGGATCAGGGCTATGAAGCGGGCGGAGCCGTGATGGGTTTGGCATGGACGGAGGATGAGAGCTTGCTGGAATGGCATCGGCTGGACGAGCCTGTTTTTTCTAATAAAGAGGGAGCGGACTGGGAGAAGGCAGGTTTGTACAAATGCTGTGTGATCGAGCATGATGAGAAGTATTGGATGTTCTACAATGCCAAGCGAGATGACGAGTGGCCATGGAAAGAAGAGACAGGCCTTGCAGTCTCGAGCGATTTGATCCATTGGGAACGTTATGAAGGGAATCCTGTCTTGGAGACAGTGGAGGGGAATTTTTACAGTCAATTTATCAGCGATCCTTGTATAAAACATGATGGACAGCAGTGGGTGAATTTTGCGTTTGGTTTTGATGGCCGTCATGCACAGGGAGCTCTTGCGGTATCTGATGATTTGCATAACTGGCGAACTGCCAAGCAGCCTTTAATTACTTACGGGGAGCAAGGCGAGCTTGACGAAATTCATGCTCATAAGTCTAGTGTTATTTATTGGAACGGGGTGCTGTATCACTTCTATTGCGCGTGCAGACATTATCAAGCCGGTGACAGGACCAAGCTGGAGGTATTCGAAGACCAATATGAGTTTCGCTGTATAGCGGTTGCAACTAGCAAGCCACTGAGAAGTGAATAGGGCTGATGTTCTTTATGATGGAAAACAACTGATATTTGTAGAGGAACTTTCGCATTTATGCGGAGGTTCTTTTTGCTCAATAGGTAAAAATAATGCTCATATTGGTTAATTTGTTTGCTTATTTGCGTATCTGGTTATCGCTATACTGAAAATAGTACGCTGGATATCGGGAAAGGATGGGATGAAAGCAAAGTTTTTAGAATGAATGAAAGCGCTTTATAATGAGAGAGTTTATTCGGAGGTGGCGTCGTGTTCAAAAGAGGTTTATCTGCAATTCTTGCCTTTACGATTTTAATAAGTTTATTTACAGCGGGGTCTGGCATTACTTATGCCGTCTATGCAGGAGCAGCTCCAGAGCAGCCTGTCATTGATAAGACCACAACAACGATAAATTCAATTAGCTTATCTTGGCCCGTCGCTCAAGGGGCAGCCAGCTATAACGTATACCGTTCCTTGAACAGCAGCGGTCCTTATATCAAGGTTAACGGCTCCGACATCGTATCACAAAACTACGTAGATACGAGTCTGGCGCCAAATACCAGATATTACTACAAGGTTTCAGCCGTAAGTGCTGATGGAGAATCGACTAAATCAGTTGAAGCTTCAGGGTTAACACAACCTGATTTTGGTCCTAATGTCTATGTATTTGATCCGTCGACACCACCAGCCGATATTCAAGCGGCCAGTGCGGCCGTGTTTGCGAAGCAGGAAACCAATCAATTCGGCAGTGAGCGATTCGCGATGCTCTTCAAGCCAGGACGCAATGCGCAGGGTCTTCCTACACCTGCCTCCTACAATGCTAATTTCAAAGTAGGCTTCTACACGCAAGTGTCAGGTTTGGGCCAAGTGCCGGATGATGTCACCATAAATGGCGGGGTAACGGTTGATGCCAACTGGGCTGCTGCACATAATGCGACCCAAAATTTCTGGCGCTCCATCGAAAATTTGGCGGTAGCCCCTGCGGGCGGGGACATGAAATGGGCAGTTTCACAGGCAGCACCGATGAGACGTCTGCATGTCAAAGGCAATTTGACCCTGCATGACCAAGGCGGTTGGGCAAGCGGCGGGTTTTTGGCGGATACGGTAGTTGATGGTACGGTAAATTCCGGATCTCAGCAGCAGTGGTTCTCCAGAAACGGCCAGTGGGCAAATTGGACAGGCTCTTTGTGGAATACGACGATTGTCGGCTCGGTGAATGCGCCTGTGGAAGATTGGCCTACAAATGCTTATACCGTTGTGGATAAAGCGCCTGTTATCCGCGAAAAACCATTTCTGACTTTCGATCCAGCGGCAAATCAGTATAACGTGCTAGTCCCGAATGTGACGACTAACACCAAAGGGACCAGTTGGGCCAGCGGCTCCAACTCAGGAACGCCAGCCTCAATTTCGTTGGAGAAATTTTATATTGCAGATCCCTCAACACCTGTGGCCAGCATTAACGCTGCACTGGATCAAGGGAAGAACCTGCTGCTTACGCCTGGCGTGTATCATCTCGCAGATACGATTAAAGTGACGAAACCCGATACTGTCGTGCTTGGTCTTGGCCTTGCTACGCTGCACTCGGACAATGGCATTGTGGCTCTATCTGTAGCGGATGTGGACGGCGTCAAAATTGCTGGGCTTCTATTCGAAGCAGGAACTGTCAGCTCGCCTGTCCTCTTGCAGTTGGGTCCCAAAGGGAGCTCGGCGAATCATGCAGGCAATCCGAGCTCGCTGCACGATCTCTTTTTTAGAGTAGGCGGGGATGCTCTTGCCAAAGCGGAGGTCTGTATCGAAATTAACAGCAACAATGTCATCGGCGATCATTTCTGGGTATGGCGTGCGGACCATGGCACAGGCGCAGCATGGGATTCCAACATCACCACCAATGGCATGATTGTCAATGGGAATGACGTCACGATATACGGACTTTTTGTGGAACATTTTCACGAGTATCAGACATTGTGGAACGGTGATCGAGGTAAAATGTTCTTTTATCAAACCGAAATCCCCTATGACGTTCCGGACCAAAAAAGCTGGATGAGCAGCGGTGGAACGGTGAATGGATATGCCTCTTACAAAGTGGCGGATTCAGTGAATTCACATGATGCATATGGCTTGGGCATTTATTCGTTTTTTAGAGACGCAGAGGTGAAGCTTGAAAGCGGGATAGAGGTTCCAGATAAGGAAGATGTCAAAATTCATCATGCGACCTCGGTCTTTTTGAGCGGCTTTGGGGAAATTACACATATTGTGAATGCGATGGGATCAACGGTGAGAAAAGGGGCAATGAGAACGACGCTGGCCGATTACATACCTAGATCTGTGGCAAGCATTCCTGCGGTCAATGTTTCAACCGTTGCTGGGAAAGCTCCCCTTTTGCCTGCGTTTGTCACGCAAGTTTTTGAGGATGCTACAACGAAACAAGCGGCAGTAGCATGGGAGATTATTCCCCCTTCCCGCTATGCGTCTGCTGGCAGTTTTACGGTAAATGGAACCGTGCCTGGCAGCTCGCTCCATGCTGTTGCAACGGTTGTTGTTGCTGCTGCCCCGAATCATGCAGTGACAGATATTCTCGTAACTGGAGCAGGCAATGCGAAGACGATTACTGCACCAGAGGGCACGCTTCAAATGTCGGCCACAGTAACGCCTGCGAATGCAGATAATGGGGCAGTCACTTGGTCGGTTGTGAACTCGAACGGAACCGCTACGGATATTGCAACGATCAGCGGCGGAGGTCTGTTGACAGCTGTTAAAAACGGCACGGTCAAAGTGATCGCGACAGCTAATGATGGATCAGGTGTGCAAGGCGAAGCCTTCATCCTCATCAGCGGCCAGATTGTGAAGGTTGCCGGAATTACGGTAACCGGAGCCAGCAATGCAACAACCATTACGACCAAAGGCGCTACCCTGCAAATGTCTGCGGCGATTCAGCCCAGCGATGCGAATATCATCACGGTGACTTGGGGCGTTTATCAGCCGGACGGAACGGCAACGGATAGGGCGACGATTAGCAGCAGCGGACTTTTGACCTCTGTCAAAGATGGCATGGTGAAAGTCGTAGCGACAGCTGCTGATGGTACGGGTACTACAGGCGCTCAGATGATCACAATCAGCGGTCAAACGATCATGCTGGAGAGCGGATGGTCATGGGTGCGAGAAACGCCAAGCAATTGGGCAGTTGATCGCAGCAATGGCAATATCATGAAGCTCAAAACATTGAACGGAAGCTGGTCTCAAACGGGCAAACCAAGCAACATTCTTGTGAGAGATCCGGGGACAACTGACTTCACGATTTCAACCAAATTAAAATTTGCGCCTGATGCCAACTATGAATGGGCAGGATTGATTATTTATCAGGATGATGGCAAATTCATTACATTGGGCAGACAAACGACGGGCAACACGACAACGCAGAAGATCAGATTCTCCAAGGGGGAATCCAACCCGACGCTTGGGCAACTCGATAAGGACTATGCGGATTCTTCTTTAACACCAACACCAGATGTATATTTGAAAATTGTTAAAACAGGGAATAGCTACACAGGCTACTATGGCTATGATGGAATGTCGTGGACGACTACTGCCGACACATTCTCGTTCGCCACGCCGATGTCCAGTCCCAAAGTAGGGATATTTGTACGGAAACTAACGACAAGTTCTGTGAAAACAGCCGAATTTTCGGATTTCAAATTAGCAAATACTTTAGTACCGTTCTGGAATCCTATTACTTCTATTGCTGTTGCAGGAGCAGATGGAACAACCGCAATTACGGCAAAAGGCGGTACCTTGCAAATATCTGCCACCATTCTGCCTGCGACTGCGGATAACAAAACGCTGACATGGTCGCTTGCAAACTCAGATAATTCAGCAACCGACAAAGCGACGCTCAGCGCCAATGGATTATTGACCGCTATGAAGAACGGAAAGGTCAAAGTCACAGCAGCGGCGAATGACGGCTCTGGCGCCGTTGGAAGTGTGATCATTGATTTATCCGGCCAAGTGCTTACACCGCCAACGATTAGAACGGTAACATCTGGAGATGGCCGCATAACCATCGGCTGGCGACCTATGGAGGGGACAGTAGGCTATTCCGTCTATCAACGAACGGCAGACGGTGTTTATGGAGCTGCTCTGTCTACTGTGAGCGGGGATGTTTACAGCTACGATGCGACTAATTTAGTAAACGGCACGACCTATTATTATGTATTGAAAGCCGTGTATCCCGGAGGGATAAGCGATGCCTCCCATGAAGTCAGCGGGACTCCGCAAGTGTTGGCTCCTGGTGCGCCAGAGCTGCGGGCCGCAGCAGCCGGCGATGGTCACGTCAATCTGGAATGGAATTCGGTGGCAGGATCAACGGGGTACCAAGTGTTCATGGGCACGGCATCTGGAACATACAGCAATACACCGCTTATCTCTGTCAGCGGCACCGTGTACAGCTACGAGGCAGCTGGTTTAATGAACGGTACGACTTATTATTTTGTCGTCAAAGCTGTCAATCCTGGAGGAATAAGCCATGCTTCCAACGAAGTCAGCGCGACTCCGCAAGCGCCAGTGCTGAACACAGCTGTGACGGGTGTCACGCTTAACCAGACGACCCTCCGTTTGACACGAGGTGACTCCAGTGTGTTAACAGCTTCGGTATTTCCGGCCAATGCGACGAACCTTGACGTTACGTGGACCACAAGCAACGCGAATATCGCAGCCGTAGACGCTAACGGCAGAGTAACTGCGGCAGCAGCAGGGAGCGCAATCATCACAGTAACAACAGCCGACGGAGGATTCACGGCTACTTGTATCGTTACTGTATATGAACAAACATCCAGTGGTAGAAGCGAAAGTTCGACAGAAACTTCAACAGAAGCGACGAAGACTACGAATAACAACACGGGCATCATAACCATTACAAATCAGCAGCTTACGAACAGTCTGAATGGGAAAACGGTTGTCGAAATTCCAAGCCATATTTCAGAAATCAGACTTCCGTGGAATACGGCCGAGCTGATTAATCTTAATCAGTTGGAGATCAAATCAGAGGCGTTGACACTTTCTATTCCATCCAAGGTGTTTGCGCAGCTGACAAGCAAGCTCAGCGGGGATGAGGTCAAGGGTGCAAGGTTAACCCTGAAGCTGGATCAACTGGCTGAAGCCAATGCGAAGGAGCTTATCCAACAAAGCAACCGGATTTCGAATGCCGACAATCACTTAGTTGGCACTGTGTATGAGTTTCATTTGTACATTCAGACAGCGGACGGGAAAATGGTTGAGCTGTCCAAATTCGATAAGCCGATCCTGCTTGAGCTCAAGGTTCCTGCTTCCATGAATCCGCAGTTGGCAGGTATCTACTATATTGCAGATGACGGGAAACTTGAGTACGTTGGCGGTACTTACAGCCATGGTGTCATCACAGCCGAGATTAGTCACTTTAGTAAATATGCGGTGCTCGAAGTTGGCAAAACCTTCACTGATGTGCCATCCACCCATTGGGCATCCGCTGTCATCAAGGAGCTCGCAGCGAAGATGATTGTTAATGGTACGAGCGCGACAACCTTCGAACCAGAGCGCAGCGTAACACGCGCCGAATTCACGGCGCTTCTCGTGAGAGCGCTGAAGCTAACGGACAAGAGCGCAACGACTTTTGCAGATGTGAAGTCCAGCGATTGGTATGCGGAAGCGGTAGCTATTGCTGTGAACGCAGGAATCGTGCAAGGCAGGAGTGCGACAGTATTCGATGCGAGCGCACTGGTGACTCGTGAGGAAATGGTCACTTTGCTTGTAAGAGCTTATGAGTACAAGAATGGTAAGGTCTTAAGCCAAGCATCCCATGCTTTCGCGGACGAAGCGCAAGTATCTTCGTGGGCGGCAGAGTTTATACAAAAAGCAGCAGCGCTAAACCTGATTCAAGGACGAGCAGCGGACCAATTCGAACCGCAAAGCATATCTACGCGTGCTGAGGCTGCTCAAATTCTGTTTAATCTATTGACAGCTGGTATAAAACAGTAAAGAATGCAGGTTAATAAGGGTCAATTCACTTCAGTAGAGTCATTTGCTGATTTGAATTGGCCCATTTTTATAATCCGATGCGCATGGGAGACTGCAGGTAATGCAGGGATTGCAGGGAATGCGGGGAATGCAGGGATTGCAGGGAATGCGGGGAATGCAGGGAATGCAGGGATTGCAGGGATTGCAGGGAATGCGGGGAATGCAGGGAATGCAGGGAATGCAGGGAATGCAGGGAATGCAGGGAATGCGGGGAATACAGAGATTGCAGGTAATGCAGGCAATGCAGAGATAACGCAGAGATTGTAGGTAATGCAGGTAATGCAGGTAATGCAGAGAATGCAGGGTTTTAGAGATTGCGGGTTCCGCCGAGCGTAGCGCATGTAGCGAGTGACTTTGAAAAACCTGCGATAATGCAGGTATTTTCAACAAAATCGCTCTTAAAGTGGAAATTCCTGCGAATGTGCAGGAATTTGTGGCTTTTCTCACTGAAATCCGAGAAAAGGGCGGAAATACATGCAGAAATGCAGGCATTCATGGAAAAAGGCTATTCTGAGAAAAAAAGGATGCATTATCGCAGGTTTATCTAGAAAATCAGCTGCAAATATCGAGGATACCCGTACTTTTTGTGCCAGGGAGTATCATACGCGTTGGTTATTGTGTAAATGAGAAGCGTAGTGGAGCCGATGTTCGCATTTGCAAAGAAGAGTTGGGCATGCAATGAACTTGGTAGACGCCGGAGAGGATAGCAGAATAGCAGCTATGGCAATGGTTATTGCGGCTTAAATGGATATCGCCCTGAAAGACAAGTTGTTGTAAGCTAACCTAACGCATAAATTAATCCATATTGACACCCTAATCAAAAAAAGCTACTATGTACTTATTAAGTATAAACGTTTATACTTTTGACTTACAGAGGTGCAAGTGCTTCTTACCATGAGGAGGGGTTCTATTTGAGAAATGCAAAGTTAAAGAGTATCGTTTCATGTTTAACAGTAAGCGCTTTTTTGGCAGGCTGCAGCACGATTCCAACCAAAACAGACAACACGGATGCAGCATCGACGGCGAAAGCAACGGAAACTTCAGCGGTATCCACGGCTGCGGCTGCGGCTTCGGGCAAGCTCAGCTGGGATAAAGTGAATGATCCTTCGCTGAAAGGGCAGGAAATTACTGTTCTCGTCGTTGATACGGATGGTAAGATTGGAACGTTATTTAAGCAATTTACAGAGAAAACAGGCATTAAAGTCAATGAACTCGCCGTAGACTACAACTCTCTATATGGCAAAATAACGACAGCGGCGTTATCGAATTCGTCCGATATTGATGTTGTTGAGATGGATACCATTTGGGCGGGACAATTTCTAAAAGGGAATATTGCCGAGGATTTGACTAATGTTATTCCTGCAGATGTCCAAAAGAAATACACGCAATCTTCGCTTTCGTCAGCGATGTTCGATAATCACTTGATGGGAATTCCGTATTATTCAAGCACAAAACATTTTTACTGGAACAAGGATTTGTTGAAAAAAGCAGGCTACGACGCCCCGCCAAAAACGTGGGATGAATTTAGAGAAGCATCCAAGAAGCTGACAGCGAACGGCGTTTACGGATCAGGCTGGGCATGGAAGCAGGCAGAAGGCTTAATTTGTGATTATGTCAGCATGGTGTACGCTTTCGGCGGCAATATGATTGGGGACAATGGCAAGCTTAATGTTAATTCCAAGGAATCCGTGCAAACGCTTCAATATATGTCGGACCTTATTAATACGGACAAAACGGTAGACCCTGCAAGCCTGCAGTGGACAGAAGAAGACGTGAAAAATGCTTTCATGGCTGGCAAAATTGCTATGATGAGCAACTGGGAGAACATGTATCCTGATCTGAATGATCCAACGAAATCCAAAGTGGTAAATCAAAGCGACGTAGGTTTGCTGCCAGGACAAGGAAGTGTTGTTTCTTCCTCCGTGACAGGGTCTGAAGGCATCGCGATTATGAAATCAAGCAAGAAGAAGCAAGCGGCACTTGCGTTCTTAAGCTGGATCGGGTCAAGGGATTTCCAAGTGCCGTTCTACGCGAATACCGGTACGTATCCATCGCTGCAGGAGCTTTACACGGACGAGGCGATTATCAAGGCTGATACAACGAAATCATTAAGTAAAATTATGCCGGAATTCCAATATGGCCACAATCGTCCGAATGCGCCTGGTTATGTCGAATGGGCAGATATTTTATCCAATCAAGTGGTATCCGGTTTGACGAAGCACCAAACTCCTCAGCAAGCGTTGGATGAAGCTTCCAAGAAAATCGACGAAGCCATAAAAACAGCAGCTAAGTAAAGCAGGGTGTGGAGGGATGAGCGTGCTCAAAAGTCAATTTGCTACCAAAAGAAGCCTATTTCCTTCTTCGAAAAAAGAACGGAAGGATATCTTATTTGCGATCCTCCTGCTGGCGCCTACGCTGTATCTCTTGTTAAGAATATTTATCTTACCCATTGTACAGTCGCTGGTTTGGAGCTTTTTTAAATACAATTTGATGGACGGTTCAACCATTGAATATGTAGGTTTGAGAAATTATATGGACATTTCTGTGCTGCAGGACTTTTGGATTTCCATGAAAAATACGAGTTATTTCACCGTTTTTTCAGTGGCGCTTGAATTGGCTATCGGTTTTCTATGTGCTCTTGTACTGAACCAGACGTTCATTGGCAGATCGTTTTTTAGAGGCATTATTATCATTCCTTGGGCGATGCTCACGTTAGTGAATGGGTTGCTGTGGAACTGGATTTATCAGCCAGGATACGGCGCTTTGAATACGATTTTGCATAACATGCATGTGCTGGGAGCCGATACGAATCCGGTGTGGCTTTCCAGCTCCGGCAAGGTAGTTTTTTTCACAGCTTTGACGGATATCTGGAAAATGACGCCTTTTATGACCTTGCTGCTATTGGCGGGCATGCAATCCATATCGGTTTCCTTGTATGAGGCAGCAGCCATTGACGGCGCCAACTTTTGGAAGAAAATATGGCATGTGACACTTCCGCAGTTGATGCCCTCACTGATGATTGCTCTCGTATTGCGTGTAATTGGCGCATTTCGAGTGTATGACATTCTAACGGTTTTCACAGGAAATCCGAATACATCGGTTAGTTATCTAACGTATAACTTTGCATTCCGCTACTTTTATTTAGGCAGAGCGTCAGCGATGGCTTGGATTTCCACCATTTTCATTTTAATTTTCATTGTTATCTATATGATCATGCTGAAGAGACAGCAGAAAGAACAGTAAGGGGGAAGAACGGTGAGCAGAGAGGTAGCAAGCAGAACCCCGTCTTGGCGAGTTCGTTTATTTAAAGTCAGTCCAAGTGAGCTTATTCCCCCCATTTATTTGTGGTTGGGCATTATCCTTTTAACGATATTTACGCTTTCACCCTTTCTGTATTTGATGATTTCTTCGGTCAGCCAATCGCAAGAGCTGTTATCCGGGCATCTGTTCCCCCATTTGCCGACGTTTGGCAACTATGTGAAGTTATTTCAAGGGAGTACGGGGAAAGATTTTGTGCATGCCTTAGAAAATAGTTTATCGGTCTCCTTATGGACAACGGTGATTACAATTTTCGTAGGCGTATTTGCATCGTATGCCTTGGCGCGAATCAAATTTCCGTTTCGGGTCACACTGCTGTTCATTATTTTGGCTATGCAGTTATTGCCTTCTATCAGTATTATCGTGCCGCTATACATCATGATGAGAGAGGGATTAACCTTATCTATCCCGTTTACCTCCATTATTATCCTGCACACGAAACCGCTTTTGGATACGACTTGGGCACTGATTATTGCCTATATCGCAACCAGCCTGCCTTTTGCTATTTGGCTCATGAGCGGGTACTTTCAATCCATTTCCAAAGAGATGGAAGAAGCGGCCTACATGGATGGGTGCGGTAAATTCAAAACGATGTACAAAATCATTTTACCCTTGGCGCTGCCAGGTATCGCCGCAACCGCCATTTTCACCTTTTTGAATTCGTGGGATGAATTTATTTTTGCAAGTGCCTTCAGTCAAACGTATGCTTCCAAAACACTGCCTATTGCCGTTCGAGAATTTATTGGCAAACACAGTATTGACTGGGGCCTCATGACAGCTGGAGGATTCGTAGCTTCGCTGCCGCCAGTCATTATTTCCTTGTTTCTGTATCGGTATATTGTGAGCGGATTGTCAGAAGGGGGATTAAAGGAGTAGCATTATCTCTCTTAAGTATAAACGTTTAAACAATTGAATCGAATGGAACGACAATAAAATCACCGAAACGGGAGTTCGATTGCAATTAAAAAGATCAGTATTTTGGATATTGTCACCAAGTCAGGTGTTTCTCTAGTTACGGTATCAAGGGTTCTCAACAATGTTGCGACGGTCCGCGAAGGCAATCGGCAAAAGGTGCTGCAAGCCATCAAAGAATTGAATTACCAGCCTAATTCAGCTGCGCGCAGCTTGGCGCGTGGAACAACGGGATTAATTGGGCTTACGTTGGTTACATTGAACGATTCGGTCTTTCACGATATTGTTCAAGCGGTGAATGAACATTTGGAGGAGAAAGGCTATTTCTTAGCCTTATCCATTTCCTCGCCGACGCAGGAAGAGGCTGAGAAGCAAAATAGCTTCTTATTTCAGGAGGATCGTGTCGACGGCATTATCGTGCTTTCTCCACTGAATGAGAAGCAAATTGTTATGGAGCTGAAGCGCAAAAACATTCCGTTCGTGATCATTGATAACCACGATGACAACACCAGAGCTGTAACTGTGAATGTCGATAATTATGTTGGGGGATTCGAGGCGACCAAGCACTTAATTGAGTTAGGCCATACGCATATCGCTCATGTGAGCGGCCCCGAACACTTTCTTAGTGTTAGAGAACGCAAACGCGGTTTCGAGAAAGCATTGGAGCAATCCGGCATTGCGCCTCTTGCAGTAACTCATACCGAATTCGGAATTCGCAGCGGCTTTCAAGCCGCAACAGCGTGGATCGAAGCGGGAATTGTTCCAACGGCTGTATTCGCCGGGGATGATGCGCTCGCGTTAGGCGCAATGGATGCTTTTCGGGCCAAAGGGTACCGCGTTCCGGATGATATGTCGATTATCGGTTATGATAATCAGCTATTTGCTTCTGAGATCCATCCGCAGCTCACGACGATTCGTCAACCTGTGGAACAAATGGGGAAAGAAGCGGTTCGGCTTTTGCTTAAGCTCATTGGCGGCGCACAAAGGAATAGTTCAGTGCTCTTGCAGCCCCAGCTAATCATCAGACATTCAACAGCCAATTACAAACATAGATAAAAGTAACCATGATGGTGGGAGTGAAATGGATTGAACTATTACTTAGGTGTGGATGCAGGCGCCACGAAAACATACGCCATCCTTACAGATGAAACGGGCAATTGGCTGGCAAGCGGCAGAAGCGGCCCAGGCAATCACCAAATCAATGTAGATTTAGCCAATTCGAATATTAAAGATGCCGTATTTCAGGCCCTTAATCAAGCGAACCTTCAACCTGCGGATATACGTATCGCCTGGTTTGGGTTAGCGGGGGCCGATCGAGAAGCGGACTATCGCATACTAAGGCCCATGATTCAAAGCTATGGATTTGCTAATGCCCATATCGTATGTGACACAATTATCGCGATGCGTGCGGGAACAGCCAAGCCATATGGCGCCGTGCTCATCTGTGGAACTGGCATGAATGCAGCTGGCATTAATAAGCAGGGTCAGATGTTCCAATGCGGCGGATTTGGTTATGCGTTTGGCGATTTTGGCGGAGGCAGCGAGCTTTCGATTGAAGCCTTCCGAACTGTCATTCGAGCATGGGAGGGGCGCATCAAGCCCACTTTGCTGACCGATTTAATTTTACAGACGCTGGGCTATGGTTCGGTTGAAGACATGTTTCATCATTTTCTTGATCTTCATAAGCGGATTCCGTCGGACTTGACGAAGCTGATCTTCGATGCTGCCGCAAGAGGGGATCAGGCATCTATCCAGATTTTGCAAAAACAAGGTGCTGAACTAGGTTTATCCGCCAGAGCCGTCATTGAACGCTTGCATATGCAGGAGGAGAACTTCGATCTTGTATTGGCAGGCAGTGTGTTAACAAAAGGAAATGGCCAGTTCATTCATCCTTATATTGCCAAAGAGGTTCGCGAGGCAGCTCCTGGTTGTCAGTTGAACATTTTGACGGTAGAGCCGGTGGTCGGTTCCATCCTGTTAGCCATGGAGAAAGACGGAATGACGATTGCCGCTTCGACTTATGAAAAGCTAGGTCAAATAACAAACATCAAAGGAGTCGTTTATCATGAGTGAAAAATTGAAGATCGCAGTTATCGGGGGAGGTTCCTCCTATACGCCGGAATTAATTGAAGGAATTATTCTCAATCATGCGCAGCTGCCGGTATCTGAGATCTGGCTGGTAGATATTCCCGCAGGCCAACACAAGCTTGAAATTGTAGGGAGCTTAGCCAAAAGGATGGTTGAGAAGTCTGGATTGCCCATGACGGTTCATTTAACGATGAATCGACGCGAAGCGCTGGAGGGAGCTGTCTTCGTATCTACTCAGATGCGAGTTGGCCTTCTCGAAGCACGAATCTGGGATGAGACGATTCCGCTCAAATATGGGGTGATTGGGCAGGAAACGACGGGTCCCGGGGGGATGATGAAAGCGCTGCGTACAATTCCCGTGCTGCTTGATATTTGCAAGGATATGGAGGAGCTATGTCCCGAAGCTTGGCTGCTTAATTTTACGAATCCGGCAGGGATGGTCACCGAAGCGATTAACAAATATTCGAAGATCAAGTCGATTGGGTTATGCAATTCGCCAACAGGCGTTTATAAATGGCTGTCCGCCTTATTCGAGGTTCCGGTGGAGCGCATTTATGCCGAATTCGTGGGTCTTAATCATTTGAACTGGGTGACGAAGGTTAGTGTTGACGGTGATTCCAAGCTGGAGAAGCTGTTTGATCTGAAAGAGGGATACTCGGCCAAAAATGTCCCGCAATCCGAGTGGAATGCCGATTTCATCCATGGGCTTGGCGCTATTCCTTCCTACTACTTGAAATATTTTTATTTAACGCAGGAAATGCTGCAAGATCAAATGGCGTCTTCGAAGAAAGAAGGCACACGCGCAGAGGTTGTCAAACGCTTGGAAGACGAGTTGTTCGAGCTGTACAAAGATCCCAATTTGGCGGAGAAGCCAAAGCAGCTTGAGAAACGCGGAGGCACCTATTACTCGGAAGCCGCTGTTAATCTCATGAAATCACTTTATAATGATTCGCGCGATATTCAAACATTGAATGTGGCCAATGGCCATACGTTGGACTTTTTGCCACATGATGCTTGTATTGAGGTAAATTGTGTTGTGACGAAGCAGGGGCCTATTCCTTTGCCTGTCTCCTATGTTCCGGTTTCAGTCAAAGGTTTGATACATGCAGTTAAAACCTATGAGCAGCTCGCAATTGAAGCGGCTGTGCATGGAGACCGCAGTCTGGCGCTTCAGGCCTTGGGCCATCATCCCCTCGTACCTTCGGTCAATATTGCCGATCGTATGCTGAAGGAAATGCTAGAGCAAAACAAGGCTTTTCTGCCGCAGTTTGCTGAAGCTTAACGGCGGTTGACTACGCTGGAAGGAGGACATAGGCAGTAACGATGAAAGGTATCCATTAATCGCAATGCATGCTTTCCAAACCAAAGGAGGAATTATGTCTATGAAGATCAAAGGAATGGCTAGTTTTCTTACAGCTGCTGCACTTGTATTTACCCTATCAGCCGGTGTTTCTTCCAAGGCCAGTGCGAACTCTCCAATTATTTTAGGTTATTACACGAACGATTCGTTCGCCGCCCTTACAAGCTATCACAGCTATATCAATCAAATTTCAACAGATACCTTCAATACCGATGCAAGTGGCAACATTGTTGGGACTATCCCGACTCAAGCGGTGAATTATGCCAATTCCGTTGGTATCTTGCCTTATGCTTTGGTATCCAACTATGGAGCAACAGATTGGGACAGCAATGCCGCTCATCAAGTGTTAACTAACGCCGCTGCCAAACAAAAGTTGATTGCTAATATGGTTGCTTTAGTGAAAACGAATCATTACAAAGGGATTAATATTGATTTTGAATCCGTTTTGGCAAGCGACCGCAATGCGCTGACCAGCTTTGTGAAAGACGTTGCCAGTATTATGAAAGCGCAAGGGTATTTGACGATGGTCTCTGTCCCTGCCAAAGATACCGATGATCCTGCTGATGATTGGTCGGGCGCATTCGATTATGAACAACTTGGCACTTATGCAGATTTCATTCAAGTGATGACCTATGATGAGCATGGCGTGTGGGCAGATCCAGGCTCAGTTGCAAGTAAACCATGGATGACAGCGGCGCTTAAATTCTCGATTACTTATGTGCCTTCAGAGAAAGTCATCATGGGTATTCCAGCTTACGGGAACGACTGGAATTTGTCGGATAAGACGAACAGCAGCAACAAATTAATTCCGTGGAAAGACATTCCACAGCTGATTACAAGCACCAAAGGCAAGCCAACAAGAGATAACGCATCAGGATCAATGACTTTCAAGTATACGGCCAAAGACGGCTCCAGGCATGTGGTCTGGTACGAAGATGAAACGAGCATCAAGACCAAAACGCACTATACGCTGACTTATGAACTTGCAGGTGTTTCGGTCTATGCCATGGGCGAGGAAGATGAGACGTTCTGGAAAGCCATTGCTGCGGGATTGAAATAGTATGGATATAAAGCCAGGGGAAGCGGAGGCTCCCTTGGCTTTTTTTTGCATTTAGGGTTGGATCGGGGGAATCGCATTCACGAAAGGGAACTGTGTTCCCTTATTCATCCACTAAGCAGTTATCTAGCTCGTCAGACGGAACTACAGTACGCTAATTTGTCCAATTTGCTGTTATTTTACGCTAGTGAGGTGAAATAGAGGATCGTACTTCCCTTTCAGAGGCAAATAGTGGATTCAGAGTGATATAGCGGATCATAGTTCCTCTTCGCAAGGGGGTATGTCCAACGGCGCTTGGGTTTTCCTACTGTTCGGATGTGTAAACGCTTATATAATCGGAATGTTGTGTTATAATAGGTTATACAGGTAATTATCGGAACAGGGAGCTAGGTAGCAATGAAAAAAGTGAGCATTTTGGATGTAGTTGAAAAGTCGGGTGTTTCGCTCGTCACTGTGTCTAGAGTCTTGAATAACGTAGGAACGGTGCGGGAAAGCAATCGCCAGAAAGTATTGCAAGCGATTAAAGATCTGGACTACCGGCCGAATTCCGCTGCCCGCAGTCTGGCGCGTGGTTCGACGGGATTAATTGGGCTTACGCTGGAAACGTTAAAGGATACTGTTTTTGACGGGATTGTTCATACGGTGAATCAAAGCTTGGAGGAGAGCGGCTATTTCTTAGCCTTGTCTATTTTCTCGCGAACCGAAGGTGATCCGGACCAAAAGACCAATTTCTTATTTCAAGAGGACCGCGTGGATGGCATCATTGTTCTTTCGCTTCTGGACGAAGAGAATTATGTCATGGAGCTAAAAAGAAAAAAAATCCCCTTCGTAATTATTGACAACCATGTTGCCAACTCAAGAGCCTTGACGGTGAATGTTGATAATTACATAGGCGGTCTTGAAGCAACCAAGCATTTGATTGAACTGGGACATACGCGCATAGCGCATGTAAGCGGACCTGATCATTTTCTAAGCGTTAGAGAAAGAAAGCGGGGATATGAGAAAGCTTTATCAGATGCTGGGCTATCACCGCTGATCGTTACGCATACGGAGTCTTTTGGCATTCGCTCCGGCTTCGATGTAGCCAAGACTTGGATGCAGAACGGAATGATTCCGACTGCCGTTTTTGCAGGGGATGACGGGTTGGCGCTTGGCGTTATGGAGGCGTACCAGAGCGAGGGTTACAAAATACCGGACGATCTTTCGGTTATTGGTTATGATGATCAAGTTTTTGCGGCTGAAATTCATCCGCGACTTACGACGATTCGTCAGCCTATGGAGCAAATGGGGCAGCACGCTGTCCGTCTATTGCTGAAGCTGATTCAAGGGTCCAAAAGAAACACCTCGGTCGTTTTGCAGCCGGAACTGATTGTAAGAGAATCGACAGCTATCTGCCTGAAGAAGGATTGAATATACGTGTGCATGAAGGTTATGACAGAAAGAAAGGCTTGAGAAATGATGGCAAATGAAGTTGAACAACCGGCGTATCCAGATCGTAAATTTCTTCATTTGGGGAAAACCTATGATCTTCATGAGTTAATAGAAACGAAGGGGTTAGCGGAAGATGAGCTGAAAAAAAACCTCAAGAAGTTTTATTTCTCAAGCTGCAAGAAGATTGTAGGGGAACGCATACCCAAATACCAAGCTCAACTGAAAGTAAAACCCAAAACCGTAGAAGTGGTGGAATCAATAACGAAGTGGGGCAGCTGCAGCTCGGCCAAAAAGCTAACGTTCAATTATCGCCTAGCGATGGCTCCAATTGAAGTGATTGATTATGTGATCATCCACGAGCTATGCCATCTGCTGCACATGAACCATGATCGTTCCTTTTGGAGACGTGTTGGAAGCGTGATGCCGGACTATAAAGAGAAGGAAGAGTTTTTAGCCAAATATGGGCATTGGATGTCATTTTAGGACTATGAATGGTAAACGGAAACAGGGCTCGTTCGCGATAAAAGCGAATAGGCTTTTTTTTATTTTTCCGCTCTGAAATAATATTTTAGAATTGTTAAAATATTATTGACATGCAATTTTAGTGACTATATAATTTGACCTATACCCATTCTATCCACTTGGAGTGAACCGATTGTGCCATATGTCATTGGGATTGACGGAGGCGGTACCAAAACGACATGCGTTTTCCAGAAAGTAGAGGAATATGATCCGTTTTTGAAGCCTCAGAGAGAAGTGAATATCGGGGAGGGTACGAATCCGCTGAGTGTCGGTTTTGAGCAAATGACAGATAGACTTCATCAGCTCGTACAGTATGGATTGGAAGCTCAAGGCATTCTTCCGGGAGACGTTGTTGGCCTATGCGCTGGCATTGCCGGTACACGGCTGGAAGCTAATCGATTGATGGTTGAACATGAGCTCAAACAATTAGGTCAGCAATTGCACCTGCATCCAGATGCTTTCTATGAGGTGAAGAGTGATCTATATGTAGCGCTTCGCGGGGCTATGCAGCCTGCGGACAAGGAAGGCATTCTTGTTATCTGCGGTACGGGCTCCAATGCGATAGGCGTATCCCAAGCGGGTCATCTGATTTATAACGGAGGATGGGGCCATATTCTCGGTGATGAAGGAAGCGGTTACTCGATTGGACTTCAAGCGCTCAAAGCCGTTTGCAAAGCCTATGATCGCAGAGAATATCCAACGGAATTAACCGGAATGGTTCTGGATGCGCTTAAGCTTGCAAGTGAACAAGAGCTCATTCATTATATATATCGTGAGGGAAAGAGCAAGAAGGAGATTGCCAGCTTAGCCAGACTGGTCATTGAAGCATCCACCCATTCAGATCGGGTGGCGGTGGCAATACTGAGCGAAGCTGGAGACGAGCTAGTTGAACTGGTTCGCGGGTTAATGAGGAAGTCGGCATCATTGCATGAAGCGATCCCCGTGACCGTTGCGGGTTCTATCTTCACTTACTCGGATATCATCAAGAACCGGTTTGTTGAAGGGTTAAGCGTACATAGAGCAGGCCAATATCAGCCGCCTTATGCAGATCCTGTAGAGGGCGCGATCAAAGTGGCCATGGAAGCAATCTCGAAACCAACCATTTAGGGGGAAGCTTATGGCAGAAAATCATCTGGCCGAATCTTTATCAGGCGGCTTGATTATGTTGAAGGAAATTGCCGAACAGTTGCCGCCCTCGGAGCGTAAGATTGCCGTTTATATTCTGGAGAATCCCCATGAAGCTATACGCAGCACAGCCAATGAATTAGGTGAATTAAGCGCTACGAGTGCATCGGCCGTGATCCGGTTATGCAAATCGTTAGGTCTTAGCGGGTTTCAAGAATTAAAGCTTAGAGTAGCTGGAGATATGCGGAACACGTCAGAAGCCGATTTCACGGACTTCGCTTCCCATGAGTCTCAGCAGTCTATTGTGCAGAAGATTACCAACAACAGCATTCGATCCTTGCAGGAAACGGCGGAGATCATGAATTATGAAGCTTTGAGCAAAGCCGTCGAGGTGCTTCAGCATGCCGGAAGAATTCATTTCTATGGCATAGGCGCTTCAGGTGTTATTGCCCAAGATGCTCATCTCAAATTCGTGCGGATTAACCCGTCAACGACGTCCAGCATCGATTTTCATTTATCTGCGATGATGGTTGCCCAAATGGGCCCGCAAGATGTCGTTATTGGCATTTCTTTCTCAGGAGAGACTTATGAGGTTGGCAAAGTATTGGAACTAGCGAAGCACAGAGGCGCGGTTGCCATCAGCTTAACGAGCTACGGCTTATCGCCAATAAGTGAAATCGCAGATATCAACTTATATGTTTCCTCCAAGCAGGAAGAGGTATTCCGCAGCGCGGCAACTTCATCGCGACTGGCTCAGCTGCATATTATTGATATTTTATTCATGTGTGTGCTGACAGCTAATTACGATAAGTCAATCCAATTGCTGGATGAGGTTCGTGTTGGCATTAATTTTGTGAAACAGCAGTCAAAGAAGTAGGGGATATACAAAGGAAGTAACTTTGTTGCTTCTTTTTATATATAATCCTGAGTTTGCCGATTTGAATAGAAGGTATGTATTCGCGGCAATAAGGATGCAGATGTAAACCTTCAACCAGATAAACAGCAGCGATTTCTTCGCAAGACGATGTCATCCATTTTATTAAAAGGGGAGCTCGATGGTATGAAAATGAAGTCAATCAGCGTAAGTCTTATGGGTGTTATGGTAACGGTTGGATTATTGACGGGCTGCAGTCCGCAGAACGCCAAAAAAGAGGCAAGTGCAAGTCCCGCTGTCACGAATGCGCAAACGGCAGCAACGAAAGAATTGACTGGGGAGCTGGAAATTCAGTATTTTGTCGGCGGCTACGGAGATGCTTGGTGGAAGCAATCCATTGATGAATTCCAGAAGCTGAATCCGAAGCTGAAAATCACACAAACAGCAGGGCCGCAAATCAACGAGCAGATGAAACCGCGCTGGATTCAGGGCAATCCGCCGGATCTGATGTTCATCAATGGCGCAGGTTCTAATGCAAGGCAGATGTTTATTGATAATCAATTGATGGATTTAACCGATTGGCTCAAAGATGCGAAGAACGCTGATGGCGAGAAAATCTTGGATGTCCTGTTCAGCAAGCCGGAAGAGTATCAACCAGGCAAGACCTACACGCTGCCACTCGTCTTCGGTTCGTACGGTACTTTCTATGACAAGGCTGAGCTGCGCAAAAATGGCTGGAATGAGCCGAAAGACTGGCCTAGCTTCATGGACACTTTGCAGAAAGTGAAAGACTCCGGCAAAATGGCACCCTATATCCATACTGGCGTTTATCCACAATATATCATTGGCGGGCTGCTCAATTCTGCGATCGTTGCCGCTAATGGCAGTGATCCTGCGATCATTAACAAGATTAATGCGCTGGAGACCGGGGTGTTCAAAAGCGAGCCTGTCATGAAAGCTTTGGATAAGCTGATCGAGCTCAATACGAAAGGATTTATCGAAGGCAGTTCATCTGCATTGAACCATACCGATTCCCAAATGCAGTTCCTGCAGCACAAGGCTGCTTTTATTCCTAATGGCTTATGGATAGAAAACGAAATGAAGAAGGACATTCCTGCTGGATTTGAGTTTGGATTCATTCCTTCCGTTGTCCAGGATAAAGCCGGAAAATCCATCGTTATTCCTTCAACAGCGACAATGGGTATCGCCAAAAAGGCGAAAAATCCTGATGCTGCCAAAGCGTATCTGCAATATGTATTTACGAAAAAGCAAGCCTTAGCTTGGGCAGAGCTGACAGGATCTGTTCTGAATGTGAAAGCAGATTTGAGCAAAGCGGATAAAGTCAGCGCGCTCGTGAAGCAAGCCAGCACTTATTTTGCCTCCTCCGATGTAATCATTGCACCAATTCCGGTGCTGCCGGAAGAACTGTTCAAGATCGAAAAGGATGCCACGCTCGCCTTGGTAACCGGCAAAATCAACAAAGAAGAATGGGCGAAACGCCTTGAAGACGGGGCTGCGAAACAACGCGAGAAGAATAAATAGAAAGAATAGAAAGAAAGAATAAATAGATCAGCTAGTGGTTGGATACTTCAGCGAGAGGGAAGGAGTATCCAACCCGCCATTATTATGACAACTTGAATGGAGGAAGGATGACTTGAATCTGGGATCTAAAGCACAGCGGAAACTATTTGTCGCATCATTCGTAATGCCAACCTTGCTTCTGTACGGTGTCTTTCTCGTATATCCCATGCTAAAAGGGATTTATTTGAGCCTGTTTGATTGGTCAGGTGGTTCCGAAACCTACAACTTCATCGGGCTGGAAAATTATAAAAATATGTTTCACGACGAAGTTATTCCGAAAACGATCCGTAATGACTACATCCTTGTTATTGGCAAAGTCATCGGTTTTATGATTCCTACCTTGCTGCTGGCCGTTGCGCTCACGCGTTTTCGAATTAAAGGCGCAGGTTTCTACCGTTCCGTTTTTTTCATCCCGAATGTCATTTCGGTTGTTGTTGTAGGTGTGCTATGGCGGTTTATTTATAATCCCAATATTGGCTTTATTAATTCTTTTATTTCTGGTGTGACGGGTAAACCGTTTCAGTTCGCTTGGTTAGGGGAAAAATGGTCCATATTTGCCTTGCTGCCAACTTCGATATGGGCGGGTATCGGCTTTACGATTATTTTGCTTATCGCAGGTATTCTCAATATTCCTGAATCACTATACGAGTCGGCGAATATTGACGGGGCTATGCAGTGGCAGCAATTTTGGAATATTACGCTTCCTCTGGCATGGGAACAAGTTCAGACTTCGGTCATCTGGATTGTGACTACGACCCTCAGCGGTTCATTTATCATCGTCAGCATCATGACATTCGAAGGCGGCGTCGATAATGCGACTCAGGTGATGAGTTCCTATCTGTATGCACAGGCCTTTCATTACGGCAATTTCAGCTATGGAGCAACCATTGGGGTGTTGATTCTGGTCATCGCGTTGATTACAACGATCACGCTCCAGCGTCTGATGAAAAGAGAAACCATCGAATTGACATGAGGAGAGCTATCGGATGAAACAATCTAATCTTCAGACCTGGTGTATGACTGTCATTTTAGTATTCTGGTCCGCTTGTGTCATTTATCCTTTGATTTGGACGTTAATTGCTTCGCTGAAGGATAATCAACAGTTTCTGTTCAATCACCCTTGGGCGCTGCCGAACTTCCCTTTGCTATGGGAGAATTATTCGTATGTTTGGGAGAAATATAAATTTGGGAATTATTTTCTTAACTCCATAAGTGTAACAGTCGTAAGCACTTTTTTTGGCGTGTTGCTATCAGCGACTACGGCTTATGTCATTGCAAGATATACGTTTCGAGGAAGCAACGTGTTATTTCTTTCCTATTTGGCTTATAAAATGATTCCGGCCTTCCTGGGCATTATTCCACTCTTTTTCCTAATGAATGATCTTCATCTGACCAATACGCTCAGCGGGTTAATGTTGATATATGCAATTACCGCCGTTCCATTCGGTGTGTTTATGCTGGTTGGCTTCTTCAAGACGCTGCCCAAAGAGCTGGAAGAAGCGGCTGCCATTGATGGAGCCAATCATTATGGCACATTTTTTCGAATTATGCTTCCGCTTGCGAAGCCAGGCATCGTATCACTTGCTATCGTGACGGTGCTGAATATTTGGAATGAATATATTATGGCGCTGGTTTTTATTAATACGCCGGGGAAATACACACTGCCTGTTGGTATTGCCGTTATGCAAGCCGAGATGCAGTACCGGACGGAATGGGGGCCTTTGTTCGCAGCGCTGACCATTGCCATGGTGCCGGTGCTGATCTTCTATTTCATATTCCAAAGGCAGATTACAGGCGGAATGACAGCAGGCGCAGTGAAATAACAGATGAGGAAGGGAGTTTACGAAAACACCATGAACATCAAATTAACGACAGAACAGCGCAATGAACGAAGTGAACAGTTGGACATGTTAAGTACAATGGATATTATTGCTTTAATGAATGAAGAGGATCAGAAGGTTCCGCTAGCCGTCAAGGAGGCGCTTCCGCAAATCGAACGTGCTATTGAGGTTATTGTAGAGAAGCTTGCCGGCGGTGGACGATTATTCTATGTCGGGGCAGGAACAAGCGGGAGGCTGGGCATTCTGGATGCCGCTGAATGTCCGCCAACCTTCGGCACTGAGAAAGAGCTGGTGACGGCGATTATCGCTGGGGGATCACGCGCTATTTTCGAAGCTGTTGAAGATGCGGAGGATAATGAAGCAGCAGGTAAAGACGAAGTGCGGAAGCAAGTAAGCAACCGTGATGTCCTTGTTGGCATTGCAGCAAGCGGCAAAACGCCTTATGTACTCGGGGCTGTGCAAGAGGCTAAACGAATCGGCGTGCCGACGATTGGCCTCTCCTGCAATGCCTATACACTTTTGAGCGAAGCAGTGGACTACCCGATCGAGGTGAGCGTAGGACCGGAGGTTGTGACGGGCTCAACCCGTTTGAAAGCCGCAACAGCCCAGAAATTAGTGGTGAATATGATATCAACCGCCACGATGATTCGTCTGGGGAAAGTATACAAAAACCTGATGGTGAACGTGCAAGCAACCAACGACAAGCTGCGCAAACGTGTCATCCATATCATCATGGAAGCCACTCAGGTCAACGAGGAAGTAGCCCGCCGTTACTGCGACATGGCCAGCGGAGACGCGCGAGTGGCGATCCTGATGCTCCAATTCCAAGTCGACTCCTCGACAGTAATGCAAGAATTGCGCAAGTCGAGCGGACATTTTGGCCAGACGCGTGAGCAATTGATGGCTCTAGGGAATATGTAGTTTGTTGGTGATAAGGCTGTTTTTCGGCGATATGGAGGAAGAGCGGTGCTTCACCAACGGGTTGTCTGTGAACAGAAAAGGATCATCACAAGTGGCAAGCCACTTGTAATGATCCTTTTTCCTGTTTCGTATGTTCTCTGCTTAAATGCGGCAAAGAGCTACTTCGTCACTTGTTCGCCTCCAGTGGAGGACGATTCAAAGTTATGGCTGACGGAGGCTTCTTCGATGTCCTGAATCGCCCAGTGTCCGTCGGGTACGTCCTTCCAAGGAGAGTGCGCTAATCCGCTCAGAGGGCCTCTGCCCAGCATGCGGTTGATCACGGTGACCGCTTCGGCGCGTGTCAACGGATTGGCAGGACCAAACGTGCCGTCTGCATAGCCTTGCATATAACCTGCACCTTGAGAAACTTTGATGGCTGCTTCCGCCCAAAGTCCTATCGTGTCTGCGTAGCCAGCTCCTGAGCCCGCAGCGTCTGAGGCAAATTTGGCTGCAAGAGCGGCCATCTCTGCTCGGGCGATCGGCTGCTCCGGTCTAAAGGTGCCGTCTGCATAGCCTTGAATAAGACCCATCCGGGTTGCTTTAGCGATTGCCTTGGCTGCCCAGTACTCTGGTTGGACATCCGTGTATTCGCGGTCGCTCGCCGATTCCTTGTTTGTCGCGATGCGGGACAAAATCATAGCCATTTCGGCGCGAGTAACGTGATTCTCTGGTTTGAACAAGTCGCCTTCGTAGCCTTGCATATAAGGCGTGTGAGCGAAGGAGAGCAGATTGCCTTCGACCTTCAGAAGGGCAAACGTACTGAACTTGCTGGTCGTGAATTGAAGGCCACGGCCGCCTTCGAACGTTGTAAGGGTACCCTTTTTGAACTCTCGCGTGCCATCGCTGTGCTCGATGTATACACCGATCCGTTCCAAATCGGCATCACTCAGCTGAGTATCCCGTAACGGAAGCACGAGGGTGACCTCATGGTTTTGCAGGTTCGTCTCGATATCTACCGGACGGCCTATGAGTGTTGCTTTGCTGCCGCCAGCAAGCGCCAGCACGACCGTCGCCGCATTGGCACGCCGTTCCAGCTCCAGGCCACGATCAGCCGACCTGACAGGGACGAGGTTGAAATAAACATCGTCGTTCAAGCTTTTCAAAGAAGCGTTGGGAATTTGTACTTTTACGTTAGCCGTATCGAGATTCAGGCCCAGTCCACTGTCATGGATTAAGCCGAGCGAATCTTTGGATAAGGCAAGGCTCGTCAACGCCACGACATCCTTCACGTCCGGAAGGGAAATGAGTACTGACTTTGCGCCTGCTGCTTGGGTCTTCTGAATCAACGCTTGCGCATTGCCGCTTGACAGCTTCAGCTCATCTTTGCTGGTACCGTCAGCTTGCGTCGTATGAACGATGTTCAACGTACCCGGATCAACGCCGCCAACCACGCTGCCACCACTACCCGTGCTGCCGCCGCCACCGCCGTCTGTCGGCTGTGTCGGTGCTGCAGTCGCTATGTCGAGCTTAAGCGCATCCACGAGCAGGATATTGCCCGATTTTTTGACGACTTTAAGCGTGTGAGCCCCGCTGCTAAGGGAGGAAACACGGAACAAACTAATCTGAGCGTTTCGAACTGCGGCGTAAGCATTCACGGTCTTCACGAGCTTGCCATCGAGATAGATGTCCATGTCGCCTTGTTCAGGACCCGTAGGAGACAGCAATTCGATGCCCGTTCCTGTGAAGGAATAATCGAAATAATCTCCGTTTGCAGCAGCAGCATGGATGTCATCCGCATAATCGCCTTTGAAGGCAAAAGTCAGCTTCGAGGTGCCGACAGGCTGCGCCGCAAGGTATTCCTTTTTAATCGTAACTTGATTGCCCGCTATCTCGTAATCCGTGTGATTGATGAGTGCTCTGGCACCGTTCGAAATGCCGCTTAGACCCAAAATGTTGCCGATAACGTTGACACTAACGTCCGTTTGCGCAGAAGCTGCCTTATTGAAATCGGCAACAGACACGTCAATCAGATCTGGCTGCTGCACTTTCAAAGCATCTAGAAGCATGAATTGTCCGGATTTTTTGACGGCTTTCAGTGTATGCAGGCCAGGCGTTAAATTTGAGACAGTATAGACTTCTTGTTGAGCCTCATTATGGGCGTTCGCCCCGTACGTATGGGCTGTTCCGTGAAGCTGATCGTCGATATATATATCGACATCGCCTTGGCCTTGATCGATTTCAGTAATGTAAGTGATACCTGTTCCGTTAAATTTGTAAGTAAAATAGTCGTTATTTTGCTCCACGTAATGGACGTCTTTGCCGTAGTCATTAAACGGCCGGTTAGTACTGCGGTTCCAGGCTCCGGTGTAATGGATGTCTGGATGGTCGTCATTCACATACGTGAACCTTCCTGGCGATGCTGAGTTGCTTACCGTAACAGAAAGCGTCTGCGGATTGCCGGAGCTGAAGGTGAAAGTCAAACTCGTTACACCTACGGGCTGCTTCGCCAAGTAAGACTTCAGAATTTTCACTGTGTTATTCGCAACCGTATAATCTTCGCCTTCTGTCAAACGGGTCGCTTCGTTCATAATGCCGGTCAAGCTGTTGCCACCGCCAAGCGTTAGTGTTGTCTTGACGTCATCTTGAGCGGTTGTTTTTTTGTCAAAGCTAGCCTGCGTCGGTTGGAGTGACGTTCCAGTGACGGCAACGGACAGCGATTGCGTATCGCCTCCCGCAAAGCCAAAAACCAGCTTGGTCGCATGGCCTGAAGGCTGCTGCAGCCAATATTCTTTCTTGATCGTCACGACTTTGCCGTTCACGGTATAGTCGGTATTCGGCTGCAGCGTCACCGCTCCATTGGCAATACCCGTCAAAGAGCTTGCGCCAAGCAGCAGTTCCGTCGTAATATCGGCGGGCTGATCCTTATTAAAGCTGCTGGAAGAAGGCTGGCCGAGCAGCGTTTCTGTCATTACTTTTAAAGCGTCGAGGATAAAATAGTACTGGCCGCTGCCATTTCGGACTACCTTCAGCGTATGTGGTCCTTGCGGCAAATCCGATAAACTGTATACGGAATATTGTCCCTTTTGCTGCGGGCCTTCGGCATCAGCCGTCGCCTTCAACACGCCATCGACATAAATATCCATCCGGCCGTTGCTGGTGCCTTGCTCGGAAAACACCTCGATGCCGGTACCTGTAAAGGTATAGGCAAACTCCGGTTGAACCCCATTATCAGGCTCGCCGTAGTGAACGTCGCCCATGAAGTCGCCGAACGATCTGCCTCCGCTGTAACCCCACTTGTTGGTATATTGAATGGCGGGATCGTTGTCGTTGATATACACCGCGTGCGACACGGTAACATCATTCGACCCGGCAGGCGGCGCGTTATTATTGTCAGTTTGACCCAAAGGAGCCGCAGAAGAATCAGCAATTGTTATGGACAGATCCTGAGCGTCTCGCGCCAGCTCTTTGCCTCCGTTGCGCGTCCATGTGCCTGTATATCGCATTCCCGTGTCGTCATCATTCACGATCGAAGTACCGTTAATAGCTCTTATTTTGAAAAGACGAGAAGCATGGGGCTCCAAATTAACAGGTCCATAGCCTTTGTCAAACGTGCCCAAATCTTGATGGCTCCACAGATCGCGAACAGAAGCGGAACCGCTCAGGCCGATATCGCTCCAGTTGACGTTAACGGAGGCGCTTTTGTTGCCTAGATTGAAGATCGCTACCGTGTAAGTCCCATCACTATTATTGGCATACCATACCTGCTGGCTGGTTGAGGTGGATACTGGATGAACGGGGCGTCCGGCTTGATTGACGGCAATAACCTCATCGTTCGTCAACAGCTCTAGACCATACGCATCCAGATTGGACAGGTCGTCGCCCGTGTAGAATTGAGCAGACGATGCCGCCCACAGCGTCGCCGCCGTTTGTCTTTCGTCTCTTGTAAGTCCTGAGGTCGAGCCATTGCCAACATTCAAGGAGTCGAAATCATTCCAGCCTCCCGGACCGGCGTCGCGCCACCATAATGCGGCATCGGGGAACAAACGGGCGATGTTGGCCCATTGTGTCATGCCGACTTCACGATCGTAGGATTCTACATCCCAATCGACGCGCCAGCCGTTTGCGTACTTTTTCCAGTAATCCACGTAATTATGATCGAGCGCCCAGGACAGCTCAAACCATATATGGTGTCGGCCAAGCGCTTCAGACCAAGCTTTGACATCGTCGCGGGCGTCGATCGACACGTCATTATGCCCGGAGCCGGGCGTGACACTGTCGAACTTGACGAAGTCGATCCCCCAAGAAGCGATTAGATCGGCGATCGAATCAATATACTTTTGCGCGCATGGATTGCTGAAGTCGATTTTGTAACCGATATTCCAGTAGTCCGCATACTTGTAGGGTTTAACGGCGATGTCTCCGATTGTACAGCCAGGTGCTCCGTAGATCGGCAGATTTTGGCTTACTGCATCCGGAGAGAGGCCTGGGATGAAATAAATGCCAAGCTTCTGGCCATTGGCGTGCACATAGTCGACGAGGTTCTGGAACCCGCCTGGATACAGCGTTGTGCTTGGGACTGGCCTTCCGTATTCGTCCATGCTGCCATTCCAGCCAGCGTCGATATTAATCCGATTATAGCCGTGGGCTTGCAGCTTCTGGTGCATCACATCCGACATCAGCTTGATTTTCGCTTCGGATATCCAATTGCCGCTCGGACCGTCATATACTTGCATACTGTAACTGCTCCAGCCCATATATGGCTTCTGTGCCAACCCATTGTCCGCTGCTTTGGCTAAGCCTCCAGATGGAGGGACATAACCGATTTGAGCGATGACGACGATAGCGAGCAGCAGTCCAAGCCAAATTTTCCTGTGGCGTTGCCATGTTCTGTTCATCTTCACATTCCCCTTTACTCATGTAATGACTTCCTAGTAATCAACTCAATTCTGTTTTCGGCATTTGGCAGCTGCCATTCACCACCTTTCAACTATCTGAAAGCGCTTTAGTAATATCGTTTTAAAATGGTAACGCCTTCCATATGTCTGATTATATAAGATCGTTTCCGGCCATGAATAGGTACACTTCCGTCTCTAACCGTACGAATCGCCTGATGTCCACGGAAGAAATCGTCCAATCAACCGCCTGATCGTCCATTTTCGTATTTTAAGGCGAGTAGTAGTATGATAATGGCATACAGAATAAGATCAATTCGTGAGCGCAGATGGATATGTTATAATGATCCCGATTAACAGCAGGAGTTGATGCCTAGATGGGATTTCGCAAGATGTATCACAATTATTTGAAAAATAATTTGTTCATGAGGCTGCTTCTCCTTTTTTCCATGATTACGGTCGTTACCATCATTTCCTTTTCTTATTTTATGTATCATTCGATGTCTCAAGCGGCAATTAATCGCGAACTGGAAATACAGAAGAAAGCAATGGCGAACGTTAATCAATATTTAGGAAGCAAATATGATTCGGCACAATCTATTTTGTTTGGCTTGTATCGCGACAGCTCGCTGTCCGCGGGAGTGTCCTTTATGCTTCAGCACCCTTTTCAGGAGTATGTACAGCATAGTCTGGAGCAGTACAATTTAGGCGGCAACAGCATGTGGAATGATGGTTTGCAATATTTTAAAAATCAGGTGGAAGACGACGAAGATATACGCAATCTACTCTTATACAGTGCGGATCAGCAGACCTTGTATGTGCTGGGTCATAACCGGCAATTGAAGATTGTGCCTACAAATCGAGCCCGTTCTTACATCCCCGAGGTGATGGCCCTTGAAAGCAAAGGCGTTGAGCTGCCGAATGTTTGGGTTCGCGAAGCCGCAGGGCAGTGGGACAACAATCTGTATGCGATCCGAACTCCGATCAGCGACAAGCTAACCTTGAAAAATATTGGACAGCAGACGGTATATTTCAGCACGGATGGCATTTGGAAGGTGCTGGGTAATGATAAGGACGAACTGAAAGGGACAATTCTTGTGCTTTCTCCGGATGGCGGCGTATTGTTCGACTCTTCGGATCAGTATGTCGGTAAGCCGTATCCTTATATGGCGCAAATTAACGCGATGTATGACAATAGTGGTACTAATCAAAGCGACTATATGACGAAGCTGACGCAGAGCAAGGGGAATTTCAGCGTCATCGGCATCATTCCCAAAAAAGAGCTGGAAGCATCTTCAAGAAGGATCGGGAGCACGATCTTGATGATTAGCGCGATATGTATCTTTTTCGCTATTCTGATCCCTTTCCTCGTGGTGATGAGTGTCGCCAAGCGGACGAACCAGATCATTCGTTTCACGCGGAAAGTCAAACAAGGGGATCTGAGCGTACGGATTCCCGATGTGCGAGAGGATGAGCTGGGGCAGATTTCTCGAAGCTTCAACGAGATGGTCGAAGAGTTGAATCTGTATATCGACCGGGTGTATAAAGCGAATATTAAGCAGAAGCATACGGAACTGACGGCACTGCAAGCCCGCGTTAATCCGCATTTTCTGTACAATACGCTGGAAGTCATTCGCATGAGAGCTATTTCCCAGGGGGCGCATGATGTCGGGGAGATGATTTACAGCTTGTCCGCTTTATTTCGCAGCTTCGTACAGCAGAAGAAAATATACACCTTGAAGGACGAGTTGGAGGCATGCCGCTTATATTTGGAGCTGTTCCAGATTCGCTATAAGGACAAGTTCACCTATTCGATGGAGTGGGACCGCAAGCTGGGGGCGATTCGAGTGATGAAAATGTCGCTTCAGCCAGTTATCGAGAATTACATCGTACATGGCTTGCGAAGCGAAAGCACAGATAATGAGCTGCATATCCGAGTGAAGCAGGTCGATGATTTCCTGCACGTGCAGATCGAAGACAACGGGAATGGCATAACGCCGGAACGGCTGAAGGAGCTGGAGGTCTTCTTTCAAACCGAGGAATCGGAAGGGGAATCCTTCGGTTTGCGCAGCATTCATCAACGAGTGAAGCTGCTGTATGGCAGCGAATATGGCGTCAAGCTGCAAAGTGAGCCAGGCAAAGGAACGATAGTCGATATATGGCTGCCGATGGACGGCGGACAGGAGGTGTATGATGTTTAGGGTGTTTCTTGTGGACGATGAGCCTTTTATCATCGAAGGGTTGTACGACATTATCGATTGGGCTGAAGCGGGACTGGAGATTGTGGGCCATGCCAGCAATGGACAGAAAGCGCTGGACGCCTTGAAAGAAACGTCCGTGGATATTTTGGTGACGGACATCTCGATGCCCATCATGAACGGTCTGGATCTAATTCGCCATGCGAGAACCGTTCATCCAGATTTGAAAGTGATCGTGCTCAGCGGATTCGATGAGTTTTCGTATTTGAAGGAAGGCATGCAGCTGGGCATTGAGAATTATCTATTGAAGCCTATTAATATTCAGGAGCTGAAAGCAACGCTTCATAATACCGTCGAGAAGCTGAATACGGTCAACGAGAATCAGTTGGTTCAGGCGTACAGCAAACAGATTTTGAAGGATAACACGCTGCATCGTTGGTTAACGCATCAGATTGCGCCGCTGGAATTCTCCGAACGCGCAGACATGCTGGGCATCAATCTGGATCGTGCTTATCTGGCAGCTTCTGTCCTGCGCATGCCGGCTGGCTCCGATGAGCTTGTGGCTTTCATCTCCGATAAAGTGGAGCCTTATAGCTGGATCACTTCATTTTTCGATATGGACGGCGATATTGTTCTGCTTGCGTCGTTCGACGACGCGGTACAGGGAAGGCAAGAACTGATTGCCTTGCTTCAGCAGCTTCTGACAGATCTGCAAGATTGCCCGCCGCGCATCTCTATCGGCAGTGTCGAGCCGCTTTCGGAGCAAGCTGCACATAGCTATGCAACGGCGAAGAAAGCTCAGGAGTATTTCTGGATCTACCCGGAGCTGCAGCTAATGGATTACAACGTGCAGGCAACGAATCCGGATAACTGCAAGGTCGACTTCTCCATCATCGATTGGCCGGCTTATGCGAAGCTGATTATTGCCAAAGATCAAGAAAATCTGCGTGAACAGATTCAGAACGATTTTAAAATGATTCAAGCACTCCCCGGGATAATGCCGCATGATTTTCAGAATATCGCGCTGGAGATGGTCATACATTTCAAGCTGGAGATCAAAGCGATCCGTCATACCGAGGAGCTTGAAGCCTATAATGAAGCTTTTCGCCAAATCAGAAGTGCAGTGACACTGGAAGAGCTGGAAGCTGCTATTCTCCAAATTGCCGAAACGACGATAGGTTTCTTGATTTCCGATGTACGAAGCCCAATTGTGCAGCAAGTGCTGAAATACATTCAGCAATCGTATGCAGAGGAGCTGTCGCTCAAAATGCTGGGGGCTCATTATCATATTCATCCGGTCTACTTGGGACAACTGTTTCATAAGGAGATTAATGAGACGTTCACGGAGTATATTAACCGATTCCGCATCGAGAAGGCCAAAGAACTGCTGAAGACGACGAATTTGAAGGTGCATGTTATCGCCAAAGACGTCGGCTATTGGGAGCTGGGCTACTTTTATAAACAGTTTAAAAAGTATGTGGGAATCTCTCCTACGGATTATAGAGGACTGCTCTAGGGACAACTTACGATAATAAGTTTAGATGTTGAAAAGCCCTTTTTAGAGGGCTTTTTTGCGTTAGACAGTAATGTCTAGTCCTTCAGAAAAGAGTTTTTTCAATATCCTTAATTTGTAAATTAATGATATAATAAAGAGGAAGAGTAAGGTAGCAATACTAACGCTATGAAAATTGCTGTTGAAGAACTACGTAGTCAATCAGGTGAGTCTATATATATAGAGTATTTAGGACATGAAAGCACTAATTCATGCAAGGTGGAGTGAATGAAAATAAAAATAAAATATACTTGTCCTTGTTGTGGCTATAAGACCTTAGATGAAGAACCACCAGGAACTGATTTAATATGCAAAATATGTTTTTGGCATGATGATTTGATTCAGTCCACTGACCCTGATTATTGGGGTGGTGCAAACGAAGTATCTTTAAGACAAGGACAAAGAAATTTCTTAGAGTTTGGAGCATGTGAAGAAAGATGTGGGCAGTTTGTCAGGAAACCAATGGATGATGATATACAAGACCCAGATTGGAAATCATTTGATGAAAAATAAAAGGCAACATTCTAACTAAAGGATAGTGAGCGGTGTCGTATTCATATGAAGACTTAAAAGGGATTTAGCCATTGGACATGAACTGTATTTTGGATGCTGGAATGAGGATTCTAAACCTGCTGATTATATAGCGAGGATAACGTTTAGGGGCTGTTGGTCAATGGCTCATAGGATTAATGGCTAAGCATAAAGGGCTTTATTCTTCCAGCAAAACAAGAAATGACGATTATAATCATTATAGAAACGAGGGGAGGATACAATGATTAAGCTTCAAGATTCAGAGCAAAAATTAAAAGAAATGCTTGACGATAACAGACTTGATGTAATGAATGTTTGGAATACATTTAAGTCATTTGCAAATCAAAATGTTGAATGTGCTGAATCAGCACTGTTATTTGAATGTGGAATATATAGCTTTACTGGTGAAGAACGCTTTCATTTTAGTTTTGTGCGTCAATTTGTTGTAGAAGAAGATGGAGAATACTCGCATATGGAACAACTACATTGTGAGTTCCTATACGAACCAGTTGAAATGTTAAAATCTTTAAATCTTTAAGAAAGACTTTATGGTCATATGATACAGAAAATGACCTTGAATTGTTTTTCAATACAGTTGAAGGGCTGAAAGAGTTCCTAATACCTGTTAAAAACTATCTCCCTTTAGAAGTGAAAATTTATCAAGAACAAGTATAAATTAAAGAACAATTTGATCTAGTAAGAAAGAGATGATTCGATGAAAAAACTACAAGGGAAACTATATAAAACCTCCGAAGGCTACAATTCATATGAAATATTCGATTCAACTATCTCCTAACTTTTCCAGATGGAGGCCATGTGTTGAGAAGATTAATTATTTATATCTTGTTATTCCCCTTATTGGTTTCCGTGTCACTTTGGGGATGTGAAAATAAAGATACTAGTCAGCAGAGTATCAAGACAGATATAAAACCAATTATGGATAGATTCCCAAAACTAGGTGAAATCCAAGAATGTGTTTGGTCAGCAGAAACAATAGGAAAAAAGGGTGGGATCGGACCAACAAATTATAGGTTAATGGGCTATGTCGAGTTACGGAACACAGAATTTGAATTGTTTCTGTCCAAGTACAAGTGGACGCATGTAGCTTCAGATTGGAAGCCTACAATGGATTCAAAGCACATTGGAACAAAACCTTATAGTTGGTCGTTTAGCGACGAATTTAATAACTTCATAAAGTCATCGAACTATGTTGGCAAGTTCTACTTAGATACCGATAATGGAGTTATTTATTTTGAAGTCGAAAGATAAACGTTAGGTAAACAACAATCAGCTACGGCGACTAACCCTCGCTTGTGGTTTTCTTTATTTATCTGCCGCTGTACCACTAACAACACAAATAACCGCTCAGAGAGTATGAGAGACATAATGAGAATCCTGAAATTTTAATAGAACTCATGAAGATGAATGTTTTATGTGAAGCGACGGTTTTTTTAACGGCAGAGCGTACAAATTACCTGAACGGCAGTACGGCACTTGAAAAACACTTAACGGTGATTTCAGGTGCCTTTTTGCGTTCAGAGGATCTTACGGATGGCGTGGTACAGAGGGAATATAATTAAGTATTAGTAGTCGGTTAAGTGTTAAATTTTAATCGTGCGAAGACAAAAATACCCGCGGATCAAGGAGGACACGTCGACAATGATAAGTGTTACAACAGATAAGGTGATAGAAGAGTATTGAGACATCCCTATAGGTTTTTTCAGAGATTGGTATGGAAGGCTGTTATTTGACAGGAAGTACAAAGTGAAACGAACGGAGCACAAGAAGATCTCTGTGTATCAGATGCACATACGAATGGATAAAGGTGTGTACTTGCATGTGTTCTACCGAATTTTATTGAAACAGATGGTGTATTATATACGCTACGACGTGAGATTTGCCTCGAACACTTTGGTAAATTCCCCGACATTATAGTTGGAACTGAGGAGTGTGGCGAGCGGGATCTATTTTGTTAGCTGTGACGAAGCGTATGATGTGCCCTATGCACTTGAGGGTGTGTTTATACCGCATCGAAATGAGATATATCTGCCCAAATAGGCTCGAGAAAGAATTGTGGCTTCCATTTCCACAAAGGATAAAAAATTATAGAACTCTTACAGGAATTGTTCAATCACTCCGCAATCATGACCCTCAGATATATTGCCATTAATCAGGACATAATGGAAAAGGCTATTGATAACTTTAACCTGCAAGCTGTTACTTTATTTTAAATGGAGAAATGTAAATGGCACTGGGTATGATATTTGAATAGAAACCCTAGCCTAATTCCTATTCTATATTCCTTGCATTTTACTACAAAATTGCTTTGGTAGCGTTTTTTTTCTTGAGTTTAGACAAGGTTCATTTAATTTATCGTCTATTTGTAAATGCTTTCATGCGGTACTGTAAATATAGCCCCCTTGGGCGTAATCAATCGAGGATTCATTAGGGAGGATATAACATGAGCAAGATGAAAAGAAACTTGGTCACTACACTGGGACTGACGTTAGCTGTTTCAATGACGCTTAGCGCGTGCGGCAGCAAAGACGCTGGCGATGCGAAAGGCAATGCGTCAACAAATAAACCTGTAGAGTTAATTTGGTATACGATCGGCACACCACAGAAAGATGTGGACCGCGTTATGGCGGAAGTCAGCAAGTACACAGCTGAGAAAATCGGCGTAACGGTGAAGATGAATATGACGGACTGGGGCGACTACGCACAGAAAATGCAAGTCATGACGGCATCCGGCACTCCGATGGATATTATGTTTACCTCTTCATGGGCATTTGATTACGTACAAAACGCACGTAAAGGCGCATTCAAGCCGATTGACGAGCTTTTGCAAAAAAATGGACAAGGCATTGTGAAAGCGTTAGATCCTGCGTTCCTGAACGGTTCCAAGGTAGACGGGCATAATTACGGCGTACCTGCCAACAAAGAGCTGCCGGCTCAAGACGTGTGGCGTTTCAACAAAAATATGGTAGACAAATACAACCTTAATCTAGATAACGTGAAATCACTTGAAAGCTTGGAGCCGCTGCTTCAAACGATTAAAGCCAAAGAACCAAACGTTTACGGATTAGCTGTAGATAAAAATTACATGCCGTACGTGCCGTATGATTACATTATTGAGAAAATGCCAATGGCCGTGAGCGTAGACAATAAAGATTTCAAAGTGGTTAACATTTTGGATACGCCGGAAATGAAGCAAGCACTGAAAACAATGAACAAGTATTACAAAGCGGGCTACGTTCCGACGGAAGCATCGACTTTGACTTCGCTGAATGATGTCCAAGTAACAGGCAAATGGTTCGCGGATAAAGCGACAAATCAGCCATTCGCGGACAACCTTTGGTCAGCAAGCTACGGCTACCCGGTTGTTTCCAAGCAAGCAAGCCCGGCTTTAATCTACAACTGGTCCGTTATGGGCTCCATGCAGGCGATTTCGGCGAACTCCAAATATCCGGAGAAAGCAATGGAATTCCTGAACCTGTTGAATACAGATCCCGTATTGCGCAATATGATCGATTCCGGGATTGAAGGCGTGCATTACAAAAAAGTCGGTACTGACAAAATGGAAAACTTACCAGAATCCAAAAATTACGATATGCCAACCTTCTCTCTTGGTAACGTTCTGTTGACGTATAAAGATGTCAAAGATCCAGAGAACAAATGGGAAGAGTTCAAGAAGTTTAATGACACGGGCGTACCTGCGCCGCTGCTTGGCTTCAACTTCGATCCAACGAAGGTCATCAATGAAATTGCAGCTGTTCAAAACGTAAAAGAAGAGTTCTGGGCAACTCTGATGACAGGTACTGTTGATCCGGATAAATATATCCCACTCGCGAATGAAAAGTTCAAAGCGGCTGGTCTGGATAAAATTATGGCAGAAGCGCAAAGCCAAGTTGATGCTTGGAGAGCTGCAAGCAAAAAATAAGTTTACATTAGCGATGAGGTGAATGTTCTGCATTCACCTGATCTTTTTATTCGCAACTAAGGTGAGGGGTGGAAAGTATGCAGAGAATAGGAGCATTCTTTAGAGATGTTAAACAAAGCCGCGTGCTGCTGCTTATGGCATTGCCAGCAACGCTTTGGTTCCTGTTCTTCTCTTATTTGCCGATGGCCGGTATGGTGATTGCTTTTAAGCAATACCGCTATAGCCGTGACGGTTTTTGGGCAAGCATTATAGAGAGTAAGTGGGTAGGACTGCAAAATTTCAAATTTTTGTTTAGTACGAATGACGCTTATATCATTACGCGCAACACGCTTTTATACAACATTGTGTTTATTGTTTTGGGACTAGTGCTATCCGTCGGGTTAGCTATTGTTTTGTCAGAAATTACGAATAAAAAATTAGCGAAGTTATATCAAACAGGGATGTTCTTACCCTACTTCTTATCTTGGGTTATTGTCGGCTATTTCGTATTCAGTTTCCTTAGCGTGGATAAAGGAATGCTTAATCATATTCTTCCTTGGTTCGGTGTCGATCCTATTCGGTGGTACAACGACAAGACTTATTGGCCTATTATTATTGTTCTCGTGTATCTCTGGAAATCAGTCGGATACAGCAGTGTTGTGTATTTAGCGGCAATTATGGGGATAGATAAATCGCTTTATGAAGCAGCAATGATCGACGGTGCGAGCAAATGGCAGCAGATCAAACACATCACCTTCCCGATGCTGAAGCCGTTGATGACGATTCTGACGCTGCTTGCTATCGGACGTATTTTCTATGCTGACTTTGGTTTGTTCCTGCAAGTGCCTAGAGATTCAGGGACGCTATACTCTGTTACGAATGTTATTGACACGTATGTCTACCGCGGGCTTAAATCTACGGGAGAAATCGGCATGAGTACAGCCGCAGGCTTGTATCAATCCGTCATTGGTTTCGTTCTCGTTATGACATCCAACTATATTGTTAGAAAATTTGATAAAGATAATGCGTTGTTTTAATCACTTTTCGATGAAAGGAGGAATTTTGACGTGAAAACAGCTACGTTGAAGAAACCCCGTGATTTTCATAAATTGCCGCCCGCACTGAATATAATGGCACATCTTGCCGCGGGACTTTTCGCCATTGCCTGCGTGTTCCCGTTTCTATTTGTCACGATCATATCGTTTACGGACGAGAAATCGCTGAACACGAACGGTTACCGCATTATCCCGGAGAAATGGAGCTTAGAAGCTTATCGCTATCTCTTCAAAGCCGGTGATCAACTGCTTATGTCCTATGGCGTCACGATCCTTGTAACGGTAGTAGGGACGATCGTAAGTTTGCTTTTGACAGCTACTTTTGCTTATGCCATTTCACGTAAAAGTTTTAAATTTCGTAATTTCTTCGGTTTTTTCGCTTTTTTTACGATGCTGTTCAACGGCGGACTTGTGCCGACTTATATTGTAATGACGCAGCTGCTCGGACTGAAGGATTCACTCTGGGCGTTAGTTTTGCCGCTCGCCGGCAATGCATTTTATATCATGATTATGCGAACCTTCTTTAGTACATCCGTTCCGGATGCGATTATCGAATCTGGTAAAATAGACGGTGCCGGCGAATTCGGCATCTTCGTTAAGCTGGTGCTGCCGCTGTCCCTTCCGGGACTGGCGACGATTGGTCTATTCAGTACATTGGGGTACTGGAATGACTGGTTCAATGCGCTGCTCTATATTGATACGCCGAGTTTGGTGCCTTTGCAGTCAATGCTGATGCGTATTGAGAACAGCATGCAGTTCCTGCTCCAGAACACGAGCAATCCTTCTGTGGGCATAGGCTTGCTGCAATCGCTGCCGCAGGATACGTCACGGATGGCGATGGTCGTACTGGCTACCGGGCCGATTATTTTTGCTTATCCGTTCTTCCAGCGTTACTTCATTCAAGGTTTGACGATCGGTGCTGTGAAAGAATAAGAGGAAAATCACATTCGTGAATAGATAGATTTGGAGGACTTACCGTGGAACAATTCAGACTGCCGAAAATTCCGATGCCTAAGCTGGAGCTGCCTAAGGCGATTCAAGCTGTATTGCAGGAAGCCGAGGAGAAGCTGGCGCATCGTCCGAAGCTTTTGCAATTATTCAAAAATTGTTTTCCTAATACCTTGGAGACAACGACCAAATTAATGGAGGATGGAACCACGTTTGTGATCACGGGGGATATTCCTGCGTCATGGCTGCGGGATTCCGTCGAGCAAGTGATGCACTATGTGCCGTTCGCCAAGGATGATGCAGAGCTTCAGCGCATTATTAGCGGGTTGATTAAACGTCATATTCAGTACATCCACATTGATCCCTATGCGAATGCGTTTAACGAATCCGCCAATGACTGGCACTGGAACAAGGCGGACCAAACGGAGATGTCGCCATGGGTCTGGGAGCGTAAATTTGAGCTCGATTCCTTATGCTTCTCGATGCGATTGGCTTACGCATACTGGAAGGAAACCGAGCTAACCGATATTTTCGATGCCGGGTTCAAAGCCGCAATGTTCAAAATCTATGAACTGTTCAAAACAGAGCAGCATCATTTTGAGAAGTCGCCGTATCGGTTTACCCGCAATAACGGAATTCCGACGGATTCGCTGCGCAATAACGGGCTCGGAATGCCGGTGAATTATACGGGCATGGTCTGGTCAGGCTTCCGTTCCAGCGACGATGCCTGTGACTTCCACTACAATATTCCGGCGAACATGTTCGCGGTTGTAGCCCTGCGCCATATGCAGGAATTCGCGGAGTGGGTGTTCAGGGATATGGATTTCCTCCAAGAGCTGAAAGCACTTGAAGCGGATATTGATCATGGCATCCAATTATACGGTATTTACCGCCATCCGACGTTTGGCCCGATCTATGCCTATGAGACGGACGGTTTCGGCAATTACTGCCTCATGGATGATGCGGGTACGCCGGGGCTTATGTCTATTCCTTATCTGGGCTATGTATCTGCTGATGATCCGATTTATCAGAACACAAGACAATTTGCGCTTAGCAAAGAGAATCCGTTTTATTTCGAAGGCAAAGTGGCCAAAGGCATCGGCAGCCCGCATACGCCTGACGACTACATTTGGCATATGGCTTTGTCCATGCAAGGCATAACGGCTTCCACGGTGGAAGAAAAGCTGGCGATGATTGCTATGCTTGAAGCGACAGATGCAGACACGGGTTTCATGCATGAGGGTTTTCATGTGGATGATCCAACAATTTTTACTCGAAAATGGTTCGCGTGGTCGAACAGCCTATTCTCCCAATTGGTGTATAAAGCAATGAAGGATGGTCATCTATGAGTCAAACCGTCATTATTTTTCATGAAGCGGGATTCCCAATCAGTTCTTTCTGCGATGTGCAGAAAGAGCGGTTGGAAGCACAAGGCGCAAAGGTTGTTGGAGCCGATTGCTTAGGCGAGGCTCTTCGCAAGGCAGAAGGCGGATGCTTCGTCAATCTGCATGCTCCTTATTTTCCGAAGTCGGCATGGCCGGATATTCTCGCGTTCCTGCAGCGCGGCGGCGGGCTGCTAAGCGTTGGCGGCGCTGCATTCAAGCGCCCTGTGCGCCGGGAAGGCAGCGGCTGGCTGGTGGAGAGCGAGCAGACAGCTTACCATCAACAGTTGTATATTCATGAGATTCTTCGTGTCGAAGGATCTCCTATTCGTTCCTATACCGCATTAGATACAATCCCTCTGCTGCAAGAGCAGGAATCTCTGTTTGCGCTGGCGGATACATGGAATATGGTACCGCATACGACGCGCAACAGTGATCTGCCTCATCAAATGGGTGCAGCGGGAACGATGAGCACACAGATTTATCCGCTTTTGAAAAGCATCGGCAAGGAAGGCCGCGAAATCGCAGCGCCTGTTGTGCTGTGGGAGAACACACGCGGTGAGTTCATAGGTTCGCGCTGGATGTTCGTCAATGTCCCGCTCAGCCCTTCGTTTTGGAGTGAAGAGGGCGCTCAAACCTTGCTGGCTTGGGCATCGTTCTGTGCGAGCGGCGTTACCGAGCTATGGATCAAGCCGAATTATGCCAGCTTTGAACAAGGTGAACATGCGATGCTGACGATCCAATCGCAGCTGCTTGGCCAAGGCGCCGCTTCGAAGACTTGGACTTTGGATCTTCGTGTCGAGCATGAGAAGGGTGAGCAGGCGGGCTGGAATCACCAAATGACAGTTCAAGTAAACAAAGAATTCAATGTGGTACGCATTCCGGTGCCACTTGATATACAACGTGGTTTATACCGAGTGACCTGCAAGGCAGCATCGGAGGATGGGGAGCTTCGTGTGCTGCGTCAAGGATTCTGGGGACACGATCACCAGCTTCTTGCGGAGGGACAACCGATTGCTTGCGGTCGTGATTATTTCATCAAGGACGGACACCCGCTGCCAGTTGTCGGTATGACCTATATGACTTCCGATGTGGCTCGCAAATTTCTGTTCCTGCCCAACGCCGATGTTTGGGATCGGGATATGGCCCAGATGGCCAAGGCAGGGATCAACTGGATACGCACAGGGATTTGGACGGCTTACCGCAACATCATGCAGGTGGACGGACATGCGTCGGAAGAAGTGCTGAGAGCGATTGATGCTTTCTTCTTAACCGCCAAAAAACACAATTTGCAGGTGACCTTCACCTTCTTCTCCTTCACGCCAGAGACGTGGGAGGGCGTTAATCCCTATCTGGACCCGCAAAGCGTAGAAGCACAGAAGCGTTTTATCCGCTCCATTGTTTCTCGCCATCGTGCGACGACACATGTGGATTGGGATCTGATCAACGAGCCTTCGATGTTTGATCCGGCTCAAATCTTTTCCGATGGTCCGCGCTCCAGCCGGGATGTCTATGAACGGGAAGCTTTTGTCGAGTGGCTCAAGCAGCGTCATAAGCACATCGAGCTTCTTCAGGAGCGATGGAATATGTCGCCTGAGCAGCTTCCGACTTTTGAAGCGGCGGCCATTCCAGAAGCGGCAGAAATCAATTTTGACGTTCAGGATATGCACCGGGCTAAAAAAGGAACACGCTGGCTCGATTACTGTTTATTTTCAATGGAGATGCATAATCGCTGGGCCAAAGAGCTCTATGATACGATTAAGGAAATCTGTCCGGATCATCTTGTTGTGGTCGGTCAGGACGAAGCGCTTGGCGCTCAGCGGCCTTCTCCATTTTTCTATGAGGAAGCGGTGGATTATACAACTGTGCACTCGTGGTGGTTGAATGACAACCTCGTTTGGGATGGTATTTTCGCCAAAACAGCGCATAAGCCAAATGTGATTCAAGAAACAGGCATCATGTATGTGGAGACACCGGATGGACGGGCGAAGCGTTCGGAGATCGAGCTGCGGAGCCTACTCGAGCGCAAGTATGCCTATGCCTTCTCAACCGGAGGCGCAGGAGCTATTCATTGGATCTGGAACACCAATTTCTATATGGATAACGCGAATGAGTCGCATATCGGTGCGCTTCGTGCCGATGGTACGGAGAAGCCAGAGGCGGATGTCTCTTATGAGTTTGGTCGATTTATGGCAGAAATCAAGGATTTATTCCAGGATCGGGCCTTGGAGGACATCGTTGCGATCTTCCCTTATTCGAACGATTTCTCCAATCGGAAATTGGCCTTCGATGCAACAACCAGAATGACCCGCGTGCTGGCGTATCAGATGAAGATGCCATTCCGCGGCGCCTCGGAATATCATTTGGATGTGCTCGAGGAACAGCCGGCCAAGCTCATTCTGCTCCCGAGTGCACACAATCTGGATGAGCAAGCTTGGAATCAGCTAGTCGATATTGTTAAGCGCACGGGCGCGACCTTGCTCGCAACGGGGCCAATCAGCCTTGATGCGTATTGGAAGCAAACGCCGCGTCTAACCGAGGAGCTGGGATCCGCCGAGCTGCACAATGTACGCAGAGAAGAAAGACTACAGCTGCAAGGTGCCGCGCTTCCGGTTTCTTATGGACAGCGCCGGATTGCTGAAATCGCGAAAGAAGTACGAGCAGGAAATGCAGAATCCAGTACCGGGGATGCTGTCGTTGATATACCGCTTGGGAAAGGCCGGCTGATTTGGAGTCCGCTGCCTGTTGAATTGAACGAGCGAACGGATACGTTGGTCGAGCTGTACCAGCATGCCATCGAGTCAGCAGGTGTTGCAAGCGGATTGCAATGGATGCAAGGTGGCGATATCGCAGGCGTATACGGAAGGAAGTTAAGCTTTAAGGACGGCTTCCTCTATGTATTTGTGTCTGAGTTTGCGTGGGACGTGACGATCGAAGTGAAGGATACGGATACCGAGGCTACTTATACGTTCACACTGGAGAAAGAGCGTTCCGTTCTTTTTGCAGCAGATGCGGGGGGCCATCTCATTTCCGTGTACCGTCCGAACGAAGTCCATATTGAGAGGAGTTAAACGATGAGTACGAAGAGAACCGCTCATATTATTTCCCATACACATTGGGATCGGGAATGGTATTTGCCTTATGAGAAGCACCATGTTCGTCTCGTTAAGCTGGTTGATGCCTTGCTCGATAAAATGGATCAGGATCCGAATTATCGCAGCTTCTTTTTAGATGGACAAACGATTATTCTAGAGGACTATCTGCAGGTGAGACCAGAGCAAAAGGACCGATTGCATACATTGATTCAGGACGGCAGAATTCTGATTGGTCCTTGGTATATTTTGCAAGATGCCTTCCTAACTAGCGGTGAAGCTAATGTGCGCAATATGCAGATCGGTCATCAAGATGCCCAAAAGGTAGGCCAAGTTTCGAAAATCGGTTATTTCCCCGACACGTTTGGTCTGGTAGGTCAAACACCGCAATTGATGCAGCAGTCGGGCATCACGAATGCTTTGTTTGGCCGCGGCGTCAAGCCAACAGGCTTTAACAATACGGTCTCGGACGGTGATTATGAATCGTCATTCTCGGAGCTTCTTTGGGAGGGACCTGATGGTTCCCAAGTGCTTGGCATTCTTTTCGCCAACTGGTATTCCAACGGGAATGAAATTCCTGTAGACCGCGAAGAAGCGAAGGCCTATTGGGAGCGCAAGCTGGCTGATGCCGAGAAATACGCGTCGACGAGCGAGCTGCTCTTCATGAATGGCTGTGATCATCAGCCTGTTCAATTAGACCTGCCGGAAGCGATTCAAGTCGCCAACGAGCTGTTCCCGGATACGACTTTTGTTCATTCGAACTTTAATGATTACTTGGAGGCTGTTCAGCGTTCAGGGAAGCAGGAGCTTTCGACGGTAAAAGGCGAGCTGCGCAGTCAGCGGACGGACGGCTGGTCAACGCTTGTGAACACCGCTTCAGCTCGTGTTTATTTGAAGCAGATGAATCAGCTTGGGCAAGCCATGCTGGAAAAAGTAGCTGAACCGCTGGCTGCTTTTGCACATATTCTTAAAGCGGGGGAGAAGTACCCCCATCATCTGTTTACCTACGCGTGGAAGACATTAATGCAGAATCACCCGCATGACAGCATCTGCGGCTGCTCCGTGGACGAAGTACACCGGGAGATGGTGACGCGCTTTGAGAAAAGCCGCCATGTCGCGGAAGCGATCGTCGATGACAGCAAGCAAGCGATTGCGGATGTGGTTGATACGTCGAGTTTTGCCCAGGCAGGCGAAAACGCAGTGCCAGTCGTTGTTTTCAATACAACAGGGTGGGAGCGTACAGGCGTAGTGAGCATCGAGTTGGATGCTTTGCGTTTGTACTTCCGGGATGGTTACTCCCTTGAGGAAGCGAGCGCTTTTGTTAAGGCAGCGGATCTGTCAGGCAGAGTGCTTGTGGATGAGCAGGGGAATTTGATTCCAAGCACATTCGAGGATCTGGGATTACAGTTCGGCTACGATTTGCCGGACGACAAATTCCGTCAACCGTATATGTGCCGCAGAGTGAGAGTGACTTTTGAAGCAGAGAAGGTTCCTGCACTTGGTTTGAAAACTTACGCTTGGGTGAAACGGGAAGCCAAACTGGCCCATTCCTCGCTGCTTGCGGGAGAACGGGTAATGGAAAATGACACGGTGAAGATCGCAATCGCGGATAACGGTTCATTCTCCATGACAGATAAAAAGAATGGCCGTATCTACCAGGATTTGGGCGTCTATGAGAACACGGGAGATATCGGCAACGAATATATGTTTAGACAGCCGGATGGTGAGCAGGCTTTGACAACTCACGGCTTGCTCGCACAAATTCGCGTGCTGCAAGATACAGCCTATCAAGCTTCTGTTGAAATTATTCACGACTGGGCAATTCCAGCGTCTGGCAACGAGATGTTGGAAGAAGAGCAGCGTGATTTGGTCTATTACCCGCATCGCAAAGCGCAGCGCTCTACGCAAATGGTGCCGATGCAGATTCGCACAGTGCTCAGTCTGAGCCGCAGCGGCAAAGGCGTTGAGATCGAATCTTCCTTCAACAATCAGGCCAAAGATCACCGGCTGCGGATGCTGTTCCCGACTGATTTGAGCGCGGACGTTCACCGCGTTGACTCCATGTTTGAAATCGCGCAGCGTGACAACGTGCCGGCGGTTGAATGGGAAAACCCTAGCAATACGCAGCATCAGCAGGCATTTGTTGAGGTTTGCGAGGCGGGTGCGAGTGCAGGTGCAGAAGCGGGAACAGGTGCAAATGCAAGTGTGGGCGTAGGTGCGAGTACAAGTACAGGTGCAGGTCTGGTCGTTGCCAACCTCGGGTTGAACGAATACGAAGTCTTGCGTGATGGACGCAATACGATTGCAGTAACATTGCTTCGTGCTGTGGGCGAGCTAGGCGACTGGGGCTTGTTCCCAACACCGGAAGCGCAGTGTTTGGGCGAGCATACGGTCCGCTTGTCCCTTATTCCACATAACGGAGAAGGCACACAATTCGGCGCGTATGAGGAAGCCTATCAGTTCCAAATTCCGTGGACCTTATGTCAAACGGGCATTCACAATGGACGTATCGCACTGACGTATACGCCATTCCAGTGGAAAGGCGGCGAGATGGCATTCTCTTCGATGAAAATGAACGAAGAAACCGGCGATCTTCTGCTCCGTTGGTACAACATGAGCTCAAGTAACACCGAGCTCAAAGTCCAATCCAACATCCCGCTCAAGAACTTCTACAAGAGTACCATTATGGAAACTAACGGTACAATGCTCGAAGTTGATGCTGAAGGCGAGATGGCATTGCCCATCGGACCATGTGAAATTGTGACAATTGGGATTCATAAGTAAACGATTGAAATATGGGGGAGCTCGCCATTCGGCGGCTCCTTCTTTTTGTGTACGACGAAGGGGAGCCGAAACTGTCTCAGAAGGGGGAAAGCAGCAAGTTGAGCTTGAGCCAGCGAAAAAAACAGTCTCAAGCGCCGAAAACCGAGCTTCCGCGGCAAAGAGCAGCCAAGCTAGCGAAGAACATGGACGTTTGTAGTATCGGACCCCATATTCCTGATGTTCCAAATATGTGTTTAGTAACAGTGCGATCCTCCTTGGAGGGCGTGCTGTTTTTGCTCTAAATCCCCCCGAAATGTGCCGCCTTAACAATTACTTAACCCCTTATTCGATTGCCATTTGATATAATTATAATGCGACAAAGAAAGGAACCGACTGTAGGAGAAAAGAAGAGAGAAATAAAAAAACGGATAGGTGGAGAATAATGTTTACTAAGGAATTGAAACGTTTCATTGCAGTGACTACACTAGCAACTCTCATGATCGGACAAGCATTTCCTGCACCAAATGCTCATGCTGTCGCAGCGGATAAGATATTTGATATTCTTCAAATCCCAGATCTTCACGGAAGGCTGACAGATAATGACAAGCATCCAATCGCAGCTGTTATGGCACGTAATATTGAAGAAATTAAAGCTCAAAACCCTGATCGGACGCTTGTACTGGGCGGTGGGGACAACTATGCAGGCACGAATATTTCGGAGTGGTCGCTTGGGACTGCGGTTATGAAGGTTTTTAATGCGATGGGCATGGAAGCCTCCACGCTTGGCAATCACGAATTCGATTGGGGATTAGATCCAATAACGAAGAATGTGCCGGCCCAGTATCCGATGCTTGCGGCGAATTTGTATGATAAGAATACGGATCAGCCTGTTCTTGATAGCTATAAAGTATTCGTTAAAGACGGTGTGAAAATTGCCATTATTGGCGCAGTTACACAAGATACGCAATACGCGCTGCCTGGAACTGTTGATGCTTACAACATCAAGGATGTGGCTGATGAGGTCAACAAAGCGGCTGTAAAAGCGAGAGCTGACGGCGCTCGGATTGTAGTTGCCAACATCCATGAAGAGTTCAGCGAAGAAAATGATTTCAGTGGTCCTATCATTGATATCACGAATAAGCTGGTTGGCGTAGACGCTGTATTAGGAGCTCATGCGCACAGAAATTTAAAAACAACTGTTAACAATATCCCATTAATCATTGGTAGAGACCGTGGTAAAGATTTGGTGCAAATGAAAATAACGTTGGCAGCTAACGATACGTTATCTTTTGATTACAACTCACTTCCACAGGATACTGGCAGTATGAGTTTTCCTTATGGGTATAACGCGTCAAACCCGGTTATAAGCACATCCACACAACAAGTGATTGATGATTTATACACGCAATACGCTGAAGGCTCCCATTTTACATTCGATGAAACAAGCGGCACTGAAGCCTCTAATTCCGTCGTTGGTGGCGTAAAGAAGGCAAGTCTGAAAAACGGAGCAGCTTGGAAGAGCGGCTTAAACGCAGGCGGAATTGATTTAGACGGGCAGGGCGGCTATGTTAGCTTGCCTATGGGGGTTCCTGAAAACACAGATAACTTTACGGTTGCCACCTGGGTGAAAATTGATCAGAGAAACCAATGGTCACGCATTTTCGATTTTGGCAGCGGGGAGTCGGGGAATAAAAACTCGTTTGCTTTGACGATCGATAACGATGGCTACTTTTTATTCTACAACTATAACGGAAACCAAAATGGCTTTCATATCGGCAATGTTCCAGCGGGAGTTTGGACGCATGTTGCGGTCGTTGTTGCAGGAACGAAAGCCACGGTATATGTAGATGGCAAGGATAGCGGGAGTTATACCTTTCCTGACAAACCATCCGCTTTAACGACGAAATACAACTATTTAGGCAAGCCACAAGCTGGTACTGATCCTTATTTTGATGGACAGTTTGATGACTTTTATCTGTACGGCCGTGCTTTGGATGCAGGAGCTGTTCAAGCTCTGGTAGCTGAACAAGCCGGAAATTTGCTGGAAGTTGAGAAAAGTGCTCTTAGTCTTGGGGATGTAAACCAGGTAATAAGAAATGTGAATTTACCCTTGTCTGCAGGGAATGGGACGAAGATCAGCTGGTCCTCCAACAACGCATCGGTCATTGATAATGAAGGAAATGTACATCGTCCTGCTGCAGGCTCCGGTGATGCAACCGTCATTTTGACAGCAACTCTGGCCAAAGGCAATGCAACAGCAACGAAGCCATTTACCGTAAAGGTTAAGCCAACTAACGCCAAAACGGGCAAATGGTTAACGGGAGAATTCCATACCCATACGTTTGAATCCGATGATGCGCAGGTATCGCTTACTGATACGCTGGAGAATGCATTTACGAAATATGGGCTGGACTGGCTGGCAACGGCTAATCACTTGAGATCTTCGGGTCGTGATGATGAAGGAACCAAGGTGCCATCAGGCCCGATTCCATACTCTAAGGGAGCTATTAATTATGAAGTTCCCAAGGTCAATGCGATACAAAACGCCGGATCCTATTCCAACAAAACGATTTTCTCCGGCTTCGAATGGGATATTCCGACACATGATCATGCCGCAATTGGCATTTTAACCGATACACCGGGATCTTCCAAAGCATTAAAAGCAGCGAATCAATTTGAGTATTTGTTTACAAAAGAGCCTGAAAATATGTTTGACGACAATGATGTGGCCGAGTGGAAAAAAGCTCCTGGACCTGCAAAAGGGTTCTCAACCCATGCGGATGCATTAACAGCAATTAACTGGCTGAAATATAATTTCGCAGAGAAAAGTTATTTCCTTGTCACACATCCGTCCCGGGGAAAAAATGGGGATACACCACGGACAACGATCGCAGACCTTCGTGACTTCAACAATGCAGCTCCGAATGTCAACTTTGGCTTCGAAGGCATGATTGGCGGCCAAATGGAACCCGATCGCGGGGGCTACAACACAACATATAACGTTAACAATCCTACAGCAGATAATAATTACAAATTCCGCTCCTTCGGCGGGACAGACTACATGGTTGCCAAGGTTGGCGGCGTCTGGGATGCCTTGCTGGGAGAAGGCAGAAACTATTGGAATTTCGCCAATTCCGATTTCCATTTCAAAACTATAAATCCAAACTCGAGTGGATACTGGCCTGGTGAATATGCCAAGAACTACACATGGACGAATGGGACTGAGATGCAGGACATTGTGAACGGGATGCGTTCAGGAAAATCTTTCTCCGTCTATGGCGACCTGATTAATGCACTCGATTTCAATATTAAGGGCAATGGTTCCAAACTCGAGATGGGTGCGCTTGATCCGTCGGTGAGCGTAGTAGAAGGAGATCACCTTCAGCTTACGATTCGGTTTAAAAGCCCAACCACAAACAACTATGAAAAGCCGGTGGATAGCGGGAAATCTGCGAAAGTAGCGCCTAAAGTAGATCACATCGATCTAATCGCAGGAGACGTAAGCGACGAGAAAGCCGCAGCCGGAACGGCCGAGTATAACAAAGATACGAATGATTCAACGAAAGTTATTGCATCGTTCACCAGCAAGGACTGGACGACTGATAGCGAAGAATACAATGTTATTACGTATGACTTAGGTTCTGCTGGCAAGAAGCAATATTATAGATTAAGAGGCACCAATCTGGGGCTGAATGTTTCGGGAGAAACGGATGCAGCAGGCAATCCACTGCTTGACCCAATTACGAATGATGCCGATAATATAACACGTTTTAATAATATTAATGATAGAAATTATAAGGATTTATGGTTTTATTCCAATCCAATCTTCGTGGCGCCGATTTCGGCTGTAACCGATACGTTGAACAAACTAACGTTAGGCGATCTAAACGATGTGAAGACGGATATACAACTACCGACAACAGGCGACCAAGGTGTAACGATTGCGTGGGAAAGCTCGATGCCTTCCTTAATCAGCAATAGTGGTAAATTGCTTGCTAAACCGGCGAATAACACCATGTTTACATTGACTGCTACGGTCAAGAACGGTGAAATTAGCAAGACCAAATCGTTCCCAGGTATCATCAAAGGGACCAACCAAGCAACGGTTGAGCTTCATGGTAAGATGACAACAGAAGATGGCAAGCTGTATACTGGCGGTACTTGGACGAACCAGAACGTTACGGTCAGCGTCTATGCGAATGTCTACGCGCCAAGCACTTCAGCTGCGCTCCAGTTGTCTATGAATGGGGATAGTGAACAAGCGTATCAACACTATGACAGCAACAGCTATGTAAATATCTCCAAGGAAGGCGAAAATCAGCTTTATTTCCGAGCGACGGATAACTTAGGCAATCAAGATAAGCTGCCGCTCATGGTGAAAATTGATAAGGAAATACCGGTCATTACACTAAACGGAGAGTCAAGCATAAGACTTGCTAAAGGTTCCGTGTATACGGAACAAAAAGCAGCAGCGAAGGATAACGTTGGGATCGCAGGAGATGTCGTGATCACAGGAACTGTAGACACCAATCAACTCGGAACTTACCAAATTGCTTATAACGTGAGTGACTTGGCTGGGAATGCTGCTAAAGAGGTCATTCGTACTGTGGTTGTTTACAAGGAGTCTGATTCTGATCCAACCTCACCAACAACACCAACACCAACGCCAGAACATGGATCACCCGCAACGTCAGATCCAGCGCCTAAGCCAGAGACCAAGGAGCAAACCGTTCAATTGGATGTAAAAGCGGCGCAAGGATCAGAAGGCAGCATCAAGGATGTGGTGAAATTCAAGCTTCCAGCAGATGCTTTACCTTCAGACGGCAAGGTTACGGTTTCGGTTATACCGGCAGATCAAACGCCAGCTGTAGGAAATCTACAAGCATTAAGCCAAGTCCTTGAGTTTACGAGCACATCAGGTCATACGTTTAATAAACCAATTGAAATTTCGATTAATTATAAAAAAGATTCGAACAGCAGCAAGATTAAGCATGCAGCGGTCTATTACTACAATGAATTGCAAAAGAAATGGATATTCATCGGAGGCACTCCGAAGGATGACGGTACGGTAACTGTTCAAGTCAATCACTTCACGAAATTTGCGGTATTTAATTACGAGCCTACACTGTTCAAAGATTTGACGGGACACTGGGCAAGTGTGTATACGGACCGTTTGATTGGCATGAAGGCGATCCAAGGGTTTGAAGATCAAGCCTTCCATCCGGAAGAAACGGTAACAAGAGCTCAATTCGCCAGTATACTAGTCAAATCGCTAGGACTTCAAGCATCAACGGGAGCTGAGAATTTCGCGGATGAAAGCCAAATTCCAGCTTGGGCCAAAGCGGATGTAGCCGCAGCAGTCAAAGCAGGATACATTAGCGGATACGAAGAAAATAGCGCAAAAGTATTTAAAGCGAATCAAACCATTACAAGGGCCGAAATGTCCGTTATGATCGCTAACGCGCTCAAAACGAACGTGAAAAAAGCCGATGCTGGCATGAAATCTTTCCAAGATGCGGCTAACATCCCGGATTGGGCCAAAGCTTCGGTGAGCGCGGCAGTGTCTGAGGGTATTCTGAAAGGCTATGAGGATAACACGTTCCGTGCGAACAACGTAGCAACAAGAGCAGAAGCGGCAGCGATGATTTACAAGCTGTTGGAAGCTTTGAAAATTTAACATAGGTACAAATAAGGGGCCATATTGCGAAAGCATGTGGTCCTTCTTTCAACTCGTATTTTCATCACCGAACAACGGAATATCATGTTAAGCAAAGCAGTGAACTTCAATCTGTTCGTCAGGACGGGCAAGGGAATGGGAAATATGCTATGATTGGAATATGTGATTGCAAATACAATTTTTGACATGAGGGACAGGGAAGATTAAGCGGAGATAATTGGTATGCCTTTTACCTGAATAAGGATGCATGGGGATGGTCTATCATTAGCTCTGGCAGCGGTCCCTAAGGAATCTGGCGAAGGTGTTACTTTGGTCAGCGTAAGCATATGATTCGTTAGGAAGATGAAAAATGTCTGGGGAGGAAGTGTACGTATGTCATTTTTTGATAAAGTAAAACAGGGAGCAACTGACGCAGCGAAAAAAGCACAGCAAACGGTAGAGATCACTAAGTTGAAGACGCAAATTTCGTCAAAGGAAAAAGAGATTGAAAAGCACTATAATTTGATTGGTGAAGCCGTGTATGCAGCTCGTCTTGCTGGTAATGCAGCTCAATCGGAGGCAGAGGTAGCTGATCTGTGCGAAGGCATTACTTCCATCAAGGAGGAAATCGTGCAGATTGAACAGAAAATAAATGAAGCTCGCAATGAAAAGGAATGTGTGTGTGGAAAAGTGGTTCTGGCGGATACCAAATTCTGTTCCGTCTGCGGCCACAAGTTTTATGAGGCTTAGAGGTTCAATTGGAATTGGAAAACCTGCGTATGTGCAGGCTTTTTCGATCTAATCGTGTTAAAACATGACAAAGCCTGCAATTATGCAGGCTTTTTAAGCTTTTCCACCCTAGAATGGAGAAAAGCTTTCTAAAGGATGCATAATCGCAGGCTTTTCCGCTTTGGGCCTATGCACAAGACGGAAAGCCTGCATAATTGCGGGAATTACGCAGGAGCATGCTTGAGCCAATCAGTTCAGCAAATTTCTGACCAAGTTTTCCACAATTTGATCTCGAATCGTAGATTCTCTCTCCTCCAAAATATGAATGAGATAGGTTTCGCCAGGCTTCCTAGCTTTGAAAATGACATTGTCCTTATCCACTAAAGAAACGTCATGACCACAAGCTTTGAGACATTGTTCATAGTCGTACAGGGTTGGCTTCTGATTCTCTTCTAAGAATAGGATGCCTCTTAGCAGAGAGCTTTTGTCCGAATGAATAACTTTAAAATGAACGGTGATTTCGTGTTTCATCATGGATCATCTCCTTTTTCCTTACCTTAATAAGTATGAAGCTTATTATAAAGAAAAGCTTTTTTTTAGGTTGTGATTTTTATCACATACGGTTCATTTTCGGAGAGCTATAATCAAGTCATAAAGAACGAAGGAGCTGGTTCACATGATGAAATGGTTAAGAGAGAACAATTACGCGGCCATCTTGTTGACGATCATTCGCTTGTATGTAGGTTGGGAATGGATGATAGCTGGATGGCATAAAATCACGGGAGACAAAGCTTTTGATGCAACAGGCTTCCTAAAAGGAGCGATCGCTAAACCGGTTCTGGAGGCCGGAACGACGGATATGGTGTATGGCAATTACGTTGCTTTCCTCAAAAATTTCGCGCTTCCGCATGTAGGCTGGTTCAATGTTCTGGTTCCGTGGGGTGAACTATTGGTCGGCATAGGCTTACTCATAGGGGCCTTAACAACGACAGCGATTTTCTTTGGTGTTCTAATGAATGTGATGTATATGTTCGCTGGGACGGTTAGCACGAATCCATGGTTAATGCTGCTTGGTTTCATCATCTTAGCGGCTGGTGCTAATGCAGGCAAATATGGCGTGGATCATGTGATTCTTCCGTATCTTCACAAATGGTTCGACAAAATCGCAGATCGACTGCATGTAAAGCCTAAATACAGATAAGCTGAGGGCTGCTAACATGATGATATTTGGATAAAAGCCTATTCTCCCTACTCAGCAGTTGGGACCAAGAATAGGCTTTTTGCTTTGATGCATGGCTGCTTGTACGCGCTGGGCCTATAGGTGAGTGTGACATTTTTCACTTACAGGCATAGTAATTTTGTCTAAAGTTGAACTAGACAAAACACTTGGAGAGGGAGACGTGATGGATATGCTTTCAGGAGTGATTCTGGCTGGTGGAGCAAACCGTCGCATGAAGGGAGAACTGAAGGCACTGCTTCCGTTTGACGGAAAGCCTCTGATTGCGCAGCAAATCGAAACCATGAGGGAAATATGCGAAGAGATGATTGTTGTCACCAATGAGCCCACACCCTACTTAAACATCGTTGACCGCTCAGTTCGTATTATAACGGATTTTTTTGTCGGCCACGGGCCTCTTGGCGGCATGCATGCAGCTCTATCTTTAGCCAAATATGCTTCTGTTTGGGTTGTCGGCTGCGACATGCCCTTTATCTCCAGTAAAGCCGGTCACCTGTTGATGCAAAGAAAGCTGGATGGATTTGAAGCGGTTGTTCCCTTCGTAGCCGGAGAGGTGTTTCCGCTGCATGGGATTTACGATCGCGCCTGCGCCTCTCATATTGTACCTCTCTTGAACCAAGGAGAGACCAGCGTGTCAGCGTTATTGAACCATGTTTTTTGGAGTGAAATGGGAGATCGTTTCCTGCAAGAGAACGGCATTGATTTGAATTTTGTCACGAATATCAAAACATTTGAGGATTATGAAATCTTGCGTCATGGGCGGCAGCTGTTATGAAATAGGACTGCTGCTTTTTCTCTCTATTTATGTGTGATTATATTCACAAGATGTTCATGGGATTGGGCTTTGGCGTGTGATATTTATCATAGTTCAAGTTCCAGATTAAGGTTAATCTAAGGGCGTACCAATCAGAAAACGGCAGCAGACAGGTTTAACCAATAAAGGAGTGGATGAATCGTGGCAACCAAAGAAGCAAAAATCGCCGAACAGCTTTCTGCACAAGATGAAGTGAACCAACTGGTAGCTAGAGCGAAGCAAGCACAGCAGCAGTTTCTCAAGCTGGATCAAAATCAGATAGATCAAATTGTACAGCAAATGGCATTAGCCGGCATTGACCGTCATATGGTTCTCGCCAAGTTCGCTGTGGAGGAAACCGGCCGCGGGGTCTATGAGGATAAGATTACCAAAAATTTATTTGCAACAGAGTACATTTACCATAGCATTAAAAATAACAAGACGGTTGGTATTATCGAGGAAAACCACTACGAGAATTACCAAATGGTGGCTGAGCCGGTCGGCATTATCGCGGGGGTAACCCCAGTCACCAATCCAACTTCAACGACGATGTTCAAATCTTTGATTGCCACGAAAACGCGGAATCCGATCATCTTCGCATTCCATCCGTCGGCTCAGCAATCCAGCAGCGCAGCAGCGGCAACTTTGCTGGAGGCGGCGGTTAAAGCTGGCGCGCCTGAGCACTGCATTCAATGGGTGAGGCATCCATCCGTAGAAGCTACTCAACTGCTGATGAACCACCCGGATGTAGCGCTGGTTTTGGCTACGGGCGGCTCTTCCATGGTGAAGGCAGCATACAGCACCGGCAAGCCGGCTCTCGGCGTTGGACCTGGGAATGTTCCTTGCTTCATTGAGAAAACGGCGAATCTCCAGCAGGCTGTCAACGATTTGATCCTGTCGAAGACGTTCGACAACGGCATGATTTGCGCCTCGGAGCAGGCTGTTATTATCGAGGAGTCCATCTATGCGGAGACAAGGAAGCTGCTGGTGGATCAGGGCTGTTATTTCTTGAATAAAGAAGAAACCGAAGCTGTTTCCGGGCTTGTGATTAACGCGGAGAAATGTGCGGTTAACGCAGTCATTGTAGGCCAATCCGCTGTGAAAATAGCCGAGATGGCGGGAATTAAGGTGCCTGCGGCAACGAAAATACTAGTCGCGGAGCTGGCTGGTGTCGGCGAAGCGTATCCGCTGTCGGCGGAGAAACTAAGCCCCGTACTGGCGTGTTACAAGGTGAAGAACGCAGAGCAAGGGATTGATCGAGCGGTAGAAGTGGTTAAATTCGGCGGAATGGGGCATTCCTCTGTGATTCATTCGCAGAATGAAGAGGTCATTCAGGCATTTGCAAGCAAGCTTCAAACAGGGCGCATTATTGTTAATTCGCCTTCCACGCATGGCGCAATTGGCGATATTTATAATACAAACTTGCCATCCCTGACACTTGGCTGCGGTTCTTATGGTCATAACTCGACCACTTCTAACGTGAGTGCCGTGAACTTGATCAATGTGAAGCGGGTGGCCTACCGTACGGTCAATATGCAGTGGTTCAAAATACCGCCGAAGATTTATTTTGAGAAAGGCGCTACGCAATATTTGGAGAAAATGCCCGACATTACGCGGGTGATGATCGTCACTGACCCGATGATGGTGAAGCTGGGTTACGTAGAGCGTGTGGAATATTATCTCCGCAAGCGGCAGCTTCCCGTGTACATCGAAGTATTCTCTGATGTGGAGCCTGATCCGTCTGTGGAAACGGTGGAACGAGGCCGGGCGCAGATGGCAAGCTTTCAGCCGGATTGCATTATCGCCTTGGGCGGCGGTTCGCCTATGGATGCAGCGAAAGCGATGTGGCTGTTCTACGAGTACCCGGATACCAGTTTCGATGCCTTGAAGCAGAAGTTCATGGACATCCGCAAACGGGTTTACAAATACCCGCGATTAGGGCGCAGAGCGAAATTTGTCGCGATTCCTACGACCTCGGGGACAGGTTCGGAAGTAACGTCATTCGCCGTCATTACGGACAAAGAGAAGGGCAATACCAAATATCCGCTCGCCGATTATGAGCTTACACCGGACGTAGCCATCATTGATCCTGATTATGTGTACAGCTTGCCGAAAACGGCGGTGGCTGACACAGGGATGGACGTTCTGACCCATGCCATTGAAGCGTATGTATCGGTCATGGCTAATGACTATTCGGATGGTTTGGCGATGAAGGCCATTCAATTAGTGTTCCAAAACTTGGAGAAATCATTTGCCACAGCAGATCCAATCGCACGTGAGAAGATGCATAATGCTTCCACTATCGCCGGCATGGCTTTTGCCAATGCGTTTCTGGGCATTAATCATAGCTTGGCGCACAAATGGGGCGGAGAATACCACACGGCCCATGGACGCACGAATGCGATCTTGCTGCCGCATGTTATTCGCTATAATGCTCAAAAGCCAACCAAGTTCACATCGTTCCCGAAATACGATCACTTCATAGCAGATCAACGTTATGCGGAAATTGCCCGCATGCTGGGACTTCCTGCGAAGACTACGGAAGAAGGCGTAAACAGCCTTATCGAGGCTATCCGCAAGCTGAACGGCATTCTTGGTATCCCGGAGAAGTTCCAGGATCTTGGCTTCGCTGCGGAGCAGTTCGAGAAACGTGTGGATTACTTGGCGGATCGCGCCTTTGAAGATCAATGTACGACGGCGAATCCACGCATGCCGTTAGTTACGGAATTGGCTGATGTGTATCGGAATGCCTTTTACGGTAAATTTTAATGCCGCGAGTATCCCACACAATTTCTTAGGAGGTGTCGTCATGTCAGTACGAGAAGAGGCAATCAAGGCAGGCAGTTGTTGGGATGGATTCGTCACAGGACACTGGCAAAACGCCGTCGATGTGAAAGATTTTATCGATCATAACTTGACGGTGTATACAGGAGATCATTCCTTCTTGGCAGGGCCTACGGATGCTACCAAGGAGCTATGGCGTATCGTCAGTGAGCTAACCAACCAAGAGAGAGAGAATGGAGGCGTCTTGGACATTGATGTTCAGACGGTCTCTTCCATTACCTCGCATGCGCCAGGATATATCGCCCAGAGCAAGGAACAAATTGTCGGCTTGCAAACAGATGCTCCACTCAAGCGTTCTGTACAGCCTTTTGGCGGGATTCGCATGGTCATTGACGCCTGTGAGGCGTATGGCTTCAAGCTGCCGGAAGAAATCATACACGTATTTACGGATATTCGCAAAACGCACAATCAAGGCGTATTCGACGCTTATACGTCAGAGATGAAAACAGCACGCAAGGCTGCCATCATTACTGGCTTGCCGGATGCTTATGGCCGCGGCCGCATCATCGGTGACTACAGACGTGTTGCTCTGTATGGGGTAGACCGGCTGATCGAGGAGAAGAAGCAAGATCTTCTGCAATTGGAAGTGGACGCAATTACAGAAGAGGTTATTCGACTGCGGGAAGAGCTCTCTGAACAAATTCGCAGTTTGCAGGAACTGAAGAAGATGGCTCAGTCGTACGGCTCCGATATCGCGAAGCCGGCTGTCAATGCCCGTGAAGCTGTGCAATGGCTGTATTTCGCCTATCTGGCTGCGATTAAGGAGCAGAACGGAGCGGCGATGAGTCTAGGCCGCGTATCCAGCTTCCTGGATATTTATATCGAGCGGGATCTGCGCGCTGGAACGTTGACGGAGGTGGAAGCACAGGAGCTTGTGGACCATTTCGTCATGAAGCTTCGCATCGTCAAATTTCTACGCACGCCTGATTACAACGAACTCTTCAGCGGAGATCCTACTTGGGTTACGGAATCCATCGGCGGGATGGGACTGGACGGCAGAGCGCGCGTGACGAGAAATTCCTTCCGCTTCCTGCATACCTTGTACAATCTGGGCCCGGCCCCTGAGCCGAACCTGACCGTGCTGTGGTCATCGCAGCTGCCAGAGGGCTTCAAGGCTTACTGTGCCAAGGTATCGGTGGAGACCAGCTCCATTCAATATGAGAATGATGATCTGATGCGGCCTTATTATGGCGATGATTATGGCATTGCCTGCTGTGTATCCGCGATGCGCATCGGCAAGCAGATGCAGTTCTTTGGCGCTCGTGCCAATCTGGCCAAAGCGCTGCTCTATGCGATTAATGGCGGTGTGGATGAGAAGCTGGGGATACAGGTAGGACCTCAGTTAACGCCTTTGACCTCCGATATTCTGAATTATGAAGAGGTTGCGGAGAAATTCGATACCGTGATGGAGTGGCTGGCGAAGCTGTATGTAAACACGCTGAACGTCATTCATTATATGCATGATAAATATTGCTACGAGCGGTTGGAAATGGCACTGCACGATCGTGAAATTATACGCACGATGGCCACAGGCATCGCGGGCTTGTCGGTTGTCGCTGATTCACTTAGCGCCATTAAATATGCGACGGTCCGTCCGATCCGCGACGAACGAGGGATTGCCGTTGATTTCCAGATTGAGGGCGAGTACCCGCAATACGGCAATAATGATGAACGGGTAGATGCGATTGCTGTTCAATTGACGGAAACCTTCATGAATAAGATCAGGAAGCATAAGACGTATCGGGGCGCAGTAGCAACGATGTCCGTACTGACCATTACGTCGAATGTCGTATATGGGAAGAAGACAGGGAGCACGCCGGACGGACGCAAAGCCGGAGAACCCTTCGCGCCTGGCGCTAACCCGATGCATGGACGCGACCGCAAGGGAGCGCTTGCCTCATTGGCTTCTGTCGCCAAGCTTCCTTATGAGCACTGCTTGGATGGGATATCCAACACCTTCTCGATTGTGCCCAAGGCTCTTGGCCGTGAGGAAGAAACACGCATATCGAATCTGGTTTCACTGCTCGATGGGTACATGACGAATCAGGGTCATCATTTGAATATTAATGTGTTTGACCGAGCTCAGCTCTTGGACGCGATGGAGCATCCGGAGCAGTATCCGCAATTGACGATCCGCGTTTCTGGCTACGCGGTAAACTTCATCAAGCTGACCAGAGAGCAGCAGCTTGATGTCATCCATCGTACGTTCCACGGCGCGATGTAAGAAGAGAGGAGTGCAAAGCGATATGAAAGGACGCATACATTCCTTCGACACCTTTGGCACCGTGGACGGTCCGGGCATTCGCTTTGTACTATTCATGCAGGGCTGTGCGCTGCAGTGCAAGTACTGCCATAACCCGGATTCATGGGAAATGAACGCGGGGATGCAGATGGATGTCGAAGAAATTATGAATGAGATAGAGCCTTATCTGGCGTACTACCGAAGCTCGGGTGGAGGGATTACCGTGACGGGCGGGGAGCCGACCTTGCAGGCTCCTTTCCTAGCCCGGCTATTCACCGAGTGCAAGAGGCGCTGGGGGCTGCACACGGTGCTGGATACGAACGGCTTCTGTGAGCCAAGTCATGCTCGGGAGCTGTTGGAAGTGACGGATTTGGTGCTGCTCGATTTGAAGCAGCTGAATCCGGAGCGGCACATCGAGCTTACGGCACAGCCCAACGATCGCATGAAACGATTTGCGCATTATTTAGACGAACTCAGAAAGCCCTTTTGGATTCGTCATGTGCTCGTGCCCGGATGGACGGATGACAGCAGCGATCTAATCGAGCTCGGCAAGTTTATTGGCTCATTAGATCATGTATGCAAACTGGAGATACTCCCCTATCATCGAATGGGTGTCTATAAATGGCGCCAGATGGGGAAGGAATATCCACTCGAGCTTTGTCCTACGCCATCAGATCAAGAAGTTATCAGGGCGAAGGAGCTCATTGATAAGGGAATATCCTTACGGTAGATAGAGGAGGGAGTAGGTATGGCTATCTATACGGCAGGCTACGCATCGGGAATTGCATCTTCCAATCCGGCGGAGCTAGCCTATGCGACGGATCGTTTGAAGGAAGAACATGAGGCATTAAGAGAAAAGCTAAGGATGATTGAACACAGTGCCAAAGAATTGATTCTAATCGATGATTTGGCGAAAGGCATACAGTTGGTGCATGCGCTCAAAGAATTGAGCGATCAATTCATGGATGAGCTGGAACAGCATGCAGGGTGGGAAGAAAAGGAGTTATTCCCGTTCTTGTTCACGTATTTTGATCGTCAACCGCAGCCCTCGATGATGCCTTCATTCTGGGTATTGGAAAAGGATCATCAGCTTGGCCTTTCGTTTATTCAGTCTTTTCAAGAGGCCATTCTCGATGTTGGCTCATTCGTTGTGAAGAAGCAATTAGCCGATGCCGCAGCACATCTGGTGCAGGCCTGCTTAATACTAAACGACCACATTACCATGGAAGAACAGCTTATTTTTCCATTGACTGAGAATGTATTAACCGATCTGGAATCCTTTTTCTCGTAGCTGACAATAAAAGGAGGAATTTATAGATGGTTGTGGACCTTGGGTTGCCGCAGGATCAGGCACAGATGCCTAGATGTCAACAGATTCTAACGCGGTTGAAAGACGAGCATGGCGCGCTAAAAAAGGAGCTTGACCATGTTCAGGATATGACCAGTCAAATGGTCAGCAGGCTTGGCTCGGAAGATTCGAAGCGTCTGCTTCAAGATATCCGCAAGCAAATGGAAATGTTCATGAAACAGCTTGATGCGCACGAGCATTGGGAAGAAGAAGAAGTGCTGCCCCTGCTAGCTGATTATGCGAATCAAGGGATGGAGCCAACCTTTTTGACCTCAACATGGGTGTTGGAAGAGGATCACAAGCAAGCGGAACGATTTGTCCGCTCATTTCTTGAATATGCCGATTCCTGCAAGGGGGCTGACAGCTTGAAGCTGAAGAAAGCCATTTCGCTGCTAAGCGTGGCCTGTTCGGTGCTATCCGAGCATCTGGCAGCTGAAGAAGAGATGTTCTTCCCGGTTGCGAATCAAATGCTGAGTGAGATAAAGCGATAGGGATGTTTCTAACATCGTGTCCGAGGGTAATATTCATTATACGAAAACATCATACAAACGAGGTGTAAGTGATATGTTATATTCAAAAATTTTAGTCGCCTACGATGGCTCCGATGCTGCTGACAAGGCGCTGGATTCGGCGTTGAAATTGGCTAAATTGAACCACTTTTCGAAATTGGATATCCTTCATATTTTTAATCTTCCTACGTATGTCATAGGTTCTTCGGTTGTCATCCCGCCGGTTGTGATCGAAACGAATTATTTGGATTACTCCGAGCAAGTCATCGGGAAAATTAAAGAGAAAATTACGGACTTCTCCAATATTCATATTGAAGTGAGAAGCGGGGCGATTACGAAGGAAATTCTCAATTATGCTGATGAGATCCAAGCCGATCTTATCATTATCGGCAGCCGAGGCCTTAGCGGTATTGGCGAGTTTGTTCTTGGCAGTGTCAGCCACAATGTGGTTCAGCATGCCAAGCTCCCTGTACTTGTCATCAAATAGAGCAGCACAAGCGAAAGGACTCCACATTTTCGAATGAAGTGTGAAGTCCTTTTTATGTCATAATGGGAAAAATCCTCAATCACCTACATGCGGCAAATATCCAGAGGGCAGTTTTCACAGTGGCAGATATCGCGGAGATAAGCGGGGTTCTTAATCGTGATGAGTCCGTTGTGGAAATCGACGGCATCTTCTTTTTTCATATCGCTCAGCATGCGATTAACACTTTCGCGTGTAGCTCCAATCATATCGGCCATTTCAGCATTGCTGATCTTGTAGTTGATTCGAACATGGTCACCGGTCGGAGCGCCATAGGAATTGCTTAATCGAATTAACAAGGAGCAAAGCGCGCCTGGCTTGCCATACATCATTAAATCGCGGAATTTGGTTTCCGTCATGCGGTGCATAAGCCCCATCCATTTCATAAACTCAATCGCTAATTCCCCATGCTGCCACAGCAGCACCTCCAGATCTTTGCGCTGAATTACGCCAATTTCACAATCTGCTGTCACTTCGGCACTGAAGCTTTGCAATGAGTCTTGGAAGGGGTCCATCTGCCCGAACAAGTCACCTTCCTGATGCAAATAAAGAATAAAGCTTCTCCCCGATTCAGACAGCTTCGTAATGCGGACGCCACCCTTGCGGACATAGAACAATTTGTCGGCTGAGTCGCCTTCTCTGAATAGGAAATCTCCCTTGGCTGCGTGCTTCACATACATGATGTTCTGAAGCTTTTCGAAATTGGCTGCAGAGAAATATTTCATAATTCCTTTATTCGCTTGGACTTCTGTGTGATCGCAAGTGCGGCATCCTTTAGTCGATGTATGATTTATGGCCATAAGGACCAACTCCTCAACGTTTCTTTGTTATCTTTATCATAACGCTATTTCCGGTTTTTGGTTATCGGGAGGTACGCTGATCTTTTCAGGGGAAAAAGGCGCGAAATCCTGATGCGAAAATCAGGGTTTTCCCTGACTTACAAGATGCGTAGAAAGGTCTACAATGGTAGGAAAGGAAATGCTAACTGTTTTCGTCGAAAAGGAGGTGCAGGAGATGGCAATTGGCGACACAAGCCTGAAAGTAGAATTAGCACTTTTGCAAAGCTTGACGTCAAGCGATTTCATGGCATTGGCATCTCTGCAGGGGCATTCAGGCCGCGGCGGCTGGGATTATGTATGGGGCAACCGAAACGATCGTTATCAACATATGGTCATACGGGCAGGTCATGGATTAGCAGGTACCGCTCTGCGTCTGGGCAGGTGGGTCAAGATCGACGATACGTGTGCTGAAAATAGTCAAGAAAGACTTCATTGTCCGCTGATGCTTGCTGAGCAGCTGCAATCTGCTGCCGTATTTCCCCTGATGACGTCTTCGAATCGCCAGATCGTTGGCTTGATTTATTTAGGTAAGCGCAAACAAAGTAGATTTGAAGGAAGTGAGCTGCTTGCAGCTCAGGAGAAGATCGCCGCACTAGCTTCTCTGTTGGAAGGAATCATACAAGAGACTGCCAAATGAATTCCTTACTGGAATTCGTTTTTTTTGTTATGATTAGGGCAAATGAAAAGAATGGGATCGGGTTAGTGATTATCCATTTATTAGGAGGTATGACACTTTGAAGGTTCTGGTCGTGGATGATCATGCTGTAGTTAGATCGGGTTTAATCATGCTGCTCCATGGCAAGCAAGGGATCGAAATCATTGGAGAAGCGGCGGACGGCGAAGAAGGAATTCGAGCCGCCCAGCAGCTGAAACCGGACGTTGTTTTAATGGATTTGAATATGCCTGGCGGCATGGACGGGCTAACGGCGACAGCCGAGCTCAGGCGGTTAATGCCCAGCATGGCGATACTGATTTTGAGCATGCATGACGATGATGAGTACTTGTTTCGAGCTATTCACGTCGGCGCATCGGGCTATATCCTGAAAAGCTCGCCGCATGAGGAGCTGTTAACGGCAATTCGTTCCGTTGCTGCGGGCAATGCTTATCTCTATCCTACGGCGACGAAGAGGCTCATGAATGAATATATCGAACGCTTGAAGCAAGGCGAGAACAAAGATACCTTCGAAACGCTCTCGGAGCGCGAAAAAGAAGTTTTGGCGCTAATTGCCAAAGGCTTCTCGAATAAAGAAATTGCCGAACAGCTGATTATCAGCGTCAAAACGGTTGAGTCGCACAAAAGCAATGTGATGGAGAAGCTGGGACTGAAGACGAGACCAGAGCTGGTGAAATTCGCTGTGAAGAAAGGGCTGCTGAACTTTGAGTGAGGATAAGAACAGAGCGTATCCAGAAGTCATCGGTGAGAATGTGCTGAATCTATTAAATCGACTTGACGAGCATATCGCGGATTCCCTGTTTCAGCAGGATTTGAGACAAGCGCTTAAACAACTATCCCATGTTAAATTTGCTCTGGACGAATCCTCCATTGTGGCTGTTACCGACCATACAGGGAAGATTTTATATGTGAACGATAAATTTTGTGCAGTTTCCAAGTACTCCCGGAGCGAGCTGATCGGTCAAGATCATCGGATTATCAATTCGGGCTATCACCAGAAGCCGTTCATGGCTGTCTTGTGGCAAACCATTTCCTCAGGGAAGGTATGGCGCGGCGAAATTAAAAATAAAGCCAAAGACGGCAGCTTTTATTGGGTAGATACAACCATCGTGCCGTTCCTGGATGAATATGGGCAATCTTATCAGTATCTTGCTATTCGGAATGAAGTAACGGAATTAAAGCGTGTGGAAGAAGAACTCCAGCTGATGATGTCGCAGGTCATGCGCATTCAGGAGGAAGAGCGCCGCAAGTTTTCGCGCGAGCTGCACGATGGCATTGGTCAAAGCTTATTCTCCTTGTTGATCCAAATGGATCGCTTGATCGGGGAGGGCGAGGCCAAAAGCACGGATTTGACTGCACTTAGACAGCAGGTTTCCGGCATCATTGAAGATGTGCGAAGTTTGGCTTGGCAAATACGGCCTTCCGTATTGGACGACCTAGGGGTTGTCCCTGCCATTCGAACGTATATTGAAAACTATACCAATCATTACGGGATTCGGGTGATACTGGACAGCCGCTTGTCCCGCAGACTGGGAGCACTTGAGGAAACCGTCATTTACCGCGTAATTCAAGAAGCGCTTACCAATATTGCCAAGTACGCGGACGTGTCAGAAGCGACGGTTGTTGTGCAGGAGATGGACTCCCAAGTCTTAGTTCGTGTGGAGGACAAGGGGAAAGGCTTTGCGAGGAATAAAGCTGCCAAAGGCGTGGGTCTTTTCAGCATGGAAGAGCGAGCCAAGAGTATTGGCGGCAGGCTGGACATTCGCTCCGAGCAGGGGCAAGGAACGGTGGTTAGTTTGGTTGTTCCTTTGAAAGGATGAAAGAGGGGGCTTGCGTCCTGACTGAGCGGATAGTTTGCTTTTGCCCCACTTTCTTCGTAGATGTCTGAACCTTCTAAATTGAGGGATTCCTGCGATTATGCATCCTTTTATCTTGGGAAGGAGGCAAAATCTCGAGAAGCCTGCGAATCTGCAGGCTTTTGAGGCCTTTTTTCGATATCGGGATGGAAAAGCTTCAAAAGCCTGCATAATCGCAGGCTTTTTCTGATTTTACACGATTCCCTCGAAAAAGCCTGTATTTTCGCAGGTTTCTCAAATTCGGTGAGTGACGGATATTGCCGATGTGGTTGCGCATGGTTTTGGAGCAGACGCCACTCATGAGGCATCCGGCTTACTAGCATTCGGCATAAATACGCCGCAGCAGGTGAAAACTAACAAAACTATGCGCGCTGAAGTAGCATATGCAGGAACATTTGGATAGCCATCGTAGCTGAATGATCCTGATTCTGAATGATCCAGAAATTCCGTTCCGGCAGCTTGGGGCTGAGTGGGACAGCGCAAATTTCCCCGGATTCCAATTCCTTGCGCACAATCCAGCGGGAGAGAATAGATATCCCCAGCCCAGCGGAAACGGCTTCTTTAACACCCTGGCTGCTGTTGAACACATACGAGCGTTTGATGCGCAGCCCCGCCGCCTGAATAAACTGATCGTTGAAAGACCGAGTACCGGATCCATGCTCGCGGAAAATCCAAGTGAGGTCGTGGAGCATTTCCGGTTTTACCGTTTTTTTGGAAACGAGAGGATGGGAATTAGACGCTATTAAGATCATTTCGTCTTTCATATACGAGGAAACTTGGAGCCCATTCGGTGATACTTGCCCTTCAACTAAACCGAGATCAAGCTTGTTCGCCTTCAGCGCTTGGGTAATTTCCTCGGTATTTGCAATCGTAACGGACATCTCGACCTCCGGGAATTGCTGTGCAAACTCGGCAAGCAGGCGCGGCAAAATATATTCCCCAATCGTGAAGCTCGCGCCAATGTGAATCGCCCCTGTTACTTTTTCAGTCAGCAAATGGATTTCTTGCTTTCCTTGTTCATAAAGGGCAAGAATTTCTTTGGCTCGCCGATATAGAATTTCACCAGCTTCTGTTAGCATGACATGTTTAGGTGAACGATGCATGAGCTTGGAGCTGAATTCGTTCTCCAGATTCCGAATATGCAGCGAGACGGCTGGTTGGGATAAATTCAACAGCTCCGCTGCGCGGGAGAAATTGCGTTGTTCAGTAACGGCAACAAAAACACGAAGTGTTTCTACGATCATCTGCATCTCCCCCTAGTCTTTATATTCTACATAAGGAAGGGGGTTAACGACAAGTTTATCATCAGTTTTTCTCATGATAGAGATAGGATATTGATATTTCACTTATCGTACGGTTCGCTTTATAGTGAGGTTAGAAGAACAGCACAGAGCAGCTTGAAGATGGGAGTGAGGATGATGGCACATGCCTACGTCTTACCACAAAGAGAACATAAAGGTTTCGGATTTGCACAAGGTATTGGTTTAACGTTCATGCTTGCGGTTGCCGCCAAATATTTGGCCGAAGCGCCATTTCTAAATATAATGGGACAGTTAGTAATAGCCATTTTACTCGGCATCCTCTGGAAGGCCATCATCGGAGTCCCTCGGCAGAGCCTTACAGGCGTTTCATTTTCAAGCAAAAAGCTTCTACGATATGGCATTATTTTGCTGGGCATGAGATTGAATTTGCTTGATATCGTGCATGCGGGTCCAAAGGTGCTGTCGATTGCCGTCATCAATATCATCTTTACACTGGTTGTTGTCTATGCGCTTACGAAGATGTTCAAGGTCGAAAAGCGCTTGGGCATCTTGACGGCCTGCGGCACGGCGATTTGTGGTGCGGCTGCCGTTGTCGCCATATCCCCGCAAATTAAGGCCAATGAGGAAGAGACTGCTGTTGCGGCAGCCACGGTTGCCATATTAGGGACACTGTTCACACTTGCCTATACGCTTCTTTATCCTGTACTGGGCTTGACGGCGCAAGGCTACGGTATTTTCTCAGGTGCAACGCTTCATGAAGTGGCGCATGTCATTGCGGCTGCGGCCCCTGGCGGCAAAGCTGCGGTTGATCTGGCGGTCATCGTGAAATTAACGCGTGTTGCCCTTTTGGTACCGGTCGCCATTGTGCTCGGCATCTGGACGAACCGGATAGAAAGAAAAGAGCGTGGCGAAGTGAAAAAGGCAAGCTGGAAATCGATTCCGATGCCGTGGTTTATTCTTGGATTTCTTGCTATGAGCGGTGTCAACACGTTGGGGATAATTCCCGCTGGCTTGACCACTCAGATCCTTGTCGCTGCTTACTTGCTAATCGCCATGGCGATGGTTGGTCTGGGACTGCAAGTTGATCTACTCACATTTCGCCGCATGGGGATGAAGTCGTTTGCTGCGGGGTTGGTGGGGTCGGTATTGCTTTCGGTTTTGGGCTATGCTCTTGTTGCATTTTTTGGATTGAGGTAGCCTCTTCCCCGCAAATATACACCGAGCCTGCCAAAAAGGCAGGCTCAGCAGCAAAAAGCCCCGCCCCCGCAAACCAACATCAAAGCTTCCTCATGACCTCAAAAATGCGCAAATCGTTAATCGTTTGAATCACTTTAGCGGCATCGGGCATTTGGAATTTTTTGAGAATGGAATTGATCTGTTTCTTGATCGTTTCATACTCAACGCAGCGTTCCTCGGCAATTTGCTTGCGCTTCTTGCCTTCGCACAGGAGGCGGAGCACCTGCAGCTCGCTTGGAGTCAGTTCGGAGATGATCTGAATGATATTCAGCAGGCTGGCTTCCGCTTTTTTGACGCGAACAAATTCTTCCCTAATCTTCTCGGCGATCATCGGCCGGATCGGTGATTCGTTCTTAAAAGCAGCCCGAACGGCTTCAATGACTTCTACATCTGAAGCATTTTTCAGCAAGTAGTCCGTGATTCCCGTCTGAAAGGCGGCAAAGATGAAATTCTCATCCTTATGAACGGTCAATACGATGATTTTGATATGAGGGTGCTTTTCGTGAATCTGTTTGGCCGCATGAATTCCGGCATACTGACTTTCCATCTCAATATCCATCAAAATAACATCGGGCTGATGCTGAGCCGCCAGCGTGACCGCCTCATTGCCAGATGAAGCGCGCGCGATGCACTCAAAATCTTCATGCCCAGAGAATGTCCTCTCTAGTCTTCTAATGTGGGCTTCCATGTCATCCGCAATGAGGATTCGCATTTGTAGTTGTGTCATTCGCATGAACCTCTTTCTTTAGCATTCCAGGAACATTAGATAATCGGCAGGAATAGGGTGAATGTCGTTCCGAGACCTTCTTTGCTTTCCACCAGAATCTTGCCATCGTGGCCTAGTACGATCTTGTGACAGTAGGACAAGCCGATACCCCAGTTGTTTACGGAAGCTTTCGTCGTGAAAAACGGATCAAAGATAGCTTCTAAATTTTCCTCGGCTACGCCAGGACCATTATCGGCAATGCGGATAAGCGCCCAGCCGTTCTGCTGATTCGTTTCTACAACAATGAGACCATCATCGCGATACTGCAGCGATTCATTGGCATTGATCAGCAAGTTGTAAATGGCTTCCGTGAAATGGCTGTAATCGAGATAACAATTTACGGGAACCGAGCTTGGCCGATAGTCGACTTGGCAGCGGTTGGATTGCTCCCGCAGCTGGAGCAGTGCTTGCTGTATAGGCAGCTCGATCGACATGGATTGAAGATTTAAATTCATGTTTTTTAATTTATCAGCGGCATCGTTAATGCTCGTAAGGGCTGTTTGCGATGATTTTAAAATAAGTTCAAGACTGTACACGGACTCGTTATCCGCTTGATGGCGGTCTTTCAAATAAGCTGCCTCGGATTGTATCGCGATCAAGTGGTTTTTGAGCGCATGTGTGAAAGCACGGGTGCCTAACGTTGCGGTATCAATGCTTTTATTAATCTGGATATCGCGATTTTTGCGATAATTCTCGATGGAATTGAACTTGTAAACGATGAAAATCATCAGGATCAGTGTCAAATAAATCGCATAGGGAAACACGGACAGCAGGATGGGCTGAGAACCAAGCGGAGGCTGCAAGTAATTGTAATAGCCATCCAGAAATGTTGCTTTTACTAGTACTTTTGGTGCCCACGAGAAGATTAACAAGTGAATAATCACAAGCGGGATGAACAGCAAAATATGATATAAGGTGAGATTTTTGATAAACCTAATTTTCGGATAATTCAAATAATAGTTCACTAGCAGGCCAAATGCAACAAAAAGAAAGAGGTAGCGAAAGCTTTTAAATATAGCTTCAACTGCATTTAGGTACGGAAGACTATCATTCCAATTGGTTAAAGCGATGTGCAGAGTAGGGTCATAATAAGCCGTTTGTACGATGAAAAAGGTCAGAACACCACCGTAGACGAATTGCTGTTTTCTGTGGCTGAGGCTCCTGGTGAAGGATACCGCAAAGCAAAGCAGCGAACAATAAAACAGGCTAACACCCACATTCAGCATACGAATCAGCCAGTTAGGATTAAATTTGGTCAACACAAGGTAATTCCAAGTACCTGGACTGAAATCAAAGAAACTATGAATGACGTTGAAATAGTAGTTGAACTTGCTCAAATACAGGGTGAAGGATACGAAGGAAAGTATCCAACCGATAATGATGCCATACATGAAGCGGGTTGAGGCATTATTCAGTTTTTTGTAAGTAAATAAAATAGTGAAAATCAACAATAGAAGCGTAATGAAAAGCATAGGAATCACTTCTTTCTCTTTGGCCAAAAAAGGGGGAATAAAACTTTCACCTGTCGATGGACTTTGAATCTACGTATAATTCAAAATATAGAAAACGCATTCAAATCATATCAAAAAAAGGGTGATAGTCAAATGAAAAAAAGTTGGAGTATGGTGGTAACGGGCTCAGTGCTTGTGGGTTTGCTTGCCGGATGTGGTTCCACACAGCAAACGACTGGCGATAAAAATACGGCTTCGCCAGAGGCAAAAACCGCGCAAGTTAACCTGAAGGCTACGGTATTAACGGACGATTTGGAAACATTCAAAACCGCCTATGCTGAGTTTAGTAAAGAGAATCCAACAATCCAAGTGCAATTCGAAACCGTTCCTCAAGCTCAATACTATGAGAAACTTCGTCTGCAGCTGTCATCTGGAGAAGACATTGATTTGTTCGGCGGCAATATGGATGTTTTCTTGGATACAGGCATCTTAGAACCATTGGATGATTACATCAAAAAAGGGAATGTCGACGTTTCCGGATATGGTCCGCTTTATGACTCGTTGAAAGTTAACGATAAAGTTTTCGGTCTTCCTTACCGCAAGTCCAACTGGATGTTGTTCTATAACAAAACGCTGTTTGATCAAGCGAGCGTTCCTTATCCGAAAGAGGATATGACTTGGAATGAATTCCGGGAGCTGGCGAAGAAAATGACGAAGGGCGAGGGCGCGAACAAAGTTTATGGTGCTTTCCTGCATCCGTGGGCGCAAACCTGGTATATGCAGGGCGTTCAAACTGGCGCTTCGATTATCGATAAGGATTTAACCCCTTTCAAGAAAGGGCTCCAATTCCGCATGGATATGGAAAAAGACGGCTCGATCATGGGCTGGGCGGAGCAAATTACGACTTCCGCACATTATAATTCGGCTTTCCAGAAGGGCAATGTTGCCATGAATCTGATTGGTGACTGGCATGTTGCACAGCTTAGACAAGCGGAAGCGGAGAAGAAAATCAGCTTCGATTGGGATGTCGTTCCAGTTCCGCATCCAGATGGTGTAGCAGCGAACACAAGTCTGGCAACACCCGTATCGTTAATGATGAACAAAAACTCCAAGCACAAAGAAGAAGCGTTTAAAGTCATTCAATTCATGACAGGAGCCAAAGGCGCGAAGCAATTCGCAGCCAAAGGATTCTTGACAGGCTATATCAATGACGATATCCGCAAAACCTATATCGGCGATGGTAGCATGAAGCCTAAGAACATTCACTATTTCGTGGAACAAAAAGAATATCCGGAATACCCGTTCCTGCCTGGCGTGAAAAATATTCTGGTCAACAACGTGTATAAGCAAGAAGGGGAAATGGCTTTGACCAACGCGCAGACGGTGGATCAGGCGATTGCCAAAATTGCGCAACGTGTAGAAAAGGAATGGGCAGATAAATACGCGAAGGATTTCAAAGCAGGCAAGAAGTAAAAGACATGAATGAGACGGTCGAGCTTCGCCGAAGTTGGCGAAGCTCGATTGCTTCAATAGGGGTGAAGCATATGAGAGAAACGAGCAAAGAAGTACGGCGCAATCGGTTCATCGGTTACACATTTCTGCTTCCGAATATCATTGGATTTTTATTATTTATTTGCTTTCCGGTAGGCGCATCTTTTCTTATGAGCTTTACGGAATGGAATGGCTTTGGCGATATCCAATTCACAGGATTAGCGAATTATGTGCGTTTATGGAGTGACGAAACGTTCCGCATCTCGCTTCTCAACAGTTTAATCATGACGGGCGTATCCGTACCGGTTACGTTATTACTCGCGATCTTGGCAGCTGTTGCCCTCAATAAAGGATTGAGAGGCATTAAAATATTTCGTACCGCCATCTTTCTGCCTCACATAACAGCTACGATAGCCGTAGCCGTCGTATGGCAGCTTCTCTACAACCCAACTATGGGGCCGATTAACGGCATGCTGCGCAGCTTGGGGGTCGATCATCCGCCCACATGGCTAGCCTCCACGCATTGGGCGCTTATCTCGGTTATTATCGTCAGCATTTGGCATTCCATCGGTTACTATATGGTGCTCTATTTAGCTGGATTGCAGGGAATTCCGAAGGATCTCTATGAAGCAGCGGAAATCGATGGCGCAGGGAAAGTATCGCAATTCCGCAAGATTACGGTGCCGATGCTGTCGCCGGTTATTTTCTTCACCATCATTATGGGGATTATTAATTCGTTCAAAGTGTTCGATCTTGTGTTCGTTTTGACCAAAGGCGGTCCGGGCCGCTCGACGCATATGCTGGTCTATGATATTTATTATACGGCATTCCAAAGATTCGAATACGGGTATGCCTCTGCGATGGCTTACGTGCTTTTTGCCATCATCCTCGTCATTACACTGATTCAATTTAGAGGACAGAAACGTTGGGTGAACTACTCCTAACGAGTTTAGCGGGTTAGAGAAAGGAGAAGCCAACTTGAATACAATCATAGAACCTAGGAAGACATCCATCAACCTACCGAAACGGTTGCCTACTGGGGCATGGGTTAGAAAAATAGCTTTGTATGTGATCGTAATCGCGATCTCTTTGTCCATGATTGTTCCCTTCCTCTGGATGCTCTCTGCCTCCGTGAAATCGGAAGCGGAGATATTCGGATTCCCGATTCAGTGGATACCCAGCCATTTCTACTGGTCCAATTATACGAAGGTGTGGACGCAGCTGCCTTTCTTTACGTACTATTTGAATACAATCAAAATTGCGCTTTTGACCACATTACTGCAAATTATTACATGTTCCACGGCCGCTTACGCGTTCGCCAAAGTGAAATTCCCGGAACGGGATAAGTTGTTTTTCCTCTATGTGGCGACGATGATGGTGCCTTATCAGGTCATGATGATTCCCCAGTTCATGCTAATGAAGAAGCTGGGTTTAATGGATTCACACTGGGCATTAATCCTGTTGGGAGCCTTCAGCCCGTTTGGGGTATTCTTGTTCAGACAGTTTTTTATGTCCATTCCAGAGGAACTCTCGGAAGCCGCCAGAATTGATGGCTTGGGTGAGTTTGGCATTTATTCGCGCATTATTTTGCCATTGATCCGACCCGCTATTGCGAGTTTAACCATCTTTACGTTCATGCATGCATGGAACGATTTCCTGGGGCCGTTAATTTATTTGAACTCGGATCGGTTGTTTACGCTTCAGCTCGGTATGCAGCATTTTCAATCGGAGCATGCCACCGAATACGGACCGTTAATGGCAGCAGCCGTTTGTGCGATTGTGCCAACGATTCTTATTTACTTCATGGCCCAGGACCATTTCGTGGAAGGAATATCCGCTGGTGCGGTTAAAGGGTGAATCAGACATGAAGCCAAATATCATTTATATTTTCGCTGATCAGTGGAGGAAGCAGGCTGTTGGTTTCATGGGTGAAGATCCTGTGATGACCCCGCATATAGACCGCTTTGCGGAAGAGAGCTTGGTTTTCAACCATGCACTCTCATGTACGCCTTTATGCTCCCCGCACCGAGCCGCATTAATGACAGGCAAGTACCCGCAATCGACGGGGGTATACACGAATTGCAAGATCGGTGCGGATGTCATGCTGCGTCCAGACGAGGTCTGCATCGGGGATGCGCTGAAATCAGCGGGTTACCAGACGGGCTATATCGGCAAATGGCATCTGGATTTGCCAGAGCAAAATCTCAGCCCAGAGCCTGTGTCCGGTGCGCGGGATTGGGATGCGTACACGCCGCCAGGTGCGAAGAGACACGGTTTTGATTTCTGGTACTCCTATGGAGCCTATGACCATCACATGGAACCGCATTATTGGAAAGACACACCGGATATGATAGAGGTCAAGCAATGGTCGCTTGAGCATGAAACGGATGTCGCACTTGACTATATACGATCCAAAGGGAACGGCAGCGAGCCATTTGCCTTGTTTGTTTCTTGGAATCCACCCCATAGTCCATTCGAGCTTGTCCCTGAGAAATACAAGCAGCTCTATACGGGAAGAGAGCTGAAGTTGCGTCCCAATGTGCGTGCAGAGCATCTTGCTGCGCACACGGGTGAGCCATTCGAAAGCGGAGATGAAGCGCTGCAGCGGTATACAAGTGATTATTTTGCGGCAGTATCCGGAATGGATGAGCAGTTCGGCCGCATCATGCAGGAAGTCCAGCAGCTCGGAATTGCGGAGAACACGTTGATCGTGCTCACCTCGGATCATGGGGAATTAATGGGCTCGCACGGTTTCATGGCCAAGCATTCCTGGCATGAAGAATCCATAGCCATACCTTGTTTGATGAACTGGGCGGGCACGATTGAGAAGGGACGCACGAATCTGCTTTTTAACAGTGTGGATATTATGCCTACATTGCTTGGTCTTGCTGGAATTCCCGTTCCTTCCACAGCGGAGGGACTGGATTTGTCAGGCGATATTCTGGGGAAAAGTCAGACGGAGGTCTCTTCCGCTTTTATCTGTGCATTTCCTGGACGGAAAGATGCGATTGAGCAGTTCGCTGCCTGTGGTTTGGACAATCGGCTATTTGGCTGGCGAGGCCTTCGCACAGAGCGGTATACGTATGTCGTGCATAAAGGATACATGCCTGGAGCTGAGCCGCAGCGCCTGCTGTATGATCATGAACATGATCCGTATCAGTTAAATCCACGCATCATCACGGAATGGCAGGAGGATGAACTGCTTCTCTCATTGGAAGAAGAGCTAAAGAGTTGGTTAACACGTACAGGTGACGCATTCGAACTGTCATGAGCTTCTCGTTCGCATTGCGAATATATAAAGTCTAGTTAGAGGAACAGCAACTCGTTCTTCTGGCTAGACTTTTTCATATTTATGTGCTGGCGACGGCATAATAGATAAAAATATTTATGATTAACTTATAAAATCATAATTTGTATTATGAATGGTCTGAACTTACACTAGGGTTGTACAAAAAGTAAGGAGGGAGCTTCATGAATTCAGAAAGTACGTTCAATCATTCTTCAGTCGCTATGCGCAAAGCGTCACAGTTCGCTTTATACGCACTTACCATAGGGGCATTTGCCATTGGGATGACCGAGTTTATCATTATGGGCTTATTGCCTGAAGTGGCCTCGAATCTCCATGTATCCATACCTTCTGCAGGCCTGCTCATCACCGGTTATGCGCTGGGAGTTGCCTTAGGAGCACCGTTTATTACGATAGCGACGCATCGGATGCAGCGAAAGGCACTGCTGATACTGTTGATGGTGATATTTATTGCCGGCAATGCACTGGCAGCCGTTTCACCCAACTATACCGTCCTTATGATTGCACGCATCATTGCAGCGTTGACGCATGGCTCCTTTTTTGGCGTAGGCTCTGTTGTGGCAGCGTCGCTGGTTCCCAAGGAGAAGCGCGCTGGTGCTATTGCTATCATGTTTACCGGGTTGACCTTGGCTAACATTCTGGGTGTTCCCATCGGAACCTTCCTGGGACAAGCTTACGGCTGGCGGTCAACGTTCTGGGTGATTACTTTGATGGGAGTCATCGCGCTGGCTGGCATCATCCTGCTTGTCCCGAAGGTCAAAGCTGAGCCTTCGAGCTTGCGGCAGGAACTAGGCGTCCTGCGGCGGCCCGTCGTACACGTAGCGCTTTTGATGACGATATTTGGATTCGGCGGTGTATTTACAGCCTTCACCTATATTTCCCCGATTCTCGTGGATATAACAGGATTTTCACCAAGTTCGGTATCTTATATCCTTGTCTTATTCGGTGTAGGGATTACAATAGGCAATATTTATGGCGGGAAGCTGGCTGATCGGAAGCTGATGCCTTCGCTGATTGGTTTCCTCATTCTTTTGGCTGTTGTGCTGGCTGTTTTCACTTTGACGGATCATAACAAAGTGCTCGCTTTGATTACCGTCTTTGTTTTGGGAATAGCGGCATTCGGTATCGTTCCTGGGCTGCAGCTGCACATGCTGAATACAGCCAAGGAAGCGCCAACGTTGGCATCTACGTTGAATATAGCTGCTTTCAACCTCGGAAATGCGCTGGGTGCCTATTTGGGAGGCGTCGTGATCGACTATCAATTTGGAGGCGGGCTTCAAGCCGTCCCTTGGGTAGCGGCACTGGTTACTTGCTTAGGCATACTATTCACCTTCTGGGGAAGGATGCAGATGAACAGAGAGTCTCGAGATTGATTCGAGGCTCTTTTTCTCATAGAATTTGTTCATATCCAATAACGGTCTGGAAAGGAATCATACATGGTTGATTTTGAATGGTACCGCAGTTTCATCAGCATATACAAGCATAGCTCGGTTTCGGAAGCGGCCAAAGCACGGCTTATGACGCAGCCTGCAATGAGTCAGCATTTGGCTGCTTTGGAGGCCTCGGTTGGAGAGCCTTTATTTACAAGAGCTTCGAGAAAAATATTTCCTACGGAAAGAGGGAAAGAGCTCTACACACGATTAGCTCCTCTGGTTGAGGCGCTTGAGGAAACAACGCGAAATTTCAACACGGCGGCTGTCCCTATGCTGCCAGTGGTAAGAATCGGCTCATCTCATGAGCTTTTTAGGGAAACAGTAGCCCCTCATCTCGGCCGTTTTCATCTGCGTGTCATTGCTCAATACGGAATCGCTGCTCATATTTTGGAATTATTATTGGAAGATAAACTTGATCTTATTGTGACCTCGCAGAAGCTGTCAGCTCCTGGCATCGAGTATATTCCTTATTTTCAGGAAAAATTTGTCGTTGTGGCAGCTGCGGATTTTGATGATCAACTGTTTGAAGAAGCGGAGAATAAGGAAAAGTGGCTCTGCGTACAAAACTGGCTCGCTTATGGTCAGGAGCTGCCTATTATCCGACGATTTTGGCGGGAGCATTTTGGAAAAAGACCGCAGCTGCAGCCTATATTCGTCTTGCCGGATCTGCATGCAATTCTGTCTGCCATCGAGCATCAAGCAGGGATCAGTATTTTGCCCACCTATATGCTCGGAAATTCCTTGCAAGCCAATAAAATTAAAATTATTGCCCAATCGTACGGGGTGACGAATGATTTGTATTTGGCTTATAAAATAAAAAATAGGAACTTGCCTCCGCTGCGAGATTTGATTGAAACGCTAAGAGCGCATGTGCTCACGCAATAAAAATACGATACTTGTGACTTTTCCCCTGTATTTTCGTCCTTCGCACCCGTTTTCCGTTCCGTCAAATTCCGCTAAGCTAATTAGTGTAAACACTTTCATTACAGAGAGAGCTTAGGGAGAGAGAGCGGACAGGAGGAAACGGATGGAACCGATAACTGCCAAGATCACCACCACCACACAAACGTCGCTGTCGAGGCAGATAAGGAGGATATGGACTTACAAGCTGCTTTACGTACTGCTGCTGCCCGCATTGGTATGGGTTTTCATTTTTGATTACCTGCCGTTATACGGGATCAGCATTGCTTTCATGGACTATAACGCGATACAGGGGTTCTCGGGAAGTCAGTGGGTTGGATTTAAATACTTTCAAATGCTGTTTGAATCGGATATGTTCATGAATGCGTTCAAGAACACACTGCTCATCAGCTTGTACAAAATGATCAGCGGTTTTCTTTGCCCCATCTTGTTAGCGCTTGCATTGAATGAAATACGGCTCGTCTGGTTCAAAAAGACACTCCAAACAGCCGTCTATTTACCCAGATTCGTATCATGGGTCGTCTATGGAGGAATCATCACGCTGCTCCTTTCGCCGGAAACGGGCGTCATAAACAAGATCATCGAGTTTTTTGGCGGCGATCCCGCCTATCTGCTGGTCGAACCCGCGTATTTCCGGACGATTCTGGTCGTCACGGATGCGATGAAGGAGATGGGCTGGGCGGCCATCATCTATATGGCGGCGATCGCCGGGCTTAACCCAGAGGTCTACGAAGCTGCTATTGTCGATGGCGCGTCGCGGTTTCAGCGAATTGTGCACGTGACGCTGCCGGGTATTACCGGGACCATTATCGTCATCTTCATCCTGAGAGTCGGATATATCATGAGCGCAGGGCTGGATCAGGTCATCAACTTGTACAATCCGATGGTCTTTGAAGTCGGAGATATTCTGGATACGTACATTTACCGTGTTGGCATTGAGCAATTTAATTTGAGCCTTGCTGCCGCAGCGGACGTGATCAAGGGTGTCATTGGGCTAGTGATGATGCTGGTAGCCAATCAAATTGCCAAGCGAATCAATGATTCCGGTATTTTCTGACGAAGGGGAAGAGATGCGATGAAGCTAACAACAGGCGAGAAAGCCTTTGTCACCACGAACTATTTGGTTCTAACGGTCATGACGATCATTATTGTCATTCCTTTCTGGTACGTGATTTCCGTTTCCGTGACACCCTATCATATTTTCAGCGAGAAGAACGGCCTGATCTTGTTTCCGAGCTCGCTGAGTTTTGAGTATTATGCGTACTTGTTAAAAGAAGGCTCGCTGATCTTCACGGCCTATGGCAATACGATCCGCAATACAGCAGGGGGCGTCCTGCTCGCCTTGTTTCTGACAACAACAGCGGCCTACGCGCTTGCAGAGAAAAAACTGCCCGGCAGGCGAATCTTCATGCTCATCTTCGTCTTCACCATGCTGTTCAAAGGCGGGATGATTCCTACCTACATCACCATCAAGCAGCTGGGTTTGCTGAACACCAACTATGTGCTTATGCTGGTCATGGCCTACAGCGCTTTCAACATGATTATTATGAAATCTTTTTTCGAAAGCATTCCGGAGAGCCTGCGAGAATCAGCTTCCATTGATGGCGCTTCGGAGTTCAGAATCCTCTGGCAAATTGTGCTCCCGCTGTCCAAACCGGTGATCGCCACGATCGGACTTCTGTACTTGGTCGTCTATTGGAATGATTTCTTCAACGCCATGCTGTATGTAACGGATTGGCACAAAGCGCCTGTGCAGCTCATCCTGCGCACCATCATTGCCAGTTCCAGCCTTCCGCCGGAGCTGCTTGAAGCGGCAGGCTCAACGCCTCCCCCGACGATCGGTATCCAAATGGCTGCGATTGTGATCGTGGCAATGCCGATGCTCATTATTTACCCTTTTATTCAAAAGCATTTCGAGCAAGGGATGTTGATCGGCTCTGTCAAAGGCTAAGTGATTTGTTTGGCGGATTCATTCCCATTGAGGCAAAAATAAAATATAATTCAAGGAGGTCAATTCTTATGTCAAATCAAGGAAAAGTTTGGTCGTATACCGCACTTGCTGCACTGCTTGCAGGTTCTGTAACCCTTGCAGGCTGCAGTAAGACCGGCGATCCGGCACCTGCTGCGCCTACGACATCCGCCAGTGCGGTATCGGCGGCACCGAAAACAGAGGAGCCTTACGAGCTGAAATGGCTGAAAGCCCAAGATATATCCAAGCCCTACGATCCTACTAAGGATGCTGTGAAGCAAGCCGTAGAGAAAAAGCTGAACATCAAAATCACTCCGGAGATGGTGGACGTTCAGCAGTACAAGACGAAGCTTAATCTCAAAATGTCCAGCGGTGACATTCCCGATGTCGTACGGATTGATTTCGCCGACGATTTCCAAAAGTATGCGCAGCAAGGCGCTTTCGTTGATCTGACGAATCTCATTAATGAGAAAGATACGCCGAACATTCTCAAGGAAGTGCCGAAGGAAGTCTTCGAACAAGCCAAAGTAAATGGTAAAATTTACGGGATACCTTATCAAGGCGGACCAGGTGCAGGCTATCGCTGGAATGTTGTGCTGCGCAAGGACTTCGTCGAGGGGATGGGCGCTCAAGTGCCCAAAACGCTGGATGAATACTACAACTTGCTGAAGAAAGTAAAAGCTGAGAAACCGGATATCATCCCGCTCGGCGGCTATACGGCACAGATTGGCCAGCAGAAATATGCGAACAATTCATTTGATCATATTTTTGGCGCATTTGGCGTAACACCGGGCTATTTCACGGAAAAAGACGGCAAATTCAGCAATTATGATATCGATCCGAAAATGAAAGAGGCTCTGCAGTATTTGCAAAAAATGTACGCAGAAGGACTCATTGATAAAGAATTCGCTACAATTAAGGAAGAGCAGCTGCGGGCTAAGCTTTATAGCGGCAAATTGTTCTCGTGGATGGGCTGGTGGTCCACACCAAATGATTATGACACGCAAGTGGAAAGCAATGAACTTAAGAAAAGCGGCAAATTGGCTGCTGACGGCAAGCTGCCGGATCAGTCCAATGTACCGTACAAATATTTGTCTTTGAACAGCTCGCTTGTTGGTGCAGACGGTAAAGCGGTAGCTCCGTCAGGCGCGCCATTTGGCCAAATGAACGCAATCAGCGCCAAGACCAAAGATCCCAAAAAGGTGCTGGCTATCATAGAGAGCTCCTTGTCGCTGGAGAATCAAATGCTGACTGTATGGGGCATTGAAGGCGAAGACTACAAGATCGACAATGGCAAGATGAAAGTGGTTACGGATCTGATCGATCCTAAGACGCAGCAGGATAAGAATGGGAACTTCAGAGGGATTCAAAGCTACTTGTTCGCCCCTGGTTTGAAAGGCTGGCCGCGTTATCTGGAATCGCTGCCTCTGCGTCAGTCGCAGGCGCTGGATGTTGCCATCAACAATAAATTTCAAATTACAGATGCTTCGAATTACTTGGATTCTCCGACGAAAATCACCAAGCTTGTGGAACTGAACACGCTGCGCGATTCCGTCTTTACGCAAATCATTATGGGCGCGGACATCAAGAAATTCGATGACTTCGCAGAGAAATGGAAATCACAAGGCGGCACTCAGATTCTTACCGAGCTGGAAGCTTCCTTCAAAAAGAAATCAGGCAAATAAACACCGTTATATCTGGATATCTGGATAAAAGCTTATGGAGCCCCTCGCTCGGCAGCCGCCGACTAGGGGGCTTTTGCCATCATTTAAGTGAAGGAGGATGTTAGGCATGGCTATTCGCTTCAAGCAACGCAGCGGTCACTCAGGGTTGTTGTCACGGCTCAGTCTTCCGATTTTCGTGTTGATTGTCACCTTCATTGCCCTGTTTGCAACGGCGGCCAGCTACATCCTCATCCGGGTGCAGAACGACCATACGCTGAAGATGGCAGAGCAGTCCATGAAATTTGTTTACCGTAATATCGAATATCAATTCGATACGATGAATAATGTAGCTGCCTTTTTTCTAAGCAATCAATCTATAGAAAATTTGTTAGTGAATACATATCAGGAGCCCTATGAGGCTGTCAGCGATTTGTATACGCTAGAAACCAATTTACAGAATCTTTCCTTGCTGTCTTTACTGAATGATTTCGGCTCTGGGAATGTTGCACAGCAATCATACGTGGTTTCAGTCGCATTGGAGCCGGGCAGTGGCTTGTACGCCATGGCAGCTGAGCATTTTTCCCCAATTACGGGGATATTTAAGAACAATGATTTGCAGAATCAGAAGTGGTTCCAAAGTCTAAGCCGCGGGGAACGACAGAACATATGGTGGAGCCAGAGGACAGAGTCCGATACAGCGATGGTCTTTTCGGCGAGAAAAAAAACAAGCCTCAAGGACGGCCGAAATATCGGTACGCTCATTGTTGGAGCGGATACGCGCAGCATCCGGGGGATCTTTGACAATGCCCGGCTTGAGGAAGGGTATCATCTGCTGCTGGATGAAGCGGACAAAGTGATCTACAGCGAACGCTACGACTTTCTCGACGATGCAGGAGCGCTTCCCTATGTTCGTTCACTCAAGGATTCCAAGGGGTCCATCGTTACGAGAATTGACGGAGAGAATCACAGAGTCATGTTCGAGACGCTTCAGAACGGGTGGAAGCTGCTTGCGGTTGTGCCAGAGAGCCATTTCAGCCAATACACCTTTGCCATTTCATTATTTGGCGCTGTGACAGCGGCTGTTGCCTTAATTATTGCCGGTTTCTGGCTCCGCAGAATTGTTGTCCGGGTAACGGTTCCTATTACCAGACTGGTCACGGCTATCCAGCGTCCGGAAGTGGTGGAGTTTAAAGAACCGCTTCCTTATCAGAATACGGGCATTTATGAAATCGACGAGCTGAACCAGCAGTTCGCTTCGATGCTAGTCACCATTCATGGTCTGATCGAGAAATCGTTTACGGAAGAGATTGAACGACGACAGCTTCAATTGGAGCTGCTGCATGCCCAAATCAATCCTCATTTTTTGTATAATACACTGGATCTCATTAACTGCCGCGCGATCATGACGGGTGATCAGGAGACGAGCCGCATCGTGCGTTCGTTAGCCAATGTATTTCGGTATGGTTTGAACCGTGGGCAAACGTGGATCACTTTGGAAGAGGAAATCAAGCAGGTGGAAGCCTATCTCCATATTCAAAAGATGATGATGGATGATCTGCAAGTGGAATTTCAGATCCCCAAGGAATTGTTATCCACAACCATTGTGCATCTTATTTTGCAGCCGCTCGCGGAAAACGCGATTAAACACGGTTTTGCGGACGGCCGAACGGGCTGCCGGATTACGATTTCAGCCCGCTTGGAGCTGGAGGGACTTGTGCTGCGGGTCGATGACAACGGCCAAGGCTGTGAGGCAGATCAGATGAATCATATGCTTCTTAAGCAGCCTGCAAGAGAAGTGGGCGAAGCAGGCGAGGCGGGTACCGGCTACGGCACTTTGAATGTTCACAGGAGAATTCAGCTGCATAGCGGCGAAACCTATGGATTGCGTTATGTGAAAGTGCATGAAGGTACAAGTGTTGAAGTCGTACTGCCATATTCTAGGCAGCAGAAGACAGGAAGAAAGGATGCTGCGAATGATTAAGCTGCTGATTGCCGAAGATGTGAAAATCGTTCGTGAGACATTAATCCATGCTATTAACTGGCATGCGTTAGGCATCACACTGCTCGGCGCTGTAGAGAATGGAGAGGAAGTGCTGGCATGGCTGGAGCGCGAGGAGCCTGATCTGCTTTTGACCGACATTGGGATGCCCAAAATGAGCGGTTTAGAATTAATTGAAGCGCTCAAAGTGCGTAATCCGGATATTCGCTGCATCATTCTATCAGGACTAAATGAGTTCGATCATGCCCGCCAGGCTATAAAGCTGCAAGTGCTGGATTATGTGCTGAAGCCGATCGACCCCAGCGAGATTGAGAAAGTGCTGTCGAATGCCGTTGAGGTGCTGCGCAAAGAAAGGGAAGAACGCCTCGCCCTGACGTTGGCGGAACAAACAGCCAAAGATCAGCTTCCGAACTTATCAGAAGCGCTGCTCCGCGGGGAGTGGACCGGAAGCTTGAAGAAAAAGAAGCTGGTCGAGCAGGCTATCCAGTATGTGAAGGAATCCTACATGCGCAAGGAATTGGCGCTTTCCGATGTGGCGTCTTCCGTCGGTTTAAGCGATAAATATGTAAACTTGTTGTTTAAAGAAGTAACCGGAATGACGATCAACCATTGGATTATTCGGCTTCGCATGCAGGAAGCTGCCCGGCTGTTGAAGGACCCTGCCATCAAAATCTATGAAATTTGCGATTGGATTGGATATGCGGATCAGGATCATTTTCGGGAAAGCTTCAAGAAGCAGTACGGCTTGACGCCGTCAGAGTATCGGAACAAATTTTTGTGATTCGTAATTATTTTACTAAATCGTACCCTATGCTGTACCAGCCCTCCCTCTAGGGAGCGCTCCACGTTCTGCCACCATCCATCGTAATCTTTAAATGCCCATTGAGAAGAACCCAGCCAAATCCGTCCATGTTCAGAAAAAATTGCTTTGCATCTTTTAAAATGATGTTGGGTACAATTTGCTGCCAATCCTCCTTGTTATAAGTTCTCATGGTATAAATGCTTTTGCCATCCGTGGATATAGCACGCCCTTCAATCATGTTGTCAAATTGGTAAATAGGAGATTCTTGCACATCCGTTAACTGATATTTCAGCGGAAGCCACGTATTCCCGCCGTCATGGGTTTCGTAAGGGACATAGGTTCTACTGTCACCCAGTGCAAATTGGGCAATAAACAGCCCATGCTGATCGCCTTCCTGATCGAAAACGGGAGAGAATGTGTTGGCGTATCCATTTTTGAATTCATCAGGGATTTCGACATGCTGAACTGCCCATGTTTTACCGCCGTCTTGGGTACGGAATAAGGGGAATTTGTCTGGCCCGTGATAGGTCGCCGTTATCCAGCCATCATTGGAATGGGGAAAAGCGATACCAGTCGGGTAACCATTGATGGCGCTGGAGATATCGCTGACTCGTTGCCAAGAAGTGCCTTGATCATCTGTCCGATAGAGCGACTTTCCCATTAGCCCGGCTGCGGGAGAAGAAGTAAGGAGTGCATAGCTGGGATCAGGGTATGTGAGGCTGAGGTTGCTGTACACCGAAATGTTAGTTGATGTTTCCCATGCTTCTTCCGTTGGCAATACTGCTGTTTTCCAATGTGCTGGCAAGCCGCTGCTATCCTGCAGCCATTGGGTAGCAACAAGCTTCGGCTGCTTGGCATCTGTAAGATAATAGGCAAAGCCCAGAAACGGACTTAAGAAATCAGCCGCGAGAAGGCGGTCCTTGATCTGCATACCGTCCGGGATCTTAACCTCCCATGTCTTGCCTGTATTCTTCGTATAGAGCAGTTTGCCGTCTTGCATACCTAAACCTTCCTGACGGTCCATCGTTAGGATGCTGGCTGGGAATAAACGAACGGGTATTGGCTGCGGTTTCGGTGATGCGGCTGGCGGTTTCGTCGAACTTGCTTTTGGGGTGGCTGGCTGCTGAGATTCTGACGGTTGAGCCGGACTAGCCAATGCTGCGGGAGATGGGACCGCTGTGGCAGCAGGGGTTGGCTGGCTGGATGGGATAACCGGATCTGGCAGGGAGGTTGGAGCCGCCGATGCCACAACGGTCGAACTGGGCGGCAAAGTTGGGATCGTTTGAAGAGTTGGCTGCGCGGAAGACTGCACGGCCACTTTGGTTTCATTTGAATCGCACCCAGCAAGCAGCATACACCCTATGAGAGATATCATCGTAAACATGCGGTATTGGATAATCATTCGTTTACCCCCTTTTATTACCAATTAGACGTTGAGGTGGGGGATTTTGTTTCGTCACTATTAGCAATAAAATTGATCAGGCCTCCAATACGATGACATAGATACTCTCTATGCCAAATGGCGATTATTCCAATTTCATTTATGCCAACGAAATGTCTAGAATAAAGAGATAGAGATCCAACATTCGTTGATTAGGAGATGGGCAATATGGCTGGGAACACATTTGGCGAGAGATTTCAAATTACAACGTTTGGGGAATCCCACGGAGAAGCCGTCGGTGTAATTATTGATGGCGTAACGCCGGGCGTTGAGATCGATGAGGCTTACATTCAAGTGCAGATGGATAGAAGGAAGCCAGGGCAATCCTCCGTGACTTCCCCTCGCAAGGAATATGACAAAATCCATATCATTTCCGGCACTTTTGAAGGCAAAACAACGGGGACTCCGCTATCGATTATTTTATACAATACGGACATGAGACCTGAAGCCTACGATGATATCAAAAATTCGTTCCGGCCTGGTCATGCAGATTTTACCTACTTGCAAAAATACGGCGTACGCGACCACAGAGGAAGCGGCCGGGCATCAGGCAGAGAAACGGCATCCAGAGTGGCAGCGGGAGCTGTCGCACGCAAGCTGCTCGAGCGCAGAGGCGTGTCCATCGTCGCCTACACAACGGAAATCGGCGGGATCAAATGCCGTGATTTTATAGAGGACGTCATTGAAGCTAATCCTGTTCGAGCATGTGATCCGGATGCAGCGATCAAAATGGTTGAGAAGATTGAAGCCTTGGCCCTAGCTGGAGACAGCTGCGGCGGCATCGTAGAATGCAGAATTCGCGGCGTACATCCAGGGCTGGGCGAGCCGGCTTTTGATAAGCTTGATGCTGAATTAGCCAAAGCGATGCTGTCCATTGGAGCTATCAAAGGGATCGAATTTGGTGCAGGTTTTGCTGCGGCCAGCATGCTGGGCAGTGAGCATAATGATCAAATGAATGCGGAAGGGTTCAGCAGCAATCATGCGGGCGGGATCATCGGAGGCATCAGTACGGGCGCAGAGATCGTTTTTCGCGTCGTGGTCAAGCCGACTTCGTCGATCTCTGTGCCGCAGAATACGATCAATATCAATGGCGAGGAGAAAGTTATTGTGACCAAAGGACGGCATGATCCTTGTATTTGCCCAAGAGTCGTGCCCGTGGTAGAAGCGATGGCTTGCCTTGTAGTTGAGGACCATTATAAGCGTCAGGCTGCTATGCTGTATTAATTGTCGCAGAAGTAGCAAGAAATCCCGCGTCTCTAATTTATGGAGACGCGGTTTTTTCTGCAAGGAGGTAAAGGGTCAAGCTGCTTCCGCCAAAGAAGCCTCCAATTGGTTGCCTGAGCGCCAAATAGCAGCCTCCAAAGACTCCTATTTCGCTCAAAAGGCCGTTTCTTAAGATGGCTCAACCCGGAGCCAAACGACCATTCCTATACTCCTTTGGAGACATCAAATACTGCTGCTTGAACACATTGGTGAAGTAATTCGGCTCATCGAAGCCGATAGCGCAGGCAATTTCGAATATTTTCATATCCGTATTGCGGAGCAGAATGGCCGCTTTGTCCATACGGACGCGAGTGACGAAGCGGGTGAAGCTTTCTCCCGTTGATTTCTTGAACAATACGCTGAAATAGCTGGCATTCAGATGAATATGAAAGGCGACATCGGTCAACCGGCATTCCTCGTTGTAATGCTCCTCAATATATTTGACAGCCCGCTCGATCAGATTGTCATTTTTGGATGCCTGCCAGTTGTTGAAGAGCAGCAGGAAGTTGGCTACTTGCTCGCTCGCCCAATGGCAGACTTCCTCCGCCGTCCAATGGGTTTGAGGCATGTCCCCGGGAATCCGAGCCAGTGAGGTTTGTTCCTCAGGGGCTAATTGTTTTTGTATAGTTCCCAGCAATGCAATGGAAAGCGAAAGTGCCTGAATTTTCATGTCTGCCAGCGAGGCGTTGGAAAGCTCTATCAGCAAGCGATCAAGGAGCTGTTGAAGGCTTTCTTCTTGGTTCATCAATATGGCGGACATGAGCTGGACCTCCAGTTCATTCACCTTTGACTGGTTGAGCGACAGAGTCATGGTCATACTGGAGCCGTTGCCGGTTTCACTTCCGCTTGTGCCCAGAACTCCGCCAGAGGAGAGGGCGGCTTCTTTGAATTTCACATAGCGTTCTGCCAACTGCGTGGCTGAGACATCAGCTCCCATAGGGTGAATGTTGAGATGGATTTTCAAATATTCCCAAGACGCCTGCCGAATGGCTTCCTGTATAGCCGCATCCACGGTATGGCATTCCGAAACGAGCACAAAACGGTCATGTTCCACGAGCAGAAGATGAGCATCCAGTCCCGCGCCTTTCAGCAGTTCCTCCACAATATTGGACAAGGCAAACTGAATTAAACGCATATCGCTGATGCCGTAATCTTTGATGGCTAAATCCTCATTATTCATCTGAAGCAGCCACAATTCTTTGTTGCTGAGCATGCTGTCGAGACTTTTCTCGGCATCAGTACTATGGGTGTAAGGCAGGTTCAGCAGAGCGGAGCGGAGCTCTTGATCCTGCTGCCGCCTTTGCTGGCCTAACTGCTGCTGCTGCTTCGAATATTTTTCATAAAAACGTTCGGATGCCTTGCTCATCACCTGCTGGACATCTTGTTCCGTGCATGGCTTAATTAATAAATCCAGCGCTCCAAGCCGGACGGCGGCCTGCGCGTATTCGAAGTTTTTGTACCCGGTCAAAATGATAACAAGCAGCTCGGGATGACTCTGCCGCAAATGACCTACGAACTCGATTCCATCCATAATGGGCATCCGAATATCGGTCAGCACTAGATCAGGCTGCACCTGCTTGATTAACGCAAGCGCATCCTGACCATTGCTTGCCTCGCCGACGACCGTCCAGCCTTGTTGGCCGTCTTCGAACATTTTTCGCAGTCCCTTGCGGAAATTCGGCTGATCCTCGACGATCAGCACTTTACCTTTCGGCATATGTCAGGCCCCCGTTCTCCATGGTGATATAAGGCAAAAGAAGACGCATCGTCGTGCCGCTGTCCACAATGCTCATAATTTCCAAGCGGTAGGGTGAACCATAGACTAACTCAATGCGACGAACGACGCTTCGCACTCCAAGGCTTTCACGCCCGTCAGAACGCTGCGGCAAAGCGGCCCCTTTCTCACCCAGCAGCTGTGAAATGGCGGCTTCATCCATGCCGCAGCCATTATCCGTCACTTCAATTTCCAGAAATCCATCCGCAATGCGAGCTCTAATGACTAGCACTTTATGGGCTACCTTGTTGCGGAAGCCATGCACGAATACATTCTCCACGAGTGGTTGAAGCAGGAAACGCATGATTTCACAGTCTAGAATATCCTCATCTGCTTGAATGACGGTCTCTAAATTCGCTTCAAATAACTCCGTTTGCAGCTTCAAATAGTTGCGCATTTGCTGCAATTCTTCCCTTACGCTCGTTGGCGTTCTGACTGGCATTAACGAGTATTTGAGCATTTCGGAGATCGCTGCAATCAAAGAGGCGGTTTCTTTCTCATTTTGCAAATAAAGCTTCCAGTAAATTTCGTTAAACATATTATGCAGAAAATGCGGATTCAGCTGCGCTTGCAGCGCTTTCAGCTCGGCTTCCCGTTCGCTTAGCTGCGTCATATAGACTTCTTTAATCAACCGTCCGACTTGCTCGGCCATGGCATTGAAGCTTTCAGCTATATAAGCAAGTTCATCCTTGGTGCGAATTTCGATGCGGGTCTCGAAGTCGCCGGAGCGAACTTTGCGGAGTCCCATCAATAAATCCTTAAGCGGGCGCAGCAGTTTCCCCGTGGACAAGACGATCAGGATGCTGGTAAGCAGAATGCTGATTAAACCCGAGTAGACGATTCTTTGCGAAAGGGCTTTATTTTTACTTCGAATATCCGTCAGAGAAGTTCCGCTTACCAGCTTAAATGAAGTGGCTTTGGATTCGCCTTGAACAAACAAATGATTATCCATCACTTGGGTTTGATTGAGATTGACCAGAAGCTGCTGCTTCCCGGCCAAATTTTGCGTAACGTTGCTGTAAAGCAGTTCCTTGTTATTGTTAAACAAGTACACTTCACCTGTTCCATCCTTCGTCAACTCCTTGAGCGACCCTGAGAAAAAAGATTCGTCCATCGCCATAACGAGCACGCCATAAGTATTCAAGAAACTGTTTTTCATATAGCGGGCAATGATGATCGTTTGTCGAAATCCGCTGGGCTCAACAGAGCTGGGCAGGGCCATGCTTGTCCACACAAGATTGCCGTAGGTATCGCTCAATTTGGAGCTAATGACTTGAAAGACCTCGTCGCTCAAATTGTTGATGGTGGAGGTAGTATAGCTGAAATAAGATGGATTGCCGTTTAAATCGTAGAGATACATTCCGGTAATATAAGGGGCGTCCGATTTGATTTGGAAAATCTGTTCTTCAATCTGCTTCTTGTCAAAATACAAATTGAAAGCGTCTGCATCTTCGGCCGAATTAATGCGTTTAATGACCTGTTCAATCTGGGGATTAAACACAATCGTTTGGGAGATGCGGATGATCTCCTGGACTTTAAGCTCCATTTTGGCCAAAGCCTCTTCATTGGTGCGAGAGAACTGCTTGCTGATCTCTTCCTCAAACAGCTTGAGGTTGTATTGATACGTTAAATAGCCGGTGATCCCAAAGGACAAAAGAATGATGACAGACAAGCTTAGGATAAGTTTGACGCGAAAGCTTCTGTTGATTCCAAGCAGGGCTTGCATCCAATTCGGCATCGTAATGACCTCGGTTTCAATCATTTTTGGGATAAATAGGGGAACGCAGATGAGTCATTTGCTACCTAAAGGATAACACAAAAAATAAAGATTGCGATGAAAATAAATATGTTATATTATCGGATTAAGCGCTTAACCCACCAAGATTAAGCGCTTTACCTTACCTTTGAGGGGGAGAAAGCCATTCATACGATACGTCTTACTATGGCCCAAGCACTGCTTCGCTTTCTGGATCAACAGTACATCTCAGTCGATGGGCATGAAACGAAATTTGTTCGGGGCGTCATGGGCATCTTTGGTCATGGCAATGTGACCGGCATCGGGGAAGCCTTGGAACGCAGCGCAGGGAATCTGACTTACATACAGGGGAAAAATGAACAGGGCATGGTGCACGCGGCGGCGGCTTTTGCCAAGCAAAAGAACCGCCAGCAAATTTACGCTTGCACAAGCTCGATCGGGCCAGGCGCATTGAACATGCTGACAGCCGCTGCGACAGCAACCGTCAATCGGATTCCAGTGCTGCTGCTGCCGGGGGATAATTTTGCTTCCAGACAGCCGGACCCGGTTCTGCAGCAGTTGGAAGTCGCAGGAGACTACAGCCTGTCTGCCAATGATCCGTTCAAGGCCGTCAGCAAATACTGGGACCGCATCGTGCGTCCCGAGCAGCTGATGACGGCGGCGCATCATGCGATGCGCGTGCTTACCGATCCAGCGGAAACAGGAGCTGTTACACTAGCGCTTCCGCAGGATGTGCAGGCTGAGGCTTATGATTACCCAGAAGCCTTTTTTGCCAAGCAGGTGCATTATGTAGATCGGCGGCCTCCAGCCAGAGAAGCTGTGAACCGTGCGGTGGATTTGATGCTCGGGAAGAAGCGGCCGCTAATCATCGCCGGCGGCGGTGTCCTCTATGCCGATGCGACGAAGGAATTGGCTGAGTTCGCTGAGGCTTTCCACATCCCGGTAGCCGAGACGCAGGCAGGCAAAAGCTCGCTGCCATGGAACCATCCGCTGCATGTAGGGGCGATCGGTGTGACAGGATCTCGCGCAGCGAACATCCTCGCGAGAGAAGCTGATCTGATTATCGGCGTCGGGACGCGTTACTCCGATTTTACAACGGCCTCCAAATCAGCTTTTGCGCACCCGGATGCGCAGTTTATTAATATCAACATCAGCGGCTTCGATGCGTCCAAATTAAACGGCATCGGCATCACCGCAGATGCCAAAGAAACGTTAGGCACCTTATTCCACGCGTTGTCCGCTCATTACCATGAGAGCGGTTACGAAAGCGGGTATGTGGAGCATTTGAAAGCGCAGTGGGAGCAGGAGGTCGACCGTCTGTATGCCTTAGAGCACACCGAAGGCATGGCGCAAACGCGCGCGCTCGGCGTGATCAATCAAACCATTGACCCCTCAGCAGTTGTCGTTTGTGCAGCCGGAAGTCTCCCAGGCGATCTCCACCGATTATGGCGATCAACCGAGCCCAAAACGTATCACATGGAATACGGCTTCTCCTGCATGGGATACGAAGTAAGCGGCACTTTTGGTGTGGCGCTGGCTGATCCCCATCGCGAGGCGTACGCCATCGTTGGAGACGGAAGCTACTTGATGCTTCACTCCGAACTGCTCACCAGCTTGCAGGAAGGCCGCAAAATTACGATTTTGCTGTTCGATAATCACGGCTTCCAGTGTATTCACAACTTGCAAAGAGGCCACGGCAGCGATGGCTTCGGCAATGAATTCCGCTATCGCGAAGCGGCGACAGGCAAGCTGACAGGCAGCTACATGCCGATCGACTTTACGGCGCATGCCCGCAGTTTGGGAGCGAAGGCTTACAAAGCAGGCACGCCTGAAGAACTTAGAGAAGCGCTGCTGAAAGCGAAGGAAGAGACCGTGACGACCTTGATTGAAATTCCAGTTGTGCCGGGAACGAACACGGATGGCTATGAATCCTGGTGGCAAGTAGGCGTGCCAGAGGTGTCCGAGAGCGAAAAGGTGCTTAAAGCGCATGAAGAAATGAAGAACCGCATCCAAGCGGCCAAACCTATTTAACCAACAAAGGGGATTTGAACGATGACAGAGCTTCCATTCAAGCTGGGCGTGCACCCGATTAATTGGGTGGGCGAAGATGTTAAGGAGCATGGCGCGGATACGACGTATGAACAAATTTTAGATGATATAGCAGCACTGGGGCTTGCAGGCACCGAGATGGGGCGCAAATATCCAACAGACATTCCCGTGTTAAAAGAAGAACTCGCGAAGCGGGGCATTCAGCTTGTTTCGCAGTGGAAATCGGTACTTTTCTCCGATCCTGCCTACCGCGACGAGGAGCTTGCCGCTTATCGCAAGCATGCGCAGTTTCTCCAAGAAATGGGCAGCACAGTTATCAGCACTGCGGAAGTGGGGGGCTCGCTCCATTTTGACCCGCGCCGGACACCTAACGAGAAGGAAGTGCTTCGTCTGGATGAGGCAGGCTGGCAGTGCTTGGCTGAAGGACTTAACCTTGCAGGGGCCATCGCGCAGGAGTATGGACTCAAGCTGACCTATCATCATCATGGCGGCACAGTGGTAGAAAGCCCGGAGGAAATCGACAAGCTGATGGCAATGACGGATCCTGCGCTCGTGCATTTGCTTTTCGACACGGGTCATGCCTACTACGGCGGGGCAGATCCGTTGACCGTGCTGCGCAAGCATTACGGCCGCATCGCGTACATTCATTTGAAGGACATTCGTCAAGCGGTGCTGGATGAAGCGAGAGCGGAACAAGTGGACTTCGTGACGTGTATTCGCAAAGGCGTGTTCACCGTTCCGGGCGACGGCTGTCTTGATTTTGGGCCGATTTTCGAAGAGCTGCTGGAGCGGAAATATGAAGGATGGGCGATGCTGGAAGGCGAGCAAGACCCGGCTGCGCATCCTCCTTATGAATATGCCAAAAATGCACTTAGTTATATCCAATCTCTTATTCCCCAAGAAAGAAGGTAATGGTTCGATGACCTACGTGACTTTTCCACTAGATAAGCCGCTGGATTTTGCCGCAATAGGACGACTGTGCATTGATTTGAACGCCAACGAAATTCACCGTCCGATGGAAGAGACGATGACGTTTACGAAGTATGTCGGAGGCTCTCCGGCCAACATCACGATCGGGATGGCGAGACTTGGGCTGCAAACGGCTTTTATCGGCAAAATCGCCAATGACCAAATGGGCCGCTTCATCGAGGATTACTTGCAGCGCAATCGGATCGAGACGACGAATGTCGTGACCGATCAAACGGGAGCTGTCACAGGGCTTGCTTTTACCGAGATCAAAAGCCCTACCGATTGCAGTATTCTGATGTATCGCGACAATGCGGCTGATCTGCTGCTTACCCCTGCGGAGGTTCAGGAATCGCTGATCGCTAGGGCGAAGGTGCTGCTCATCTCTGGGACGGCGCTTGCACAAAGCCCTTCGCGTGAAGCGGTATTCCAGGCACTCAGCTATGCGAAGAAGCATGGCGCTGTGATCGTATTTGATTTGGATTATCGTCCCTATACGTGGAAATCAGCGGAAGAGACAGCAACTTACTATAACTTGGCGGCGGAGAAATGCGATATTATCCTCGGCACGCGCGAAGAATTCGACATGATGGAACGTTTCGAGACGAACCCAGAGAAGGATGATCGGATTACAGCGGCCAAATGGTTCGACTATTCGGCCAAGATCGTCATCATCAAACACGGCAAAGAGGGCTCAATTGCCTATACGCCTGACGGTGTCGGCCACCGTGCGAAGAGCTTCCCGGCTAAAGTTGTGAAGACGTTTGGAGCTGGAGATTCGTACGCGGCAGGCTTTATCTATGGCATTATGCAAGGCTGGACGATTGAAAAAAGTATGGAATACGGCAGCGCAGCCGCTTGTATCGTCATTTCCAGCCACAGCTGCTCGGATGCTATGCCAACGGCTGCACAGGTGGATGATTATATCGAACGCTGCAACCGCGGCGAGATTACAGCTTCATAATTGACTGAAAAGGGAGAGCTTAACGATGACAGAGACTTTGAAAAATTGGATCGGCGGCGAATGGATCGCTTCTGCCTCCACTCAAACAGAACCCGTATACAACCCTGCAACGGAAGAAATTCTTGCATACATTCCCATTTCTACGAAGGAGGAAGTTGATCAAGCCGTTCGCAACTCCCAAGAGGCGTTCCAGTCCTGGAGCCGCACGCCGGTGCCGCGCCGGGCACGCATTTTGTTCAAATATCAGCAGCTGCTGGTCGACAACTGGGAAGAGCTTGCACGGATCGTGACGCGTGAAAATGGCAAAAGCTACACCGAAGCGTACGGCGAAGTGCTGCGCGGCATCGAGTGTGTCGAATTCGCGGCTGGAGCGCCAACGCTGATGATGGGCAAACAACTGCCTGATATCGCGTCGAATCTAGAATCCGGCATGTACCGCTATCCTATCGGGGTCATCGGTGGCATTACACCGTTCAACTTTCCGATGATGGTGCCTTGCTGGATGTTCCCGCTGGCGATTGCCTGCGGCAACACGTTCGTGCTGAAACCGTCGGAGCGCACGCCGCACTTGGCTAACCGTTTGGCGGAGCTGTTCCAACAAGCCGGTCTTCCGGACGGCGTGCTGAACATCGTTCATGGCGCGCACGATGTTGTGAATGGACTTCTGGAGCATCCAGAGGTCAAAGCGATTTCATTCGTCGGCTCCCAACCGGTAGCCGAATACATTTACAAAACCGCTTCAGCCCATGGCAAGCGGGTGCAAGCCTTAGCCGGCGCCAAAAATCACTCGATTGTGATGCCGGATGCGGATTTGGATATCGCGGTGAAGGAAATCGTCAACGCGGCTTTTGGTTCAGCGGGCGAGCGCTGCATGGCGTGCTCGGTTGTCGTAGCCGTTGGCGATGTGGCTGACACGCTTGTCAGCAAGCTGATTGATGCTGCTAACCGCATCACGATGGGCAATGGCGCGGACGAGGGCGTGTTCTTGGGGCCGGTGATTCGCGATCAGCACAGAGAGCGCACCTTGAAATATATCGAGATCGGCGAAAAAGAAGGCGCGATTCTTATTCGCGACGGACGCAAGGATAAGGCTTCCGACGAGAAGGGGTACTTCGTAGGCCCGACTATTTTTGATGGCGTGGAGTGCGGCATGAAAATTTGGGAGGACGAAATTTTTGCGCCTGTGCTTTCCATCGTTCGGGTAGCAACGCTGGAAGAAGCGATTGCGTTATCCAATCGCTCGGAATTTGCCAATGGCGCCTGCCTGTTCACGCGTGATGGCAGTCATGTCCGCCAATTCCGTGAAACGATTGATGCGGGTATGCTGGGCGTCAATCTCGGCGTTCCTGCACCGATGGCTTTCTTCCCTTTTTCAGGCTGGAAAAAGTCGTTCTATGGTGATTTGCACGCGAATGGGACGGATGGCGTTGAATTCTATACACGCAAAAAAATGGTCACAGCCCGCTGGTAGGCCCAGAAAGGAAGAATCTCATGCGACTTGTTTCGATGAAAGAGATGCTGCATCAGGCGCTAGCCGGTCAATATGCGGTTGGACAGTTTAATTTAAACAATTTGGAGTTCACGCAAGCCATTCTGTTGGCTGCCGAGGCGGAGCAAGCGCCCGTCATTCTTGGCGTCAGCGAGGCTTACATTCCATATATGGGCGGGCTGCCTTGCATCGCGGGTATGGTGAAATCGTTGATGGAGCATTACGGCATTACGGTGCCTGTCGCGCTCCATCTAGACCATGGAAGCAGCTATGAGGTGTGCATCCGGGCGATTCACGCGGGTTTTACTTCCGTGATGATCGATGCTTCGCATCATTCGCTCGAACATAACATCGAAGTGACCCGCCAAGTGACACAGGCTGCTCATGTTCTCGGCGTTTCCGTTGAATCTGAGCTGGGCCGGATTACCGGACGCGAGGATGATTTGGTCGTCGATGAAGCCGAAGGCATGTATGCGGTCACGGCGGATTGCGTGCGTTTAGTGCAGGAAACAGGCATCGATTGCTTGGCGCCAGCGCTTGGTTCCGTGCATGGTCCTTATCGGGGACAGCCCAAGCTGGGCTTCGAACGGATGGCTGAAATCCGCCAAGTTACGGGCCTTCCGCTTGTGCTTCATGGCGGAAGCGGCTTGCCGGATGAAGAAATTCGTCAGGCGATTGCCTGCGGAACAGCCAAAATTAATGTGAATACAGACAATCAAATCGCCTGTACAGCGGCCATACGATCGTTTTTGAATGAACATCCAGAGGCCTATGACCCACGGAATTATTTAATCCCCGCGCGGGAAGCGATTGGGGCATCCGTAAGAGCCAAAATTCAATTGTTCGGCAGCGCAGGCAAAGCCGGAAGGAGTCTATCATGAAAACTATTCAAATCGGAATCATCGGTGCAGGGCGAATCGGCAAAATCCACGCAGACAATTTGCTGCGGCTGCCGCAAGTGAACATTGTGGCGGTGAGTGATTTATTTGCCGGTCCTGAGCTAGAGGCTTGGGCGGCAGCGCGCCAAATCGGTTTAGTTACGAAGGACAGCAAGGAACTGATCGAGCATCCAGAGATTGATGCTATCTTCATCTGTTCGTCGACCGACACGCACGTGCCGTTAATCCAGCAAGCGGCTGAAGCAGGCAAGCACATCTTTTGTGAAAAGCCGATCAGCATGGATATTACACAAACGGAAGCAGCCATTGCTGCTGTGAACAAAGCCGGCGTGAAGCTGCAAATCGGCTTCAACCGCCGTTTTGACCATAACTTTAAGCGTGTTCGCGAGGTTGTCCAAGAAGGCACGATCGGGAACCCGCATATTATCAAAATCACTTCTCGTGACCCGAATCCGCCGCATGAGGATTACATTAAAGTGTCGGGCGGCATTTTCATGGATATGATGATTCATGATTTCGATATGGCTAGATTTGTAGCTGGCAGCGAGGTTGAAGAGGTGTATGCGCAGGGCAATGTGCTGATTAATCCGGTTTTTGCTGAGCATGGGGATGTGGATACGGCGATAGTCACGCTTCGCTTCGAAAATGGCGCGCTTGGCGTCATCGACAATAGCCGTCAAGCCGTCTATGGCTATGACCAGCGTGTGGAAGTGTTCGGGTCCAAAGGCAGCGTAGCCGTTACCAACGATCATCCGAATACGGCCGTGGTCAGCACCGCAGATGCGATTGTGAGCGAGAAACCGCTGCATTTTTTCCTCGAGCGCTATCAAGCTGCTTATATGGAAGAGACGCAGATCTTCATAGATTGTCTGTTGAACGATAAAGCTGTACCTGTGGACGGTCATGATGGTATGCAGGCGGAGCGGATCGCACTTGCTGCCAAGTTATCTTCTAGGTTGGGTCGGCCGGTGAAAGTTAGCGAGGCTTTGGCTTTGTTACAGCAGAGTGCGCTTTAAGGAAAGGAGCTGCGGGATATGCCTAATCTGATTGTGAAACCTTTGGAACATCCTCATGCTGAGGGCAGCATTTTGAAAATAACGCCGGAATCCGCTGGCTGGAACTATGTCGGTTTTGAAATTGTAAGGCTTGCGGCGGGGCAATCTCTGAGCCGTGTTACGGGCGAGCAAGAAGTTTGCTTAGTGCTGCTGAGCGGTAAAGCGGACGTGCAGACCAAGGAGGCAAGCTGGAGTGACATCGGAGAGCGGATGAACGTATTTGAGAAAATTCCGCCGTTTTCAGTCTATGTCCCAAGTGATGATCAGTATCAAGTTGCCGCAAAAACAGCTGTGGAGCTTGCGATTTGCAGCGCTCCCGGTGCTGGCGGTTATCCTGCGCGCTTGATTGAACCTAGCCATGTGGGGGTTGAAACCCGCGGTTACGGGAATATCGAGCGGCAAATTCATAATATTTTACCGGAAAATGAACCGGCCGACAGCTTGCTTGTCGTTGAGGTTTTTACACCGAATGGGCATTGGTCGAGCTATCCGCCGCACAAGCATGATCGGGATGCGCTTCCGCAGGAGTCTTTTCTGGAGGAAACGTATTACTACCGCGTCGATCCTGGGCATGGTTTTGCGATCCAACGTGTGTATACGGATGACCGCTCGCTGGATGAAACGCTGCTGGTGAAGGATGGGGAAGCTGTGCTGGTGCCGCGAGGCTATCATCCTGTTTGTGCTCCTCCCGGCTATGACGTTTACTATCTGAATGTGATGGCAGGCCCGTCGCGCACTTGGAAGTTCCATAATGATCCTGAGCATGCTTGGCTAATGGCGAAGCCAGTGGAGGAGTAGGCCGTTTGCAACTTCCCTTGTGCCCCTGCATAATAGAAGACAAACAAGTATTCTTCGGGAAAAATGGGGTCATAGGATGAAGGCAACAATTTATGATGTCGCCCGCGAGGCTGGAGTTTCGATTGCAGCGGTGTCGCAGGTGATGAACGGCAAGGGGAAGATCAGCGAAGAACGGCGCGCGGAAATTCTCAAAACGATGGAGCGGCTCAATTATCAGCCAAGTGTGATCGCTTCGGCTTTAACCGGCAAGAAGACATTTACTTTGGGACTGCTTGTGCCGGATATATCGAATCCTTTTTTCGCGGAAATTGCGCGGGCGGTTGAGGATCAGGGGCACCATTTGGGCTATAGCTTGGTTATTTGCAGCACAGACAATAAGGACGAACGGGTCGAGCGCTACCTGAACCTGCTGCAGCAGAAAAGTATTGACGGCATGATCATCGGGACCGGGATGGACAACAAGGAGATGCTGACGCCTCTAATGAAGCAAGGGATCCCGATTGCGATGATCGCCAGAGAAATGCCGGATATCGGCGTGCATACCGTTGTTGTGGACGATTGCGTTGGCGGCGCGTTGGCGGCCAAGCATTTGCTGGATTTGGGGCATACGCGCATAGCTATTCTGGCGGAGCATGCCAAGGTTATCAGCAGCCGTGAGCGGGTGCGCGGGTTTAGGAACACGCTGGAGGAAGCGGGTGTTGTACTGCCGGACAGCGGTGTGCGCAACTGCCACTATACCGTGGAAGATGGGAAGCGGCAGGCGATTGCGCTGCTGGAAGAGTCGGCAGGGGTTCGGCCGACTGCTCTGTTCTGCTGCAATGATATGCTGGCTATCGGGGCTTTGCAGGCTGCGAAGCAGCTGGGCTTGAAAGTGCCGGAGCAGCTATCGGTGATTGGCTTCGATAACACGATTCTGGCTTCGGTGACGGACCCGCCGCTCACGACGGTCGCCCAGCCGATTGAGCCGATGGGGAAGAAGGTCGTCGACCTGCTGATTCAGGAGCTGAAAAAAGAATCGAAACTCAAACAACGCGTTGTGCTGCGCCCGGAGTTGATGATCCGTCAATCCACGGCATCGCCGGGTGACATGCATTAATTGAAAAGAACTGTTCACAAGTAGAATCTGCTACTTGGGGACAGTTCTTTTTCAATAGTGAGGGGGGGCGGGCATCTACGGCAGCGCAAGCCCCCCGCTGTAAGGCTGAAATTCAGCCCTAAAGTAGAGGGAAAGCTGGAGATGCCCTCCATAAGGCTGAAAAACAGCCTTAAAGTGGTCCGCGCTACGCCCCCGCCCCCGCTCCCCAAACCACAAACAAAACCAATGAAATTATAGTTTTATCTATAATTTTTTAAGGGATCTATCGGCAGTACCTTCTATAATTAGGGTATACCAAAGAAGGAGCGATGCAGTGATGAGCAGCAGGTTAGAGAAAACTCCTGTCACCCTTGATGTACAGCGGCTTAGAGAAGCTGCGCTAATACGAAGAAGAAGATTGCTGAAACAAAATATTCCTTTGTTTATTATGCTGATCCCCGTGATCGCCTATTATATTTTGTTCAAATATTGGCCAATGGGCGGTCTTGTGATCGCTTTCAAGAACTACAATTTCGCAGATGGCATCTGGAACAGTCCATGGGTTGGGATGAAGTATTTCAAGCTCTTGTTTTCCAGCGCGAGTACGCTGCAAATTATTTGGAACACGTTCTGGCTCAGCTTGCTCAGCTTGCTGGTGGGCTTCCCGGTGCCGATCATTTTGGCTGTTTTGCTTAATGAAGTTCGCAAGTCCTGGTTTAAAAAATGGGTGCAAACGATTGTTTACTTGCCTCATTTCTTCTCGTGGGTCATCGTTTCCGGAATCGTTTTATCCTTATTCGCGACAGATTACGGGTCCATCAATAAAGTGCTCAAGCTCTTACATATAGAACCGATTACTTTTTTGTATGAATCTCATTCTTGGATTGCAATTTTTGTTGGGTCTGGTGTATGGAAGGAAATGGGGTTTAGTACGATCATTTATCTCGCTGCACTGACAACTATCGATCCTTCGCTTTATGAATCGGCCTGTATGGATGGCGCTACGAAGTGGCGGCAAATTTGGCACATTACGCTGCCTGGTATTCGGCACACGATTATTTTATTGCTGATTCTAGCGATGGGGCGTGTGATGGAGGTTGGTTTTGACCAAGTGTACAACTTGCAGAATTCGGCTGTAGCCGACGTGTCTGAGGTGATAAGTACGTATATTTATAAAATAGGGTTGGGCAGCTCGCAGTTCAGCTTAACGACGGCAATGGGGCTTTTCGAATCGGTCATTAGCTGTAGTCTTGTTTTGATTGCGAATCAGATTGCCCGTAAATTTGACCAAGCTTTATTCTAGAAGCCAAAAAGGAGGAGCCCATGAAAATATCACGGGGAGAACAGATCTTTTATGCCATCAACTATGTACTGCTCGCGGTTATCGCTTTAACGTGCCTGATGCCGTTTATCCATATCGTGGCTTTATCGCTTAGCGAACGATCAGCAGTTGACTCAGGTCATGTCTTTTTCTGGCCGGTGGGGATACAATTTACTGCTTATAAAATCTTTTTTATATCAAGCCCGGCTTTCCAAGCCTTTCGCAATAGTATTGTCATTACACTGGTTGGCGTTGTGTTAAGTTTGCTTGGCACCATTCTGGCAGCGTATCCCTTATCAAGATCTTATCTGATAGGGCGTCGATATCTCATATTGGCTATGGTGTTTACGATGCTGTTCTCGGGGGGATTAATCCCAACCTACCTCATTGTGAAGCAAATGTCTTTGATTGATTCCTATTGGGCCATCTGGCTTACGGGATTCATCAGTACGTATAATATGCTTCTGATGCGCAGCTATTTTGAGAATATTCCCTATGAGGTGCAGGAAGCAGCTCGCATTGACGGATGCAGCGATACATCGCTTCTGATCCGCATTATCCTGCCATTGTCACTCCCTATGCTGGCAACATTAGCGCTGTTCTATGGGATTAGTTATTGGAATTCCTTTATGAACGTGCTGATGTACATTAATAAAAGCAGCTTGCAGAATTTGACGGTTATCGTTCAGGCAATGCTGCAAAAAAATGATCTTCTGAATTCGCCATCTTTAAATAATGAGGAGCAAGCCGCAGTAGCAACAGAAATGGTAAAGGCTGTCGGCGTGGTGATTATGGTCGTTCCGATGCTGGTGGTGTATCCCTTCCTCCAAAAGTATTTTGTGAAGGGCGTCATGCTGGGGTCTGTAAAGGGTTGAGGATGTTTAACCTGTTGAGGTGTTCCCGTTTAACAAAACTTCACAATAAATGAATTGGGGGAAATGCGAATGACGAACAAGAAAATGTGGTTGGGTGTAACAGTAGGGTTCGTAGCATTAGGGGCAACATTAGTGGGGTGCAGCAGCGACAAGAAGGAAACTACAACGCCTGCAACTGAAGCGGCATCGGCCAAATCAGCGGCCAAACGTGGCGATGTCACGGCAACGATGTATGATCGCGGTGCGGTTCCAGCCTCAGAAGGATCGTACGAAGAAAATCGCTGGACCAAATGGATCAACCAGAATGGGCCGGAAAATGTGAAGTATGTGCCAATTCTCCGCAGCGATTCAACGAAGAAGTTAAATGTGCTGTTTGCATCCGGTTCGGCGCCGGACATCGTCAGTGAGTATAATACGCCGTTCCGTGGCAGTTTGTATGATCAAAAGCAGCTGCTCCCGATCGATGACATTTTAAAATACATGCCTGAATATCAGAAATTGCTGACACAATACCCGCAGCTGAAAAAAGCTGGAACGAAGCCGGACGGCAAGCTGTACGAAATCGGCAAAGTAAAAGAAGCTGTGCCTGCTCATCTCCTGCTGGTTCGAACGGACTGGTTGAAGAAGCTGAATCTTTCCATGCCTACAACCACAGATGAATTGATGGCGGTAGCGAAGGCTTTTGCGGAAAATGATCCAGATGGCAACGGAAAGAAAGATACGTACGGTTTGAATATGAGTACGTATTCCGAGCAAGCGATTAATGAAATCTTCGGCGAAGGCTCTTCGAAGGACTTATTGGCTTGGGGCGTAAAGGATGGCAAAATTATTCGTCAGTGGGACAATGAGCTTGCGTCTCTTACTTTCAAAAAGAAACTCTACGACGATGGGATCATCGACAAGGATTATATTAATGACAAAGATGGCGCCAAAGCGAAGCAAGACTTCCTGAATGGCAAAATCGGGATTTACGTGAAATTTACCGGAGGTTGGTACGATTTCATGATGAACGACCTTCCGACTTTGAAGAAAAATGTTCCCACTGCGGATATTGCGCCATTAGGCTATCCTAAATCACCGGTAGGTACGTTCACAGGGGCGATCGACAATCCGGTTCAAATGACAACCGTTATTAATGCCAAGGCCAAAGATCCTGAAGCTGTAGGCCGTTATCTTGATTTTATGATGAAGCCGGAAACCGCTTTGAAAGTGATCAATGGCGATGAAGGAACGCACTGGAAGAAAGCAGCCAATGGCTGTCCACAAGCGATTGATCCAGCTAAATCCAAAAATGAAGTTGGCTATGCAGGCGATTACGAAATGTTCTACTCATCGGGTCAAGATAAATGCAGCTTTGTCCTAAGCGGCTTTAATGCCGAGGTGCCTGAGCAAAAGGCTGCCATGGATATGTACAAAGAGATTCAGAAAGTGTACTTCGATCCGCAAAGAGAGTATCCAGGTCTCACGGTTGGAGAGCACATGCCGGTGTACAACGCTGATCTGCAAATTATCAATACGACCATTTTGAAGGAAAAAGGCGATCTCTTCGTTAAAGCGATTATTAGCGGAAGCAAATACAGTCCTGAACAAGCAATTAAGGATTCGCAGGCAGCATGGGACAAAGCAGGCGGTAAGCAGCTCGAAGATTTCATGAACAAATGGTACCAAGAAAACAAAGATAAAGCGTTCCTTGCCAAAGATGTGCTCGCTATCGCGAAACAGCAAATGGAGCAAGTGAAGTAATTTATAGGGTTAGCGAGACAGGGCAGGGTGGGGAGGTCCGTTAGTTGGACGGATTTCCCTTGACGGCTCTGCATCGTTGTCACAGGTCATTTCATCTTGGGAGGAAACGGGAATGAGTAAGCTAAACGTAGCCATTATTGGCTGTGGCGGTATTGCCTTAGGGAAACATTTGCCCAGTTTGCATAAAATAGAGCAAGTGGCGATTGTCGGATTTTATGATATCTCACTCGAACGAGCTCAGGAAGCGGCTGCCAAGTACGGCGCGCCTAATGCAAAGGTATACGGCAGCTACTCGGAGCTGCTGGCCGATTCTTCCATTGCAGTCGTACATATTTGCACGCCCAATGATTCACATGCAGAAATTTCGATCGCCGCCTTGGAAGCGGGCAAGCATGTCATGTGTGAGAAACCGATGGCGAAGACAGCTGCGGACGCTCGCCGCATGGTGGAAGCCGCTAAGCGTACGGGGAACAAATTGACGATTGGCTACAACAATCGCTTTCGCGCTGACAGTCAATATTTGAAGCAAATTATTGCAGATGGCGATCTGGGCGAGATTTATTTCGCCAAAGCACATGCGGTTCGCAGACGTGGCGTACCTACATGGGGTGTTTTTCTGGATGAAGAGAAGCAAGGCGGAGGCCCGCTGATTGATATTGGCACACATGCCCTCGATTTGACGCTGTGGATGATGAATAACTATGAACCTAAGGTAGTGCTTGGCACTGCTTATCATAAGCTTTCCCGCAAAGAAAATGCCGCCAATTCCTGGGGGCCGTGGGACCCGAAGGAATTCAAGGTAGAAGATTCAGCATTTGCCATGATTGTCATGAAAAATGGCGCTACCATTATGGTGGAAGCGAGCTGGGCATTAAATACGCTCGATACGAAAGAAGCGAAATGCACGCTTTGCGGTACGGAAGGCGGCGCAGATATGCAGGATGGCTTGCGCATCAACGGTGAAAATCATAGCCGGTTGTATATGAATCAACTGCAATTCGAAGCGAAGGGCGCAGACTTTTACGAAGGCAAAAAGGAAAGCATGCAGGATAAGGAGATCCGTCTATGGATCGAAGCCGTCATTCATGATAGAGAGCCTGTTGTAACACCGGAACAATCATGTGTCGTGTCGGAGATTCTGGAAGCGATTTATGAATCGAACCGGACGGGGAAAGCGGTCTATTTTGACTAAACAGAGGGAAGAGGCAGTCCGCACATGATAAAAGTCGCCATCTTAAGCTATTGGCATGTTCATGCCAAGGATTATGCGCGTATGGCCGCTGAGCACCCTGATACGGAAATTATCGCTGTATGGGATGAAAGCCCGGAAAGAGGACGCCAGAAGGCAGAAGAACTCGGGGTTCCGTTCTATGAAGATTTATCTGCCCTTTTGGCAAATCCGAATCTAGACGCTGTCATTGTCGTTACGCCAACTACGCAGCATCGTGAGGTGATGATCGCCGCAGCGGAGGCAGGCAAGCATATTTTCACAGAGAAGGTCGTTGCGGTTACAACGAAAGAGTGCAACGAAATTCTGGCAGCTGTAGAAGCAGCCGGGATTAAGCTTATGGTTTCGCTACCGCGTCTTTACACGGGTTTTGCACAGGCTGCCCAACGCCTCATTCATGAAGGAGCGCTGGGTGTAGTGACGACAGTCCGCATACGTCTTGCCCATAACGGAGCGCTGCCGACAGAAGCGAATCCGAGGGGCTCGCTGCCTGCTCACTTTTTCGAGCTGCAAGAGAGCGGAGGCGGCGCGATGATCGATCTCGGCTGCCACCCGATGTACTTAACGAGGTTGTTTCTGGGACTACCCGAAAGCGTAAGCGCTGGATATGGCTATATCACAGGGCGCGAGGTGGAGGATAGCGCTGTAACGATTTTGCATTATGCCAGTGGAGCTTTGGGAATCGTTGAAGCTGGGTTCGTGAACAGTTATTCACAGTTCAACATCGAGGTGCAGGGCACCGAAGGCAGCATCATGTACGACAGAAGCGATAACAAATTGTTTGCTCGCAGTGCAAAGCTTGGTGGAACAAGCGGATGGCAGGAAGTGGCGGATTCGGCAGCTCCGATAGCTTCTGCTTTCGAGCAATGGGTATCTCATATTCAGGATGGGACGAAGGGTGTAGAGAATATCGAGCTGGCACGTGATTTAACCCGTTTAATGGAAGCTTCCAATTTGTCGGCCCGATCCGGTGCGGCCTATCGGCTGAGTGACCTTTCAGAGTAACGATCTCTTGCGAAAAGGCCAGTTCATCCCCTGCAGGTTGGCATGGGCTGTCTGGTTTTTTCTGTTTTCGGACGTTGGATGAAACTTAAGGAGGATGAACCATGATAGATAAAGGCAGCTATTCATTTTCAACTTGTTGGAATATTAAAAGGCACACGGTTGGCAGAGAGATGATCGAAGAGATCAAGGAACTCGGCTTTCGCAACGTGGAACTGAATTATAATGTGACCGAAGCCATGATGCGAACGATTGAGCCTATGATCGAAAACGGTGAAATCGGCGTATCCAGCGTGCATAATGTATTTCCTTTTATTGATGATAAGGACTATGATACGGACTCTGTCATGCTGGGTTTCGATGATGAAGAGAAGCGTAAACGCTCTGTGGAGCTGTTGATTCGTTCGATGGAGTACGCCAATCGGTACGGGGCCAAAGCGGTGGTTGTTCACCCAGGCGAGGTGCCTTTTGACTACAATATCGATTCAGATTTAAAGAAGCTCTACCGTGAACAGGGCAAGGATTCAGCAGCGTACCAACAGTTGTGGCAAGAGATGCTGGAGCGTCGCGAGCGCTTAAGTCCCTTATACACGAAACGGATACAAGAAAGTCTGGAAATCGTCAGCGAGCATGCTGCGCAAAAAGGCTGGGATATCGCGCTTGGCATTGAAACAAGATCCCGCTGTTATCAGATGCCGTCGCTTATGGAGGCCAAGACGATCTGTGAGAATTTGAAAGGCGGACCTGTACGCCTGTGGTACGATATCGGGCATGCCATGATGATGGATCGCATGGGCTTGTATGACAATTTGAAAGAGCTGGAAGAGGTCAAACCATATATCTATGGTGTTCATATCCATGAAACGCTGGAATTGTCCGATCATTGGTGCCCGTATGTGCACAGCAAGGATTTGGAGTACTTCGATCATTTTCTGGAAGCGATCAACTTCGCCAAGGTGAAAGTATATGAATTAAAGGCTGTATGCCAGCCAGCAGAAATTGACGAAAGTCATCAATTGATCACAACCAAAATTTCAGCGCGGAAAGGATAAAAGGTGACCCGCATGGATGCTATTTATCATCATTTAGTCAAGATCAACGACGATTACACCACGTCTACGCTGCCGCTTCAAATCCTTGATCCCAGTTCTAAATATTACGGCGGCATTAGGGATGAAACAGGGATTGCCCGCGCTAGTCATATGAGCTCTCCAAGCACCATGGCATGTTGGGTTTCGGCTTTAGTGAACGAGGATTCACGCTATTATCACGACGAAACGCTGCTGGCGGCATTGGACAAGGCTGCACAGTTTATGCTTAATCGCCAGCATCCAGATGGTACTGTGTCGCTTGGCTCCACGAACTATAATTCGCCGCCGGATACAGGTTTCGTCGTTGGCGGCGTGACGCAGATGTATCAACTGCTGGAGCAGCAGAATTGGGCAGCAGTGGAACCTGCTCAGGCCAAGTTAAAGCTTTTCCTGGAACGAACAATTCCAGCTATGCTGACCGGTGGCTGCCATACGCCTAACCATCGTTGGGTAATAACAGCAGCTCTCGCCCTGCTGTACGAAATTTTTCCAATGCCTCAGCTGGCAGCTAGAGCTAATGAATGGTTGGCAGAGGGCATGGATATTACGGAAGATGGCGAGTGGACCGAACGGAGCAATGGCATCTACAATGCGGTCAGCGATATTGCGCTCTACCATACAGCTCGGTTATTTAACCGTCCTGAGCTCTTGGAGGGCGTGCGCCGCAATTTGAACATGATGATGTATTTAGTCCATCCCTCAGGTGAAGTCGTTACGGACTATTCGGGACGCCAAGATTTCGGGCAGACCTATGATATGGCGACCTATTTCTTGATTTATCGGCTGATGGCTGCGCATGACCGCAATCCGTTGTTTGCGGCGATGTCCGATTATGCGGGGACATTTATTCGCAAAGCAGAAGGTGTAAATAACAACGCACTGCTTGGTTTGCTGCTGTATCCAGAAACAGCGATTCATGATTTAGGACGCGCTGAGCTGCCGGAGCAATATACGCTGATGATTAACGAGAAGCACCCGATTGATGAGCATTTGCAGCGCATGGAACGTGTTGGCCATCATATGAAGATTCAGCACAGCAGCATGCATGTCGCATTCGGTGCCCCCATCGTGCGCATTCGCGACCACGATCTTAGCGTGACGATGATGCCTTTGGCACCATCCTTTTTCTCACTTCGTCACGGGAAAGTTCGACTGCTGGGCATCAAGCTGTCCACCTCTTTTTCGCCAGGCATCATCAAGTTTGATCGTTTGACCGCCGAAGCAGGCAGCTACAAGCTGAGCACCATCATGGAAAAAGGGTATAACGGGCCTATTCCGCGTGAGCATTTGCCTGATACACGGAATCAAGCAGGAGGCAGCCCTTGGTACCTGCTGCCGCATCAGCATCGGCCAATGACGCATTTGCAAACCCATGAAATTCAGGCGGAAATTGCAGCTGGTGAATCCGAGTGGCAGATTCGCATTCACTCGGATGCGCGTGAAGATGTCTTTACGCAGCTAACTTTTATACTGGGAGACGAAGGTCAAGTTAGCGGTATGGGATTGGAGAATGCCGGAGAAGGGAAGTACTTCCTGAAAAGCGGCGCAATGAAGTACGAAGTTGAAGGCGAAGCCATTGAGATATCCTCAGGTGCCTATGAGCACTTACTGCCTGTTCTGCGTGAAGATCAGCATCCAGCAGGCTGCCAATATGTCCATGTAAATTTGGTAACGCCATTCGATTATACATGTAAGATCCGTTTGCTTTAGGAGATGAGGCCCGAGATGACGACATATTTTAATGAAATGGAAAGTATACACTCCCGTCTGGGAGAGGACGATAGCCGCACATTGAAAGTGCTCGCTGATCGTTATATAGGAGCGAATCCTCCGATTCCTTTTGTTTTTCGTGCTTTCTATCGTTCCGGCATTTTGCAAAATGCGCAAGGGTTGTACGACCTGAACCTTAGCAGCAGATGGCCTGAAGCTAAGCCGGGCCAGTATGCTTACGCTTATGGGCTGGTTTGGAGTGACGGGGAACGGAACCTGGATGTGCTGCTGCAATGTTTGGGTCCGATTCAGTTATATTTTAATGACGAGCTGGCGTATCGCTCGAATGTCATTGATGAAATCAAGCCGGATGCGTGCGTGAAATTGAATCTCAATTTCGTGAAGGGCTGGAATCGTCTCTTCATCAAAGCTAAGCATACCGCTGCCGGTTTCGGCTGTCTGTTTGGGTCTGACGAAGCCAAGGTGCGGATTCTCCATGTATTGACGCCATTCGCTGAACGACAAGGGCAAGCCGGTTGGGTATATTCAGCTCCGGTGGATCGGGATGTGTTCGAGAACACTTCGCTGCCGGATGCGTTGGGATCTGAGCAGGAGGGCGATCTGCGCTGGCTCCCGAGGTGCGATTGGAGCGAGAGCGAGCTTGCGATGCCGATTGGCGAGCGCTTATTCGGCGTGCAGTCTGGCAAACAGTTCTACGGCTGGACGAAGCTGGACCAAACCAGCTATAGGAGCGAGCTTTGTGCCTTGGAAGGCAGCTCGACGGGTCCGCTGACCGTTTGGGTGGATGGGACGCGAGTCGTGGAGTTGATCGACGAGGGCAGCTTTCGAGTAGACGTGCAGCTGTCCTCGGGGCTGCACGATCTTATTATCCGCAGCAGAAGCGGGGCTGCTTCGTGGGGCTGCACCTTGCGTGCAAGTGCTGCGGGGGAAAGACTTGCTCTGCTCCCTCCGCGAAAGGTTCATGGTTCAAGTGAAGCGTGGTTTTATGTAGGGCTACTAGATGGAGATGTGGAGTTAAACGTTGCGGAATTGACTCGTACGGATCAATTGTATGCGACAGATGCATACGCCCGCGCCAAAACGTATTGGCGGCTGGATCGGCCCGATGCTTGGCTGCGTCCCTACTATGAGAATGCGATGCTGAGCAATAAATGGACGGTTGGCAACGTTACGAATTACGCGCGTTGGGATTATCCGCTGGGGGTAACGATCTACGGACTGCTGCAAGCGGGTCGCTTGCTGGAGCGGCAGGATATGATCGCGTATGCGCTGGATCATGTCCGAAGCTGCACCAAGATGTTCGAGTACTCCCTGTGGGACCGGGAGCAGTACGGTTTCCCGGCAGTGAATCAGCAATTGGTGATGATGAAAATGCTGGACAACTGCGGGTCTTTTGGCTCCGCGATGCTGGAAGCCTTCAAAGAAGAGCAGGATGCAGGCTTCTTGCCGATAGCGGAGCGTATCGCGGATTTCATCCTGCATCGACTGGAACGGAAGGAAGATGGCGCCTTTTACCGGATATGCAAGGACGAATATTCCGAGAATACGATGTGGGCGGATGACTTGTACATGAGCACACCGTTTCTGTGCCGCTATGCCGGGATCACGGGCAGCAGCGAGGCGCTGGATGAGGCAGCCAAGCAGTTTCTTTTATTCCGCAAGTATTTGTACATGCCCGATCAACAGATTATGTCACATGTGTTTGATTTCAAATACCAAAAGCCGACGGGAATTCCTTGGGGACGCGGAAATGGCTGGACGCTTTTCTCCCTGACGGAAGTGTTGGAGGTGCTGCCATCCGAGCATCTGAATCGAGCTGCGCTTGTTGAATTTTTCAATGAGCTATGTGAAGGATACGTGGAGCTGCAAGCAGACAGCGGGCTTTGGCATCAAGTGCTGAATGATCCTGAGGCGTATGAAGAAGCCTCTTGCACGGCGATGTTTACGTATAGCTTTGCGCGTGGTGTGCGCTTTGGTTGGTTCCAAGAGCCTCAGCACTTTGTCGGCGCAGCTTTGAAAGCATGGCGAGCTTTGACTCGATTGGCCATAGACAGCCAAGGTAATGTTCACGGTGTTTGCAGCGGATCGCGTTATGCCTTTACAGCCGATTATTATAAAAAGGATCTGCTCACCGTCACCAATGACAATCATGGCGTCGGAATCATGATGCTTGCAGGTACGGAAGTTGTGAAGCTGAAGCATTGGCTGGGAAAGCAGGAGCTGGAGCGAAGTGAGTCTGAGTAATGTTTGGCAAATTAGCTTGCCGGGTACTGGTCCGAAACATCCAGCTTCGTGTTTCAAAAAGCGGCGGATAAGAGCAAGGGCGGCTATCGCGCACAGGCTGTATTTTATATGTATCCACGTTGTGTTGACATTGTGTTTACTGGAATAGTACACTACGCTTATCCTTTATTGGAGGTATGAGCGAAATGGATACGAATTTACACATTCGTTTATCAACAGAATTGAAAGAGAGCTTTCAAGCTGCCGCCAAAGAAAACAATAAAGATACATCGTCCCTTGTACGCGATTGGATTTCAAACTATGTGACTGAACATCGGAAGACGGATGAAGCGGTAGCTGCTGCTCTCTATCTGGCTGGGTATGAGCTGCAGCAATCACTTGGGGGAAGAGGGCAAGTCAGCAAAGACTTTGCGAAGCAATTGCAGGAATACTCCTTAACGAACCAGAAGGAGTTCACGCAGCTCATTTTATCCATCTATCTGGAGAATGATCTGACCATACCTTCGATTGTAACCAAAACGTACGGCGGCTTTGCTTTTTCACAAATGTTTTTGTTGGGACTGATCGGGGATAAACCAGGAAAGAGTACTGGATAGGCAGTTGAATAGTTTGAAAATGGAGCTACCTACTCTGCTTTGGAGTGAGGGTAGCTTTTTTGCGCATTAGTACCAGCGTTGCGCAGTCTAAGTCGGGGATGATAGGGCTGTTTTTCGGCCTTACCGCAGCCGCCGGGGGCCAATTTGAACCTGTATACGGACGCAGGTTCTGGCGTTCACAATGCTACTTTTCCCAAACAGTGGAATGTCGATTATGTAAGAGTGTGGAAAAAGGACGGAGGCTACCCAGAGCCCTACTATCGGTTCAAGAACCACCAAACCGGCGAATATATGCATATCGAGCAGCAAGCAGGCAAAGTGCAATATGGCACAGTCCCGGCAACCTACTGGAGCTCACAGTGGACCAAAGAGATGACGGCAGACGGCTATATTCGTTTCAAAAACCGTTGGACCGGAAATTACATGATTGCAGGAGCGTCAGGGAATGTGGAGTACAGCAACGCAGCCGAGACGGATACCACAAGCAACTGGACAGAGGAGGTTGTCTCCGGTTACAAGCGATACAAGAATCGGGCCAATGGCCAGTATATGCACACCGAGGGACTAACGGGATATGTACAAACAGGCAGCGTGCCTGCAACCTATTGGACCAGCCAATGGGCAGAAGAGGTTGCGCCTAACTGAGGACGATGAGGGGAGCGAAAAGGAGGGGGACTGCCTCAATAGGTGTTGAAAATAGCCGAAAACCTGCGAAAGTGCAGGTTTTCCTCGGCGAAATCGTTGGAAATGATGAAATACCTGCGATTATGCAGGAATTTCAAGAGATTTTCTCCCTTTATTTAAAATGAGGTCAAAATACCTGTACTTTTGCAGGAATACAGGAGATTAAGCGCATTTTAAGATAAAAAGATGCATAATCGCAGGTTTATCGCCAACTCGCACAACACTCTTACCACAGAAAAAAGCAGCCCTCATGTAGAATTACTACGTGAGGGCTGCTTCCTATTGTCAATTACTTTTGAAGACCATAGATTTTGTAAAGCTCATCTACCATTAAATTAGCTGCGCGTACGCCGCCTGCGGTATTGAAGATCGCATCGCTAACTTGAATAGCTTTGCCTTTCTTCACAACGCTGAGGTTCTGCCATAGCGGATCTTTCATGAAGTCTTCCGCTTGTTTGTTTCCTTTGCCATCTCCGATTTCATACGTGAAGTAAAGCATCATGTCAGCATCAACTTCAGGGATGCGCTCTTTGGTGATTTCTTCTACGAAAGTATCTTTATAGTTGGTTGCCGGGCGTGCAATTCCGATTTGTTTGAAAATGATGCCAGTGAAAGTATCAGCTAGGTAGATACGTGTTCTGCCGCCCATGAAACGGACAACGGACACTTTCTCTTGAAGCTTAGGACCTGCTTTTTGTTTGAAATCTTCGATTTTCTTGTCGAAATCAGCAATGATTTTGACGCCTTCTGTTTTTTTATTCAAAGCATCCGCATACAGAGAGAAGTTCGCTTTCCATTCGCCACGCAGGGTTTCAGAGAAAACGGTTGGCGCGATAGCTTTCAACTGGTCATAAATTTTTTCCTGACGCAGCTTGTTACCGATAATAAGGTCTGGTTTAAGTCCGGCGATGAGCTCCACGTTCGGTTGTGACTCTTCACCGAGCACCGTTACGCCTTCCATATCGGCTTTAATATGATCATACCATGGGTTTCCTGTGAAGGACTTTACTGCGCCGACAGGCTTAATGCCAAGAGCAAGCAAAGCTTCTGTTCCTTCATTGGTCAGGATCACCACGCGTTTTGGAGTTCCTTTGATTTGTGTTTCACCCATTGCGTGTTTAATGGTGCGTGTTTCCTCGACGGCTGGCGTTGCCGATTTGGCATCTTTGTTGTCTTCGACAGCTTTCTGACCACAGCCAACAAGAAGTAGAGAAACCGCAAGTGCTGCCGTAATTAATTTCGCGAAACGGGTTTTCTTTTTGCTCGTAAACATGATGTATAATATCCCCCTAAAACATTTATGTTGATAATGATTATCATTCACGTGAATAAATATAATACTTTTATTGACGAGGTGTCAAGTTTTATTGAAAATGATATTCATAATCATTGACATCATTCAGGAGGTCTCCTACAATAATAAAATCAACTTGTCAAAGTAACTATACATAGTGGGCGGAGTAGATTTGGATGACAACTGGCATTTTTACCAAACAGTTCAAATGGATAGGCTTAGTGGTCTTTTTCATACTGGTTTTAATCGCAATGGCTTGCAGTGTTATTTTTGGCGTTACCAAAATTCCACTCAGGAGTGTCTTGGAAGCTTACACATCTTTTAATGGATCGAACGAGCATCTTATTATAAAAAGTGCCCGCGTGCCTCGCGCTCTGATCGCTGCAACCGTAGGTTCAGCTCTTGCTGTGGCAGGGGCTTATATGCAGGCTGTGACGCGGAATCCGCTGGCTTCTCCAAGTATATTTGGGGTAAATGCCGGGGCCGCTTTTTTCATCGTATGTACAATTTCTTGGTTTGGGGATGTCTCCCTCATTGGATTGACGTGGATCGCTTTCCTTGGAGCTGCTGTTAGTGCAGGTGCGGTTTATGGCATCGGCTCTCTGGGGAAAGATGGGATGACGCCAATCAAAATTACACTGGCCGGATCAGCAATGACCGCCTTCTTCTCCTCCTTGACGCAGGGCATTCAATTAACGAACGGCAAAGTTTTTGAACAGACGTTATTCTGGTTAGTTGGATCTGTAGCTGGACGAGAGCTCAGCATGCTGAATGCCGTATATCCTTATATGATTGGCGCTCTGCTTCTTGCTGTTGTCATGTCTCGGCATATCAACGTACTGAGCATGGGAGAAGATGTAGCCACCGGTCTTGGGCAAAATACGGCGTATATTAAGTGCGTCGCGGCTGTCATCATTATCATTCTTGCAGGAGGCTCCGTGGCCGTGGCCGGGCCCATCGCTTTCATCGGGATCATTATTCCGCATATTTCACGATATCTGGTTGGAACGGATTATCGCTGGATTGTTCCCTATAGTGCGGTTCTGGGCGCATTGCTCCTGCTTCTTGCGGATATTGGCGCCCGCTTTATTGCTATGCCGAAGGAAGTGCCTGTTGGGGTCATGACGGCAATTATCGGTGTGCCTTTCTTCGTTTATATCGCGCGAAAAGGAGGCGAAACCAAATGAGCAAGTTTTTCTCGGTCAGAAACAGAAGCTTCTCTTACTTAATCAGCCGGAAAGTCGTTTGGGTGACGCTCCTGCTTACCGTGCTCCTGCTTGTTGTCGCGGTGATCAGCCTAAGCAGCGGAAGTCTCAAAATTCCGCCGCTGGACGTACTGAAAGTGCTGCTCCATATTGGCAATGACAGCTCCCATACGGTCGTTATTAATAAATTGCGGCTGCCGCGCATCGTCGTTGCGATTCTCGTCGGTTCGTCGCTTGCCGTTTCGGGAGCGATTCTGCAAGGGATGATCCGCAATCCGCTGGCTTCTCCGGATATCGTGGGCATCACTGGCGGCGCGACACTCGGCGCCGTATCTTTCTTTTATTTCTTCGCAGGGACAGTGAGCATTCACCTCCTGCCGATCGGCGCGATTCTAGGAGCTTTCGTCTCGACGCTGCTGATCTATGCGATGGCGTGGAAAAGAGGCGTAGCGCCGCTTCGTCTCGTCTTAATCGGGATTGGGATGACCGCGGCGTTCACCGCTTTGACCTATATGCTGCTCATTTCGGCGCCGTACATTCTCGCGCAGAAGTCCTTGACGTTCATGTCAGGCAGCATCTACGGCACATCCTGGGCCAAAGATGTTGTTCCGCTGCTTCCTTGGACGCTGATTTTAATGCCGCTTGCCTTTTTGTACACACGGCATGTGAATGTTCAAGAGCTTGGCGATGATATGGCGGCCGGAGTTGGCAGCCGTGTACAAAGGCATCGCCTCATTCTGCTTCTTATCTCCGTTGCGCTAGCCGGCGCCGCGGTTTCGATTGGCGGAGCGATCGCCTTCATCGGACTGATGGCTCCGCATATTGCCCGCAAGCTGGTAGGCCCTGCTTTCGGCGGAGTGCTACCTGTCTCGGCGCTGTTAGGCTCCTTAATTCTACTTCTTGCCGATTGGATTGGTCGTACGGCCTTTACACCATTGGATATTCCGGCAGGCGTGTTTACGGCTGCCGTCGGTGCCCCCTTCTTTGTGTACTTGCTTTATCGCCATCGCCATCACTAATTTGAACATAAAGGGGAGAGGGTACCATGATTGCCATGGAAGCCAAAGATCTTCGTCTTACCTATGGAGATACCTTAATATTTAATGAACTGAATCTGACGATCCCAAAAGGAAAAGTGACCGTTTTCGTGGGCAGCAACGGCTGCGGCAAGTCCACCTTGCTTCGCTCTTTGGCTCGTCTGTTGAAGCCCAAAGAGGGTTCCATCTTGCTGGATAGCCACGAAATCGCCAAGCTCTCCACGAAGGAGATCGCGAAGCGTTTAGCCATCCTGCCGCAGGGTCCTATAGCTCCCGAAGGCTTAACGGTGCTGCAGCTGGTTAAGCAGGGAAGATACCCGTACCAATCCTGGCTCCAGCAGTGGTCGCAGGAGGATGAGCGCATGGTGCGCATGGCACTGGAATCCACCGGTATCGCGGATTTGTCGGAGAGAACGGTAGATTCCCTGTCCGGCGGACAACGGCAAAGAGCCTGGATCGCAATGACATTGGCGCAAGGCACAGACACAATCCTGTTGGATGAGCCAACAACGTATCTGGACTTAACCCACCAAGTTGATGTCCTCGACCTGCTGTTCGAGCTCAACCAGAACGAGAACCGTACCATCGTCATGGTTTTGCACGACATTAACTTGGCATGCCGTTATGCGCATCATATGGTCGCCATCAAAGAGCAGAAAGTATGGGCTTCAGGTCATCCTGAAGACATCGTGAATGAAGCGATGATCTCATCGGTGTTCAATATGGAGAGCGTGGTTGCCAAAGATCCGCTGTTCGGGACGCCGATGGTCATTCCACACGGCAAAGGCCGGATGCTGAAAGTGAACTGAGAAGAAGGATGAAGGAGCGCGGCGCTCTTTCATCCTTCTTTTATGTATAGAGCGGCGCCCATCACCAACGAAACGGAACTAGGGTCCGCTATTTCGCTCGAAATGCCCCTGATTGTAATCCAAACGGAACTAGGATCCGCTATATCGTGGTTTTCCCACGTTCTCAGGCTTTTTTTGGGGAAATAGCGTACTCCAGTTCCCTTTCATGCCTATTTAGCCGTTATTTCCGCTGAATAGCGTACTGTAGTTCCCATTCCTAGAGGAGGGCAGTTTGTCAGGGAAAGCCCATCCTCCAGATGGCCCTTACAATCCAGACAGAAAAGGAATGGCCATAAGCGCAATGTCATTAAGATAAGTTCAAAGACAAAATACGGAATAAAGATGAATCCGAAAACGGCATGGGAAAAATCCCTGTGCCGTTTGTTTTTTATGCAAACAAGGAAAAAAGCGCACAGCAAACAAACGGATGGAATATCCGCTAAAAAAATGGTCTTGTTAAACGATTTATGCTACTCTGTAGACGAAGCTAACAGCTGATTTATAGCGGATTTTGCGCGTATTCTGCTGTCCTGGGCGGATGGGTCGAATCGGCAAAATGTTTTTGTGAATCAACGCTTCAACATCGGGCGGGGGTTCATCATCTTTTGAACGCAGGAAATATCTACAAACGTGAACGGCAACCGTGAAGTTGACTTGGTAGTGGTGCCGTTTATCCATTTGGGAAATGACGACGTGTGAGGTCATCATTTCAGCGAAATTGTACATGATCATTCTTGCGAAAATCTCTTGGATGATGGACTCTTGTTTCTTTGCGTGAAAACTCGTCAATCCGACGGTGTATTTCAACGCTCTGAAAGAGGTTTCAATGCCCCATCGCATGTTATAAATGGACTCCAGTTCATCGGGTGGGAAATCTGCGGCAGAAAGATTCGTGATGACAGTTTCATAGGCGCCACTTGGCAGGACGAAACGAACAACCCGAAAGGAAATCGGGTAATACAAGTTTTCATGCAAATCCAAAAAATCAAATGTTGACTTGGAAGGGATGAACTTGTAAATCTCGGGATGAGCCTTGACCTCTTTGGTTTGTTTTTTTGTGAGTGTCAGATGAACTTCAATATCAAACGAACCGCTAGAGGGCAAACGCAAGCCCGAAAGAATACCATTGGAATCCAAATCCTTTACCCGTATGACGTAGTTCCATCCTTTGCGCTCAATATGCGCGAAATTGTTGTAACTTTCATAGCCTCGATCGGAAATAACAATGATTTTACCTTTGATGGGGGAACGATCAACCATAGCTGCAAGTGCTCTTCCCTCGCTACTCAATCTTCGCGGCTGAACAATGGCATCCACGTAAAGTCTGTTGCAGAGGTCATAGGCTGCGTTCAAATGCAAAAGGTTGTAGCCTTTCGTGTTCGGTTGACTTTGAAAATAGGTGTCCGTGTTGGCAGGGTCCGTTGCGATATGTAAATCCGAACCGTCAATCGCAAGTAATCGATACCCGTGGTAGTCTTTGATATCCGTATGCGATTGAGTAAATTCGTGAAACAGGAATTCCACAGCAGACGGCAGGATTTTATTCCTCTGCTGAACAAAAGCAGAAGTGGTTGCGGTGTTTACATCATAGCCCTGCGACTCCAAGAGTTCCTTATAGATGCTGTTACCGCCCATCGAGATCAGGAGTTGCATAACCGTTTCAAAGGGCAGCTTTTTCTTTCGGGTAAAATCTCTTTCGGGGTTTTTGACATATGGTGCGGGTAGCGCTGACATTTCTCGTATGAGAGATGTCAGCGTTTCTTTTAGCGAATTCGCGTACTCATTCATTGGCGTAACCTCCTCGTTTTTCAAGGGGCTTCGCCACACACTTTCAACTGCTTGTCAAGTTCTTTTTTTCTTTTTCATGCAAAAAAAGAGCGGGCTATCTTTTCAGATAACCTGCTCTTTTTTTGATTTTAACCCTGCGCCTTAACTTAATGACATTG
>NZ_MBTG01000015.1 GCF_002027705.1 Paenibacillus ferrarius | reverse complement strand
ACAGACACGATTGAGGCACTCATGAAGCAAAGAAAATTGAAGTTGCACAAGAAAGCGTTCATCCATTCGGATCAAGGGAGTCATTATACGAGTCCCACATACCAAAAACTTTTGAAGCAAAAGGGATTAGGTCAATCGATGTCTAGAAGGGGGAATTGCTGGGACAATGCGCCACAGGAGTCGTTTTACGGTCATATGAAGGACCATGTTGACCATCGCAGCTGCCCAACATTGGCAGAACTACAACGTAAGATTGACGGTTACATCCGCTACTACAACAACAATCGATATCAATGGGGATTAAAAAAGATGACCCCTGTGCAATACAGGAATCATCTATTGTTAGCTGTCTAGATTTAAACTGAGTTTTTTCAAGTGTCCTTGACAAAGGGTCCAGATCAAACGTTCGGTAGTCGCCTTTATTTTATTTTGCTCTTCTCAAGTGTAACTTCGGCAACCCACTCTTTGAACTCATCTTTTTCGGAGGGATGCTGAAAACTAGTTTCAATATATTCGAGATCAATATCTTCATAATAAATAAGCAATAAGCGGTAGCCCCATTCTCGATCTTCTCCTGACTTCCAATGAACAGCAGATCGAAGTCGATCAAGGATAATGTCCTCAATACCTATGACATAGACTTTCTTGTTTCCCTCTAAGGGTAGTTCAGTAACTTTATTATAGTCACCAGTTAGGAAATTACTTGGGATTTCAATAGATATGCCAATAGTAGTATGAATCCAATCTTTACCGACCTTATGAAAATCTAAATCTTTTAAAATTTCATCTGCTATTTCATATCCATCCATGACAAAGTCGGAATCTTGCGTAGTGTAACCGCTTTGGGAATAGATTTCAACAGCTAATCCACCTACAATAATGGGTTTAATTTGATGTTCTGCTAGTAATTCTGTAAATATAGCTGCTGAATAAATGAGTCGTTCGAATTTTGTTTTATCTTTTAAAGCATAAATGGCTTTCTTAGCCTCGGATATACTTGTCAATCGTCAACACCCGTCTTTCCTTATCGTAAATAATTGCTCCCTCTTGAACAGCTTTGCGATATTGGGATCGGGCAAGATAATTAAGTGCTTTAATTTCATCAGGATCTCTGGGTTTCATTCGTTTCATTGTCCAGCCTTGGTCTCTGGTTTTTGCGCGAAAGACGTTAACTGCGTAATCTACATCTGGACGCCCTTCAGCAATCTTGGATTTTAGATCGCTTAGTGAGATTTTTCGCATGGAGACACCCCCAGTTCTTATTCTAATTATATCCTAGAAAAATTGTATTTAACATACAGTAATGACTAAAAACCTTATTCCGATTAAATTAACGGAAAATAATTAAAATTTCACCTCAATTAATTCGCCCATGCTATAATCAAAGTAACGAAATCAAATTAAATGAGGTTTTCAAGTGGATTTAAGTATTATTGTACTAAATTATAAAACCCGTGACCTAACGTTAGCTTGTATACAATCTGTTTTTTCGTCGTCTACATCTTACAAATACGAAATCATCCTAATCGACAACGCATCTAGCGACGGCATCATCCAAGCCATCAACGAGCAATACCCGCAGGTTGTCACTATTGCCAACACAGACAACGTCGGCTTCTCCAAAGCCAACAACCAAGGCATCCGAGTCGCCAAAGGACGCTACGTCCTGCTTTTGAACTCCGATACCATCGTACAACCGGATACGCTGGACACGATGGTCCATTTCATGGACGAGAACCCATCTGTGGGAGCCAGCGGCTGCAAAATCGTCCTGCCGGACGGTTCGTTAGACAAAGCCTGCAAAAGAGGCTTCCCGACGCCCTCAGCATCCTTCTACTATGCGTTTGGCTTCTCGAAGTTATTTCCCAAGAAGCCGCGCTTCAATCAGTACCAGCTGGGGTACTTGAATCCGGATGATGAATATCCCATCGACTCCCTCGTTGGAGCTTTCATGTTGATTCGCCGCGAAGCGATTGAGCAGGTGGGCATGCTGGATGAGGAATTTTTTATGTATGGTGAGGATATAGATTGGTGTTATAGAATTAAACAAGCGGGCTGGGTGAATTATTATTACCCTCGCACTCACATTGTTCATCACAAAGGCGCAAGCAGTCGTAGGAAGCCTTTTAAAATCATATATGAATTCCATAGGGCAATGATCCTGTTTCACAATAAACATTATCGGCACAAATATTCCTGGCTGACAAATGCAATAGTCTACTCAGGTGTAGGTTTGAAATTTGCTTTATCTTTAGCACGAAATAAACTACGTTCAGCGAGGTGATGTCCATTGATTCGACAGAGTCAAGGTTTTTTGACCCAACTTTATGCACTGGCCGATTTCATATGTATTCAGCTCGTGTTTTTGCTTTCCTGGTGGCTTAAGTTCAGAAGCGGATGGATTCCATTCGATGCTCCCCTGCCATTTAAGCACTATTTGATGTGGAGCATTAGCTACGCGATCATTGCCATTGTGATCAGTTATATGGTGAACTTTTATACGCCCAAGAGAAAGAAGCAGTTCTCCTTCGAGATTTTCAAAATCATCCAAGTGCATGCCATCAGTTTATTATTGCTCTTAAGTGTTTTGTTTATTTTAAAAGAAGTCGACGTTTCCCGTTCTTATCTGTTATTGTTTCTTGTTAACAATATTCTTATCATCAGCTTTTACCGTTATATGATCAAAATCTCGCTAAAACGTGCCAGGCAAAAGGGGTATAATAAGCAGTTTATTCTAATTCTCGGAGCAGGATCACTGGGCCGTCAGTTCTACACAAAGCTAAGACAGCATCCGGAGTTAGGATATGAAGTAATAGGTTTCCTTGATGATTATCAGGAGAAACACGATGTGACTTACCAGAGCTATAAGCCAATTATCGGCAAAATTGACGATCTTGAGTCCATCCTGAATGATCTCATCATCGACGAAGTAATTATCGCTCTCCCGCTAGATGCACATCGCAAGTTCGGCAGTATTATTAATGTGTGTGAGAAGATTGGTGTCAAAACTTTAATTATTCCGGACTTTTATGACTTCTTGCCGTCCCGGCCTTATTTTGATAATTTTGCGGATATGCCGCTGATTAATGTGCGTGATATTCCATTGGATGAATTCAGGAATCGGCTGTTTAAGCGGGCTTTTGATATTATTTTCGCCTCTGCGGCGATTATTGTTACGATGCCTGTAATGATTGCATCCGTTATTGCCATTAAATTGACTTCTCCTGGGCCGATTATTTTCAAGCAGGAGCGTGTGGGACTCAATCGCAGGCGTTTTATGATGTATAAGTTTCGCAGCATGAATGTACTCGCAGAGAGTGCCTCGAACACAGAATGGACGGTTGAAAATGACCCGCGGCGGACGAAGGTGGGTACGTTTCTCCGCAAGACGAGTTTGGATGAGCTGCCGCAGTTTTTTAATGTGCTGTTTGGGCATATGAGTGTTGTTGGGCCAAGGCCGGAGCGGCCGTATTTCGTGGAACAATTCAAGGAAGAAGTTCCGAAGTACATGGTGAAACATCATATTCGACCAGGTATTACAGGTTGGGCGCAAAGCAACGGACTCCGCGGGGATACTTCGATCGAAGAACGCATCAAGCATGATATTTTCTACATTGAAAATTGGACTTTTTTATTCGATATTAAAATTATTTGGAGAACGGTCATCAATGGTTTTATAAATAAAAATGCCTATTAAAAATTTTTTTCCAACAACCGCATGATTCGCCAACATCTTCCCCATACTATTGCATATACTGAATGAGTGCGGGGAGGTTATGTTTATGATCGATCATGAAGACGCTTACCAAGAGGATCACTTGTCCATCGGCAAAGGTTTAATTGTGGGTGTTGTCTTCGGCTCCCTCATATGGGCGGTTATTATCGCCGGAATTGTGTATATGTGGTAATGGGTTTGCTCATAAATGAGAGGGACTGTAAGGGCTTTTCAAGGCTCTTTTACAGTCTCTTTTTCTGTTCATATGGCATACGTTAGTGAAGAGGTGATATGACAAATGAAGGTGATGTCCACTAAGCTGGAAGGGCTGCTGATCATTGAACCGGATGTTCATGGCGATCATCGCGGTTTTTTTATGGAGAGCTATCATCGTGCAAAAATGGCGGAACAAGGGATCGATATTGTGTTTGTCCAAGACAACCACTCACTTTCTACAGAAGCAGGGGTGCTGCGTGGGCTGCACTATCAGCTAAATCCCAAAGCGCAAACGAAGCTCATCAGGGTCGTCTCGGGGGCGATTTATGATGTGGCTGTTGACATTCGTTCAAGCTCTCCGACATTTGGTCAGTGGGTTGGGGTTGAGCTTAGCGAATCCAACAAGCGTCAGCTGCTCGTTCCGCAGGGGTTCGCTCATGGTTTTTGTACGATTGTGCCTCATACGCAAGTATTGTACAAGGTAGATGAGTATTACTCTCCGGAAAATGATCGGGGTGTTCTTTGGAGCGATCCGGCAATCGGGATTGATTGGCCGGCAGCGAATCCAATTTTATCGGAAAAGGATGGAAAACACCCGCTTCTGAAGGATGCAGAGATTAATTTCTAGCATGGATTTAATTTCATTTGTCGAAAGAGATACTTTTTGAGTGAAATCTAAGTTATAATGAAAACAGAAATCTTCTTATGACTTGGAGGTTATGCCATGGCTGAAATGACAGATCGTGAGTTCCTAAGCGCTATGCTCGGAAGGATCAATGAGATAGGTGCAGATGTGAAGGTCATCAAAGATCGAGTAGACAGCATGGATCGGCGGATGGGCAATATTGAAGATCGCATGGGTAAACTAGAAGATCGCATGGGTAAACTAGAAGACCGCATGGGCAAATTAGAGGACAGAATGGGTAATCTAGAGGATCGAATGGGCAAGATAGAAGATACAGTACAAGATATCAAACAAGTCCAAATTCAACAAAGTGAGCAAATCGCTGGCATAGCTGTGACGATGATGGAACATGCTGCGAGCATTCGTACACTCAAATTAGTCAAATAAAGAGTAAGATTAGACAACTAATCTTGCTCTTTTTTCTGTAGAACAAAGAAAGAGGCATCACTGGCTAGTAACTGCCGCTGACGCCTCTTTTTTTAAGAGATAGGAACTGATGATTTAGCTGGCTTTAATTTCATTGCGTTTTTGAGTCCTGTAACAAGCTGTTTTTCAGCCAGTCTATATACCGTATAGCATAAGGGCACTGTCAAGAAGACAACAATTAGATCTGTGAGCAGAAAACCAAGGTATTCTGAGATATGAGTGACTACACTCAATTTCATTATGATCGAAATAAACAGTAGATGCGTAAGCAAGATGGTGTAGGAAGCATTTCCTAGCTTGTTTAAGTGCTGTACCCAGTAAGGCAATCGGAACTGTTCAGGAACGGATGAAGCGCCCAATAGCACAAGTGCAGCAGGAATGATGTAGAAGAGGTAGTTATGATAGGTAGTAAGATTGTACATATTATTCACCCAAATCAAGAAGAATCCAAGTATTCCCAAAATAATTAGTAATTTATAATGTTTGGTTCTACGGTGCTCTACCCATTTGGCCAGCAGACAGCCTGCAAAAAATTCTAGATTAACCTCGCTAAAGAGAAAGTTTAAATACACATGACGATCCAAGTCCGCACCAATTATGGGGGCACGCAATACATGGCAGATTGTTAATAGCACCCATAGACTAACAAAAAGATTAGCAGGCTTTTTCCCAACGGCCATAAGAATGCTGAAAACCAGATAAAAGAGAACAAAGTAACTTAATGACCAAGCAACGGGCAGAACAGGCCCATGTGCTTGAGGAATAAGCAGAAGTGATTTGATGATGGTATCTTTGTAGGTTTCATAGCCGTAGCCGAAACTTGGCACTAAAAAATAGACAGGTAAAACGGTGAGTGTAATTAACCAGTAAAATGGATAAATACGGATGAGCCGACTCGTTAAAAAGGGAATAACGGTCATTTTGGTTCCAATTTTTTGACCATATGTATGATAGAGAAGAAAGCCTGTTAATACGAAGAAGAAATCGACACCACCTGATCGTCCTATCCCACTGATGCCTAGAAAGTCGTAGTGAAAGTATTTGAATGACATTGCTGATGTATGGAACAGCATAACAAAAAAGGCTGCTGCACCTCTTGAAGCCTGAATGACAGTTCTTTGATTTGTATTCAATAACAATTCCTCCAGATTAGGTATGGTGATCCTATAAACCATCATGCCAGAAGAATGTGAATAAATTATGTACCAAATCTGAAGGACTCCTTAAATGTTCATGATTCCGGCTACTACCTTTTTCTCGTCCAAGCCCCAACTCGTCTGCATAATCGTCCAAGTCCCCTCATATGCATGTACTATGTTGATGTTAATCATGAGTGAGGGGATGATCGAATGCGCCGGGTCACATGGATGGTAGCCGTGGTAATGTGCTTAGCATTGGTTCTCGCAGGATGCGGGATGGGCAAGAAAGATGCAGGATCTATCGTAAAGGATTTGGATCATGTGATCAGTAAAGCGAACAGCTATCAGGCTTCAGGAAGCATGATATTGAACACGGGAACACAGCCACAGGAGTATCAAGTGGAGGTGGCGTTCTCGCCGGATCATTTCTACCGGATTTCGCTTACTAATGCGTCTAAAGATGTTACACAGATTGTACTCCGCAACGAAGAAGGCGTGTTTGTATTGACGCCGCATTTGAAGAAGAGCTTCCGCTTCCAAAGCGATTGGCCGGAGAATCAGGGGCAAGTGTATTTGTTCCAATCTTTGGCGAAAAGCATAATCGCAGATAAAGATCGTCAGTTTACAACGGACAATGACACGTATGTGTTCGATGTAGCGGCGAATTATCAAAATGAACAGCTGTCCCGCCAAAAAATTTGGCTGAATAAGAAAACATTAGCGCCAAAGCAAGTTCAAGTGTCGGATGCGAATCAAAATGTGATGGTACAGGTGAATTTCACTAATTTCCAATTCGATGCCAAATTCGATAAAGATTTCTTCCAAATGGAGCGCAACATGACGAGCTGGAATATGCAAACTCTTCCGACGATGGCCAATGCAGCGGACGCAACTCATCCCGCAACTGGCGATAAATCGGTAACTGACAAGAATTTGTCAGCAACAGGCGGCCAATCCGATCAAGCAACGGGCCAAGCCCAGGATGGCCAGAAGGCTGTTGCGGGCAAAGGCACAGATACGACGAAGTCGAATGCCGCGGCAAGCAAGCCGCAAAGCATCGGTATTATTGAGCCATCCTATCTGCCCAAAGATGTCGTGAAGCAAGATTTTACGGATATGAAGCTTGGCGAAGATGCGGCCGTTCTTTTGAGGTATAAAGGGAAGTACAGCTTTAGTATTGTCGAAGTCAGACCGCAAGCGAAATCGGTTTCCTTGCAGCCAGGAGATATCGTTGATCTTGGATTTACGATTGGTGTGATCACAGGGGATGCAAAGAAGACGCTCACTTGGACGAATGATGGGGTTGAGTTCCGCTTATCGACAGGTGATCTGCCGACGAATGAAATGATTAAGGTCGCTATGGCGACTGAGGGGCAGTCTGGGAAGTAAATTAAATATTAGGCTTAAAAGGGAAGCGCTGTTCACTTAGAACAGGTGTCTTCCCTTATTTTAATTGGTAAATTTGTGGGGTATAATAGGTGATACGAGGTGATGAGTGAATGGATTTATTAGATTTATTTGATAAGGACGATGATGGCTATGGAGGTAATTTTGAAATTTTAGATAATAATTATTGGGCTGTTGTTGGTGAAAAATTCACATCGAATGATAGAATGTTTTGAAGATGGAGGCGGCTATGGATAAGACATTATACTTGGATTATCTTCGTCAATATTTGAACAGTTATGTGAAGCGGATGTTTGATATGGAACTGTCTATAGACAATTTGGATAAATTATTTGTTTACACTGGGAATGAACGCCATCAATATCCTTTATATTTTATTTGGATGTTACCTGAGTACACAGAGTGGTATCTGGATAATGATAAAAAGTTTTATATTTTATTAGGTGAAAATTTTGCTAAGCATATGCAGGATTTGTTTGCCTATAATTCATTTATTTTATTGGATTTATTAAGCATAGTTGAGGTTCCTGAGAGAATCCGCTCGGAAGAGCTGCTTTACCAAGCGAAGCTATCTTTAGGTTCAAAGGTTATTCACATTTTAGAAGGTAGTCAGAAGTTTCTTTGGAGCTTTATTTATAAACTAGAAGCTGCCAAAAAAGAAATAGGGGCTTCACTTGCAAGCAGTTAAACAAGAAGATTTAACCAACTCCCCCTATTGGGAGTTTTTTTGTTATAATGTAATTTTGAGTAAACCGGTATTGGAGTGTCTTTGATGAAAAAAACAACTGAATTAACGTGGGAAGAACAAGTGCAATTCTGGCAAGATGAGTTAGATTTGTTCAACAACGAATTGACGAATGAAGGTAAATTAAAACAAGAAACGATTCAGAAGCATTTGCGCAACATCGATTTCCTGACGACGGAGTTTTTGGTTCGTTATGAATTTGATTACGAGTCGTTAACGGGTGAAACAATTGTGGAATTCCTGGGCTATTTCTATATCAGTAAAATGTTGAATAGCTCAAAATCCGATATTATTGGCTACCTGCCGTCTATCAAAAAGTGGGCGCAATTCCTTAAGCAAAATGGAAGAATTTCACCAAACCAATGTGCAGAAGTGTTGGAGGTTTGCAAACATAAGGACTACTTTACGGATCGATTTGACCAATATATGGGTGCTCATAGTGATGCAGCGCTATCCAAATGGTTGCGTTCAAATGATATTGCGGCTTATTTAAATCGAGAAAAAGCAGTAAGCTCCCCTGTTAAGCTTCAATTAGTGAAACCTATCGCAGTTAACCAAAAGCTGCTTGGGCTTTGGACGGATGGAACTAATGCAGTTCCCAAAATTGTTAGTGATTTTCAAGCTTTTTTGTCAATGCTGCAAACGACGAAAAACACGAAGCTAACGACAGCCCGCAAGCATTTGCCGCGGAGCTTCTGGAAAGAGCTTGATGAAGAGCTGAATTGGCAGCTGTTCTACAAACCGACACTGAATCAAGATCAGATGCCGTTGTTTCAGTTTTTTTTCTATGTGGCGGTGGAACTGGGGTTGCTAGATGATAGCAAGCAGAAAGCTTCGGCAACTCACCAACTTTCAAGTTACCTGGCTCTAACAGAGCAGGAGCAGACGGCTGTCCTCTTGGATACACTTTGGAACAAAGTGCAGTGGGTGAATTTGCAAGAAACGAATGAAGCGGGGAGTCCTAAAAGCCAGACTGGTAGAAAAGGGATCGCAGGTGTTTTGGCAGACTGGGCAATAGGTCAGGATCAGGATGTCAACAAAGAGTGGAAGCGGCACAAGCTTTCCGGCCAAATCGTTGAAGTTAGCACTGATTTGTTCTTGATGTGTCTGGTGTCTATTTTGACACGTTTTGATTTGCTTACAGCGACGTTTCCGGCGGAATCGGAAATTAAGTACGCATTTCAAAGAACACCGATTGTTATGGCGACAACGGAGGCAGGCAACCGGGTGTTCCGTTATTTTGCTGGAAAAGAAGCCGCAGAACCGAAGAAAACGCCCCTCATCGGAAGCCTTCCCCTGGCTGCTGCGCCTCAGGCTATCCCCGTTACAAACAAAATCGGCCGGAATGATCCATGCCCGTGCGGTAGCGGGAAGAAATACAAGAAGTGCTGTCTGTAATCAGCCGAAAGCAAGGTTGACAGTTTTTTGTGATTCGGATTAACATAGGTTTATTAGTTTGACCGGTATGAAATGAGGGAGGGGGGAGTCCTGCTCGGAAGGAGCGGGTCTTCCCTTGTCCTTTGCATTTGGAAAAAAGAGGTGAACGCTGATGGATGCTTTTTATCGTCCTACGTGGGTTGAAATTTCCTTGGATGCTCTGCGAAGCAACATTGAAGGTTTTCAGAAGGTACTGCCGACAGGCATGAAACAGATGGCAGTCGTTAAAGCGGATGCATACGGACACGGGGCTGTTGAAGTATCCAAAGAGGTTATCGCGGCCGGTGTGGATTACTTAGGCGTGGCGTTTTTTGATGAAGCGCTCGAGCTAAGGAATGCCGGTATTACAGCGCCGATTCTGGTTCTAGGCTATACGCCGCCAGAAGGGGTTGAGAGAGCTCGTGAGCTGGATGTAACGATCTCTGTGTATAGCCGTGATGTGCTCAAGGAATTGCAAGCTCAGCAGAATCAGAAAAAGCTTAAAATTCATATAAAGCTGGATACCGGCATGGGTCGACTTGGCCTGCATACGGAAGAAGATGCAATTCCTTTCATAGAGGAAGCATTGACACTGCCGAATGTAGAGGTTGAAGGGTTGTTCACGCATTACGCGAATGCAGATGAAGTAGATAAAACCTATACGTTAGAGCAATACCGCCGTTTTGAGCGGATTGTGAGTTATTTTACGGATAATGGTGTGGAGTTTCCGTTCATTCATGCAGGCAACAGCGCAGCCGCGATTGATTTGCCGGGACTGACGTATTCCATGGTGCGGCTGGGCATCTCGATGTATGGGTTGTATCCTTCGGAAGATGTAGATCAAGCGAAAATTGCGTTGAAGCCTGTGCTGAGTCTCAAAACAGGAATTGTTCACCTGAAAACGCTGCCCCCGGGCTCTGGAGTTAGCTATGGAACGATTTATCATACCAAAGGTGTTGAACAAATCGGGACACTGCCCATCGGATATGCGGATGGATTGTCGCGTATGCTTTCGGGCAAAGCAGAGGTTCTGGTTCGGGGCAAAAGAGTGCCCATTGTCGGGAGAATCTGTATGGATCAGTGTATGATTAATGTCACGGATGTTCCTGACGTGAAGGCGCTTGATGAGGTCGTGCTGATCGGAGAGCAAGAGGGAGAGCATATTACGGTTGAAGATCTGGCACGTCAACTGGGCACGATTAATTATGAAGTCATTTGTATGATTTCGCACCGGGTCGCTCGTGTATATGTGCGTGGCGGAGAACGTGTGGATGCTCTTAATCCTCTTATGCGTCATCGCTATTAGAAGGTTCTATAAGGCATCAATAATTTACCATGTAAAATTTATCGCTCATTTAAAGGGATTTTGGAATAAGGTCACGAATACTACGTGTAAGAATCTTATATCCAGTGATGTAACATATTTGATATACTGGTTGCATATATCTGTTGTATAAATTGGTTTTCAAGATGACATACTGGTAATATTGTCTTTGTATCGTTTCTGGGGGTGCGAGAGTGTGAGCAATGCGCATAATACGAAAAGGATCATGATTAGTTTGCCTGACAATCTGCTGCAGGAAGTAGACGGGATTGTCGAAAAGGAGAATTCCAACCGCAGCGAATTTATTCGTCAGGCAATGAAGCTGTATTTAATTGAACGCAAAAAGCGCAGTCTACGCGAATCCATGCAGCGTGGGTATATGGAGATGGCAAAAATAAATCTCAGCATGGCATCTGAAGCTTTTCAAGCGGAGGAAGAAGCGGACGGTACGCTTGATCGCTTAGTAAGCGGGGTGTAAGCAGTGATTGTGAAACGTGGCGATGTATTTTTCGCAGATCTTTCGCCGGTAGTAGGGTCGGAGCAGGGAGGAGTTCGTCCTGTTCTCGTGATCCAAAATGATATCGGCAACCGCTTTAGCCCAACCGTGATTGTTGCAGCAATTACAGCTCAAATCCAAAAGGCTAAGCTTCCCACGCATGTGGAAATCGATGCGGAGACGCACGGTTTCGATCGAGATTCGGTGATTCTGCTTGAACAAATCAGAACGATCGATAAGCAACGGCTTACGGACAAAATTACGCATTTGGACGAAGAAACGATGCGGAAGGTTGACGATGCTTTGCAAATTAGTGTGGGACTGATAGAATTTTGAATAAGATCTGGGACGGACGAGGGCGATAGATTCCCTCGTTTTTTGGTTTGTACATACATAGGAAAAGAAGTGGGGAATGACAGTGACTTTGTTGGATGTGATGAAAAGTAAAATGTTCCACGCGGCTGGTGATGCTTCTGGGAGTACGGTAAGTGCAGAAGAGACCCCCAAAAGCAAGGATGTAAAGAACAAATACGAAGAAGACGCCAAGGAGAAGCTGGTCCTCTCTGAAGAAAAGAAAAATGAGATTCGGGAACGAATCCTAAAGCAAATCTCTGCTGAATTGCAGCTTCCTGCTGGCAAAGTGAAAACGACCATGGAACTGCTCGATGAGGGAAATACGATTCCTTTTATCGCTCGTTACCGGAAAGAGATGACCGGTGAGCTGGATGAAAATCAACTGAGAGATATCGAAGATCGCTTGCAGTACTTGCGCAACCTCGAGGATCGTAAGATTGAGGTTGTCCGTCTGATCGACGAGCAGGGCAAGCTGACAGATGAACTGCGCAAATCGATTGAAGGCGCTGCAAAGCTGCAGGAAATCGAAGATTTGTACAGACCTTACCGTCAAAAGCGCAAGACAAGAGCTAGTGTTGCCAAAGAACGCGGCTTGGAGCCTTTAGCGGAGTGGATTTGGAAACAGCCTCGTCAAGGTTCGCTGGAGCAAGAAGCGCAGCGTTATGTGAACGAGGAAATACAGGTAGGAAGCGCGGCGGATGCGATTCAAGGCGCTATGGATATCCTGGCGGAGAATATCGCGGATGATGCAAAGATTCGGGCTTGGGTACGCAGATATACGCAAGATCAGGGGATTATGCGAACAGAAGCGAAGGATGCCAAGCTGGAGTCTGTGTATGAGATGTACTATGCGTACCAAGAGCCTGTCAAACGTCTGCCGCCCCACCGTATTCTTGCGATTAATCGCGGGGAGCGGGAGGAAGTTCTGAAGGTTGGCTTGGATGTTACGGTTGATAAGATTCATGACTATATGTCGCGGCAAGTGATTAAAGGGCAATCGGTTGTGCAGGATGTGCTTCGTGCTGTCGTTGAAGATGCTTATAAAAGATTGCTGGCGCCCTCCATCGAACGCGAGGTTCGCGGAGAAATGACGGAGATGGGCGAGGAGCAAGCGATTAAGATTTTCGCGGAAAATCTGCGTAATCTGCTGCTCCAAGCGCCGGTCAAAGGGCATGTGGTGCTCGGGGTCGATCCAGCTTTCCGGACAGGCTGTAAGCTGGCCGTTATTGACGACACCGGTAAAATGCTTGAAATCGCCGTAACCTACCCGACGCCACCGAATAATAAAGTGGCGGAGGCGAAGGCGAAGTTCAAGCAATTGATCAGCAAGCACGGTGTGGAGCTGATCGTGATTGGGAATGGAACGGCTTCCCGTGAAACGGAGCAGTTTGTAGCGGAGCTGATAGGCGAGATCAAGGAGCAGAAGCTCAAGTACTTGATCGTGAACGAAGCGGGGGCGAGCGTGTACTCCGCGTCGAAGCTGGCGCAGACGGAGTTCCCGGAGCTCGATGTTGCGGAGCGCAGCGCGATCTCCATCGCACGGAGGCTGCAAGACCCGCTCGCGGAGCTTGTAAAAATCGAGCCGAAAGCGATCGGCGTCGGGCAGTACCAGCATGACGTTTCGCAGAAACGTCTGGACGAGAACTTGAAGGCCGTCGTCGAGTCGGCCGTTAACCATGTTGGCGTGGACCTCAACACCGCGTCCCCGTCACTGCTCTCGTATGTGTCGGGCGTGAACGCGACACTGGCCAAGAATATCGTCAAGTATCGCGAGGAGAATGGCAAGTTCAGCTCCCGCAAGGAGCTCGCGAAGGTTCCGCGCCTTGGCGCGAAAACCTTCGAGCAGTGCGTCGGGTTCATGCGCATCGCGGGCGGGCGGAACCCGCTCGACAACACCCCGATCCATCCGGAGTCCTACGACGTGGTGGATCGGCTGTTCAAGGAGCTGCGCCTGGAGTTGGCGCAGCTGGGCTCTCAGCAGCTGCTAGCGCTGCTCCAGACGCTGGAGCCAGAGGAGCTGGCTCCGAAGCTGGGCGTTGGTGTCCCGACGATGCGGGACATCTTAGACAGCCTGCAGCGGCCTGGGCGAGATCCGCGGGAAGAAGTTCCCGCGCCGATCTTCCGCACCGATGTGCTGCAGCTGGAAGACCTTGCGCCGGGCATGGAGTTGACCGGCACGGTGCGCAACGTTATCGACTTCGGTGCCTTCGTCGATATCGGCATCAAGAACGATGGGCTGGTGCACATCTCTCAGCTCAAAAACGGCTTCGTGAAACACCCGATGGATGTAGTCTCTGTCGGAGACATTGTCCAAGTCTGGGTACTCAGCGTCGACGAGAAGAAGGGTCGCGTTAGCTTGACCATGAAAAAACCTCAGCAAGCATAAACATTAAACAGTAAACAGTTGGCAGCGGAATGCTTCCAGCTGTTTTTTTTGTTGTTGAAGGGAAACGCCCACGCTGAGGAGGAACTATGATCCTCTATGTATAGAGAAATGGGCACAAAAGGCGATCAAGCGGAACTGGAGTACGCTATTGGAGGGAATTCAGGCTTCTGGGGGCGAAAAGTAACCAAATAGCGTACCACAGTTCCCTTTGGGTACCCAATCCACGAATTCTAGTACAAATAGCGTATCATAGTTCCCTTAGAGTTCGGTGCTAGGGGATTTACCCACAATACATTCTCCAGCCAGCACTCAGCTTCACATCACCCTCCCGCAAGCTAGTCGTGCCGCAGTTCCACATCACCCTCCCGCAAGCTAGTCGTGCCGGAGCTCCACATCACCCTCCCGCAAGGTAGTCGTTCCGCAGCTCCACATCACCCTCCCGCAAGCAAGTCATTCCGCAGCTCCACATCATCCTCTCGTAAGCTAGTCGTTCGCACTCCACATCATCCTCTCGTAAGCTAGTCGTACCGCAACTCCACATCATCCTCCCACAAGTTAGTCGTAGCGCAGCTCCACATCACCTTCCGTAAACTAGTCGTTCCGTAGCTCCACATCATCCTCACACAAGTTAGTCGTAGCGCAACTCCACATCATCCTCTCGTAAGCTAGTCGTTCCGCAGCTCCACATCACCCTCCCGCAAGCTAGTCGTTCGCACTCCACATCACCCTCCCGCAAGGTAGTAGCTCCACAACACCCTCCCGCAAGGTAGTCGTTCCACAACTCCACATCATCCTCCCGCAAGCAAGTCGTTCCACAACTCCACATCATCCTCCCGCAAGCAAGTCGTTCCACAACTCCACATCACCCTCCCGCAAACTAGTCGTTCCGTAGCTCCACATCACCCTCCCGCAAGTTAGTCGTGCCGGAACTCCACATCATCCTCCCGTAAGGTAGTCGTGCCGCAACTCCACATCACCCTCCCGCAAGCAAGTCGTTCGCACTCCACATCATCCTCCCGCAAGCAAGTCGTACCGCAACTCCACATCACCCTCCCGCAAGCTAGTCGTTCCGTAGCTCCACATCATCCTCCCGCAAGCAAGTCGTTCCACAACTCCACATCATCCTCTCGTAAGTAAGTCGTTCCACAACTCCACATCACCCTCCCGCAAACTAGTCGTACCGCAACTCCACATCATCCTCTCGTAAGGTAGTCGTGCCGCAGCTCCACATCATCCTCTCGTAAGCTAGTCGTTCGCACTCCACATCACCCTCTTAATCACTATTTCTGGCCTGAGCCCGCCTCATTCACCGAGTAAGCCATTATTTTCTGCTGGCCGGCGACAAGAGAAAGGATGCCTTCCATGGCAAGATGTTTAAGCCAATTGGCTGCGATGCGAATACTTACGTTGCACTCTGCCGCGACATCCAATAGATGGATTGTCCCGTTGCGACGCTCGGCTAGTTGGAGGACAAGCTGCTTCCGCAGCTCCCACAAGTCTGAGTGGAAGTTGGCAGAGGTAGAGCCAAGCGGCTTCTGTACGTTTGAATGCTTCTTCATGTGCAGTGGAATGACATTGCTTCCATGAACAAAAGGAGGCATCTGCTGCATGAATAATCTTCGTTTTTGTTCTAACACGGTGGAATTAGTCTCTTGCATTTTTCTTAGCCAATTTCTAGGTTTCCTGTGAATAACAATCGCCTCCTTTTGATAAAAAACAAAAAAAGCACACCGAACCGCAGAATCATTCTGCTGGCTCGAGTGTGCTTCACTCAATTAACAATTACATTAATTTACAGTATAGAGGGCTCATTTCAAATATGCAACTATTTTTTAACAAAGGTTTACTTTCTTTGATATTGCAAAGAACCCGCCTCGCTAATACCCGCTTTTTTATCAAAGTTTACGTTTGCCCGGTCCGTCCGTCGATTGGGTATCAGGCCACTCCTCTTGTGAGCGGCGGGTGCGGTAAAAGTACCAGCTATCATTCAGTAATCGGATTTGTCTGCGGTTTTTGTTCTGGAAGGCCCGCATTAATTGATTACAGAGCCATTGCGGCATATGCCCATCCCCTTCCTTGCCATGTACTTCTAGCATATGAAGGTTCAATCCGCCCGGTGCAGGTCCTTTAGATTTGCTTTACTTTTTTGCTTTTTAAATTTAAATTCCTCTCTCGAAAGATTAAGGTAACTTTTACCAAGGAAATGATTGACATGCAAAAATTTCGTGTATACAATGGAGTCAAGTTAATATTTGTGACGGAGAATAGGAGACTCACATTGGTTGCTCATCGAATTTGGTGCTGCAATTAGGGTGAGTTTTTATTTTTCCAGCAGTATTTGTAAGCGCTTTAAAAATTTAAATAATGGAGGTACTACCATGGCAAACAAAGGCTTTTTTGCAAAACCGATTTCTATTTTGCTTTCTTTGCTTCTTATTTTGATCAGTTGTTTTGTAGGTTCATCCGTTCAAACAGATGGCGGGAATGTCAAAATTTCAGATATTCGTTTTGCTGGTGATAATGGGAATATTCTGAGTGCGCTTCTCTATAAACCAGCAAAGATTGATCCCAAAAAGCCGCTGCCAGCTGTACTGACCATGCATGGTTATATTAATTCTCGTGAGGTGCAGGATGCATTCAATATTGAGTTCGCACGCAGAGGTTATGTTGTTCTATCGATGGATATGGAAGGTCATGGCTACTCAGAGCAATCGGCTCTTGACCCGACACAGCGTGGCTCGTTGGCAGCATTAAGCTATTTAAGGAACCTTGCGTTCGTTGATAAAACGAAAATCGCACTCGAAGGTCATTCAATGGGAGGCTGGTCTTTATTATCCGCAGCTGGCGCTAAGCCGGAATGGGTACATACGGTCATTCAAGAGGGATCTTCCCCAGAAACGTTTGGAACGCCCAAGGTGTTGGCGGATACACCGTTCAACTATGCGATAGTGTTCAGTAAATATGATGAGTTCGCGCCTCTCATGTGGGAAGTTCCAAAAGGCCCGATGATCGTGAATACGGATAAGCTGAAAAATGCGTTTGGAACGAAAGAAGCTGTTATTCCCGACAAGCTGTACGGCTCTTTTGAAAATAAAAGCGCCCGGATTCTTTATCAGCCTCCCGTTATTCATCCAGGTGATCATTGGTCCAAAGAAGCGGTGGGCAACGCGATAGATTTCTTGCAAAAAGCGATTCCTGCGCCTACGCCGAAGGATCCATCCAACCAAGTATGGAAGACGAAAGAGTATGCTACTTTCGCTGCTTTAATTGGTGCGTTTATGCTGCTCATTTCAGTGGCCGGCAACATGCTTCGTACGAATTATTTCCGGGCGATTGCTGGACCTGTACCAGCTTTCAAAGGGATGACGTCCAAAGCGAGTTGGATCATTGGAGGACTTATTGCAACAGCCATTCCGGCGGCAACCTTCTTTCAGTTCCAAACTTGGGGAAGCAAGTGGCTCCCAGCAGGCAGCTTTTGGCCGCAGTCGCTGACGAACGGGTTCGTGATTTGGGTGTTGTTTAATGCGGTAATCGCAGTGGTGTTATTTGCGGCTTGGCATTTGTTCTCTAACCGGAAGCAAGGCGCGGAGATGGTTCATTATGGGGTTTCTTTTTCCGTGAAGGGCTACGCTATGAACCTGAGAGCTCTTGGCAAGTCCGGGCTGCTGGCTCTCTATTCAGTTGGAATTGTGTACGGAGTTACGCTAGTTATCGATGCAGCCTTTCATTTGGATTTCCGCATTTGGGTTATGGCGCTTAAGCCGATGAACTGGGAGCAATTCGTGATTATGCTAAAGTATATCATACCGTTCCTGATCTATTTCTTGGCGAATGGTCTTGTTCTACACGGTCAGCTGCGTATGAAGGAGAGTACGTCCGAAGCCAAAACCGCTTGGAAATGGTTCTTTGGAAGCGCAGCTATCAACACGATTGGTATTATTTCACTTATTCTTATTCATTACATCCCGCTGTTCACAAATGGAGTGATCTACTGGCCTGCCCAAGCACTCTTAGGCATAGTGGCTTTTCAATTCGTTCCGGTGAACGTAATCGTATCCCTAATTTCCACTTATTTCTTCCGAAAAACGGGAACCATTTATGCGGGAGCTATCGCTAATACGCTCTTGATTACTTGGTATATCGTGGCAGGGCAGGCCGTGCAATATGTAGGTGCTCCAGTTTCGAACGCAGGCTCTATTAGCATCGTGATCTTGAGTACAGTCGTGCTTGCAGCATTCTTGCTTCTTAAATCGAAAGCGGTTGGAAGCAAGGTAATCTCCATGAAAGGTTAAAACAAAAGCAGCCTACTGGGTTCAGTAGGCTGCTTTTACTTTAACTTTCCGATTCCTCTTCATACCACTGCTCCAGTTGAGCTTGCAGCGCACGGATTTCGGTCAATAAAGAGATTAGCGGGTACGATTTCTCCTGGATACCTGCGAAGGTTTGTTCCAAACCATTAATGTAATCAAGTCCTGGAATTAAGGTGTGAGCAGCGCCAACCAACTCCAAATCATCGCATTCTGCAATCACACGTGGAAGTTGAGGGACATGGTCAGCGGTTAATTTGTCTAATTCTTTGTGTAATCTTTGATTAAGGGCAGTCAATTGATAAGCGTAAGAAGAGGGCATTTCGACGAATTGCAATTGCTGTTCGAGCTTGAGAATGACATATCGCATTTGTGGCATAGGGTTGTTCCAATCCTTTCTGTGGCTAGCTGACGATCTTCTTTTCTACTTGACAGTATAGCGGTACATACGGTACAAATTCAAGTGAGAACTTGTCAAAGGAGTGCACAGACATGGAGGATCAGGAACTGCAGCAATGGATCGAGCAGATCTCTCTGGCATCGTTTGGAAGGCCGTTTGTCCACAAGGCGCGGTTTAATCGGAGACTGCGGTCAACGGGAGGGCGCTATTTCACCAAATCCCATGATATCGAAATCAGTTGGATGCAGTGGGAAACATTTGGTCGAGATGAAATTGAGAAAATTATTAAGCATGAACTTTGTCATTATCATTTACACATACTGAAGCGAGGCTATCAGCACAAGGATCATGATTTCAAAACCTTGCTGGCGCAGGTCGGAGGCACGCGCTTCTGTCGTTCACTGCCGCGTTCCCCGCAGAAGCAAGCTTTTAAATACAGGCTGGAGTGCGTCAACTGTAAAACGGAATATTTTCGCAAACGCAAGATGGATGTCCGGAAATACGCCTGCGGCAACTGCAAAGGGAAGTTGAAATCGTATACACTTGACTTACAGCCGCCTTCATAATAAAATAATACTTGTTCCATATTCCCTGATAGCTCAGTTGGTAGAGCACTCGACTGTTAATCGAGTTGTCACAGGTTCGAGTCCTGTTCGGGGAGCCATATTTCAAGGAGAGATACCCAAGTGGCTATAAGGGGACCCTCTGCTAAGGGGTTAGACTGCGTAAGCGGTGCGAGGGTTCGAATCCCTCTCTCTCCGTCCTATAGTTAGCTAATGATAAGCTCAATGGCATTCATGCCGTTGGGCTTATTTTTATTAGACAAATACATGCATTTCTAACACTTGTTTAACATCTATCAAACGATTTTCTTTTATAGTAAACATTACATCATATAAGGGGGATCTACTTTGGCTAAATTATTATCCATTCGAGTACGTCTGATTTTATTAGTGTTAGTTCCTTCCATTCTTTATTTAGGTACGAGTATTTATCTACTCCAGCAAAGCAAATCCCATACGGAAGTATTGGCTTCCTCTTTGTATGAGACAACGGATAAGAGCACATCCCTTATCTTGAATGCCGATCGTGATATGTATCAAGCATTAACGGCTTATCAATTATTAGTTTCAGGTACATTAAATGCGGAAGACAGAACCAAACAGCTCAAAGTTCTAGCGGAAAATATTGAGCAAACGAATACAAGGGTTGGCCAAGCTCATGATATTTTGAAAGCGAAGGGTTTGCTTCAAGTCGCTCACACGGAGACCAAAGCAACGATTGATCAGAACGTGGATGGCTTTCATACATATTTTGACCAGTGGGTGAAAGAGGCCAATGCCGTTGTCCAATCGGGAGCTGCTGGCAAAGGGGTCATTAACGATGCCAAGCTGACAGCTACGTTCGAAAAAGGCCGTGAAGGTATGAATCAAATCGGCGAGATTTTAGATGATTACGCCAAGACAAGTATCGAAGAAATCCAGTCCCAAATTACAAAAACGGAACAAGCTGTCTATATCTCGATTGCACTGCTTATCCTTGTGCTCACCATTTCGGGTGGGATTGTGATTAATACGATTATGAGAACGGTTAAAGCCATCATGCTGGTAACCAGTCAAGTTGCCGCGGGAGATCTTCGCCATGAGGCTAAGACCAAATATGCCAAGGATGAGCTTGGGAAAATTACGGAGTCGGTCGACACGATGGTTTTGAAAATAAAAGGGTTGATTGGTACGATTGCTCACAACACACAGTTCGTTCAGGACGCCTCTGTTGAGCTTTCGGATAGCTCCAAGGAATCTGCGTCGGCTGCTGAGCATGTAGCAACCAACATCCAAGAAATGACGCATGATGTGGAAGTGCAAGCAAGAAGCAGCGAAGAAACGAGCAGAGCTATCGAGGAGATGGCGATTGGGATTCAACGGGTTGCTGAGAATTCAAGCGTGATGGCGGATCATTCCTCGCTCACTTCTACGCATGCCACTCTGGGCAATGACTTGCTTAACAAGCTTCAACAGCAAATTGCGAATATGGTTGCATCCGTGGAGCAGCTTTCCCAAACGGTGCTTTCCTTAACGCGTAAGTCCGATCAAATCGGGCTAATTGCCTCGAGCATTACGACGTTCGCGAATCAAACGAATCTGTTGTCGCTGAATGCTTCTATTGAGGCGGCCAGAGCAGGTGAGCATGGCAAAGGATTCAATGTTGTAGCCAATGAAATTCGCAAATTGGCAGCACAGTCGATTGAATCGGCAGATGGCATTAATCAGCTCATTCATGAGACAAGAGTCGAGATCACTAGTGTCTCTGAGTCTATGAACGCGACGAAGCAAGAAGCGATATCGGGTTCAACGATGATGCAGGAAGTAAACCAAAGCTTCCATACCATCATGGCTTCTGTCACGCAGATTGTGACTCAAATTCATGAAACATCCGCAATTACGGAGCAAATGTCGGCGAGCTCTGAGGAGATTTCGGCTACGATGGATCAATCGGCTTCCAGTACAACCCAGATTCTTACGAAATCCCAAAACGTTGCCGCGGCAACGGAACAACAGTTAGCGATGATGCAGAATATCGCTGCTGCCTCCGAGCAGCTTCGCTCCGTCGTGAATACGCTGAACGAGTCTGTTTCTTATTTCAAAATCGCATAGGAGCTCATATCAAAAAGGCACATGCTGGGTTAAAGCAGCAGTGCCTTTCGTTCGTTAGAACCAACGCTTGCGCTTAAAGAAGTACCACATGCATACACCAATGAGGATCATCAGAATCCACACGTACAAGTATCCGTTGTCCCATTGCAGCTCGGGGATGTCTTTGAAATTCATGCCATATAATCCAACGATAAAGGTTAGTGGGAGAAAAATCGTGCTAAAGATCGTTAATGTCTTCATAATCTCATTCATCCGGTCAGACTTCATGCTCATTTGGAGCTCCAGAAGTCCAGTTAGCGATTCCCGAAAGATGTCCAAAGAATCCACGACGCGAGAAATATGGTCCATAATATCTAAGAAGTACACATTGTCATCTTCTCGCGTATAGGGGAAAGAATGATGGGCGATAGCTGACAGCGTAATTCTTTCCTCCGCGATAACGCGACGCAGCTGATGCATGGATCTTTTGAGCTGGAATATATCTTGTGCGATTCGGATGCTTGGATTGAGATACACAGCCTGTTCCATATGGTCCAAACGTTCATCAAAATGGTCAACAACGGCCGAATAATCATCGACACAGCGATCAAGAATCGCATGGAGAATGGACCCAGGATGACTTAATCGTTCCTCGAGCTCTTGGCAGGTTTGATAAAGCTGATCCAGAAATGGGAGAGCGCCCTTGTAGACGGTTATTACGAAGTTAGCTCCGATGACGATCCCAATTTCGCGGGGCTCCAGCTCCTCGGAAACGGCGAAGAAGGTAAGGAAAATATGGTCTTTATAGGTATCCATCTTCGGTCTTTGATTAAGTTTAATCGCGTCCTCGATCAGCAGAGGATGGCATTTATAGAGGTCCCCAAGGACATGTTTGATTTCGTCAGGCGAAGAATTCTCCATACGTATCCAAGCGACTTCATCTTTCTTGGGGACGCGTACGGCTTCCTCACGGACCGTGCCATGAGTAGATTCATAAATGAGCATGAAGGACAAGCACCTCGCGTAGATGGAATGGTCTCAGCATACCATAAGTGGCTTATGATGTTCCAGATTTTGTGCTTGTCAACTTAGGAAGAATCCATTATAATAACAATTGTCGTCAAAATGGGCTGCATTAGCTTCATGACAATCGTGGCCCGTTGGTCAAGTGGTTAAGACACCTCCCTTTCACGGAGGTAACAGGGGTTCGAGTCCCCTACGGGTCATTTTCTTCATACCTCGCGGTCGTGGTGGAACGGCAGACACACCATCTTGAGGGGGTGGCGCTCACAAGGCGTGAGGGTTCAAATCCCTCCGACCGCATCCCAGTTTTAAAACGCTGAAACCCTTGTCTATCAGGGGTTTTTCGCTTTTTTAGGCTTTTGTACTTAACTTTGCAAAGGGTTAAAAGAGATCAATTCCAGCCAAATGGTCAAGAATTGTTCAAAAATATTTTTTTAACGATCTGATCTCTTCCTCAGAAAGCCCCGTTATATCTGCTACAGTAGCTACATCGTCACCACGGGCAAGAAGTCGCTGTGCTGTTTGCAACTTTTCTTGGATGATACCTTCTTCTATACCCTTGGCGATACCTGCAGCGAGTCCCTCTGCCTTAGCTCCTTCGACTCTGGACGCTTCATCACGCAGAAATTTTAGTCGTGCTTCGTATTCCATTCGAGTTTGAGCATCTTGACTGAGAAACTCTAACGTAGTCATTGCTTTTTTCAGCATTGGTTCATTCACCGTTAACGCCTCCCATTGGTTTGGATTCACGCCTCTTAAAAACAGTAACCAGTTCACCAACCCGCCGCCTACTGTAACCGCATGTTCCTCCAGCTTCGGTAATTCCATCACATGTATTTCGATATCGTCAATAAACGGAAGTCCTGTATGATCTTCACGAAGATGAAAAACGTTATGATACCGATCATTCGGTAGACACGAATAGTTTAAAATATTGATGGTCACACATTTTTTTAGATCACTATAGTTGACGCCTTCCTTAATTTGATGGTAATACATATTGCTCCAATAGAACAGACTTCGCTTTTCCATATTATACGGATTAAACAACTGCATCTCGATGTTAATGAGCTTACCTTCACTCGTCTTCGCCTTGATGTCGAGGATGGATTGTTTTTCGTGGGGAGCATCTTTATCGGTATATGTATTCATCAAAATGATTTCGGTTAGTGGTTGTTCGCCAGATTCTACGAAGGTACTATTAAGAAATGCTAGCAACACGTCTTTGTTGCTTTCGCTTCCAAATATCCTTTTAAAAATAAAATCATTACGAGGATCAAGTAATTCCATCGTCATCATCTCCTATCTTATACAAAAATTATATCATGCATTCTGTTGCTTTTGTAACAGGCATTCATGCCTATACCTCAAAGGTGAAAAAGACCAATTCTCATTGAATAGTCCACTCTGGTTTTATATTTTATCTGAAAACATTTTTGTATATATGACTACAATTTCTTTGCTGATAGGAGGCGTCTTATTGACGATAAGAAATCAAGTTATGTTCAAAGATATTATTTCCAAGAAATTAAGATTAGGCGAAAGTGTTTTTATTATTCTCTGTATTTAAATTATTGGACGTATCTATAAGGAAAAAAATACTTAATATTGAAACTCAATATATTTTTTGAAAATAAGTAACTGTCAAGACTACCGCGTGTGCATCGTGGGTAGTCATTTTTATTTTTACAATGTCACACTATAAAAGGAATATATTTCTATTTATACAGGCACTCTCCTAATAACGTTTGTGTATTATGCATTGAGACTTTAAAACTCAGGAGGTTTTAGCCAAATGTATTACACATACCCGCAATATTATCTCGTAACACCGGCATGCGACTACCGACAGCCCATCTTCCATCCACCTGTAGGACCGCAGCAGTTCCCAGTAGGACCACAACATTATGCTGGCCTGCCACATTTCCTTCAAGGAGCCAAAAAGGTAACGCCGCCAAGCTATCCCCCGCAATCAATAGTTGCCAACCATAATTATTTGAAATCACTGACGCTTCAACAAGCGCATCAGATTATTGCAGATAAAAAAGCTGGTAAACCAATATACTTGCCTGGCAGCCAAATCTATAGAGAGGAGGAGCGTGTAGGTGCAACTGAACTAATACCTTGTTTCGGTAAATGGGCTAACATTGATCTGGTCGTGCCTTTTGGTATGACGCCTCCCCTATTCGCAATCTTTTTTGTCCAACAAGTTCATACAAATTATGCGAATGGTTTTATAACCATCGATGGTGTGAACTTTTTTGAAATAAATCTGCCACTAGGATTAATTGACACTGTAATTTTTTGTTAGGACAATAAAGCGCCCAGGCATTATGCTCGGATGCGCTTCTTGTGAAAACAGAACAAGGAGCTGCCAGTAGATCTATCTACGTTGAGACAGCTCTTTTTCTATTGCGTGAATGTCGAAAAATGCCGATGAATCCAATATAATGGAAGTATCAAAGATGAGTGAGGCAGAGCAATGGATGAATTATGGTTAAAAGGCGCTAAATTTCTGATCATAGATGATCAGGAATTCAATATTAGCTTGCTGGAGCGGATTCTTCGCCACGCAGGTTTTGCTAATCTAGTAAGTACGATGGAGCCCAAGCAATTGGAAGCTCTTTATCAGGAACATCAACCGGATATTATATTGCTAGATTTACATATGCCAGAGATGGACGGATATAAAGCCTTGGAAGTTTTAAAAGGACTGAAACGGGAAGGCGATTATTTGCCGGTTCTCATTCTGACGGCGGATGTTACGCAGGAAGCGAAGAAAAGAGTTCTTCATGAGGGCGCCAATGATTTCATTACCAAGCCTTTTGACAGAACGGAAGTTGTGCTGCGTATCCAAAATTTATTAAGAACGAGATATTATCATCTCCAGCTGCAGGATCAAAATCAACATTTGGAAAAAAGAGTAAAAGAACGCACCAAAGAGCTTAAGCAAGCCAAGTTTGAAATTCTCCAAGTACTGGGGCGTACCTCGGAATACCGCGACGATGCAACGGGTCAGCATACACAGCGAGTTGCGCAATTAGCAGGACAAATTGCTTCTGTTCTTGAATTATCTGAGCATGAAGTTGAACTTATTGAGCGTGCCACCCCTTTTCATGATATCGGGAAGATTGGCATCCCGGATGATATTTTATTGAAGCCAGGCAGGTTTACACCAGATGAGTTTGAACAAATGAAAATGCACACCAAGATCGGAGCCAATATCCTGGAAGGGAGCTTATTCCCGGTTCTGAATTTAGCGAGAACAATCGCTTTAACTCACCATGAGAAGTGGGATGGTACAGGATATCCGAACGGTTTAAGCGGAGAAGAGATTCCTTTGGCTGGCAGGATCGTGGCCATTGCGGACTTTTTTGATGCGTTAACACATGTACGTCCTTATAAGCGAGCTTGGACTCGAGAAGAAGCATTGGATGAAATTAGGAAGCAGAGCGGGAGTCATTTCGATCCTCGCGTTGTTGATGCTTTCATGGGTGTTGTGCAAATGAACGATAAACAATAAGCGGAGATAGGAAGGTGTTCCTGCATGAAAGGTATGGTTTTTACGGCTTTTCTTGAAATGGTAGAGAGTAAATTTTCTTTGAAAATCGCGGATGACATTATTGAAGCATCTGCGCTGCCATCAGGCGGCAGCTACACAACGGTGGGTACGTATGACCACAATGAAATTATCAAGCTTGTCATCGAGCTAAGCGGGCGTACGAACATACCTGTGGCCGACTTGGTACGAACTTTTGGTGAATATTTATTTAGTCAACTGCTGGATATGCATCCCTATTTTATGGAGCAAAATAGCTCAGTCTTTGAGTTTTTGCAAAAGGTTGATAGTTATATTCATGTTGAGGTGCGCAAGCTGTATCCAGATGCAGAATTGCCAGCTTTTCAGTATGACGCCTCTATCCCAGGCACATTAGTGATGACCTATCAATCTTCAAGACCGTTCGCAGATCTGGCAGAAGGCCTGATTATCGGATGCATTGCCCATTATGGAGAAAAGATCAACATTCAGAGAGAAAATTTGTCAGATGGAAGCTCTGCCCGTTTTGTATTAACACAAGCGGGGTCAGATTTATGATGGAGGATATCGAAGTTCTTCGTAGACAGCTGGAACGCGAGAGAAAAGCACGCAAAGCAGCTGAACAAATAGCTGAGCAGAAGACACGCGATATCTATTATGTGAATCAAGAACTTCGCCAGTTGAACGATCAACTGGAGGAATTGGTGAAAGAGCGGACGATAGAGCTATCCAGAGCTCGTGATGAAGCCGTTGAAGCCAATCAAATCAAAAGCCAATTTCTGGCCAATATGAGCCATGAGCTTCGTACTCCGCTCAATGCGATCATCGGTTACAGTGAGATGCTGAAGGAAGAAGCTGACGAGCTGGGCGAGCAAAGCTTTTCGGATGACCTTGATAAAATTAACACGGCAGGCAGGCATCTTCTTGCGCTTATTAACGATATTTTGGATCTGTCTAAAATTGAAGCAGGCAAGCTTGAGCTCTATCTGGAGATGTGTGACATTCCTACAATGTTTCATGATGTTGTGACAACCGTACACCCTTTGATAGAGACAAACAAGAATCGTGTGGAAGTTGACTACCCTGAAGGCACGATGAAGACGGACCTTACCAAGCTTAGACAGATCTTGTACAATGTGCTCAGCAATGCGGGCAAGTTCACCAAAGAGGGGACAATCTGGTTTTCTGCTGCTTATGTGATGGAAAACGAGGTGCCTGGGGTTGAATTCCGTGTGAAAGATACAGGAATCGGTATGACAGCTGATCAAATCGGACAACTGTTTCAAGCGTTCAAGCAAGCCGATTCTTCGACTACAAGGAAATATGGCGGAACGGGGCTAGGTCTGGCTATTAGTCAAAGACTGTGCCAAATCATGGGCGGGAAAATCACGGTTAACAGTGAATACGGGGTAGGGACAACGTTCTCCATTTGGCTGCCACTCGTAGATCAGCATCGCTCTGGTGCAAACGCCTCTTTGATGGAAAGTCCGGATGGAAAGTCGAAAGGTTCCAGCACGGTGTTGGTGATTGACGATGATCCAGCTATGCTTCAATTGATGAAGCGTTATCTTAGCAAAGAGGAATGGAAGGTTGCCCTTGCCACAACCGGTCAAGAAGGGATCAGGTTGGCCAAGGAGCTGCATCCCGACGTCATTTCACTTGATGTGTTAATGCCCGGAATGGATGGATGGAACGTATTAGCCATGCTGAAGAACGATCCTGAGCTGGCGAACATTCCCGTTGTTATTATCTCGATGACAGACGATAAGAATCTGGGTTACGCGCTGGGCGCCTCTGAATTTCTGACCAAGCCGATTTATCGCGAGCGCTTGATTTATATTTTGGATAAGTATATATCTGAGCGGCATTCCAATTCGGTTCTGGTTATTGAAGATGATTTGGCGACCAGCCAAATGATGACCAGAATGCTGGAGAAAGAAGGCTATCGCGTTGCTAGAGCAGAGAATGGGCAGCAAGCGTTGGAATGCGTGAGGCAAGCGCTGCCGCAATTGATCTTGCTTGATTTAATGATGCCAACGATGGACGGATTTGAGTTTGTGACCGAATTGCGTAAACGCGAGGAATGGCGCTCCATACCGGTTGTGGTCGTTACCGCCAAAAATATTACGGAAGAGGATCGGTTGCGATTAAACGGATTCGTGAAAAATATTGTGCAAAAAGGGAGCCTTCGACGGGAAGACTTTTTGCAGGAAATTTCTCATTTGATTGCCAGCGCTGCTATTGAGCAGATCGTGAAGCCCCAATCGCATACTTCGGGTCAAGAGGAATCGGGCGATGTATAAAATACTTCTAGTCGAAGATAACGAGATGAATCGTGATATGTTATCGCGCCGTTTATTGCGCAAAGGATATCAAGTGGTTATAGCTGTTGATGGACAGCAAGGCATTGATTCGGCGAAGTCGGAGTGCCCGGATCTCATCTTAATGGATATGAGCCTGCCGGTCTTGGATGGCTGGGGTGCGACCCGCCAACTGAAAGAGCTGCAGGAGACGAAGCATATACCTGTCATTGCTTTAACTGCCCATGCCATGTCCAGCGATCGGGATAAGGCGTTTGAAGTAGGCTGTGATGACTTCGATACGAAGCCGGTTGAGTGGGAGCGGTTATTAGGCAAAATACAGGGGTATTTAAAAGAAATATAAATGCACCTGAAGGGTCAATGATACACGGAACTCTAGACAAGCCCAGTCAATCAGGCTATTATCTTAAAAGATGCTCTGTTGATTAAATTGAGGTGTAGGTATGCCGGGGGTTCATAGTAACCTGAAAGAAATGATGAGAGAAAAAGATCCTAAGCTATCGATTCGTCAGCTGGCCAAAGATATTGACTACCATTTTGATTCGGTTCGAAAGATGTATAAAGACGAGATGGTTCAGTATCCGAGGGACTTGATATGGCGGCTTTGCAAGTATTTTAAGGTGACTCCAGGGCAGCTGATCGTTGTCGATTATGGAGAGGAAGACCATTCCAATTAAAAAGGGAACCCTGCACAATGTGTAGGATTCCTATTTTTTATTTAGGCCGGAACGACGACTGGTTCTTCTGCGTGGGCATGCGAGATTTTCACTAGCATGGCAGTGGCGTCGGACAGCACTTCAATTCCTTCGTGAAAGGAAAGATCAGAAACTAGCAGATGATCGCCAATACCTAGTCCGCTAATATCAACTTCAAAAGCGCTAAGCAGCTTATCAGGCATGCAGCGAACTTGAACTTCGTACAACTCTACTTGAAGAATTCCCCCCTCTTTGACGCCTACAGGCTCACCAGAGAAATGAATGGTAACTTTCGAATCCATGCTTATATTCATATTCAGTTGATAGAAATCGACGTGAACTATCTTGTTGGAAAGGGGATCTCTTTGAACATTTTGAATGAGAACAGGCTTGTTGCCGTTTTGTGGAATAGCCGCATGAAGAATAGCGCGGGGATTCCGTTTCAAGGTGGAAAGGATGTCCTTTTCGCTTACCGTAACCGAGATACTGCCAACGTCAGTACCATAAACAACGGCTGGAACCTGACCCTGTTTTCTCAATACATTCATTTGCGACTTGCTTAGTTGGTCCCGTTCGCTTAACTGGATAGAATTGCTCATCATTGTGTTGCCTCCTAATCGAATGGGGAAAGATCATGCTTGTTTGCTGTCTTACATACAAATAAAAGACCGATTAACCATATCATGTTTAATCAGCCGAGGGAATGACCATATTTTCTTGTCATATGTTAATTTTATCACAAGTTTCACGCTTGTCAAACGGCATGCACGTTTATCGAGCCCGCATTGACAAGAAAATGGGGTCGTGCTAAGGTTTAAGCAGCAGATAGGAGCGGAATGGCAAGAGCTAGGGAAGTTAACTGGATAGCGATTTACGTAGGAAATAAAGTGATCTTTATTTCTTTTTTTCGTACTCATTTGTAATAATTTATAAAAAATAGGAGGAATTTCAATGACTTTAAAATCCATTAAACGCAATATCGCTTTTTTGGGAACAAGCTTGCCGAGAGAGTGTGGGTTAGCTACATTTTCACAGGATTTGATGAACGAAATTGAACGGATTCATGATTTTAATTCACCCCGTATGATTGCGGTTAACAATAACAAGTCGTATGTGTATGGCAACCAGGTAATGGGACAAATCAGCCAGCATCAACGAGCAGATTACAGCAAGACAGCACTGGATTTGAATCGTTCTGACATCGATTTGCTTGTCATTCAGCACGAGTTTGGGATTTATGGCGGGGAAAGCGGCGAGTATGTGCTGGATCTGGCTGAGAAATTAAAGATTCCATTCGTTGTCATTTTCCACACGGTTCTATCGGAACCTAGTGATAAACAGCGCTTGATCATGAAGCGGCTTGCCGAGCTAAGCTTTAGAGTGATTACGATGGTGCAAAATAAAGTGCAGGATTTGCAGGACGTCTATGGCATCGAAAACGTGAAGATCACGATGTTTCATCATGGTGTTCCTTTCGTGGAGACGGCCTCAAGAGATGAACTGAAAGACCGGTATGGGTATAGGAACAGACAGATTCTATCGACTTTCGGATTTTTGAGCCCGGGCAAAGGGATTGAATACGCTATTGAAGCGATGAGAGGAGTTGTCGCAAAACATCCTGAAGCACTATATATCATTTGGGGCAAAACGCATCCAGTCGTGCAGCAGGAAGTTGGAGAAGTCTATAGAGAGAAGCTGATGGATTTAGTGTCGAAGCTTGGACTCGAGGCGCATGTGACTTTTGTAGATAAGCTTTTGACACAGGAGGAAGTTGTTGAATCCCTGGTCTTATCCGATATCTATATGACTCCTTATCTGGGCAAGGATCAAGCTGTAAGCGGAACGCTAGCCTATGGTATCGGTTATGGCAGAGTTATTATCTCCACCCCCTACCGCTATGCGGTGGAAATGTTGGCAGACGGCCGCGGACTGCTGGGCAATTTCTATGATTCAGCCTCGCTCGAGCAGCACATCGTGAATGTTCTGGACCATCCGGATTTGCAGCTGGAGATGGAGAACAGAACACAAGCGCTTGGAAGTACGATGATGTGGAGTGAAGTTGCCAAGTCTTATGCAGCGCTGTTTCGTGATACAATCGCGAGCCGGATTGTGATCAAAGGGAGTGCGGTTTGATGGGGAAGCTGGCGGTCAAGCCGTTCACAGCGGATTATTTGCATCGCTTAACGGATGATACGGGCATCTTTCAGCATACGAAATTTGGCATCCCTGATCGTTCCAAGGGGTACACGTCCGACGACAACGCGAGGGCTCTGATCGCTGCCGTTATGCTGTTCAAGAACAGTCAGGATAACAAGACGCTAAATCTAATTTCGATTTATTCGTCCTTTCTTTATCATGCGCAAAATGAGGATGGCAGCTTTCGGAATTTCATGGATTATCAGCGTGTATTTATTGAGCAGGTAGGCTCGGAGGATTGTCTGGGGCGTTGTCTATGGGCGCTCGGATTTACCCTGTCGGAAGCATCTGTACCGGATAATATTCAAAATACTTGCCGATATATGATCAATCAGGCACTCTCGCATGTGAAGAGCTTAACGTCTCCGCGGGCCATGGCCTATGCGATGATTGGCTTGACGTATATGCTCGAAACGCCGCAAGCTTTAACCTATAAGTTTCCTTATCCAGGCATGGAGCAAGAAGATCCCGCGTTTCTTCCGCAAGCGCAAATAGCTTCCTTAGTGGAGGAGCTGGCAATGCGGCTGCATACCCAGTATCAAGCGAATAAAGGCGATGGCTGGCTGTGGTTTGAGGACAGTATAACCTATGGCAATGCGATGCTGCCTTGGGCGCTTTTCAAGGCCTCGCAGCTTACATCGCTGTTGCAGCACACGGAGCAATTTCGATTAACAGCCAAGGAAAGCTTGGATTATTTGGCTTCCATCACCTTCGCTCAGGAAGGTTATTTCAAGCCGATTGGAAGTCATGGCTGGCTGACGAGAGGTCAAGATGCAGCTAGATTTGACGAGCAGCCAATCGAGGCATGCGAGATGCTGCTAGCTTGTATGGAAGCTTACAAGGTATTAAGAGAGCCCACTTATTACGCCAAAGCGTCGCTTTGCTATGACTGGTTCCACGGACGCAACTCACGTCAAGAATCATTGATTGATGCTCAGACGGGGGCCTGCTTCGATGGCATTCATGCCTCCGGCTTGAATCTCAACCAAGGCTCTGAAAATATCGTCTCCTACTGTATGGCTAAGCTGGTGATGCAGCATGAATAAATTCGCAACGATACTTGCCGGCGGCGGGGGAACCCGCTTCTGGCCGCTTTCCAGGCAGGAGCTGCCCAAGCAGCTGCTGAATATCAGCGGCAATGATATTATGCTCAATGATACGATTCAGCGGTTCAATGGGGTGATCCCTATGGAGAATACGATCGTAGTTACGAATCGATCCCAAGCTGTTTTGCTGGAAAGCATCATGCACACGAGTGTCCAACCCGGCAATATTTTGGCGGAGCCTGTGGCCAAAAATACAGCGGCAAGCATTCTTCTCGCTGCCTTATTTATTGAAAAGCATCATGGCGATTCCCTTATGGTCGTTTTTCCTTCCGATCATCACATTACCGAAGAAGATAAATTCAAGAAGACGCTGGATCATGCCTGCCAAATTGCGATAGAAACCGGTAAGCTCGTGACGATCGGAATCAAACCTACGTTTCCGTCAACAGGCTATGGCTATATTTCTTGTCATAATGAAGCCTTCATGAGCAAGCCATGCAGCGTGTATGAGGTTGCTGAATTCGTAGAAAAGCCAAATTTTGTGAAGGCACAGTCCTATCTTAGTTCAGGTCACTATTTGTGGAACAGCGGGATGTTCATTTGGAAAACGTCCAGCATTCTCGATAATTTCAAGCGATTTTTGCCGAGACTCTACAAAACGATGCTGCCATTGATGGCCTATATGGGCACAAGCAAGGAAGTAGAAATGATTAACGACATTTATCCTTCACTGCAAAACATTTCAATTGATTACGGCATCTTGGAGCGCTGCGACGAGGTAGTTGTAATTGAAGGGGATTTTGGCTGGAACGATATCGGAAGTTGGGATGCGCTCGGGGCTATCTTTCCTCCGGATGAACACGGGAATATTGTGAAAGCGAACTACGTTGGGATTGAAACGCGAAATTCCATTATTTACGGGGAAGATAGATTAATTACCACGCTTGGTATTGATGGTTTGATTATTGCAGATACCAAGGACGCGCTGCTCATCTGTTCGAAGGAGAAGGCGCAGGATGTCAAGGAAATCGTTGCCATGTTGAAAGAAAAAGGCATGCTGGAATACACCTGAGAGAGGCTGAATGTCACCTATGATGAAATTGGAATGGCAAACGAAGACATGCAAAGAACTACTGCTGGACTATCAGCCTGCTCAGCACAAAGGCCGCAAACTTCATTTTGCTGGAGTCGGCGATCGGGATGTCTACAATATTACGGCTCCTTTCATGAATGAAGGGGAACTCTATATCGCAGGCCGGGTCGAGTCTCGGGATTCAGAGGAATCCGAAATTATCTTCTTTACATGCCGAGATGAGGTCTGGACACCTAAGCTGGATCTGCCCAAATACCAGCTGCAAGACCCATTCATTACCCAGATTAATGGCGAATGGATATTCGGTGGCGTCGAGCTGTATTTCGACTCGGTGACGAAAAGAGCGATCATCGGTTGGAAAACGGTGCTTTACCGAGGGAAGAACCTGCATGAACTCAAACACGCCGCTTCGGGTCCGTGGAACATGAAAGATATCCGGCTGACGGCATTATCGGATGGACGGATTGGCGTATTTTCGAGGCCGTTCGGCATCGAAGGCACACGAGCTGTCATTGGATTCAGCATCCTCGATTCTTTCGATGACTTGTCGGAAACAGCCATTATCAAGGCGCCCTTGTTCCGCGATCAATTTCTGAAGGACGAATGGGGCGGAGCCAATGAAATCCATTTGCTCAAAAATGGATATCTTGGCGTGCTGGGCCATATATCGTATACGGATGAAGAAGGACGGCTGCATTATCATGCCATGTCCTTCGTCCTTAATCCTTGGACGAGGGAGAAGTCGCCGGTCAAAATCATTGCAACCCGCAGCGATTTCCCGGATGGACCTGCGAAGCGGGCAGATCTTGCCGATGTGATCTTCAGCGGAGGTTTGGTCCGGAAGGCATGCAGTCTGGCGGATTTATATGTCGGTGCCAGCGATACCGAAGCACATTATATGGAAATTGCCGATCCTTTTACGGAGTATGAGCAGTTGGCTTGATGCAAGCGCTAGGCGGAAGAGGTTGTCCCTCGAGCAGATAAATCTACTTGGGAGCAGCCTCTTTTTGTGATTTGCTCGAAAAAAGGCTGCACCTGAGGTACTTCAACCTTCTGGTGCAGCCTCTAAGAGGATGGTTTAACAAGTAAAGGCATCAATAAAGCGCAAATCAATTCCGAAATACATCCAAGTGAAGCCGTTCCAACGGAAGCCGCCGATGGATGTGGAGCCCACGAATACCGGGAAGTACCAGAAGGACTGGCCGTTGCCCAGCCATACGTACGTAAAGCGGAACAAGCAACGAGCGATGCCGCGTGGATCTACCGCGAAGGCAGCCCCAGAGGCATTAAACGGTTTCTGCGGTGTGTAGGAAGGCGGGGGCGAGGTAGGCGCTTGCTGTTGTCCGCCTCCTTCCGGTGATCCTGGAACGGGTCCCGGTCCGGGGAAGCCTGGTCCTGGAAAACCACCGCCAGGGAAACCGGGTTGCCCAGGGAATCCAGGCTGTCCCGGAAATCCTCCTGGCTGCCCAGGGAACCCAGGCATCATCCCTCCGCCAGGGAAGCCTCCGCCGCCTAAGCCGGGCATCATACCGCCTAAGCCACGCGGATCGTAAGTGGGAACCCAGGCATAGTATGGAGGTACGGGATAGCCGTATGGATAAGGGGCTGCTTGTGGATAAGGTGGACGATTGGATTCTTCCGTCTCAGGCTCCGATACGATTTGCGTCTCCAAATCTAAGTTGCGCAGCGTTTGTTTCTTTTTTGAAGTCATAGTCTGTAAGTTCCTCCTTGAGTAAAAGCGAAATTGTCAATACTTACTCTATGCAGAAGGATAGACGAATGTCACGGTTTGGGATTGAGGACTTTCAAGGAATAAACAGATCAATAGACCTATGTGATAGACTGATTTGTGGGTATATAGGCTCTTTATCCTATTTCATGTATTTAAATACGGGAGATCTATCCCATAGATGGAAAGTAAATTGTCGTATATAATTGAAAAAGGTTATATTTTGAAGTAATTGGAGCGAGCTTCCATGAGAGAACTATTGGGTAAGAAGTTGAAGTACGATGTCACTACAAGTCATGGACTAGTCTTACTACCAAGTCAATCCGTTCTCTATCAGGAGCATTTGGATTTATTCCAACAGCATCGTATTGACCTAATGGACATCTTGACTACTGAGGATGAGCAAGAAAGTGAATCTGGATTTTCCCTTGATTCTTCAGAACTCCTTGTCCAAAAGGCATCTCAATATGCCAAAGATTTATTTGAGCGTATTCAATCGCAAAAGAAAATTCCCTTGCTGGAAATTAAGAATGAATTGATTCCTATCGTTCAACAAGCGGCTGAAAACCCCGATCTTTTCCAACTGTTTCAGGCGGTTAAAGCCAAAGACGAATATACTCATCAGCATAATATCGGTGTTGGCATATTATCAACGCTCATCGGCAAATGGCTGAATCTGGAAGACACCGAAGTGGCCTTGTTATCCTTGGCGGCTACGATGCATGATGTCGGTAAAATCAAGATCTCAGAAGAAATTCTGATGAAGCCGGGGAAACTGACATCGGATGAGTATGATGAGATGAAGCAGCACACTATCCGAGGCTATAACATGCTGAGAGAAACGGTGGGGATTAACTACAGAGTTGCTCTTGTTGCCTTGCAGCACCATGAGCGAGCGGACGGTACGGGATATCCGCTTGGTCTCAGGGATACGCAAGTGGATCGGATGAGTCGCATTGTCGCGGTTGCCGACGTTTTTCATGCCATGTCATCGAAGCGACCGTATCACGAAATGATGCCCTTCTACGAAGTAGTCAACAGGATGCGCAAAGGTTTTTTCGGAGAATTGGATCCTCATATTGTTTCTGTCTTTCTGACGAATATGATTCAGAATTTGATAGGCAGGAAAGTAATGCTTACTGATGGTCGGTGGGGAGAGGTCATTTATATTAATCCTACGGATGATACAAACCCGCTTGTTAAGATTGATGATATTTTCGTAGATCTTAGTCGAGAACGACATATTCATATAAAGGAAGTTGTTGTATGAACCCAAACATGGTAGAAGATAATCAAATTTTGAATCAATTTTTTACGAGTTATGGATTAACGCAACGTGAATCGGAAATTCTTGGCCTCATTGCTACTCATGGTTATACGAATCGAGAAATTGCAGAGAGCTGCTGTATAAGTGAAAAGACAGTAAAAATTCACTTGGCCAATATTATGAGCAAGATTGGAATTGGTTCCATGCGCCGATTGCTTGCGCTCCTTTTGCAGCAGTCGCTATCCTTCTCCAAACGATCGAATGAACTAAGTAGAATCCCAGCCATAGGTAATTGATAAGGAAGAGAGAAGTCTCCAGAAATGGGGAGTTTCTCTCTTTTTTTTACCCATTTTTGCATGATACAATTTGGAACCTAAATATGAAATATTGTATTGACATGATACAAAAAGTATCTTAAAGTAGAACTAGAACATGATACAAATAGTATCAAGGTTCTGGAGAACTTTAGCGAACAAAGTAAAGTAGACTTCTTTGGAGGGGAATCATGGAGATCAATCTTAAAGAGTATTTAATGATAATAAAAAAGCGCATGTGGCTTATTATTGGGTGTGTGCTGGCAGTAACCATTCTTACAGCGATGTATACCACATCACACTATCAACCTATTTATCAGGCATCGACGAAATTGATCGTCAACAAAACAGTTGAGCAGGATCAATCCGGTAAGGAACAGATCGATTATGGCGCGATTGGTGTTAATCTAGCACTCATGAATACATTTAAGGAAATTATTAGAACCCCAGCTATTATGGATAAAGTCGTTCAACGCTTCCCCGATTTAAATGTTTCCACAGACCAGCTCATCTCGATCGTGAATGTATCAAATCTCAATGAAACACAGGTTATGACCATCAGTGCTCGACATTTTTCGCATGAAAAAGCCGTGAAGATTGCCAACGCTGTTTCGGATGTGTTTCAAACGGAGATTCCCAAAATTATGAAGGTTGATAATGTCACGATTTTGAACAGAGCCAAAAGCCAAGACAATCCCATCCCCATTAACCAAAAGTCGAACCAATATATTATTTTGAGCTTTATCGTTACTTTAGCAGCGATGGTGGGTCTTATCCTTCTGCTAGATGCCCTAGATGATACTTTGAAAACAGACAAAGATATTCGTGAAATTTTTGAATCGCCTACGTTAGCTTACATACCGAAAGCGAAGGAACGAGACAAGGAACTTCGAACGAACCGGAATCCAAAATCTAGAAAAAAAACAGGGGAAACGCCATATGCCAAAACCATCCACTAATTTTCCAATTATGATGAAAGTGAACCCGCATTCCCCGATTTCAGAAGCCTACCGTTCTTTAAGGTTCAATATCGAATGTTCGGCTCTCGGGCAAGAAGCCAAAATTATTACCGTTACTTCTTCAGGCCGAGGCGAAGGCAAAACAACAACAGCGATTAATTTGGCAGTCGCGTATGCCCAGATCGGGAAGAAAGTCATTTTGCTGGATGCAGATTTAAGGAATCCTTCGATCCACTTGGCTTTCAGCCAAGAAAATGATACAGGCTTGACCAACTATTTAGGTAATCAACTGGCATTAAATGAGACCATTCGGGAGTCCTATATCGAAAATTTATCGATACTGACCTCCGGAACGCTTAGGCAGAATCCTTCGGAATTATTGGCTTCCCCTAAGATGGATGTCCTTCTAGCCGAATTAAGAGCGAATTACGACATGGTCATTGTCGATACGCCATCGGTTTTAACGTTAACCGATGCCAAAGTGCTGGCAGCCAAATGCGATGGTGTTTTGCTTGTTGTCGAGTACGGCAAAGTGAAGCGTCAAATGGCCAAGAAGGTGAAAGAAGAGCTGATGCTGGCCAAAGCCAAGCTGATTGGCATTGTTTTGAACGAAATTAAAAACTACCATGTGGATGCTTATCTTTAAGGATATTCAAGAAATCAAAGTAGGGGGAGCGAGTTTATAGCTAATGAGACAAAAAAGACGTAAGCCGCAAAGAAAACCCGTCAAAACCATCTGTATATTGGCACTCAGCTTTGCCGTTCTATCAGGGTGCTCGGATACAGCTCCGTTAAATCCCGATGCCAATTCGGTATACAACGAACAAGGTCAGAAGGCCGTTAAAGTATTTAAAGTCATTAAGCAGAAAATCGGGGATCCTCTCGAACGCAACGCTGAAGTGCTGTCCTCTGCGCAATTCGACGTCATTTCCAAAGTTTCTGGGGATGTGGAACAAATCCTCAAGAAGCGCGGAGAAATGGTACAAGAAGGCGATGTTATCGTCAAGCTCAAATCAGGCGAGTTAACGACCCAGAGAGAAACGGCTGCGCTTACTGTCCAAACGGCTCAAGAAGCTATTGAAAAAGCGAAGGTACGAGCTAAAAAGGAAACGGAAAACCAAAAATCGGATATGAATAACGCAATCCAGAAGAAAGAGCTGGCTATGGCCGGTCTGCTTCGCACTTACAATAAAATGAAGAATGATTACGATATCGGTTTAGTGACCAAAGCCCAATTGTATCAAATGGAAACACAAATGATGGATGCTCGCTTGGATTTGGACCAGCTGAAGCAGAAAGCGACGATGCTCGAACCAATTGACGCAACCTCTGAGCTGGAAACACAGCTCAAAACGGCTCAGATTGCTTTGCAGCAAATAGATCAAACCATCAAAAACCTCGAAATTAAGGCTCAAGTAAGTGGATTGTTGACAGAAATGCCCTTGGAAGCGGGAATGACACTGCAGCCAAGCTCTCCGGTTGGGATCATTCAAAGATTGGATCCGATCAAAATTAAAGCCCAACTGACAGAAGAAGAAACAAGACATTTAAGCGATAAGAAAGAACTGCCTTACTACGTAACGGGTACCAAGCAAATGTTGAAAGGCACGATCAGTTATGTCGCTAAAGTGATTGATCCGCAAACGAAGGCTTACGAAATTAACTTGCAGGTACCTAACAAGGATCTGACCTTGAAGCCTGGCATGAAGCTTATGGTTCAGATGAGCGAGGAAAAAGACCAAATTGTTCTCACTGTTCCTACGTATGCCATTGTGAAAGAAGGCGATGCTGCGTATGTGTACGTACTAGACGGGGATACCGTCGAGAAGCGAAGCGTTCAGCTGGGCAGGCTGAATGAGCCTAATCAAGAAGTGCTTGCTGGCCTTAAAGAAGGCGAGCTCGTCGTGAAAACCAACCCTAATCAGTTGCGAGACAAGGAAAAAGTTCACATGACAGCAGTTGAAGAGCAATAATAAAAATGGAGTGACTTGAATTGAAAATAAACTGGAAACATACAATGGTTGTTTGCGTCTTAACCGCCTCATTGGTCATTCCCTCTGCGTCCTTTCATGTCGCGGCAGATGAGAAATACACACAAACATCCGTAGAGAGCTATTCCTTAACAGATTCGATTCAGGTACAAGTCAAAAGCATTCTGAATGAATCTACGCCGGATGGAACCAGAATTGCTGCAACAGTTCGTATTTACAATAATGGCGACCGTTTGACCGGGGTGCCGGAATACGAGATTCGCGTCAAAGGGCAAGACGGCTTGGAATATATCATGCGGGCTAGTCAAGCCAATGCGAAAAATATTCAGCCTAAGGAAACGGTAGAGCTTAGTTATATGAATGTGGTCGACCGTTACGACACATTTTCGTTGACTGATCTATCTTGGTACGATGTGAACGAATTTGTATACCCCAAGCAGGAGCAGAAGATCCTAACGATTCCGATCTCTGCGATTGAGTGGAAGGGAGAGAAAGCTACCCTGGCCAATCCTGCTGTGACTAAAAAGTGGGAAGATACGTTTACAATTCCTGTGTTGTCCAACACCGTAGAGTTTAAGCCTGTTAGTCTCAACGAACAGAACACGCCGGAAGGCCCGATGGTGATTGTTGGTTTGCTTGTAACCAATAAAGGGGATAAGAAAGCAAAGATCCCGGATTTCCGGATCAATGGCATTTCCGATAAGAAAGTTTACACGGGTAAAAGGTTGGAAAAAGAGCTGCCCGCTTTGGAAGCCAATGAACAGGTATATATTCACTACGCGATTCCAGCTAGGAACCGACTGGAGCTAAGCAGCTTATCCATTCTGACGCCTGAAGATTTCGCAGATGAGAAAGCACATACCGACTTTTTAATTGGACGATTGATGATTACTCTTCCGGGGGCTAAAAACAACCTGAGTTTTGTCAATCAATTGATTCCCTATGAATGGAACAAGCCTATTCGGTTTGACCCGCTTAACAAGCTGATCCGGCCGGAGATCGACGTTTCTATGGTGGATCTTCAGCTGCAAGAAAGTGCGGGAGGCGGCTTTAAAGCAGCGGTTGCTAAGTTTAAGCTGCTTAATCATAGCGATAGCCCGATGCAAGTTCCGCCATTTCAAGCAGCGTTAACCAGCTATAATGGCAATAAATATATGGGAACAAGGCAAAATACGCAGGTCGAGACCCTCATCCCGAATATTAGCTATGTGATTTATTATTCCTTCATCATCCCCAGCTCGGAAACCGGGGAGCAGTTGATCATGGAGATTCTGGATAATAAGAGCGTGGAGCCCTACAATATTTCGTTAGCGGCCTTCAAGACGAAGGTGATGGAAGAAACGTCAGATAAGTCGTTAGCTTTCTACCCTTTTCAAGTCACAATGAATGATTGGTCGCTGGGAGCAAATTACAACATGGGCGGCAGTTTGCCGTACGCCTATAAGCTGAATGTAGACTTTAATATCAAGCTGCAGGATGAAGTCGTCGTGGATCAAAGCTTTTCCAAAATGAGACTTGAGTTGGTCGATACGAAGAACAGAATCATGACTTCCAAGGTTCTCTCTTTTACAGGTGAAAATAAGCTGGTTAGCGGAACACAGACTCTTAATTTTGATTTGGATCGGTTAGAGACGACAGTATCTCTGCGTATGTACGAAATTATTGATACCCCTTTCGGTGAAGTAAGAAGACTTGTCCAAACATGGAAACGATAGGAGAGCGACAGATGGAAGATGAGGCAAAGACAGCGCAAAAAAAATACTCGCGCCCAATGGTTCTCAGTCAACAGCCGGTGCGATTCGAGACCGCACAAAGCTGGAATAAAGGGCACGGCAACCTGAATCACCCAGGCAAAGGAAATGGCGGTATTAATTATCCGAATCCGCCCTACACCGGACCGCACAACGGCAAAGGAAAAGGGAAATAAGGATGGAAATCTTCTATTCCCTGATTGGTGATCATATCATTCAAGTGATTAGCCAGTCACAAGTCTGCATGGGCTTTATGCATAAGTACTTCCCAATGATGGATCCCCCCTCACGTCAAGCAGATCTTATCATTTATCTGAAAGAGGGATATGGGATCCCTTTCTATAACTACAACGTAGCTATTACCCAAGAAGAGGATGCCATCTTGTTCCGCAGGGCCGATTATTTGATCGAAGCCAAAACGGATTATGGGTATGCTGTGATTTCCGTGCATAATGAGCTGGCGCTCAAGCATGCTTTCATGAATCTATACAGCTCTTATGTGGTCCATCATCGTTGGGGACTGCTGATTCACTCTTCCTGTGTTATGGAAAAGGGAGCCGCGTACTTGTTTGCAGGTCACTCAGGAGCTGGGAAATCGACGGCGGCTAAGCTATCGTATCCCAGAGAGCTTCTATCCGACGAAGCAACGATCGTGAAGATCAGCTCCGAGCAGATTACGGTGTATAACTCCCCTTTCCGGAGTGAGCTGAACCGAACAGGACTTGAGCAGGCAGGGCCGTTGGCAGGCATATATTTATTAAAGCAATCGCTTCATAATCACGTCGTTAGGCTTAGCAGGTCCAATGGATTTCTTGAGCTGATGGATAAAGTGTTTTATTGGTCCCCTAGCCCTACAGGGAATGTGAGCATACTCCAATTGTTGCAGCAAATGGTCAAACATGTCGCTGTTAGCGAGCTGCATTTTCAAAAAAACGATACTTTTTGGGAGTTGATTTCGTCATGACTAGGTACCTTCGGATGAATGATTATGAGTCTATTCAACTGGATATGGAATGGATAATCTTGAATACGGATGAGTATACCTTAACAAAGTTGAATGGCGTGGGCGGATTCTGCTGGTCTTTGCTCGGTGAAGCTCAGACCGTAGGCTCCATCAGTGAAGCAGTACGCAAAGAGTTCGATTCGGTTGACGAGACCGTTGAGGAGGATATTGAAGCATTCTTGCATGACATGATTGGACGAGGTTTAGTTCAGCATGCCGGTGGATAAGGTATCCTTGCAGTTGGTTACTCAACTGATGGAAAAGAGGGGCTGGATCGAGCTTCCAGCTCGTGGAACGAGCATGTATCCGTTGATTAAACAGGGCGATATTTGCCGCTTTGTTCCCACAGAGGCTGCAAATATAAGAAAAGGGGACATCCTGCTCTTTCATGTGCCGCTCGGAAACTTGGTCGCGCATCGTTTCTCCCAATGCGTAAAGAGAGACCAGCAGCAATATCTATGCAAGGGAGATACCAATCTAGCGTATGACGAAGCTATTGTATGGGATCAGATCATTGGCAGAATGACCTGGATACAACGAGATGAGCGCATTATCCATGTGACAGAATTGGCTGTTTATCTATGGGGGCGTCTGGTCCTTGCAGTCCCGTTGATTTCGTTATGTTTAAGAATGTATTTAAATCGAAGAGAAGGTATAAAGGCATAGACTTTCTTTCTATGGAGTGTCGCAGGTATGTTGGGAATGTTAACCTTGAAAGATGCTCGCAGAACCTATTCCGTATTGAAGCCTTATGTCCTTCAACATCGTAAGGTGTACGGAGGTCTATTCTTCTTAGTATTCGTTGAAATCGCTCTAACCTTAGCTTTTTCGTGGTTTTTTGGTGCGATTACGGATGCGGCTATTCATAGCAGCTTCGAACGTATGAAATGGTTAGTACCGCTGGGCGCTGCGTTGGTTCTAATAAGTGTTGCATCTACATATCTAAATACCCTATGGGAGACCATTGCCACGAATGCCGTCAAAAGAGACTTTTCCTCGCATGTCTTCAACCATATTTTGCAAGTACCTGGCAAACAGTTCACTGGCTTACATTCCGGGGATCTCATGTCACATTTCACCAATGATATTCACAACCTGGATGGGGTTATTGGCAGCGGGCTTATTCAACTGATGAAGTTACCCTTCATCTATGCCGCCGTTTTTATTTACTTATGGCAACTGAATTGGCAGCTAGCACTCTTAAGCGTATTTGTTGCGCCAGTTGCCATGGTTTCCGGTGTTATATTGGGCTTATTGCTTCGGACGAACAATCGGTTCATTCAGGAGCGGGTAGCACAAATCAATACACTGCTGAATGAAACATTCCATGGATTCTTCGTAATTCGATCCTTTTTAATGGAAAGAACGATAGCGGCCAAGTATGCCGCTAATCAGCAGCAGTTGTATGAATTAGAGCTGAGCAATGCCAGATTGCGAGGTTGGTTTTATGTAGGAAGCCAAGCGGCTGCCTCTATCACCTTCCTGTTAAGTCTTTGTATTGGTTCGTATTTTGTCTCAGGCGGCATTTTAACCGTTGGCGCTTTGCTGACGTTTGTTAACTTGGTTCATCATTTGGTCTATCCGCTAACGGAGTTGGCAGGACAATGGGCGGGGTTCCAAAAGTCTGCTTCAGCGATGGAGAGAATATGTAAGATCCTGGAGATGGAGAAGGAATCAGATAGCTTGCCAAGTATGCCCGCTTCTAGGCCTGTAGTAACATCAATTCAACTTAAGGATATTACATTCAGCTACGAGGGGAAAAGCAGCCTATTTGACCATTTTAACTTGCAAATTCCAGTTGGAAAAGTCGTGGCGATAGTCGGATTAAGCGGGGCAGGCAAGACCACTTTATTTCATCTGCTTCAGGGTTTCTATAAGCCGCAGTCAGGCGCCATTTTCATGAATGGCAGGCCTACGACCACGCTCACCATCTCGGAGCAGCGGAGTTTCTTCGCTCATGTTTCTCAAGAAATCACGTTATTCAGCGGGTCGATCAGGGAGAACTTGCTCGTAGCGCGGCAAGGCCTAACAGATGTCCAGATGATGGAGGCTGCGGAAGCAGCAGGTATTCATGACTTTATTGCAGCTCTTCCCCAAGGTTACGATACCGAGGTAGGGGAAAAGGGAGCCAAGCTGTCTGGCGGACAACGACAACGATTAGCCATCGCGCGTGCCCTATTGAAGGATGCGCCTGTTCTTCTGCTGGATGAGAGTACATCCGCCTTGGACAGCGAAACGGAGTATCAAGTTAAGGATGCTATGCAGAAACTTCTGAGCAATCGCACGACCACCACGATCATTATTGCTCATCGATTATCAACGATTCGGGATGCCGATCTTATTGTTGTGATGGATAAAGGGAAGATCGTGCAAATGGGACATCATGATGAAATTATGAAGCAGGAGGGGCTATACCCTCGATTAATTCGCTTGCAATCGCAGAGAGGAGTTCCGAGCCTTGATAATTCCTTTGATACAAGCGTTATATGATCCTCACACCCGGATGCCTCGTGATTTGCCGTTCTATGAGCAAGCAATCAAGGAGATTGAATGCGGCGCGTTATCCTCACAAATCTATTACTTATTAAAGCAATGTGACAGATGGGCACAGGTGCCGCTTTTTTTCCAAGAGCGATTAACACTGCAATATCATGCAACACTATGCCTCAATGTATTTATTAAACATCAAACAGATCAGTTGCTTAGTGAATTGGAAAACTTGGGAATCCCAGTGATTCCTCTGAAGGGTGTATATTTTGCTGAGAAATATTTCGGCCATCTTGGGGCAAGAGCCACAACCGATATAGATCTGCTGCTCCACAAATGTGATTTGCAGCAGGCAATCGCGTGTGTGAAGCTTCTTGGCTACACCATCGAGCAGGAGGGAGCTTCTTCGCATTTCCATGCAAGTTTTTCCAAGCAATTGCCGCATAGCCGAATCCCTCTGACCGTTGAGCTTCACTGGGATTTACTTATCGAAAAAACGTCTAATCTCACTATCAGCGAATTTTGGAAACAGGCCACACCAATGGCATCGTTCCAGTTTGTGAAGGAACTATCCGAGTACCATACGTTTTATATGATTTGTTTGCACGGGTGGAGTCACTATATGGATTCTCCCAAATATTTTATAGACATTATCCAAATGCTTCATCGCTATCCGGATCACATCCATTATTCTCATTTATTTCGAGATGCGGCTGTTCACCAAACATTAAGGAGAATGATCCGGACGCTAGTTCATGTCTATGCGCATTTCCCCCATCTATCAGACATCAAAGAACTTCCTGTTCAGCACAAAAATAAGCTATATGGAAAGTACCAAACAACCAAACGCCGAAATTTCGAGCAATTGGCCAGTAAAATATATCATAAGTTTTTTATCTTTGATTCACTCACCCATACTTTGGCAGCTCTTATTCATTTCACGAATCGGTTAGGCAATCTGCCGCTCTCCCATAAAATTAAAAAGATGTAGGAAGTTGTTGACAGTTTAGAAGTAAGGTGGTATTCTGAGGATGTTCTCGATAAAGAACAAATGAACGAACAGATTCACGAAGCCTTTCGTGGAATGTTTAGCTAATATTTTGGCTTAAATCGGTAAAGACGTTCTTTAACGAGAACGATAAAAAGAAAAATTCATGTATGATATAGCAGTACGGAGGAAATGCATGAGTGCTATTGCCGGAATCTATCACCTCAATCAAGAGACTGTCACGCAGCAGGGTCATCTCTTAATGCAAGGTCTGGAGAAATATCCAGCGAACGATATCCGAACGTGGACTAGCGGACACATGTTTCTTGGCTGCCATGCCCAGTGGATTACGCCTGAAGCGATCCATGAACGCTTGCCCTACCGCGACTCGGAGAGTGGGCTGGTCATTACGGCCGATGCGATTATTGATAACCGTGATGAACTGTTTCAGCTTCTGCAGGTGGAGCCGAGTCTGCGAAACAGCATGTCGGATAGTGAATTGATTATGCGTTCTTACCAGAAATGGGAGCGGGATGCCCCGAACTATTTGGTCGGAGATTTCGCCTTCATGATCTGGGACGTAAGAAATCAAAGATTATTCGGAGCTAGAGACTTTTCCGGAAGCCGCACCTTGTATTATTTCCATGACCGAGACAGATTTGCCTTCTGTACGATTATTGAACCACTCCTGTCCCTTCCTCATATGGAGAAGAAGATGAATGAGCAGTGGCTGGCTGAATACCTGGCAATATCGGCGCCCGTTGATGGCGTTGACGGTTTCATTACGCCTTATCTGCATATCGAACAAGTACCTCCATCCCATAGCTTGACGGTAACCAGAGACCATGTCTCATTGGAGAAGTACAGCACGATAACGGCAGAGCCGCTAAAGCTGAAGTCAAATGAGTATGTAGAAGCCTTTCAGGAAGTGTTTCAACGATCGGTAGATGCTCGTCTTCGCACTTATCGTGGAATAGGCGCGCATTTGAGCGGCGGATTAGACTCAGGTTCTGTCGTAAGCTTTGCGGCGAAGTCGCTTCGGAAGGACAATAAACGCTTGCATACGTTCAGTTATATTCCTACGAGTGATTTCAAGGATTATACAGCAAATCAATTAATGGCCGATGAGAGTCCCATGATCCAATTAACGGTCAAGCATGTTGGGGGCATAGCGGATCATTACTTGGACTTCCAAGGGAAGAATTCATATTCGGATATCGATAGCTTGCTTGAGACGATGGAGATGCCCTACAAGTTTTTTGAGAATTCTTTCTGGATGAAAGGAATGTTCGAGAAAGCGAAAGAGGAAGGCGTCGGCGTCCTTCTGAGCGGTACTCGAGGGAATTTGAGTATTTCTTGGGGCTCTGCTTATGATCATTATGCGAAGCTGATGAAGAAATTGAAGTGGGTACAGCTTGTCCGGGAACTGCATCAATATAGTCAAAATATTGGCGGCCAGCGGCTGCGCAGTCTTCCGACCGTAGCGAGAGTAGCCTTTCCCTTTCTGGATCGCATGCTGGAGAAGGGCACTTCGCACAAGTTTCCTGTTCTCATCAATCCGGAATTTGCGAGCCAAAGCAAAGTGTTCGCCAAGCTTAAGGATTATGGGATTGATGGATCAGGCTGGTTCGCAACCTCGAACATCTATGAGCAAAGACATCGGCATTTCCATGATGGATTCCACTGGAATGCCACGAACACGCTGACAACCAAGTTATCCTTGCAGCATGCCTTATGGCAGCGAGATCCTACGAATGATCTGCGTGTGATTCGGTTTTGCTTATCCGTACCGGAAGAGCAGTATGTGCAGAATGGATTAGATCGAGCACTGATCAGAAGATCCACTGAAAAGCTGCTGCCCGACGCGATCCGTTTGAATCAACGAATCAGGGGCGTCCAAGGAGCTGACTGGGTGCATCGCATGACACCGCATTGGGGCTCATTCATCGCTGATGTGCAGCAATTAAGCAACGATTCCGATGCTCTAAGATATTTGGACGGGGCCCAGATCAAGGCAGCCCTAACGAAAGTTATGGCGGGGGCACGTCCAGAATTCGCTACGGATTCGGATTATAGAATCTTAATGCGAAGCTTGATTGTTTACCGCTATATGCAAAAATTTGCTTGAGAGGAGGTGAAGGATATGAAAAAAGAATGGAAAAAACCAGCGCTTGAGGTTCTTGAAGTAAGCATGACGATGGCTGACCCAAGAAATGGGAATCACCTTGATTATGCTTACCCATCAGGTACTCCTCGCGACCAATTAACGTATAGCTAATAATGAACTTCAATCTGCTTGGATTTCGGTACATAGGAAACCATGTGGGCAGCTGGTACTTTGAGGTTTATAGGTAAAGGTCCTTATACATCAAGCCGTATAAGGACCTTTAGCATAATTATGGATGTGATGGAGTGAAACGCATGTTGAGCATTGAGCAGCATACCTGTTATCTGGCTTTTGGTTTAATGATAGCAAGTGATTTGGATTTCCCTGAACTTAAGCAAACAAACAGCGTAGCAGCATCTTCTGACATTGTCATTAAATTGGGACTGGACGGCACGCATGGCCCGTTTGCTGAGGCATACGAAAAGCCTAATACGTATCTGGTCACAGATCATACGGTGATGTTCTATGTGCCTAAAGTTGCCTTATTTGCTGTGCAGGACGGCAAGCTCATCTCTGTTGTCCCTGAACCAGATGCAGATGAAAATGAAATTCGATTGTACATTCTGGGGACATGTATGGGGGCAATCCTCATGCAGAGAAAAGTGCTTCCTCTACATGGCAGTGTTGTCGCCATTCAAGGCAAGGCTTATGCCATCGTTGGGGAGTCAGGTGCTGGGAAGTCCACGCTTGCCTCAGCATTCATGAAGCAAGGCTACCAGCTTCTTACAGATGATGTCATAGCGGTTTCACTGTCCGAGGCGGGAGATGTCCCTTATGTGACATCGTCGTATCCGCAGCAGAAGCTTTGGCAGGAAAGCTTAGCAAGCTTCGGCATGGAAGCCAGCCAGTACCGCTCGATTTATGGCAGGGCAACCAAATACAATGTCCCCATGGCTGGGAACTACTATGCGGGCACTCTTCCGCTTGCCGGCGTTATTGAGCTTGTGAAATCGGAGGGGCAAGAAGCCGAGATTCGGCCGATCGAGAAGTTAGCTCGCTTGCAGACCCTATTCGAGCATACGTTTCGGAATTTTTTTATCCCCCAATTAGGCTTAACAGATTGGCACTTCCGCACTTCGGTAAGCGTGGTGAAACAGATTGCAATGTATCGACTCTCCAGACCGATGACGGGGTTTACAGCGCCTCTGCTCGTAGCGACAATTCTGCAAGCTATCCATAAGGAGGAATAGACGATGTTGAAGAATCAAGCCATTTCGCTGCAATATTATTATGTGCAAGGCAAAGGCAACATTGTAAGTGATATGGGTGGCGAGAAAGTCATGCTCAGCATCCACAATGGGAAGTACTACAATTTAGGTGAAATTGGCGGGAGGATTTGGGAATTATTATCGCAGCCAGTAGGAATTGCTGAGATTGTGACCTCATTAATGTCCGAATACGAGGTTGAACAGCGTGAATGCGAGCTTGAGGTGATTTCCTTTATCGAAATGCTTTCCAAAGAAGGACTAATCGAATCCGGTGAAGATCATGGGCTTCTTTAGAAAAATTAAATTATTATTTTCGCTAGAGATGAAAACCGTACTTCTATATGTAGAGGTTTTATCCTATTTGGGCTGGGCCCGTATGCAAATCTCGGTGCCGTTCTCTAAGGTTGCCCCAACGCTTGGGGTTAAGATGGAAGAAACGCCACAGGAGAAGCAGGATCGAAACAGAACCGAGCTGATTCGGATTCAAGATGCCATTCAACTTATAAGTCAGCATACGCCATGGGAAAGCAAATGCTTAGTGAAGGCCATTGCTGCATCCAAAATGCTAGCCAAGCGGCGCATTGCCAGCACGCTATATTTGGGAACGGCCAGGGACGAATCGGGTAAAATGATAGCTCATGCTTGGCTCCGCAGCGGTCCTTACTATATTACGGGAGCCGAAGGCATGGAGAAGTTTGCGGTAATCGGCAAATTCGCTAAATATGTAAGTGAATAGAGGATGAAGGAGATTAAGATGACTAACCTTTCCCATTCAGATTCAACGCTTTTCTCTAAAGAACTAAACGTGCTCCTCTCCATTATGAAAATGAAGATAGGGAATAACGACCTGTCTACCTATAGAGACTGTTTAAGTGAGATCAATTGGGGGGAATTCTTGCAGCTAGCGAGGCATCACCGGGTGTATCCCAATCTGTATGCCAAGCTTAAACAAGCAGGAGAGACCCTTGTTCCTCCGCAGGTCTTAAGAGAGCTGCAGCAGGATTATCAACATAATACCTTCACGATGCTGCACTTGAGCGCCGAGATGGCGAATATAGCGAAAGTGTTCTCCGACTCCGACATCCGTGCGATCATGCTCAAAGGTCCTGTCCTGGCAGTTGATCTCTATGGAGATATTTCTTTGCGTACCTCGGGTGATTTGGATGTGCTCATCCCGATTCAGAACGTGCAGCAAACAGAGGATTTGCTGTGCAGGCTTGGATATGTCAAGGATGATGAATACAAGACGATACTTAATGATTGGAAGTGGCGGCATCACCATGTTACGTACAATCACTTCCAAAAAGGAATTAAACTGGAAATTCATTGGCGTTTAAGTCCTGGTCCCGGCAAGGAGCCAACGTTCAATGAGCTCTGGGAGCGCAAAAGAATCAGCCCTATTGCCAATCATCCTATCTATTATTTGGGGAGAGAGGATTTATTTCTATTTCTTGCTTCCCATGGAGCCCGCCATGGTTGGTCGCGATTGCGGTGGCTGGCCGATATCGACCAGCTGGCTAGACAGGAGTTGGATGAGAGCAAGCTGCAAGATCTGCTTAAGAAGCATCAGCAGCTGCATATTGGCGCCCAAGCGATTATTCTCGCTGTGCGAATTCTCCACACACCGTTAACACCAGAGCTTGAAACGTTAGCCTCCGTCAAGCGGGCAGATCGGCTGGCTGAAGCGGCTTACTTTTATATTCGGCAGAAAATAAATCTGCATACGTTTCCCGTGCCACCGCATGTATCCAGCTATCACAAACGGCACTTATTCGCGCTCATGGCGACGCGGCAAAAAATACTGTTTGTCTTAAGCTTCCTTCACCCTTATCCAGAGGATGCCGAGACGTTGAGGTTGCCTGAATCACTGCATGTTCTGTATTTCCTCTTGCGTCCGTTTCTATGGGCTTGGAGAAAAACGAGGAAGAATGTTGTTTCACAGGGAGAATTATAATGGAACATCTGTTGTATTTTACGAAGCAGCTGCACACCTATGCGGGCAAGATTATCTATCTTAACTTAATCGGCATGACACTGATCAGTCTCCTCGACGGGCTAGCGATATTCTTATTGATTCCATTGCTCAGTATTAGCGGAATCCTGAACAGCAGTACCGGCTTCAGTCTCCCGACAGCTTTCTTGGACGTCATCAATGGGCTTCCGAAGTCAGGGGCACTGCTTCTTATCATGGGTATTTACCTCGTATTGATCTCCGGTCAAAGCATCGTTCAACGTAATTTCAATCTTCGGGATGTTCGCATTCATACCGGCTTTATCAATCATGTCAGATTAGAGACCTATAAAGCAATCATGCAGGCTAATTGGGACTTTTTTATCAAAAGAAGGAAATCGGATCTTATTAATTCCCTTACGGATGAATTAGGACGGGTGACCAGCGGAACCTTCATCTTCCTGCAATTCGCAGCTTCTATTGTCTTCACGCTTATTCAGGTCGGCATAGCTTTCTGGCTGTCCCCGATGATGACCGTATTTGTGATCATTTGCGGACTGGCTGTCTCTTATTTCTCCCGGGTATTCATCAAGAGGTCTAAGCTGCTGGGCCAAGAGACATCCGAGCTTGGCAGAAGCTATATTGGCGGTATGACGGATCACCTGAATGGCATTAAGGATATCAAAAGCAATATGCTGGAACAATCCAGAATTCAATGGTTGATGACGTGGTGTCAGAAATTCGCGCAGGAGCGTTTGGCACTGGCCCGAATAAGTGCTAATTCCCAGCTTTATTTTAAAATATCGTCCTCTCTTATCATAGCTTTCTTCATCTGCCTATCAGTCCTGTTTTTTCAAACTCAGGGGCAGCAGCTTGTCTTGGTTGTCCTCATTTTCTCAAGACTATGGCCGAGATTTACTAGTATCCAGTCCAATTTGGAGCAAATTGCCGCAGCGATACCTGCCTTCAAAACACTCATGGAATTGCAAAATGAATGCAGAGAAGCCAGAGAGATCAGAGAAACAGGAGACTTCGTAGAGCCAGTCCAAATCATGGAGAGATTAGAATGCCGAGACGTATCTTTCTTTTATAACACCAATGAAGGTCGATATGCACTTCAGGATATCAATGTGAGTATTCCTTCGAAACAAATGACAGCGGTCATTGGTAAGTCCGGCGCGGGCAAGAGTACTTTGATTGACATCCTCATGGGGCTTCTGCAGCCGCAGCAAGGGCAAGTATGCATGGACGGCGTTCCGCTTACACCAGATAACTTGTTGTCCCTTAGGAAATCAATCAGCTATGTGCCTCAGGACCCGTTCTTATTTAACGGCAGCATCCGGGATAATTTGTTATTGATTGATGCGAATGCGACAGAGGAACAGCTGTGGGAGGCACTTGAATTTGCGGCATCGGCAGAGTTCGTCCGTAAACTTCCCCAAGGTTTGGATACGATGATCGGAGATCGTGGTGTTCGGCTGTCTGGCGGTGAACGGCAGCGTCTTGTTCTAGCCAGAGCTATTCTTCGCAAGCCGTCAATCCTTATTCTGGATGAGGCAACTAGTGCGTTAGATCGGGAGAATGAAGCCAAAATTCAAGAAGCCTTGGATCAGCTGCAAGGAAAATTGACGATGATCGTCATTGCACACCGATTATCAACCATTCGCAAAGCAGATCAAGTCATTGTTATCGATGAGGGGAAAATCATTCAGATGGGAGACTATGACCAACTAGCTCGTGAACGAGGCGGAATGTTTTCAACCATGCTGGGCAATCCCATAAGCGGTGCTGTCAATTATGTAAACAATTAAGCTGGTGTAAATGTTCTCTATTGAAGCATATACGCGTTGACAAGTTCTTTATAAAGAACTATTATTAGAGGTAATAAATGTTCTTTATTAAGAATGGCGAACCTTTAGTCGTGAGTCATCGGAAGAAGGAGATTCGGTCATGACAATTCCCAAGATTATTCACTATTGCTGGTTCGGCAAGCAGGACAAACCTGACATCGTTAATCGCTGCATAGCGAGCTGGCACAGTTATTTATCCGATTACCGTTTCATGGAGTGGAATGAAAGCAATTTTGATCTAAGCAGCAATCAATATGTGAAAGAAGCTTATGAAGCAGGCAAATTTGCTTTTGTCAGCGATTACGCCAGAGTTCACGCTTTATATCACGTTGGCGGCATTTATTTAGATACGGATGTAGAGGTCTACAAGTCATTTGACGATCTATTGCACCATGAATCCTTCTGGGGATTCGAGCAGGAGAATTTTATTGCGACGAGTACGATCGGGGCAGCCAAAGGGAATAAGCTGATTCAAGTATTCATGGACTCTTATCAGGACAAAAGCTTCCTGCGCGCGGACGGGACCTTCGATTCCTTGACGAATGTAGCGATGATTACGAAAATACTAGGCGATATGGGGATTGCCCCCAATGGTCAATGGCAAGAAATAGCCGGCATGGGCACCTTCTATCCGCAGATCTATTTCTCCCCCTATGATTACATCAACTGCAGAACCTTCACCACAGAACAAACTTATGCCATGCATCATTTCTATAAAAGCTGGCTTCCGCCGAAGGCAAGATGGAAGGGGCAGATGAAGTTGACACTAGCTAAGGTCATAGGTGGCCATAACATCGCTAGACTACGAAGGCTGCTTGGTTCAAATAAGTCCATTGGGAGAACAGAATGATACGTATTTTGAGGAAAATAATAACGACACTCATTGCGGAGAGCCGCGGCAGAGGATTGTATTACACCGTAGTTATGAATCTATCGCATGCCGTAGGCATTCTCAGAGCATATCTCAATAAGCTTCTTTATTTTAATAATATTAAATCGTCGATCTTCTCTCTCCAAGCTAATAGCAGAATTGAAGCCTTCAGCAAGCACGCCAGGATTGATATCGGCAAATTTGTGTTTATAAGGAAAAATGCAAGTATCCGAGTCGATCATCATGGTGAACTGCATATTGCCGACAAAGTGTTTATCAATGATAACTGCAACATCAATTGTGTATACCGAATATCGATCGGCAAGAACACAAAAATAGCCCCTAATGTCAGTATTAATGACCATGATCATAATTTTAAGCATTTTACAGATGAACACCTCATTATGGGAGAAGTCATCATAGGTGAGAATGTGTGGGTTGGCTCCAATGTTGTGATATTAAGGGACACTGTCATCGGTGATAATGCCGTCATCGCAGCGGGAAGTGTTGTGAAGGGGAATGTGCCTGCGAATACGCTGTTCTTAAATAAAAGGGAAAAGAGCTATATTCAATATGCATAAAATACTAATCACTGTCTATGACATGGAAATTGGCGGAATTGAAAGAAGCTTAATCAACATGCTGGAGAGCTTTGATTACGATAAGTATGAGGTGGATTTATTCATTTGCAACCATTCAGGTGATTTTTTGAGTTTAATCCCGGATCGTGTCAACCTTTTGCCTCAGATTCCGGCATACACCGTATTTCGCAAATCGATGCTGGATTGTTTGAAAGAGGGGCATCTCTCCGCTCTCTTCATCCGGATGCTAAGCAAAGGCTTAGCTGGGATAAAGGCGAAGCTTAGGAAACTCAAAGAAGGTTCAGGCTATATTCAAATGCAGCTTGTACTGAAATATACAACGTACCTGTTGCCTCGTTTTGAAAAAAAGTATGATCTCGCCATTAGCTATGCTTGGCCGCATGATATTGTCGCGAATAAAGTTAGCGCTGAGAAGAAGATTGCCTGGATCCATACGGATTACAGTGAATTAGAAATAGACAATCAGATAGACTTGTCAGTCTGGCGTAAGTTCGATGCGATAGCCTCGATCTCTGAGGCATGTACAGAAGCATTTATCCACACCTACCCTTCGCTGCAAGAGAAGATTGTATTAATAGAGAATATTACTTCTCCTTCTTTTATCCAGCATATGGCCGAAGATCCTTTTCACTTGAACGAAAGCTTCTCAGGGACCTTTAATCTTGTATCCGTTGGCAGGCTGTCTTATGTGAAGGGATTCGATATGGCTGTTAAAGCACTAAGGCTGCTGCATGATCAAGGTCTTACTCATATTAAATGGTTCATCGTCGGATATGGCGGCTATGAGGAACAGCTGAAACAGTTAATTGCTGAGAACCGGCTGGAGGAGAGCTTTATCCTCGTTGGCAAAAAGATGAATCCATACCCCTATATCAGATTTTGCGATCTATATGTGCAGCCCTCCAGATATGAAGGCAAAGCGGTCACCGTAACGGAAGCCAAAATCTTAGGCAAGCCTATTCTTATAACCAAGTATCCAACAGCGAGCAGTCAGATTGAGGATGGCGTGGATGGCATTATTTGCGGGTTAAGTGTGGAAGGGATCGCTGAAGGGATTAAGCTGTTGTATGGAAGAAACGAATTAAGAAATGATCTGATTACTCATATCACGTCTCAAGATTACAGCAACACCTTCGAATTAAATAAGCTGTATGGAGTGATATAGTCATGAATCCAAAGGTAAGTGTCGTCATTCCTGTATATAATGCTGAGAAATTCTTAGTGCCATGCGTGGAATCTCTTCTTGCCCAGACGTTGCGAGAATGTGAGTTCATCTTCATTAACGATGGCTCGTCGGATGGCAGTCAGCAAATAATTGAGAGCTTCTGCAAGAAAGACTCAAGGATCAGGCTGATTAATCAGACCAATCAAGGGGTAAGCATGGCCCGCAACAAGGGGCTGGAAGCAGCGGCGGGTGAGTACATAGGTTTTGTAGATGCGGATGATTACGTAGATGCGGATATGTATGAAACCTTCTATCATGCGGCGAAGCAGGAAGATTATGACGTTGTTATCTCCAATTTCGAAAGTGAAATGGAAGGTCGGCGGGTGATTACCAGATACCCGTTCCCAGCTCATACTAGCCTGCCGAGAGTGTATATCGAGAGGGAGATACTTCCTTTTTTTCTGAAGTCAGATCAGTTGAACACGGCGTGCAACAAGCTGTACAAGCGAATAACGATAGTGGGGAATGAAGTAAAGTTTCCTGAGAAGGTTGCACTGGGAGAAGACGGAATGTTTAACATGCAATTTTTCAAATATGCTGCTCATGCGATGTATCTGGACTATTCGGGTTATCACTACCGGGAAGTGGCAGGAAGCGCAACGAGAAATATTTTGGAAAAGGACTATTTCCAAAGGGCATTAGAAGTCTACACAATGGATGTCCCTGATATGATCGTGAGTTATATAGAGCCACTTGCATACAAGCAGCTGCGGTCAATCAAGCTAATCAATAGTGTGATGGCCTATGTCAATGTCTATTTAAAATCATCGAATACGTTAAGCTTCAGCCAAAGGTTAAGGTATGTGAGCACTATGATCGCGAACCCTCATGTCAGAGAAGCGCTTCCCATTTATTATCGTGAAGTGTACGGAACGTTAGGCCGATATGAAAGATTCATCATAAATATGATTCGAAAAAAGTCGACGCTAGGATTATATTGTGGCACAAGATACAGCAGCATAAGAAACAAAACAAGTTGAGGAGATCAGACAATGAAGATTATGATGTTTGCTCATGACGGTAGTTTAAATAGAGGGTGCGAAGCGATTGTCCGTTCCTCAACTAGTCTAATTAAAGAAAAAATGACGGGTGCGCAGGTCTACTTAGCTTCTGGGAAGCCTGAGACGGATCGTATCATTTCTAAGCTGGATGGAATTTATGATGGTTCCCCCCGTGGCATTAAGCGATACTCGTACGATTGGTTCCTCTCCTCTTTTAAAGTAAAGCTGTTCAAAGACGAATCTTATGCGCTGGGCAAAATCCATAACAATATCGTTAAACATATTTCCAATATGGATATCTGCCTTTCGATCGGCGGGGATAACTATTGTTATGGTGAACAGCCTGGATGGTATGAAATCAATAGGAGAGTTAAAGCTCAGGGGAAGAAGTTAGTTTTATGGGGCTGCTCGATAGGCAAAGAAGATATGTCAGAGCGAAAGCTAGAAGACTTAAAGTTATTTGATCTTATTCTTGCCAGAGAAACGTTGACGTATGACATGCTGAAAAGCAAGGGATTGCGCAACGTCGAATTATGCGCGGATGCCGCTTTCACGATGGAGAAGGAAGAGTTGGAGCTGCCAAGCGGATGGCAGGAGGGGAATACGGTTGGCCTTAATTTCAGTCCATTGGTCTGGAAGAAAAATGAAAAGTCTCAAACGGCCGTAAGAGACCTCATCACACATATTATCAACACGACGGATATGACGATAGCTCTTACTCCCCACGTGATTGAAGGTGGAAATAACGACTATGAGGTTCTGCAGAAGTACTATGAGGAATTCCAGCATACAGGTAGAGTAATCCTTTTGCCCAACCATTTGAATGCGATCCAGTACAAAGGATATATTGCGAGAATGAGATTTTTCATCGGCGCCAGAACGCATGCAACAATAGCCGCTTACTCCAATTATGTTCCAACCATGGTTCTTGGTTATAGCGTAAAGTCAAAAGGGATCGCGCAGGACATTTTTGGCGAAGAGAAATTAGTGCTGGGGATTGAAGAAATATCCGATGGCGCTAAGCTCCAAAGTAAATTCGACGAAATGGTCAAAGATGAAAAAGCGATTAGAGAAACGCTGCATCAAGCTATTCCTCGCATTCAGAAGATGTCTTATAAAGCTGTTGAGTATTTAAATCGACTAGTCTAGTAAATGAGGTATAAGATGAAGAAAAAATTGCTTTTTATTATGCCCAGTTTAACTTCGGGTGGTGGAGAGAAGAGTTTAGTCACTTTATTAAACAAAATAGATTTCGAATTGTATAGTGTAGATTTGTTCCTATTAATGCATGAAGGATTATTCGTAGAGTTCGTCCCGAAAGAAGTGCGGATCATTCCATTGCCGGATACTTATCATATGTTTAGCTTGCCGCTGCTTCAATCACTTTGGAAATTAGTAAGCAAAGGCAATGGCAAGCTGGCCTACAACAGATTGATGTTTACCTTCAGGAATAGAAACTTGAAAAATGTCGCATTAAGAGAACAATATAATTGGAAATATATTTCTAAATCACTGGAGAATATCAAAGGGAATTATGATGTCGCAATTGGTTTTTTGGAAAAAACCGCCACTTATATTTGTGTGGATAAGGTGGACTCAGCTGCCAGGAAAATAGGCTGGGTACATATTGACTATGATCAATTGGGCATGGATCCTGTGTTTGATCAAGTCTATTTTGATAAATTGGATCAAATTGTTACCGTTTCTCAGGAGTGTGCGACTGTTCTTGAGAGTAGATTTCCTGAACAAAAGGAGAAAGTAAAGGTTATCTATAATATTGTTTCTCCCACCTTCATTAACTCAATGGCGGATCAACATCATGAAGAACTGTTCGAGAAAGAAGAAAATCAAATTGTCATCCTGTCGATAGGAAGATTGCATTATCAAAAAAACTTTGTCATCGCCATTGAGTCTTGTAAAAAGCTAATCGACCGCGGCTACAATATTTCGTGGAACATTATTGGCGATGGTGAGGAACGGGAACGGCTGCTTGCGCTAATCAAGGAATACAACCTAGAGAACCATTTTAAACTACTGGGCCTCAAGTCGAATCCATATCCCTACATCAAGCAAGCTGATATTTATTCGCAAACCTCAAGGTTTGAAGGAAAATCTATTGCCATTGATGAAGCCAAAATCTTAAATAAACCTATTATTGTAACGAATTTCAGTACCGCTAAAGATCAGATTACCCATGGGATTGATGGCATGATTGTGGAAATGAATGCAGATGCGATTGCCGATGAAATTGAGAAAATGATTATTAATGCAGAGCTGAGAACTATGCTAACAGCTAATCTAGCAAGCTTACAACTGGGTACTGAAGACGAAATAAACAAGTTCTATGAACTTATAAATAGGTGAGACGATGAAAAAAAAGGTATTGTTCATAATGAATAACTTAACCTGCGGTGGCGCTGAGAAGGCACTTATCTCACTATTGGAAACAATTGACTATTCGAAATACGATGTGGACTTATTTTTACTCAAGCATGAGGGAATGTTTTTCAACAAAATCCCTGGTGAGGTCAATGTGTTGGAAGAGCCAAGCGACTATCGTTATTTTGATATGTCGATGCACAAGGCTATCCTGGATTGCTTAAAGAAGGGCAAGCTGGAGATCGCTCTATCGAGATTATTGGCTGGCATTGCCATGAAAACGGAGAAAAACAGAGTCAGATCTGAGCAGATCGTATGGGCATATCTCTCAAAAGCATTAAAAAATATTAACACCAAGTATGATATTGCCGTTGGTTATCTTGAAAAGACGCCTATCTATTTCTGCGTTGATAAGGTTGATGCAGCCAAGAAAATAGGATTTGTTCATAACGACTATGACATGCTGGGTATGGATCCTGATTTAGATCACGGCTATTTTGAGAAGTTGCACAATATCGTGTCTGTTTCAGAAGAATGCGGGAATGTGTTAAGGAACAGATTTCCCATGTATAACACCAAGGTGAGGGTTATGCATAACATTATCTCTCCTGCAACAATTAACAAAATGGCATTAGAGCAGACAGTTATGGGGGATGAGGGCATCAAGATCATTTCTGTAGGCAGGTTGAACAAACAGAAGAATTTCGAACTCGCTATTGCAACCTGCAAAGCGCTCATTGGAAATGGGTACCCAGTGAAATGGTATATCATCGGTGAAGGGGAAGAAAGGGATCAACTCGAGAAAATGATTGATGAGCATGAACTTCGAGACATCTTCGTACTTCTGGGAATGAAAGAAAACCCTTATCCTTATATCAAAGAAGCGGATATCTATGTACAGCCGTCGTTATTTGAAGGGAAATCCATTGCTATAGATGAGGCTAAGATTTTACACAAACCTATCGTAGTCACTAACTTTAGTACCGCTAAGGATCAAATAACGAATTATGACAACGGCTTAATTGTAGAGATGAACGTCAACGCCTTATATGAAGGAATTGCATTGCTTATAAATAATGAAGGATTAAGAGAACAATTCAAACGTCACTTAGCCAATGAACAATTAGGAACGGAATCCGAAATACACAAGCTCTATGAGATGTTTAATTAAAGGGGACGCGCATTATGATTATTCAAATTTTAGGTGTAATCGTACTTTTGATTATAATCATCATTATCTTAATTGATATTGTTCCCATTGGGCAGGATTGGCTCAGTCGAATTCACATTGGGAGATATGAGGATAAGCAATTATGGAGTAAATCGATCACCAAAGTTGGACTCAAATGGCTGAACACAACACCGAAGATTAAGGTAACGGATCACACGAGATTAGTCGTAATTGATATGTTAAAGGGCAATTATACAAGGAGTGCGATCCAGCACTGGCAAGAAGCATCGCTGCTTCTGGGATTGTCGGAATACTTGCAAAATCATCATGACTTGGAAGTGGAACGCGAGCTTAAGCGGTACTTGGATATGAAGTTTGATCGTCAAGGACAATGGCGTCAAATGCCTACTCATGTCGATACAGCTATACTAGCTTACGCTTTAATGAAAGTGGATTTTATAGAAACGGATGATTACAAATTAGCTCTTGATACTACTTGGGCTATGATCCGGGAACATATAGGACACGATGGTACCGTGGCTTACCGAAAGTTTATGAAGGGCTATCGGTATGTGGATACAATCGGGTTTATTTGTCCATTCTTGGTAGCATACGGTATTCGTTATGAACTAGAGGAATGTGTAGAATTGGCATTAAAACAGATTAAAGCTTATGAAGAGCGCGGGATGCTTGAGGGGCATCATATCCCAAGTCATGCCTATGAAGTAGATGATAAGCTGCCACTAGGCTTATTTGGTTGGGGTAGAGGGCTTGGCTGGTATGCCATAGGTCTCATAGACGCTTGGAATGAACTTCCAAGTGATCATGCGTATAAAGCAATTTTAGAGGAAAGTGTGAAAAGATTCGCCAAAGCGGCTATCGCCTTTCAACAGGCTAATGGCAACTGGAATTGGACCGTAACCAGAGGGGAATGCCGGCCAGATTCATCTACTACGGCTACATTGGGCTGGTTTATGTTGAATGCATCCAAAATCGAAGAGATTGCGGACATGTGTTTAGACAGCGCCAATCAAGCATCCAATTATTTGATGAAGGTAACGAGACGGAATGGGGCTGTTGATTTCTCGCAAGGAGATACGAAAGACATTGGGGTGTATTCCATGTTGTTCAATATCCTGCCTTTCACGCAAGGCTTTTGTATTCGAATGATGAACTTCAATCATGGTTTTAAGGTTGTGAAGAGATGATCAATAAAATGTACGAAGAATTATTAGATGAAATAGGGTTCGTAGTATGAGAACCAAAAATTCGCTGATCAACATAGGTGTAGGACTTGGCAATCAATTGATTATTACGTTCTTAAGTTTTTTTTCAAGAACAGTATTCATTCACACGCTAGGTCTGGATTATTTAGGCGTTAATGGTCTGTTCACGAATATATTAGCGATGCTCTCGTTAGCGGAGGCCGGTATCGGGTCAAGTATTATTTATAATCTGTATAAACCAGTGGCTGAACAAGATAAAGATAAGATCTTGATGCTGATGAAATTATATAAGAAAGCGTATTTAGCGATTGCATTGGTTGTTCTTGTATTGGGCCTATCTGTCCTGCCGTTTCTTAATTATTTTGTCAAAGAATCCAGTGTCTCACATATCCATCTGATTTATCTTGTCTTCCTGGTCAATACCGTTACCCCTTATTTATTTCAGTACAAGAGTTCTTTTCTTAATGTGAATCAGAAAGGATACATCATAACGGGACTGTTCTCGGTCTCCTCAATCCTTTCGACTTGTCTGAAGATCGCAATTCTCTATACGACGCAGAATTATTTGATGTATTTAATTATTGACAGTGTCATTACGATTACGAACAACATCATTTTATCGATGATTGTTGATAAGCTATATCCTTTTCTCAAGGAGAAGATCGCAGGCACAATTGATAGTCTGACCAAAAGTAATCTAATCAAAAATATTAAAGCCATTATTCTGCAAAACGTAGGCTCCTACTTAATTTTTGGAACGGATAATCTGATTATTTCTTATTATGTAAGCGTTGCTGCTGTTGGCCTGTACTCCAACTATTTTATGCTAATCGACATTTGCAGGACGTTCATTAATCAGATTTTCAATAATATTTATCATAGCGTAGGCAACTTAGTGGCAAAGGAGACCAAAGAAAGAATTTATAGTGTATATAAAGTGACCATGCTGCTTAATTTCTGGTTGTATTCCTTGTTTGCTATTGTTTTATTTGTGACGATCGAGCCTTTTATCACACTATGGATTGGTTCGCAGTTTCTAATGGATAAGCTGGTGTTGATTGTTTTGGTCATTACTTTCTATGAAAGAGGCATGAGAAACTCCATAACAACCGTTAAGACAACAGCGGGAATTTTCCATGAAGACAGATATGTGCCCCTGTGCCAAGCAGCCGTCAATCTCGTTTTTTCTATTATTTTAGTAAAATCGATCGGAATTGCTGGCGTATTCATTGGTACATTGATAAGTGCGATGTTGGTGCCCTTTTGGACGACGCCGTATTTTGTGTATAAAAAAGTATTTCAATTGTCCGTTCTGCGGTACTTTGTCCGTTACTTCTACTATGCCGCGATAGGCGTGGGGACTTGTCTGCTTACTGATTTCTTCGCTCATCTAATTGACGTCCATTCCATTCTTACTTTTGGAGCCAAAGCGCTGCTTTGTCTACTTATACCGAATTTGGTTTATATCCTTATTTTCCATAGAAGTGATGAATTTAAATATTTGGCGAGAATTGCTATAGGCCTATTGATGAAGGTGCAGAGGAAAGTGATGCCAGCAGCAGCCCTGAATCAACGGAAAATGTGAAAGGAGCGTCTTCAATGAAAGAGTCTTTTCAATTTAATCCGGATACGATTGCTTATCTTCTAAATAAGCGTGCAAAGACATGTCCAAGTGATATTGCTTATTGTTTTCCAGAGCTGCATCAGTATTATTCATGGGGCACGATAATGCCTCCTTGTTAGTCTGCTTCTGTATAAATGGAGCACTGCTTTTGCTCTGAATCCCCTTTATATGTACGGAAAACGGCAAGAAAGTCGTTCCGACCAAAGCATCTAGAGGCAGCAGGGGAGGGGGATTTGTCGTCGTCCAGTTTCTAGTCATCGTTTGAAATGGTCTCTTTATGGAGAACCTCTAAGAAGTGAAAGGATTGATACTCTAACATGTATAGGTTTGTTTTTATTTTGTGCTCCGTCTGCCTTTGCTTGCTTCCAGTATGGCCCAATGCTTCGCATGCCGAGACGGCTGCACCTGCTTCTGTTTCTAGTCAAGAACGCATCTATGAGCTCGATTTAGCCAAATGGCATATTTACAATGACAATTCCCATGCGGTTGAAACGACGGATGGCTTTAATGATGCGCTGAAATGGGCGCATGATCAGGGCTACAACGTCTTTAAGGTTCCCGCGGGAACGTATTTGATTGCCAAGGGAACAGATGGAACTTGGGATGCGCGTGGACGAATCAACATGGTTAGTGATATGAAATTTTGGCTTGACGAGAAAGCGGTCATTCAGAAGGAACAAAACGGATTTCCAGGCTACACGACATTGCTTGTAGGTGTAGGCGTTAAGAACGTAACCATTGCTGGTGGAACGTATCGTGGCGATCGAGATACACACGATTATTCCAAGGGAGGCACCCATGAAGGCGGGTATGGGATTGCCACCAAAGGTGCGATTAATGTTACGATTGATGGCGTAAAGACCAATAACTTTACGGGTGACGGGCTTTATATAGCCGGCGGCAGCGGGTACATGCAGGATTTGTATGAAAATGGCTTCGAATCAGGCGGTTTGGATGATCAAGGCAAGCTGACCAAGGATTCATCGAAAATAAGAACCAAAGCAAGCTGGAAATTAACGGACCCATCCTTTGATTTGACGCACAGTCTTATCATTGACAACGGTCATCAGCTGCCGAATGTCTATGATATTTATTTTTACAAAGCAGATGGGACCTTTATCTCCAAAATAAAGCAACAACCGCAAGGGAAGTATGTGCCAATTCCAGCGGGAAGCGATTCTATGAGGCTTGCATTTAGCGGAACTATCCAAAAAGGCACCTATGTGGAAATATGGAACAGGGTGCAGTCTACCAATATTACGATCCGAAATGCTGATTCTTCTTTTAATCGTAGACAAGGATTGAGTATTAGCGGAGGTAAAAATGTTACCGTGCAGAATAGTGCTTTTCATGATATAGGTGGAAAGGGCGGCACGGCGCCCATGGCGGGAATCGACGTTGAAGGCGGTGCCGGCGATAACGGATTTATTAATGAAAACATTACAATAAAGAACAATAAATTTTACAAGAACAGCAGATATGATGTTATCTTCTACGACGGCCACGACGGCCTATTAGAGAATAACCATTTGGCTTCTGCTGGAGCAATTGGGCTCGCTGTCTCTGAACCTTTCACAGGGGCAACAATTAAAGACAACAATTTTGAAGGGACAAGTATTTATGCCAGTCATGATGTGACCTTCATAGGCAATTCCATCAGTGACTCGCTGACTCATTTCGATGGACCTAATATTAATATCAAAGGGATGACAGCAACCAATACGAATTTTGCGATTAGCAGTTCCAAGCCTTTTGGTGTAACAGCTTCGGATATTACAATCAATCTGACCAAAAAAACAGCTGAAGCAGGCTTATCCATTTGGTTAAATCCTGTTCATCTAACAAATGTCACAATTACTGGGGCACCTGCTTTGCGAGCGGTCTCAGGCGGGAATGTGGAGGGCAATATTTTTGATAACCTTACCGTTACTGGCTACAATTCAACCTACGGCTTAGATTTGCCGCCGGGGACTTACAATAACTGTGTGTTTAAGGGGCCAACCGATGGAGGCAAAGCAGTTCCGGGTGTTGGGAAATCCGGTAAATATGTATTTAATAATTGCTCATTTACAGGCTATGGCGGGTTAACAGCCGGCAATGAGAACTTGGATCTGACCATCACCAACTCCAAATTCAATATTTCTGGCAATACTTCGGCCATTTCGGTAACTGCCGCGAAAAAGGTGCATATCGAAAATAATCAAATTACAGCAAGTGGGATTACTTCAGCTTCCACTGAAATTATCAAGCTGAACGATTATTGGCAAAAAGCGCAGCCCAATCTTATTTTATCCGCGACGATCAAAGGGAACACAATTACTTCCAACATGGAAGCTGTTGGGATCTCAACGATGTATGCGGGAACAGGGGCGCCTGCTTTCCAGATATGGAACAACATTTTGAATAAGGCTATTCTAAAGTTAAAAGCAAACGACATCCACAGCAACAATTAAAGGCCCTTAAAAACAGAAAAAGGAAGGTGAGCGGCGAGGTCGCTTATCCTTCCTTTTTGCTATCCAGTTATAGGGTAAGGTTATCCAGCATTCTGGTATTTGCGTTGACATCTGTCACGACATTATTGAAAATACATTTCGCTATGGTCACGGATTTATCACGAGTAAGCCAGTGCAAATTGATTTTGGTGTTCTCGAGGTAGCTATTGGTAATAACCGCTATGGTGGTACTGTCAGTTTTGCCTATGCTTGAGTTGATCAGCGTACTGCGATTATTCGTAACGTTCCCGTTGTAATTGATGCCAACATTTTGAAATAAACAATTGTCGGCGATGACTTTTCTTGTATAACGTGCATCATTGGAGCCTAGAGCGATATCGCCTCCAAGTATGCTAGTTTTTGCTCGGAGGAACGAGCCGTTGCTTAGATTGCAGGCTTCGAAATTGGCCCCGCCTTCAATCAGTGTAATCCCGTCGATGGTAATCGGTCTGCCTGCATAGTTGGCTGGCGTTCGAATATCGATTTCAAAGTTTTTGACCGTGATATTCCGGAGAATGCCGCCTGTGAGAAGCAGCTGGAAATTCGGTGATAACGAATTATCAGCTCGCCAGTCTCTTTCAACCGTAATATCCGAGATATAACATCTGCCATAATTATAACGGCTTAGATTGAATCCAGTAGTGCCGATGTCCGTGATGGTGATGGGCTTTCCGCTTAAAGTTTCAGAGACCTGAAAGCTGTTTGCAGTAATATTGACGGTATAATAAAGCTTATCGACACTAGCACCCGCAGGAACCTTGCCAATCCATTGCTCAAAGATAACTTTTGCGCCATTGCCTAAACCGTGCGGCGTGCTGAAGGTGAAGGTACCCGTTGCCAGATCAACGGTAGGAGTACCAAAGTAACCATAGGTGCTTGAGCCGTAGAAGAGTCCATTTACAACCTTACTGTTCGTAATGACGGCTCCCGCGATGTCGGCAATTTTGATATTCCCATTCGTGCAGAGTGCCCCGTCAACAAAATTGTCCCCTTTAACGGTAAGCTCACAACTAATCATTGTGTTGTTTAGATATTTCACATACATATTATTCAAATAGGAGCTTATTCCGCCAACATTATAGCCTTCAAATGTATTGTTATCCAAGGTTACATAAATCCCATCAGCATTCACGAAATGCCCGCGGTTATTGTTCAATACATAATTGTCTCTAATATATATTCTTGTATTTAGCTCAAAGCCCGCTTGATTCAATTCAGGTCGCCAGGTCGGTATGTTGGTTTCTGACCACATGGATTCAATATCGATGCCAAACATGGGAGCTGTGCCATCCTCGGTTTTCCCGTCGTCAGCTCTACCGATGTAACGTATTTTATTGTTCGTAATCGTGACGTCATTGGAGCCTGCGATAGAGATTCCTTGTCTTCTACAGTGATGGAGATCGCAGTTATGGATATAAATATGGGACCCCATCTGACTTTGCGTGTAATCTGCGGGATTAAGCTTGTATTCGAACCAGGATGCGAAGATGGCGTCACCCGTGCAATTGCTGATGTCTACGTTATCTATTTGAATATGGTTTGCGCCGGCAAGTTCAATCCCATGTCCCCATTCATGCGTATAGTTCTGAGAATCGACCTTGGCAGCAAGCTGGGCGATCTGGTCGTCGGTAAGAGGAGAGGATGTAATATCAATGGTGAATATCATCTTGTTGGCATTTTCGATTTCGGCAAACCAGCCGCGTCCTGTTGGAGATGCAGGAGCGAACAGACCGTTCGTCCGAGACCCGGCCAAGGTGCTGCTAGATACGGTATCTTTATATTGAAAGAAGCTATATCCCGTAGCGTTAACACCAGTCATACTCCATAATCGGAAACTCTTAAGCAGTCCTGGGTTACTGTATCTGTCTACAACCTCGCTGCGGATGAAATTGGTATTCGCATTTAAGGAACCATCCGGGTTGACTCCGCCGCGTACAAACTTGACGGCTAATTGATAGATATGCGATTTCTTATCGCCAATGACAGTTCCGCCTGATATTCTCGAGTTGGTTGTGCCTTTTAAACTAAAGATTCTATACCAAGGAGAAGAGGTGGCTTCCAATTGCACGAGGCAGCCGTCGGCCATTTCAAAGTGCATGCGGCTGGGAATAAGCAGGCATGAGAAAGAGGTATTATCCATCTTGAGTGTATAGGTACCATTGGGTAGAAGACAATGGGTAATTCCTTGAGAGCTTGCCCACATTAAAGCGTCGTTAATGCCTTTGGTCGTAGCGGCAGAATTAGTTCCGTCATTTTTAATATTCCATGTCGCCAGATCGATGACATAGGGTTTGGAGACAGCGCTGTCAATGACCAGGCTCTTGGGCACCCAACTGGATTGAGTGCTGTCATAACTGAGAACATCGTTCGCTGAAGGAAGTTTGGTGGTTAGATTAATATCATCAAGATCACTAAGATTAACTTTTATCATCTATACTCACCTCTTCGTTTTTTTATAGTGTATGAATTGCTAGATCGTTGAGTGAGGGTTATAGACTAGAAGGTTAAATAAATATTCCCCATTGACACGTTCTTTATAAAGAACTACAATGAAAACAAGATAAGCAAGAGCAGATTCACCTATTTTTTTTTGAATAAATGTTCTTTATAAAGAATTAATAGAAAGTTATACGTTCTTTATAAAAGAATTCAGAGCGTGCAATAAGCTGATATTCTTTATAAAGAACCTTTCTGCAAGCTGATGGATCAGCCGGTGATGCCTCCTTACCGTTATCCAAGGAAGTACTCGATCATGCTGTGGGCGATGCAAGCCTTAGACGCCAGTCGTCAAAAGTGTGGTGCGAGGCAGGGTTAGATGCCCTAAGGATTAAAGGCTTTAATTATAAGGTCTTTCCTCAAAGGCCCTATACTTAAGAACTTTAATGAAAGGGTGAATTATTCTGTCATATCGTCAACGTTTATCCCTATTGGTCACAATAGACTCTGTCATCGTGCTAACTTCCATTTTCTTTAGTCACTTTTTGGTAAATGCTAACCTCCATGTCCTGTCTCTTCCCTTAGTTGTCAGTTCAATAACCTTGCTGCTGAGTCATCATATCTTTTCGTTCATCTATAAGCTTTATAAGAAGGCATGGGAGCATGCGAGCATCACGGAGCTGCTGTTTATTTTTAAGGCGATCACCTTTTCGATGATTGCTGTTGCGTTTGTTCAGCAAATCGTTGTCCATGATATTTACTTTCGATTGCTCGCGGTGACATGGATGCTGCATTCGTTATTAATCGGAGGCTCTCGTTTCTGCTGGAGACTTATTGTAAGTACCTACATGAATAAGTCTGTTAATAAAAAAAGATCGCTCATTGTTGGCGCAGGCTCAGCTGGCACGATGGTCGCGAGACAATTAATTAAAAGCAATGATGCGGAATTCGTTCCTGTTGTTTTCATCGATGACAATGTGAATATTCACGGTTTGGATATCCTGGGAATACCCGTGTATGGCGGGGTTGATCAGATCGAAAAAGCGGTGGAAGAGTTAAACATCGACAACATCATAATTGCTATTCCATCCTTGGGGAAAAAGGAATTAAATCTTATTTTCCAAGAATGCTCGAAAACCAAAGCAAGGACGCAAACTCTTCCTATGTTGGAAGATTTGGTATCCGGGAAGCTGTCCGTGAACCATTTCATGGACGTGCAGGTCGAGGACTTGCTAGGCCGCCAACCCATTGAGCTGGATATTGAAAGTATTTCCGAATATATCACGGGCAAGGTGGTACTGGTTACAGGAGCAGGGGGGTCGATTGGGTCGGAAGTTTGTCGTCAGGTCACCAAGTTCAGCCCTCAGAAATTAATTTTATTGGGTCACGGTGAGAATAGCATCTACAGCATTGAGATGGAATTAAAGGACTCTGACGGGCATACAGAGATTGAATTCATTACCGAAATAGCAGATGTACAGGATGTCAAAAAAATGATGTCGATCATGAACAAATATAAGCCAAATGTCGTGTATCACGCCGCTGCGCATAAACATGTGCCTCTTATGGAAAGAAATCCGGAAGAAGCGTTCAAGAACAATGTCATCGGGACGATGAATGTAGCGATGGCCGCAAGTCAATACGAGGTGGATACCTTCGTGATGATCTCTACGGATAAAGCTGTCAATCCAACCAGTGTGATGGGCGCGACCAAGCGTATGGCCGAAATGATCATTCAAGATATGGATAAATCAAGCAAAACGAAGTTCGTTGCTGTACGTTTCGGCAATGTGCTCGGGAGCCGTGGCAGCGTTATTCCTCGATTCAAGCAGCAAATTGTCAAAGGCGGTCCTGTTTCCGTTACGCATCCCGACATGATTCGGTACTTTATGACGATTCCCGAGGCCTCCAGATTAGTTATTCAGGCGGGTGCCTTAGCCAGAGGCGGAGAGATTTTTGTTCTGGATATGGGAGAACCGGTCAAGATCGTTGATCTGGCGAAGAATCTCATTAAGCTTTCCGGCAATTCCTTAGAAGATATCGGTATCGAATTCACCGGAATGAGACCGGGAGAAAAGCTGTATGAAGAGTTGTTGAAAGCAGATGAAATTGATGGAAAGCATGTCTTTCCGAAAATTTATATTGGCAAAACGGCCAATCTGTATATGGAAGAAATCAAAGAAATGATCTCTACCTACGCTACGTTGGATAAAGAAAGCCTCAGAACGCAGCTATTAGATCTAGCCAATAGCAAAGTCATTCCAATTCCGAAAAAACTAGTCTCGATTGGCTAAAAGGAGCAAACATTCATGAGAGTAAGAAAAGCGATTATTCCAGCAGCTGGTTTAGGAACCAGATTCTTGCCTGCAACCAAAGCTATGCCCAAAGAAATGCTGCCCATCGTCGATAAGCCGACCATTCAATACATCGTTGAAGAAGCTATTGAGTCGGGAATCGAGGACATTATTATCGTGACCGGCAAAGGAAAAAGAGCGATTGAGGACCATTTCGACAATTGCTTTGAGCTTGAACAGAATTTGTTTGAGAAGCAGAAATTCGAGCTGTTAACGGAAGTTCAAAAGTCGTCCAAAGTAGAGATCCATTATATTCGGCAAAAGGAGCCTAAGGGTCTGGGACATGCCATTTGGTGCGCACGCAAGTTCATTGGTGATGAACCGTTTGCTGTTCTTCTCGGCGACGATATTGTTCGGGCGGATACGCCTTGTTTGAAGCAAATGATGCATCAATATGAACAAAGAGAAGCATCCATTATCGGTGTGCAGCATGTATCGGCCGATGAGGTGTCCCGATATGGCATTGTTGATGGAAGGGAAATCAATAAGCGGTTATTTAGCGTTAATCACTTAGTGGAGAAGCCGAAGAAAGAGGAAGCGCCATCGAACATTGCGATTATGGGGCGTTACATTTTAACGCCGCGGATTTTTGATATTTTGAGCAATCAAGAGCCGGGCTCCGGTGGGGAAATCCAGCTCACGGATGCTATTGCTGAATTAAATCGCCTTGAATCTGTGTATGCTTACGAATTTGAAGGCAAACGATTCGATGTGGGTGAGAAATTAGGTTTTATCCAAACAACCATCGACTACGCGCTTCAGCGTGAGGATCTGAAATACGAGCTGTTGAAATACCTTTCTTCGATTTTGGAGAAGGAACTCATTAAGTAGGGGATGCGGATGCCGAAGAAAGTGTTGTTATGTGCTACCGTTGATTATCACTTCAAAGCCTTCCATGTCCCATATATGAAATGGTTCAAAGAGCAGGGTTGGGAAGTCCATATTGCCGCAAACGGGAATATGGAGCTTCCGTATGTCGACAAGAAGATGAACATCCCCATTCAAAGATCCCCACTCCGGCAAGCCAACTTGAAAGCTTACGCGCAATTAAAGTCAATTATCAATGAGAATCACTATGATATCATCCATTGCCATACCCCAATGGGCGGTGTGCTGGCACGCTTGGCAGCGCGACAAGCGCGGAAGAAGGGCACGAAGGTCATCTATACCGCGCATGGTTTTCACTTTTGCAAGGGAGCGCCTTATCTGCATTGGCTGGTGTATTATCCCTTAGAGAAATTGCTTTCTTATCTGACGGATTGCTTAATAACGATTAATGAGGAAGATTACCAATTAGCTGTTAATCACCGATTCCGCGCTAATCGGGTTGAACATGTTCACGGCGTTGGTGTGAATACCGAACGGTTCAAACCGGTGGAAGACTCCTATAAGCGGGAGTTAAAGACAGCAAACGGGTATCAACCGGATGACATTCTACTCTTCTATGCGGCAGAGTTCAATGCCAATAAGAATCAACAAATGCTTATTCATGCCTTAGCTTCAGCCAAAGAGGATGCACCCAAAGTCAAGCTTCTGCTTGCTGGTGAAGGAGCATTGAAAGAACAATGCAAGGATCTAGCCGAGCAATTGCATGTGGCGGATCGGATCGAATTCCTGGGGTATCGCAGTGATATCGATCAACTTTTGCAGATGTGCGATGTTGCAGTAGCCTCAAGTCTGCGCGAAGGTCTGCCGGTGAATCTCATGGAGGCCATGGCGAGTGGACTTCCGATAATCGCAAGTGAAAACCGAGGCCATAATGAGCTGGTACGCAATGAGCAGAATGGCTGGCTTATCGTTCCCAATGATCATGAAGCTATGGCTAAGAGAATTAAGCAGGTGGCTCACAGCCAGGCATTACGAATGAAGCTGGGGAAGAGCGGGCGTGAATGGGTTGAAAGTCGATACGCCATCCATCAGGTGCTGGAAGAAAAGAGCAGAATATATTCCCTATTTATGGACGAAAAGGTGGAAGTCATGTGGGCGATCCAATAAGAATTCTGCATGTTGTCGTGAATATGAATCGAGGCGGAGCCGAAACGCTCCTGATGAATCTATATCGGAATATGGATCGAACCAAGGTCCAATTCGACTTCTTGACCTGCAAAGCAGGAGCCTATGATGCTGAGATCATGGGGATGGGTGGAATCATTCATCGGATTCCCTATGTTTCGGAGATTGGTCATGCGAAGTATATCCAAGCGTTGGATCAATTTTTCCGGGCGTATACGAATTATAGAATCGTGCATGCCCATATGGACAAAATGAGTGGATTCGTCCTGCGTTCCGCCAAAAAAGCGGGCGCGCCTATACGAATTGCCCATAGTCATAATACGAGCAGTGAAGGCGGAATTGCCGCTAAGCTCTATAAATGGTTTGCCGGTACCTTCATTGCCTCTTGTGCAACGCACTTTCTAGCCTGCTCAACGAAAGCGGCAGAATGGCTGTTTCCTCAAAAAGAGAAAAACGCGGTGATTCTCAAAAATGGCATCGAGAGTGATAAATTTGCGTTTTCCCCCGAGGTGAGAGCGCAAGTTCGGCGGGAATTGAAGCTTCCACCGGATTGTTACGTGGTTGGCCATGTGGGACGATTCGCTCATCAGAAAAATCATGCCTTCCTCATTGATGTTTTTGCCCAATTGAATCGGGAGAGACCGGATACAGTGCTGGTTCTTGCCGGAGATGGACCGCTGCGAGCTGTCATCGAGAAGAAAGTGAAAGCTTGTCTCTTGCAGGACAAGGTCAGATTCCTCGGGGTGCGCAGTGATATTACCCGCTTGCTGCAAGCTTTTGACCTGTTCGTGTTTCCTTCGCTGCACGAAGGACTGCCCGTCACACTCATTGAGGCGCAGGGTGCAGGGCTGCCTTGCCTTATTTCTGACGAAATTACCCAGGAAGTGGATATGGATATCCATTTGGTAGAGCGGCTGACGTTAAGCGACAAGCAGCTGTGGGTAGACAGAATGAAGCAAATCATAACGGGGAACTTCCCCCGTCAGATTCCGGCTTTATCCTTATCGAACAAGGGCTACGACATTAAGAATACAGCAGCGTGGACAGAAGGTTTTTATTTAGGCATATTGAGGTGATCGTATGAAGAAGCTTACCGTGTTTACACCGACCTACAACAGAGCCTATTGTCTGGTTCATTGTTACGAAAGTCTGAAGCGGCAAACCTCCAAAGACTTCATCTGGTTCATTATTGATGATGGCTCTACGGACAACACGCATGAGCTGGTGGCAAGCTGGCAGGCGGAGAATGAAATTCTTATCCGTTATCATCATCAGGAGAATCAGGGGATGCATGGAGCCCATAATACCGCCTATCAAATGATCAACACGGAATTAAATGTCTGTATTGATTCCGATGATTATATGCCGGATAACGCTGTAGAACAAATAAACACGTTCTGGGAGAAACACGGAAATGATCGTGTAAGTGGAATCATTGGGCTCGATGCCTTCACAGATGGTCGCATTGTTGGCTCAAGGATGCCTGAAGAGCTTGCAAGCTCAACACTTTTTGAGCTGTACAGCAAGCATCGCGTGACGGGAGATAAGAAGCTGGTGTATCGAACAGAACTAACTCGCAGCTATCCCTATCCCATTTTTGAGAATGAGAAGTATGTGGGCTTAGCTTATAAGTATTACAAGCTGGATCAACAATATGAAATGCTGCTGATGAATGAAGTGCTTTGCTGTGTGGAGTATTTGCCGGATGGCTCCTCGATGAATATGTTCAAGCAGTATCGCAAGAACCCCAAGGGATTTGCTTTCTACAGGAAAGAACTCATGAAGCTCCCCTATGCCAGCCTATTATTTAAATTCAGGCAATCCATTCACTATGTATCGAGCAGCATGACTTCGGGGAATCGCAGGTTTATGCAGGAAACACCGGCTAAGGTGCTGACTTTTCTAGCTATTCCACTGGGCATCATTCTCTATTGGTACATGATTAGAAAAACAAGAATCTCTTAGACACGCGAAAGGAATATCCGAATGGCTATCTTATGGGTTAATCTGATTGTCGTTTATGTGGCATCTTTCTTCTCCAGATATTTGGGCAAACCTGTGACAATCGGCTCTGAACCACTACTGATTAAGCCTAATAAATGGTTGGCTGCCATCGTTATGGCTACATTTGTTGTCATAGCAGGGCTGCGCAACAACATAGGCGATACGTTCTTTTATATGTATGCCTACAAGCTTAATGATTTCACTTGGGAGCAGATTATGGCAGAGAAGGATATTGGCTTTGGCGTCCTGCAAATGATTTTGAAATCATTTACGGCGAATCCGCAATTGTTAATCTTCTTAACCGCACTAGTGACCAATGTGCTCATTGTCTATGTGTTCTACAAGTATTCAAAGCTATTTGAGTTAAGTATCTATGTCTATATCACGTCAGGGCTTTACATTGTTTCGATGAACGGTGTTCGCCAGTTTCTGGCATCTGCCCTTGTATTTGCGGCTACTAAGTATTTATTCGCTGGAAGCTGGCAAAAGTATTTTCTCGTAGTTGCTTTCGCTTCTACTTTTCATGAGAGTGCTTTAATCCTTATTCCTATCTATTTCATTGTTCGAAGAAAGGCATGGGCAGCCTCGACGTTCGTCCTTCTATTCATGGCAGTCATCTTGATTCTGGGATATAACATCTTATCGGATGCCCTATTCTCAGCTATCGCAGATACGCATTACAGCGAGTACAAGAACTTTCAGGAAGGCGGAGCTAATGTCATTCGAGTCGCCGTGAGCGCTGTCCCTCTCGTGTTTGCTTATTTGGGAAGACATAAACTCAGAGCGTTATTTCCACAAAGTGATTACATCGTGAATATGTCCTTGCTGAATTTTGTGATCATGGCTATCGCCACGCAGAATTGGATTTTCGCGAGGTTTACGATCTACTTTGGCTTATATAATGTCATTCTGATGTCATGGGTCATTAGTTTATTTGTCAGAAGAGAACAGAAACTGATTTACTACCTGATTCTTGCTTTTTATTTCGTGTATTTCTACTACGAGAATGTAGTGACCTTGCATATTTATTATACCAGCGATTACTTGAGGTTCTAAAAATGGATAGGGGGTATAGATGATGGCAGTCCTTGTTACCGGTGGTGCTGGTTATATAGGGAGTCATACCTGTTTGGAATTATTAAATGCGGGATATGAAATCGTGGTTGTAGACAATCTTGCCAACAGCAGTCTGGAATCGCTAAGGCGGGTTAAGGAGTTAACGGGGAAGGATTTCACCTTCTATGAGACAGATCTCTTGGACCGAGAGGCAATGGAAATCATTTTTGAGCAAAATGAGATAGACGCAGTCATTCACTTGGCTGGGTTCAAGGCGGTAGGGGAATCGGTTCGGCTCCCGCTTCGCTACTACCATAATAATATTACGGGCACGCTCGTACTCTGCCAGTTGATGCAGGAATATGCGGTCAAGAAAATCGTGTTCAGCTCATCCGCTACGGTGTATGGCATGTCGGACAGCGTGCCGATTTCTGAAGATTCCCCGCTTAGCGCAACGAACGCTTATGGGAGAACGAAGCTAATGATTGAAGAGATTATGACCGATCTGTATGCATCAGATAGGGAGTGGAGTATTGCGCTGCTGCGTTATTTCAACCCAATTGGTGCTCACAGCAGCGGCCAGCTAGGCGAGGACCCGAGTGGAAAACCCAATAATCTGATGCCATACATTACGCAAGTGGCCGTAGGCGAATTAACGGAGCTGCACATTTACGGAAGCGACTATCCGACACTCGATGGCACTGGGGTAAGGGATTATATCCATGTTGTGGATCTGGCTAGAGGGCACTTGAAGGCACTGGAGAAGGTGCTGTTATCGACGGGTGTAGAAGCGTACAACCTCGGGACTGGACGTGGCTACAGCGTGATGGAAATGGTGATTTCCTTCGAGAAAGTAACCGGCCAGCATATTTCGTATCGGTTGACGGACCGACGGCCAGGAGATATCGGCATCTGTTATTCAGACCCATCGAAGGCGGCAAGAGAGCTCGGCTGGGTTGCCCAGAAGGGCATTGAAGAGATGTGCGAGGATGCTTGGCGTTGGCAAGTGAATAATCCGCAAGGGTATAACAAGGAGAAGCCTCTTCTTCGCGCGGGAATTTCGTAGCAGTGATCCTGCAGCACCACACCTACATTATTAATAGATAAAGAGGTCTTATTCATGGATATATCTGCATTGACAAGTCAACAGATGAAAGAAATTGTCATCGACGTCTACAGGATCGGCAAGGAATCGGAACATCTGAAGGCCAACGAGCTCATTGAAGAAATAAAAAGGCAGATTTTGTTGGTCCTGAGGGAGGAAATGACTTGTCAATCCTAAACAGCAAATCTTTGCGGAAATTCTCGAATTTGCTGTCTCTGATGCAGAAGGGAATGGTTGCTCAGATTTGGGCAATTAAGGTTTTCCAATCCGAGCACATGATTTCGGCTTCCTGTATGGAGACCAATTTGGATACGCCCTCCCTGCAAGCATCGGATGTTCGTGATGTGCAGGCCGAATTTGTAGCGGACCCTTTTATTATCACATACAAGCAGAAATTTTACTTGTTTTTTGAAGTCTTTAATAAGGGATCAGCACGGGGAGAAATTGGTTTAGCGATCAGTGATGACGGAGCCAAGTGGGAGTATCAGCGAATTGTGCTGCGCGAAAGCTTTCATCTGTCGTACCCGCAGGTGTTTGTTATCGGGGATGACGTCTATATGCTGCCAGAGACCTCAGGCGCTGGGCGTGTATTGTTATACAAAGCCAAGCAATTTCCATTCGAATGGGAAGTCGTCTCGGTGTTATTCGAAGGAAACTTCCTGGATCCTTCCATTGTGAAGTATGAAGACAAATGGTGGATATTTGCTGGCTCCGAAGGAGGCAACCTTCATTTATTCCACGCAGACCAGTTATTGGGTCCATGGATGGAACATCCTCAGAACCCGATCATTACGAATGACAAAAGGATTACAAGACCAGGAGGCCGCCTCGTCGCAATGGGGAGTCAATTGTTTCGCTATACCCAAGATGGTTCCCAATACTACGGAAATTCTGTGCGCGTGTTCAAAGTAAATACACTGTCTGAATTCGAGTATAAGGATGAAGAAGTGTCGATCGTGCTGCGAGGCACGAATAAAGATCGAGACTGGCGCAAAGACGGCATGCACCATATTGACCAGCTCATGATTAGCGATACGCAATGGCTGGTAGCGGTAGATGGCCAGCGGACCAAAAGGTGGAACTATTTTGCATGGAAGCTGGATCGGATTAAATCACGGATGTTTAGTTAAGATCAGTAGGAGAAGATAGCATATGAAGCGATTATTTGATTTGCTGGTAGCGATTCCTTGCTTTGTTTTGTTTCTCCCGATAATTGGGATTGTCGCGATTCTCGTAAGATTCAAGCTGGGGGCTCCTGTGATCTTCAAGCAGCAGAGGCCTGGGCTGCAGGGGAAAGCGATTCAACTGTATAAGTTTCGAACTATGACGGATGAACGCGATCACGAAGGGAAATTACTTCCAGATTCCGTCCGATTGACCTCATTTGGCAAATTGCTAAGGAAGTATAGTCTGGATGAACTGCTGCAATTGGTTAATGTGATTCAAGGGGATTTGAGCTTGGTAGGGCCAAGGCCGCTGTTAATGGATTATTTGCCGCTTTATTCAGAGGAACAAGCCAAACGGCATCTGGTTCGACCGGGCATTACCGGATGGGCTCAAGTCAACGGCAGGAACCAAATCTCCTGGGAAGATAAATTTAAGCTGGATGTCTGGTACGTGGAGAATCAAAGTTTCCTTCTTGATGTGAAAATACTCGCATTAACCGTAGTGAAGGTTCTGAAGTCTGATGGGATCAGTCATGGCAATCATGTAACGATGGAGAAATTCTCGGGTTCGAACCTCTCATGAAGGTTGTGATACATAATGGATCTTGCCCTCATAGGTGAAGGCGGTCATAGCAAAGTAATCAAGGATTTAATTGGATCGAAGCCAGGATATAAGATCAGGGCTGTCCTGGATGACAAGTATGAACAATTACAACTCGTCGGCGACGTCTATCGAGGTCCTATTTCCTCCGCACATGATCTGGCAGAACAGATCAGCTCGCTCAAATTTGTGATTGGAATCGGCGGCAATCGGGTTCGCAAGACCATTGCAGATCGGCTTGGTTTAGCCAGCGATAGCTATATGACTCTCATCCATGATTCTGCCATCGTTAGCCCAAGCGCCTCAATCGGGGTTGGGTCGGTGATCATGGCTTATACCATTGTCAATGCCGATGTCGTCATAGGGGATCACGCTATCATTAATTCGGGCGCAATCGTAGAACACGACTCCTATGTCGGTGATTATGTCCACATCGCCCCGAAAGCCTTGCTGACAGGCTCTGTAGCAGCCCATGAAGGGGCTATGATCGGTGCAGGTGCAACGATCATTCCAGGAAAGAGGATGGGGGAGTGGGCAACTGTGGGAGCAGGTGCAACAGTCATCCATGATATCCCAGCTTATCGTACAGCGGTAGGCACGCCTGCGCGGACGATTGCTGAATCTTCATAGGAATTTGATAAAACATGGCTATTGATGTATATCACCAATTAGGAAGGCAGTGAAATTAATCCTATGTCGCTACAAAATAAGAAAATATTTCTTTCTCCTCCACACATGAGCGGGAATGAAATGACATATATCCAGGATGCTTTTGATACAAATTGGATCGCACCGCTGGGTCCCCATGTGGACGCTTTTGAGAAAGAGCTTGCTGCCTATGCAGGCGTTAAGGATGCCGCGGCAGTCAGCTCAGGGACAGCGGCTATTCATCTCGCTTTGCAGCTGCTGGATGTGAAAGCAGGCGATACGGTTTTCTGCTCAAGCCTTACCTTTGTTGCCAGCGCTAACCCAATTGTCTATTGCGGAGCGAGGCCTGTCTTTATTGATTCCGAGCCTGAGACATGGAATATGTCTCCGCAGGCTCTGGAGCGCGCACTGCTTGACGCGAGGCGAGAGGGGCAATTGCCCAAAGCTGTTATCGTTGTCAATCTCTATGGTCAAAGTGCCAAAATGGATGAAATTGTCCAGTTGTGCGATGACTTTGATATTCCGATTATCGAGGATGCGGCTGAATCCTTGGGTTCCACCTATCGCGGCAAAGCAAGCGGATCCTTTGGCCGATTTGGCGTGTATTCCTTTAACGGGAACAAAATCATATCTACCTCAGGCGGCGGCATGCTGGTGTCTAATGATATGGAACAGTTAAAGCGAGCCCGTTTTTTAGCTACACAAGCCAGAGACCAAGCTGCCCACTATCAGCACAGCCAATTGGGCTTTAATTACCGGATGAGTAATGTGCTGGCAGGCATTGGCAGAGCTCAGCTAGAGGTGCTGGATGAGCGTGTTCAAGCTAGAAGATTGATTTGTGACCGGTATCAAGAAGCATTGTCCTCCGTACCAGGCATTCAGTTCATGCCGGAACTAGCCAATTCCCGCTCGAATCGTTGGCTTACCGTCATAACCATAGACGAGCAAGAAGCGGGGACTAGTGTGCAGGAAGTGTTCGCAGCCTTGACGGCACAGAACATTGAAGCTCGCCCGGTATGGAAGCCGCTTCATCTGCAGCCGCTGTTTGAAGGAGCCTTATTTTATCCGCATCAAGATAAGGAAATTGTATCAGATCAATTATTTCATACAGGTCTATGTCTGCCCTCCGGATCTCAAATGACAGAAGATGACCAGATCAGGGTCATCTCGTGTGTGAAGAAATCAATCCTGCAAACTATTCATTCCAGTTAACTACTATACAGGAGGTATCATCAGCCATGTGCGGAATTGTCGGATACATCGGGAATCAAGATGCGAAGGAAATTCTAGTGAAAGGGCTAGAAAAGCTTGAATACAGAGGTTATGACTCATCAGGGATCGCCTTGTTAAACGACAGTGGACTGCATGTCTACAAAGAACAGGGCCGCATTGCTGCCCTTCGCGAGGCAATTGATGAGCAGGAACAGGCGACAGTAGGAATCGGTCACACCCGATGGGCCACTCATGGGAAGCCAAGTCGGAGAAATGCGCATCCTCATCTTAGCAACAGCGGACGATTCACGGTTGTGCATAACGGAGTAATTGAAAACTATGAAGAACTTAGAGCACAATACTTGCTGGATACCCCCTTCGTCAGTGAAACGGATACAGAAGTTATTGTGCAATTGTTGGATAAATGGGTAAACAGTGGATTAGCCGTCGAGGACGCTTTCAGGCAGCTTCTCCTGGAGATCAAGGGGTCCTATGCCGTTGCCTTATTAGACAATCAAGATCTGGAAACGATCTATGTGGGGAAAAATAAGAGCCCTTTACTGATCGGACTTGGTCCCGATTTCCATGTTATTGCTAGCGATGCTATGGCCATGCTGCAAGTAACGAATCAATTTGTCGAATTGATGGATGAAGAAATCGTCATTCTGCGGCAGAACTTCAAAAGGATTCAAAACTTGAACGGTGAAGTCATTCAGCGCAGACCCTTTCACGTCAAGCTGAATGCCAGCGATATAGAAAAGGGGCCTTACCCGCACTATATGCTGAAGGAAATCGACGAACAGCCGATCGTTATCCGCAAGGTTATCTCCAAATATCAAGATGCTGCTGGCGATTTGATTATGGATAGCGAGATTCGCGATTGTATGAAGAAAGCTGATCGGATTTATATCATTGCTTGTGGTACTAGCTACCACGCTGGATTAGCAGGGAAGCAGCTCATTGAGCAAATAGCGGATATACCCGTTGAAACACACATTGCCAGTGAATTCTTATATAACAGACCGATTCTGTCTCCAAAGCCGTTTTTTATCTTTATTTCGCAAAGTGGAGAAACAGCAGATATTCGCGGTGTGTTAGTCGCTATCAAACAAATGGGCTATAGCTCCTTAACGATAACCAACGTTCCGGGTTCTACGCTGTCTCGCGAAGCCACGCATACCTTATTGACGCATGCCGGTCCGGAGATAGCGGTAGCCTCCACGAAGGCTTATACAGCACAAATCGCAGTCCTAGCCATATTGGCATTCGATAGCGCACGTGCCAAGGGGATTCAGCTGAATGTGAACCCTGCGCATGAATTAAGTATTGCCGCTAATGCCATGGAAATTATGATTAATCACAAGGAAGTTATGGAAGAGATCGTTTGGCAATATTTAAATGATTCGCACAACTGCTTTTTTATCGGTCGGGGTGTGGACTACTACGCTTGTTTGGAAGGCGCGCTCAAGCTGAAGGAGATTTCGTATATTCAAGCAGAAGGATTTCCAGGCGGAGAGCTGAAGCACGGCACGATTGCTTTGATTGAGGAAGGTACTCCGGTGATTGCACTCCTGACACAAGCTCATGTTAGAGCCAATATTCGCAGCAATGTTCAGGAGGTCAAAGCACGCGGCGCACATGTCTGCATGATTAGTATTGAAGGGATAGAGGAGAAAGAAGATCATGTTATTCTGCCTGCCGTCTATGAATGGCTAACACCGCTTGTTTCTGTCATTCCGTTCCAGCTAATTGCTTATTATGCTGCGCTATATCGAGGGTGCGATATTGATAAACCCAGAAATCTTGCCAAGAGTGTCACTGTGGAGTGATGGAGACCATGATCGGACAAAACATTTCAAGTATCCGTAAACAAAGGGGCTATACATTGTCCGAGCTTTCCGAACGGACGGGTATCTCCAAATCCTATTTAAGCAACATTGAACGAAATCTGAAACAGAACCCGTCCATTCATGTCATGGAAAGAATTGCTTTGGTTCTGAAAGTAGATTTGAAAACGCTGTTAAAAATAGCCGTAGATGTGGACACCAATCCCCAACTGGATCAAGAGTGGATCGATTTTGTTTTTTACTTGAAACAATCAGGCATAGCGAAGGAACGCATCCATGAATTTAAAATTTTAATTGATTTTATGAAATGGCACGATGATAAAACGATGAATAAGCAGTAGTCCATTAACGGCGTTGATCCAAAGAGACTTTTTTTGGTAAAATGCCGTTCTTAATAACAAACAAATTTGTTCGTTGTAAGAAATTCTGCTATACTAACAACAAGAGCAACTATAACTTCACGAAGAGGGAAGATCCCAAATGATTGGTAAACGAGTTCAACAATTGCGAAAAGAGAAAGGCCTGTCCCTGACAGAACTGGCAGAGCGAGCAGGCGTGGCTAAGTCATATATTAGCAGCTTGGAACGGGATATTCAGAAGAATCCGTCGATTCAATTTCTTGAGAAAATTGCAGCTGTACTTAAGGTGCCTGTTGACAGGTTAATTGATGATCAGGAAGAAATGGCTCCAAACGACCGTGAGCTGGATCAGGAATGGTATGAGATCATTAAGGAAGCCATGACTTCTGGAGTTGACAAACAGCAGTTCCGGGAATTTTTAGATTTCAATAAATGGAGAATGAAACGTCCGAACGATGAGTAGTATTGCGTTTGTTCATGAATTCTACGAGGACGTGCAGGTATTGTTTGCTGTTGTCAGGTGTGGATTTTTCATGGGTTGATAGGGGCTTCTTAGGAATGCGCGGATATCCTCCAACGTAAGACCTAATTTACGTGCACTTATAATCAGATTCATCCACTCTGCATCGAACTCTTCGGTTTTCATCTGGTTTAGCATACTCATAGTTAACCCCTCCACAATAATCCTGTGTGATACAAATCGTATCTTACTGTTTATTATTGCACGTTTTTTCCTTGAAATCAATCCTGAAAATATTAAAATTATACAAAGTGTATCAGGGCTATTGTAGATCCCTCGACAAATAACGCGTGAATACGGAAGATTACCCCATTAAACGAGAGAGGGGAGGGACTACCTTGTGAATGGTAAGCGCCTTAGCCGTAGGACGTTTCTCAAGAATGGCCTTTTTGCCCTTAAAGCCCTCGTTGCCCTAGCGGGAGCTGGCGGTCTTTATAGTATTTTTGGAGAGCGGTTCTGGATTCAAATCAAAAGGGTTCGACTGGCCTACCGGCGTTTTCCATCCTCTTTCGCTGGTATGCGTATTGTTCAATTCAGTGATACACATATTGGGAAGTATTACAGTTTGAAGCGATTGGAAGAAGTCGTGGAACTCGTACAAAAGCAGAAACCTGATTTGATCTGCTTTACAGGGGATCTCTTTGATTCCAAATTCGGGGAAGTAAGCGATGACGTCATTCCGATTCTCGCACGACTGCAAGCTCAGCTGGGCAAATTTGCAGTCCTCGGTAATCACGATATGCGTTTGAATGCCAAACGAGTCGTGGATGTGCTGGAGCGCTCGGGTTTTACCGTACTTATTAACGGAAGCCGCTCTATTGTACGAGGACTCGAGCGCATGCAGGTGGTGGGTATAGATGAAATGTTCCATGGTCAGCCTGACTTGCCACTTGCGTTGAAGGGGGTAGGGAAAGACGATTTCGTCCTTTTACTTGCCCATGAACCCGATTTTGCAGATACAGCCTTAGCTTTTCCAGTAGATTTGCAGCTCTCTGGTCACAGCCATGGGGGACAGATACGAATCCCTTTCTACGGGAGCATCTTTATACCAGATTTGGCTCAGAAGTATCCGATGGGGCTCTACAGCTTCGCGGGAAGTGAATTTCATGTGTATACGAATCGCGGAATAGGAACAACATTGTTTCCGATCCGGTTCAATTGCCGGCCTGAGATTACAGTCTTCGATCTGGAGACTAAGCAGATGTAGCTCAGCAGAAGCTCCGCTGGCTTACGCCAACGGAGTGTATTCTAATAGCAGAACCATTTTTTCCAAATATCATAAGAATCTTTGCAGTCTATGTCTTCCCACTTGATTTTATCGAAGTTTTTCGAGTTTTTCTTCATGAAATCATCTAAATCTTCTTTGCTCTCTTTTTTATTGCTAGTGAAGGAAGAGAATAGTTGTTGAATCGTTTGTGTGGCCGTTTTTTTGTTCACGGAGGAGTTATTTGAGCCTGTTGATGCTGAAGCATAGGCTGGAAGAAGGATAGCGCTAAACAGCAAAAGGATAAGGGATATTCTGGTGATTCTAAACATTGTACCTAACCTCCCTTCATGCTAAATTAATATGTATGTAGGAGTGGCTGTTCGTTATTAAGAATTATACCGTATATATTAGGTTTTGAGAACTAGAAAAGGCATAGATCATTTCTAATATTTGTGATACAATATGTATCATATGGTAATAAAGAGGGGGGACTTGGGAAGAAAATATATTTTTTTGTATTCTTAGATACAATTAGTATCGCATAAAATGAATCCGATTAAAATGATGTGAGGTGCAACTCATGCAAGTTGTTCAACCTATTAGAGAACAAGAGAAAATCGAAGCCATACAAGCCGTGTTGAAAGAACAGTCGATTCGAGACTGGCTTCTATTCACAATTGGGATTAATTCGGGACTCCATCTAAGTGATCTTCTATCTTTGAAAGTAAAAGATGTGATGGATCGAAATATCGTACATGTGCGGGAGGAAAAAACGGGTAAATTAAAGACGTTTCAGCTTTCTACACAGCTCAAGGTATTTATTGAGGATTATATCAAATATATGGATGAAGACAACTTCTTGTTTCCATCCCAACGAACGGGTAATCCGATCAAGAGAATTCGGGTTTATCGGATTCTAAGCGAAGCCGCCAAGCAGGTGGGGCTATCTGATATTGGTACGCACACGCTCCGCAAAACATATGGTTATCATTATTACCTAAAAACGAAAAACGTCTCCGTTTTGAGAGATTTATTCAATCAGTCGGCCCCATCCGTTACTTTAAGATATATCGGTGTGACGAGCTAGCCATCACTTCAATTCAAAGATCATAGCTGAGCGTTGGGAGTGTGACTTCTTTATGAAACACGAAGAAAAAATTCTGGTTAACATTCATCAGGTACTTCAACAGCTAGGAATTGACCCACAGAAGTTTCAGCCTACAACAGGGATATCATCCTCACAACCTACTCCAAAGAGCGCTCAGCTCTCACAAAAGCGATAAATCTTCTTGCTTCTTCGGGAGTCAGCCTTCTGCCATCTACCGTTAATGAAAACTTTTTCAAAATGCTTTCATCCGTCAAATCGAGATGTTCAACGAATTCCCGAACATCGTGATCAAGAACCATTTCGGGTTGATCCGTTCTGCCGAGCAAATAATCAATAGTAACATGAAAGAAAGTTGCAATCTTATTAATCGTTTCGTAATCGGGCTCACGGCGATTAGTTTCATAATGCGAAAGAGCAGCTCTAGAAATCCCGATTTTCGTGGATAGTTCTTCTTGAGTCAGTCCTCTTTTTTCTCGTAATTGCGCAATGCGATCTCCATACTTCAAGTAGGTATCATTCCTCACTATATATATTTCCTATAACCAGTATCCACTGCATTTTAAGGCTGTATCAGAGAACTATTATAGCAAAGCGGAGATTCATTTGACTAGATAAAAGATGAAACTATAAAGGAGAGTTATGGGAATGGGTGTGGAAAAAAGGAATAAATTATCATTATTGGTACCGTTTATAGGCAAGTTAAATATTGTTCAAATTCGAGATCAACCTATTAATAGCAAATATACATTAATTGACATTATAGAGCTTGAGAAGTTTCATTTTAAATTTATTAGCTCGTTATGCTTGCCAACGAATCACCAGGTCATTTACGGGTTTGAACTGACTATTTTTAATCAATCCATTCACGTTCTTGGCGGCATTACGCTAGTCAGCAATACGGAAAATGAATACGTGTATAAAGCAATTATTAAACAAGACAAGCATGCAAATACGGATACTGAAATGCTATATATGATTAATCAGCTAGCCGTCAAACAGAATAATAAATACGGTAAACTAGTTAAAAGCTACGCAACAGAGTCTTTATCCCTGGAGAATACAGTCGATCTCATATGCTGAAGATGCTAAAAAATTAGCAGATTCGTCTATGGAATGACGAATATTCAGTTCTTTTTCACAAATTCTGGGTTTCCCCCCTTGTAATGTTACAAATCGTATCCTATAATTGATTTGTATACATATCGTAACAATTGTTGAATCCGAGAAATTAAGGGGGGAAGATCATGAATTTAGATATTGTATATTGTATTCAATGTAATTCACTTATGGTAAAAGAAAACGCAAACAAGATCTTTAAGACGGGTTTTTATCATACGACGATCCCACTTTGCCTCTGTAAATCATGTGCTTGTACGGAGGAAAACAGATTCAATATTGAAATTATTGGCAATTCACATAAATGTTATACGGATTTTGATCTGCCTTTGTCCTATCAAGTTCTAAGGGCGCCGGTACATAGAGTGATCTATCAGAAAGAAGCTTTTGCTTCAACATACGGATTATAAGAATGGAAATTCCAAGAAGCCGCTCCTCTTTTGTGAAAAGTGGAGCGGCTTTTTGTCATTGCTGTTACTGCAGCAAATGCTTATAAGCACTATAATCAATTGCCTGCTTCTCCAAGAAGCTGGTTAAGCTCTTGTAGTCGCGCTTAGGAGTTGCGAGAATATATCCTTCAATACAGTGATCTCTTGTGACTTGATCGGCTTGCGCTTCGAGGGCTACTTGTCCGATGCGCGCGGCGATCGAATGCTTGGCAATATCCCGGAAAGCTGTTGGCACCGGCGAAACGAGTTGATCTAGAAACACTTTGGAATCTTCCGTCCATAGATGCCGGGAGCTGTCAACGTAATGATTCTGCCAATCCAGCTTCGATTTGCCGTCTTCCTTGGGAAGCACCTTGAGAAACTTCCGAAACATAAAAAATCCGCCTACCGACATGAAAAAAAGCAGGACACATACCCAGAAAATGATGAACCACATGAAGAAATCATTAGCCATTTATTTGTCACCTCACTCGTTTACATCGTTATGTGATAAGAATTATACCTTATTTCTAGATTTCTTGCGACAATCCGAGTAAAATAGGAGGGTAGAAGACACATACAAAGGAGTTATGGATCATGCCCAATATTGGTTCACACGTTTCATTCTCAGATAAAGGCTTGTTGAATGCAGCTGAAGAAGCAGTTTCATACGGTTCTTCCACATTTATGATATACACGGGCGCTCCGCAAAATACGCGCCGTAAACCGATTGAGGATCAATATATCGAAGAAGGCAAAGCTTTGATGGACAAGCATGCCATCGGCGAAATCGTTGTCCATGCTCCCTACATTATTAATCTAGGTTCTTATAAAGAGGATACGTTTGAGCTGGCTGTTCGCTTTCTGCAAGAAGAAATTCGTCGCACTGACTACATTGGCGTTCGCAATATTGTGCTTCATCCAGGAGCCTATACGGACAAAGATGCCGAGTATGGCATTGCTAGAATCGCCGATGGATTGAACGAAGTGCTTGCTGGCGTGAAGGATACGAATGTCAAGATTGCACTGGAAACGATGGCTGGCAAAGGGACTGAAATTGGCCGCAGCTTCGAGGAGATTGCCGAGATCATCGAGCGTGTTGAAGAAAACAGCAAAATTTCCGTTTGTATGGATACTTGCCATATTCATGATGCCGGCTATGATATCGTGAACGATCTGGACGGTGTTCTGCATCACTTTGATAAAGTCGTCGGTCTGGAAAGACTTGGCGTGATTCACTTGAATGACAGTAAAAATTCCCGCGGAGCCAGCAAAGACCGTCACGCACCGTTAGGTTCGGGATGGATTGGCTTCGAGGCGATGAATAATGTAGCCAACCATCCTAAGCTGCAGCATCTGCCGATGATTCTAGAGACACCTTGGATCGGAAAAGAAGACAAAACGCAGCGTCCGATGTACGAGGCTGAGATCGCTTTGTTGTCAGGCAATTTGAGCGGACGTTTTGGCGGCGAATTCTTGGATCAAGTCGAGCGGATTGACCATTTATTCGGCAAAAAAGATATTCATTTCCGTGATTATGTCCTAAATACATGGGATCTATTGAAAAATGATGCAAAAGCGAAGAAAGCGGATGGACGCGAGCCTTTGGAGCGTTTGTACGATATCCTGTTCGAAGAACGCATTTTGGCTGATTTGACGGAAGAACAATTGAATCAACGCCTGATTGTGTGGCTTGCCGGCAAAGATGTGTTGAAAAAAGCTTAATAGAGTTCAATAATAGAGACGCAGCTCCCTTAACGGGGAGCTTTAGTTTAGGCTTATAGGGGGAGAAACATGGTACTGGCAAGTAATAATGGTCCACTTCGCAAAGACATCGAAATGAAGAATAGGGCAAGAATGTTAATTTCCTGTCCTGATCAACCAGGCATCGTCGCGGCAGTTTCACAATTTTTATTTGAATATGGTGCGAATATCGTGCAATCCGATCAATATACGATGGATCCGGAAGGCGGAATGTTCTTCATCCGTATCGAATTTGATCTGGAAGAGCTTGCGAATCGTGTCGAGCAGTTGAGAGCGGATTTCTCCGGCGTTGCAGACAAGTTCAAGATGGATTGGAGCCTATCGTTGGCCAGCCAGAAAAAGCGGATCGCGATTTTCGTATCGAAGGAAGATCATGCGTTGCTTGAGCTGCTGTGGCATTGGCGTGCCGGCGATCTGAATGCGGATATCGCGATGGTGATCAGCAATCATCCGGATATGCAGTCGCTGGTAGAGCCTTTCGGCATCCCGTATTACCACATTCCGGTGACAGCCGATACGAAAGCAGAAGCGGAGCGCCGTCAGCTAGAAGTGGTGGGAGACAAGGTAGATGCGATCGTTCTCGCACGCTATATGCAAATCGTGTCGCCTTCTTTCATTAAGCATTACGCGAATCGGATTATTAATATTCATCATTCGTTCTTGCCAGCGTTTGTCGGCGGCAAGCCTTATGCGCAAGCTCATAACCGCGGTGTGAAAATCATCGGAGCCACGGCTCATTACGTGACTGAGGAATTAGATGGCGGGCCAATTATTGAGCAGGACGTTCAGCGGGTAAGCCATCGTGACAACGTCGAAGACTTGAAACGAATCGGTCGACATATTGAGCGAATTGTTCTTGCCAGAGCCGTCGCTTGGCATGTTGAAGATCGAATTATTGTGCATAACAATAAAACGGTAGTTTTTAATTAATGGGGAAAGCTAGGCTGTGTCCGTTGCGGATGCAGCTTTTTTGGCTAGATGCCGTACAGGCGTGAACTCCTTTTAGCGGTTTATTGTGGCAAAGCCTCAAAGCAAATGGTACAATAATGCAAGCGATAAAAGTTACTTGTATGTACAAGTTGGACATGGATGATAAATACAGACAAATAGGAGGAAATTCTCGAATGACAGTTACAAACAAAACGATTGAACAACTAGCCGTAGACACGATCCGTACTCTCGGTATCGATGCCGTTGAGAAAGCCAAATCAGGACACCCAGGTATGGTTATGGGGGCAGCCCCAATGGCTTACGTGCTGTGGAAACAACATATGAAACACAATCCAGCCAATCCAAAATGGGTCAATCGTGACCGTTTCGTGCTTTCCGCGGGACATGGCTCTATGCTGCTGTACAGCCTTCTTCACTTATGTGGATACGATCTGCCGATCGAAGAGATCAAGAACTTCCGCCAATGGGGAAGCAAGACGCCAGGACATCCGGAATACGGTCATACAGCCGGTGTTGACGCAACGACAGGTCCTCTTGGACAAGGTATTGGGATGGCTGTGGGTATGGCGATGGCCGAAGCTCACCTGAGAGAGACTTATAACAAAGAGAACTTCCCTGTAATCGACCACTATACCTATGCAATCTGTGGCGATGGCGATATGATGGAAGGCGTTTCTTCCGAAGCCGTTTCCTTGGCAGCGCACCTGAAATTGGGTAAATTAATTATGTTGTACGATTCCAACGATATCTCGCTGGATGGCGAATTGAATATGGCATTCTCCGAAAACGTTCAAGGGCGTTTCGAAGCTTATGGCTGGCAAGTTCTGCGCGTAGAAGAGCAAAATGATCTTGCTGCTATTTCCCGAGCAATTGCTGAAGCAAAAGCGGATACAACGCGTCCTACCTTGATTGAAGTGAAAACAACAATCGGCTTCGGCAGCCCGAACAAAGGCGGCAAAGGCGGCCACGTAGGTCCTCACGGTTCACCGCTTGGCGGCGACGAAGTGAAATTGACGAAGCAAGCATATGGCTGGCCGGAAGAGCCGGATTTCTTGGTTCCGGACGAAGTTAAAGCGCATTATGCGGAGATTCAAAAAGAAGGCGCTGCAGCTGAACAAGCTTGGAGCACGCTGCTGAATGACTACATCAAAGCATATCCAGAGCTTGGCAACCAATTCAGCGCGGCTGTAAATGGTGAACTGCCAGCAGGCTGGGATGCAGACCTTCCGGTCTACAGCACATCGGACAAGCCGATGGCAACGCGTGTTGCTTCCGGTAATGCGATCAATGCTGTTGCCGGCAAATTGCCGCAATTGATCGGTGGCTCCGCGGATCTGGCGAGCTCCAACAACACGATGATCAAGGGTGAAGCGAACTTCACAGCTAGCAGCTATGCAGGCCGCAACGTGTGGTTCGGTGTTCGTGAGTTCGGTATGGGTACTGCACTGAATGGTATGGCTTTGCATGGCGGTGTGAAAGTATACGGAGCGACTTTCTTCGTATTCTCCGACTATCTGCGTGCTTCGATCCGTTTGGCGGCTCTTATGCAGCTTCCGGTTATCTACGTTCTAACACATGACAGTATTGCTGTTGGTGAAGACGGACCTACGCATGAGCCGATTGAACAACTGCCAGCGCTTCGCGTCATTCCGGGCATTACCGTAATTCGTCCTGCGGACGGCAACGAAACTTCCGAAGCATGGCGTTATGCGATTGCTGAGGCTAAAGGACCAGTTGCACTCGTATTGACTCGTCAGAATTTGCCGATCCTTGAAGGTGCGGTAGAAGGAGCCAAAGCAAACCTGAGAAAAGGCGGATACGTGGTATCCGACGCAGCTAACGGCAAACCGGACGCTCAGATCCTGGCAACAGGCTCCGAAGTACAATTGGCTGTCGCGGCGCAAAAATTGCTGCAAGAAGAAGGCATTCACGTTCGTGTCGTCAGTTTGCCAAGCTTGGAGCTGTTCGAGAAGCAATCCAAAGAATACAAAGATTCTGTTATTCTGCCGGAAGTTAAGAAGCGTCTTGCAGTTGAAATGGCGTACCCGCTTGGTTGGGAGCGTTATGTAGGCGACCAAGGTTCTATCTTGGGGATTTCCACTTTCGGAGCTTCCGCACCTGGGGACGTAGTTCTCAAAGAATACGGCTTCTCTCCTGAAAATGTTGTAGCGAGAGTGAAAGCTCTCTTGTCATAAGCTAATTCATCCATGGCCAAAGCCCACCAGCGGTGGGCTTGCCATTATATTCATCGTTAATTAGAGGGGGAACTATTCACCATGTCCAGCTTTGAAAATGTAACCGTACTAACGAAAGCCAATGTTTATTTCGACGGTAAAGTAACGAGCCGTACCGTTGTATTCGCAGACGGAACCAAAAAAACGCTCGGTATCCTGCTTCCAGGTGAATACGAATTCGGCACGGATACGAAAGAAATCATGGAAATTCAAGCGGGTGACTTGAATGTATTGCTTCCAGGCAGCAGCGAATGGATCAGCATTAGCGGTCAAGGTGAATTCACAGTTCCGGCTAACACGAAATTCAAGCTCGAAGTGAAAACAGTCAGCGATTATATCTGCTCTTATATTTCTGAGTAAAATTAGACGGAGAGATCATTCTCTGCCAAAGAAATCCCATACCTCTATCGGACTTAATGTCGGATGGGGGTATGGGATTTTTGGTTTTGGATCAAGGTTAGTTGGGAGACCAAGCGTAGTAGGAGCGGCTGTCCAGCTGCAGCACCTCTTCGATGTCGCTCATACGGATCCATAGATGAACGATGCTTGGCAGGGAATCCGCTTGCATTGCGTGTCTTTGCTGGATGGAGTTAAGGCTGATGCCAATGGTGTGGGGCCGTTCGGGATGGATGACGAGATCATCTAGAAGGACGGTTATGCCTGCTTCGAGCTCTGGGACCTCTTCTAGCATTAGCGGCTGGAAAGGGCCGCTCAGAGGGATATAGAGGGATGATTTGGTCCAATCCAGCTCATGAGGCTGAAAGCGCAGCGCCATGATAAACGGACGAATATGATCCTCATGAAAATCATAGAAAACTGTGCGCTTAGCCATCGGCAGATGCTCCTTTCTGCTTCAATTGTTCGAGCTTGTTCATAATGGCACGGGTAGAATCGGACCAGTTGGCGGAGCTGTATCTTGTGAATTGGCTTTCCGTAAGCCGTTGATATTCTTGGTCCACAATCCCTTGGAGGACGCGGCGCTGAATTTGGACAATGCGTGCTTCGGCAAGCCGGTACGTGACTTGGAATTCCTCCGATAAGAGGGCAATCATTTCGTTCTTCTGCTCAGGCAGCGACAGCTTCTTCAGCATCGCAAGCGGCATCGCCGCGTAGAGCTGGAAATTCGCAGCATCCTGCTCCTGCCAATCAACGTAGCGATCAGGCATGACCATCTGGTTCCCGGAATGGCGCAGCACATGGCACAGCTCATGAAGGAAGTCCTCCCACTGCTCTTTGGCTGACAGCCTGCGGTCGACATTGATGCTGAACAGTCCGTTCTTCTCAACGGCCATGCTGTTCATATCCATCGTATATACCCAAATATTCAATTTGGCAGCCAAATGAGTCATGGAAAGCTGTGCAGGCGTTGTAATCCCATGTTGGATATATAAATCTTCGACCCACTGTTCCAGAGGGGTAGTTTGATAATGCGTGAACAGGACCAACACCTCGTTATAGGAATATATGTTCGTTATATAATCGAAAATAAAAGCCCGGCTGGGCTTCATGTATAGAATGAATAAGCTTACTGCTCGCTATCGGGATTGCGAGTCTTCTGCTGTTCTTGAATAAAATGCCAGAAGCGAAGCATCTCGTCTCTACGCTCTTTGGGGGCATTCTTGAAATCTTTGAAGAACAGACTGATCTCCGGATCATCGACATCAACCGCATGACTGGCTCCCAAAGGTCCATCAAGCGCTTCTTCTTCCGTCGGAGCAAAACCGGCAAGCAGTAGAAGCTCGTCCTTATCAGCACTGTTAAGCGCATCGGCTAAGGCGATAACCGTTTCTCTGGATGGACTGAAGCGGTTATTTTCTATGGAGTTTATAAATGAATAACTGACACCGGATCGTTCTCCAAGCTCTCGCAGGGAATATTTGTTCTGCTGGCGCAGACGCCGGATTCGAATGCCGAATTGCACCATATCTTTCATCGCTTCATCACCTTGTTCTATTGTAAATGGTTGGAGGCACAAAAAACAAGAGGGGTTAGAAAAAAAAGTTTTGATATTCAAAACTTTTGTGTTGAAATTTAAAACAATCCATCGTATGATTTGTTTAGAAATTCAAAACGACAAATTTTAGGAGATGATCGATGAATGGTTAATCGTATTTTACATAAAGCGAATACAGATATAGATCAGAAGACAACGCGCAAACGTGTGGAGAGGGTGCTTGAACTGGTCCGCATGTTTAGGTCGATTGGCGGCATGAGGAGGGAAAAGAATGCTATTATCGGCTCGCAATCAGATCTCATCGCAGCGGAAATGCCAGGTTTGCATGAGGCCGATCCCGAAGCTTACATAGCAAGTGTAAGCGTGGAGGTGGAGGAGGCTGTCTCACGGTTGGAGCTTCAGGAGCAGGAGCTGATTCGCAAGCGCTATTTGCAAAAGGATAAGAAATTCGATTTCTTGTTGTTTCATGAATTGAATGTAAGTGAACGCACTTACCGCCGCATTAAGGCGAAAGCGATGAGCAAGCTGGCTTATATGCTGCGGTTGGAGGTGGAGTCACGGAGCAATGATGCCGCAGAGAGAGTGGAGGCTAGGGGATAGCAATCTAGTGGGGGCGAACGTCATTCAGGTATTTAAAGAGAAGTAGGTTCCAAGGATCTAACAGAAAGTTGGCCGTACGTTGGCAGTTCACACTAGATAGGGGATGGTAAGATCGTTGTGAAGTCAGCTAGAGGAGGCGATGTTCCAGAAGAAGTTACTTTGACACAAAGTCCTGACTGGTGTCGAGCCGGCCTTTGGGAGGCAGCTTAAGGGATGAGCCGAAGGAGTGAAAAGCGTGGTTTCGGGAAACAGGCAAGTTCATTGCTTTGAAAAGAAAAAAATGTTTTGAATTTCAAAACAAATGTAGAGGATGAATGATCGGAAAGGAGGTGAGAAGTGAATGATTAATTTGACTAATCAATTAGCGCGCTATCTTCAGTCCGAGGGCGAGGGGGTGCTGGGAAGCGACATGTTCGTGGACAGCATACCGGCTTCCCCGGATGAAGCGATCTGGTTCAACCATGTTGGCGGCAGCGCCGAATTCAAGCTTGATTCGCCGCAAAGCTGGCGCAAGCTCAGCCTGAATACGAGAAGCGCTACCTCACAACGTGCGCAGGATCGTATATGGAGCTGCATGAATAAGCTGCTTCATCCTAATGACGGTGTCATTAAAGTAGATGGACAGCTTTACACGGTACAAATTACAGCTTTGCCTGCTGTGCAGGATAAGGATGCTGCGGGCAGATATGCAATGAAAACAGTGCTGATTCTTAGGCAAGTCGATGCTATCACTGAACCGTGGCTGGAAGCCATATCCCTTTTCACAGAGACGGCTTTGGGAGCGCAGTGGCGTGTTTATCGCGGGTTCAATGGAACTTGCCGACCCAGCGTCTCATGGCAGTGCATGAATGAGCAAAGCGCCTCGTCTTCAAGAGCCGCTAATCAGCTCTCCAAGCAGTTCGTTGGACAGATTGCAGCGAGGACATCCAGTGAATATCAACTGGCAGCGCAGAATTTGCTGCTGGGACTAGCCGAACATGCCAAATTGCCTATGGCTGGCTTGGGCGGCCGATGGTTAACCGTTGTGCATGCTGGCGCAGCTCTCCGGGCTGGAGATATGTCCACAGGACTTATTACCGTTACACTCAGCGGTACTGCCGCCGTACCGCAAGGCGTTTTCCCACTTATAGCTGGCGTACAAACGGCAACACAAATTGAAAATTGAGGTGATCGATTTTGAAAAAAAGCACGACGCAAACAAGCGGTAAACCAGACAATGCTGCTGAAGCCACTTTATATAGCAAAGATGAGCTGATCACGCACTCGCAAGCTTTATTTGCCAGCCAGCCGGAAGTGCTGATCGGCGCTCTGCATGGCTGCGAAGAGAACGAATTGACGATTGAAGCAGCGAATCAACGCATTCAAAACTTTTTACAAAGGAAGGTGCTTGCATAATGGCAGGTGGAACTTGGAGTGGGGCGGATCGTCCGGTATTACCGGGTTTTTATATGAATTTTGAGGCGGCGGCATTAAGCGCAATTGAACCTGGCGGGCAAGGCGTAGTAGCTATCCCGGTGAAGGCGAACTGGGGCGCGGTGCGGCAGTTTGTGGAAATTACAAGTGAGCAAGGTATCTATGATACTTATGGGATTGATCAAGGGGATGCGGCGACTGCGCCGGTTGTGTTGAAGCTGGCTTTACTCGGCAAGCCGAAAAAGCTGCTCGCTTATCGGATCGCGGATACGGCAGCGGCCAAAGCAAGTGTGACTCTGAAGGACTCGGCGGCGGCCAATGTGCTAAAGCTTACCGCCAAATACGAGGGTACACGGGGCAATAACTTCTCTGTCATCGTACAGACGAATGCGGTGGATGGGACCAAAAAAGACCTCAAGCTGCTTGAAGGCACAGCAGTTCTGAAGGTGTTCACGTTCTCCGGCAGCACCGTCCAAGCGGCAGCAGATGCGATGAATCAGGATGCCAGCAACGTATGGCTGACAGCATCGGTGCTTGCTCCAGGGAGTGGCACACTCGCTCCGGTTGCAGGCAGCGCATTAACAGGGGGCAACTCCGGTATCAGCAGCATCGCTTCCACCGATTATGTGAATGCGCTCAGCGCGCTTGAAACCCAGCAGTTTCATGTTTTAGCGCTGGATGGGGTAGCGGATGCAGGCATTCAAGCTTCGACAGCTGCATGGACGACGCGTTTGCGCAGCGAAGGCAGAGGCATTGTAACGGTGCTGGGCGGTTCAGCCGCCGACGATATTGCGGCCGATGCGGTCAGCCGAGCAACAGCGCGAAGCGCAGCTTTCAATCACGAAGCGATCGTGAATGTGGGAGCCGGGGCGATTTTGGCAGGGACGAGCTATAGCTCAGCTTATATTTCCGCCTATGTCGCCGGCCTCATCGCGGGTCAGAAACTGAGCGAATCGACTACCTATGCGGCAGCGCCTTTCAGTGACGTGACACGCCGCTGGACGCGGAGCGAGCAGGAAACAGCCGTGAAGAACGGGGTCTTCCTTTTGTACCATGACGGTCAGAAAGTGAAGGCGCTTCGCGGGATGAATGCTTTGGTCAGCTTGCGTCAGGGACAGAGCACGGCTTGGAAGAAAATCCGCACCATTCGTGTGATGGATACGATTAACAACGATTTGCTCCGCACGGCGGAAGACAGCTATATCGGCAAAGTAAACAACACAGAAGAAGGGCGATTGGCGCTGGTGGAAGCGGCTAAGCAGTATATGCAGACATTGGCTCAAGCTGGTGTGATCGAAGCAGTCGATTTCGATGTGTACTTGAATCCGGCCTACTATGGTACTGGCTCGGTGCTGACACCGGCTGCCGACCAAGTGTACATCAAGTGGGAAGCGAAGCTGACGGATGTGATGGAACAAATTTTTGGCACATTTACCGTAAATTAAGGGGGACTAGCGATGAGTTTAGATGCGAGCAGAGTTATTTTAGGGACATATGGTCAGGTATTTATTGCAGGTGTATGGCAAACGAATTTTAACCATTTGGAAGCCAATGTAGAAATTCAGAAGAAAGAATTGAACCTGGCCGGAGATCCTTGGGTACGCCACAAGAAAGGCGCAATGAAGGGGACGGGGACGATGAGCGGTTTCAAAGTGACCAGCGATATGATTGCCCGCGGATTCGATAAATTCAGTCTCGTTTCCAAATTAAATGATCCCGATTCTTATGGTTTTGAGCGGATTACCTTGAATAATGTCATGCTGGACAAGCTTCAGCTGGCGAATTGGACGGCCGGCGAGGAAGTCAAAGAAGAGGTTGCTTTCACATTCGAAGGCTACACACTGAATGACCCTATCAGGGGTATCTAAAAGAGGAGGAACGCGATCATGTTAACGGATGAACAAATTTTGCAAAAGCTGCTCGACGCGGATCAATTGCCAGAAAAGACGGTGACCCTTTCGAGGGTCGGCGTCCCGATTATTCTGCGCGGACTAACCGGGAAGCAGGTGTTTGCGCTGCGTGAGCGCTGCACGGAACGTTCGGATCGCCGGGGTGTGCACACGGACCGATTGGACGAAGAGCAGTTCAACGTCGCGCTGATTGCGGCTGCCACCGTGTCCCCCAACTGGGGGGACTCGAGGCTGCTGACGAAGTATCAGGCCAGCTCCGGCGAGGAAGTGATCAAGCGGATTTTGCTCGCAGGCGAGCTGTCCGCGCTTGGGGATGAAGTGCTGGACCTGAGCGGTTTCAACACAACGCTGGATGAAGTAAAAAACTAATTGCCTCCGGGGGGCTCCCGGCGATGCTCCATGCGATGTGGACGCGTCACCATCTGCGCCCCGGAGCATTCTGGAAGCTGCCTCGCGGTGAGCAGCAGTTCTTGCTCGCCAGCTTGGAGCTCGAGCTGGAACAAGAACAAGCGCAGCAGCGCGAGCGTGAACGCGCAAGGAGGTGAGAGGAATGAGCGATACAGCGATAGTTGGCAATATGGCCAAAATGATGGCCGCGCAGGACCGTTTGCGCAGTATGGTGGACCGGACGGGCGCATCAACGAGGCGTCTGGAAGATAGGTTCGGCAAGGCCGCTGAGGCCAGCGCCAGATTAAGCCAGATTACAGCCAGACCGACGATTGCGATCAGGGATTATTTCTCCTTCGTGATAGACCGGCTGCTGCTGCAATTGGCGGATTTGGGACATACGAAGGTGGATTTGAAGTTGATGCTGGGTGAGGACATCCTCAGGAACGCCAAGCAGCTTCGCGATTTGTTGAAGGGTCTCGGCGGCACCTTATCCATTGATGTAGCGGCCAAAGGATCAGGTGAGGCATCGGCATCTGCTTCGGCATCTGCCTCAGCATCCGTTGCGATGCTTACAATTACGACCAAGCCGGATACCAGCCCGATTGATATTTGGATTGAGCGATTGAAGAAGCTGGGGCCCATTCTCAAGGATTTTGGAGAAGCGTTCAAAAGCTTCGGCGAAGGCTTCAAAGCCATTGGTGAAGGAGCCAAAGGGATTGGCGAAGGCTGCAAGATTTTTGCGGAGGGGATTAAGTCGATCTCCAAGAGCTTTGCCTCATTTGCGGAAAGCGTTAAATCCATTGTAGCCAGCATCAAATCTTTGAAGGGATTGTTTGGCGGCGGGGGCAAGGGAACGAAGTCGGGAGCAGGAACCAAGACGGAATGCTGCACGAAAGGCAAGGGCAAATGCAAAGGGGCTAAGCAAACAAAGCCCAAAGCTGGCTCGAAGACGAAGAGTAAAGCAGGCAGCAAAACCAAAACAAAGACAGGCAATGCCGAACCTGCAAGCAAGTCGAAGGCTGACAAAGCAGCAGAGAAAGCTAAAGCTAGGGAAAGAGCGCGTGGAAATCCGCCAGTACCACCAACACCACCAACACCACCAGTACCGCCAGTACCACCAGTACCGCCAACACCGCCAGTACCACCAACACCACCAACACCGGCTGCTGCCGATGTGAAACCGGAAGGAAATCCGGTTGCTCCGAAAGGAGGGCGCTTGGGCAAGTTGTTCAAGAAAGGCTCCAAGCTGCTGAAAATGGGTGGGAAAGTGGTGAAGCCGCTCGGTATCGCACTATCAGCCGCAGATATTTTGACCTCCGACAATAAGGCCGCCGCAGCCATTCAAGCAGGTGCAGGTGCAGCGGGTACTGTAATCGGAGCTACGATTGGGTCCTTTATTTTACCAGGGTTTGGGACTGCCGTTGGCGGTATTGTTGGCGGTTGGCTCGGCGATAAAGCGGGCTCTTATATTAATGATAAGTTATTTGCGAGTAAGGATAAGTCTCAGGCTCAGGAGTCCAAGACGGATCTGCTGCCTGCTGGCCGCGAGTCTGCATCTGCGAATCCTTTGCAGAGCGATCCATCAAATATGAGTAGTTCTTCTCAGAGCTCCGCTATTTCTCAGCAATACAGCATTACGGTGGATGGCATTACGATTAATTTTCCAACAGAGAAAGTGGATGAGGAACAATTAGCCCTGACGATCGGGCATCACATTGTCTCGCAAATTAACGCTGCGGTGGAGAATCGCACAGAGAACGGAAGGATGTATTATGTCTAGTCAGGAAATGGATTTCTCGCTGGAGGATCCGAGTGGACTGAAGCTGCATTTCCCTGTCAATCCCTCTGAAGTGAACATCCGCCGAGATAAAAGCTTCGAAACGATCACGATTATTCGTGGTGGCGAGCTGGATGTTCCACAAGGCGTGAAGGTGAAGGAGATTGCCTTCTCCTCCTTCTTTCCGGCGAATTATGATGCAAGCTACTGTCAATATGAACCGCTGCCAGATCCCCAAACAGCGATGAATCAGCTGAATACATGGATGGAGAGTCAGGACCCGCTTCGTCTTCGTATTACGGGAACACAGGTAAATGTACTCGTTATGCTTTCGGCGCACAACAGCAGCTTCAGAGGCGGTGAGCCTGGCGATGTGTATTTCGATGTGACCTTCCGTACTTGGAATGACTATAAGGTGAGGACACTGGATGAGCGGTTGGGAAGCTCGGGCGGGGAGTCAAGGCCTGATATTAAACCATTGCCTGCCACGTACAAGGTTAAGCTGGGCGATTCTCTATGGGCTATTGCCAAAATGAATCTGGGTTCAGGCAGCCGTTGGCGGGAGATTTATGAGGCTAATCGTGGAATTATCGGCGATAATCCCGATTTAATTCAGCCTGATCAAGAGTTGGTGATGCCCGGATGACAGCTAAAAGGATGGCTGGCCTTTATGATATTTGGCTGGAGGATAAGTATGCGCTTCAAGATTTGATTTATGAACTGACGCTGGAGGAAGCACTCGATGAGATCTCCTACAGGGCTCAGGCGACACTCGTCGTGTCACCGGATTTCCCAGGGATGAAACCTGGTCAAGCTGTCCGTGTATTAGGAGTTCCTTTTAGGGCTACGCAGCAGGTGGACTTGCTTCATCCCGCTGTCGTTTGGCAGTGTGAAAATCACTATGAACGAAGCGACCGGCTGACGGTAACGATGTATGACCGAACGATTTATTTGGCGAAATCTGAGGATGAATATGTGTTTCCAGCGGGGATGACGGCGAGTGAGCGCATTCGCAAGTATGCGGATGATTGGAACATTCGGTATGACCGTTTACCGGATACGGAAGTGAAGCTGGCAAAGGCGCTGTATCGCGCGGAGTCGATCTACGGGATGATGATGAAAGATTTGAAGGAAACAGCCAAAAAAGGCGGACCGATGTATCGCCCCCGCATGACTGCGAGTGGATTGGAACTCGTGGAAATTGGCGGCAACAAGGTCGTCTGGTCGCTGGAGCCCAGCGAGAATGTGATCAGCATTATGCAGAAAAGAACGCTCGAGGGCGCTGTGACCAAGGTCAAGGTGCTTGGCACCAAGGAAATTGGCGAGGATGCTTCCGCACAAGTATTGGCTGTAGAAGAAGGTGAGCTTGCTGAGCTCGGAACCTTGCAGAAAATTGTACAGGACAGCAGTTATACCTCCGTCAGCGAAGCCAAAGAGGCAGCGCAAGCAATGCTCTCAGGCGTACAGGAAACGATCAGCGTAACTTCGCTGGATATTAACACGATTCGCGCAGGCGATAAGGTTGATTTGGCCGGAAGCGGGATGGAGCTGATTGCGATGTCCGTTCGGCATGAGCTGGGCGATCCCGGCAAGATGGTGTTGGAGTTGGGCAGCCCCGAGCTGGTAAGAAGGAGGTATTACATGAATGAATCCGTATAAAAAGCTCGCGACTACGCTGGATAATCGGATGTCGGGGCATGCTGCGGCTGCCGTTGCAGGCATGCCCGCAGAACTTGGAACGATGACGGCTGGCGGGCTGAAGCTGGATCGTTTTAAACATGAGATTGCCGATTATTATGTGGCAGATTGGATGGCGAAGGTGTACCTGCCTGCTTTCACATTAGGTGGAACCGTTACAGGCTTGACCAGTGGAAGCGCTGCTGTGACGGGGCAGGGGACGTTTGCCTTTAGCAAGTCCGAGGTGGAAGATGTGCGTTTGGAGCTTCGGCATGGCTTGAAGCCGGGCGACCGCGTTTTGGCGATTCCCATCAATGACGGCAATGATGCTGTGATCCTGTGCAAGGTGGTGAGATAGATGCCAAATTTATTTCCGCAGGTTGGGATTGGAACAGGGGCACTTGTCGGAGAGAAGCGTAAGGGTTCGGTTAAGTTCAGGCGCAGCCCTAAGTTTAACCATTCGCTTGGGGAGTTCGCAACGACTCAGACGGGGAGAATTGCAGAATGCACAGATACGGAGGCATGGCTGGAATGGTGCCAAAAGGCGCTTCGTACGGAGCGCTATGCGCATTTAGTCTACTCACGGGCTTATGGCCAGGAGTACGAGGACTTGGTTGCCCGGCATTTGTCACGTCAAGCGAATGAAATGGAAATCGTACGCATTACGACGGAGACGTTGAAAGTCGATCCGCGTACGGCGGATGTGCGTCATTTTACATTTGAATGGAAAAATAGCGAGTGTTCGTTTCAGTGCGAAATCACCAATGTGCGAGGCGAGCAAAAGAACATCAAGGGAAGTGTGGTGATCAGTTAATATGGCAAGTTTACCGGATTATTTGGCCGAGCAGACCGAAGAAGCGATTCGCGGGCGAATGCTGGATCGGCTTTCGTCCGACTGGGATCAATCCGAAGGGTCGTATATTTGGGATGCTTTGGCTCCGGCAGCAATTGAGCTGGCACAGGCGGCGATTCAGTCGCAGGAGGTTTTGCGGCGAGGTTTTGCAGGGACGACCTTTGGTCCCTATTTGGACTTGCGTTGTGCCGAGCATGGTGTTTTTCGCAAGGAGGCCGTTAGGGCTGCTGGCTTGGTTGAGTTTGCAGGAGTCCCAGGCACCGTAGTGCCTAAAGGTACACGCATCGGAACGATGGCGGATACGTATCTGGGGACTGCTTCGATTGTTTTTGAGACGCAGGATGCGGGAGTTGTAGATGGCTCGGGGCGTGTTGCCGTGCTGGCATCTGCTGTGAATGGCGGGACAGGGGGGAATGTACCTAGTGGTGCAATTAGCCTATTGATTTCTCCTATTGCTGGAGTTACGGGAGTGACGAATGCTGGGGCAATTACGGGCGGGGCAGAGAAAGAGGGCGATCCCTCTCTATTGAACCGTTATTATGCGAAAGTTCGCTCCCCCGGAACAAGCGGGAACAAAGCGGATTATCTCAACTGGGCGCTCGATGTAGCAGGCGTTGGCGCAGCACAGGTACTGCCTTTGTGGAACGGCCCGGGCACCGTCAAAGTTGTTGTTATCGGCACGGATAAAAGAAGCGCTTCGGCTTCCGTTGTCTCTGCTGTGCAGCAATACATCTATCCAGCGCCGCCTTTGGTTGGCAAAGCGCCTATCGGCGCGGCCGTCACCGTCGTTGCGGCTGCCGAGGTCTTGATTGGCATCTCTGCGAGTGTGACCTTGAGTGGGAGTCGAACCTTAGCTCAGGTGAAAGCTGACTTTATGGCTACTGTTCGCAGCTATTTAGCCGAAATAGCTTTTTCTGCGGATCCGTATGTGCGCTATGTGCGAATTGGCTCCTTGCTGCTGGATACCCCGGGCGTGCAGGATTATGCTGGTTTGCAGTTGAACGGCGGCGGGACCAATATTGTGATTGGTGCTGGGCAGGTTGCCGTTATTGGGGTGGTGACGCTGTGAGTGTGAATGGGAATTTGAGTGCAAGTGCAAGTGCAAGTGTTAGTGGCGGCAGGATGAAGGGATATTTGCCCCGCTACTATGAGACCTCGCGGATCATGGATGGCATTCTGCAAGCGCAGGGCGCGGAGCTTGATCTTTTGCGTGTCTCCTTGGAGGAGACACTGGCTCAGTTCTTCGTCGGCTCCGCCACGTGGGGGCTCGACGTTTGGGAAGCCGAGCTCGGCATCGCGCCGGTGCCGGGCAAGCCCGACGATCAGCGCCGGTCGGTGATCAACGCCAAGCTGCGCGGCGTGGGGACCGTCACCGTTGAGCTGATCGAGAGCGTGGCCAGCGCGTATAGTCGCGGCACGGTTGAAGTGACGCAGCAGCCGGCTGCGTATCAGTTCACCGTGCGGTTCGTGGACACACTCGGCACGCCGCCGAATCTTGGCGATCTGAAGGCGGCGATCGATGAGATCAAACCGGCACATTTGCAAGTTGTGTACCAGTACAAATACTTCTTGCTCAACCAGCTCCACCAAACGATGACCATCAATCAAATTCAAACGAGGAAAATGACCGATTTCGCGCCATTCATCCCCGTTTAACCTGGAGGGAAACGCATATGCCGAGCTCGACAACGAACATGGGGCTTTATAAGAAGAATCCGTCTACGGACGGGAATGATACGTTTGATATTAACACGATGTTGAATGACAATTGGGATCGGATTGATTCGCAGGTTGGGGGGCAGTTGGGTAATTCTGCGCCTATGGCTGTGAATTTGGTTAATGGGTTGCAGGTTGTTACGGCTCCGAAGGGGGCGCCTTACAACGTCCAAAACATTACAGGTCGTACATTAGTTAACTTGTTGGGGCGTTTAGGTAACGGAGAAAGTGTCTATCAGTGGACAGCTACGCCCTCCGTTTTGGCATTGGACACGTCAGTTAAAGTTAGTGGTAATTCATCTTTTAAATTAACTTGGAGTGGATCGGGTGCGGGTCAAGATTTGGCGGCAACTGGCTCAACTATAACGATCAAAGACACATCTAAATATATCCTTGTCGGTTCTGTGAAACCGAATGTAGGTACGGCTAAGATTGTTCCGATTACTTATAATGGAGGTACAGTAACAGGTGACTATGCGTCTTTAGTTCCCGTCATTTCAGACACAACAAAGTTCAATTTATCACGCTTTAAGTTCACACCAAACGCAGGAAGTAATGTAATGCAATTAAGGATGGTTGTAGGTGCGAGTGGTAACAACGCCAACTTTGATGAAATAAGAATGTTTGAAGTTACTTCTGCTGAATATGCGGAATTTGATGGTTTGACAGCTGCACAAGTTGCAGCTAAATACCCATATGTAGATGATGTAAAACATGTTAATGCACCTTATGTAATTAAGTATGGGGAGAACTTGTTGCCTACGTTTGGTGAATGGGGAACGACTAATCCAGCTAACTCAGCAATGTATATTACTGATCCATACAGCGTTACCATTGTGAAAACGCTGGCTGGGTTTTCTACTTATAATGCTACTAATATTCCAATTATAAGTGGACAGCAATATACGTTTTCAGCAGCCGTCTCTGTGTCAAACATCGGTGGTACGATTGGGGCAGGAGGCTATTACAATATATACACTTATGATAAGAATGGTAATCTAATTGCTAGCTTTAACACTGTGCCCTATGCCATAGCAAATGGATCAATGATTTTTAACAAAACATTCACAACGGATAGCAATGCGGCAAGTGTTACGATTCTAGTTGGAGCCGATACAGGCGTTACAGGAACATTCACATTCACTAATCCAATGCTAAACCTTGGCACAACAGCTAAACCATTCAAACCACGTAATGACGATATGCTTGCATTTCCTAACGTACAACTAGCTTCTTCCGTGGATGGATCAGTGTATGACACATTGTTTAAACGTGATGGGAAATTCTTTGTTGAGAAGCGTTTTAAGGATATGCTGCTTGATGGAGGTTTATCGTGGGGTCAAACAAACGACTATGCAGGTTATAAAAGATTGGTTAGTAATTTAGGTGCTAATGTCGTTTCGAGTTCCCAAAGGGCTGTGAAATATGACGGAAAAGTGCTTAGTACTGTTGGAGCGATTGACGGAGCGCAACTGAATGATGACGGAAACTTCTTTTTAGACGTTGCCGACTCAGACAGCGGTTGGGGAGAGACATACATGCCATTAATAGCAGAGATGCAAGCATATTTTAATGGTTGGGCTATGTACGATACCAGTAACTCATCATTTCCTTACAATCGAGTCGATGGGAACTTCAAAGGTTGGTTTAAAGTGATCGGACATACTAACGGAACTGGAACATTGCCAACTAGTTACGCGCCAAACTGGACACCTTACAAACTAATCTATCAACTAGCTACACCAACATTTGAAGAAGTCCAAATAGATGCAGGAATGTCTTTACATGAGGGATTAAATCAGATTGAAGTGGGGCAAGGGGGTGTAGTGCGTGAGAAGGCTACACCTATATTCAGCGCTCCTAATTGGTTCATAAATGATGTTGGTTTGACACCTTCACAACTAAAAAATCGAACATCAGTCATTTTGGCAGTTTATAAGAATGGGATTCGTGATTCCAAATGGTCAATCGACTCTGGTAACCCTTACGGAAAACAAAGGGCTTACTGTTCTCCTGTAAACTATGATCCAACAGCAACATACGAAGTCTCATACATTGCCCTTGACCAATATTTATTAGCAGCCCCAGTACAATCGGTAAACGGTGAAGTGGCAAGCAACTTAAAAACCGTTGTCGATACATTGTCCACGAATCAAGCAGACCAAGACGCACGTATTAGTGCTAATGAAATCTTAGCTAGACAGATATACAACGTACCACAAAAGACAAGTGCTGCAATGACGTTATATGTCGATGGTACAAACGGAGCGGATAATAATGATGGAAGCGCTGGGAAGCCGTTTAAGACGATTCAGCGGGCTATTAATAGTGTTCCACAAATTGTGAATCATGCGGTCGTTATTAATGTTGCGGCGGGTACGTATGCAGAGGGCGTGTCAATTAGAGGATTCAGCGGTACAAGGGAGATAATTATTACTGGTGATACAATAGCCAGTACGAGTAGAAATGTGATTTTGTTTGAAATGTCATACAATTCAACTGCCATAGTTGTTCGAGGGTTCAACATAAATACAACGTCCAATCATGGTGTTCAAGTATCGGGTTGCGCAAAGGTTTTATTAAGTGATCTGAATATAGTTGGAAATGCTGCAAATTATGGGGGAATTGTTGCCGAATATTCAAAAGTGTACATTTTCAATAACGTTATATCTAATAGGCTCACAGCGATTTTGTCACATGTAAACGCAGATGTTATGACAGAGGTTAACAGTGGTACAAGCAACACATATGCAACATATGCACAGTATGGCGGCAAAATTGCAAGGAATAGCACACAACCCTCAGGACTTCATTTGACTACGACGGGCGGCATTAACGTTTCTGATAGTGGTGTTCTTAATCCTTGGGGAGATAACACGCAAGCAAATAGAAGTAGAGTCAACTACGGAAGCAACACAACACAAAATCTTAATGCAGTAACAGCTACAAAAATCCTTTTCCAAGCAGGTGGCGTTGATAATTTGCTAGAGTTCAACAGCGGTACTGCAAGGTTTACTGCAAAATCAGCAGGCACTTACAATGTATCTGGTGTCATTGTGTGGAGTTCGGGCATGAGTACATCGGTAGGCAGAAATATTACTATTTATAAAAATGGTTCACCATTTAGGAATATATTTGGGGATAATGGATCAAATTCAGGTAATCCCATAATTCCTTATATGATGAATATAGATTTATCTGCAAATGATTACATTGAAGTTTATGTACAAACAAGTTCGGCTACAGTTTTAGGAAGTGGTTCAAGTATTGATGTTGTAAGAATCGCATAAAGGAGGAAACCCAAATGAACATAGCACAAACAATCATGCATCTATACCCAGATGCCAACCCCCTAGCCGACTTCATCGTCCAAGACGACTCAGACGGACAAGGCCCCTACATCGCAAAATGGAATCTAGAATCTCCCGAGCCAACGGAGGAACAACTCCAATCCGCCTGGGAAGCGATGCAGCCAACTCCGGAGCAAGTTTTGTTACAATCGAAGGAATCAAAGACTGAAGAACTCAACTCCAAATGCAACACAACAATCCTAAGCGGATTCAAGTCAAAAGCTCTGGGCAAGGAACACGCCTACGACTTCGACTACGAAACCCAAACAAATCTCAACAGCACGCTAAACGCAATCGCAGCAGGCATAGCCGCAGATCCCATTCCGTGGAAAGCCTCCGGCATGCTACAGCCGCACTCTTTTGAACAATTCAAAAACCTCTACGCAGATGGGCTCGCCCACAAAAACGCCAACATCAGCAAGTACTGGGAGCTGAAAACAGCACTATCAGCAGCAAACACCGAAGAAGAAGTCGCATCAATTATATGGTAATTTACGCAGAAAGGCTGCCCAGAACCTAGAATCTCGGCGGCCTTTCCTCACCTATTGAAGAAAGGAGCAACTACACATGAATCAAATTAATTTTAATATGATTTCAGCTGTCTTTGGAACGATGTTAACTTACGCATTCGGCGGGTGGAATGAATTGATGTCCCTGTTTCTCATGGCGATCCTCATTGATTATTTGACGGGGATTGCGGCGTCGATGAAGGAACAACGTGGACTGAATAGTCAGGTTGGCTTTTGGGGACTCGCCCGCAAAGGGCTTATGCTGCTGGTCATTATGCTGGCGCATCGGATGGATCTTCTCTTTGATACGGAGTTGATGATGACGGCGGCTATTTATTTTTATTTAGCTAATGAGTTGATTTCCATTACGGAAAATTATGGGCGGTTGGGGCTTCCGCTCCCAAGTTTTCTGAAACAGATGATTCAAATACTGCGCAGCAAAGGGGAGGGGCTATGAGCAAGGAAAGTTTTATTGACCAAGTGGCGCCGGCCGCACAAGCGGATATGGTGGGGTATGGGATTTTGGCGAGTGTGACGATTGCGCAGGCGATTTTGGAAAGTGGCTGGGGGCGCTCGGCACCTGGGAATAATTTGTTTGGCATCAAAGGGAGCGGGCAGCAGCAAGCGACGCAGGAGTTCATTAACGGCAAGTGGGTACAAATTGTAGACGGTTTTAGAGTGTACGAAAGCTGGGCGGATAGCATACGCGATCATTCTCTTTTGCTTGCGCAGAATCAGCGCTATAAGAATGTTTTGAATGAACGCAATTACCAAATTGCAAGTAAGGAGCTGCAGCGTGCAGGCTATGCCACAGATCCGAAGTATGCGGACAAGCTTATACAAATCATAGAGGGAAGTGATCTCACTCGTTTTGATCAACTGGAGGAAAAGGGGGAGTATATGATGAGTGCGGATGATGCGAACAAGATTATTCGTTTTCTATCGGCCGCTTGGATGAGTACGGAGGATGCAGAAGCTAGAGAAGAATTCCATCGACTCGCTGATGAGCTGCGCAAGGCTTCTGGCCAACTGGAAGTGTAATACAACACAAATAAGAGCCTTTGCAGGCTCTTATTTGCGCGAATTCTCTTCATTAGAGGTGAATAGAAGAAGTTGCATTCACCTACAAAGCATACTCAATATGATCATCAATATATTGCTCCAGCTTGATCCGCACATAAGGCGGCAAGCCGGACAGCATACAGCCATAACGGAACTTATGGCCATCCGTTTCAATACGAATCACGCGAGCCGTGATTGGCGGGAGTTCCGCTTCCTGCGGGAAGTGGATGACGATGAACATGTCCGGCGCAAGCGGAGCCTCCGAGGTGATCTGCAGGCCGCTTTCCGACAAGTCGAACAGCGTGCCGTCGATGTTCTGGCCGGAGAAGGAGCCTTCCTGCTCCCATTGGTAAATGGACAGCTTCAGGCTGATGTCCAGCTTCACGCGTGTGTTCCGGCGGCGTTCCCGGCCGGAAAGCGGCGAAGCTTGCTTCTCCGCAGCAGAAGCAGCTTCCACTACCGCTTCGCTTGGTCTTGCGACTTCAACACCCATCCAGTCCTCATAGCACTGGATGACGGCGCTCAGATCTTCCTCGCCAAGGCCTTTGCTGAAGCCCATCTGGAACAAGGTTGTTGCCGAATTCAACATCGGCGAAGGCAATTGGAACTTATTGGTAAGCTCCTGCGCGAGCAAAAGATCCTTCAGCATCAGCTTCAGGGAGAATTGATTGCTGAAATCGCGATCAATGATTTTGTCGCCTTTCAGCTCGACTTGCTTGCTGTGCGCTCCGCCGGAGCGTACAATCTCTAGGAATTGAGCAGGGTTAATTCCTGCTTTGGTTGCAATGGATAAGCCTTCGGCTAACCCGGCTAAGTTAATACCCACCATGGTATTGTGGGCAAGCTTTGCATTGGAGCCGGAACCGTTCGGGCCGAGGTAGAGGGCTTTGCTGCCAAGTGCCGAGAACACGTCTTGCTGTTCATCGAACACTTCTTGGCTGCCGCCAACCATGAAAGTAAGCGTACCAGCTTCAGCGGCAGGTTTGGTGCCGGTGACCGGTGCGTCGAGGAAATCAACGAAATGCGCCGCGAGCTCCTCAGCCAGCTTTTGACTTGTTTGAGGGGACACGGTGCTGGAGTCAATAATCGTGAGAGCGGGATGAATACCACTCAGAATGCCGTGTTCACTGTAGAACGTTTCCAAGAGTGAAGCATCATTGCTAAGCATTGTAATAAGAACATCCGAACTGCGTGCTGCTTGTGCAGGAGTCGAAGCGACTTCAGCGCCAAGACGGGCCAGCTCGTCCGTTTTTTCCGCAGTGCGATTATAGACCGTTACGTTAAAACCCTTTTGAATAAGGTTAGCAGCCATGGGTTTGCCCATTGTGCCAAGTCCAATAAAGCCGATACGTTTCATAGATATTTCACCTCTAGGTTCATTTTATCATGGGAACTAGAACCTGTGAATGCCTTCTTTACTTGCATTTGGACAGGCAAATAAGTATGCTAGGAAAAGGAAAAATATAGAGATGGAGGCGAGCATAGTGAGCAAGAAACTACAGTTCGATTACAGTAAGGCATTATCTTTTCTATCCCAGCATGAGGTTGATTATTTGTCAGCTCAAGTGGAGTTAGCGCATGATCAGCTGCATAACCAAACAGGTGCAGGATCCGATTATTTAGGTTGGGTGGATCTTCCTGAGAAATATGATCGCGAGGAATTTGCACGTATTCAAGCTGCAGCGAAGCAAATTCAATCAGATTCCGAAGCGCTTGTCGTGATCGGGATTGGCGGTTCTTACTTGGGAGCGCGCGCAGCGCTGGAGATGTTGTCCCATTCTTTCTATAATATTTTGCCAAAAGATAAACGTAAAACGCCTGAGATATATTTTGTGGGCAATAACATCAGCTCTACTTATGTCACGCATTTGCTTCAATTGTTGGAAGGGAAAGATTTCTCCGTCAACGTGATTTCCAAATCCGGTACGACAACAGAGCCGGCGATTGCTTTCCGTATTTTCCGTGAGCTGCTGGAGAAAAAATATGGCAAAGAAGCCGCACGCAAGCGGATTTATGCAACAACAGATCAAGAAAAGGGTGCTCTCAAAACACTCTCTAATGTAGAAGGCTACGAAACTTTCGTCATTCCGGATGATGTCGGCGGTCGTTATTCCGTCCTTACAGCTGTTGGCCTTTTGCCAATCGCGACGGCGGGTATTGACGTAGAAGCTATTATGAAAGGCGCGGCAGATGCGCAGCAAGAATTCTCCAATCCGAAATTAAGCGAGAACCAAGCGTACCAATATGCGGCCGTTCGCAACTCCCTATATCGCAAAGGCAAAACGATTGAAATCCTGGTGAACTATGAGCCGTCTTTACATTTCGTATCGGAATGGTGGAAGCAGTTGTTCGGGGAAAGCGAAGGCAAGGATTACAAAGGCATTTACCCTGCGTCTGTTGATTTCTCCACGGATCTTCACTCGATGGGCCAATTCGTGCAAGACGGCAACCGGATTTTATTCGAAACGGTGATCCAAGTTGATCAAGTTGCAGACCATATCACGATTGGTACGGATGCAGATGATTTGGACGGGCTTAACTTCCTAAGCGGAAAAACAATGGATTTCGTCAACAAAAAAGCGTTCCAAGGCACGATGCTGGCCCACACAGACGGACACGTTCCGAACTTGATCGTGACTTTGCCGGACCTGACACCTTACTCTTTTGGGTATATGGTTTACTTCTTTGAAAAAGCATGTGGCATCAGCGGTTACTTGATGGGCGTGAATCCTTTCGACCAACCAGGCGTTGAAGCTTACAAAAAGAACATGTTTGCCCTCTTAGGCAAACCGGGTTATGAGAAGGAAAAAGCGGAGTTAGAAGCACGTTTGCAACAATAAAAATGAACAAATGTAAAAAAGCGATCAATCCTATCGGATAGGTCGTTTTTTCGTTCCATAATTCCCATTATTTATGTGGTAAATTTTCTTTCTATATTGTCGAAGTCTAATGTTGTGTGTAGAATATAGTGAAACAGATGTTTCCTTCTACCAAGAAAGGTCGGCTATGCTAGCACATTTCAAAACTATCCAATCGTACGGATCGTCGGAAATCATCATCAAGAAGTCGCGTTTCATCGGCCATGCCAAGCCAGTAGAGTCAGAAGAAGAAGCTGTCCAATTTATTGAAGCGATCAAAAAGGAACACAAAGCGGCTACACACAACTGCAGTGCGTATGTAATCGGGGAGAGAGACCAGATTCAGAAGCAATCTGATGACGGAGAACCGAGCGGGACCGCAGGTAAGCCGATTCTGGAAGTGATTAAGCATCAAGGGCTCAAGAATATCGCCGTTGTGGTTACCCGTTATTTTGGCGGCATCATGCTTGGCGCGGGCGGACTTATTCGTGCCTATACAGATGGAGCCGTGGTCGGCATTGAGGCTGGTCAGCCGATTTATAAAGTTAACCATCAAAAGGTATTGATTGAGGTTGATTATACGTGGTATGGCAAAATCGAGAATGAGCTGAGAAACCAGGGGATGCTCCTAGGGGACATTCAGTTTACAGATAAAGTGACGGTAGCTTGTTACCCTTTGGCAGCGGCAGCGGAAACATTTATCAACTGGGCAACAGACATTACACAAGGTCAAGGCATGATCACCACCGGAGAGAACGAGTACATCATTCATAAGAACCTGCCGGAATAGGCGGGTTCGAGGTTAAACAGATCATATAATTTCATAAGCTAAGGATGCGGAGGGATAGAAGAATGGCTAGGAAAGCAGTCGCGCAAGAGCTTAGCAGAGAACGAATACTTACCGAGGCGCGGGATTTATTCGCTACTTTTGGCTATCGTGCTTTAACGATGCGCAGCATCGCAAAAGCAATGGGGTACAGTCACGGAGCGTTATATTACCATTTTAATGAGAAAGCTGAACTATTTTATGCGTTAATTAAAGATGACTTTTCCTTACTGTTGCAGCGGCAGAGGGAAATGATCGTTCGTGAGCATGGGTTTAGCGTGAACCTGCTTCAAAAGCTGATGATGGAATTCGTTTGGTTTGGTTTGACCAACCCGAATCATTACGAAATGATGTTCATGTTGAACGAACCGGAATTAGCCCATTACTCTCGTACCGAGCAAGCACAATGCTTAGAAATGTTCGCTGTTGTGATTAGACAGGTAATCGCTGACCAACCTGCTTATGAGAGCAGAAAGTTCACGCTGCCGTGGAATTTGTTTATGTCCATGCATGGCCTTATCTCTTATTGCATTCAGTTTAAACAAACCTATGAAGAAGCGCGGAGGCTGGCTGAAGAGCATATTCGTCTGATCTGTGTAAGCTTGGACATTGATTCTTATGAACAGCAGCGTCCCCTTGTCAAAATGGTCGGCTCGAATTTACCTATTTCGAATGCGATTTAATAAGGTTAGGACTGTCTTTCAAGTAGATCTATCTGCTGGAAGAGAGTCCTTTTTTGCTCCTCTGAACATGCTTTCTATTTTACATTCAGCGGTAGGTGCTTTAAAATGATGGAAGAGAAGCAGGGGAGGATGACACATAGATGGATTTGAACACATGGTCGGAAGAGAACGTGGAATTCATGTTCGAAGAAATTAAGAAGAAGCTGCGCATGGCGACAGGCGGTTCAATCAAAGCCTCCAACGTGAAGGAAGAGGTATATGAGGACCTGAAGGATCTGTACAACATGGTTGCAAGCAAAGATAGATTCAGCATTAGTGAAATTGATGCGATCACAACAGAGCTGGGCAATATTCGCAAAGCCTAGTAGGTTACAAATAAGAAGCCGTTTTTCTTGCCTTTGCGGGGCTTGGAAATACGGCTTTTTTCTTTATAGAGACATCTGCGTATTTATTCTTTGGAATGGACAGCTATCCAAGCGAATCGACCTATACAGCCGTACACTGTAGAGCAATGTATCTCTGGTAGCTGAAGGAGGTGGACGTTCATGGCGTCCAAGATTCGTAAAGAAGATGTTCGGAAATTGATAGGTAAACATATTGTAGCTGTGAAGAAAGACGGATCCAGTGTAACGGGAAAACTAGTGCGCATCAGCGGGAATACATTAATTGTGGCTCAGCAAACTAGCAAAAAAGCACAAACTAAAGCTATCGTTCCGTTGGTTTTGTTTGATCTGTTAGCAATTGGTACTTCACCGTTTGCTTATGGTGGCTATGGTTATGGTGGCTTTGGCGGTGGCTTCGGTGGCGGCTTTGGTGGTCCGTTCGGTGGCTTTGGCGGCGGTTTCGGTCCTGGGCTTTGGTTCTAAGGTTTAAAAGTTGTCGAAGGAGGACTCTTTCCCCAGTGGGAAAGGGTTTTTTTTGTTGACAGCCCTCTTGCTGGAGCAGTTTGAGTTATGCCCAAGCTGGCAGTTGGCGGTCTGCCTTAGGCTCGTCTATCCTGCGTATTTCCTGCAAATATGCATCCTTTTTCGTCTTGGAATAGGCAAAAGGGTGAAAAGCCTGCGATTATGCATCCTTTTGAGGCTTTTTTTCGATCCCAGGATGAAAAAGCTTAAAAAGCCTGCATTATCGCAGGCTTTCTGCTGTTTCACACGATTTGATCGAGAAAGCCTGCACTTTGGCAGGTTTTCAAAATCGTGAGCCCAAAGATGCTCGATTGCTCCTTACTCGTATGCAAGGGTCAAATTCATCCCTAATCGGAAGCCGGCAACTGTCACCAATCGGCTGCCACATGAATAGGCTAACATACAAGTTTTCGGCCAATGTCCTTGAAGCAAGGAAAGGGCGGCGGATTGAAAGCTATCCGTGGACAGGAGTGAGCGGCATGCCGAGTTCCATCGTTTTTAACATGATTAATATCAATAATCAGAATACGAATGCCACCATCGGAATCGGTGAGAATGTTCAATCGAGCTGGGATTCGCACAGCAAGAACAATTACGGTACCGGTGAATTTATCGGCAATTCGATTTCCGTTAATATCGTGAATTTCCTTTATGATAATGACTTTATCGATGCGCCAATTAATGATCAGGACTTTAAACCTACCGTGGCGACCCAAGTATGATGAAAGAGTGGGGGAATGCGATCACGTATCTGCCAGTTCCACAAGAGCCGCCACTCATTCAATTCGATTCCATTCATGTGAATACAATCGGTGATTCCTCTGGTATTTTCGTAGGGACGAATATGCAAATTCTTTGGACATCAAGCAGCAAGGCGAATAGCGGCATGGGTGAAGTCAGCGGGGACAATAACTATATGCTGAACAATGTGAACACCGTCTACGACAATGATATCATTGATGCGCCGTACACCAAGGGAGATTTCATTATTGGCCGTTTGTAAAAAAACTTGCTCCGCAGCCGCTTTAATCAGCCGCTTGCGGAGCATTTGTTGCGGCAGGTTCCTCCTTGTGAGCCTGAGCCGACGTAAAGCCGGAGGCCTGAGCCTGGTTGGCAATCATCTCTTGCAGCCAATCCGGTGTTTCATTGTCGCCAATATTGAGCATATCCATGAAATCGGAGTCGTTCAGCATGGAGCGCGTTCCAACTAGCTGATTATGATCGCCTTCTACAGCGCCAAACCCTTGCACAGTTTTCTGATTGCTTTGGAAGTCGGTCGGCCAATTGTTGCCCATATTGATGCATGAGGCACTTTCGACGGATCCAATCCGGATCGAGCCGATAATGAAAGAGGGCGACATGAACGTTGACATGCGTAGATCACCTCATTCTGTCTTGGATGGGGACGTAAAACGATAGCCGGTTGAAGTTCGTTCTGAATGTGGGGAGCCGCTGCTCGCACTATGCTTCGTACCGCCACCAGTCTGACTTCCGCTATCGGTACTTTGTTCAGCCGAGCTTTCACCGCCAGTTGGGTGTGCAGCTTGTTTCGCGTCTTTTGACACTTGGACATGCTTGAGGGCTTCATCCAAGGGGCCTTTCTTCTCATTTGGCTTGGCTCCGAAATTATTGCCTAAATTCAGGGAGCCGCTCAATTCTTTAATATCGAGATGATCCAAGCGAAATGTTAGATTTTCCAAAACAGGCTGATGCACATGCAAAGTATCAATACGAATCTGCGGATGTTTGGCGGTCAGATTAGCCAGTTCATCTTCAAGCTTCTTGAGCCGTCTTTCCAGTTGCTGAACATAGAGAGAAGTCGAATCAGGTTTGGTGGGGTTCGAAGGTGGGGATGCAGGTTTGGCCTGGTTCGAAGGCGGAGATGCAGGTGTGGGTGCTGCCGTCGACGGAATAGATGTACGTGGCTGCGGTTTCGTTTTTTTCTTTTTGAACCACATCCTCCGTTCAGCTCTTTCTTGTCATCGGTTTAAGATCAAACATGTCGCCATCATGGACGGCATGCTTGCCGCCGAGAACGACATTGCTATCGCCATGTACTTCGCCCAGTCCCTGATTGACCTTTACCGAATGCCGCCTTCCCATAATCCGATTGGTCCCTTTATTCACACTGGATGTTTCTGCGATGTTATCGATATGAATGGATTGAAATTGAATGCGCACCACAATAATCCCCTCCGTATCTGGATTTCCGAATGGTCTCATTTATTTATATGGGGACAAACGGAGATTCATTTCACTTTTCCAAAAACAAATAACGTCCGCTAGTCCTAGACAAGCGGGCGAATGTGTCGCCTCCTGCTTTGGGCTGTCGAACGTTACGTGAATTGAATAGGGATTACCTTCTCCCCATCCGGCGGAGCCAAGGGGATTCGAACAATAAGTAGACCATTATGATAATTTGCCCGCATATGCTCGGTCATCGCTCTGCCGGGCAGACGAATGGCTCGCTCAAAGGCGCCAAAGAAACGCTCGGAAAGCCGCATCTTCTCATCCGGCACTTGATAAGGTCGAACGAGATTGCCTCGCACCAGAAGGGATTGATCTCGAAAGGAAAGCTGAATATGTTCGGGAGAAGAAAGTCCAGGAACCTCCGCGACAACAACCAGCTCCTGCGGTGTCTCATACATATCAATCCGTGGTCCTGTAAGCGGGATGATACTGGCAATGTCCTGCCAGAATTCGGGGCCTAACACGTCGCCGGCCTGCGCCGATAGTGATTTCCAATCGGGCCCCTGTGAACGGTTGCCTGGGGGATTCATCGGCCATCATCACCTGACTCTTCTGCATAGAAAGTAGCGCTGCAAGCAGCATGCTACTAGTCTATGTGCTTCCGCGGCGGATTATGGCTTTCTATCTCTAACCTACCTCTGCGGCGGGCGTTGTTCAGACAGCTGCTGCTGGGCCATGCGCACGAGTTCACGTACCATCGCCCCTCCGATAGGACCGCCAACTCTGCCAGCGTCCTCTGAGCTTAACTGACCGTTGTAGCCTTGCTGCAGCGGAACGCCAAGCGTACGGGCTACTTCATATTTGACCAAATCGGGTCGTTCGGGGTTGACAGCATAACCTTGATTTTTCATGACTTGCGCTTTGAGCAGTCCAAGTCCATGCTCGGAACCGGGCACCATGGCTCTGTGGCTTCTTCTACGGGCCATTTTCACATCACCTCTTGCTGCTTAGGTTGTCCCGTGGTCGCGAGTTCCATGAGTTCGGAACGTAAAAAATTTATGACCCAAATAATTGCCAATTGTATAAAGTCCGTTGCCAATCAAAATAGCTGCGTTATGCAGCCAATCAGCACTAAGCGAAGTCACGAAAGGACTGACGGTCTCGACAAGGAGATAACTTGCACCATACGAAAGGCCGTAGCAGCTCATAATCACAATAGCGAATTTCCACCAGCTGCGGCCGACACTGACGTTGGAGCGGAAGGTAAACGTCCGATTCAGCATGAAACTGACAATGGCCCCGATCGTATTTCCCGCGAAGGTAGAGACCCAATAATTCAAATGAAGGAGATTAAAGAAAACGAAGCTGGCGGATAATCCGACCAGCGTATTGAACAGACCGACCAACAAGAAGCGGGCAAAGCTGCCGGATAACCATGCTTTTAATTGATTCATCTAGCTATCCCCGGCCTGAAATGGATTGCTTGAAGGTAGAATCGGTTAGCTCTGATTGTGCAGTCGCATGCGCGGTCAAATCCTTTTCGATAACGAAAAGCGGACGCTGCTTTACTTCCTTGTATATTTTCCCGATGTATTCGCCTATTAAACCTAGAGCCAGCAGCTGCACGCCGCCAATGAACCAAACAGAGACAATGAGAGATGTCCAGCCAGTCACATTCGCTCCTACCAATTTGCCGACAATGGCATAAATCCCAGCGCAGACGCTGAGCAGAAACAGGAGAAATCCCATTAAAGTTACGAAGCGAATGGGGGTCACGCTGAACGACGTGATGCCGTCGAAGGCGAAAGCGAGCATTTTGCGCAGCGGATACTTGGATTCCCCGGCAAAGCGCTCCTTGCGGTCGTAATAAACCTGCGTAGAGGGGAAGCCGAGCAGCGGCACCATACCGCGAAGAAATAGATTAACCTCTTGAAATTTCTCCAAATTATCAAGAGTTCGTTTGCTCATTAAGCGGAAATCCGCATGATTATAATGAATTTTCACGCCAAGGGATGTCATTAGCTTATAGAAACCTTGGGCTGTAGCTCTTTTGAAGAAGGTGTCAGCGGAGCGGTCTTGTCTAACGCCATAGACAATATCATAACCTTCATGGAATTTGACGATAAATTCACGAATCGCATCGGTGTCATCCTGCAAATCGGCATCGATGGAGACTACGCAATCCGAATAAGCTTTGGCTTTCATAAGCCCAGCGAGCAGAGCGCTTTGGTGTCCGGCATTTTTCGCCAGCTTAAGGCCTGTGACGAAGGTATTTGCCTCATGGAAGCGTTCGATCAATGCCCAAGTCGCATCTTTGCTGCCATCGTCGACCAATAACATCGTGCTGGAGCTTGCAATCAGCTCGTCCGCGATGAGCGCATCGAGTACACCGCTAAGCCGGAATACCGTTTCTGGAAGTACTTCTTCTTCGTTATAACAAGGGACCACAATGGTCAAAATCGGAGTTGCCACAATTCCTCGTCTCCATCCTGAATAGGTATGTATCAAATCGTGCAAAGTGAACTATTTCGATTATAACGTAAAAGCGATCCAAAAAGTAAGCGACTGGAACGAAAAGCATCGCTCCAGCCGCTATAGTCTAATTACCAACCAAATCCGAAAGTACTAAGAACGATAACCAAAAGGATGTATAGAACGAGGATTACAGAAGTGCCAGTGTAAGGTACAGATGTTCCGCAGCCACAACTCATGTTAATCCCTCCCTTCACAAAATTACTATATGTCATTCATCTAGAGGGCGTATGGATGTTTGCCCTATTCGTGAGAAAAAAATAGATGCTTGACCGATGGACATCCCTTGCAAGGTGAAAAAAAAGCTTCCCTTCACCACGGCGAACCATGGAGTCAGGAAGCTTATTAGGTGTTGACGAGGGTCAAAATCGTATCTAACAGCCCGGGAAATCTGGCTTGCAGATCTTCTCGGCGCAAGGATATATGACGAAGGGTGCCATCCATACGTGTATGGATCAGCCCGGATTCACGTAGAACTTTCAGATGATGGGAAAGTGTTGATTTGGGGATGTCTATTTCAATCGCCCCGCAGATCAGTTCACCTTGTTCATGGAGTCGTTTAATGACATGCAAACGAATCTCATCGCTGAGTGCGTGTAGGATCGTTGATAGTTCAAGATCGCTCGGAGCAGGATGGAAGAGAGGTCTCATCTGTAGGTTCACCTGCCTTTTTGTAAAATGTAACACTTACATATAACTATATCATTTTTGATGAAGCGATTCCACGTATGACTGCCTTTAGGAAAGAGTTTCCCATTTGGCCCACATTTCCCTCGGGTTAATTTCATAAATCTCATTTTCTCGAAACATAAACTGATGCATAATAAATTCCCGCCGAATCGTCGCGAAATCCGGATGAACTTGCTGGATCCACATGTTCAGCTCTTTCTCCGTAAACCTGCGCGTTTGCTCCATTTGCGCTATAAGATGTTCTAGAACGATTAATTTTTTCTTGAGCTGAGCAGGCATATGCTTAAGCTTGCCATCTGCTGTGAAAAAGTTGCGCACGACCGTTTGTTTCAGGCTGCTTCTAGCATTCACTTCATTCATGGGTGGTTGCTCTCCTTTCTTATTTTTGTAAATAAGCTCAGCGGTTGCGCTAGCGTTGCTGCGAATGAAATAATCGTTCAGCGCGAAATAAATGGAGTTCTTCTCTCTGCGTTCAAAGATCAGGCTGGCTTCGCGCAGCTTAGCCGCGTGATGGGTAATTGTGGCCGGGGTCAGTCCCAATTTCTCCGCAAGCACTTGACCATTCAATTCGCCATCCGCAAGCAAAATCAGCATGCGAATTCGCGTCGCATCCGCGAGGGCCTTGTGATAGGTGATAATTTTATCTAATTGCATGGGTGTCACCTCTAGGTTATTTGACGTTCATCTAATTAGATGATAATTAAATTAGTTGGGATTGTCAACGATATGGTTATTGGAATTGATTTTTTTCTGGAAAATATGCCAAAAAGAAGTAATATAATGAATGAAACTCAAAAGAAAAAACGGGAGGTACAAATGAAAAAAAAGATTGTAATTATTTCTCTTCTTCTAGTTGCATTGTCTATTTCACTGTTTCATCTATACCCGATCATAAAAGGTAAGATGATTGCAAAGAGCTATCTAGAAAACTTAGTACAGGAGAATTATTCTAAAGCTTCCAGTTACCATATAGATCCAAACCAAAAAACGATCCTTGAACAGAAACTGCAATCTTTAAAAGAAAAAGGAGTATTTATTAAAAGCTATAAAAATATCATTGTGAACTCGGACGATGGCTGGATAACTGGAAAGGCAACCATTACTTTGACTGAGAACGGCATCCATGCCGAGTATCCTGTTTATATTATTTTCGATGGCAGCAGAGTAAATCCGTTAGTAACCCGATTAGAGAGCTTGGCAGAAAGCGAAAACTTAAATAAATGGTTATTGGAAGGCTAGCAGCACAAGGCTGATGTGCCATCACTCTGTCGTTGGACAGCGAGGGAGTTTCCCTATTTACGTATAGTCATGTAAAATAATAGAGATGGTCGGAATGATTATTTTGCAATTCACAAAGGGGATAGGCATAGCGATGCGTATACTTGTAATGACCGCGGTAGCCCCTGAAAGGGATGCTGTTCAGCGCGGATTGGGGCATGACAGCAGATTTGAATTCGCCTTGGCTGGGGTAGGACTTGCTGCCGCAGCAGTTAATGGAGCGATAGAGCTTGCAAAAGCTGAATATGATTTGGTCGTGATTGCCGGTATTGCCGGCGGTTTTGCAGGACAAGCGGAAATAGGCACGCTGGTCGTAGCGAGCGAAATCATTGCCGCTGATCTTGGTGTGGAGCTGCTGGATGGGTTCAGCAGCTTAGACGAGCTCGGCTTTGGCTCGACGCGAATCAGCGTCGATGCGCAGAGGGCCGAGCGGGTGGCAGCGGCGCTGCAAACCGCCGGTTTGCATGCGCGCACAGGGCCGGTGCTTACCGTAGCAACGGCTACAGGCACTGCCGCTACCGCAGCAGCGCTAGCAGCGCGTGTGCCCGGAGCCGCCGCCGAAGCTATGGAAGGCTTCGGCATTGCCGCCGCTGCCCAGAAGCTCGGCGTGCCGGTTATAGAGATTCGCGCGATTTCCAACGCGATCGGTCCGCGTGACCGCGATGCGTGGCGCATCGGCGATGCTTTGAAAGCTTTGGAAGCAGCAAGTTCAGTCTTAGCGGAGGTGCTTTAATATGAAAATTGCGTATTCACCCTGTCCGAATGATACATTCGTTTTCCATGCCTGGGCGCATGGCTTAATCCCAGGCGCTCCAGAGCTGGATGTCCAATATGCGGACATCGACATCACGAACCGGCTGGCCGCTGAAGGCACGGGCCCTGATGTTCTTAAGATCTCTTACGCAGCACTCCCTTGGGTGCTGCAGGATTACGCCCTGCTGCCCTGCGGCGGCGCCTTGGGCAGAGGCTGCGGACCGCTGGTGCTGACGCAGCCCAGCGGAGACAGCGCAGCCCCTGACCCGGCTCGGCTTAGCGGCCGCCGGGTCGCTGTGCCAAGCGAGCGCTCGACCGCGTACTTGCTGTTCCGCCTCTGGGCCGAACAGAATGTGCCTGGCGGCGTAGGCGAGATCGTGGTCATGCCGTTCCACGAGATCATGCCCGCCGTGCGGGACGGCCGCATCGATGCCGGCCTTGTGATCCATGAAGCGCGCTTTACCTACCCGTCGTACGGTTTAGCGCTTCTCACAGATCTGGGCAGCTGGTGGGAAACGGACACCGGCCTGCCGATCCCGCTGGGCGCCATCATTGCGCGGCGCTCTATGGATCTAGAGGCGCTTGCGGGCTGGGCCCGCGCCTCGGTAGAATACGCGTGGGCGCATCCAGAAGCTTCGCGCGACTACGTCATGCAGCACGCGCAAGAGATGGACCCGCAGGTCGCTCAGGCGCACATTGACCTGTATGTGAACGAGTTCACCGCTGATCTTGGAGAGAGCGGCTACGGCGCCGTCTTGACCTTGCTCCAGCGGGCTGCAGAAGCGGGACTTGTGCCGCAGATGGATTATGCGGCTTTATTGAAGTAAGGCTGCTTGTTTGAACCAACTGAGAGGGCTGTCCCAAAGTAGATAAACCTACTTGAGGGCAGCCCCATTTTTATTGGAGAGTTACTCAAAAAAAGCTAGGCTTTAGGTTTAGTTATACTTGCCCAGCTAACCTCAATTTTCTGTTGACCGCCCCTTTCCTAAGTAGATCAAGAAAAGCGCTTGGATGATCAATAGAGTAGTTCTGTTGTTCCAACAGAAAGGGCTATTTGCTAACTTTTTTCTTGACACTTTTTGAAAACGAGAGCTATAATAAAAATATAAGATGTGTAACCGGTTACACATTGATTGTTACACAAAGATCATACATCGAAGTTTTTCTTTTATTCATTGGTTATAATAGATAAAATAGCAAATTTCGGATATGTGTAACCGTTTACCTATTACCTAAAATTGGATGTGGGGAGCGGGTTGTCCGCATCAGTAGGAGTGGGTCGTAACAAATGGCAACGATTAGAGATGTCGCGAAATTAGCTGGAGTTTCAGTTGCGACGATTTCCCGTTATCTCAACAAAAATGGGTATGTTAATGAAGATACCAAGCTAAAGGTCCAACAAGCGATTAAGACGCTTCAGTATGAGCCCAACGCGATAGCCAGAGGGCTGGCGGGAAGGAAAACAGGGACGATTGCTCTTATTTTTCCTGATATTACGAATCCCTTTTTTGCTGAGTTGGCCAGAGCTGTAGAAGATGTGGCAAGGATGTACGGGTACACGGTTATTTTGTGCAACTCGGACAATCAGGCCGATAAGGAACAAACGTACATCAAAGTACTCAAGCAGCGTTATGTAGATGGCATTTTGTTCGCCTCTTACAACCTTCGTTCCGACGATGTAGAAGCATTGAAGAATGAGAAGATTCCGCTCGTTATCCTTGACAGAGCGCCGCGAGATGCATCCTGCTCGGTGGTTAGCTCGAAGCATTTGGAAGGAGCTCAGATGGCTGTGCAGCATCTGATGGATGTGGGATGCAAGAAAATCGCCCATATCTATGGCCCGCAGGAGACGGTAACCGGAAGAGAGCGGTTCATCGGATACGAGCAATCGGTGAAGCATCTTCCTTGGTATTCACCAAGCCTAGTGGAACCAGGCCACTTCCGTGTTGATGGCGGGATGGCTGCCGTAGAGAATTTGATGCAGCGCCATCCGGATATTGACGGCATTTTTGCTGGCAACGACATGATGGCGATTGGAGCGCTCAAGAAGCTTCAGCGCATGGGACTGAGCGTACCTGATCAAGTTGCGCTAGTCGGATTTGACGGCATCGACTTAACGCTTATCGTTGAGCCGGAGATTACGACAGTTGCTCAACCGATTTATGACATGGGCATGTTGTCTACGCGGCTGCTGATTAAGAAGATTGAAGGCGACATACAAGAAGAGCAGACACATTTATTTGATGTGAATCTCATAACTAGAGGATCGACAGAAAGGAAAAGAACTGATGAATAAACCCCGTATTGTGGTCATCGGGAGCTTGAATATGGACATTGTTGTGGAAACGTCCCGATTTCCACGTGTTGGGGAAACACTGACAGGCGAGCATGTCCATTTTATTCCAGGCGGCAAAGGCGCGAACCAAGCGGTAGCTGCTGCTAGACTTGGAGGTCAGACAACGATGATCGGCTCGATCGGAGACGATATGTTCGGGAAATCGCTGATCGAATATCTGAATCAGGATGCGATTTCTACGGATCATATCAAGCGGATAGCAGACACGCCAACAGGTATCGCTTCTATCACGCTAGCTGAATCGGACAACCGAATCGTTGTTATTCCTGGCGCGAATGCAAAGTGTCTGCCGGAACATATCCAAGCCTTGGAGCAAGTGATCAGCGAGCATGATATTGTGCTTGTGCAGTTGGAAATTCCCCTTGAAACGGCTTCGGCCGCATGTGAGTTAGCGAAGAAGTTAGGTAAAACCGTGATTTTGAACCCAGCACCTGCACGCAAGCTGCCAGAGTCGATGCTGAAATGCGTAGATTATATCACACCCAACAGGTTGGAGCTGGAAACGCTCACAGGTATTGATGCTTCTGGCGATCAGCTGCAGACGGCAATGGAAGCGCTGCTGGAGATGGGACCGAGTTGTGTCGTAACGACGCTTGGCGAAGAAGGTTCCGCCTTTTTGCACAAAGGTGAGTCCTTAGTGAAAGTTTCAGCTTATCATGTTCCTGTTGTTGATACGACCGGGGCCGGAGATGCCTATAATGGCGGACTGGCTTATGCCTTAGCGGCCGGTTATGCATTGAATGAGGCGGTTGTTTTCGCCAGCAAAGTATCCGCCATGTCTGTTACCAAGCTTGGTGCCCAAGCGGGTATGCCGACTCAAGCAGATTTAAACAAACTTTCCATCCAATAAGAACATCCTAAGGGGGATATATGCGATGAAAAAAAGTTTAGGAATTACTGCGTTACTGTTGCTTTCGGTTTTGGTTTTCTTGGCGGGTTGTGGTAAATCTACGACAACCCCTGCCAATTCGGCTAGTCCTGGCAAAGCTGCGACAACGAAGAAAATTAATGCGGCCTATTTTGTAAACGGTACACTTGGAGATAAAGGGTTCTTTGACTCTGCACAAAGAGGTGTGAAGCAAGCCAGCGAAACGCTGGGCATGGATGTGAAAACTGTTGAAGGCGGCACGAACCAAGCGGATTGGCCGGCAGGTTTGGAGTCCCTTGCTTCCAGCGGGAAATATGATGTTATCGTTTTGGGAACAAGCCAAATGACAGATATCATCAAAGATGTGGCGAAGCGTTATGAGAAACAAAAATTTATTTTCTTTGATGAAGCGATTACAGGTCTTCCGAATGTATACTCCATGACTTACTCGCAAAATGAAGGATCTTTCATGGCTGGCGCTTTTGCCGCATTGGTTACAACAAGCACAGAATTGAAAGGTGCAAATCCAGAAAAAGTTATCGGCTTTATCGGCGGTATGGACATTCCAATTATTAATGACTTCAAAGCCGGCTATGAACAAGGCGCTAAATACGTGGATCCTGCCATTTCGGTTGTCGCTTCTTATGTTGGTGATTTTGCAAACGCTCCCAAAGGGAAAGAACTCGCACTCGCTCAATATAATTCGCAAAAAGTTGATATCGCTTTCAATGTAGCAGGGGGAGCAGGTCTAGGTCTTCTGGAAGCCGGTAATTCGTTAGGCAAATACTCGATTGGTGTAGATTCCAACCAAAATGGTCTATATCCGGGCAGTGTCTTAACGTCCATGGTGAAATCCATTGATAATTCGGTTCTTCGGGCATTAACCCTGTTCAGCCAAGACAGACTGGGCTTTGGCAAGAATGAAGTCTTAGGGATTAAAGAAGGCGGAGTAGGTCTGGCGAAGGATGATCTGTACAACAAAAACGTACCTAAAGCTATTCAAGATAAAATCATGCAAATTGAAGATAAGTTGAACAAAGGCGAAATCAAAGTACAAACGACTTTGAAATAAGCCGATCATGAAGGGGGAACGCAGCCATGGCGATTTTGCTGGAGATGAAAGACATCCATAAGACGTACCCCAACGGTACGAAGGCAAATCGTGGTGTGGATTTAACCGTGCATGAAGGTGAGATCCATGCCCTGGTCGGCGAGAATGGAGCAGGCAAGTCGACGCTAATGAAGATATTGTTCGGACTGGAGGCGCCGACGAGCGGCTCGATTCTCTACAAGGGACAGCCGCTGCGCTTTCAAGGACCCAAAGATGCAATCAAGCAAGGCATGGGCATGGTGCATCAGCATTTTATGCTCGTCCCATCGCTCACAGTTTCAGAAAACATCGTGCTTGGCGAGGAGCCCGTCAAAGGGCTTTTCTCCCTCGTGCGGGATCGTACGAAGGAATTTTCCGAAATTGAGAAGTTGATTGAAACTTTCAAACTGAAAGTAGATCCGCGTGCGACGGTTGAAACGATATCTGTTGGGCAAAAGCAACGTGTGGAAATTATCAAAGTGCTGTATCGCGGCGCACGTCTTATTATCCTTGATGAACCTACAGCCGTCTTAACACCGCAGGAAACCGATGAACTGTTCGAATCGATCCAAATGCTGGTGCGACAAGGCTATACGATTATTTTCATCACGCATAAACTGCGCGAAGTTATGGAAATCTCCAATCGGGTTACGGTGCTTAAAGCCGGGAAAACGATTACGACCATGCTCACCAAAGACACGAATCCAGAAGAAATTTCACGATTGATGGTTGGCAGAGAAGTGTTATTCCGCGTCGATAAGCAGCCTTCCGAACCGAAAGACATCGTATTATCAGTTAAAAATCTGTGTGCTTCTGATGATAAGGGGGCTCCGGCGCTTCGTGGCATTTCCCTTGATATTCGAGCTGGCGAGGTTGTTGGAATCGCTGGTGTGGAAGGGAACGGACAAACGGAGTTGGTCGAAGCGATCACTGGCTTGCGGAAAGCTACGTCAGGCGAAATCCGCTATTTGGGCGACGAACTGATCGGGAAAAGCGCTGCCCAAATCCGCGCGATGAAAGTGGGGCATGTTCCTGAAGACCGGCAAACGACGGGAGCCAGTTTAACGTCAACCATTGCCGAAAACTTAATTCTTGACCATTACCGGAATCCTGAATTTCGCCGGGGCCCTTTTTTGAATAAAAAGAAAATCAAGCAATTCGCCAAAATTATGATGGATATTTATGACGTGCGCGCTCAAAACGAAGACGTGATGGCCGGGGCATTATCCGGGGGCAATCTGCAAAAAGTGGTGATCGCCAGGGAGATTTCCAAAAATCCGAAGCTTCTGATTGCTTCGCAGCCAACGCGCGGCGTCGATATTGGAGCTATCGAATTCATCCATCGCGAGATTATCAAAAGGCGGGATGGCGGGGCGGCAGTACTGCTCGTGTCGGCTGAATTATCGGAAGTCATGGGTTTAAGCGACCGCATTGCTGTTGTCTACAATGGTAAAATCGTTGCCGTTCTTGATAATCATGACGGGCTGACCGAAGAGGAACTCGGCTATTATATGTTGGGGATTAAAAGTCAGGAAAGGAAAGAGGCGCTCCAATGAATACAAGACAAGCTATTTATCTCGAGATCACAGGTATCATTGCCGCTGCCATCATGGCGATCCTTTGCGGATTTATCATTATTATGTTCTCCAGCCATCAGCCGATGGAAGCTATCAGTTCTTTTCTAGGCGGCCCGCTTTCTGGGGCGTTCAATATCGGCACGATTTTGAATAAAGCCGTTCCGCTTATTTTCACAGGTTTGGCATTGTCCGTGGTATTTCAATGTGGCGTCTTCAGCATGGGGGCGGAAGGTCAGTTGTACGTTGGAGCTTTCATCGGTTCACTGGTCGCTGTCTATGTACATGGATTGCCTGCTTGGATCTTGCTTCCCTTGGTTCTTCTATGTGCGATGGCTGGCGGAGCGCTTTATGGCGCAGTTCCAGGCTGGCTCAAAACCAAGTGGAATGCCAATGAAATTGTCACTACGCTGATGTTGAATTTCGTTGCCATTCTGACTACATCCTATTTGGTGAACAACGTGTTCAAAGATCCAGCCAGTGGCGGCTACGCCCGTATGCATTATGTTGGGGATGGGGCAAAGCTGGGCAAAATTTTCGCAGGTTTTCCAGCGCATTATGGTGTGCTGATTGCCCTCTTGGCAGCCGTAGTCGTTTATCTTTTGATGTACAAAACAAGATCAGGCTATGAAATGCGTTTGGTTGGCAAAAACAGCCGATTTGCGAATTACGGCGGTATTTCAACGAAACGTGTTGTGATCGTTAGCGTCATGATCAGCGGAGCGCTTGCCGGATTAGCTGGTATTGTGGAAATTCTGGGCGTACATGGCACGTATAAAGATAATTTCTCATCAGGACTAGGATTTGATGGGATTATCATCGCATTGCTTGCCAGAAATCATCCGATTGGCGTTGTGGCAGTGAGCCTGTTCTATGCTTATCTTCAAGTAGGCGCTACCCAAATGCAGGTCGGAAGCGACGTGCCGCGCGAATTGGCTATTATTATCCAGGTTATGTTGGTCTTATTCGTATCTTCACAAGCCATCTTCACGTATCTGAAACAAAAATTCGCGCTGCGTCAAAAGGCGGTGAACTAAGATGCTATCAGCTCTTTGGGCACAAATCATCGACTTATCGCTGTTCGTCGTGCTTCTCAGATTCACAACCCCGATCCTGCTTTCGGCTCTGGGTGGACTTATCGCTGATGTCGCAGGAGTCATCAATATCGGTTTGGAAGGCCTTATGCTTATCTCGGCTTTCAGTGCGATTGCCGTTGGCTCTGTAACGGATAGCTGGGTTCTTGGTGTGGTTGCGGGAGTCGCTTCCTCGATGCTGGTGTGTTACGGAATGGGGTTCTTCTCGCTCAAATTGAAAGTAGACATGATCATTACCGGTTTTGCCGTCAATATATTCGGTTCAGGCGTGACGATTTTTCTCATGAATAAAATTTTTGGGGTGACGGGCAACTACTCCCCTTCGGCTGTTCACAATATCCCTGTCGTTCGTATTCCGGTTATTGACACGATTCCTTTCCTTGGGAAGGTGCTTAGCGGTCATAGTCTCATGACGTGGATTGCATTCCTTTCTGTGCTTATCTGTGTATTTATTCTCTACAAAACGCCGTATGGCGTTCATCTCCGTTCAGTTGGCGAAGCGCCGCAAGCAGCCAAATCGCTCGGCATCTCTGTGAACCGCATTCAATTCTCGGCACTCGCTTGGAGTGGATTGTTCACAGGCCTAGCTGGCGCATACTTATCGATGGGCATGACGAGCATGTTTGTGAAGGACATGACGGCAGGAACCGGATTTCTGGCGCTGGCGGTCGTATTGCTGGGGAACCGCAACCCGATTGGTATTTTGTTCGGCTCGCTGATCTTCGGGTTGGCCAGCGCTATTGCGACAGTCGTGCAAACCATTCCGGGGAGTAAGGTTCCGAGTCAGTTTATCCAAATGATTCCTTATCTTGTAACGATAGCAGCGCTTGTTTTCTTTGCGATTCGCAAGAAGAAGAAGCTGAATGATGCGCTCAGAGCGCAGTCTGAAAGATCACCAAATGCAGCTGTAGCATAACCAAAGCAGTGGATAAGAGCTGGGAGGCGGAGCGAACGATGGAAAATGGTAAACGGAAAATCATGATTGATTGCGATCCAGGGCACGATGATGCTATTGCGATCTTGCTGGCAGGGGCTAACCCGCATGTGGAACTGGTCGCTATTACGACGGTAGCAGGCAATGCAGAGGTTGAGAAAACGACGCTTAACGCGTTAAAGGTATGTGAACTGGCAGGTCTCACGCATGTGCCTGTTGCCAAGGGCGCCGGCCAGCCGCTCATACGCAAGCGTCAGACGGCAGCTGATATTCATGGCGAATCGGGCATGGATGGTCCTCTGCTGCCTAATCCAAGCAAAGCGATGGAAGAGGAGCATGCCGTAGATCTCCTTATTCGCAAGTTGATGGAGTCCGATGGCGATATTACGCTGGTCCCTGTCGCGCCGCTTACGAATATTGCTCTAGCGATGCGCAAAGAGCCTGCAATTTTATCTAAAATACAGGAAATTGTCATCATGGGCGGAGGAACGTTCGGCAATACTACGCCTGCTGCAGAGTTTAATATCTATGTAGATGCGGAAGCAGCGAAGGTAGTTTTCGAGAGCGGCGTACCGATCACGATGATGGGGCTGGATTTAACCCACCAAGCGATCGTCACCGACGAAATCCATCAACGCATTCTCGACGTGGACAATCGTGTATCACATTTTGTTCATGAACTGTTGGGATTTTTCGCTCATACGTACAAGGAAGTTTTTGGCTTCGCTGGTGCTCCGATTCACGATGCTTGCTGCGTCGCTTACTGTATTGACCCAACAGCATTCGGAACGAAGAAGCTGCGGGTGGATATTGAAACAAAAGGCGAGCATACGTACGGGATGACCGTCGTTGACTTGCTAGGCGTCACAGGTCGTGAGCCTAATGTTAATGTTGCTTTCACGCTTGATCAGGATAAATTCTGGGCTATGCTCGTTCAAACTTTGAAAAACTACACGTAGAGGTGATCACAATGCAAAATGTGCGGATGATTCTTGATGTTGATACAGGTATTGATGATTCAATGGCGATTCTTCTCGCCCTAAAAACGAAGCATGTCAAAGTAGAAGGCATTACGACTGTCTTCGGGAATACCGATGTGGTGCAAGCGACCCGAAATACGCTGCAAGTGATTGAGCTGTCAGGTGTTCCTTATGAAGTGCCGGTCGCTATGGGTGCAGCACGCCCGTTGTACCGCGATTGGAAAGGGCCTGTCACGCATATTCATGGCGATAACGGTATCGGCAATTGCGAGCTTCCGCTGCCCAAAGGGAAGGCTATTTCCGAAAGCGCTTCAGACTTTATTGTGCGCATGGTCAATGAGAACCCGCACGAGCTGACATTTGTGTTCGTGGGCCGCATGACGAATCTGGCTCTTGCCCTCGCCAAAGATCCTTCCATCGCTTCCAAGGTGAAACGCCTTGTCATCATGGGCGGTGCAGTGAAAGTGCCTGGCAATGTGACTCCTGCTGCCGAAGCGAACATCTACGGCGATCCGGAAGCCGCGCATCGCGTGTTTGAATCGGGTATCCCGATTACGCTCGTTGGCCTTGATGTCACTATGAAAACGATTATCGGCGAGGAACAACGCCTTCATCTTATGGAGTCGCCAGCTCCAGGCAATGAAAGAGCTGCGGCTTACATCGGAGAAGCCTTCCAATTTTATTTTGGCGCTTATGACAAGCAAAATGGTTTCTACGGCGCACCTCTGCATGACCCGCTTGCCGTGGCTGTTGCGGCTCATCCAGATCTGATTACGACGGAAGAACACTATATCCGTATTGAAACGAAAGGTACGATGTCCTACGGAGCTACACTCGCAGATTTGCGCAGATCGGTGGAGGTTACGAATACATCGGTAGGGGTTGATGTTGACAGCCCGCGGTTTCTTGACTACTTCATTACCACATTAAAGAGCTAACGAGAGGAGACACATAGATGAAACCGGTTATTTTGGATGTTGATACAGGTATTGATGATGCGTTGGCTATCAGCTACGCTGTAAATTCCCCTGAGCTCGAGCTGCTGGGTGTGACGACTTGCTTCGGCAATGTAACGGTTCAGGAGGCCACCCGCAATACGCTGCTTGTTCTGGAACATTTGGACAGCTCCATTCCTGTTGTTCCTGGAGCAGCGAAGCCGTTCTATGTAAGCCGTGTGAAAGCCAGTGCGGTTCATATACACGGAAGGGACGGCATGGGGAATACGCTGAGCGAAGGCGAGCAGCCGAAGCGGGAAGCGTCATCGCAATTTGCACCGCAATTTATTATCGATCAGGTGCGGAGCAGACCGCATCAGGTAACGATTATCACCGTGGCTGCGATGACGAATCTGGCGCTGGCCATTATGCAAGCGCCAGACATTGTGAAGCTGATCGATAATGTCATCGTCATGGGCGGAGCGGTAACGCGTGCCGGCAATGCAACGCCGCATGCAGAAGCGAACATATATGCCGACCCGGAAGCCGCGGATTATGTCTTTGCTTCTGGCGTTCCGATTACGCTTGTCGGTCTTGACGTGACGATGGAGACGCTGCTGCCGAAGAAGGACGTTGAGGCGTGGCGGGACAAGGAGACGGCACTGGGAACTTTAATGGCGGATATGACGGAGTTTTACATTGATGCCTATGAAGATTTCTACCCTGGCATCGGCGGCTGCGGCCTGCACGATCCGCTTGCCGTAGGTGTCGCTATCAATCCGGAGTTTGTCACAACAACTCCGCTCTATGTGCGGGTTGATTTGGATGGTTTCCACACGCTGGGCCGCACCGTCGGAGACTTGCGCAGCAAGCCTGCGAATGAGCCCAACATGCAAGTTTGTTTGAAAGTTGATACGGAGCAGTTTCTGAGACATTTTCTCAGTAGAGTAGTTTGACTGGAAGAGACTCGTTTTTCAAGTAGTTTTTTTGTATAATGGCATAATAACGAAACGTGGCGGACTGGGCACACAGTCCGCTTTTTTCTTTTCGCAGGGAGGCATCATGAAATACATTCTATTTGTTTTGGCCGGAGCATGCAGCTTCGGTATGTTATCCACGTTCGTAAAAAAAGCCTATGAGTCAGGCTTTAATGTTGGCGATGTCGTTGGCAGCCAAAACCTTTTTGGCGTACTCATGCTGTGGATTTTGGTGCTTGTTTCAGCCAAATCGAACAAACAAGCCACAGCCGCAAGCGTGTTTAAAGTATCAAAGCGACAAGTTTTCTCGCTCATGCTGGTAGGAACAACGACAGGTTTGACGGGTATGTTTTATTACGCGGCGCTGCAATATATATCTGCATCCTTCGCTATTATCCTTCTATTCCAATTCACGTGGATGGGCATCCTTTTGGAGGCGATTGTTGAACGCAAGCGTCCTGGCAAAGAGAAGCTGTTATCCCTGGTTATTTTGTTTATCGGGATTATTATGGCAAGCGGTTATTTAGGCGGGGGGAAAGAAGCCATCTCTTGGATAGGTGTGACGCTGGGGCTGCTGGCTGCTCTGACGTATGCCTTGTTCATCTGGTTTAGCGGCAAAACAGCCAAACAAGTCGCTCCGATCACACGAAGCGCCATTATGCTAACCGGCTCATTCATTCTTGTCATGCTCGTGTTTCCACCTCACTTTCTTGTGAATGGTTCATTGCATGAGGCACTGCTCCCATGGGCGCTGCTGCTGGCGCTTTTCGGCGTGGTCATCCCGCCATTGTTTTTCGCCATTGGGGTACCCAAGGTTGGAGGCGGCTTGGCGACGATCCTAAGCGCGGCGGAATTGCCGATGGCTGTGGTGATGTCCTATGTCGTGCTGAACGAAGCCGTCAATTGGCTGCAATGGCTGGGCGTCGTGGTAACGATGTGCGGGATTGCCCTTCCTGAGCTGATGAAGCGAATGAAGAAGCCGGTCGTTCTTCGCGAGCAGTTATAATTCGTGTAAAAGTTAAAGAGCCACGCCCCTGATTAGGGAAGCGTGGCTTTTTGATTTTTCTTCAGCCGATGACATTCATCGGTGTTCCTTCTTTGTAAGCCCGTACGTTATCAACCGCTACAGCCATCAGGCGTGTACGCGCTTCTTGGGTAGCCCAAGCGATATGCGGGGTAATGATAACATTACGTGCATGCAAGAGAGGGTTGTCTGGGCTTGGCGGCTCGACGGTTAATACATCTAGCCCGGCTCCGCCCAATCGGCCCTCATTCAGCGCCTGCGCAACATCATCCTCATTCAGAAGTCCGCCTCTTGCTGTATTGAGCAAAATTGCCGTCGGCTTCATCAGCGCAATTCGCTCTGCATTGATCAATTGCGTTGTTTCGGGAGTCAGCGGGCAATGCAGGCTGACGACATCCGCCCGTCGCAGAAGCTCCTCCGTCTGTACCCATTCAATCCCGCTGGTGGGCTCCGGAACACGTCGCCCGCTGCCCGCAGCAAGTACCTTCATGCCCATTGCCTGTGCGATGAGCGCCGTTTGTTTGCCGATTTGTCCGAGGCCAATCAGTCCTATCGTTTTACCGCTTAGCTCAACGAGAGGGGAGCGGCTGTAGCTGAAATCAACCGAACTGGCCCAATCCCCGTTCTGAACACTGTCGCTGTGTTTCTGAACACGATGGCAGAACTCCAATAACAAAGCAAAAACCAACTGTGCTACGGAATGTGTGCTGTAAGCCGGAACATTCGTGACAACAACGCCATTCTCCTTGGCTGCTTGCACATCAACGATATTGTAGCCAGTCGCGAGTACGCCAATATAGCGAAGATGAGGGAGCTGCTTGATCGTTTCGGCCGTAATCGGCGTTTTGTTCGTCAGTACAATCTGGGCATGGGCAGCCCGCCCAGCGATTTGCGATTCCGCAGTTCGATCATGCAAAGTGACTTCGCCAAGCGCGTGCAGCCCGTCCCAATCCAGATCGCCTGGATTGAGTGTATAGCCGTCAAGGACAACAATGTTCATCTGTATGTATCTCCCAACTCGTAAATTCTTGTATATGTCATAAATTCTGAAGGATTTATTTTGTCCCCGGTGCTTCGCGGAAAGGATTCATAAATAATTTGGGGATATTCGTCTCAAAACGAAGCAGCTGCCCTGTGGTCGGATGGATAAAAGCAAGCACACGCGCATGGAGCCCAAGTCGTCCAATCTCTTTGGTTTTCGCTCCGTATTTCTTGTCGCCGACAACCGGGTGCCCGATATCCTGCATATGCACGCGAATTTGATTTTTGCGGCCCGTTTCCAAATTGACTTCAAGCAAAGAGAAGCTTCGGTTGGTTTGGATAGTTTTGTAATGCGTTACGGCGTGCTGCCCATCATTTGGATACGGGGTAGAGAACATTTTCAACGATTTCGTATGTTCCTTAAGCCAGGAGGAAATGGTGCCTTCCGGTTTCTTTACCATGCCTTCAACCAAAGCGACGTAGGTCCGTTCTTTCACGCTTTCCTGCCAAGTATTTTGGAGGTGTTGTTGAGCCTTCTCATTTTTGGCAAACATCATGACACCCGAGGTATCCCGATCTAGACGGTGTACGACGAAAATTCTTGCCTTCGGATCATGGTTGCGTACGTGCGCGGTAAGCTGGCGATATGCGGTTATTTCATTCTCTTGTGTATTTGCGGCGATGGACAGCAGTCCAGCATCCTTTTGAATGACGATCACATCATCATCCTCATGGAGAATGGACATGCCCGCCAGAGGGATGTCCTCTACGATTTTATCTTTATTAATCGTCACCGTTTGGTCTGGCAGCAAGGGGTGATTGTAAGCTGTTACTGCTTTGCCATTCACAGCGACTTGTCCACGGGCGAGAATCGCTTTGACTGAATTTCTTCCCAAACTCGATAGTTTCTCTATTAAAAAAGGCAGGAGCTCCATCGGCTCTTTCACCGTATATTGACGCGTATTCATCTCTTGGTTAGCTTTGGAGTAGCTCGGACTGGAGCTAGGCTTCTGCTTAAAAGTTGGTTTCTGACTAAAGTTTTTTTTCGGACCTTGATTCTTGCCTTGCTTTTTTTGCATACATAAACCTCCGATTTCATTTCCGTTCCTTTGTTTCACAGTACTCAATATACCACGTTCACAAAAGCAATTGAAACGCTCTATGCAAACTCTTATGAAAGGATTCCCGGGAAAGCTTTCTCCGACAGCTTCTGAATCGTACTTCCAGTGAAAAAAGCGCCCTGCAAACGCACATGTTCATAAGGCAAGTGCGGATTGGCAATCCGCCAAAGCATCCGATCCGCCGCACGATACCCAGTTTCGCGAATCGGCAGCTGAGGACGCGAGCATAGTGGAAGTGTCCCGCTTTGTTCATTTAGGAGTGCTGCGAAGGAACACTGTTGAGGAATAGCTGCCCCTAGCCGGCGCAGCGTGTGATAGACAGGGGTAGCTTCCTCATCAATACCGCTAATTACAGCGGTAGGCTGATGCTTGCGGTACTGTGCCTGCAAATCTTCAAGCCACTGATCCGTGCCGTCACGCTGGGTGACGTGCGCCTCGGAATCCACGGGCAAACCAGCTTCCTTCATGGCCTCGCAGAACGCCTGCCAGCGGATCACGAAGCCGCGTTGATCTTTGGTATCTCCCACGTACATGATCTGCTTATGGCCCATCCTGACAAGTCTCCGGACGGCCTGATAGACAGCCTCGTAAACATCCCATATGACACTGTCGACGCTGGATTCTGGAGGCGGGAAATTCAGCAGAATACGAGGCAGCGGCAGCTCCAACAATTTCTGCTCCAAAGAATCGTGGCTCATCCTCGGCGCGATGAACACGCCTTCCGAATAAAGCAGCCCTTCTTTTTCCGCCCATGCTTCGAATTGTGAAGGCTTCAGCTGTGGCGGAATAAGGAGCGGCTGCACGGTATGTCCGAATTCCATGAACCTCTCGTGCAGGCCCTGCAGAAGAAGTTGATTGAAATTCAAGGACAGCTTGTTTTGAACGAGCACGAAACGGCGTTGAACAATGGGATAAGGGGATATGTGGTCAAGCTGCAGCGTCTGCTTCTGATCTTTGGTCATATAGCCTAGCTCACGGGCAAGGCGGAAAACCTCGCTGCGCGTCTGCTCGGACATGCCGGGCAATCCACGCAGTGCCTTGGATACGGTTTGTATGGTTAAGCCCAATTGGCCGGCCAAATCGTGAAGCGTAATTCGTTTGCGCATAGGTTAGGGCCCCTTTTTGCTCTTTTTTAAACTAAATTTAAACTAACTATACTAGGGCTTATCATTCGGATCAACGGTATGCGGACTTCCCGTAGGGGGAACACTGATTACTAAAACCCTATGAATGAGGAATGGTGGGAATCTACATGCTTTTATATCAGCTAACCCAGTGGTTCGAAGAACGTACCACCCTGCAAAAAGCGCTGCAAAGTGGAGCAGATGAAGACAACATGAGCCTGCTGCAGTTAAGAATTCAAGAAGTCGAGGAGCAGCTGCACGTTCATGCCGAACGATGGAAAAATGCGATCCAAGAAGCTTCTTACCTGCAATTCCCTTATGAGAATCCTGTTTGGGATGACGATATGGTTCTTTAGCTGTTCTTTTGAATTCTTTTGGCCTCTGCAGGAGGCTTGTCTTTGTATTTCCTCCGTTTTCGTGTAGAATTAGAGTGATCGATAAACGAAAACAGAACGAGGTTTTTTGCGAATGAAAGTACTTGTAACGACACTGAACGCCAAATTCATTCATACCTCCTTAGCACTTCGCTATCTAAAAGCGTTTTGCGAGAAGGATTTTGATGTTGAAATTACAGAATATACGATCAAAGATCCGGTCATGAATGTCGTGTCCGATATTTATCAGAAAGCCCCGGATGTGCTGGGATTTTCGTGTTATATTTGGAACATTGAAGAAACGATTACGATTATCAAAATGATCAAAAAAATTCGGCCGGATCTCCTGATCATGCTTGGGGGACCTGAGGTCTCCTACGATACCGAGTACTGGATGAACCGTATTCCCGAGGTTGATTTCATCGTGATGGGCGAAGGGGAAGAGACCTTTCACCAGTTGTTGACGGAGATTTCGACGACGCGCAAATATCATTTCGTCTATGGCCTGGCTTATCGCAAAGGTGAGGAAGTCATCCTCATGCCGGGCAGACCTAAGCTGAAACTGGATGATATCCCGTCTCCGCATCGCTTCGCAGAGGATGTGCCGAGTCTTGCGAACCGTGTTGTCTACTTTGAAACGAGCCGGGGCTGCCCCTTCTCTTGTCAATTCTGTCTTTCGAGTATTGAAGTGGGCGTGCGTTATTTTGACATGGAACGAACGAAGTCGGATTTGCTCTATTTAATTGATTCCGGGGCTAAGCTGATTAAATTCGTGGATCGGACTTTTAATATTAAGCGGGATTATGCGATGGAGATTTTCGAATTCCTGATTGCCAATCACCGTGGAACCGTGTTCCAGTTCGAGATTACGGCGGATATCATGCGTCCTGAGGTATTGGATTATTTGGCTGAGAATGCGCCTCCAGGTACGTTCCGTTTCGAAATTGGCGTACAGTCTACGAACGATACGACCAATGATTTAGTCCAGCGCAGGCAAAATTTCTTCAAGCTGAGCCGTACGGTGTCCAAAGTGAAAAACAGCTTGAAAATTGACCAGCATCTTGATTTAATTGCCGGCTTGCCGGAAGAGGACTATAACTCGTTTCGGAAGACGTTTAACGACGTGTTCGAGTTGGGGCCGGAAGAGCTTCAGCTTGGTTTCTTGAAAATGCTGCGCGGTACCGGTATGCGCAATGACGCACACAAATATGGCTATGTCTACATGGACCATGCTCCTTATGAAATTCTGGGCAACGACATCCTGCCCTTCACCGATTTGATTCGGATCAAACGGGTGGAGGACGTGCTCGAGAAATATTGGAACGCCCATCGTATGGATCATACGGTGAAACACTTAATCAAGCATGAATTTGCGTCTGCTTTCGATTTCTTTCAGGAATTCGGCGATTTCTGGGAGGGGCGCGGCTGGCAGAAAATCGGGCATCAGCTCGAGGACCTCTTCACGCGTCTGCGCGACTTCCTGATGTCTCGCGGGACGATGGATATGCGCGTCATTGAAGGGTTGATGAAGCTGGATTATTTCCTGGGTCATAAATATAAGCCGCGCAAAATCTGGTGGGACTTCACCTTGGAGAAGTCCGAGCAGAACAGCTACTTCAAGCTGCTTGCGGAGCAGCCTGAGCTTGTCAGCGGAGATTTCCACCTGCTCCGCATCAACGAGAAAGACCTCCATAAGCATGTCATGCTGGAGGTTCTGCCTTTCGCTTTGCAGACATATCTGCAAAGCGGTGAGATCGATGCGAGCAGCAAGGAACTGCTCGTTGTGCACTTCCCGCCGGACGCTCAGCAGCCGGCTCATTACTACACGATGCCGCTGCATCAGGCGGCCACGGTTTAAGAATAGCCCCACCCCTTCGAATGAAGGGGTGGGGTTTCTTTTGCGCCCCTTTGATTGAAACTTTGCTCCTGAGGGTAATCTATGGTAGTTGAAGCAGGAAGCCATTTGAGAATCTGAGAGGAGAGTTCCCCATGATTGAAACCAAACAGCTGGAAGACCAAATCTCGAAAGTATTGGATGCTAACCCCATTTGCTCCTTTGGTACCATAGATGGCAAGAAGCCAAAGGTTCGGTACATGGCCTTGTTCCACGAAGGTTTGAAGCTATACTTGGCGACGAACAGCAAAACCGATAAAGTGGACGAGATTAAAGAGAATCCCAATGTCCATATATTGGTCGGATACGATGGCAAGCGCTCGTCCGATATCCTGCAAGTCGAAGCTACCGCTGACATATGCAGCGATAACTCGCTTCGTGAGAAGCTATGGGAAAATTCCTTCAAGGAATGGTTCAAAGGCCCCCACGATCCAGAATATATCGTATTGGAAATTACACCATCTTCCATCGAATACACAAGCGGGCACGACAAGCCGCGGGTCTGGAAGAAATAAGGCGGGCGGCTTCCGCAATGCAATTCGCAAAAAACCTTCAATCCCACATTTCATGTGGTGCTGAAGGTTTTTTGGTGCTTTCTGCGGCATGCATGGAGGCGTTTGAGCTCGCTGGGCTGCTGAGTACGTGAAGCCTGCGGCTTGAGCTTGCTGGCACGCCGATGCTCGTGCCCTTTTGCCACACTTGATTCGTGCTGCCTGCGGCTCGAACCCACTGGCACGCAGAAGCTCGTGCCTTTTGCCACACATGATTCGTGCCGCCTGCGGCTCGAACCCACTGGCACGCAGAAGCTTATGCCGGTTACCGCTCGAACTCGCAAAACCTGCGAAAGTGCAGGCTTTTTTCCAATAATCGTTTAAAAAGAAAGAAAACCTGCGAAAGTGCAGGAATTTCGGGATTTTATAGCCTGAAATTGGTAATGAGCCGGAAAAAGATGCACAATCGCAGGAATTTGCTGTAAAAGCTCAAATACATGCCAAGAAAGATGCACAATTGCAGGCTTTTCTGAGAATGTAGAACATCTGATCACTTTCTAACTCATACCACACGCCAAATTTCCATCTACTCCAACACATTATCAGTAGAAGCTCATCCCACACGCCAAAGTCGCCATCTGCTCCAACACATTATCAGAAGAAGCTCATATCACATGCCAAAGTCGCCATCAGCACCAACACATTATCACGAAGAAGCTTCATATCATAGCCAAGTCGCATCTACTCCAACACATTATCACGAAGAAGCTCATACCACACGCCAAGTCGCCGTCAGCATCAACACATTATCACTTAGAAGCTCATCCCACACGCCAAATTGCCATCTACTCCAACGCATTATCAGAAGAAGCTCATATCACATGCCAAAGTCGCCGTCAGCATCAACACATTATCACTTAGAAGCTCATCCCACACGCCAAAGTCGCCATCAGCACCAACACATTATCACTTAAGAAGCTCATATCATACGCCGAGCCACCACCAGCACCATCAGATTATTACTTAGAAGCTCAAACGAACACCATGTCTGCCAACGCACCGTCCACACATCATCACGTTTAAAGCTGACGTCGACTCGGGTTCACCAAAACCTGCGAAAGTGCAGGCTTTTTTCCAATAATCGTTTAAAAAGAAGGGAAACCTGCGATTATGCAGGAATTTTCGGATGTTTTGGCCTGAAGTTGATTATGAGTCCGAAAAAGATGCACAATCGCAGGAATTTGCGGTAAAAGCTCAAATACAAGCCCCAAAAGATGTACTTTCGCAGGCTTTTCTGCAATCGCAGGCCTTACTGCACCCCCAAAGCACCCCCAAACCCTACTGCAACCGCATTAACCTATCAGGCTGCAGTTCATAGCGCACGACATGTCTGCCTTCCGTTCCGGTGACTGGAGCCAACCATCCTTTGGAGCAGAGGGCTTGAAGTGTTCGAACTGCGGTACGGTGGTTGATGCTTAGATGGGTTTCCACATCAATGGGGCGAAGAGGCTGAGCGAGCATGCAGGCAAGTCGAACGATTTCTCGTTCCGCCAAACTATGCAGGTTGACTGGGGTGGAATCTGGTTGGTACCGGCTAATGACCATTCGCAGCAGTGTTAAGCATAGTTCGGGTCGGTGAGCGACGTCGTCATACGCAAATGAAATTACCTGGAAGCCCATCGCAGATAGAAACGTTTCTCGATTCAGCTCGTTGCAGTATTTCTGTCTGTCCATATCTCGAACATGCGGACCAAAGCCTTTAATTTCGATAACCAGTTTCACTGACTTGGTAAGCCAGGCGAAATCACAAAAGTAGGAGAGTCCCCTCCAATCGAATACTTCGAATTCGGGATGCAAATCTTCAAAATTGCCACGAAGCGGCCACCATACATGATGGCAAAACAGCTTTTCTGCCTCCTTGTGTCCCCGCTCCAAACGGCCTCTGCGTTCACCTGTCCTCCTCATTAAATGGGATTGAATATAAGCAGCGTGCGCTTCCTCGAAATTCATTGTGCTCCCCCTCCTCCATAAAAAAAAGAACGCCCTAATCCATTCACAAGAATGGGCTAGGACGTTCTTCGTCTCATAGAAATTATAATGTGAAATCAATGATTTAACCAGTCCTATTCTAAAATATCTTTGGCCGCCGCACAGCATAATCACCTCTATCGACCGAGTCATCAACCGACCTTGAAAGGGACGATTACTCCGCAATGGCAGCTGGGTGGAGTGGGGGCATTGCTTGTAAATTAACGAAAAATAGATTTCCCTGAAAAATCCATTGACCACAGACAAGGATCAGTGATAAGATTGAAAAAATTTACCTATGGATCAATGAGGAGGAAATCGAAAAGTGGCCACGTATTACATGGAACCATCCCGTACGTTTAGTGAGTTTCTGTTGATTCCTAATCTGACAACGAAGGACTGTACACCAGCGAATGTGAAGCTGAAGACGCCGTTAGTGAAATTCAACAAAGGTGAGGAACCCGCGATTTCGTTGAATATCCCGTTTTCATCTGCTGTTATGCAAGCCGTATCTGATGATGGAATGGCGATTGCTTTGGCGCGTTGCGGCGGGATTTCATTTATTTTTGGCTCGCAATCCATTGAAGAAGAAGCGGCAATGGTGCGCAAAGTCAAAGGATACAAAGCCGGCTTCGTCGTTAGCCGCTCTAACTTGACACCGGACCATACGCTAAGCGATTTGCTTGCTTTGAAGGAAGAAACTGGACACTCCACAGTTGCCATCACCGACGATGGTACAGCAAATGGAAAACTGCTTGGTATTGTAACTGGAAGAGATTATCGAATTAGCCGCGACCCGCTGAATCGTCCTATTCATCAGTTCATGACACCTTTCGAAAAGTTGATTTACGGAAAATCAGGGATCACTTTGTCGGAAGCGAACAATCTGATCTGGGATCATAAATTGAATTGCTTGCCGATTGTCGATGAGAATCAGAAGCTGGATACGCTCGTTTTCCGCAAGGATTATGATGAGCATAAAGAGAACCCGCTAGAGCTTCTTGATGGCAATAAAAGCTATATTGTTGGCGCTGGCATCAATACGAAGGATTACAAAGAAAGAGTACCTGCGCTTGTCGAAGCGGGAGTAGATATTCTTGTTATTGATTCATCGGATGGTTACAGTGAATGGCAGCGCGAAACGGTTCAGTATGTAAAAGAGAACTTTAATGTGAAAATAGGGGCCGGCAACGTAGTTGATCGTGAAGGTTTCTTATATTTAGTAGAGTCTGGCGCAGACTTTATCAAAGTAGGTATCGGCGGAGGCTCTATCTGTATCACACGGGAACAAAAAGGGATCGGCCGCGGCCAAGCTTCCTCCATTATGGAAGTTGTGGAAGCCAGAGATCAGTACTTCAAGGAAACAGGTACGTATATTCCTATTTGTTCTGATGGTGGTATCGTGCACGACTACCATGTTACCCTAGCGTTGGCGATGGGTGCAGATTTCGTTATGCTCGGCAGATATTTTGCGCGGTTTGATGAGAGCCCTACAAGAAAATTGAAGGTTGGCAACAACTTTGTGAAAGAGTACTGGGGAGAAGGCTCCAACCGTGCCCGCAACTGGCAGCGTTATGACACAGGCGGCAAGAACAAGCTTTTGTTCGAAGAAGGCGTGGATTCCTATGTACCTTACGCGGGTGGCCTGCAAGAGAACTTGGACAAGACGATTGGCAAAATCAAGTCCACTATGTGCAACTGCGGTTCCTTAACTTTGGATGAATTGAAGATAAACGCAAGAATTGCACTTGTTTCCGCAACAAGCCTTGTTGAAGGCGGCGCGCACGACGTAATTCTCAAAGAAAGCAGCTTGTCGGAAGAATAGCTGCAAGATCACTAAAAGGCTCTCCACAATCATCGTAGTGATGAAGGTGGAGAGCCTTTGGTGTTATAACCGTAAGTTTGGAAGCCTTAAGGCAAGTAGCTGCGAATGACGGTCATTGTTCCTTCCAAGGCATAGCTCCCTAGATCAGCTGGAAGCAGGAAGCAGTCACCTGGCTTGGTGGAAATGCTGCCATCGGCCCACGATAAAGTGCCATTTCCATCTGCGATGACGAGAATGACGAAGCTTTCAGGTGATGTATGGAGCTCCCACTTTGGTCCTACAAGCCCTTTTTCCACTGTGAAAAACGGTGATTCAGCTAATGTCAGCCATGTGCCTGACTCGGCAATATCGGTTTTCATCCGTGTGGAGCCGGAGCCTTCATACGCGATTACATTGAGGGAATCCTCAATATGAAGCTCGCGAAGCTTGCCATCGAGTCCGGGACGATCGTAATCGTACAACCGGTAGGTGGTGTCGGAGTTTTGTTGAATTTCGGCAACAAGCACGCCTGCACCTAAAGCATGAACCGTACCTGCCGGGATGTAGAAGGAATCTCCAGCTTCAACAGGAACTTCTTGCAAGCAGTCCAAGATTCGGTTCTCAGCAATAGCTTGAGCCAAGCTTTCGCGGGTAACGCCTTCTTTCATGCCATATATGATTTTGGCGCCGGGCTTCGCGTCTAGAATGTACCACATTTCTGTTTTGCCAAGTTCACCAGCAGCCAAATTCTTGTAGTGATCGTTCGGATGGACTTGTACGGAAAGATCATCTTCACAGTCCAACAGTTTAATAAGAAGCGGGAATCGGCCGTTTTTTTCGGAAAATCCTTTGGTACCGAATAACGTTTTACCGTATTTCTCGCGAATTTCATCCAAACCCAGACCGGCGAGTTCGCCATTAAGTACTTTTGTTGTGCCGTTCGGGTGATCTCCGATCATCCAGCCTTCGCCAATAGCGCCTTCCGGCAGCTGAAAACCAAACTTCTCCAGGGCTCTTCCTCCCCAGACACGTTCTTTCATTTCAGGTTGAAATTGAAGCGGGTATGATTTCAATGCTATCCCTACTTTCTCTAAGTTCTCCTGCTAGATCATGGTGTTTCCACTCTCTAGCATTATATCATGCGTCTATCTTTTTTCTAGAGCCAGGAGATAGGGGGCGTGAGTACTAGTATTTTTGAATTGGTAGCTTAGCACCTGAAAAGCGGCAAGCGGAAGCTGCTGCGCCCAATTTTCGACAGCGGCAGCTTCTTCCGATCCGCCATCGTGCCCGCTATAAAGCACGATGGTCACTATGCCTCCTTTGCGGAGCAAGCGGAGGGCGGCTTCAAGCGCAGGAATCGTGGATTCCTGCTTCGTAATGGTGCTTGGATCGGCGCCGGGCAAATAGCCGAGATTGAAGGTGACCGCAGCGACCTTGCCATGGCGGTCCTGCGGCACGACTGTTTCCATGAGCGCATGGCTGAATAAGCTCATGTGCACACAAGAAGAAACGTCTGGAAGCTCTTTCTCCAGACGCATCTTGGTTTGATCCAGCGCTTGCTGCTGGATATCGAAGCCGTACACGCTGCCGCGGCTGCCTACCAGCTTCGCTAAGAATAAAGCGTCCACGCCATTGCCGAGGGTCGCGTCAACGACCGTCTCGCCAGCTTGGACACGCTGGCTGATTAATTGGTGAGCAAAGCCCAAAACAGAAACAAAACCCATGCTAGAAAAGCCTCCATGCTGGATTATTTTTTGGTGGCCAGCCATGCGGCCAGCGCCTCAATTTCAGCGGATTTCAATGTACTCTGGAATGGCGGCATATCGCCTTTGCCATTGATGATCTGCGCAGCGATCTCATCCTTCGTTTTGCGCGAACCGACCTTGGTCAGGTTCGGTCCGAAGTCTCCGGTAAGGCCTTCCCCGTGGCAGGCCATGCAGTTGTCCTTGTAAAGCACCTGCGCCTGCGCTGCGGTGCTGGTTGCTCCATCATCCGCCGCCTGCGGCTTGGCGGATGGAGTTGGCGCCGCGCTTGCAGGCGCTGGCGTTGGTGTCGGCGACGGCTTCACAGTCGCCGCTATAGGTGCCGCCGATGCGCTAGGCTGCGGCGTTGAGCTGGCCGCTGGCGTTGCGCTCGCGGCCACAGTCACTGTCGCCGCAACAGTCGGCGCGGCGCTTGCCGCTGCGGTCGCCAGCGGCGACGCACTCGCGACCGCCGACGGTGTGGCGGTCGGCGTCAGCGACCCCGTTTGGCTGCCGCACCCCGCGGAAACGATCATCATTGCAAGAATAGAAACTCCAACCCACTGTTTCATTCATCCCATCTCCTCTATGCGTTCTCATTATATAAAGGAAACGGAATAAATGAAGTTATGGTTTTATGGCGTCCTAATTTGTTTTCCCTGCCCAGAATTTCCCCTGCCAAGTGTTTCTTTCCTTCAACATCTGATCAAAAGCGTTCAGCACTTCCCATTTCTTCAGGCTCCACATCGGTCCGATCAACAGATCGCGGGGCGCATCTCCTGTTAATCGATGAACGATCATTTCTGGCGGCAGAAACTCAAGTGTATCTACAATCAACTTCACATATTCATCTTTTTCGAGGAATTGAAGCAAGCCAGCTTCATATTGTTTCACCATCGGTGTTTTACGCATTAAATGAAGCAAATGGATTTTGATGCCCTGCACATCCATTTGAGCGACTGCTCGTCCGGTATCCAGCATCATCTCATGCGTTTCGCCGGGCAATCCGTAAATAATGTGCGCACAGGTGCGAATATTATGCTTGCGGAGCTTGGCAACCGCATCAAGATAGCATTGTGTGTCATGCGCTCTGTTAATGAGCTGTGAAGTCGACTCATGGACTGTCTGCAAGCCCATTTCGACCCACAAATAGGTCCGCTCATTCAGTTCCGCCAAGTATTCAATAACATCGTCGGGTAAGCAATCCGGCCTGGTTGCGATCGATAAGCCAACAACACCCGGCTGCTGCAAAATGGTTTCATAGTATTCCCGTAATTCCTCGACGGGCGCATACGTATTGGTATATGCCTGAAAGTACCCGATATAGCTGGCTTCCGGCCATTTTTGATGCTGAAGATCTCTGATCTTATTGAATTGGGTAACAAGATCATCGCGGCGGCTGCCCGCAAAATCACCTGATCCTCTGGCACTGCAGAACGTGCAGCCGCCGGTTGCGATCTTGCCATCGCGGTTCGGACAAGTAAAGCCTGCGTCCAGCATAACTTTAAACACTTTTCCGCCGAAAGCATCACGCATTTCATAATTCCATGTATGGAAACGTTTGTCTCCCCATAATTGAGGGGACTCCTGCAAAGTAGTAGACATGAGTTGTTGCTCCTTTCTTTCCACCTTATTGTAGCGAAAAACAACTATGAAAGCGACCCCTGCCTTTCCAACAAGTTCCCCGTTAAAAGTGGGCTTCAAGGAGCATGATAACTTTGCACCACCATTACACGGCGAGAGGGGAAATGGACAGATGAAGAAGCTTCATACCATTACTTTGACGTTAGCTCTGACGACTGCATTGAGTTTGGGGGCAATGGGTGCTCAAGCAAACACGAGTACAACAATGAATACCGGTACGGGGAATTCTGGAGCAACGGGGACTACGACAACTTCGAGTTATACGGGCAGTAACTACGACGCCACGGTGGGTACAGGAGCTGCCACGGGAACAATAACAGGAACAGGAACAGGAACGAGCACCTACTCGGGGAATACGACGAACGGGACAACAAATACCTATTCAGGTACAACCGGTACGGGCGTAAGCTCTTATCCCAATGTGACAGGAACGGGCACGGGCGTAAGCTCCTATTCCAATGGGACAGGAACCAGCACATATACCGGCAACGGAACAGGTGTGATGGGCCAAATTAATGGATACGGCAATAATATGATGGATCGCATGAGCACGAAAATGAAAGGTACAAGCACGGGGACAGGAACAAACATTGGTCATTATGATACTAATTCTTATCGAACTTATGCAACAACTCCCACAGAGACCAAAAGTATGAATTGGGGCTGGCTTGGCCTTGTTGGTCTGTTGGGTCTGGTGGGACTACGCAGTGGCAACAAACAAAGAGACGAAAGCTTTAAGTAATGAACAAGGCGCCTTCCAATTGGAGGGCGTTTTTATTTCGAGAGTGTACCCGAGCCCGCGAAAAAAGCCCTCTCAACCCCAACTAGAACGATCTGCCACTCATAAAGGCGAACCATATAGCCAAAGCTACTACTATAGAGTTGAAGAAAAGCAATTGAAAGTGGATGACTCCTACGACTTCTTCGACAGCAGCGGAAACGTTGTCAGTTGCGCTGACTGTTAATGAGGCGTTGGCTTGGGAAGCAGTGCATGTCACATGTTGGATGTGTAAATCCCTTTGATTTTTTCCGTGGAATGGTCTATGATTTGTATTCGATAGCTTGTACGTGTAGGAGGCAAATTGTAGATGCGTTTACGGGGAAGAAAAGGAATTCGAGAAGATATAGAACGTCAGAAGGAACTCGTTGTTTTGAATGCGAAGGACCACAAAGGAAAGTGGGCTGCCTTGTTCGGAAACAACAATCCGATTCATGCGGAGCTTGGGATGGGCAAAGGCCGCTTCATCAGCGAGATGAGCAAGAAATACCCGGATATTAATTTCATCGGTGTCGATATGTATGATGAGCTTATCCGCAAAGCCAGCGAAAAGGCAAAGGTTGCTCATGAGCTGCAATCGGAGGAAGAGACGGATGCTGTGCTGAACATTCCGAATCTGAAGCTGATGCTTTTCAACATTGAACATATCGAAGAAGCTTTCGCTGAAGGAGAGCTGGAGCGGGTTTATCTGAACTTCAGTGATCCATGGCCGAAAAAAAAGCACGCACGCAGACGCTTGACGCATCCTGGTTTTGTTGAGAAATACAAACAAATCTTGAATGCGAAGGGTGAGATTCATCTGAAAACCGATTCCCAATCCTTATTTGAATTCTCCTTGAATTCTTTTGCCGATATGGGACTAAGAATGCGCAATATTTCGTTGAATTTGCATGTGGATGGCATTCATCCTGACCATGTGATGACCGAATACGAAACGAAGTTCGCCGGACAAGGCATGAACATTCACCGCTGTGAGGTTGTGATTGGTCAAGATGCGCTTGCCGCACATCTTGAGCAGTTGAGCAAGCCTCAAGCTGAATAAACGTTAAAAAGCCATCTTACTGCAGCCTTGGTGCTTCAGTAAGATGGCTTTTTCTCTATGCAGGGACTAACTAGCCCATTAATTGCAAAATGACTTCAGAACAATCCAGTGAAGGTTCTTTCAGTCTGCGATGGTAGTTGGAAACGCGTGTAGCTTCCACATCGGTATACCGGCTTGCCAACATGGTCAGCCAGCTGGCAATCGTATCTGCTGAGCGGATTCGCTCACCCAAGCCTTGCTGGGTAAAGTAGTGTACGTTTTCTTCCTCTTGTCCCGGAATCGGATCATAGAAAAGCATGGGAATCGATTTGGCGAGTCCTTCTGAACAAGTCATCCCGCCTGGCTTGGTGACGAGTAGATCGGAAGCTTCCATCAGCTTGTCGATTTCCTGGGTGAATCCAAGCAAATGAACGTTGGGATGCTGATAGCGGCTATCCATTGCAAGCTTTGCCCGCGCTTTGTGATTGTTGCCTAAGCAAAAGATGAATTGAATGCGATCCCGCCATTTCACCAGATGCTCACTGAGTGAATCCCCGCCGATTAACCCCCAGCCGCCGCCCATGACTAAGACCGTAGGCATGGAGGCCAACTGAAATTGCTGTCGAATCAGCGTTTTGTCGTGCGCTTCACGAAAGCTAGGATGCACAGGAATGCCGGTAATAGCTACCTGAGCGTCGGCAATGCCCCGGCCGAGGAGCTTGTTTTTGACACAGGCTGTTGAAACCATGTATTTATTCACTTCGCTGCTTACCCAAGTCCCGTGCACATCATAATCCGTAATAACCGTGCATAGGGGAACGGCGAGGCCGGCTCTTTTTAAACGGGAGACAACAACGCTGGGAAAAGGATGCGTACATACGATGGCTTGCGGCGCCCATTCTTGGATAATCGCTGCTGTCTGTGCATAGCAGATTCGATGCAGCGCCAGTTGTGTCAGGCGATTTAACGATTTTTTATATTGTGAACGGTAAAGTTTCCCATAGAGCTTGGGGCTGGTCGTCAGCGTCTTCTTGTAGGCTTGGAAGACCCAAGGTGCAATCGTCGGGTGAAGAAAGGAGCCTAATTCCAGAACAAGCGTCTCAATTGTTGAGCAGCGCTTCTCCAGACTAACGGCAAGCGCATAGGCCGCTTGTGTATGGCCGGCTCCGAAGCCCTCGGAGAGGATGAGAACCCTTTTTTTACCATGCAAAATATCCATTCATTACCCCCATGCTGCTACTGTAAGTAGAGAAGCGGTGGAACCGATCAAACAACCAACGATACAATCCGAAGGGTAGTGCAGTCCCAAGTAAATACGTGACAGGCTCACACTTAAAGCAAGTGGGACAAGAACAAGGCCAAGTGCAGGCATTAGTGTCATAAAAGGAAAAATGATGGAGAAAATGGCGGTTGTATGCCCGGATGGAAAGGAATGATCCGTTAGCGGATTTTTACCTATAATGGTTTGGGGATGGACGAGATAGGGACGAAGCCTTGGATACTTCTTCTTAATGATAGCAACGGGAATATGGCTTATTGTTAAAGCAACCAGCGCTTGAATGCCTGCTGTCCGCAGCGCGCCATGTCCGAATAAAGCACAGCATATGGAAATAACAATCGTAGCGGTGGCTCCGCCTACATGTGTAATTTTGGAAAAGAATAAGTCGAGAAAGAAATGCTGAATACGTTGGTTCACAAAGTGGAATGCGCGTGTTTCATGATGTTGAAGCCAATTCACGACTCTGCTCATGAGTAGTAGCCCCCTTCATAGCCTGAGATACCTGCTTATGTACATTGTAGAGAAGATTTATTAAAAGAAGATTAACGGAATAATAAATTTTCCGAAACAGGATTTTACGCTCCCCTGATCTTTCAATAACAAATCCATGCTAGCATGAAAGCGACAAAGGATTTCATGAGGCTGTTCATGTTAAAAGGTAAAGGGGCTGAGCATGTTGAGAATTGCCTTGTTTACGGATACTTTCCTGCCGGATATTAACGGCGTCGCGAAGACGCTGGGCAGATGGACGCGTTTCTTGGAGAGTAAAGGTGTCGAATGCCAAGTATTTGCCCCTACTAGTTTGACAGCAGGTGACAACGATGTGTTCCGTGTAGAACGATTTTACAGTATTCCCTTTTTATTGTACCCAGAATGTCGCCTGGCTATCCCCAACCCCGTGCAGCTTCGCAAATCGCTCCATGCCTTTCAGCCTACGCTCATCCACTGTGCAACCCCTTTCAATTTAGGACTTTTTGGCCTCTACTATGCCCGCAAGCATAGGACGCCGCTTGTCGCCTCTTACCATACACACTTTGATCAATATTTGAGTCACTATAAAATCCCTTGGGTAGAGCCCACATTATGGAAATACATGCAGTGGTTTCACCAAAGCTGCCAGCGGGTGTATGTGCCTTCGAAATCCACGTTGGATCATCTGCATGCCAAAGGGCTGCGCGAGCTGGAGATATGGAGCCGTGGTGTCGATACAGAACGATTTCAGCCGCTTGTCGATCGGAAGTCAGTGCTTGAGGCTTATGGCGTTGACCCCGTCAAATTCGTTATGCTGTATGTCGGGCGTTTGGCCCCCGAGAAAAGCGTTGACGTGGCTCTGGACAGTTATGCAGCACTTCCGGCGGAGGTCAAGGAGAACTGTCACTTGATCATTGCTGGTGACGGACCTTCTGCAAGTCATCTGCGCGAATGCTATGAAGGGGATCCAGGGATTACATTCACCGGCTTCGTGCAAGGTGCCCGACTTGCTGAGCTTTACGCGGCAGCGGACGTCTTCTTGTTCCCCTCTGCTACGGAAACGTTCGGCAATGTGGTACTGGAAGCGATGGCTTCCGGGACAACGGTGATTGGACCTTCGGCAGGTGGGGTAATGGATATTATTGAGCATGAGGTCACAGGCTTGCTGTGTCCGCCAGGGGATGTTGCGGCTTTTACTCAAGCGCTTTTAAGATTGTATGATTCAAAGGAAACATGCTCCAAGCTTGCTTTGGCCGGCAGGGAGTACGCTTTGCGCCAATCTTGGGATGAGATTTTCAATAAATTGCTGGCCAGCTATGAAGAAGTTGTCTACGGAACTTCAGGCAATCCGCGGCATAGTCAGGAAGCCCGCATGGTTCGTTGAGAAGCCAATTCGGCAAAAGTTGTCAGGGGGACTTCAGGTGAATTATAATAAACCCCGTATCCCACTACTGGCCGCTTCGTCTAAATGGTGAACTTTTTGTACACAATAAAATGAAAAACGATGAAAACAGGACATTAACGAACTGATTTCAAGCACTTGCTGCAAAGTATGTGCGCGTTCCCCTTAAATCTCAAAGAACTGGCTTATTTTCGTTTAATGCAGACTTTGACAAATAGGGGGAAAGAGAGGAAAATCAAGAACGGTTAATTCACCTGTACATAAAACTGCGCATACGCGTATAAAAAGATAGCTTGTGTGCATAAACAAAAAAGGGGGACTTTGCTTCATGCTTGACAATATTATGCTTACCTTTCAAATTGGCTTGGCCTTGGTTGGTGCGTATCAATTGTTTTTAACTTTTTTTGGATGGTATCGTCCGAAAAACAAACAAACCTTTGCTCCGCAAAAATCGTTCGCTGTCTTGGTTGCCGCTCATAATGAGGAGCAGGTGGTCGGGGCTTTGATCGAGAATCTGAAAGCTTTGGATTACCCCAAGGAGCTTTATGATATCTTCGTGATCTGTGACAACTGCACAGACCAAACAGCGGATATCGCACGCAGTCACGGTGTTTATGCCATGGAACGCCATAACCCTAATCTGCGAGGAAAAGGGTATGCGATCGAATGGATGCTCAAGGAGCTTTGGAAACGTGAGCGTCAGTATGATGCTGTGGTTATGTTCGACGCCGACAATCTTTCCAGTCCCGATTATTTGATTCACATGAACAATGATCTGTGTTCCGGTTCCCGCGTTATCCAAGCTTATCTGGACAGCAAGAACCCGACTGACTCATGGGTGACTGGTTCTTACGCGATTTCTTACTATTTTGCAAACCGCTTCTGGCAAATGCCTCGTACGAATCTAGGGCTTGCTAATTACCTGGGTGGTACAGGAATGTGTTTCGAATCCAAGCTGCTTAAACAAATCGGCTGGGGAGCTACAAGCCTTGTTGAGGATCTAGAGTTCTCGATGCGCTGCATTAAACTTGGTATCAGACCAACTTACAACTACGAAGCGATCGTGTATGATGAGAAGCCGCTTACGTTCAAAGTATCTGCGAAGCAGCGCCTGCGCTGGATGCAAGGACACTTTGATGTGGCCAAGCGTTATTTCTTCCCTCTGCTGTGGCAGGGGATCAAAGAAGGCAGCTGGACGAAGATTGACGCGGCGATTTATTCCGCTAACGTATATAACTTCTTTTTTGGCGCGATTATCACCGTGCTGCTCTGGATTAAATCCGTGACGCCTGGCTGGTCCGAAACGCCGATGCTTGCTGATGTCAATCCTGTTTTCTTCAACTCTGTAAGTTTAGCCATTTATGTACTGCTGCCGATCTCCATGTTCGTTGAGAAGGCTCCAGGCAAAGTGTATAAATATTTAATTTTGTATCCGATATTCATGCTTTCGTGGTGGCCGATTACGTTCTATGCGTTCTTCACGCAAAACAACAAACAATGGAGCCATACCGAGCACACACGTGTTATTCGACTGGATGAAATGAAGAGTAAACAAGTGAGTTGACTTTTCTAAACCTAGATGATATTATATTTCAAGTAAAAGCAGAAGCGCCCGCTTCTCACCTGACCGACACTGTTGGCTGGTTTGAATGAATCATCATGTATGTTCAATAGGTCATGAACCTGTTATTGATGAAGATGTGGGCCACTGCGCCCGCATCTTTTTATTTTATGGATAGAGAGTTACATACTTTCTGGAGGTGGAACACTATTAGCAAAGACCATATGATTAATGATGAGATTCGTGTGAAGGAAGTACGCCTGATTGGGGCGGACGGAGAACAACTCGGTATAACACCGATTCGCGAAGCTCTTCAAATCGCATTAGACGCGAACCTCGATTTGGTAAACGTGGCACCGACGGCGAAGCCGCCAGTATGCCGCATTATGGATTACGGTAAATTCCGTTACGAAACACAGAAGAAAGAAAAAGAAGCTCGCAAGAACCAGAAGATCGTGGACATCAAGGAAATTCGCTTAAGCGCAACAATTGATGAACATGACTTCCAAACGAAGCTTCGCAATGCCGTTAAGTTTCTTGGCGAAGGCGATAAAGTGAAAGCCAGCGTTCGTTTCCGTGGCCGCGAAATCGCGCATTCGGAGATTGGTCGCAGAGTGCTTGAGCGTCTAGCTACAGAAACAGCTGACATTTCCTCGCAGGAGCGCGCTCCTAAGCTTGAGGGAAGAAGCATGATCATGATCTTAACGCCGAAAGCGACAACTTAGGCGGTATACTAAATTAGGAGGAACAACACCATGCCGAAAATGAAAACACACAGCAGCCTGAAAGGCCGTTTCAAAATCACTGGCACAGGCAAAGTGATGAGATACAAACAAGGTAAGAACCACTTGCTTTCCGGTAAATCTTCACGTACAAAACGTGTACTTTCCACGAACCCAGTAATGGCTCCTGGCGATGTGCGTCGTTTGCAACAACAATTGTCCCTTATCAAAGGTTAATCTTTATTAGCTAAAATTCGAACATTATTTATACATCCCAGGAGGTAGTTAACCATGGCAAGAGTCAAGGGCGGATTTATTCGCGCTCATCGTCGTAAGAAAATTCTAAAACTAGCAAAAGGTTATTTCGGTTCCAAGCATCGCTTATTTAAAACAGCTAAAGAACAAGTAATGAAGTCTTTAGTGTATGCTTACCGTGACCGTCGCCAAACAAAACGTAACTTCCGCAGACTGTGGATCACACGTATCAATGCTGGCGCTCGTCAAAACGGCCTTAGCTACAGCAAATTGATGCACGGCCTGAAATTGGCTGGTATCGAAGTAAACCGCAAAATCTTGGCTGATTTGGCTGTGAATGATTCCAAAGCGTTCAACGATTTGGCAACAGCTGCAAAAGCAAAAGTAAACGCGTAAACCGCGTTCCAAGAAGCTTGTCCCATTGCGGGGCAAGCTTTTTTTTTTTGAGCGCTTTAGTGTGGTACAATGAACGTATGTTCGTATTTCGGGCCTATATTTATTGAGACGGTGATAAGAATGAAACTGGAACGGCTTATTTCGATTACATATGCATTGTTAAACCACGAAGTGCTGTCCGCATCGGAACTGGCAGAGAAATACAGGGTATCGCAGCGGACGATCTACCGTGATATTGAGGCGATCTGTGCGGCGGGCATTCCAGTCGTGTCGTATCAGGGTGTCAATGGCGGCTACGGCATCATCAAGGAATACAAGATGGATAAGAGCTTGCTGGGCTCAAACGACATCGAGTCGTTAATCACGCTCCTGCGTAGTACGGCCACGGTGTTCAAGGACGACAAAACGATGGATACCCTTCATAGGCTTCAGACGATTCAAAACGGTGCCGACATGCCCAGCCTTGCGATGGATCTGGGCAGCTGGCGGGCCAACAACGATGATTTGTATACGCTGCGGTCGGCCATTACATCCCGTCAAGCGGTCCGGTTTGAATACATAAATGGGAAGGATGAAAGGAGCTTTCGAACGGTGGAGCCGGTGAGCCTGCTGTTCAAATATTACGCCTGGTTTTTGCATGCGTATTGCAAAACACGTAAGGATTACCGGATGTTCAAACTGTCGAGGATGGTGAATCTGGTCGTTTTGCCGGAGGTTTTTCACCGAAACCATACGACCCCTGCGAGCGAGCTGTCTGTTGAAAATAACAGGGAGGAGAAGCTGGAGGACGCCGTTCTTCACTTTGCAGCCGGCTCTTGTGCACGGGCAATGGATTGTTTTTATGCGGAGGATAAACGGTTCAATGAAGATGGCAGCCTGACCGTCAGGGTCGTCAACCCTTCAGGCGTGGATTGGTTAGCGGCAACCATCCTGAGCTTTGGAGAAGATGTGGAGGTGCTGGAACCCAGCTCGCTCAGGGAACTGGTCCACGCTAAAATTAGAAAAATACTTATGCGATACGAAAAAGTATGACACCTAGCTGTCATACTTTTTTTTATACAATGAGATCATGAAATCAGGGTTAATTGAAAAAGGAGCGAAAACAATGCCGAATCATCCTTACTGTTTAGAGGTAATGCTGGAACATCAGCTTCATGAGTTGAGAGAGATTGACCGTTTGGCATGGAAGTGGAAGCAAGCCGCGTCTTGTAAGTCTGGAGCTATCTGGCTTGGAGTATTGGGGTTGATGGCTTTGTAAGCCACCCGATTGAGAAAAAGAAAAGCGCCAGAGCATGCTCGAATGAGCAGAACTCTAGCGCTTATGTGGAGATGTGAATTTATTCTATAGCGAAATTAAATCCCTCGATAGCTTGTTAAGCCGCTCGCAGCCGTTCTCGGTCACAAGCACCATATCCTCAATCATGATCGATCCTACGCCATAGCCGTAATAAGGCGTTTCCACACAGATGACCATGCCTGGCCTGAAGACGGTTGTTTCGGAGGGGCTGATGAAAGGCGGCTCTTCAGCCGCAAGGCTCAAGCCTGCGCTGTGCCCGAGATGCCCGCGGTTGTAATTGTCCAGCCCGGAGCGCCGGATCAAGTCCATACCCTCGTGAAACGCCTGCTGCATCGGAAGCCCAGGCTCAATCATTTCCAGGAGCCGGTCGTGTCCGGCCCGCAGGGCGCCGTAGACGCGCTTGGCCGTATCCGAGGGAGTGCCGAGTACAAAGGTGCGGGCGATGTCGGAGCCATAACCCATTACCTCGACGCCTACGTCGAACTTGATCAGGTCGCCGGGCTTGGACGGCCGTGTGTCAAACCGCTCTACGGGGGCGAAGCGGTCTCCAACGGAAATCATATGGAAACGGGCGGGATGGCCGTCTGCGTGCTCCATCAGCGCTTTGCGGAAAACATGTACGATGTCCGCTGCTGAGCTGCCTGGGCCGATCGATCGCACGGTTTCGGCAATGCCTTTCTCCGCGTAGGAGCACCCTTTGCGCAGCTGTTCGATCTCCCAAGGCGTCTTCAACACGCGCAGCTCAGTAAAGACGCCTTTCGCTTCAACGAATTCAAACGCGCCTGCTGTTTGCCGCAATGCGGACACGGCAGGATAGCGCATGGCGCTCAGCTCGACAGCCACGCGGCCGCCGCTCGAAACGCCATATTCGGCCAGTACTTCACCGAGCATCCCGAACATTTCTTCCACAAGCGGCGCGACGGGCCGCTTGCCTTGGAATTTGCTGCCGCGGATGCCAAACGGATCGTCTACGTCGACCCATGTCGGGTACGAACGCATCTCGCAATGGGTCATTTCTTCCGGCACGCCGGCAGCTTCGAATTCGTTCATAATCAGAACCGTCTTCCGGGCCGGATCTCGAAAAAGGACGGCCAGCGCCACTTCGTTCATTTGCAGCGTATACATGAAAGCGCTCGGGTAGCCGGAAAGGTAGTAGAAGTTTTCGCAGCTCACGGCCACCAACGCATCGAGCTGCTCCTTCTCCATGATCAATCGGGCTCTTTCTGCGATGCTCTCCAGATGTTCTTGTTCTGCAGCGACCATGATGTCGATTCCTCCTAAAGTTGCCCCAAATCGTAATGTAATGATGACTGCCCATCAGTCCGGCTGTTGATCCAACTGTCTGAGGAATTTGCGCGCCCGCTCGGTTTGCGGCTGCGCAAAAAACTGCTTGGGCACGCCTTCCTCCTGAATAATGCCATCGGCCATGAAGATGACGCGGTTCGCAACTTCCCGTGCGAATTTCATTTCATGGGTAACGACGATCATCGTCATGCCCTCCTTGGCCAGTTGTTTCATAACAGCAAGCACTTCGCCGGTCAATTCGGGGTCCAGCGCCGACGTAGGCTCGTCAAAGAGCATGATCTGCGGCTGCATGGCGAGCGAGCGGGCGATCGCCACCCGCTGCTGCTGGCCGCCGGAAAGCTTGGAAGGGTAAACGTCCCTTTTTTCAAGCAAGCCGACTTTGCTTAACAGCGATTCGGCAAGCCGAACGGCTTGCTCCTTGGGCATTTTTTTGGCGGTCATTGGCGCCATAGTGACATTTTCAAGGACGGTCATGTGCGGAAACAAGTGAAAAGATTGAAAAACCATCCCGGTCAGATTGCGAATCCCCCGGATGGCTTCTTTTTTCATATTTGCCGACATGGCCTGATTCCATTCGATGCCGCCGACACGAATTGTGCCTTCCGTTGGCTCCTCAAGACCGTTCAGGCAGCGCAGCAGCGTGCTTTTGCCTGAGCCGCTCGGTCCGATCAGAACAACGATTTCTTTCGCACCAATTTGGATGTCGATGCCTTTCAGCACCTCCAAATCGTCAAAACGTTTACCAAGACTGTTTACTTCTATCATGCGTACACACCCTTAATAAGCCTTAGATAATTTAGTTTCAACGCGGTTGAGAATACCGGAAAAGACCATGCTCATGATCCAATACATGAGGCCGATCGCGATGTAGAATGGCATCGCAATATAGTACTGTGCGATCAGCAGCTGCGCGGAACGAAGCAGTTCCGTCACTGTAACGACAGAAACGAGCGATGTCTCCTTCAGCATCCCGATAAAGGTATTGCCCATCGGGGGAATAGCGACACGGGCGGCCTGGGGAAGAATGACCTTCACCATCGTTTGCCACTGCGACAAACCGAGGGACAAAGCCGCTTCCGTCTGACCTTTGCTTACGGAAAGAATTGCGCCGCGGAACGTTTCCGACAAGTACGCCCCGATGTTGATGCTAAGAGAAATATAGGCCGCGGTTAGCGGCCCGAAAGTGATTCCGAAGTCAGGCAACCCGTAGTAGACGATAAAGATTTGGACAAGGATTGGAGTTCCGCGAATGATGGAGACATATCCTCTGGCCACATTGCGGACCAGCCAATTCCCTTTCAAACGGGCGATCGCCACGATCAGCGCGATAATAAAGCCGAAAAACATCGAGATGATCGTGATCAGAAGCGTATAGTACGCGCCAGTCAGCAGGAAGTTTACGTTGTTAAAAACCAGTTCCATGCATGCTTTCTCTCCCGTTCCTGCCGATTAAATCGTCGGGTCGACCCCAAACCATTTTTTGAAAATTTCCTTGAACGTGCCGTCAGTCTTCATATCGGCCAGCGCCTTGTTCAGCGCGTCGAGCAGTTCTTGATTATTTTTGCGAATCGCGATTCCGGCGAAATCTTCCTTAATAGGCTGTCCTACCGCTTTGATTTTAAAATTGTTTTTTTCAACCAGCGGCTGGATAGCAAACATGTTGTTGATGGTCGCATCAATTCGGCCTACGTTCAAGTCCGTCAATGACGTGATGACGTCGTTGTAGGTGGGAATTTCAAAATTGCCGACCTTCGGAAGAGCGACTTCGCGCAAATATTTTTCGTCGTTTGTCCCAAGGCCTACACCGATCTTTTTGCCCTTGAAGTCTTCGAGCGATTTGATGGTCGTATTGTCGGCTTTCACGACGATACTAACAGAGTTTTTAATGTACGGTGTAGAAAAATCCATCGTTTTCTTGCGGTCGTCTGTGATAGTTACCTGACTGATCAGCGCGTCGTATTTATCTTTTTGCAGTCCTTCGATTAGCCCGGAGAATTCGCCAGTGATGAATTCGGCCTGTACGCCGATGCGTTTGGCGACTTGCTTAGCGACGTCGGCGTCAAAGCCATCGACTTCTTTTTTGTCGTTCAAAAAGTTGTAAGGAGCGTATGTGCCCATCAAGCCGATGCGAATCTTGCCGTTTTTCTTAATCGTTTCCAGCAGGTTCGATGACGCAGTCGTCGCGGCCGGCGTGTTTGCCGCCGTATTGACCGGAGATGGGGCAGGGGATTGTTTGGTTGCGCATCCCGTCAGCGCGATGACGATAGCGCCGACCAGCGAGACGGATTTGAATAGTTTCTTAGTCTGGGTGTTCATGATGTGGCCTCCTGTTAGTAAAGAATGTAATGGGTGTTTTTAGCTTCCCAATAAACCGCGAATTTCAAACCTTGCCGTTTCCTCGGCCATTTCGGAAGAAGTGTAAGGCGACTGGAAATCGACGTCGTGCATAGGCCCGAACAGCCATTTGGACAGCACGCCTGTAAATAATGCGACCAGTATGTTGACTCGAATATTCAAATCCTTGGAACCGGGCAGCATCCCTAATTCAATGGCACGCGCGACATTGCCTTTGAACGCTTCCTCGAACGCGATCCACGTTTGTGAAACGGCTTCTTGGACCGGAGGGTCCGTGCCTTGGCCTTTGATCAGCAAAAGCGCCATCAAATACCGGTTCTCGTCGGCGAATTCGAATAAATCGGTCAGCAGCCGGGCGGACGAATGAATCATGTCGTCAACTGTACCTGCATGCTTGCGGTAGCCTTGCTCGATCACTTTCCTTAGCTTCTCTCTACCCTCTTCGATCAAGTCGATGGCGAGCTTTTCTTTGCTTGGAAAGTACCAATAAAAAGTTCCTTGTGACACCCCGGCTGATTTAACCACATCGGATATTTTCGTACTGTGATAACCTTTGCGTGCGAATAACTCAAGGGCGCCTTTCATTAACTGCTGACGGCGGTTCTGATCTTGGTCCGGCGATGTAGACAGTGATAAGCACCTCATCTCTTAACTGACGAGTCAGTTAATGTAATTCCGATAGGTTTACTATATTTTGAAACCCGCTAGTTGTCAAGCTTATAATGGAATCCGCTGAGGAATTTGAACGTGATGTCAGAGAGCGGCATATGGCGTCACTGGCTGTATTTTTGTGAAGATGGATATATGTTTTCCTAACCGGAACAATTTATTGATCAGTTTCTTGATCAAACTATTGACTAATGTTCGGGGGATGCATATAATTATCTCTAAATCATATTCAATGATGCTGAAGCAACATTAATGAATCGGCTATGAAGAGGAAGAAGTAATAAGGGCACTTATGCGCAGAGAGCGTTGGACCTGCTGAAACCATCGCCTTAATCCCTTACGTACGAAGTCACCTCGGAGCTGTTTTCCTGAAACATGCAGAATCGCATGCCGTAGGGAGAATCGGAAAAGCACACGTTATCGTGCTGAAGGTATTGTTCATTCATGAGCATACCTGCTAAGGCTATGGACTGTGAAGTACGTAGCAAACTTGGGTGGTACCACGGAAGCTTGAACCCCTTTCGTCCCGTTTAACACGCTTATTGCGTGTGCGGGATGAATAGGGGTTTTTCTTATTTTTAAAAAAGCTTAACGTTTCACATGAACTGACTTTTCGAGAGGAGGATCACAATGAATGTTCAAACTGAACCAAAACGCTCCAAAGAAGAACTGATTGAAAAGCTGACACAGCCAGACCTGATTACAGGCTCTGAAATTTTGCTGAGAAGCTTATTGCTGGAGGGTGTGGACTGCGTCTTTGGATACCCTGGCGGCGCTGTATTGTACATCTATGATGCGATGCATGGTTTTGATGATTTTAATCACTTGTTGACTAGACATGAGCAAGGCGCCATTCACGCAGCGGATGGTTACGCTCGTTCCACAGGCAAAGTTGGTGTTTGTATCGCAACTTCCGGACCGGGGGCAACCAACCTCGTCACAGGAATTGCTACTGCATATATGGATTCTGTTCCGTTAGTCGTGATTACAGGGAACGTAGCTACAAACTTCATTGGTACGGATGCTTTCCAAGAGGCGGATATTACCGGTATTACGATGCCGATTACGAAACACAGCTACTTGGTTAGAGATGTCAATGACCTGCCGCGCATCATTCATGAAGCGTTCCATATTGCCAACTCAGGTCGTAAGGGTCCGGTTCTCATTGACATACCAAAGGATGTCTCCGCTCATAAAACGATATTTAAACCAGCTACAGATGTTAGCATCCGCGGCTACAACCCAACGGTGCAGCCTAATAAGCTGCAAGTTGATAAGCTGATCAAAGCCATTGAAGAGGCAGAGCGTCCGGTTATTATCGCAGGCGGCGGCGTTGTTTACTCCGATGCTTCCGAGGAACTGATTGAGTTTGTTAACAAAACTCGCATTCCGGTTGCGACAACCTTGCTTGGCCTAAGCGGCTTCCCTAGCGCACATGAGCTGTGGCTCGGCATGCCGGGGATGCATGGAACCTATACAGCGAATACCGCGATTCAAAATGCGGATCTATTGATTTCCATCGGTTCCCGATTCGATGATCGTGTGACGATGAATTTAGATGGATTTGCGCCAAAAGTAAAAGTCATCGCGCATATCGATGTGGATCCGGCGGAAATCGGCAAAAACGTGAAGACGGATATCCCTTGCGTTGGCGACGTAAAAGCCGTACTGGCTTACGCCAATACGAAAGCAAAGCCTGCGAAGAACGAGGCATGGATTGCAGAGCTTCAAGACAATAAAGTGAAGTTCCCTTTGAAATACGGGGATACCGAAACGGAATTGAAGCCGCAATTCGTTGTTGAAATGATCAGTGAGACGACAAAAGGCGAAGCGATCATCACGACAGACGTTGGACAGCACCAAATGTGGGCTGCACAATTCTATCGCTTCAAAAACCCGCGCTCGCTGGTTACCTCAGGCGGACTCGGTACGATGGGCTTCGGATTCCCATCCGCGATCGGCGCTCAAATGGGGAACCCGGACAAACTCGTAGTTTCCATTAATGGGGATGGCGGCGTTCAAATGTGCGCGCAAGAACTTGCGATCTGTGCGATTAACAACATTCCGGTGAAGGTTGTTATTATTAACAACCAAGTACTCGGCATGGTTCGTCAGTGGCAGGAAATCATTTACGAGAACCGCTACAGCCACATTGATTTGGCTGGCAGCCCGGATTTCGTAAAGCTGGCAGAAGCTTACGGCGTGAAAGGCCTGCGGGCAACGACCAAAGAAGAAGCTAGAAGAGCATGGCAGGAAGCACTCGACACACCAGGTCCTGTCGTTATTGATTTCGTCGTACCTAAAGGAGAGAACGTGTTCCCGATGGTTAAAGCCGGCGATACAATTAGTGACATGTTAATGGGGGATTCGGAATGACAACTACTAAACATACAGTTTCCGTACTCGTAAACAATCAGCCAGGTGTTCTGCAGCGTGTATCCGGATTGTTCGGACGCCGTGGCTTTAATATTGAAAGCATCACTGTTGGGGAGTCCGAAGAACTCGGGCTTTCCCGGATGGTGATCGTAACAACGGGGGATGACAATACGCTGGAGCAAATCTCCAAGCAATTGTACAAGCTGATTGACGTCATTAAAGTCGTTGATCTGAGCGCGAACCCGATGGTAGCTAGAGAGCTTGCCCTTATTAAAGTAAATGCAGAACCAATTATGCGTCCGGAAATTCTCGGAATTGTCGAAACGTTCCGCGCGGCGGTTGTGGATATTGGGCCAGCTTCAATTATCGTGCAAGTTGTCGGAGATTCAGATAAAATAGATGCTATGGTAGAATTGCTTCGTCCATACGGCATTCGCGAGCTTTCCCGTACAGGGGCTACAGCCATGATTCGCGGTTCAGTAAGATAATAGATTCATAACAACGTTGAAAAGTAGGTTAGCCTCCTTGAGTGGGGCTTTCAGCGGCGTACTCTTTAGCGCTTTAAAAGGATGATCGCTGGCGATGCTGGTGCTCGCTTGCTTCAGAGGGTAAATCGTTGAAACACCCACTCAAGGGGTAGACAAATACGGATTCATCATATCAAAGGAGGATTTATTCGAATGGCAGTTACTACTTATTATGAAAAAGATGCAGACTTAGCGGTACTTAAAGGTAAAACGATTGCAGTGGTTGGTTACGGTTCCCAAGGGCACGCACAAGCACAAAACTTGCGTGACAGTGGATTGAACGTTATTATCGGACTTCGTGAAGGCCGTTCTTGGAACGCTGCGAAAAACGATGGTTTTGAAGTTGTTTCTGTTGAAGAAGCAGCACGTCGCGCTGACGTGATCCAAATCTTGATGCCGGATGAGACGCAAGCTCGCGTATACCGTGAGTCCATTCAACCGAACATGAAACAAGGCGCAGCGATCATGTTCTCCCACGGTTTCAACATCCATTTCGGACAAATCGTAGCTCCTGAAGGTACAGATGTATTCTTGGTAGCTCCAAAATCCCCAGGTCACATGGTACGTCGTACGTACGTTGAAGGCTTTGGTGTTCCTGGCTTGATCGCAATCGAAAAAGACGCTACTGGCAACGCAAAAGCAATCGGTCTTGCTTATGCCAAAGGTATCGGCTGTACACGCGCAGGGGTTATCGAAACTTCCTTCCGTGAAGAAACAGAAACTGATTTGTTCGGTGAGCAAGCCGTTCTTTGCGGTGGTGCTTCTGAACTGGTTAAAGCTGGTTTCGAAACATTGGTTGAAGCTGGTTATGCACCAGAAATGGCTTACTTCGAGTGTCTGCACGAATTGAAATTGATCGTTGACATGATGTATGAAGGCGGACTTGCTTCCATGCGCAGCTCCATCTCCAACACAGCTGAGTACGGTGACTATGTAACTGGACCTCGCATCATCACAGCTGAAACGAAAAAAGCGATGAAAGCTGTTCTTACGGATATCCAACAAGGTAAATTCGCTCGCGACTTCATCTTGGAAAACCAATCCAACTTCGCGTTCATGAACGCAACTCGCCGCAATGAAGCAGAGCACCCAATCGAAGTGGTTGGTAAAGAACTGCGCGAAATGATGCACTGGATCAAAAAATAATAATTCGTCATCCTGACGAATTCCATAGCTATACCATTCCACAGGGAGTGATTGAGGAGAATTTCCCAATCACTCCCTGTGAATACTATACAGACGAGTAAAGATTATAAATGTGACTTTTAATTCTACGAAGAACAGCCTAGTGTAGGTCTCAGTGTTTGTCGGAGAAGCGTAGCGTTCGTATTTGAAAACGTGTCCCGACCATTTGTTTAATTGGATGAGGGGACACGTTTTCAAGAAACGATCGGAGACAAATGCTGAAGAACGTAACGGTCAAGGTTAGTTATCGAGGATTAATGGAACAATCGAATCCTTTAGGAGGTGACCATGGGTGCGCAAAATCTACATCTTTGATACAACGCTCAGAGACGGAGAGCAATCGCCAGGTGTGAACCTGAATATGCAGGAGAAGGTCGAAATCGCGCTGCAGCTGGAGAAGCTGGGTGTCGATCGCATGGAGGCTGGTTTCCCAGCGGCATCGCCAGGCGATTTGGCTGGCGTTAACGCCGTTGCCAGAGCTATCAAGAATGCCTCTGTCATCGGTTTGTCCCGTTCGAGAGAGAATGATATTGAGGCTGTTCGCGAAGCGCTGAAGGGCGCTGTGGACCCTTGTATCCATCTATTCCTGGCAACGTCGCCGATTCATCGCCAGCATAAGCTGCGGATGGAGAAGCACCAAGTGCTGGAAGCCGCGGAAGCTGCCATTAAATATGCGAAGAAATATTTCAGCAAAATTGAGTTTTCCCTTGAGGACGCAGGTCGTACAGAGCTTGATTTCATCGTTGAAGTAACGGCGATGGCTGTAAAGGCTGGAGCATCCGTCGTCAATATTCCGGATACCGTCGGCTTTATGACGCCTTATGATTACGGGAACATCTTCAAAGTCGTCAAGGAGCAGGTGCCTGGCGTCGAGAAGATTCAGCTCAGCGCGCACTGCCATGACGATCTCGGCATGGCTACAGCCAACGCGCTGGCAGCCGTTCTGAATGGTGCCGATCAAATCGAAGGCACCATCAACGGCATCGGCGAGCGCGCAGGCAACACCTCGATCGAGGAAGTTGTCATGGCGCTCGAAACGCGCCAAGATTTCTACCAAGCCAAGACCTCGCTTGTGTTGAAAGAGATTTACCGCACCAGCCGTTTGGTCAGCAAGCTGACCGGCATGGTGGTGCCAGGCAATAAGGCGATCGTCGGCGCCAACGCGTTCGCGCATGAGTCCGGCATCCATCAGGACGGGATGCTCAAAGAGAAAACGACCTACGAGATTATTTCCCCAGAGACCATCGGTGTCAAGGAAAGCAAGCTCGTGATGGGCAAACACTCCGGACGCCATGCGTTCCGTGAGAAGCTGATCGACCTCGGCTACGATCTCGGAGACGAGCAAGTGAACGCGGCCTTCGCCAAGTTCAAGGATTTGGCGGATCGCAAGAAGCAAGTCGAAGACGAGGATATTCGCGCGCTGATCGAAGAGAAGCTGATCGAGACGCCGGAAGTATTCGCGCTCGGAACGCTTCAAGTGACGTACGGCAACCAAATGACGCCAACGGCAACTGTTCACGTGCGCTTCGAAGATGGCAGTGAAGTCGCAGAAAGCGCAGTCGGCAACGGCTCGGTTGATGCGATTTACAATGCGATCGACAAAGCAACGAAGGAAGAGGTGGAGCTGGACGACTACTCCATCAAATCCGTTTCCCACGGGAAAGATGCGCTCGGCGAAGTTCACGTTGTGTTGAAACAAAACGATGTGTCCGTTCAAGGACGCGGTATTTCGACGGATATCCTCGAAGCAAGCGCCAAAGCTTATTTGGATGCTGTGAACAGGCTCATCGAGAAACGCAAAACCCCAACCAGCAACAGAAGCAACGTTACGTTGATATAATCAACCGGATAAGCACCTCGCCTCCATGCAAGAGGAGGGGTGCTTTCTACAAATGTGAAAGGATGCGTCCATTTATGAAATATCGATTTTCGAAATCGTTGGAAGGCTTCTCATCCTCGGCAGTCAGAGAAATTCTCAAGCTGACACAAGGCAGTTCGATCATTTCTTTTGCCGGCGGATTGCCTGCGGAAGAGTTTTTCCCGTTGGATGCGGTTAGCGATGCGTTCAAACGTGTTATTGAAGGCGGCAAATCCGCGCTGCAATATGGGCTGACAGAAGGCTATAAGCCGCTGCGTGAGTCTCTGTGCAAACGGATGGCTGCCAAGAACATGCACGTAACTCCGGATGAGATGCTGCTGACGACTGGTTCCCAGCAAGCGATTGATCTACTTACACGTGTGTACATTGATGAAGGCGATGTCATTTTGGTGGAAAGTCCGACTTACTTGGCTGCCATTCAAGTTTTTCAAGCTAAAGGAGCCAAGATTTACTCCGTAGACAGCGATAATGACGGGATGATTCTTGAGGACTTGTCAGCTAAAATCAAACAGTACAACCCGAAAATGGTGTATGTCATTCCTACGTTTTCCAACCCGGCAGGCCGTGCATGGAGCTTGGAACGCCGTCAAGGCTTGCTTGATATTTGCCGCGGCGCGGATGTGCTCATTCTGGAAGATGATCCGTATGGAGAGATTCAATTCGATGAGAATGAAAGCTACCCGACAGTTTTCTCGCTTGGCGGTAAAGCAGAAGGCGGAAATGTCGTATACACGAGCACGTTCTCTAAAACTGTTGCACCTGCGTTCCGCTCAGGATGGGTTATCGGTGACGAGACGATCATCCGCCAAATTGCCCGTTTCAAGCAATCGGCTGATCTGCATTCCAGCACGATTGATCAGCAGACGCTGTATCATTTGCTAGAGAATTTTGATCTTGATGCGCATATCTCCCTGATTCGTGAGCAGTATCACGATCGTATGAAGTTCATGTCAGGGCTGCTGGCAGAGCTGAACTGGCCTGGGTTGAAATGGGAAGAACCGAAAGGCGGCATGTTCATCTGGGTAGAGCTTCCAGAACATATCCGTGCAGAGGATTTGCTCAAAATTGCCGTTAAAGAAGGCGTAGCCTTTGTTCCAGGATCTACGTTTTTCGCGGAAAATCCGCAGTACAACACAATGCGCCTGAACTACACGCATACCGATCGTGCGAACACGATTCTGGGTATGCAGAAGTTAGGGAAAGCTATGGAGTCCTATCTGCAAAATGCCTAATCAATGAAAAGCACCCAAGCGATGGCTGAGGTGCTTTTTTTTTATAAGTTGACTTGGATTATTTTCCAAATTATGATAATTACAGGTCATCATACGAGGAGGAAAACATCATGCTCAGAGAGGTATCTAATTATTTATTCATGGGTTCCCTGGTCTTATTGTTGATTACTTGTGTGGCAAAAGGGATGCTGAGCCAAGGATTTACCAAGGTAACCGGCTTGGATGGGATCCATGGCGCTGTGACCGATTTGAATATGGAGCACAGCCCGAAGAAACTGTTTAAACTTCAAGATTCATCCGTAGGAAGGATTGTTAAATCTTATTTCTTTTGGATCTCTATCCTGGGAATACTAGCATCCGTTGTGATTTCAAAAATATGAGAGAGTCCCTTAAACCAATACACCGGAGCCGGGCTCGTATTTATTTGGGTATCAAAGCCTTTCGACTTAGGCGTTATTTTCAATGGATTTTGGACGGGAAAGCTTATGCCAAGAAGAAACAAGAGGAGAAATTGCCTCATGTCATTTTCACGCACGCAACGCCACTGCTCAGGAAACTAAAGGATGTGGAGATGTGGCTGCAGCATAATAAAGTAACCAATTTAAGACTTGCGGCAGATAAGTTGAATGGTATTGTCTTGAGACCAGGTGAAACCTTTTCCTATTGGCGGTTAATTGGCCGTACAACACGTCACAAAGGCTATCAGGATGGCATGGTGCTTTTTCATGGCAAAGTAACAGCAGGGGTTGGAGGCGGCTTATGCCAGCTTTCCAATTTAATCTATTGGATGACTCTCCACTCGCCGCTAACGGTGACAGAAAGGTATCGTCATAGCTATGACGTATTTCCGGATGCAGGCAGGACTCAGCCTTTTGGCACAGGAGCTACATGCTTTTATAATTATTTGGATCTTCAGATTCGCAATGATACCCAGCAGACCTATCAACTTGCGATTCGATTAACGGAGTCACATTTGGTTGGAGAATGGCGAGCGGAAATGCCACCGATTCATACGTATGAAATTTATGAGCGGAATCACTGGATCACGCGAGAATATTGGGGTGGTTATGTTCGCCACAATGAGATTCATCGCAAAGTGTTCAATCAACAGGATGAGTTGGTTGGAGACGAATGGATTACGGAAAATCATGCGATTATGATGTACGAGCCATTGCTCGAGCAAGGCGAATGTTCGGCCAAAACGGGGGAAGCCGCTAATTAAGTTTTCCCAACACATCTTTATAGGTGAAACCTATAAAAGCAATAGCTTTTATATCTAATGAGGAAGGTTATCTTATGTTACAATGAGAGCATCATATAGCGATAGTAGATGCTTATAAATAGTTTTCCAAATTTAAGGAGTGAATGACAGTCATGGCAGATGTAAAAAAAATTGCGATCATTGCTGGAGACGGCATTGGTCCAGAAGTTGTTGCAGAAGCAGAAAAAGTATTGAAACGTACCGAAGAATTATTCGGTTATCAATTTGAAACAGAGCACGCTTTGTTCGGCGGTATTGCGATTGATGAGAAAGGTACACCGCTTCCGCAAGAAACATTGGAAGTTTGCCAATCCGCAGACGCTGTTCTGCTTGGAGCAGTTGGCGGACCCAAATGGGACAACAACTCCAAAGAGCTTCGTCCTGAAACAGGCTTGCTCGGTATTCGTAAAGCGCTCGGATTGTTCTCGAACATTCGTCCGGCTTTCATTTTTGACTGCTTGAAAGAAGCTTCCACATTGAAACCTGAAGTGTTGGAAGGCACTGATTTGATCGTTGTTCGTGAGTTGACTGGCGGGATCTACTTCGGTGAGAAATTCCGTCGTGAAACAGCGAACGGTCAAGAAGCTGTGGATACTTGCGCATATAATGTAACGGAAATTGAGCGTATTGCTCGTCAAGCGTTTGAAATTGCTCAAACGCGCCGTAAGAAGCTTGCTTCCGTAGACAAAGCGAACGTTCTGGAAACTTCCCGTCTATGGCGCGAAACGGTTAACCGTATTGCCGTTGACTATCCGGATGTTGAGCTTGAACACGTGCTCGTGGACAACTGTGCGATGCAATTGCTTCGTCGTCCATCCAGCTTCGACGTTATCGTAACAGAGAACATGTTCGGCGACATCTTGAGCGATGAAGCAGCGATGCTGACAGGCTCCATCGGTATGTTGGCTTCCGCTTCTCTTGGCGAAGGCAGCTTCGGCTTGTACGAGCCGGTACACGGCTCTGCGCCTGATATCGCTGGCCTAGGTATTTCCAACCCAATCGCAACGATCCTTTCTGTTGCTTTGATGTTCCGTCTGACGTTTGGTTACCACGAAGCAGCGGATTCAATCGAGCGCGCAGTGAAAGAAGTATTGGATGCAGGTCACCGCACAGGCGACATCGCTGTAGATAAGAGCCAAGCGATTGGAACACTGGCAATGGGCCAACTGATCGTAGACGCTATGCGTAAATAGTAAAAATAAGCTTGCTTGCCGAGGCACCCGATGCTTCGGAAAGCGAGCTTTTTTTGAGGGGAAGCACTTGTTACTGAAGCGTAAAGGCGGCAGTCCAGATCAAGCATTCCGCCTCGGTCATGAACCTTCCATATATTAAAATAATTATTAGATAGTATTTGATCTAATTATTGACTTTCAAGTAGACGGATGTTACCATTTTATACGAATAAGATAGATTTGAGGAGGAATTATACATGGCAGAGCGTTTAGTTGGTAAACAAGCTCCTGATTTTACAATGGAGACAGCTACAGGCGACGGTAAAGAGTTTGGTAAAGCATCTTTGTCTGATTACAAAGGAAAATGGTTAGTTCTTTTCTTCTACCCATTGGACTTCACATTCGTATGTCCAACAGAAATTACAGCACTTAGTCATGCAGCTGCTCAATTCAAAGAATTGGACACTGAAATTCTAGGTGTTTCCATCGACAGTATCCATACTCACAAAGCATGGATCAACACACCAATCAACGACAACGGTCTTGGCAAATTGGAATTCCCACTTGCTGCTGACATCACGAAATCCGTAGCTCGTGACTACGGCGTTCTGATTGAAGAAGAAGGTATCGCGCTTCGCGGTCTTTTCATCATCGATCCAGAAGGCGAACTGAAATACGAAGTTGTTAACCACAACGACGTAGGCCGCAGCGTAGAAGAAACACTTCGTGTGCTTCAAGCGCTTCAATCCGGCGGATTGTGCCCAATGAACTGGAAACCAGGCGACAAAAACCTGGTTGTCAAATAAGCTTTAGACCATACAGAGAAGCTCCTCAGGTTGGCATGCGAATGCGGGCCGAGGAGCTTTTCTTCTTGAAGGAGAACAGAGATGTCGGTACCTGCGAATTTGAAGTATACAAGAGATCATTTCTGGGTCCGCCAAGAAGGGGATCGGGCTGTTATTGGGTTAACCGAGAGCGGGCTAGAGAAGCTAGGAATGATACTTTATATTGAATTGCCAGAGCGGGAAGCAATAGTCAAGCAAAACGAGTTCATAGGCTCGCTAGAGACTGTGGACAACGAGCATGATCTACATTCTCCCCTATCCGGGAAAATAACCGCTGTGAATATTCTGCTAGAGCGAGCTGCCCAACTGCTGAACGAATCGCCCTATGACAAAGGATGGCTATTCGCTGTTCAGTGGAGTCAGGCATCAGAGCTGGAACAGCTCTGGGATGCGAATTCTTATCAGGTTGAAAATGAATAAGGTGCGTAAAACTTACTTATTTTGAAAAGCTTGTGTAAAGCCTGCGTAAATACAGGCTTTTTCGATCAAATCGTGTGAAAACCTTAGAAAGCCTGCGATTGTGCAGGCTTTTTAAGGTTTTTCATCCTGGAATGGAGAAAAGGTCTCGAAAGGATGCACAATCGCAGGCTTTTCACCATTTTGCCTATTCGCAAGACGAAAAACCTGCATAATCGCAGGAATATGTGAAACGTAAGAACCTGAGGCAAACGACCAGCTTACACCAATCTCAAGCCACAGTACTCTTCCTAATTTCAATACAATGAAGCTGCCCTCAAGTAGGTTTATCTACTTAGAGGGCTGCTTTTTTTGCCAACCCGTATACAAGGCTTATTCATTTCATGCTAAGCTTATAGGCATAAATTCATTTTGAAGTTGGATGTCCTAGGGAGGGAAATGTGATAAAAACAACAAGGATTCCCAAATTGTACGTGTATCAAAAAGTGATTATCGTTTTTGCCGCCTTGATTATTCCTGTCTATTTCGTCAATCTGCTGATGAATATGAAGGGGCAATCCTTTATTAAACAGGAATTTTCCGACTCCATCCAGTCTAAGGCGCAATTTTATTCGAACCAGTTGGATGATCAGATTTCCTTCATTCGCAATCAGCAGCTGCAGGTTGTCAATGATTCCGATCTCCAGAAGCTAAACTTTCTGTCAGGCACACTGGATGTGTTTGAAGAAATCCAACTCGTAAACAGGGTTAAGGAACGCTTGTCCACGATACAGAACTCGAGTGATTATTTGCTGAACACCGGGGTATATATGAAATCATTCGGAAGAACGATCTCTACCCAAAGCGGTATCAATAAGCTGCCGAATCAGGAGTATGAAATAATTGGTAAATTATATTCAAATAGCAATAAATCTTCCATTTATTATCAGGGAGGAAGATTGTTTTTTATCGAAGCAGCGAACAATTCAAGTGTAATTGTGTATTTGGAGCTTTCCGTTAAGAAGCTGGAAAAGACATTAGATCAATTAGTGGGCAATTACGGCTACTCGGGAGCTTTTATTACCAATGAGGATTTTAGCTACTATATATCGTCCAAGCACGATGACTCTATTGTAAGGAAAATACAGGATAATGTTTCCGTGGAGCAGAGCAATAAGAATGATGATAGCCATATCTTGAAATTTGGAGATCAAAGTTACAGGATAACTTACAACCACATAAGTACGCTCGGATTATCACTCTATTCCTATATGAACCAAAATGAGCTCACGGGGTCTCTTAAGACATTTAATATTTGGCTGCTTGTTATGTCGCTGGTTTCGGTTGTCATTATTATTGTTTTTTCATTTTCAGTCAAATTGATGATTCACAACCCATTGAAAGAACTGATTGCTGCGTTCAGAACGCTGGAAACGGATAACCTGGATATTTTGATTAGACCGAAAAATGATATTGAGTTTGGCTATCTCTACAGGAGCTTCGATAAGATGATCGACAAGCTGAGGCAATCCATCCGGCAAAATTATGAGCAAAAGATGGCGCTGCAGCATTCGGAATTAAAGCAGCTGCAGTCGCAGATCAAGCCGCACTTTTTGTATAATGGATTTTTCAATATTTATATGATGTGCAAGGCGAAGGATTATGAAACCGTGGCCACTTTAGCCCAGAAGCTCGGCAGTTATTATCAGTTTGTTACAAGAAGCGGTGCGGATGAGGTGCCGTTTGACATGGAATATCGGCATGCTATGGATTATGTGGAGATCCAGCGTATACGGTTTTCGAATCGGATTCATGTCGTTGCCGGTGAAATTCCAGATGCCTGCAAGCATCTCATGGTGCCTCGTCTGATCCTGCAGCCGATTATCGAAAATACCTTTGAGCATGCTTTCGAGAACGAACGTAAAGGCGGCAATATCCATATTACGGTCACTTACGAGAAAAAAAGTTTGTATATTTGTGTGGAGGATGACGGAAATAAGCTGACGGATGAAAGGCTTCAGGCCCTTCAGAAGAAGCTGGCTAATTGCTCGATTGTTCTTGAAAAGACAGGCATCATCAATGTGTGCAGGCGAATCCAGTTGGAGTACGGCAAACCTAGCGGCGTATTTGTTTCCAGAAGCGAACATGGCGGGCTGAAAGCAGAAGTGATCATTCATTTTAATTATGGAGGCGGCAGTGATGTATAGACTCTTAATTGTTGACGATGAACCGGCGATTGTTGAAGGATTGGTACAGATGTTTCAGGAAAGGGAGGAGCTTGATCTCGATATCTGCAAGGCGTACTCGGCGTTTGAGGCGATAGACATAATCAAGAAGACGAAGATTGATGTTGTGCTCAGCGATATTCGTATGCCGGAGAAAAATGGCTTGCAGTTAATGGATGAAATTTTATTTTATTGGCCAGCCTGCAAAATTATTTTTTTGACGGGGCATAACGAGTTTGATTATGTCTACACGGCGATTCAAAAAAATGTGGAAAGCTATATTTTGAAAACGGAAGAAGATAAGGTCGTTATCGGGGCGGTCTCGAATGCGTTAAAGAAAATAGAGGATGAGCTTAAGAACAAGGATATCGTGGATAAGGCCCGAAACCAAATGCTGGTCATGGCGCCGTTGCTGAAAAAGGAATTGTTCGAGGCACTGTTATTAGGAGAGCGTGTAAATGACCTTTTATCCGAAGAATTATTTGCTGAACAAGCCATAAAGTTGAATCGGGAAGCGCCTGTGCTGCTCCTCGTTGGCAAGATTGACAGTTGGTCTGAAGGCATGTCGTATGCCAATAAACGAAACGCCCTGTATGCCGTGCGAAATTTAATTGAACAGTATTGGCCTTCTATGCTGACAAGCGAAGAGATTGTCTACGAAAATTCGATGATGATTTCGTTTCTGCAACTAGCTGCCAATACGGACAGATTTCGAAATGAAGACGATGCGATCGATTGGAGAGGACTTGTCACCTATTTAAAAGGCATCCTTGAATCCGTTCAAAATGCGTGCCGCGATTTGCTACAAATGGACGTATCTTTCGTCATATCAAGAGGCGCCGTGGAATGGGACAACCTGCATAAAGAATTCGATCTGGTGAAAGCGATGATTAAGAAAAGAATGGTATCCGGGCAAAAAATGACGATGATGGACCTTGGCATGGCGAACGGACTTTTTAAAGTGGAGCCTTCCAAGTTTGCTGCCTATTCGGACGAATTTAACAAAAAGCTGCGCTTGCTGGAAAAGAAGTTGGATGAAGGGGATGAGCTCCAAGCAGAAACGATTTGCAAAGAGTTGATCATCAGCTTGCAACATGAAACTTCTCAGAATTACCTTCTCGGTCTAGAAAGGTATTATGCGTTTGTGCTGGTCTTCTTAGCCAATATCAATAATCAACATCTATCGGACAGAGCCAAGGATCAGATGCCGATCGAAAGTTTTGCTATGATGGACATTCCCGGCGATTGGATGGCGGTGGAAACGTATTATCTCGAACTCGGCAAACAGATATGCCTGGAGAAACAGCAGCAGGTTGAAAAGGGAGAAAATTTGTTGGTTGAGCGCATTCACAGGTTTATTAACGAGAATTTGAGCGGTGATCTTTCCCTTGCCAGAATCGCTGAAGTGGTCCATTTCAACCCTTCATATCTATCGCGTTTCTATAAGCAGCTTACGGGGCGGAATCTGTCCGATTATATTAATGCAACCAAAGCGGAGACAGCGGTGAGCCTGCTGGAGGATATGCAGATGAAAATAAATGAAATTGCTTTGAAATTGGGTTTTGAATCTCCGTCTTACTTCACAGCATTTTTCCGAAAGATGAAAGAGGTGTCGCCACAGGAATTCAGGGAAGCGATCCTCCATAAAACAAGGAAGTAAACAAAACAGAACGATGTAAACAGTTTAGTATAGCGGTTGTTCATTCCGCAGCATTACAATAAGTACAGTAAAGCTCGAGCCTTTACCACAGACCATTAACAACGATAGTTCCAGTTTCTTAATTCGCATAAAATGTGGGGGGTATAACATGAGAAAAAAGCTTGTCCGTTCTGTCCTACTTACTTCACTGATATCCACTGCGCTAATGGGATGCAGCAGCAATAATGAAAGCGCTTCAAGTACAGGGAGTGCAGCGCCGCAAACGACGGGTGCCCCGAAAACGGAAAACATAGATCCATTGGGTAAATACGCTAAACCAATCACGGTTACCGAAGTGCTTGGCTTCCGCCCGCCGGAAGATCCGAAGACACCGAAGGGAATTACGCCTGATCAGAACGCCTACCTAAAAGATTTGAAAGAGATGCTCAATATTGATCTGAAATACATGTGGAGCGTACCGACCGAACAATTCGAACAGAAGTTTTCGCTTGCGCTTGCTTCTGCCGATTTGCCCGATATTTTGGATCTGGATACGATGCAATATGAGAAATTGAAAAGTCAGGGCATGCTTGCAGATTTGACAGATGCTTATAATAAATACGCCTCCCCCGTTTTGAAAAATTATATGCAGGTGGACGGCGGGTTTGCCATGAAAACCACGACGACAGATGGCAAAATATTAGGTATTCCGGGGTTCGAGGATCCTTATTTGTCCACGCAGCTCTTGTGGATTCGGAAGGATTGGCTCACCAGTCTCAACCTCCAGCCGCCGAAAACAATTGACGATCTAGAGAAAATTGCCGAAGCGTTTGTCAAAAACGATCCTGGCAAAACCGGCAAAAACGATCGGTATGGCATTGCGATGCAGAAAACCCTGATCGGCTGGGGATTTGATGCCAGAGGTGTGTTTAACGGCTATGGTACAGCTCCCAAAGCTTGGCTGAAAGGCAAAGACGGCAAGCTTGCCGCAGGTGAAATTCAGCCCGAAACGAAAACCGCTCTTGCCAAGCTGCAATCTTGGTATCAGAAAGGTCTGCTGGATAAAGAATTCGCGCTGAAAGACGAGAATAAGGTTGTTGAAGATATTGTGGCCGGCAGGGTTGGCATTTCGTACGGTGAATGGTGGTACCCGAACTGGCCGCTTAATATTAGCAAGGATAAAGATCCCAATGCAGAATGGGAAGCTTACCCGATTCCATCGCTGGACGGTCAGCCAGGGAAATCGATGGTTGGCAAGGTACGGATGAGCCACATTATTGCTGTAAACAAAAAAGCGAAAAATCCGGAAGCTGCGATTAAAATGATTAACTTCTACATTGAAATGGGCAAAAAACAATATCTGGAGAAAAACAAAGCAGAAAACGGGTACGTCTACAACTGGTTTGTGCCAAGAATCTATAATCCTGCTCAAATTGACAACATTTATACAGAGGTTAACAAGGCTTTGGATGCCAAGCAAGATGCCATTACACTCGATGATGAAAACTATAAGAATGTTGCGGATGTATTCAAAGCAACCAAGGAGTTCCTTGCCGGCGATACGACGAACGCCACAAAAGGCTCCAACTGGGGGCAATACTACAGCCGTGCAGCCAAAAACGGCGGTTGGGGCATGACGCGCCAAATTCGCGACAACAAGCAGGTGTTCTTCAACGAGTTCTACGGCGTTCCGACGGAAACACAAGTGGAGAAAGGTGCGCAGCTCGATAAGCTGCTCGACGAAACGTATACCAAGATTATTATGGGTGCTCCTATAAGCGAATTCGACAAGTATGTGGAGAGCTGGAAGAAGCTTGGCGGTGACGATATTACGAAGGAAGTTAACGAGTGGTATACGAAGAATGCAGTGAAATAGGGTGAAGCATTAAGCGGGGGAGGCAGTTTTACAATCTCCCCCCTTTTTTTAATAAGATGGCTGAATTTAGGTGCGATTGGAGGCTACACAGTTGAGAATAAAAACAGATATGCCGCTGCATCTAATGCTGCTGCCTGGCGTTTTAGTTACGCTTGTCTATGCTTACGGCCCTATCCTTGGCGTCGTTATGGCATTTCAAAAATATGAACCGGTGCTTGGCTTTTTCAAATCCAAATGGGTGGGGCTGAAAAATTTCAGATACGTATTCAACCTGCCTGACTTTAACCAAGTTTTGTGGAATACGGTGCTCATCGCGTCTTTGAAAATTATCTTTTCGTTAGCGGTTCCGCTTATTCTGGCGCTGCTGCTGAATGAAATCACCAAAAAGTGGTTTCAACGCATGATTCAGACAAGTATTTTTCTCCCGTTTTTTCTTGCGTGGACCGTTCTCGGCGGAGTCATTCTGGAGTTGTTTTCCTTGAGGGGACCTGTTAATGGCATGATTTCCAGTATGGGTCTGGAGCCGATTATGTTCATGGGCAGCAATAATTGGTTTCGGGCGATTATGGTCGGTTCCGATGTCTGGAAAGGCATGGGCTATAATATGATCATTTTTTTGGCTGCTATCACAGGCATTAACGCAAGTCTATACGAGGCTGCCGAAGTAGACGGGGCTGGCAAATGGAAGCAAATGATGCATATTACATTGCCGGGGATGATGCCAATCATCATTCTCATGACGACATTAAGCCTTGGAAATATATTGAACGCAGGGTTTGACCAAATCTTGATCATGTACAATCCAACCGTGTATCAGGGAGCTGATATTATTGATACCTTCACTTACAGGCTTGGTCTATTCAGTCAGCAGTTTGCGCCTGCTGCGGCAGTGGGACTATTTAAGTCAGGCATATCCGTCGGTTTGGTCTCGTTATCCTACTATCTGGCGTACAAATTCAGCAATTACCGAATATTTTAGACGGCTGGGGGATTTCATATGGTTTATAAACCATCGTTTAGCAGAAAGCTGTTCGTCTTGATGAATGCCTTGGTACTTACCTTCATTATGATCATCGGTATTGTGCCGTTCATTCACTTGCTCGCTGTCTCGTTAAGCTCCAACACAGCGGCGATGGCCGGTGAAGTTAAGCTGCTGCCGATTGGATTTACGCTCGATGCTTACGTGTATCTTGGACATAAGGTGGAATTTATTAGGTCTCTCCGTGTTTCCCTGGAAAGGGTTGTGCTCGGAACGCTCATCAATATGTTCCTGATTTTCATTACCGCTTATCCGCTGGCCAAAGAAACGACGCAATTTCGCTCACGAACCGTGTATGTATGGTTTTTTGCGGTTACAATTTTCTTGGGCGGAGGACTCATTCCAACGTATATGATTGTCAAATCAACCGGGATAATCAATACGATCTGGGCGCTTGTTCTGCCTGGCGCATTGAATGTATGGAATATGATTATGATGCTGAACTTCTTCCGGGGTATTCCCAAAGAAATGGAAGAAGCTGCAACGATTGACGGAGCAAGTCATTGGACGCTGCTGTGGAAAATATATTTGCCTGTCTCGCTGCCAGCCATTGCAACGATTGGATTATTTACCATTATCGGACACTGGAATTCTTGGTTTGACGGTATTCTATATATGAATTCACCGGATAAATATCCGCTTCAAACCTACCTGTCCACCTTAATCACTGCAATGAATGCGCAAATGCAGTCTGTGAATGTTGAGCAGCTCAAGCAGTTGGAAAATCTGAGTGAGAAAACGCTTCGCACTGCGCAGATTTTCATGGGGGCGCTGCCGATTTTAGTGGTATACCCGTTCGTACAACGATTTTTTATCAAAGGAATGACTGTAGGCAGTGTGAAGGAATAAAACGAAGGCGGGGTAACACATGCGAAAAATAACAGTGGCATTAATCGGAGCAGGACAAAGAGGAGTAAACTATGCGGGATATGCGCTTGAGCATCCAGATCAACTGCAGGTTGTTGCTGTCGCTGAACCTAATACGAGTAGAAGGCACAATTTTCAAGCGCTGCATGGACTATCCGATGAGCTCTGTTTCGAGAGCTGGGAAGATTTACTTGGCGAACCTAATCTTGCAGATGCCGTCCTTATTTGCACGCAGGACAATATGCATTATGAACCAACGATGAAAGCATTGGAAGCGGGCTATCACGTACTGCTCGAAAAACCGATGTCCTCCGATCCATGGGAATGCATCCAAATGGGGAAGCGCTCGGAGCAAGCTGAACGCGTATTTTCAATTTGTCATGTGCTCAGATATACGAATTTCTTCACAACGATCAAAAAGTTGTTAAGCGAGGGTGCGATTGGTCAGCTCATGTCGATTCAACACAATGAGAATGTAGCGTACTGGCATCAAGCCCACAGCTTTGTTAGAGGGAATTGGCGCAAAGCTGCCGAATCCAGTCCAATGATTTTGGCCAAATCGTGCCATGACCTGGATATCATTCTATGGTTGGCAGGAGCGGATTGCACGTATGTATCCTCATTTGGATCTTTGGCTCATTTTAAAAAGGAAAATGCCCCGGAGGGAGCGCCGCAGCGATGTTTGGACGGATGCCCGGTTTCGGATCAATGTCTATACTATGCGCCTAACGTGTATCTGACGGACGATATATATTGGCCTACATCTGCGATCAGTGATGATCTTAGCTTGGAAGCCCGCACCAAAGCGCTGCAAGAAGGGCCGTACGGCAGATGCGTGTATCATTGCGACAATGATGTCGTGGACCATCAAGTGGTCAATATGGAGTTTGCCAACGAAGTGACGGCTGCTTTTACGATGAGCGCATTTACGAACGATTGCAGTCGAACGCTGAAATTGATGGGAACGAAAGGTGAAATTCGCGGTGCGATGGAGAAAAATGAGATCGAAGTGATTGATTTCGCAACAGGCACAGCTAAGCAAATCTCACTTGAAATCCCAGGAGGACACATCGGGCACGGTGGCGGGGATTTCGGTCTGATTCGCGATTTCATCAAGCTGGTTCAAGAGGACGGCAAAGGTGATGGGTTGACATCTGCGGCCCAATCGGTGCAGAGCCACTTGATGGCATTTGCGGCGGAGCGGTCAAGGCTGGATCGAAAAGTTGTTGCTTTGAAGGATTTCTGGGAAGTGAATGAAATAAATGAAGCGTAAAGTAGGCTTATGCAAATGGATGGCCGCAGTAGTACTGGTGCTCACTGCGGCTGCTAGTGTTGTTTTGGCAAAAGGGAATCTATTTGTAGTTCAAGCAAAAAGCGATGACATGGCTTGGGTCAATGAGATTCCCATTAGCGTCGTTGAATTTAATAAGGCATTGCGCAAGAATAGGGCCTACTCGGGGGAAACGCCGACGGATGTGTGGAAGCAAAAGGCGCTCGATGACAGCGTGAGCATCAAAATGCAGCAAATCATTGCGCAGGAAAACGGCGTATGGCTGGACATCAGCTATTCGAGTTTTTTGCAGCAGTGGAAGCGGGAAAACGAAAGAAGACAGCAAGCCATCCAGAACAAACAGGTTGTGTTCGGACCAACCCAGTATAGCGAGGATGGCTATTTTGAATACATGCTCAGCAATGCCAATCTAGCGGTGAAGAAGAAAATGCAAGAACAGGAAGCGGGATTGGCGGATGACTTGAAAGCCTTTTATGAGAGGAAGAAAGATTCGTTATATGCGTCAGCTGGTTCTGTGAAGGTGCAGCAGGTTGTGCTGACTTTTCTTGATGCGAATCATGAAGTTTCTTTGAAAGAAAAGAAACGGCAGGAGATGGAAGAGGTGAAGGCTAAGCTTTCATCTGGGGCAGATTTGGAAGATACCGCCAAAGTTTATATGCCGGAGGGGACGATTTCCGTGCAGCAGTTTGCTGCAAACAACATTAGACAAAATTTAAGAAGCCCTGCAGCACAAGCAGCACTGAAGATGAAACAGGGGGAAATAAGCGATGTCATTGAAGAGAATGGCAGCTATATCCTCATGAAATGTATGGAGAAAAGCGAGCCTGGTTCCGCTTATACCCCGTTTGAGGAAATTAAGGAACAAATCCTCAAAGATTATATAGAGGACAAATATAAAGAGGAGCTTCAAACAAGAATTTCACAAGCGCAGATTACGGTAAATGACAGGCTATATCAAGCTGTGAAAGTTGGTGAATGAGAGGTTGCAATTCGATTGTTGTAAGCGCTTCATATAGAGTCCTTTGTGGGATTGCATGTGAAGCATTACATAAACAAGAATAGGAAGGAAGGTGTTTTATGTCCAAATGGACGGCAAGAAAAATCCTCAGTCTAATCGTTGCGACCGCTATGCTTCTCAGCCTGAGTGTTGCAACGCCGCCAACTGCTGAGGCAGCTGGAACGACCTACTACGTAGATAATGCGGGAGGCAATGACAGCAACAGCGGAACGAGTACGTCCGCAGCGTGGCAATCATTGGCGAAGGTGAACGCCACAAGTTTTGCTCCCGGGGACCGCATTTTATTCAAGGCAGGCGGCAGCTGGAGCGGTCAGCTATGGCCCAAAGGTTCCGGTGCCAGCGGAAGTCCGATCGTGATTGACCAGTATGGGACGGGCAGCAAGCCGCTTATCGCTGGCGTAACGACGGAGCTGTCGACCGTGCTTTTGAAAAACCAGCAGTATTGGGAAATTAACAATCTGGAAGTGACCAATCCGTTTGCTGGACCCTTAACCAATAGTGCGCGTGGTGAACGGCGTGGTGTTTATATTTTGAATGAGGAAAGCGGGATTTTGCATCACATTTATGTGAAAAATATGAACATTCACGATGTGGATGGAATCTATACAACGCGCGCCGGGGGCATTGTTTTCGATTCTGTAGGATCGAATGTGCCGAGTGCTTTCAACGATATACTGATCGATGGCAATGTATTAACGGATGTGGATGCTTACGGAATTTACATCAGTTCCAATTGTATTCTCCGCTATGGGATGAGCGATTTATGGCCTTGGGTGCCTAAGCCTTACGGTCCGTGGACACCGACGACGAATCTGAGAATCTCCAATAATACAATCATTCGACCGGCTACGGGCGGAATAGCTTGGAACGTGACGGACGGGGCGGTCGTTGAGCGCAATACAGTTCAAGAAGCTACCTATTTGGCAACGAATGCATCCATTTGGTGGGCTTATTCGGATCGTAACGTGGTGCAATTCAACGAGTCTTTCGGAAGCCATAATGGCGCCGAGGACGGCGAGGGATTTGACGTTGATGCGGGGAACATCGGCTCGCTGGTTCAGTACAATTACAGCCATGATAATGCAGGCGGTTTTATGCTTTTTGTGAACGATACATACTACACGGTCGATACGGTGGTCAGGTATAATATCAGCCAAAATGACAAAAGAAGCATTTACAGGTACAGCGGTTCGATTAAAAACGTGACAAATCACAATAATACGATCTATGTAGGCAGCCAATCGGGCAATCCGGTGATGAGCGATTATTTCACGAAGACCTCAGGCGCTCCGACCAACATCAAAAACTACAACAACGCTTATTACAGCGTAGGAGATCGCGGATGGAATCTAACGGGTCAATCTTTTGATTACAACGCCTATTATGGCGGCAGTACGCTTGTCAGCTCCGATACGCACAAAGTGACGAGTGATCCGAAGTTCGTCAGCCCAGGCAGCGGAGGCAACGGCATGAATACGGTGAGCGGATACCAGCTGCAGTCCACATCTCCGTTGATTGGCGCCGGTGTTCCTATTACCTTGAACGGTGATCGAGACTATTTCGGAAATAGCTTGTATAACGGAGACCCTGATATCGGGGCCCACGAGTACCAAGGTTCCGTGCCTCCAGCAACGAACAGGGCGCCGGTCGCTTATCCGACGATAGCCAAATCTGCAGCCGATGATCTGGCTCCGCGTGCTCTGGCAAGCACGACATTTGCCTCTTTAAACACAACGACCGCCGTTATCCGAAATATCAACGACACTTATTACGACTATGCTTGGTCAAGCAGCACGACGCCAACATTTCCGAACTATATAACGCTCAATTTCGGCGGGGCTCAGGTGACGGCCAATCAATTGAAACTAAATACGAGGTTTGGTCAGGGGCAGGGGATAACGAACTTCGATCTTGAATACTATAACGGCTCGGCATGGCTGCCCATTCAATCGGGGATCAATCTCACATGGGCTGCCAACACCAGCGCCGATGAAATCAAAACCTTAAACTTTGCGCCAACAACCTTTTCACAACTCAGATTGAAGGTTAATAGCGGAAACCACCAATGGGGGAACATTGCGTTGAATGAATTGGAGCTGTATAACGCCAAGGCCAACGCTGCGACTTCAGCAGCGGCAAGTACTACGTTCCCTGCGGGCAATGCCGGACCCATTAGCAATATCAACGATAACAGCGACTCCACAGCGTGGTCCAGCGCGACCTCGTTTACATTCCCGCAGTACATTACGCTGGACTTCGGGAGCACCTCCGTCACCACGAGCAAGCTCACCCTAGCCACCCATTTCGGCATCGGCCAAGGAATTACGAATGTGGATGTCGAGTATTTCAACGGCACCAGTTGGGCAGCAGCGCTATCCAATGCGGCTATCGCTTGGGGGCTTAATAACAGCACAGTGGAGACGAGAGATGTCGTTTTCCCTACGGTTACAACGAGCAAAATTAGGCTGAAGGTTAATAATGGGAACCGTCAGTGGGGCAATATCGCATTGAACGAGCTGCGTGTGTGGTCGAATTGATGCGTATGCGTCTATTCTATGGCGGGAAACCGAGTGGATGCGCGCAGGGAGTGGAGCCGTGGGAAGAGTGGGAAGGAACCATCAAGTAGCGATAATAATAGATGTGTCGGCACAGAGGTTGTGGGCAAGCGGAAGCCCCCGCCCCCATTTGGCGAAAAGAGTGGCTCGCGCTGGTGAGTAGGAGATGGCTAGAGTTAGGAGTCTCCGACGACTTATTTCCTCGAATGGGCCGCTTATGAGGGAGTCTAAAGGACTTTAGGGCTCCTATTCCCTCGAAGGGGTTGCCTTTGGGGAGTTTAAGAGCCTTTAGGTGCTCCTATTTCTAGGGGGGAGGGAATGGGCTGAGTCAGAGCCATGGTAAGCAGCAGCGTCATCGTTTAAGCGATGCAAGCGATCCGCCAATTTTGAAAAACCTGCGAAAATGCAGGCTTTTTCGATAAATACGTGCGAAAACAGCGAAAGCCTGCGATTGTGCAGGCTTTTTAAGCTTTTTTTATCCTTGAATCTAAAAAAGGGCTCTAAAGGATGCATAATTGCAGGCTTTTCCCTCAATTGCTGATTTCTAAGACAAAAAGGATGCATAATCGCAGGCTTTTCCCACATTGGCGGACTTCCGAGACGAAATGGGTGGATTATCGCAGGCATTTCCCTCGTTGGCAGACTTCCGAGACGAAAAGGGTACATTATCGCAGGGCTTTTCCCTCATTGGAGGACTTCCGAGACGAAAAGGATACATTATCGCAGGGCTTCCATCCTTTTACTAATTTCCAAGACGATCAAGCCTATCCATCCAAAGCCACAACACAAGTGGGGATGAAGGCGTTGTTGGAGGGGGAAAATCAATAGAAACCCCATGAAGCTGTTCATGAAGTTACGTGCACACTAGTTAACGGCTTCTCAGCCGGCGTGCCAAGCAGCAATCCTTGTCCCAAGCGCATCTGAGCCTCGCGACAAAACGCCCATTCTTCGATTCGCATCATTCCTTCAGCAAGCACGGTTGCTCTGAATGATGCGGGGAGCTTCATACTTCGGTAATTGTTTGGATTCGTACTCATCGCAGCAATCAATCAATCAATCAATCAATCAATCAATCCTCGACCCATCTTCACATAATCACGCATTAATTCAGCGAGCACCTCAACTACTTTTCAATGCAGCCTATGGCGCGAATGAGTTGCCCGAGTGTGGGGCATCCAACTAGATATAGCCAGTCTCCTCAATAGGCAGACACTACTGTGAAGTCTAAAATCTCCTCTACTGTGAAATCATAAGTGTTATATCCCACTACGAAACAACAAAGATCCGGTATTTTTTAGTTGATAAAATGATGAAATGGTGTTACATTAATATCCGAACACAAAACTATTTTAGTATTTTAGTTCTGAGGTGAGAAAATGGATCCGAAAAAATTGCTTATTATGGAATCGGCGAAGAAATCATTTTCGCTTTTCGGTTATAAAGGTACGACGATGGATCAAATCGCAAAAATAGCGGGTGTTGGCAAAGCGACGATCTATACTTTTTTTGCAAATAAAGAAGAGCTCCTGCACGAGATTATACAGTCGTTAATTACTGAAATGAAAACTGTCGCACAGAAAGCCATTGTCGAAGGGGCGACACCTTTTGAGAAACTTCATGGCGCGCTTTACGGTATTCTCGTTTTTCGCAAAGAGCACGAACTGCTCATTCAATTGGCTCATGAGGTTCAGCAATATGGCAGTCAGGTTACGATTGAGGCTATGGCTAGTATTGAGACGGAAGTCGTTCAATTCATTTCAGAGCATATGGAGCGTGCGATACATAACGGTACGATGAAAAGCTGCGATCCGAAGATGACGGCTTTCATTTTATTCAAGCTGTATGTGGCATTAGTCTTCGATTGGGAGAAGCAGAACGAGCCCTTATCGGATGAGCGTATTTTGAGCCTGCTGCAAGAGTATTTCGGTAATTTCATGAACTCGTAATTTTTATTTATTTAATCGTGGAGGGGTATTTATGCGCTTTATTCGACCAATGGTATATTCTGCGATGGCGATTGTCATCGGAACGAGTACATTTCTTTTAACATCCAAACAGGCAATTAGCCAAACGGATGCGGCCAATCAAGTTCATCCAACGGCTTATATTGAAACAAACGAAGTCAGCGCCAGCTTTAAGGTAGGAGGAAGGGTTACAGAAATCCTTGTCAAAGAGGGCGAGGCTGTAAAGAAAGGGCAAGTTCTGGCCCGCCTCCAGAGTACAGAAATTGAAGCCAAGGTTCAACAAGCCAAGGCAGCCGTCGCTTTGGCACAAGGGAAAATCGCTGAAGCCCAGGGGGCAACAGCTACCGCTGAAGCCAAGAAGCAGCAAGGGATTGCTGGTGTGAACGTAACGGCGGATACCGCTGAACAGCAAGTAGCCCAAGCTCAAGCTGCTGTAAGTGCAGCTCAAGCCAAGGTAGACGGACTTCATAACGGAGCACGTCCGGAAGAGAAGAAGCAAGCGGAGATTCAGTTCCAAGCGGCGTCGGAGGTTTACACCATTGCTGAGCAGAATTTGAACCGCATGAATGCGATGCTGGCGCAAGGGCTCGTCGCGCAAGCGGACGTGGATAAGGTGAAAGTGAGCTTCGAGGAAGCGAAAACCAAACGTGATTTGGCTCAGCAGCAGCTAAATATGGCGAATCAAGGTCCACGCGAGGAAGAGATTCGCGGAGCGGAAGCCTTGCTCGCACAGGCGAATGCTTCTTTGAAGCTGGCTGAAGCGAACCGTGGAACTGTGAAGGTCAGACAAGGGGACGTAACCGCAGCGGATGCGGCTGTTCAGCAAGCACAAGGCGCGATTAAATCGGCTCAATCCGGTGAATTGCAAGCCAAAGCGGCTCAGCTGGAAGCCGAAACGTACTTGAGCTATACAGAGTTGTTGGCACCGACAGACGGGGTTGTGCTTTATCAATCGGCGCAAGTTGGCGAGTTGGTTGGTTCTGGCTTTCCGGTTTTCTCCATGGAGTCAACAGAACAGCGCTGGGCGAAATTCTATATGCCGGAAACTTCTGTAGCCGGCCTCAAAGTGGGCAACAAAATCAGCATGACGATGCTGTCAACGGGCGAGAAAGTCGAAGGTACCATAACGACTTTAGCGGCAGCGCCGGATTTTGCCATTAAGAAAGCAACACAAACCTCTGGGGAAACGGACATCCGTTCGTTTGGCATCAAAATTGAATTTACTAAACTGCCAGAGACAGCAACAACCGGCATGACGCTGCAATGGATCGGTAAAACGGAAGGATGATGAAAGAGATGGATCTTCGGATTGGCAAGTTAATAACAGAAGAATGGATGCACATTCTGAAGGACCGACGTCTTTTTCTGATCTTGTTCTTCGTTCCGATCATGTACACGGTGCTGTTTGGCTCGATATATGTGCATCACAAAGTAACCGAAATGGCTACGGTCGTGATAGATGAAGACCAGAGTCCGTTAAGTCGGCAGGTGATTCAAGCCTTCGAACAGAGTGAATCGTTCCAAATTAAGAAGGAATATCACTCGGAGGAAGAAGTGAAGCGGGCGCTGGAAACGGGGGAAGCCAAGGTAGGTTTAATCATTCCTTCCAATTTTGAAGCGAAGCTGAAGCATGGAGAAACATTGCCGCTGCTCACCCTGATTGACGGCAGCAACATGATGATCTCGAACTCGGCTACCAAAGGCGCCAACGAGGTAATCACGACCTTCAGCATGGGGTATTCGCAGAAAAAGCTGCAGCTGCAGCAAGGACTGCAGAATGAACAAATCATGAACACCCTTTCTCCGATTCCGTATCGGTACCGCATCATGTACAACTCTACTTTCAATTATAGTGATTTCATGCTATACGGGCTGGTAGGAGCGATTTTGCAGCAAGTTTTATTTCTGGGCATCGCCTTGACGATTACACGTGAAAAGGATGCAGGGACATGGCAGCGGTTCGAAGCTTGGAAACGGAATCCGTGGCGCATCGCTTACGTGAAGACAGCCCCCTATTTCTTAATCAACTTATTCAACACGTCGGTCACCTTTGTTATTGCTTTATATGCGTTTGGTGCGCCAATGAGCGGCAGTTTGCTGGTCGGCTTGGGAATTATTCTCAGCTTCACCTTTGCTGTCAGTGGGATCGGTTACTTGATCAGCTTGTTCTCTTCGAACCAGTTGGGGGCGACACAGACGGCTATGTTAATTGCTGTTCCGTCCTTCATGCTTTCGGGCTTCACATGGCCCTTTGAGGCGATGCCCAAGGCGCTCCAAGTGTTCGGTCATATGCTTCCACTCACCTATTTCCTAGACGGCGTTCGTAATGTCTTCGTGAAGGGCAATGATTTCTCGGTCATTTGGCATGATTGCCTATCCCTGATTTTGACGGGCACCTTGACCTATTTTATCGCTATGATCCTAACGCGTTTCGTAGTTTTTTCGAAAAAGAAAGAACAAGATGCCACCGTTGGCGCGCAGCCTATGCTGCCGTCAGGCTCGAATATTTCCGTATAACCATCAAGGAAGGAAGCGATTTTTTTGAAAAAAACGCTCATCAGCCTATCAGCAGCCCTGCTGCTCTTTTCAAGTACGCAAGCAATTAGCTATGCTGATACGGACGAAGAACCTATTCAAAATGTGTATATTAACACAGATATACTAGAGACAGTATCGTCTGTAGATTTGCCTTATGTGCTGGATAAAGCACTAAAGGATAACCATAACTTAGCTTTGCTGGCGCTAAAATATGCTGCCCAAGGCAGTAAAAAAGCCGATTTGGAGTCGCAAATGAACACAATGGGCTCGGCTTCTTTTACGCCTGGGCATTTGCCAAGTACGCCTGCTGAAGTTACTTCCACCGGCAATCCGCAGCTGCCCAACCTCACAGATCCAACGGATATTGCTTGGACTGTGATGCAGAATAATGTCATCAACCAAATGATGCAGGGGATGGGGGCACTAGCCGGAGGGATGAACACGATCATTTCTGCGCAGCGGGCGCAAATGAAGACCGCAGCGCACCAACTCGGCACAGATCAACGGAACTCGCAGCTGCAAACCGATGAGGCCAAGGAGGGAATCCGCCTTCAGACGATTGCGCAGTATGTGCAGCTGCTGGGTCAGAAGAAGCAATTGGACTTCATGAATGAGTACGAAACTGTGATGGAAAAAGACTTGCTCCGGGCATCGCTGTTCTCGCAGCAGGGTTTAGCTTCAGCGGACGATGTTCAGACCGTTCAAAAAGCTATTAACAAGCAAAAAGATGATATCGCTACGCTGCTTAATAACTATCGCTTGGGGCTTGTACAGCTTTCGACGGACATCGGCATTTCTTATGATCCTAATCTTGTCCTGAAAGATATCGCCAACATGTCGACTGACCCGATCAAGGAAACCGATACAACTACGCTATTGAAATCTTCCTATCAAATGAAATCTTCCGGGAATAATATAGATGAAGCGCTATGGGAAACCGACTTTTCGGTAACTCAGAATACGTATGGGAATACGTATTTGGGTGCGAATTTGGCCATCAATGGACAGAAAAACGAGCAGACCAAACTCGATCTCACAAAAAAAATTCAAACAACCTATCATGACGCCCAAAATGCGTATCAGGCTGTCCTGAGCGAGCAGCGGAACTTAACGGATGTCCAGGCTGATTTCACGAAAATGAAGTTTCGTTTCGACGTTGGCGTCATTTCCAAGCATGACTTGAACAAGTTTCAAGTGAAGGTTCGTCAAAATGAAACAACCTTAGCCGCCGCCAAGCTCAAATATTATGTTTTAATGGAAAAAGCCAAAGCGATGGATACGGGCTTTATCCAGTAATCCGCAAGCTTTTATCCGCGATCAACCACAGTTTTCTGCCATGTGCCAGGTTTGCAGCCTGAACGGGAAGGAGCTGTGGTTTTTTCTGGATTGAGTTCGCAAAATTTCTGGGATATAATGAAAAGAATGACTAAATGCTGATACAAGGGGTGTAGAAAACTTGAGCATAACCAAAACAGATGTCGATCACGTCGCAAAGTTGGCTAGACTCGATTTAAGTGATACGGAGAAAGAGCTATTTACGGAACAGCTGAATGCGATTTTAAAATATGCCGAACAGCTGAATGGACTGAATACGGAAGGTGTTGTTCCGACAAGTCATGCGATGCCTATGGTGAACGTCATGCGTGAAGATGTTACGGCACCGTCGCTGCCGATTGAAAAGGTTTTACTGAATGCACCCGATCATGAAGACGGGCAATTCAAAGTTCCAGCTGTTTTAGAATAGAGAACCAGATGAAAGGGAGTGCCTGTCGTTGTCTTTGTTTGATCTAAACCTACAACAAATTCACGCGAAGCTTCAAGGCAAAGAACTTAAAGTTGCCGATCTCGTGGATCAATCCTATACAAGAATCCAGCAAGTAGAAAGCAAGGTTCGCGCTTTCCTTACGTTAGATGAAGAGAATGCCCGATTAACGGCTGCCCAATTGGACGAGCAGCTCGCAAGCAGTGCGACTACGAGCGATCTATTCGGTTTGCCGATCGGGATCAAGGATAACATGGTGACAGAAGGATTGCGCACAACATGTGCCAGCAAGTTCCTGTCCAACTATAATCCAATTTACGACGCTACGGTCGTCACGAAGCTGAAAGCAGCGCAAACCGTTACGATCGGCAAGCTCAACATGGATGAATTCGCCATGGGCGGCTCCAATGAGAACTCCGCTTACCATCCGTCCCACAATCCGTGGAACACGGATTATGTACCTGGCGGCTCCAGCGGCGGTTCCGCAGCGGCGGTTGCTGCAGGCGAAGTATACTTCGCGCTGGGCTCCGACACCGGCGGCTCGATTCGCCAGCCGGCTGCTTACTGCGGCATCGTCGGACTTAAGCCGACGTACGGACTTGTGTCCCGCTATGGCCTCGTCGCGTTCGCGTCTTCCCTCGATCAGATCGGGCCGCTGACGAAGAACGTCGAAGACTCTGCCTACTTGCTGCAAGCCATCGCAGGCTATGACGCCAAAGATTCCACTTCTGCGAAAGTGGACATCCCTGATTACCTCAGCGCCTTGACCGGAGATATTAAAGGTCTGCGCATCGGCGTACCGAAGGAATACATGGGCAAGGGGATCGACCCGGCTGTCAAAGAGAAAGTGCTCGAAGCGCTCAAAGTGCTGGAAGGCTTAGGCGCTGTATGGGAAGAAGTCACGCTGCCGCATTCCGAATATGCGGTTGCTACCTATTACTTGCTCGCTTCGTCGGAAGCGTCCTCCAACCTTGCCCGATTTGACGGCGTGCGTTACGGTGTGCGCTCGGACAACGCGAACAACTTGCTTGATCTCTACCATATGTCCCGCAGCGAAGGCTTTGGCCCAGAGGTCAAACGCCGCATCATGCTGGGAACGTATGCCTTAAGCTCAGGCTACTATGATGCTTATTATTTGAAAGCACAGCAAGTACGTACGTTGATCAAGCAAGATTTTGATCAAGTATTTGAGAAATTCGATATCATTATCGGACCAACGGCTCCGACGCCTGCTTTCCGAATCGGTGAGCAAAGCAACGATCCGCTTACGATGTATTTGAACGATATTATGACCATTCCGGTCAGCTTGGCGGGTATTCCTGCGATTAGCGTACCTTGCGGTTTCGTGAACGAACTTCCGGTTGGCCTGCAAGTCATCGGCAAAGCGCTGGATGAAGCTACCCTTCTGCGTGTAGCCCACGCTTTTGAGCAGCATACAGATCACCACAAACAGCGCCCGCAATTGTAAGTTCATAGTTCATGAGTCACGAAGGAGGCATTCATTTTGTCGGCAACAGATACCCAATTTGAAACGGTCGTTGGTCTTGAAGTTCACGTTGAGCTTCATACCGCTTCCAAAATATTTTGCGGATGCGCAACCTCATTCGGAGCACCTCCGAATACGAATACATGTCCGGTATGCTTAGGCCACCCGGGCGTTCTGCCTGTACTGAATCGTCAGGCGGTTGAATATGCGATGAAGGCCGCTATGGCGCTGAATTGCACGATTTCTACACATAGCAAATTTGATCGTAAAAACTATTTTTATCCGGATTCGCCGGATGCTTACCAAACATCGCAATATGATCAGCCGATTGGCTTGAACGGCTATGTGGATATTGAAGTGAACGGTGTAAGCAAACGAATTGGTGTGACTCGTGTTCACCTAGAGGAAGATGCAGGGAAGCTAACGCACGTCGATGGCGGCTATGCCTCTCTTGTTGACCTCAATCGGGCTGGAACGCCGCTCATTGAGATTGTGTCTGAGCCTGATTTGCGGTCTCCTGAAGAGGCGCGGGCCTATTTGGAGAAAGTCAGAGCGATCATGATCTACTGTGATGTGTCCGACGTGAAGATGGAAGAAGGCTCGATGCGCTGCGATGCCAACGTCAGCTTGCGTCCTTTCGGGCAAGAGAAGTTCGGCACTAGAGCTGAGCTGAAGAATATGAACTCGTTCCGCGGTGTCCAAAAAGGGCTCGAGTACGAGGAATTCCGCCAAGCGGACATTCTCCGCAGCGGCGGCGAAGTGGATCAAGAAACGCGTCGCTGGGATGAAGCCCAGGGCAAGACAGTTGCGATGCGAGGCAAAGAAGATGCGCATGACTACCGCTATTTCCCTGATCCGGATCTGGTGAGCTTGTACATCGACGATGCTTGGAAAGCTAGTGTCAAAGCATCTATTCCGGAGCTGCCGGACGCTCGCAAAGCACGCTATAGCAGTGAATACGGACTACCTAGCTACGATGCGGAAGTTATCACTTCTTCGATGAAGCTCGCTAACTTCTTCGAAGAGAGCTTGCAGTACACACAGGATGCCAAAGCGGTCTCCAACTGGATCATGGGTGATTTGCTCGGTTATTTGAATGCGAACAGCCTTGAGTTTACCGATGTGAAAGTGACAGGCAAAGGTCTTGGCGAGATGATCGGCTTGATTGAGAAAGGCACCATCTCCAACAAGATTGCCAAAACTGTCTTCAAGGAAATGCTCGAATCCGGCAAAGAACCGCAGAAGATCGTAGAAGAGCAAGGACTTGTACAAATTAGTGACGAGGGTGCGATCAAGGCCGTCGTTGAGCAGGTAGTGGCGAACAGTCCGCAATCCGTAGCTGATTTCAAAGCTGGCAAAGAGAAAGCCGTAGGTTTCCTTGTCGGGCAAGTCATGAAAGAAACCAAAGGTAAAGCCAACCCAGGCCTCGTCAATAAATTAATTGTGGAGTGCCTGAACAGCAAGTGATAAAGTATGAAGTGGTGATCCGATCCAAGGACACCACTTTTTTTCAATTATATGGAGGAGGCACGCGATGTCTATACAACGACTACCTTTACAAACGAACGAGGAGATCTTGCTCCTATTATCCTTGCAAATTGCCTCCTACCGCGTAGAAGCTGAGTTGATTGGCTTTGAGGATATTCCTCCCCTGAAGGATGGCATTGATTCTATACGTAAGGCAGAGGAAACATTTTATGGTTACTTTGTTCAGGATGAGAACGAAACGAAGCTGGCTGGCGCTATTTCCTTTGCTCGCGAAGGCTCGGTAATTACGATTTGCCGGATGATGGTGCATCCGAATTTTTTTCGCCGTGGGATTGCTAGGTCACTTTTGCAACATATACTAATGGATCAGGAGAAAGAGGGGGCACTGCTCTTCCTTGTTTCTACCGGCACAGCCAATTTGCCCGCCATTCAGTTATATCAAAGCTTTGGGTTCACGTTGAAGCGGGTATTTACGTTACCCCCTGGTGTATGTTTGAGTACCTTTGAGCGTCCGGCAAGCCATTCTTAGTTGGTAAGGGAGCGATTCCATCATGAGCAATCCATGGGTCATTGATCAGGTTCACATTACGATACGGTTAGTTCTTGCACTTTTTCTTGGCGGTTTAATTGGGTTTGAGAGAGAGGTTAGCAGTCATGCGGCGGGGCTTCGCACCCATATTTTGGTGTGTGTTGGCTCTTCGCTCGTCATGCTGCTATCCATGTATGGGTTTAGCGCTTTTGTGAACGAAGTCAATGTACGTCTTGACCCTTCGCGTTTGGCTGCCCAAGTGATTAGCGGTATCGGCTTTCTAGGCGCTGGAACGATTATCTTTAATGGAAGGTCCATAACAGGTTTAACGACGGCCGCTTCGCTTTGGGTTGTGGCTGGGATTGGCCTAGCTGTTGGAGCGGGCTTTTATTATCCGGCAATTTTAGTTTGTTTTATGGTACTCATTTCCTTATGGATTCTTAATAAAGTAGAGCATAAGTATTTTAATGGAAAAAAAGTGCGGGTTCTCAAAATACAAGCAGCAGATCAGCCAGGGACCCTTGGTGTAATTACCACTCTCCTTGGCAAGCAAAATGTGGATATTCGCAAAATTACATTGGAAGAGCACGAGGATCCAGATAAACCGAATCAAGTGCAAATCACTTTTCACGTGACCATTCCGAAGCCTCCGATTATCGCCGCTGTCCTTGAAGGAATCAATCAAATTCAGGGAGTCACCGGCGTTACCATTGAAAAAAGCAAAAATTGAAGGGGTACGCAGATAGGGAGCGTCTAAGATTGAGGACGAACAGAAAGGGGAGTCAGGCATGGACAATATGACGGATGAGCAGCTGATCGATCGGATCCGTCATGGTCATTCCGATGCATATCGTGTACTGGTAGAGCGTCATAAGAGCTATATCTATACAATTATCTACCGCATGGTTGGGCATAAGGAAACTGCTGAAGACTTAACCCAGGATGTGTTCGTTAAGCTGTTTCGTTCGTTGGCTCATTTTCGCGGCGATGCGAAATTCACAACGTGGCTCTACCGAATGACGACGAATCTGGTGACGGATTATCGTCGTTCCCAGAAGAGGCGGCCATACGAAGCGCTGCTTGATAAAATGAAGGGCTGGTTTACAGACGCCCGCGAGCAGCCGGAGGAACTGGCCTTGCGGAAGGATGAACAGGAGCGCATGCAGGCACTTTTGGCTGAGCTCCCGGACAAGTATCGATTAATTATGTATTTGTTCCACTATAAGCAGCTTTCCTATCAAGAAATGTCCTTGGCAACCGGTTTGCCGGTCAAAACGCTCGAAACCAGACTATACCGTGGAAAAGCTATGCTCAAAGAGAAATGGTTGGAGGTGAATTCGCATGACGCCAAAGGCGCAGGAGGACATCCGGCTCACGCAATACCTAAATAAGCTGCTGGACGATATGCCGATAAGTGAACCCAGTTCTGAGCTGACGGACCGTATCATGAGCGGGATTCAAGAGAAAGAACAAGCAGTTCTCGCATCTAAGACACAAATTCGCCGACAAGCCTATTTGCTCAATAGCTCCATTGCCATCGCGGCCACCGTTGTTCTTATTCAATCAGGTATTATTAACAAAATAATGAATATAGATGCTGGGATTATGCAGCTGACTTCCTTTATCCAGCATTTGTCCCAATAACAATAATTCACTACTAGAACGGAGGCTTATCTATGAATGTACCACAGGATCACACTCAAATTCCCTCGTACAATACGGAACCTAGTTACTCGCATTTTGCCCCTTATTATCAAATTCCAAAAAAGCGCAAATGGAAGGCTGGAATTCTATCGTTCATCGTTCCGGGAACAGGACATTTCTATTTAGGGCTCATGCAGCGTGGTTTATTTATTATGATGCTGCTCATCATAGATATCTTCATCATCACTTCGCTTGCTAGTCAAAGTAACGCTAGTGTTGCTGCAGTCACTTTGTTTGCCTTATTTCTCCCGGTTATTTACTTCTATAATCTGTTCGATGCACTCCAGGCGACGGACCATGTGAATCGGCGCATTGAACTGGGCGAATTCTCCGGGGCTCAGGACATTGAATTCCGCGACCCTCTGCAGAAGCTGATCAAGGGCACCAACATGGGCGTCATCTTGATCGCCGCGGGAGCTGTTTTCTTTCTGCTCAGCAACAAGCCGCTTTGGGTGACAGGGCTTTTTAATCTGATGGGCTCCTATCTTGGATCGGTCGTCCTCGTACTTGCAGGTATTGCGATGTATTTGTTGGATTCCCGCAAAAATAAATAAACTATTACGCTTGCAATTGCCATAACCATCATTGACAAAAGTCAATTAACACACGTACAATATAGTGTAAGGTTTTAATGACTAACATCAGGTGGTGAGTACTATGGCTGTACATTTAGAACAAGCACTAGCGAAGTTGAAGACAACCGGTGTTCGGATGACGCCACAGCGGCATGCGATCCTTGCTTTCTTATTGGATTCCATGACTCATCCGACCGCAGATGACATTTACAAATCTCTAGAATCGAAATTTCCTAACATGAGCGTAGCGACTGTTTATAATAATCTCAAAGTGTTTATAGAATCGGGACTCGTTCGAGAACTGACGTATGGAGACAGCTCGAGTCGCTTTGATGCGGATATGACGGACCATTACCATGCAGTTTGTGAAGGATGCGGGAAGATTGCGGACTTTGAATATCCGCCACTTCATGATATTGAGAATACCGCTGCTGGGCAAACTGGCTTTCGAGTGAGTGGGTATCGGCTAGAGGTATATGGTGTTTGCCCGGACTGCATAGGGATTACCAAGCATTAACTTGCGCAGAATTCCTCATTCGCTGTTCCTATGATGTATAATGAAACGTGATCGAACTTCTTGTTAGTGAGAAGTGAGAGCACGTTTTTTTTCTTTTTTATATCGGATAAAGGAAGTGAAATTTTGCAACGACCACCCGCAGATCCGCAGCAACCAAAACCCAAAAGATCATCGAAAAAAATTCTTCTTATCAGTTCCCTTTTTATTGGCATAGTTGCGGCCGGGGCAGCAGCATTCTTATGGGAAGAGCTGGCGCCTAACCGGATGAAGGTAGACCCGGATTACCATGAATTGAGCAAGCCGGTATTTTATCAAGGCAATTATTATAAAGCAAGCGCCATTGGTGAAAAGGAGGGGCTGAAACTCCCGCTGGAGCTTATTCAGGAGTGGATAGACCCAACCATTATATATGAAAAAAGCAGTGATTCAGTGATCATCACCACCAAAGAGAAAGTGCTTCGCCTAAAAACAACCGAGCTATCCGCATTTATGAATGAGAAACCTATCACGTTGTCTTTTCCTGTAGAAAAGAAAGGGAACGACATTTATGTGCCGATCGAGCCTCTACGTGAGCTGTACCCCTTTGATATAAGGGAATCAGAGAAGTCTGGTGCTGTTCTTTTGTTTAAAAAAGGCGATCTTCTCAAGTGGGGGAAACATTCCGGCACAGAGGAAGCGCAATTGCGCACCTTTGCGTCGATTAAAGCGCCAATTCTTTCTACCATTGCAAGCAATGAGCAAGTCATGATTTTAAGCGAGGAAGAGGATTGGTATAAAGTTCAGCAGCAAAGTGGTCCGATTGGTTATGTAAAGAAAGCGGATCTCGTGCTTGATCATGAAGAAACGATTCCTACTCAGCCGCAGTCAACATCTTATGTCCCGTGGAAACCTTTGAACGGCAAACTTAATATGACCTGGGAGCATGTCATTACCAAGAACCCCGATACATCGAAGCTAGGGGACATGCCCGGCTTGCAAGTGGTTAGCCCAACGTGGTTCTCTCTGGCAGACGGAGAGGGGCGCATTAAGAATCTTGCCGACGCTTCCTATGTCAAATGGGCACAAACGCGCGATTATCAGGTCTGGGCGCTGTTCAGCAACGGGTTTGAAGCAGATCGAACGTCCCAAGCGCTCTCGACCTATGACCGTCGTATGAAAATCATCAAGCAATTGCTTGGTTTCGCCCAGACCTACAAGCTGCAAGGCATTAATATTGATTTTGAAAATGTTTATCTCAAAGATAAAGACAATCTTGTTCAATTTGTCCGTGAGATGACGCCATTTATGCATGAACAGGGTTTATCTGTTTCCATAGACGTTACCCCCAAATCAACCAATGAGATGTGGTCGATGTTCTATGACAGGCCTGCGCTTGCTGAGGTGGTGGATTATATGATGTTGATGGCTTATGACGAGTACTGGGCTACCAGCCCCAAGTCAGGCTCTGTTTCATCACTTCCATGGACAGATCGGTCCATTGCGCAATTGCTGAACACAGATAAGGTGCCACCATCTAAGCTTGTCCTCGGAATACCATTCTATACGCGGCAATGGACAGAAGAAACCAAAAATGGTAAAACGACGGCTACTTCCAAAACCTTAACCATGGAAGCTGCCCAGGCCATAATCAAAGACAAGAAGCTCACGCCGACTTTCTTGCCGGAAACAGGTCAGAATTATGTGGAGTACAAAGATGGAGAGAAGCTGATCCGCATCTGGCTCGAAGATGAAACCTCGGTGAAGGCGAGAATCGAGCTGGTTAAGAAATATGATCTGGCTGGCATCGCCTCGTGGCGTAGAGGCTTTGAACAAGCTCCAATGTGGAAAACCATGCAGGATGCATTGGTGCCCGCGAAGCCCTAAATAGACGAAGCATCTGCCTTGGCAGAGATGCGGACATCCGTTTCTGATTGCATTTGTAGAAACCTGCGATTGTGCATCTTTTTTAGTGTGGTTTAGCCGGAAATCAATAAAAACCTGCAATTCTGCATGTTTCTGCACCTTACTTCTGAGGTAAGGATGAAAAAGTAAGAAAAGCCTGCATAATCGCAGGCTTTTCCTATTTTCGTGCGTATTTTTGAAAAAAGCCTGCACTTTCGCAGGTTTTCTCCGGGGACGGCCTGTTTCCTGATTTAATGAGGCTTGTGCTCATGATCACGATTAAGCTCCATCTGAGCCGCTTGTGCGGCTGCGGCTGTTTCACTCTCTGCCGTATGCTCGAACTGGGGGTCGACGGTTAGAATGGTTTTACAGAACATGCAACGATCAGTTTTGCCTAGCATTTTCGTTCTTCTTCCGCATTCGGGACAATCCAAAGCAATTGCCGATGTCGACAGCATGCCAGCCCAGAAGTAGATGCCCATGCTGACCATCATCGTGATCATCCCGAGGATCATGAAGATCACGGCGATGATACGGCCGGCTTTCCCCCAATCAAAGACGATACCTGCCAAGCCTATAATCATAAGCAGCATTCCGCCCATAGTCAGGGCAAGACCCCATAAGCGAAATTCATTTACTTTACTTGATCTGAAACGCAATTTTTGTTCCTCCCCATCATTTAGCCATCATGTTTTGTATGATTTGTCACAGAAATCAGCAGGAAACTCCGTCACCATTGTAGAACTAAGATATAAACATTTTGGAGACAGGAGCTTTGGATACCCATGGGAATCGATAAAGGGCAGTTTTTGCTTAAATTTCGAAACGACCAGCGGATCATAAGTGTCATGGCGGTTGATAATCCTAAGCAACTTCCCTCATTGACAGATGGTTTTGATACGCTATTTCTTATCGTAACGAACGACCTGAACCTGAACAATCATACGACTAATTATATAAGAGACGATTCGAGGATACAAGAAAGATGGGTAGATCCTTCATCACTCGAGCTATGGGTACGTCAAGGTCTCAATCGAAATATTCTTCACTGGCTGCTAAAAGGGGAGATACTTCTGGATCAGAACACTTATTTAGAAGGCCTGCGCCATCGTATTTTGGAATTTCCAAGTGATCTGCGTGAGCATAAGCTGCTAGTTGAATTCTCGCATTTCCTGCGCAAGTATTTGCAAAGCAAGGAATATGTGCTCGATGAGCATCTATTGGATGCTTACAATAATATTCTCGAGGCTCTGCATCATTGGGCGCGTATCGTCATTATTGAAGATGGCTATCACCCGGAAATCACGGTTTGGAGACAGATTAGGGCTATTAATCCTGGTGTTTACAAGCTCTATGAAGAATTGACCATGAGTAAGGAGACCCTCAAACAAAGAGTTCAGCTTGTTTTGCTTGCTTGCGAATTTTCGGTTATGTCCAAAATGGAGCGTTGTTGTGAGGCATTAATTCAAATCCTCAGAGAAAGTGAACAGCCTCTAAGCGCAGATGAACTTCAGCAGCATGTTCAATTAGTAGAAGTGAAGGCTGAACTTCCTTTATTATTGAATAAGCTTGTTAAAAAAGGTTTGATCAAAGAAGTCGCCATTCTGATGGATGAGGAAATTTCTGAAATTGAGCTCAAATATACAAGCATTTAAGGGGATAAACCCGCGAAGAATCAGGAGTTAATCTGATTCTTTTTTTATTCTTATTTTATTGCTTGACTTTGGTTGCGATTCTATGATAAATTAACTCTCGCCGCTAAAAACGGTTCGCATTTAAAACCAAATGAATTACACGATGCAAGCCAAGCTTGAAAAAAGAAAAATAAAAAAAGCTTGCATTGAATGGTTCGGATGTGATATATTATAAAAGTCGCCGCTAAACGGATGGCGAAGAAAACGAAAGAAATTGATCTTTGAAAACTGAACAACGAGTGAGTAAGCACGAACGAGCAATCGTTCAAAAAAAGAGATTGTAAAATCTCGCTAGCAAGTCAATTGAGCATTTCAGCTTTCAGATATACGGACGAGCAATCGTTCGCTACTATGGAGAGTTTGATCCTGGCTCAGGACGAACGCTGGCGGCGTGCCTAATACATGCAAGTCGAGCGGAGTATTTCCTTCGGGGAATGCTTAGCGGCGGACGGGTGAGTAACACGTAGGTAACCTGCCTATCAGATCGGGATAACTATCGGAAACGATAGCTAAGACCGGATAA
>NZ_MBTG01000014.1 GCF_002027705.1 Paenibacillus ferrarius | reverse complement strand
TTTTTTTTCATATTCGTTCCTCCCGTGTTGGAACCTCAATCCCCAATACTGTTGATTACAGTGTATAGAATAAAATAATTTTATAAACTGAATATAAACTACTAGTTTTTCAGAAAAACCTTATTCATACACAGAGGTAAGGGTTTGAAGCTATCGACTCCCTGTTCATATCGTACGAGAGAGTTTGATTCAACCATACGAGAAAAGGCAACCGCTCCACTTAGGTCCGGTTGCCTTCTTTTATGTTGCTTTTGAACTAACGTTCGTCGTTAGCTCAACGACCAATTCTACTTTCACTTTACAGTTTTAGGCGAACGAGGTGATTTCGAACAGAATGCCATCAAGCGCTTTGAAATACAACGTATAGCCGCCCCGCATGTTCTTAGGTCCTTGATCTGGTTGGATCAACTTCTTGCCCACAAGCCGATCATAGAATCGATCCACTTCTTCCTTCGTGTCAACGTAAAATCCAACATGGAATCCTTCGGGGTAAGTCGGAACGCCTTCCAAGGCTGCTGAGCAGCTTAAGACAAGGGTGAATCCCTCTTTATCATTCATAACGGCAATCACGTCGCCTTTTCGCTCCTGCAGCTCAAAGTCAAACAAGTCCCGGAACAAACCCGTAGCTTCATTCAAATCGATCACGCGTATTTTGTTCATTCCTGTAACGGTTTATCTGGTACCCAAACGATGCCACTGTAAGTTGAAATATGATACCAATTGACCCCCTCAGGGGAAATCCACTTTTCAAAAGATAGGGCATCCTGATCTTTGAAGGTGCCTGCTTTATGGAAAACTTCTCCTGTCAGCGGAAAATAGTAGGTTATTGTTTCTGAGGTTAGTTTTACTTTTTCTTGTGTTATTGTAATGCCCTGAGGTCGTTCAAATGGCGCTCTGTCAAGGTTGACCACTTTCCATCCGAATGGGGTTTGGATACGTGCCCAACCTTCATTTATTTTGTCAGCTACATATGATCCCGGCTGCAGCCAATTTTGCAGACTAATGCTTGCGTCACCGTCGATGTCGAAATAACGTGTAGCGGTTCGCAGTGTGATCTTTTCGTTAGCTAAGTCGAATTGCATTAGAGGACCACTTTCAGATTCAAATAGAGGAAACGTTTTTACCCATTTAAAGGTTCCATCCTGTAATTGAATCTTGAACCATCCATAAATTTGAGTCTTAATGTTGAAAATGGAGCTTGCAACCGCTTGAACTATTCCAGGAGTCGCTTTCACTCCTTTACCTTCAACTTCATAGGGATGATCATAAAGCAATTCGTTCCCAGTCATTTTAATGACTCTGTCAGTTGACCTCTCCTTATGCTGAAAGTCTTCAGGGATAAATGGATCGACAATCCACTTCTGCCCCTGTTGTTTAGTAGAAATTCGATACCACATTGGAGCTTCCAACATTGCTTTTCCTGTATGAGCCCCTTTGTATAAATAATTATAAACGGCTGTTACATGCACTTTTTGTGGTGATATTATATCTTTAGGTGGTTCGGCTATGGAATAAACACCGACATCGGGTTGGTCATATAACTTCATATCTTTAATAATGGTAATGTCCCTTTCTTTTTCCCAATAGCCGCCAGCAGTGATTTTGTTATCATCCTCGATCCATTTTTCCCCCATCCAGGTTTTTATACGTATATATTCTTTACCTTGGGTGTTTGCTAAGCAGTTCGATTCATTCAGAGTACAAGCCACTTCTACCATCTGCATACCGGAAATCGAGCCAACGATAGAATTTGGATTTCTATAATCATCTAGTAGTTTCGTCTCCGATAGAACAACCAACTGTCTATTTGACATCAAATCGATTGTCGCCGTAGCTGAGGTGCTTAAAAAACTAAACCCACCGTACAATACTGACATCGCCAGTGCATATTTAGCAGCCTTTTTCATGCATACACACCTTTCATTGATAAAAATCTCGGATTTGTAGATAGTTTTGCTTGGATAATTATACCAAATTCATCCTATCAACAAATATACTTTACAAAATCTTTACTCAGTTAATCTGCTCTTTTGCTTAATAAGACACTGAGTAGTAGCCTCGTGAATCTCCTTACTATAACGACATAATCTCCATCCTCAATGCTTTCTCTATCAAAATGCCAAACTTTATTGCTCACATAAATAAATTCTCCATTTAGCACTATTAGCTCGTTACTTCAACGGACAACGGCTGCCAATGATGTGCCGGCTATCGTCATGTCGTGATTGAACTATTGTTCCTCGTTAACGTAATAACATTGATCTAGTCAACCTTGTTTCTACTAAACTCTTCTCGTACGGCCTGCATTTGAGTGATATGACGTTTGGCATGCTGACATAAGAAATAAATATATTGGTAAACATCAATCTTTCCAAGATTATTTACAGTCATCGTCGTTTTATATAAAATGCCTTCCCCGTTTGGTATTTCTCTAAGAATATCTTTGCACTCATTTATTTGTTCTTTCATGATATTTTTTATTTCTGATATTGTTTTATCTCCCATCGGTTCCATATGCTCAGGTCGTATCCAGATAAATGATTTATGTTTATCAATTTGATCGAGCTCATCTAAATTATACTGATAAGTAGAAACAGCTTCATTTAGGTTTACCTTAATCGCAAGGTCTTTAGCCTTTTTCTTACCTTTGCGAATCAATATTAATAAGAAATGGTTAGTTAATGTAACATGTTCTAATATTTCTTCAATGCTCCAACCTACTTCAGGTTTAAAATTGAGCAATTCCGGTTTTTCTTCAAACCATGCATAGTAATCAATCAAGGTTTTTGAAAGTTCCTGTTCTATAAACTGTATTGCTTTCTGTACTGTCATAAGCTTCCCACCTTAGAATAGGATCAGATCTCGGCTAATTTAAAATTCTTACTGGGCTGCAGAGTCTTTGTGTACCTCAATATTAGCACATATTGGAATGCTGCCCGTTACTTTAACGAAACAAGGGACAAGTGCCTGCTGCCACGATCTGTCCCTTGTTATTGCACTATCGTATCCCGTTAGCCATACATGGTATCTTTAAGTAAACATTAATTTTTAATCGATATTTTTGTAGTAAAGCCTCTCCAGCTGACTTAAATGTTTGTTTTTGCTTATGACTCTTCGACTTCCTATAATTTGTTCCGATAAAATAAAAAATCCGCAATTTCTGCGGATACATTTCGTTCTACATTCTTGTCATTCGTCACTCTCGTTATCAAACTCAATAATATTTTGAAAATTAAACCCGCATTTTGTATTACATTGTTTGACAGTACGTTATGCAAATTAATAGGACTATATTCTACTCATATTAGAGAATTCTATTGTATCCGTTTTGGAAATGACGTTTGTCTACCACTTATGAGGCATAACGTGAAAATTTAACGTGATAATAACGGTATTGCTTGTGAGAAGTATTTATACGATAATTTAAATGTAATATCCTTTTTTAGGAGTGGATGTCATGCTAAATCCCAATACCTTCTTCCGTTAGTTGCGTTGGTGCCATGGTGCGAACCATAATCTAACCCCACGCAGCGGGGATGAAAATGTTCGATCAAGATGAAATCTTGGCTTGGGAAAACGAAACCACGGTTAAAAAGACATTTATTAAGACAAAACGCTATAAGGACCCACGAATTGAGAAACTAAAAGAGGTTCGAAAGGGCATTAAAGCAGTGCATTACAACAAAGAAATAAAATCCTGTCGAAAAGATCATTACAGGCTTTACAGAAACAAGATGACTAAGTTGGTACGCTCAGAGAATTTTGATATGATTGTTAGCTACAAAAGAACAAGCGGCTGGCTAACTTGGTAAACATTCATTAAACCGCGACCCGGTGTCACTAGACCCGGGTTTTCTTAATTTACTTTCAATGGAAAAAATTCTGAAAATGTCTTCTAACTAATGACAATGCTTCGTTCGAGGCAACCTCGCTCAGGCTTCCTAACTGTATGAAATCAATGCTAGATGTTCGTAACCAAATTTCTGCTAATGTATAAACTATTTCAATCAAATTATTTAAGATTTTCAGTTCAGATATTACCTCATCTTCCCCAAGTTTGAGTTGCTGATTGAGCATATCTACAGCTATTAGTACATCCTCAACATTTTCAAAACACGACCATGAAACATCAGTATTTGGAGGGGCGATCAAATTCCTTAGTTCAATTTGTAAATCCAATATATCATTGAGTTTGGACAATTTGTATCATTTCCAAATTGATGCACGATTGGTACCATGGTTCTAGTTCTTGCTCGAGACGGAAAAGTATGGATAATTGAAACCGTAAAATATGATCATTCTATTCCATTGAAAGCAGAGCCAGTTCTTGTTGAAGGTGTGGACCATGTTAAAAGCATGTTAGTTTCTACTGACTACGATGAGATAACATTTTTAAAAGAGGATGGAACCGTTTGGAATATTGATGATTATAACCCTTGGGGTTCGAACAAGCCCTTATACGACACGATCCGCTTTGCTAAGCCAGTGCAACTTGAAAATCTAAAAGACATTGTTCAGCTTAAAAACAACCATTATGCGATTAAGAAAGATGGTACCGTATGGAATTGGGGACGAACAACAGTTTTCTCCAAAAAATCCCGCGAAGTAGCTCTAACTCCTGTAGCACCTTATCAAATTAATGAGATCTCGGATGTCGTTGACGTTTCTAGCACCCTTGATCATGTGTTTTTTGTGAAGAAAGTTGGACCGCAGCAAGTAGAATTTAGAAGTTAATTAGAAAACAGACCAATTTCCAGACCCATCAATGGCCTGAAAATTGGTCTGTTAACATACGCCGCGAATAGCTGACGATTCTAACCTTAACCTTGAATGTATTCTTCGTTATTTTCCATCCATTGAAAATGAAAGCTTCCCTTTTTATCAACTCGCTCGAACGTATGCGCTCCAAAATAATCTCTTTGTGCTTGTAGCAAATTAGCCGGCAATCGCTCTGTACGATAGCTGTCGTAATAAGCTAATGCGGATGCGAATCCAGGAACCGGTATCCCTCTCGTAACGGCAATCGCAATTACTTTTCTCCAAGCATCCTGATAGTTTGTAACGATTTCACCAAAATATTCGTCTAACAACAGATTTTTAAGAGCTGGGTCCCGATCGTAAGCGTCTTTAATATTTTGTAGAAATCTTGCACGGATAATACAGCCCCCACGGAAAATCATCGCAATGCTGCCATAGTTCAGATTCCAATTGTATTCATCGGAAGCAGCTCTCATTTGCGCAAAGCCTTGCGCATAGGAAGCAATTTTGCTGGCGTACAATGCTTTGCGAACGGCTTCGATGAATTCTTTAGATTCTCCATCAAAGCTTGATACCGCTGGACCACTCAGTCGCTTGCTAGCGGCTACACGTTCTTCTTTCATAGCTGAGATAAAACGCGCGAATACGGATTCAGTAATAATGGACAATGGAACGCCTAAATCCAATGCACTTTGACTTGTCCATTTTCCGGTTCCTTTTTGTCCCGCCGAATCGAGAATGACATCCACCATCGGTTTGCCTGTATCCGGATCTGTCTTCGTGAAAATATCAGCCGTGATTTCGATCAAATAACTATCCAGCTCGCCATTGTTCCATTCAGTGAAAATCTCATGGAGTTCGTTCGTATTTAAGTTCAGTACATCCTTTAGCAAGTGATACGCTTCGCCAATGAGCTGCATATCACCGTATTCGATGCCGTTGTGTACCATTTTGACATAATGGCCTGCGCCATCTTCTCCAATATAGGTCGAACAAGGATCGCCGTTTACTTTGGCCGAAATGGCAGTTAAGATTGGCTCGACCAGTTCATACGCGTCTTTTTGCCCTCCAGGCATAATAGCAGGGCCATTAAGGGCTCCTTCTTCTCCGCCCGAAACACCAGCGCCGATAAAGCGGAATCCTTGGGCTTGCAGGTCTTTATTTCTTCTTTGTGTATCAGGGAAAAAGGCATTTCCACCATCAATGAGAATATCCCCTTGACTGAGGTAAGGCACAAGCTGATTAATGGTGTCGTCGGTCGGTTTTCCCGCTTTTACCATGATTAATATTTTACGCGGCGTCTCGAGTGATTGGACAAATTCTTCAACACTATAAGTTCCTATAAGGTTCTTTCCTTGCGCTTCCGCCACTAGTTCATTTGTTTTCTCTGGTGAACGATTATATAAAGCCACCGAAAACCCTTTGCTTTCAATATTCAAGGCTAAGTTTTTACCCATGACGGCCAAGCCGATTACGCCAATTTGTTGTTTTTTCATTTTAACTACCTCCCTGTCATCGATTGTGTGATATAGATAAACTTATATCCACTCAGCTTTTAACTGCTTTTTTCCAATCGGCTGCGAACTTCTCAAGTCCTTGATCCGTCAACGGATGTTTGGAAATTTGTTCAATTACGCTGAAAGGCACTGTTGCGATATGCGCTCCAGCCATGGCTACGCGTGTGACATGATCAGGATGACGTACAGACGCGGCGATGATTTGAGCATCTAAGTTGTGAATTCGGAATAGCTCCGCGATTTTGACGACTAATTGTACACCGTCTTCCGATATATCATCTAGACGACCTAAGAACGGAGAAACATAGGTAGCGCCTGCCCGCGCAGCCAACAAAGCTTGATTCACAGTAAAGATCAAGGTCACGTTCGTTTTGACACCTTTGTCGGTTAAGTAACGGCAGGCTTCTAATCCATCCAATGTCATTGGCAACTTAATCGTAATGTTCTTATCGTTATTGTTTATCTTGATTAGCTCTTCCGCTTGGGCAATCATTTCCTCAGCCGTAATGGCATCCGGCGTAACTTCAGCGGAAACGGATTCGACTTTAGGCACTAATTTTAGAATTTCTTCGATTCGATCCTCGAATTTCACGCCTTCTTTGGCCACCAAGGATGGATTCGTCGTTACGCCAGACAGAACACCCACTTTGTATGCTTTTTTGATATCCGCTACATTTGCGCTATCGATGAAAAGTTTCATTTTTAATTACCTCCATAAATTTAATTTAATTTAACTAATGACAATCCAGATTGTTTTTACGAAATTCCGAGTAGATCCTTCGATAGCCGAACGATATTCTCTACGGAGAAACCGAAATATGCCATGACTTCAGGACCTGATCCCGAGGCACCAAAAGTATGGATAGCCAATACTTGTCCTTGCGGACCTACATAACGTTCCCAACCCATTGAAATTCCCGCTTCAATAGATACGCGTTTGGTAACGGAAGAAGGAAGAACGGTTTCCTTGTACGAGGCTGGCTGGCGCTCAAAAAGTTCCATACTAGGCATGGCTACGACTCTGACAGAAATATGATCCTTCTCTAACTCATGTTTCGCATTCACAGCCAGGGAAACTTCCGAACCGGTTCCGATGATAATGAGATCCGGATGAGCATCGGTTTCCGTTAAGATATATGCGCCCTTCGTTACCCCCTCTAGATTTGCTTTCGTCGCACTGTAAACGGGAAGGTTTTGTCTACTTAGCACGAGAGCTACCGGCCCATTCTTGTTCTGCAAAGCATAAGCCCAAGCGCTCGCCGTCTCGTTGGCGTCGCTCGGCCGAATAACGGTTAGGCCGGGAATCGTCCTTAGTGCAGCCAAATGCTCGACAGGCTCATGTGTCGGGCCGTCTTCGCCGACCGCAATGGAATCATGCGTGAATACATAAATAACCGGCAGTTTCTGCAAGGCAGCCAATCGAATGGATGGTCGCAGATAATCGCTAAAGACGAAGAAGGTACTTACAAAAGGAATAACGCCTCCGTGCAAAGCCATGCCGTTGCCGGCTGCACCCATCGCATGCTCACGTACGCCGAAATACACATTTCGTCCTTCATAGGATTCGATGCCGAAGGTTTTTTCTCCAATGATATCTGTCATTGTAGAATGCGATAAATCAGCGCTTCCTCCAAATAAAGAAGGTACGCGTTTCATGAAATGATTGATCGCGTTCCCACTGGCTACACGAGTGGAAATGGATTTCGAATCATCGAATGTCAGAATATCGGTATTTTCGATCAGAACCTTACCCTGTATAGCATTTTCAAGTTCAAAGCCAAGCTCAGGATATGTCGTTTTATAGGAAACTAACAGTTGATTCCATTCTGTTTCCAAGGCTTGTCCGAGATGTTTCAAATTTTCAAAGTGAGCTTGTACTTCCTCAGGTACGGTGAATTCATCATGCGGCCAACCATAGAATTCCTTAGTCGCTTTAGCTTCTTCCAACCCAAGTGGGTTACCATGTGCTTTATTCGTTCCTGCAACCTTGGGACTTCCATAACCAATAATCGTCCTTATTTCGATTAAGGTAGGACGCGTGGCATCTTGCTTTGCTAAATCGATCGCTTTCGTGATTTCAGCAATGTCATTGCCATCCTCAACTCTCAAGTATTGCCAATTCGCAGACTCTGCTCGCAACTCTGCATGATCTGAATAGGATACGTTCAATGCTCCGTCTAGGGAAATATCGTTGGAATCATATAGAACGATCAATTTATCCAGCTTCATATGTCCAGCCATCGACATCGCCTCGTACGAGATGCCTTCCATCAGGCAACCGTCTCCAACAAGTGCATACGTATAATGATCAATGACCGGGAAATTATCTTTGTTAAATTTCGCAGCCAAATGAGCTTCAGCCATTGCCATCCCTACAGCCATCGCAATTCCTTGTCCTAAAGGCCCCGTTGTTGCGTCAACGCCATCTGTATGTCCATATTCCGGATGACCTGGCGTCTTACTTTCAAGTTTGCGAAATTGTTTAAGATCATCTATCGACACCTTATATCCCGACAAATGCAGCAAACTATAAAGGAGCGCAGATCCGTGTCCCGCGGACAAAACGAAACGATCGCGATTAAACCATTTGGCGTGGAATGGATTATGCTTCATATGTTTGGCCCATAATGCGTATGCCATGGGAGCAGCCCCCATCGGCAGTCCAGGATGTCCCGAATTCGCTTTATTGATAGCATCAATGGATAAGGTACGAATCGTATTCACGGATATTTGATCAAGTGTTGTATTCATAAGTATGGATATCTCCTTTGGTTGCATCGTTATTCGATACATTTTTGAAATCGAACCACCAATGGAACCCGTCTCTCTCAAGCAATTCATCGGCTTCATGAGGTCCGTACGATCCAGCTGGGTAGATATGAAGCGGTGTTAGGTTTTCTCGATAAGCGTCTAAGATAGGCTGTACCCATTCCCACGACAATTCCACTTCATCCCAATGGGCAAAATAAGTTTTATCACCGATTAACGCATCATGGATAAGTGTTTCATAAGCGTCTTTACCACCTTCCTTCGTGAAGCTTAGTTGGCTTCGAACCGGCATCTCGATATCTGAACGCTCCTGACCCGATTGGCTTCTTTGAAAGAAAATGCCTTCGTTGGGACCAATCTCTACGATCAACAGATCCTTTAGAGGACCCCTGGATTTATACTCGATAACGATTCTGGTAACTTTCTCTTTCAGCCGCTTACCCGTTCGAATGTAGATGGGAGTGTCCTTCCAGAACGGATCATTGACTTGTAGTCTGGCTGCAATGAAAGTATCATTTTGAGACTCCAAGGCGATTCCCGGTTCATCTGTATAGCCGACAACTTGCCCCCCTTTGATCTCCCCTGCACCATACTGACCACGAACAATATGGTGAGAAACGTCCATTTTGTTAAGGGGCTTTAACGTCTTCATGACCTTTCTTTTAAGCTTCCCAACCTCTTCTACTGCGCTTCGATTCGGCAACTCGATCGTTAACATCATAAGTAATTGAAGCATATGATTCTGGAACATATCGCGGATAGCGCCTGCATGATCGTAGTATCCCGCTCTTTCCTCCACACCCAATGTTTCGTTTGCGGATATTTGTATGCTGGCAATATCTCGCGTCCTAAGATCTTGCTCCGAAAGAGCAGAGTGAAGAAGTTGCCCCATTTGCTGAACCATAGGTTTGCCTAAGTAATGATCAATTCGATAAATTTCAGCCTCATCGAATGCTTGGTTCAATTTATGATTCAGTTTTCTTGCAGAAACCAAGTCGTGGCCGAAAGGCTTCTCTATCACCAGACGTTTCCAGCCATTGGCGGAACCAAGTCCGCTTTCATGAATGTTTGCTGCGATCGTTTCAAAAAATTCAGGTCCAACGGACAAATAAAACATGCGATTCGGCGTTATGTTAAGCTCTTCCTCCCGCTCTTCAATCACCTGCAGCAGCTTCGTGTAATCTTCTTTGCGATCAACATCAAGAACATGGTAACGGAATGCACGCAAGAATTTTTTGACTACATCAGCATCTTTCACTTCACTTCGGGAAAAAGTAATAAGAGATTGCTCTACATTTGATCGAAATGTTTCATGAGATAGTTCTCTTCTTCCAAGACCAATCAAGGAAAAAGATGAAGGTAGTTTCTGATCGACGAACAATTGAAATAAGGCTGGGTAAATCTTTCTTTTGGCTAAATCACCTGTTGCTCCAAACAATACAAAAGTTGCTGGCTCCAATTTGCTCACTCCTTCACTGGTTTCTTTTCTGTAGCTCTACTATAATGGTTCATATATCCATTAAATCAATCTAGGAGCTAGCACCCATTTTATGAACAATAATTACGAGTTGTATAAAGTCTTCTATTGGGCTGCAAAGACCGGTAGCTTAACACAGGCTGCTAAAGTCTTGTACCTAACCCAACCTAGCGTCAGCCACGCCATTAAACAACTGGAAGACAGCTTTGGTATGACATTGTTTTACCGTAATTCCAAAGGCGTAATGCTTACTCAAGAAGGTGAAGTTCTATATTCCTACATAGAGAAGTCCCAAATTTTAATATCACTAGCTGAAAAGCAAATGGCCGCGCTTAAAAATCTAGACAGTGGCGAACTGCGGATCGGCGGAAGCGATTCACTGTTTAAGCATTACATTCTTCAATACTTGGAAAACTTTCATAAGCAGCATCCCAGCATCCGACTTCATCTTAATCATGGAACAACACCAGAAATCATTGCTCTTTTGAAAGAAGGGGAAATTGATTTAGGTGTCGTTCGTATGCCGATTTCAGATCCCCAACTTGAAGTAAGGGAAAGCTTCCAGCTCCAGGATTGTTTTGTTGCAGGGTCTCTGTATTCCGAGCTTCAAAATGTGGTTCTAACCATGGATATGTTACTTCAATATCCGCTCATCCTATTCTCCCGAAATAGTCGGGCACGAATGGCCATTACGGAATTATTTCAAAGTTATGGTCATCAACTCAAACCCGAAATCGAGGTTGGAAGTGTGGATCTTCTCATTGAATTAGCGCGTAAAGGACTCGGAATTTCTTACGTGACCAGAGAATTCGTATCAAAAGAACTGGAAGAAGGTACGCTCTTCGAGATTCAATTAGACGTGCCGATACCACCATCCCATGTAGGGATTATGATTATGCGCAACATGCCGATTTCCAACGCAGTCAACAAATTTATTGAAATGGTACAATAAACGGAATTTCACATCACGCAGATATTCCTGATAACCAACCAACTGCATTGTGAATATCTTTAAAATCATGATAGCTTAATGCAGTTGTACTTTTTCCGATAGCTTGTCTCATGTCGATATTAGTAATCGTATTCTCTGAACTAACAGTAGCTGTATATTGAATACCCGCATTTAGAAGTTTTGGCAGCCACTCTACGGACAACCAATTAGCGTCTTCTGTCATCACCATGCTATGACTTTTATCAATCAAGACCTTTCTAGCCTTTTTTATAACTGCAAGTTCAATCAGTTTATTAAGAGGCACGCGAAACTCATCTTCCTGTGCCAAAGAATTCCAACGAATCACAGCGGCTTCAATCACATCATCCCAAAAAATATGAGCTTTATCTGAAAAATAAAAGTGCATCATATTTACTCTCTCCTCTCACATAAATAAACGGATATGGAAACTGCTATAGATGATTGAAGGCTTACCATTCCGTAAAAAATGCTTTCTTTTCGTAATTCCACTATAGTACGAATCTGATGTATACAAGTAATTAATATATTTCACAATAGCCATAGACCCGGTGAATGGGATCATGTTCTGATTTTGAGGATAACTAAAAGTGTTGATGTTGAAAAAACAAAAATCGTACACCTTAGGTGTACGATTTTTGTTAGGTTAATTTGTTATTCCATTCTCACCATATCCAGTGTTTCTGCCGCGCGTTCCAGCAGCCTCCCATTGCTTTGTATTGAACAAACGCTCTCCCGTTACTTCAATCATAGATTTTGCTGAGTTGAGAAAAAAAGTCCTCTTTATTAAATGTCATTGGAGGTTTTGTACTGCCGCTGCATCGGCAGACCTACTCTTTGGTTTTTTCTACTCTATCATCCCTGTTAGTTCAATAGCTTCCTCTTCAACATGGAAATGTATTCTGCTTCTAGCCCAGTTATCTTCATAATTGTATCCTCTTCGATTCCTTCAGCTAATGCTTTTCGAGCAAAACGTAAAGCATACTTGTCAGTAGCCAGTGTTTGATGAAGGGTAATTCTATCTTCAAATGATAAATAGTCATCTGCCGTTACACCATCTAACAAAAATTCCATATCATATGTTCCGATCATCGTATGCAGATAATGTAGACGAAGGGAACAAAAGATGGCGGCACCTTCACGATCATAATGTTGTTTTAAGCTAATTGATCGCACATTGATAATAATAAAATCCTCATCCAATTTGCCTAGAAACAATTCATGATAACCATGTTTGTCCTGAGTTTTCCAGATGCGAAAAGCGTTCCAAAAGCCCTCGATTGTTCTCTGTATAGCATTATGCTCTTGCTCCCAGCGAGTGAGGAATCCAATATCCACCATGCCGTCCCCCAACTTATAAATTCATCTCTTCCACCCATTTCAGTTTACAGACTCTTATTAAGCTAAAATTCTCCGATCGTGTATATGTTGCATCGCACCACTTAAATAAGATTACCTTCCCAATCAACAAAAATCAGTTGGTCTTTTGGAAGTAGGCACCCATCGATAATTGTCCTAACAAGCCCAGGTGTGATCATGTGATCATCCCAACTTGGAGTTTGTACTCTAACCCAACCTTGACGATAATGATTTTCTAAGCCTACAAACTCCTGACCCTGTATTACAATATGTGGTGTCTTATTATGTTCTGACTGCGCTACATGATATGAAACAATTAATTTCTTATCTTCTGAAATAATACTAAGATTAATTCTTCCATAATCTTCGTCATTCAACTATAGTTTCCGTTAGTTGAACTCATTAGATGTACATCACAGCCTCGGCTAGTAAGAATGTTGAGTAATTCTGAAACAAAATTCAAATTATTTAACAAGTCATTGCCGAAGGATCTATGAAAATTCATCCACTCTAATGTAAATGGTGGAGTTAGACCGAAACCTCCACATAAACAATCATTAATACCATCCAGTCCGGCTCCATAATAACCAAAAGGTCCATTAATCGCTTCGCCTATGGCAATAAAAAATGTTTCTACATCAAGAATAAGGTCACCATCAATTGTAATCACTTCGTCGTCTCTATCTGTAAGATTCTTACGAGACCTTAACCGTAAAACCTGTAACCATGCTTGTTTTTCTTCAAGAGAACAGTTTTTCCATTGACCAAGTTCATTGGGATTTTCACGTAATCTCTCCCAGACTTCAAAAGCAAAAGGCACAGGATATATTGAAAAGCCCCCTATAATCTCGATTGACTTATCTTCCGAAGTATCCATTGGCGTTATTTTGATTGCTTTATTCGGAAAGAAATTGTATCCACCTAAAACCTTTCCGTCCTTGCTTAGAACATTGAGACGGAAGTTTGAAAACTTAATCGTAGGTATTTCCATAAATTCTCTTGTTAGTATAAAGCCACGTAAATTCAGTTTTGAAAAGCATTCATCATTCACATTTTGTATTTCTACCTCATTACAAAAACCCAATACTTTATCATTTTCATCATCAACAATAGAATATTTATAACCCAAAGCTCTCCCTCCAAGCGACTTGTTCCCTTGTTATAGTGCTATCGTTATCCGTTTATTAATTTGATTTGTATTTTTTTATGCGTGCTTCTTTCTCTTTTACCTCTCCACCATCGAAAAATTGCCAATTTCCATCGTCCTCGTCATATATTACTGTATCATCGAATGGCCATGGTCGTAACCTATTTTTAACCCACCTATTTCCATTAAATTTTTCGTTTCCCTTAATGAATAGCTATTTTTCTTGTCCCGTAGTCTCAGCTATCCTAAAATGTTATACTTCAATAATCTAATTCTCTGAATTTTTAGCAACCAAAGGGGGGATCGGCATGCTGTTAGCTGAACGCTATTTGACTTTATATGACCGTTTTGGCGGTGGAAACTCGCATGGCGAACCTGTGGAGGCAACTCTGGAAGAGTTGGCAATTGCGCTATTCTGCACGTCAAGGAACGTGAAACTTGTGTTGAAGAAATTAGAGGAAGAGTGTCTCATAAATTGGCTGCCGGGCCGCGGTCGCGGTAATCGATCACACATAATTTTCAAGGTCAATAATGAAAACTTTTTGCTCAATCTGGCTACGTCCAAAGCAGATGAAGGTGATTACCGCACATCGTTCGATGTGCTCAGCAGTTATGGTGAAGGAACAGAAGCCAAGATCAAGTTCATAGAATGGCTGAAAGGGAGATTCGGCTATCAGAAGGAAACGGTGAGAGGTCTTACCGAATGCGATACGCTTCGTTTTCCCGTCTACCGTAGCGTCCAAACGCTCGATCCTGCTAAAGTGAACTATGCCTTCGACTCACACATCATTCAGCAAATCTTTGATCGGCTCGTCACGTATGACGAGACCGTAGATCGGATAGTTCCCGGAATTGCTCATGCGTGGAACACAGATTCGCAGGCAATGGAGTGGACTTTCCATTTGCGCAAAGGTGTCTTGTTCCATACAGGTCGTGAATTGACCTCTCAGGATGTAGTCTACACTTTCGAACGGCTTCGCTCTCCCAACATGCCAAACCGCTGGATGATGAGAAGCCTTTCGGTTGTGGAAGCTTTAGGACCGCGTACTGTGCGTTTTGTACTCTCACAACCGAATCGGATTTTTGACCGTTTCTTATGCTCATCCGCTTCTTCCATCTTACCTCTGGATTTGAACGGACACAGTGAAGAAGACTATTGGCGACTGCCGACGGGTACAGGACCTTTCCAACTGCTCTCTTTTTCTCCACATCGCATCGAATTGGCTGCCAATACCTCCTTTTATGCGGGAAGACCTTACTTAGATGACGTGGATATCATCATCATGCCGGAAGATTGCCAACAGGTGTCTACAATTGGCTTGCCTTCCGTGATGCAAACTCATGATGACGATGAATCGGAGCAGGAAGAGAATCCAGAAGAAAAATGGCAATCTCTCGTCCGGTTGTGCGACGGCTGCACGATGATGACATGGAACGGGAATAAAGAGGGATGGGCACAGAACGAGAACTTTCGCAAAGCCGTAAATCTCTTGCTCGATCCAGTGGCTATGCAAGCCGAACTAGGTGGAGAACGTGTGCTGCCTGCTTATTCTTTACGCCCTGAAGACAGCTTGCAATATGAGCGCAAAACTGCAACCGATCTGGAAATTTATCATGCATTGTCCCAATCCGGCTACGACGGGACCGAGCTTCGCCTTGTCGTACACGAAAAGTATGAACGAGACGGAAGATGGATCGCAACGCGCATGACTAACTTTGGCATTGCTGTCGAGCTATTTTTGGCGAATTGGACGCAAGTTGTAGATCCTAAGATCATATCTAGCGCAGATCTTACTATTTCGGGGATCATTCTAGCCGATGATGAAGTCTGCGAGATCGACATGTATGAACATGAGGAATGCATCTCCAGTACTTATCTGAATCCTTCTCTCAAATGCTGGATTCTTGCCAAGATTGACTTGGCTCTTGGCTCAGACAGCGTTCAAGCTCGTAGAAGCCATATGCGCGATATCGAGACACGGCTCAGAGAAGAGTGCCATATCATTTTCCTGCATCATCGGCGGCTGAATACTTATATGCATCCTTCAGTTAGAGGCGCTTCATTCAACTCTAATGGCTGGATTGACTTTCAACAAATTTGGCTGGAAAAATGATTCCTTTGGATGCTCTTTATTTGATTTGCATCCTTCACTTTTGCGTTTCCAGATTCGCTTCTGCTGCCAGAAGTAGAGTATAGTAGGAATAGTTTGAAAATATATTCTAGGAGGCTGCAGCCATGTCACAGGATATTTGGATTAACCTGCCGGTCAAAGATGTTGAGAGGTCAACTGCCTTTTTTAATGAGATTGGACTTCATGCGGTGAGTGTTGGTAACGAGAGAGCCAAGCTTGCCATAGGCCAAACAACGATTCTGCTGTTCCCGGTTGAGGCGTTTGAGAAATTTACAGGTTCAAAAATCGCAGATACTTCCCATAGCGCTGAAGTAATATTTTCCATTGGCGCTGACAGCAGAGAAGAAGTTGATGCCTTTATTCAAAAAGTTGAGTTTGCCGGAGGAAGAATCTTTGGCAAGCCGAGTGAAACTGACGGCTGGATGTACGGCGCAGGATTTGCCGACCTGGACGGTCACCGCTGGAACCTGCTGTACATGGATGCAAGTAAAATGCCGAAACGCTAATAGGGCAACGCCCGTGTTACTGCTCCCGTCGTTCGTCAGATTGTTCCATTACCACGCCGACTCCTCTCCATGGTTCATAAATAAACCCAGCGCCTTAACGCGCTGGGTTTATCAACATTATTTTTTGGCAGCTTGCGAACGGTCATAGGCTGATTTGTACACGCCAACGACCTTGTCAACGCCAATTTTTTTCAATTCATCCACGTACGTGTTCCACTCGCCCAAATCGCGCTGTCCCGTAATAAATTTGGCAAGCGCTTGGTCGCGCGTTTTTTGCAGCGTCTGACCGACCGTCGACACAACTTCCAACTCTTGCTGGGTCAACGCCGGACGAGGCTGCTGCTTGCTGTCATAGTTGACCGCTTGCTTATAAGCATCCTGCAGTTCTGGGGATGACAAGGATAAATGCGCGTCATAATCGAACCATGTGTACGTGCCGTCTGTGGAAAGGCCAGTTTTCTTGCGCATATCGGATACGTCAGCGTAGTTGCTGGTAAATTTCTTTTTACCGTTATCGTCGCTGTACGTTTCGCCTGACTTACCCCAGCTCACTAGATCTAGCCCTTCCTTCGTATAGAAGAAATCCATATAGTGCATGATGTCTTTAATATTTTTGGAAGTCGATGTGACCATGATACCATTTTCCAAAAATTGCGTGTAAGCATTCTTTTGCAGTCCCCCCGGCCAGCCAGCCGGAGTCGGCATAAACAGCAAGTTATAGGACGGATTCTGCTTGCGCATCGGCAAGTTATAGAAATCCACGCGGCTAATGTAGTCCGCTGTCACAAACGAACGGTCCGTAGACATCAAATCCTGCCATTGCTTCGTGTCGATCGTCAGAAAATCAGGCGGAATCAAGCCCTCTTTATAAAATTTGTTCAAATATGTGATCATTTTCTTGAAATTTTCTTCGATTGGACCATAGCGCCATTCTTTTTTATCAAAGTCAAAATAAACATCGTTCGCGCCGTCATCACTGCCGGTACCGAACGCCGGAGCAAAGTTGCGCAGGTAGATCAGCCCTTGCCGCCAAGCCAGCGGATAACTGTCCGGATAAGCCTGCTTCAACGTTTTGAGCACCGTGTACAGCTCATCCCAGTTCGCCGGCGCCGTCAGCCCGTTCTTCTTAAATACGTCTTCACGGTACATCCAATTCATCCGGTTCGTCTCTCCGATCCCGTGGTTCGGAAATACGTACATTTTGCCGTCGGACGATATGGCATTTTGTGTATCCGTCGGGAATTGTTCCACCCATTTTTTCAAATTCGGCATGTCATTCATGTAATCGAGAATGTTGACAAGCGCTCCTTGCTGCCCGAACTTATCGGCTGTTTTCTTGCTTTGTGTGTAGAGCATATCCGGCATATTGCCTGAAGCGACCGTCAAATTCAAAGCATTGTCCAGCTGCGCATCAGGCGGAACCTGCACGTTCAACGTGACCCCCGTTTTCTCCTTAATGTATTTCCAGACCGGCCAATCCTTGTTGTATGGCCAACTCGCATTCGAGTAATCGAGAAAGGTAAACGTATGCTCTTTAATAGGAGCAGCGGAGGCTTTATCGGCAGGTGCGGCCGAGCCGCCTGCAGGCGTGGGGCTTTCCCCTGATTGGCTGGAGCATCCTGAAACAACAGCTACGGTCAGCGCTGCGGTGAGCGCCCAATTGAGAGTCTTTTTCATAGCGATCAATCTCCCTTTTCAGTGGTTTAGTGGACTAGCCTTTTACCGATCCGATTAAAGCTCCCTTGACAAAATACTTCTGCAAGAACGGATACACCAAAAGAATAGGAACCGTTGACACGATGATGGTGGCATACTTCAGCGGCTCATCGAGCACCTGGTTGTCACCGACGTTGCTGCCGCCGTTCAAGACCATTTGCGACGCCATGACAATGTTGCGAAGTACAACCTGCAGCGGATACAGCTGGTCGTTGCGCAAATATAACAGCGCTGAATAGAAGTTGTTCCAAATGCCGACGGCATAGAAAAGACCGATCGTAGCCAGCGAAGCGGCGGATAGCGGCAGCACGATGCGGGCGAAGATGCCGATGTCGGTAAGCCCGTCCAGCTTCCCTGATTCTTCTAGTTCCTTGGGAAGCCCCAGAAAGAACGTCCGCATAATGATGAGGTTCCACGTGCTGACGACTGACGGGATAATCATTGACCAGAACGTGTCCACTAGCCCGAGGCTTTTTACCACGAGAAAAGTAGGAATCATCCCGCCGTTGAAAAACATCGTGAACACGATCATCATCGTCAGCGGCTTGTGGAATACCATCTCTTTTTTCGACAAGGCATAAGCGCCGGCAGCCGTAATGAGCAGGGATAGCGGAGCACCGATCACGACGTACAAGATCGTATTGCGGTAGGAAGTCCAAATGCGGTCATCATGCAGGACCACGGAATAAGCGTTTACATTCAGCCCCTTGGGCAGCAAGCTGATTTCGTTCTTAATGACATATACATCGCTGCTGAGCGACACTGAAATCATGTACAGAAAAGGATAGAGGGTGGCAACAGCGATGCCCAGCAGGAATAAGCTGATGAGAATATGGGATAGCGACCATTTACGCTTCAACTGGCATCCTCCTTTACCATAAACTCGTTTCGCTGAACTTGCGTCCGGCAAAATTTGCCGCATAAATAAAGATCAAGCTGATAACTCCTGTAAATAAATCTACGGCGGTACCATAACTATAATTACCCAGCGTAAGCCCCATGCGGTATACAAATGTACTGAAAATATCACCGGCATCATACGTGGCTGGATTCATCAAAAGATAAACTTTCTCGAAGCCAATATCGATAATATGGCCGATATTCAAAATCAGCATAATGACCATCGCCGGCATAATGCCCGGGATTGTCACGTTCCAGAGCTGCTTCCAACGGGTCGCACCATCGATGGCCGCCGCCTCATACAGCTGTGGGTCGATGGCTGTCAACGCCGCTAAAAAAATGATCGAGCCCCAGCCCGCATGCTGCCAAATGTCAGCGAGCACATAAATCGGCCGAAACCATTGCGGCTGCACGAGCAGATTCACCGGCTGCCAGCCGAGCATCTTCACGAAGTGTGCCACGATCCCCGTCGTGGGAGACAAGAACATGACGACCATCCCGATGACGACGACGTTGGAAATAAAATGCGGCACATAACTGACCGTTTGGACAAAACGTTTGAAAAACAAGTTCTTGACTTCGTTGAGGCATAACGCAAGGATGACGGGGACAGGGAAGCCAAATAGAACAGTGGAAACGCCAAGCAGGAACGTATTGCGGAAGAGCTTCAGAAAATCCGGACTTTCGAAAAACATTTTGTAATATTTGAGACCGATCCACGGACTGGCCCACACGCCTTTGAACAAGTTGTAATCCTTGAAGGAGATAATTAGGCCGAACATCGGCAAGTATTTAAACAGCACATAATAGATCAAACATGGCAGAAATAAAATCAGCAAGTACTTGCTGCGGTTCAGCCGTTTGAGAAAGAGAGACCGCTTGTTGGACGGCACGCTAATTGGCAGTGCATCAGGCTTGACTTCAATGGCAGGATTAACCGGCTCCATGCGCATCCCCTCTTTCGTCTGGCACCTCCCCATAGGTGTCCGTATTGACATACAACGTACATGCTGGGTGACGACCTAAGTGACAACAGCTCATAACTGCACCGTCAATCCCGTTTCCCGGCTCTCATTGGCAGCCTCCAGGAAGCGTATGATTTCCAGCGTCTCACTTGCCGCAACATCAGGCACGCCGGTTGCGAACATCTGCATCACCTGTTCCAGCAGGCCGGCATAATACGGCTTGGCCACTGCGGCTGTGTTGACGAACTGCGTGCCTTTCTCGCGATGAACGAGCCCTCCGAACGTCTTATTTCCCCGGCGGTTGCCGCGAATCGTGCCCACCCGTCCGTCCGCCCATATTCCGACGACTTGATCGTGATCGGCGTTCGTCGTCGTCCGCACTGATTGGCAGCCCGCGCCCATCGTGCGGAACAGCATCTCCGCCGTATGGATGCCGTACCAATAAAAGCCCGGCTGCGTTGGTTGAATTTCGAGCGGCCCGTAATAATCGGCGCCGATAACTGCGCCCTGCTCAGCATCCTGCAGTGCTGCGGTCAATGCCCCCGCATAGCGCAGCGCCGAGCAGCTCATCATCGGGAAACCGTACTCCCGGCTTAGTGCTGCCATGGCCCGTGCATCCTCCGAGTTCACCGCAAACGGCTTATCGACGAACACCGGCTTGCGGCTAGCTGCGATGGCTTGCAGCTGCTGCAAGTGCAGACGGCCGTCCACCGACAACAGCAGCACCGCATCGCAGCGCTCGGCCACTTCAGCCGGGGAATCCATGATGCTCACACCGTAGTTGTCCGCCAGCTCTTGGCGAAAGCCGGTCAGTCGCGACCAGCTGAGCTCAAAGTCCGGCGAGCCCCCAGGATAGGCGGCGACAATGCGCCCTCCTGGCACGTGATATTCTTGTGTATGATCATTCAGTAGCTTCGCAAAAGCGGAGACATGCGACGTATCCAGCCCAATCATGCCGATTTCTAACGTAGATTCCACCTTGAGCACTTCCTTCCGTTAGTTCAAATAGATTTCTTTGCCTGTCCGCGTCGATTCGCAAATCGCCAGAATCAGGTCCACCGACTTTCTTGCTTCTTCACCGTTCACCAACGACTCCCTGTTTTCCTTCACGATTTCTAAAATATCGTCTACAAACATGTAATGACTATCCGATGGCATATTCGGCGGCTGTGAGCGCTATCAGCTTATCCATTAACATATGGCTTCCCGCTTCGGCACAATCCAGCATCGTTCCCCCCCTAATCAGCTTCATTGGCCTGCCATGCCCTGATTGTATGCTCCTCACCAGCCTGCTGCCTATCCCCGCTATTTCATCTGGCTCACCTAATTTCGGAAAACCGTAAAACAGTGAAGAATTCGAAAAAGTGGTGATTAACGCTGGAAGCCGCTGCATGTTCAAAGCTGGCGTTCTCAGTTATAATTTATTTGTAAACACGGATTGGCTAATTGCAGGAAGGAGGGAACCCGTCCATGATGCTCTCTAATCTCAAGCTTCGGGCAACTGTGAATTCCTTGTTCATCCGGTTGTTCGCCAGCTTTCTCATCGTCGTCGTTATCCTTGTTTCCTTTAATTTCTTCTCCTTGACGTTCTCCAAGAACAAAGTCCGGGACGAAGTCATTAATTACAACACTTTGAACTTGAAGTCGACAGCAGACAATTATGAGAAAGAATTCGAGCTGATTAAGAACCAACTCTTCAATTTCTATTTCAATGAGAACGTGCAGCTCTTGTACTTCGGCGGGAACTCCATCAACTATGACATTGCCGCCAAGACGATGCAGGACATCCGGCAAATTACGGTGAATCCCCTGCTGTTTTTGGATAACTTAATCCTTTATTACCGAAAGCCCTCGCTTGTGCTGGACAAAAACTCCATGACCGCAGACAGCACGTTTTTCAATAAATTTTACTCCAGCAAAGATTATCCGCTTGCCTTCTGGCAGTCGCAATTCCAAAGTCAAACGAATTTTCGCGTCTTTGCGCCATCCAATTTTTACGACATTCCATTTGCCAATGATTACAATTCCCTAGGTCAAGCTTTTCCGGTCGTCGTGAAGAACACCTGGTCCCAGGACTTTTATATGGCTGCTTTTCTCGATATACGTAAAATGTTTCAAGCTTACCACTTGTCCATTAATGACAATTTCTTCATTCTGGATGCGGACGGCAAGCAATTGTTCACCTCTTCCACGGATGCCAATCTCGGCGCGCCCCCGGCCTACGACTCGGCCAAAGCCTATACGAAAAAAGATAACTATTATTACTTTTATCGCAAAGGGTCTGTTTCTGGTCTCATTTATGTCAACGTCGTGCCTGATGCCTTCATTGCCTCTCAAGTGAAATTAAATGTCTCGCTCGTGTCGCTGCTCATTATTTCCTTGGGCATCAGCATCGTGGCGTCACTGCTCTTCAGTTTCGGCTTTCATCAACCGATTCGGCGCATGGTCGCTTCTTCTAAACAAGCAAATTCGTCGGTGCCGGTTCACAGCCGCATTCGCGAGTTCAACCAGCTTGGCAGCCAGATTAACCGTATCCACGAGGATTTGAACAGTAAAAATTCTCAGCTGCAAAGCTTCGCTTATATGAGCAAAGTGAAGAAAATACGCAGCAATCTGGAGATGGAATTCGTCGACAGACCTTATGTCATCGTACTTTTTGAATTAACGTATATGAAACGCGATCAAGACTATAAACGAATTGAGCAAAATTGGTCCTATTATATGAGGCAATTCATCGAGGTCGAATTCAAAAAGCATTATTCCGAATCCCTGACATTTCAGATTGAATCGAGCCGGATTCTGAGCGTCATCTTCATGGAGGAAAGCGATTATCCCGCTTTAAAGCAATTGTTAAGTCAGATGAAGCACATCTTCGACTTTGATAAAGAAGAAGTTTACGTTACGATGTCGGTCAGCTCTTTCTACACGAGTGCAGCGCAGATGACCGAAGCTTATGATGAAGCGCTTAAATTCAGCAAAAATCGTCGTCTCAACAAAGAGACGCAAATTATCGACGGCATGGAGGCGCCAGGGCTAGTATCCATGTTCCTGCCGCCGCGGCAGGAACATGAGTTTGTTGTCAATTTGCAGGCCGGCAATGAAGCTGAAACGCTTCAAATCGTAAACCGCTTCCTCGCCCAGCTGTACAAAAAAGCAGCGACATCGCTGCAATTCTACCATTTTGGCGATGAAATCATTCATAAGACGCTGAAAATTTTAACCGCCATCCAGGCGGACTATAGTCACTTGGGGGATCAGGCCGTGCTGCGCGAGCAGATTTTCGACTGCCATACATATGAGCAGCTAGCCGCCTACTTGGAGAAGTTTCTGACCGCCGCGGTGGATTTAATTCACCGGAAAAAGGATGAACGTGATCCGATTACGGCCTTTGTTTTTGAGCATTTGGAGAAAAATTATAGCGGAGATATTACGTTGGAACTCGTTGCTGATTTGCTCAACATTTCGAGCGGCTATTTATCGACGTATTTCAAAGATAAAGCCGGTGTCAATTTCATCGACTACCTGAACGATCTGCGGATCCGCAAGGCCAAGGAGATGCTGCTCGAACCAGGCTCGCTCATCCAAGACGTCGCGCGCAAGGCGGGGTACCAGAATATGAACTCGTTCAATCGGATGTTCAAAAAGTTCTCCGGCATCACGCCAAGCGAGTTCCGGAAGCAGGCGCTGCCATAGGGGCGCTTGGGGCGGTGGCAGAACGCCGAATGAGAAAACCTCTATCGAGGCCATTCAAAGATGAGCGACCGCGTTTAGAGGTAGGTTTTATCGCCAAATAGAAAGACGTTTTCGGGAACCGAAAACTTATACTTTCTATTGTGGTAAGAAAAACAAAAAATCCGCTCATGCGGATTTTTTTGTTCATTATCCGTAACCCGCGTTAGAGGGCTAGTCTATAAAATCCAAATGTTTCATTCGGTTTATGACAGATAATACTTCATTAATTCTTGGTAATTCAAGCCATCTTTCAAAACCAGGAAAAAAGGAAGAAAATACAATATCCACGCCTTCTCTCTCCATATCTTCGAGAGCTTTTTTGATCTTTTCATGAAGAAAGATGAGGCGATCCTGATTACTTATAGCGATTTTTCGAATTAAAAAGGCAATAGCTGCAAGCTGGGCGTGTGATGTGATATTGTAAAGCCCTCTGATATCAATTTGTTCATCGCCTATCATCAAGTATCCCATCGTTGAAACCATCAGCTTTTCTGTACCACTGCCCTGTGGATAGCTCGAAAAGTGATCGGCGGTTATGTTTCTTTCTATCTCCCATTTTGTATGGGGGATGCGTTCGCGTGGTTTGTCGTGTTCACATAATTTTTTTGCTTCCTGGGTTACGTTTTTTGGCACAAAATTGTCCATCAGGATAATTTGATCAGCAACGGATAAAAATTCACCGCTACCTCCAATAACAAGAACGGAAGATACGTGAGCAGCCTCATAAAGCTCCCTAACACGTTCCGTAAAAGGTGTAATGGGTTCATGCTTGATTAATGAACGCATTTTGATGTCTTGAATCATAAAATTCGTCGCACTTCTGTCTTCATCAATAAGAAGAAGCTTACATCCGACGTTAATTGCCTCCATAATATTTGCAGCTTGAGATGTGGAACCTGAGGCGTAGTCAGTCGAGAACTGTTCAGCCGAACTATTGGGTATCCATTTGATGAAAGGCGTAATATTGATATTTTTTATGGAACGGCCTTCCTCAGCAGATATTTCCATTGCACTTTGATCTGTTATCACAAATTCTCGTCCGTCGCCTGTGCAATGGTTGTAAATCCCCGAATTTAGTGCATCCAGCAATGTGCTTTTACCCGAATAACCACCGCCGGTGATGACTGTCACACCATGTTTTATTCCCATTCCTCGCAAACCACAAATTTCAACTTCATTATCTTCCGGGGATATAAAAGGCAAGGCACCCTCCAGTGGCCCGCTGCCCTCTTTATTTCTTGGCAAAATGCTGCCATTCGCAATAAACGCACAATAATCATTGGATTTGAGCCATTCGCGAATCAGATTTTGTTTTTTTACCAATTCATAGGTAGCATTTAATTTGATGATATCGAACTTGGCAATTAACTCCTCCACTTCTTTTGGAAGCATTTTGCAGAGCATGCGCATAGCTTTATCATTATTCTTGAATGGAAGTTGAACTGTAATCATTAAGCATAGATAGCATTTCTCCGAGATGACCTCGACAAAGGAGGCATTACGTTGCAACACCACATTGGTTGGACGAAAACAATAAAAAGCACCATTGTCTTTATCAGAACGTGACCGGTTATAAATCATTTCATTTAATGCCTCAATATGATTCACCCATTTTCTTAATGCAAAATCTGAGAGAACGACTTGATCCATATTTTCATCTAAGCCGAGACGTTCAAAAGGTATTTTTATGGTGATACATGGTTTATCCAGTGTGAGTTTATGTGTCCGTTCAATGTGATAGGCCACATCATTATTCCAATAGGTTGGGTCAGATATCGTCCCTCCTTGATCATAGTAGGAACCTTCGTAAATACTACTGTAAGATGATTGTCCGGATTGTAATGAGCGAAAATATTGAGCGAGTCTTTTAATAAAGCATCATCCTTTCATATTTGAAAAGCGGTAATTGTTGCCTTGACCAACTTTTTGTCCTAAAAAAATGACAGCCACTCCGTGAGTGGCTGTCATAGACGAGCAAGAAAGCTTAAACGTTCCTTCTGCCTAAAAATAAAAGCCCTGAGAGTGAATCCTACCCTCAGAGCCTAGTGTAATCGAAAAAAATAACTAAAAAGCAGCATGAGGATAAGACGTATATTTTGTTGTTTTCATTGTCCTCACCTCGTTACGATTTATTTTTGCAACAACACAATAATAACATTAAGATCATCCGCAATATAGGGAAAGATTAATTATAATTAACTCAAACAAGGATTCCATCATATCAATCAACCTTGTTTACTCTAATCTCCGTCGTATGATCCTTGACATCCGATTGCAGCTCCACGATGTAGATTCCGGTACTGGAGGCTTTGAATGGAGTCGTTCCCGCAAGCTTCTCATCCACTAGCACTTCTTTGCCATCAGGTCCGAACACCGTCATTTTTCTTTTTGCAACAGTTGGGATAGCAGGATCAGGACTAGATGTGAAATGATCTTCAAATCGTGCTTTCGTTGGGTCATACTTTTGCTTTATTAATTGTTCGTCTGTTATGAACGTATAGTCCTTCCCCTCCTCCAGCCTCAATTGATAGAAGATCCCTGCGTTTGAGTTTTTCTTATAATCGGTCTTCCATTCTCTTTTCACCCATTCGATTGCATAAGCATGATCGACGGAGCTTCCATCCATTACGTTAAACGATACGATCGTGCTCGCAGGGGCTGATAACCTTATCACACATGTACAGTTGAGTGTATAGGGATCCCCATTAAGTGCGGAAATGGTGGAATCGATATTCGTTACATCGTGTCCTGGTACTGCTTCAATCTTTATAGGCGCACCGTATCTATCAAAATAGTAGCTTGAATTCTTCGGCGGAACCCACTCTTTATATACTTGCACAAGCTGATAGCTAACCGCCCCTTTGGCTTGAACCATTATCGGATTGTCCGGGCTAGCCTCGATTTTGTAGTAGAGGCTTTCTTCTCCAGGGAATATTTGATCGGAGTGCCCTACTCTAAGGTTGATCGGGTGATCCATATCCAACCCAACCTCAAGTAATCTGAGCGTAATCGCTCCCCCCTGCAGATCCGGTCGAACCGTTCCATATACGATCCCATCTGATTCTGCCGTTACTTGCATTGTACTGAGATGTCCTTGATTCAATACAGTTCCTTCCGCATTCGACATCACCATGTCTAACACGGCCTGATTTTCACCATGTGCTTCCAGCATGTATGTCTTATGTTTCTTCAGCTCTGCCTGGACTAACAGGGTCTCGCCTGCCTTGACATTGACTGTGACTTCTTTCGGATGAGACGGGTCAAGACTTAGGGCATGCTCTTGTTTCCCCGCATTGGAACTCGTCAAGATTGCTCCTGGTTGAGGATTGGTTTCATGAACGATATTACGGCCTACATCGGCCGATGCCCTCCCTTGTTCCCAAGTAAGCAACGTAAGGCTGAGCAGCGCGGCTGCCTCCCCTCGACTTAAAGGAGCCTGCACGTCATTCAATATCGACTGCATCGGGAGGGAGAGTATGTCCTTGCGAAAGAAGGCCAACGCTCCCCCAGACCAATCCTGTTCATTCTTCTGTATAGCGTCGCTCGGAAACAGCCTGCTTAGCATAACTGCCGCTTCCTGCTTGCTCACATGCTGCTTAGGTCAGAAACTTTCCTCACTTGTCCCTTGGATAATACCGCTTCTGTATGCTGAAGAAATATAAGGCATCGACCATGCCTCGGTTCAGTCCTGAAACGGAACGTCACCATTTGCGGCTGGCAAACCGAACACCGTTACGGCCAGCTTGGCGAACTGCTCCCTGGTCAGTGGCGAATCGGGAGAAAATCGTCCGTCTGCCGTTCCTTCGACCAGCTTCCGCGCCGACAGCTCTTCAATATAACTTTTATAAAGATATCCATCTGGTACGTCCTCATACTTGCTCGAGTCTGCTAACACTGAAGATCCAAACATCAGCCCACAAATTCCTAGAATACCTACCATCCCGATAAGCTTCTGTTTTCGAATCATTTTCATTCTCCTAATTCAATAAGTTGTGTAGGTAGAATTCTAGCTTTGTTTTTGAAACCCTTTAATTTAACAAATTTTCCATCTAAGTCGTCTGTTTTGCCCCCTCATCAACACAATCGCTAGAGATAAAAAGAGACTATCGAAATCGTCCTCTCCAATAATCGATCCCATATATTCAATTCGTCAAAATAAGTATCAGGAATACGCTTTGATATCCGAAAATCATCCTGTAACTTTTGCTGAATCTCCGCTATAATCGGTCCATCATAAATCAAGCATACTGATTCATTATTAAGATAAAAGGTGCGAGTATCAAAATTAGGGGTACCCGTCATCACATACTTTCCATCAATGCTCAAAACCTTTCCATGAAAAAAACCGTTCTGATATAAATAAATTTCCGCCCCATGTTTCAAGAGTTCTCTTAAGTACGGATATGCAGCTTGTTTTATCAAAGGGAAATTACGATTAAGCGGAACTAAAATTTTTATAGAAACACCTCTTTTTCTTGCCTCAAGCAGTTCATTCTCCATTTTCTTTCCTGGAATAAAATAAGGTGAGGCAATCACAATCGAATTACTTGCCTTCATTATCCAGTCTTGATATCGCTCTGCCAATCCTTTTCCGTCCGTAAATAAATACTCATAACGCGTATTTCCATTATTGAGGAAGCCAGTATGAACAGGAAAACTGTCACCCGCGTTATTTTTCCAATCAAGCAAAAATTGTCTTTCCATTTCTTGAGCGCCGTCACCACGGATACGAAAGTGATAATCCTCCCAATGGCCAAAGCGCTTATCTTGATCTAAATGTTCCTTTCCCATGTTAAAACCGCCAATATATGCGGTCGTCCCGTCAATCACAATAATCCGGCGATGATTCCGATTTTGTAAAGTATAGAACAAATGAGGAAACTTAGGCTTTCCGCTAAACGTAAATTGCACCCCAGCCTTTCGTAATCTTTCTCGCATAGATTTCTTCAACAGAAAGCTTCCCATTCGATCTGTCGATAACTTAACTTCGACTCCTTGTTTGGCCTTATCCACCAATAAACCAAGGAATTTATTACTAATTTCATCGTTTCGGATGATAAAAAAATGTATATAAATGTACTCTTTCGATTGTTGAATATCGGAAAAAAGCGAATCATATAAATCTTGTCCCTCATTATACATCTGAAAATCGGCATAGTGGAAAGGACTTTGTTTGGCTACAGCAGCTTCTTTTACACCTTTTTCAATGTCTAGATAAACCCATCCTATGAGTAAAAATAGTAACAAAGGTACAAATAATACCTTTTTCACATAAAATTCTCCCTTTTTGTGATTACTATTATCCGGGAATGGCATTTTTATGCAGTACAAATAACAGCCACTGCGTAAGTGGCTGTCATAAACCGGCAAGAAAGCTTAAACGTACCTTCTGCCTATAGGTAAAAGATGTCCCGCGTCCGTCATTTTAACCGGGCATGATTAGTAAATCGTTGGGACCATTCCACCGTCCATACGGATCGGGGAACCTTTGAATGGTGCTGCATATGGGCTGCATACAAATGTCGCAAGTCTGCCGATTTCGCTTGGTCTGATGAAACGCTGCAATTCGGATTGCGGGAGATTGGCGGTCATGAAGGTTTTTTCTTTTTCCTCAAAGGTCATGTTTTCGTCCTGAAAGACGCTTTCGATGATCTGTTGTACATTCTCCGAAAGTGTTGGTCCAGGCATAATCGTATTGACTGTTACCTCCGTCCCTGCTGTCAATTTGGACAGACTCTTTGATAAAGAGAGAAGCATGGACTTGGTTACGGCATATTGCGGCATTTGTCCGGAAGGCATCACCGCTTCTTCGCTCGCAATAAAGATGATCCGACCAAAGCCGTTATTCAGCATGCTGGGCAAATAGAACTTGGAAAGCCCGTTTGCAGCAAGTACGTTGGTCTGAATGTATTTATCCCACACGGCGTCGTCTACGTCATCATAGGACATGATCTCATAAATCCCAGTGTTGTTGACCAAAATATCAACATGCGGGAACTTTTCTAACAATGCTGCCCTCTCAGCGACATTTACGATATCGGCTGCCGCATTTTGCGGAGAAGTATTCGGGTACGCAGACTTGATTTCGCTGACTACGCGCTCTACCTCTTCGTGATTTCGTCCATTAATAAGGACGTTGACACCTTCTTTGGCCAACTCGATGGCAATTGCTTTGCCAATTCCTTTCGTTGAACCTGTTACCAACGCCGTTTTGTTGTTCAATCCCATATCCATGATGCATTGCTCCCTTTTCTGTTCTTCAATCAATGAATATTCAATCTATCCGAAAGCATATCTTCTACGTTAACATGCGCCTCCGCATGTTCGCTTCGCCACTTGGCAGGCGTATCGCCTTCCCAAGCGCGAAATGCGCGGTAAAACGAATTTTGGTCTTCATATCCGAGCAGGAATGCCACTTCCTTGATATCGAGCGATAAATCTGCCAAATACAGAAGTGCCTGTTCATGCCTTGCTTGTGTGAGCAGATGGTTGAAACTTGTGCTCTCTTCGGTTAGTCGGCGCTGCAACGTTCGTTCGCTCATCCCCAATTCCTTGGCGATCGTCTGTATATCGGGACGTCCACCGCTGAAGCTGCGCTTCATAATCCATTTGACCATGTCCGAAACGGAACAATTGCCTTGATGTTCTTGCAGCGTGCGGTCGAGTGCAGGGGTCAGAATCTCAAGCAGCTCTTCATTATAGGTAAGAAATGGACGATCCAGATCTCTCCGATGTAGCGTCAAACGATTGCGATCGGCATTCGTTCGGATATGGCACCCAAAGTAAGATTCAAGAACTTGTACATCTCCCATTGGTTGGGAAAACTCTACAGTTCTGGCCGCCAGATACTGACCTGTGCCCCGCCGTCCTAATTCAAGCAGGAATGCCAGCGTGATACCCACCAGCAATGGTGGACAAGATTGATCGGTAATGAGCCATTCCAAATCGATGGTACATTCCTCGCCATCTTCAATCATCCTCAAGCTATCGGGAGGACAGAGCTGTTTATATCGGACCATCCGTTGCAAAGCATCGCGATAATCACGGGCGTGATAGGTTGCCAATATAGTTGGTGGGTATTTCGTTACATCATAAATGGTTGCAAGTTTAATCATCCCTTGGGCGATGTCACCGGCCAAGTCGGAATACGCCTGCCAGATTGCGTAATATTCGGCGGTGTTAACAGCCTTCTCGGAAATAATTGTGAGCGGCAATCCGGCTTTGCGAGCTACATCATGCGAGGCGATACCCAATTGACGCAGTCCTTCCCAAAACCCCGGCGGCATTTTGATTCGATCAAAGGAATGGGATGTCATTCTTTTGCACCTCCTTCTGGTAACTGATACATCCGCTCCCTGACTTACAGATATTATGTTACTCTTAACGTTCCGACATGTAACTAGCATAAGGTGCCAACATACTTGCAGATTGCGCCAATCGCAGTGAAACTGAACTGAATAATGAAGCTAACTGTCAGAAATAAACATACAACCGCATGAAAAATGCGACACCTCCCGGTAAATTCGGGTTAGGTGACGCATTTATTCGCTCCTGCCGAGCTGTTTATTAACTTTCATAACGTGCTAAGCCGTAGCTCATAAAAATACTGTACAATTGGATGCTTTAATTTCATCTTCTCGGCCATATTTAAAATTCGCTTTTTTCCAACTCTTCTGTCAACCAAAGCTAAAATATTCAATAAGATATCGTTGCTCTCTAGGCTTTCCTCTATAGAAATAGATAAAAACTTATTGGCTACAACAATAAAATTGGATTTACTTAATGCTGACTGTTCTGATAAAAGCTCCTTTGCATATTCTGATATTTTTCTATTTCTTGCAATTACTTTAAGACGATCCTCCGGAACTATCCCCTTGGTATCTTTTCTGACAGCTTCAATTTCTTCATTGTTGATAGGAATTTGGATATCTGGATCATTCTTTATTTCCAGCTCCGTATGATACCATTTGATTAAGGTAGTTATATCACTCATACTGAGTACATTCTTTTTGTCTACCGCAATATAACAAAGTCCTGCTTTATCAGGTAAATAACGGTAGCTAGTTGCGCGGTATTCGAACCTTCCATATAGCGCAGGACTGAGAAAGCTCTCCAGAAGTTGCTTCAATTTGCTCCAGGCCATGTAATCCTCCTAATTTAACGAATGCACTTGCCATCTAGCACCTTGAATTCCATAAAGGTTTCTATATCCTAATGAGGCAAGTCGTTCTTTTATCCATAATACAATAATCAACACTTCGATCATAGTGAACCTCCCCCACTTACTTGCTATTTAATTTATACGTGTTTTGAACATACAGTGCATTTGCTTCGTCAATTAGATAGAAAAATTTACATTTGAAGAGGAGAGGACGAATTGAAGAAACATTTTATTATAGGTGTGTTATGCGGTGCCTTCTTAATGGCAACAACTTCTGTATTTGCTTCGAGTATGATTGAAACAACAAGCTTTCCAAGTAAAGTTACTTTTTTTCTAGCTAACGGATTCTCCAAAGAAGTACAACTACAAGAAGGTGAAGAGGTGCTTAACTATAAAAATAAGGCTGAAAAGGCTCTTTCAGAGCAAACTTCCAATGCAGCTGGCAATAAGCCACTTGAGGACTCAAGGGAACTGCAATTACAAGATATGCTTGTCATAAGCCTACTTCCGCATATACAAGAGAAGCTTGCTGAGGAATACGCAGATGTAATTACAGTACCACCAGTTATTCATCCAGATTATGTAAATGTGAAGAGTCTTGAAAGGGTAGCTGCTTTCCGCGGTTTTGATTTTTTAATCACAATTGATGCTCAACCCATAGTCGGCCCTCATATACCTGTCGGCGAAGATGAACTTACATATCGGATCTCTCCGGCTGGAGTTGAGCTTAAAAACTTTGAACATCTTAGAGGACCCGTTAAGGATGACTTCCTCCCCAATTACCAAAATCTTTTGAAGTAACGGGAGTTCAACGATTGATGCGGAGAGGAACATCTAAAGTTTACTCATTTTTTTGATACCTCAATCAAGAATTTTGGCAAAGCGTTCCGTGATTTGGATGCCTCTGTGCCAATCCGTTCCTCCGTCTTCAATCGTCCAGCACGCCTCCAACACGCCTCGCGCTACACCCCACATCGCAATTCGACGAGGATCGAGTCCAAGGCGATCGGCCATACTCGTTATCCTGTCCCGAAGCACCTGCTCGCAGTCCCCACCCCGATCCTCGTAGTTAAGCAGATACTGGATCGTATCAAAATGGATGTCGCCAATGATACCTTTGGGGTCAATGACAGCCCATTTCTCTTCACTTTGGCGAAGTATGTTATCATGGTGCAGATCGCCATGTAGTAAGAGATTCTCGGTCGTGGTCGCGATGAGATATTCCAGACATTCTTCGGCATTCTCCACCCAGCTCGAAGGCAGTGGCATGTCATCTTTCATGTCTTTGAATCGCTCTCGGTATCGCTCAATTGCCAAGAAATGCTGCTTCATTGATGGGTACAGACTGCCAGTTGGTGGCATAAGGTGAAGGCGGCGAAATACTTCACAAAAGATGTCCGTCGCAAGTGCATCATTCTCAATTGTTGACAAAGGTAAGCCAGGCTCGGCCATCTCCAGCAGTGCTACTCCCCATTCCGCGTCTGCATCAAGCACATAAATTGCCCCTCGGCCCTCATAAGCGCGAAGAACACTAACTTCTCTGGACAACTCCTCCTTCATGAAAGATGATTTAAGGACGACTCGCTTCCCGTCGCTGCGCGTTCCGCGGAGCACAAAGTTATATGATAAATTTGAAAATGGATCGTGAGGGCTAAAGTCGTAGCGGCTTGCACAGTCGGCGATTAGCCTAGGCAGCGCCTCCGACCAGGCGACACCTTGCTCACCATGGAGTTCGTGCATTTTTTTAATAAATGTATCGGGTATTACAATCATGCCGGAATGGCTCCTTTCAGCTAAGTAGTCATTAAGAAGAGGAAATATAACTTTACTAACTCCTCCTACTCTATGGTTTCTAGTTAGTATGATAAATAAGATAGGCGAGAAGAACGGGGGAGGATCCACTTGGCGTAACAGGGGCCTCCATAAGAAGCAAAAACTCATTCACTGAACCGTAAGGCGAATCGTTAGCGTATAGTAATATAAAGGAATTATACCGGTTAATGTATTCCCCGAGATTTGAAGGTAGTTGTTCTGAGAAAGACTGATTCGAGCAATATTCATTGTACAAATAATTCGAGAATGATTGCCGCGATTCATCATCATTAATAAAATGTGTCTCCATAAAATCATTGTCTATACCCGAAATTCCGATACTTCTCATAAATCCAGATGCTTGTGCTTGTGCTTGTGCTTCCTCATCTTCGTCGTAACTAATCTCTACAAAAGACTTTAGGTCTTCCTCTGATTCATAATTAGCTGCCCATATTGCGACGACATTCTTCATTTGTATTCCTCTCTTCAAGGCTCGTAAACCTTGTTCAACTTTATCCTTTGATATGATCTCCAGTTTTTCCCCTGTCCTACATGTACAGGAGTCTCTTCAGTCGTGCCCCTGCCCTCACAAAGATAAATGTATTTCGGCATGCGCCTTATAACAACCGTTTCGGTAAAAGCTCTTTTTTTGCAAGGTGATTATTAGTCCCTGTTAGAGCCTCGCGAACGTGATGTAATCGATTTGGACAGGCTCTGCCGATTCGATCCGAAGTGCCCGGTTGATCTGTCCTCGGTGATATTGCCCATGTAAAAGGACCTGCAACAGGATGTCCCGGACGGACGTTTGGAACGGAACCCCACTCTGGTTCCTATAGTCGATCATCTCGTCCAACTCGGATTCCTCAAGGACTTCGATATAGATGCGATATTGCTCGGCGTTTTCTTCGAACATCGTCCGGATCTCCGTCAGGTCTTCCGCTTCCTCCCACAACAAATATTGCGCGCTGCCCGTGCACTGCAATCGGGACAGCCAAACTCGTTCCGCGACCGCGACGTGCCGAACCAGCTTCAGAAGGTCTTTGTTCTTCGTCTCACTCTCCTCGAGTGCGTCCAAGATGCGTCCGTCCGCCCAGTACAGGTGGTCCATCATTCGTTTGATCGTCTTCATTTCGGTTTCCCCCTCTTTGTTTCATCGATTACTTGAACCTACTGTTATCGTTAGCTTAATCAATGTAATAATTATCCTTTTGTTTAAGCCAATTTACAATGATGTTCTAAATGTTATTGTTGGCAACTTGCAATAGGCTTCATTATCAGAATATGGGTCGATAATTCTTTTTGTCGGAAAAGTAACTAACAATTATGGCTCTTTGCATAAAACATACACAACTCCCTTTTTAACTTTTCTCTATGAAGTTATAGTTCCTCGTTGGCTCAACACTGACTTATTTATTTGAGTGTTCCGCTGGTGAAAAGAAAACCAGAGAAGTCTGTGCTGACTAGATTCTACCTAATACTTTATCAGCTTCTATTTGAAGTTGTATCGTTTTAGTTCCCATGTATTTCTGTGCAGTCCCTAGAATCGCCCTGTCGTTCCCAAGTATTTCCAATGCCGTAATTGAAAAAATGTTCTTTATGTGAGCATCTTCATCATTTGATACTTCTTCAAAATATTTAAAAATACTTTCTAACAAATTGATGTTTCTTTGCTCACTTAATAGTTTAATTATTTCAGGCATGAAGATGTCCTCAATTATCACAGTTTCTAGCACCTCACCGTAATCCGCGATTGATTTTCTATACGCATCATCAGTTGACGGTAAGAAATCTAACATTATTCTCAAGAATTCTTCCGATTTTTTATTCATAACCACCAACTCTTTAAACAGTCTTATTGCATTCTCTAAATCATCTCTTAAAGCATTTATCACTTTAATTTTCATGGTATTTCATTCAGACTGAGCGGGGAACTTAACTTACCACCAGATTGAACCACTTACAGTATTTCAAAAATAACATTTCTTTTTGATCATCATCGAACATACAGAGTACCTTTTCAAACGAATACTTAAAAAACTCCAACAAATCCATCTCGATAGCTTCTAGTTTATTAATTAAGTCATTTCGATTGTATTCTATATAATACATTTTCTGTAATTCTTGCTGGGATAAATCTTTTCTCATCGTGCCAAAATAATCGTCAGACCAAACTCTTACCGAATCATTTATGTATTCCAAAGTTGGGAATGGATCATGACCAAGCCATACATCCTTTTTACTTAAGACCGCTTCAAGTACTTCTCTCCAATTCTCAAGCCCACAGCAACAACTCGGAAGAATCGCTTTTCCTTCATCCTCAAAGGCTATACCACCACTTATTGCTATTTCATCAATGGCTATCAACTCATTTAATACCTCAGTAGGCTCTCTATCCGTATCTATGTTGTTACACCCGCATAGCAACGTAAAAAATAGAATGGCATCTTCTGGTGTAGAGGATCTTGAAAGATAATTAGTTTCCCTGTATTCAACATTTGATAACCAAGAGGGCTGCTTAAAATATGTATCTTTTATTACTGCACTAACTTTCCCCATTATATTAACACCTCATGATTTATTGTCTAAAAACAGATTAACATTAATTGGTTTATCCCACTACACTAACTAACTCTTAATTTCAGAATTAATACATATTTGCTTAGATATTCATCGAGATGCTCATAAAATTTATCGAAGGCTGCTTCATCATCAATGCAATTATTTTGTATTATATGTGCCCAACTATGGGCTCCATGGAAATAATAAAAATCCTCTATATATTCCTGAAATCCGTGCGTATTGTAATAATCCCTTTCAATATCAAACAAACAATACTGATAACCATGAAGAAAGTGCCAAAGAGGTGTTAGTGACTTTCTTCCGATAAAGCTTTCAATCCTTATTTTACCGAACATGCTAGAAGCCGCGACTTTTAGTTTATTCAGCATAGTTCTCTAATTAGTTTAATCTCCTAAGCTTTAAACAATTGTTGCACAGTAACCTGATTCCTTACCTTTTTCAACTGCATTGATATAACCATCAAAGTAATATGGTATCTCATCTTCTTTCCCATTCTGAATTCTACCTCTAACTTTATCGAAAGCAAAAATTGAAATTGAAAATTCCGGCTCACCAGTAACTAAAACAGGTTGTTCTCTATCTTGTATCCAATAGTACTTCCCACCATAATTCCTTCTTGCTACTTCGAAAATGTAACTTCCAACCATAGAAGAAACAGAATCCAAAGAATCATTATCTATTTCATATTCACATAATTCTTCAAGAATATCGTCTACTTTACGTAGGCTTTGTACACTAAAATCAAAATTCCCTTTATCAGAAAAATTATTTGTAAAGCTTTCTGCCGTCGAAATAATGTCCAGTTCTAATCTACTACTTTGCATAAATTCTAGCCTCCCATTACTGTCTATTGAACAAACGTTCTCCCGTTATTTCAAGAACTTGTCATACTTCCTCGTTAGTAGAACCAGGGATAAGACTCACTTTTATTGATCATAGCTTTTTCTTATAACTAAATGGGATACTGTTACTATTCTATCTAAAAGAAAATCCAATATACCTTCTGGATATAACGGTTTTTGTTTCAATTGCTCAAAGGTACGCCAAGTTAATTTTATTTCTTCTCGCTCGTTATGATTTAATGTTTCCTGAATTTGGGCATCATTAATTGCCCCCCAATGTAAGATAGTGCAATCATGTCTCTTTTTTCCGTCATACTCAACTATGCTTTCATTAAGACACGCAAGCGAGCCAATTTCCGATTGTAAATCAAACTTCCTCAATTAGTTCTCTTTTAATAGCTTCTGCCGCAGTTTCTCCGAATTCAACATCTCCACCAGGAAAGCGATAAAATGATTCCTGTTTTCAAGTTAATCCCCCTTTATAGAATACTGCCTTAATACAAATTATTCCATGCTACATTCCGTTATCCTGCCCTTTCGTTTAATAAGAAAAAGAGACCCACAGCAACGGGCTGTGGGTCTAAGTTTATATTTTAAAGGGGGTCGACTCTTATTATATTCTTGAATGATGAATGCCAGATGAAAATAAGATTTCAATCATGTAACAATTACTTAGCTCTCGTTTTCCGTTAGTTTCTCGTGCCAATCCCAAAGTGTTTTAGCCTTATCAAACACCCAATTCAAGTCCACATAGCCTCGTTCCATGTGAAGTCGAAGTGCATCTTCCCATGCGAAATATTGAGCACTTTCAACTTCGTTAGCTTGGTGGACAGGCTCAGCTTGTTCGTCGATGGCTTCAAGAACGAATAAGCGGACCTGCTTTCGAACGGTTAACCCTTTTCGTTTGATAGGATATTCAACGTTCCCAAGCAGTGAAAGGATCCTTGATTTAATTCCTGTTTCTTCGAAAATTTCTCGGACTGCCGCGTCTTCCCATGTCTCTCCGAATTCCAGATGGCCTTTTGGAAAACTGACATGTCCATATCTGTCATCAATGAGTAGCACTTGGAATCCCGTCCGTGCCTTGCGAAGAACTAATCCCCCCGCGGCACGTTCAATGAGATTCTCTGTCATAGTAACCCTCCTATGTCAATACAAGCCGAAAGCATATATCCGTTGCTTGTGATTACAAAATTTTAGTTCTTCTACTCTATAACCTTATTATACCAAATACTCAGATAGAATTTCATAAGGTCCAGTGGCTATATCATTCGAGTGCTAGGAATCCGCATATATTCAGCGCGCGAACGCGGAAGATCGATTGACTGAACTACAATCCCTTCTTCGCTTACCGTGACGATGTTGTACCCACAAATATCGATAAACTGAAAGTGCTCCTTGCCTTCTCCCAGCTCCGCGGTGAAGGCGGTACCTGCGGCTGCGACGTGGAAGATACCCTGATAGGTTCCGAATAAGTTCGAGTGAATATGTCCAGCAAACATACCGATAACATCCGTCCCAGCGACAACGCGAGCAACCTCATCACGGTTCTCGACGAGCAATCCTTTTGCTGTAAAGCCGCCGAGGCTGAACAATGGATGATGAAGGGCGACGATTGTGCCTTTGGGTGCCGGCGTTAGAAGTTGTTGCTCCAGCCAGGCCAATTGAACTTCGTCGATTCGACCGCCAGGCTGATTGGGAATTTGGGAATTCAGGCCAATTAGACGCAATCCGTTAATGTTTTGAACATAATAGTATGGATCTTCTGAGGGCGCTTCGCCAAGATAGCCTTGACGGAAAGCGGAGAGATGATCGTGATTACCAAGGACAACATAGACGGGTACTCCGAGTTGCTCGGAAGCTTCGTCAAACAGAGAGCGAATGAAGACGTAATCTTCCTCATCCCCTCCATGAGAAAGGTCTCCTGTGACTAGAACAAACGCGGGGTCAACTTTGGTTTCGCGAATATGACGAATGGTTTGCCTCACCTTCTCATAATGTTTGGAATTGGGAAATTGTCCTTCCTTCCCTGGGGCATTTAAATGGGTATCGGTTAAGTGTACGAATCTCATAGTCTACCTCTATCCTCTCTATACTTAATATTACTTTTACAAAGCTGTCTACCTATATATTGCTAGGATTTCACAATTCTCAAGACCCATTATGTCAAACACATATTTTGCAGAGTTTCTCGTTTGGACTTCGTCAGGCCGAATTCCTCGTAGAAATAGGTGTTATAATCGCCGTACGTCTTCTTGATCGATCCGAGAGCCGCATCCATGTACGCCTCTTTGATTTCAAGCATCAGTACGATGTTTTGCAGCTCAGCTTCATCCGCATGTTCGGCAAGGCGATCAAGGAGGTTCCGGTTGAATTCTTTCATCGTTACGTTAGTTAAGAGATAGTCTTCCATGACGGTGCTCTCCGGAACTCCGAGCGCCATTAAGATTAATGCGGCCCCGACTCCCGTCCGGTCTTTGCCGGCCGTACAATGATGCAGGAGTCCGAGGTTGTCCGTGTTCTGAATCGTTGCCATCAATCGTTTGTACGACGGATTGTTGATCGGGAACTTCGTGTACAAGTCTATCATTGTCGTGTCGGCCCGAAACGACTTGAAAAATCCGCTCTTGATCAAGTCTATGAAAAAGGGGTTTTTACTCGAATCGCTTTCCGAGTCTGACGGTACGTTCATTCGAGGACGCTGATGTGCTTCGATTGCTGGGATTCGGATATTGATTACATCATGAATAACTGGGTCTGGCTTTTTTTGTGCTTCATAATCGTCGCGGTAATCGAAGATCGTTCGTATATTCAAAGCTCTCAGGGATTCCAGATCTTTTTCCGTCAATCCAGTCAATTCGTCGGAACGATAAAACAAACGATATTTAACCTGACGTCCGTCTATCGTTCGATAGCCTCCCATGTCTCGAAAATTATTGGTTCCTTCAAATGGAATTATGCGTTGCACGTCTATGCACCTCATTATCTTTTTTTGTCTCTGTTTCAAGTCTTCTAAGATGGTTGACAATCAGAGTCAGCCTTTTACAGCGCCTACAGTTAAGCCTTTTACAAAATATTTCTGAAAGAATGGGAATACAAAAAGCAGCGGAACGACCCCGATCGCAGCTATGGCCATGCGCATAGAGGCAAGTGGAAGTTGATTCGTCACGACAACCTCCATTGATGACTGCAAATACTGCGCATCTACCAAAATCCGATTGAGCAGGTTTTGAAGGCTGTAGTAACGGCTGTCGGTAATGTAGATCAGTCCGTTAAACCAATCGTTCCAGTACTGAATCGTATAGAACAACCCGATTGAAGCCAAAACCGGCGTCGATAGAGGCAATACGATTTTCGTGAAAATGTTCCATTCATTTGCGCCGTCGATATAAGCCGATTCGATAATCGGCTTCGGAATCGAGGTTGCGAAAAACGTTCGCATCAGGATGACGAAAAAGCCGTTCATTAACAAACTCGGAAGGATCAGCGCCAATATCGTATTTTTCAAATGAAGGAAATTGGTGTACAGCAAGTAGGTCGGTACAAGGCCTCCATTAAAAAGCATCGTGAAAAATACGTAGAAAGCCAGCATATTCCGAAACGGCATTTCGGTCCGCGACAGAGGGTAGGCAAGCAACGCCGTTAGCGTCAATCCTGCAGCCGTTCCGACCGCCGTTACGAGAATCGTAATCCCGTAAGCGCGCAAAATATTCGCGGAGTCCGTCCACAAATACTCATATGCCGAAAAACTGAAGGTACTCGGGAAGAAGGTGTATCCATTCCGTATAATTTCCATGTCGTCTGTAAGAGAAGCGGAGACCAGCAACCAGAAAGGCATGATGCAGAGAAATGTAAAAACCAGTAAGAAGATGTTGATCGACCATTGATAAAGCTTTGGGGATGATGACACGGGAAAGCCCCTTCCTAGAACAGTGCATGATCTTTATTGAATTTTCTCACAACCGCATTGGAAGCTAATATAAGAACAAATCCGACGACGGCTTGATACAAACCTGCGGCTGAAGACATCCCGATATCGCCCATATTGATTAATGCGCGGTACACGTACGTATCGATCGTATTCGTGACCGGCATCAAGGCGCCTGTGTTGAGCGGAACTTGGAAGAACAGGCCGAAGTCGGAGTAGAAAATACGTCCGATCGCAAGCAGTGTCATAATCGTAATGACCGGCGCAATAATCGGGATCGTAATCGTCCGGATTTGCTGCCACCGGCTCGCGCCGTCTATTTTGGCCGCCTCATAGTACTCTGGATCGATGCCGATAATCGCAGCCAAATAAATGACACAAAGATGGCCTACGCCTTTCCAGGCGTGCACGATCGTCAGAATCCATGGCCAATATTTCGTTTCGCTGTACCACGATACAGGTTCAAGGCCAAACAGGGGGAGAAGAGTCTTGTTCATGAAACCTCTCTCGACGTCCAGGTAACCGAGTACGAGGTAGCCGACGATTACCATAGAAATCAAGTACGGAAGCAGAATGATCGTTTGGTAGAATCTCGATAACACGCGCTTGCGGACCTCATTCAGTAAGATCGCAAGTGCAATCGCGAGAACCGTATTCAAGGCAATAAACGAGAGATTGTACATCAGCGTATTGCGGGTAATGATGTAAGCATCTTTCGTCTTAAACAAATACTCAAAGTTTTTGAACCCGACCCAATCGCTCCCCCATATCCCCTTCGCGAAATTGATATCTTTGAACGCGATGGCGATGCCGAACATCGGCAAGTAATTGTTGACGAGAAAGTAAAGCAGCCCCGGAAGCGTCATGAGCACGAGCATCCGATATTTTTTTGCCTTCCTCATCTCAAGCCGCCATGACATTTTGCTTGCTTGCATACGTCTTAACCACCTTTAGTGCTGACATTGTTTTTACGCATGGCCTCTTCTGTCTTTTATAGTGGGATCGATTGGATTATTTATTGGCCGCTGCCCAAGAGTCAAGCTGCTTTTGCTTCTCGGCAATGACCTTATCGATGCCCGCTGCCTTCATTTGCTTGATATATTCGGGCAACATTTTCGCGGGATCCACCGTTCCTGTCTCTAAAGCGATAGCGAACTGGTTCGTAACATTCGTTAGCGCTGCGATTTCCGTCTTCACGGGCTCTGAATTGTAACTGAAGCCAAGCGCTTTCGATTTCTTCGCGTTCTTATTAAAGTCAGTAAGCTTCTTGTTTCGGTCCACATCTTCCCCATTGAACAAATAGGAGAGCAGCATATTTCCAAAAAGCCAGTTTTGGTAAGGGTAATAGCCGTTATTAGAAGCGTTGACGCCCTGCGGAAAATCGATGACGTTATCCGATTTTTTCACATAATGCTGTCCTTCAATTCCCCAATCCAGCAGATTGATCAACTCTTTGTCCGTATACATCATATTGAGCAGCATCATAGACCTATCCGGGTCTTGCGCATTTCTGGGAATGCTCCACATGTAGGCAGTGATGTTGTTATTTGACGCGACGGCTGGCAGCAAACGCACTTCAACCAGATCTTTTCCAACACTTAAGGAATCGGCCGCTTCACTAAATGGATTCATATGGTGAATCGTCGAGAAGGCTTTTCCCGCTTTCATTAAACTTTGCCAAGGTTCTGTACTGGTAGCGGCATCTTTGGCAATATATCCGGCCAAATACCATCTTCTTGTCGTGTCCAGCAGTTTGGCATATCCTGGAGTTTCCTGCCAATTGACCACCTTCATCCCGTTATCGTGCTCCGGAAGCACGCCATAACCATCTCCAAGCGGATCCATCAAGCCGCCAATGAACGGATTCCCGAGAATCGAGTTGGCGAACTTGATCACTGGAATCACTTCCGGCTCGTTCTCCTTGATTACTTTGAATACAGAGTCGAGATCGTCCACCGATTTGATCGCTTTCGTATCGATTTTGTACTTATCTACAAGATCTTTACGCATCGAAATGCCAAAGTCGGTCGCCAGGTCTCGAATACTCGTAATCGCGTAAGTCTTTCCGTTAATCTTAGTCGCTTTTAGATAAGCAGGATCTAGATCGTCCAGCGCTTTTTTGGCATCTTGACCGTATTTGGCTATTTGGTCGTCTAGCGCAAGATATTGGCCCTTGGCCACTTGCTGCTCGTATGTGCCTCTGCCGCTTACGATGAGATCGATTTTCTCGTTGCCAGACAGCAACAGCGTAGTTTGCTGCGCCCAGGCTCCTTTCGTGATCTGTACGAGCTTCACGGTTGCGTTGATTTTTTCTTGCGTAATTTTGTTGATTTTTTCTTGTACAGCTTTCAAGTCCTTCTGCTCACTAGTAACCGGAAACACCATCGTCAGTTCGACGGGCTTCAGGTTGGGATTCGCGCTAGCCGACGGCGTAGAAGCTCCGCTCGCATTCGGTTGGACACTCGAGCCCGAGGTGCAGGCAGTGACTAGCATAGACGTTGTCAAAACGGAAATCAGAACCGACGCAGTGTATTTCATTCTTAACTTCATGTGGAACCTCCAAATAAGATTGGTCTTGCGCTTTACTACTTTTATTGTAATGGAGTGCTCGGTTGCCTGCATCCAAGAATCCGTTCTCCCTGTTTTGAGTTTCCGTCCATATAAAAAGAAAAACGCCTCTTGGCGTCCTTGATGTTCATATAACATTTACATGCCCGAAAACCTTTTCCGATACTCCTGAGGTGTCATCGAGACTTCCTTCTTGAAGAGCGTGGAGAAATAAGAAAAATTAACAAAACCTACCGCTAAAGAAACGTTGCTGATCGAAGTTTCCGATTTGATAAGAAGCTCTTTCGCAAGATCGATCCTTTCCTTCAGAATATATTCCGATATCGATAGACCCGTCTCCTTTTTAAACAGCTTAACCATGTAGTCGGGACTGAGATCGATATAGTCGGCAATATATTGTCGGGACATTTCCTGGTCGATATTCGCCGCTATGTACCGCTTGATCTTTTCTACGACCGTCTCATTCGAACCGGGTCCTTCAATGGAAGTCATTGCAATTTCAAGCACGTCCTTAACCCAGTCTTGCAGGTCTTTGACGCTTTTGACAGCAGATGAAATACGTTCCGGAGCAAAATGATCCGATAACATATCCTCCGTAAACAGCCCTTTTTGTTGCAGCGTTTGCATCACCATGTGCTGAAAATTCAAATAAAACTTCTGCAAGCTTTTCGAATTCAGCCATTCGATCTGCTTGAGCGACTCCAGAAACTGCTGCGATTCGACTAGAAGCTTCTTCTTGTCTCCCTGCTTGATTAGCTCGGACCATACTTTCATCGAAGGCATGGGAAATGGCGTTTCATGTGTGATCTTCTCTTCAATGTGCACGACCCGGTCGACGGCGTTGACCTGCATCTTTCTAAACCCTTCCAAATCTTCAACCATGCCACGCATATCGTGTATCTCAGTCGGTTGACCCAAATAGCATGACAAATGGCACCCCAAATGTCTATTGCACAAGTCGATGAACAAACCGAATCGTTTCACAATCTCTTGGAGGAATTCCTCTTCCCTCGTCTCTATCGTATGTTGGGTAGGAAATAAAGCCAACAACTGATTGACCTTGATACGAACGATGTGAGACGTAGCGACTGGTCGAATGACCAATTCCTCCAGGGCGTTCGTTACCGCATACTCCATATTGAGGGCCTCCTGAGCGTTCAGTTCTTTCTCCCAGTGATGAATACTGATCAAGACGGGCAAAAACTTCATCTTGCTAGTATAGGGTATATTGTGCTTTAAGATCTCTTCCTTAATATTGTCCGGACGGGATGGGGTGACCTGCTTCAGCAGATCCTGCCAGAAGCGCTCAATGACGATCGTGGCCGATTTCCGGTCTTTGCTTATTTTCTTAATCAACTCCATCATGACGCGTTCCAGCTCTTCTGGCGGTGCAGGCTTGAGCAAATATTCGAAGCTACCAAGCTGGATGGCTTTTTTCGCGTATTGAAAGTCAGCATGGCAGGTCAGGAAGACACACTCTGTCCAAGGATGCTCTTCCCGTACCCATTCATAGAGTTCCAGTCCACTTCCTTGCGGCATCTCGATATCACACAACATAATGTCAACCGGATGCTTGGAATAGTGTTCCTTCGCTTTTCGGGCACTGTTCACTACAGACACGTAAATGATGCCGAATTTTGACCAGTTCACGCTTGCCCTAATGCCGTTCGCGATAAATTCTTCATCGTCTACAATTAATAATCTGTACATGATCCTAACCCAATCCTTTCATTATTGGCATGAAAATATCTACGATGGCCCCGTTATCGTTTGAGAACCTGATGCTTGCTTGTTCCCCGTATAACAGCCGCAGTCTTCGCCTTACATTCCAGATCCCGATATGCTCGCCTTCTTTACTCGTCAGGTTTATTTCTTGTCTCAACTTCTCGAGCACCTCGTCTGCAAACCCTGGGCCTGTATCACGAATACGAATATGAAGCCGTTCTTCATCCTTCCGGCTATCACGTCCAACCGAAACCTCGATTGAAGTAGGAACGTCCGTATTGACCGCATACTTGATCGTGTTTTCAGCAAAACTTTGAATGATTAGCGGTGGAATGAAACAATCGAGCAGGTCGTCTGATGCGATAATGGCATACGTCAAACTCCCTGGAAACCGGATCTGCTGAATGTTCAAATAATTTTTCGTATGTCCAAGCTCGTCCCGAACCAGAACATGATCCGTGTGGCTGCGGAACATGAAGCGAAAATAATGAATTAATGAAAGGGAAAGTTCTTGAATCAACTTATATTTTTGTTCTTGGGCCAAATAATAAACAACATTCAGACTGTTCAAAAAGAAATGCGGATTGATTTGCAGCTGCAGCTGCTTCAGCTCCGCTTTCTGATTAATCAATTGCTCTTCATAGATATCGATTCTCAACTTCTGAATGTCGGTCAACATGCTGTTAAACGTTTCATTCATCAACTCGAATTCATTGGAGGCAGGTTTCATCGCTATTTGTGTATCTAAGTGACCCTCTTTGATCTTGCTCATGGCTAGTACGATCCGGTTGATCGGGCGGAGCACAACTCGCCTCATGAAGTAGAAGGCAAGCAATACAATGATGACGGTCCCCACCGCGATGAAAAAAATAATCCTCTGCAAATAAGGCAGCTTCTGGAGAATTCTTTGATCGGGGACGACCGCGACTAAACCGAAATCCCCTTTTCCAGAATGCTCGCCGATCACCAGATATCCGTCATCTATACCGCTTAGACGGTACGACTTAGGTGTATAAGATAAATCAATTCCGCGTTCTCTAAAAAAAGATTCGTTCTTTAGCGGCTCATAGTTGCCGTCGACAAGCAGCGCTCTTCCATCGGCGCCCAGATCCAGGAGATCAAGCGGCCCAGTAATATCTCGTGCATTTACACCAGCCCCGATGTATAAACCGCCAATCTTCATGATATATGACAAGTAATCCTTATCATGAAGGCTGAATACAGTCCATCTCCCTGTCTGAAAATGCCCGTCATCAATAAGCGAGACAATGGCATCCTTGATAGGTTGATTGTCGAAGTTAGCCGAACCTGTCTGATTAGGAGCAAACACCAAATCTTGGTTTGCGGGCGAATATACGAAGAAATAGTCTAGTCCCTTATAGTAAGTCGCGTTATTCACCAATTGTTTAAATTGCCATATGCGCTCCATTTGATATAAATCGATATCGATCAAGGGAGAACGATCAAGAATGTACAAGCCCGTTTCTTCCGAAGCATATTTAAGCAAGTAGTTGTCGATGTCGCGTAGCGACCTATCGATTAGCCCCATATAAAGGCTGATCATGTTGCTGTTAGTTTGAGAAACTTGGTTGCGAACGACTTGGATCGAATAGAAGTTGCTGAAAATTAAGAAGATAACAATCGGCAGCATAATAAGCATGAGCCCTGTAATAAGTTTAAACCGGAGCGAGTTGAATATTGAAGATGGTGGTTTTCTCATGTAGTCCAAGTTCCCTTCAGCTCTTTTATGATAATTATTGTACCATGGACGTCATGACTTTTATGATTCTATTCTGTTTTCTTTATACTTCATACTAACTGCTGTGACGGTTACCTACTTTCAAGATTCCGACTTTTTTTTTTTGAGTTTCCGATATCAATTGGTCGTGTCCATTCCCCCAAGAAAAACGTTAAAGGTAAATAAAGGGACTACGCCATATATGTCGAATTTCATTTTCTATGATGCGAATAAAAATGACCTCCCCCCTAAAATATATAACCCTAGTTTTATTATTTTCTAGTATTCTCCTCGGCTTACGATGGGTTTGGTCCGAAATGTTTTTTACTTCGGAGTACCCGCAAGCTATCCATGGCGTACTCGACATGCGCGGCTGGGACTTAAATAATTCCGCTGCCATCCGTCTGGATGGTGAATGGCAGTTCTACCCTGCCCAATTAGTTTCTCAAGCGAATACGCAAATTGTGAAAGAGCAGCCCTCTTATATTCAAGTACCCGGAAACTGGAGTAGCGCACTGACCAAAGAGGGAAATTCCTCAATTGGGTACGGAACGTATCGGCTGCGCATTCTTGTCGATCCACTGGAGAAACCTGTCGCATTTTGGTTGCATGGTATACAAGCCTCATCTACCGTGGAAACCAATGGGCTGACTGAGGGCGATATTGGTAAACCTGCCGAGAGCGAATATGCGTACACGCCCAAAAACATCTCTTACACAGCTTCTTATTTTGCGAAAGGTATAGAAGAAATTGAAGTGCTTATTCGAGTAGCTAACTTCGATGATCCTTATAACGGTGGAATACTAAACTCCGTTCGTTTTGGATCTCAGGCAGCAATCGACTACTTGCGTTGGTATTCCATTGGGTTTCAATTGGTTACATTTTTTGTTTTGCTGCTTCATGGTTTGTACGCCTGTATTCTCTACTGCTTTAATCCTCATTATCGGACTTTGTTCAATGTCTGTATGTTAACCCTGGCTACTGGGATTACGATTATGGCCGGTCATGATAACGTGCTCATGTTATGGTTGCCGATCAATTATACATGGGCGCTGAAGATCAGATTAATCTCGCTCATTTGGCATTCCTTTTTTATTCTTATTCTTTTCAGAGGATTCTCTTCGGCTCCACCGAAGAGTGTATGGTTGCGAGCATTCACTTCAGTGCTCATTGCTTTCACTGGATTTCTGCTGGCTGCAAGCGCTGCATGGGTGAATGGAACAGTTGCACTAGGAATATTTACAGTGGTCTATTTAATACCATTTGTGTGGTTTGTTTATATCATTGGAACGATGATCTTCAGGAAGCAAGCCGACAATGACGTCATCTTCTTGTTGCTATGTGCGGTATGTATTATGTCTAGTCTTGTCTGGAGTTTATGGATTTCTTGTACGGTGGTTTACTATCCAATAGATATAATTGCGGCCATTATTGGTTTCTCTACCTATTGGTTTAAAAAATATTTCCACAATTCTAATGAAAACATCTTGCTAAACGAACAGTTAAAAAAAGCAGACAAGCTGAAAGACCAATTTCTTGCCAATACGTCGCACGAATTACGAACGCCGCTGCATGGCATTATGAATATCGCTCAGACCGTTGTATCCAAAGAGAAAGCAAAGTTGAATGAGAATAGCCTTAAAGATATGGAACTGTTGATCACGATAAGTCGCCGCATGTCGCACATGCTGGGAGATCTTCTTGATGTTGCACGTCTCCAAGAGCACCGCATAGTTCTGCAGCAGGAGCCCTTGCGGATTCAATCGATCGTTCCAGGTGTAATTAGCATGCTTAAATTTATGATTGAGGGTAAGGCTATCCGATTGAGTATGGACATAATGGAGTCGTTTCCACTGGTATTAGTGGATGAGAAAAGACTTCTGCAAATTCTGCATAATCTTTTACATAATGCCCTCAAATACACAGAAGAAGGAACAATCTCTGTTTCTGCGGATACCCGTGAGGGGCTTGCCATTATCCATGTCTCTGACACCGGGGTCGGCATGAATGAGGAAACACAGGCGCGAGTGTTTCTTCCCTACGAACAAGGGTCCTATGGAATAAGCGATGGTCGAGGTATTGGACTTGGTTTAAGCATATGCAAGCAGTTGGTAGAATTGCATGGCGGTACATTGACAGTTCGTTCTGAACTGGGTAAAGGCTCTGTATTCAGTTTTGGTCTGCCGCTAGCTAACTTGTCGAATCTCCAACAATCTCAACAGTCTCAACAACCTCAACAATCTCAACAATCTCTCCATCTACATCAGGTAACGGACGAAGCTGCTGAGTGGCCTGTTGGGTTGCGTTTTCAAGATACTGTCATTGCCGAATTGGCAACTTCTGCACTAACTCCGCCGCTTTTGAATGACAGGAAGGTGAATATTCTTGCCGTTGATGACGACCCCGTCAATCTGAATGTGCTCGTTGGAATTCTTTCAACGGAGCCATATAACATAACAACGGCTCATTCAGCTCGTGAGGTATTGGAACTGCTTGGCACGGGGCAATGGGATCTATTGATTGCCGATGTCATGATGCCCCACATGTCTGGCTACGAGTTAACGGAGAAAGTAAGGAAGCATTATTCCGTTTCCGAGCTTCCTGTCTTGCTGTTGACCGCGCGTAGTCAGCCAGCTGATATCTACACTGGATTCTTGTCGGGAGCCAATGATTATGTGACCAAACCTGTAGATGCACTAGAGCTCAAATACCGAATTAGGGCGTTAATCACGCTAAAGCAATCCATTAATGAACGTTTACGGATAGAAGCCGCCTATCTTCAGGCACAAATTCATCCTCATTTTCTATTCAACACACTTAACTCAATTATGGCGCTTAGTGATATAGACACGGAAAAAATGCGTGAGCTGGGCAATGCCTTTGCGTCCTATTTGAGGATCAGCTTTGATTTTCTCAATACAGAAGAACTGATCGAGCTTTCCCATGAACTTGAGCTTATCGAGGCCTATTTATTTATCGAAAAAGTGCGATTTAAGGACAGGTTGTCTATTGTTTGGGAAGTTGAACCCCACATCAACTTGTTGCTTCCTCCACTTTCTATACAGCCTCTAATCGAGAATGCTGTCAAACACGGCCTCCTTAGCCAAAGCAAAGGTGGTACGGTCCATATACGGATTACTCGCCAAGACAGCTGCACGCTGATTGAAGTAAAAGATAATGGCAAGGGTATGGAGCAAGAAAAGGTTATTCAACTGTTGAGTCCTTCGATGAAAGGAAAAAAAGGAATTGGACTTTCCAATACGAATCGACGATTAACTCAATTATACGGTCAAGGTTTGTCTATTTTCAGTGAACCCAATGAAGGAACAACCGTTTCATTCGTCATTCCGAATCATGAATAAATAACTTCGGCGCTTTAAAATTTAGGAAGGGTCCGTTTCTCAACAAACTGCCTCGGCGAGCAGCCGAAATGCCTTTTGAATAATTGATAAAACTGGGCTGGACTGGTAAACCCTACTTTGCCGCTAATTTCAGTTACAGACCACGCCTCAGTTAGCAAGAGCTGCTCTGCTCGTTTCATTCGGCGCATCTGGACGTAGGACGTAAACGTCATCCCCATTCCTTTTTTGAACAGCTTGGCAAAATAGCTGCTATTATAGTTCAGCTTGCTGCTGATATCCGCAATTTGGAAAGGAATTTCCAACTGCTGTTCGATATAGACAAGCGCAGGACGCAATTTCTCCGCTAGTTGTGGATCCATCGGTTTGATGATGTGGGCATCATCAATTTGAATTAACGTGTACATGAGCTTTTTCAAGCTAACATTTATAGAGAGCTCGTAGCCCCGCTGTTGTATGGTCATATCGAGCAGCATCTGATGGATAAGTTGATAAATGACCTCAATGCTAGCCGGATACTTGCGCAGTGTTTCATTGAACTGTGTTAAATTGGCCGAGCGGCCGGTAAATGCGGCGAGATACGGAAGCAAGGATGGATCGATAAAAGCTGCCATATCAACATGGCAGACGATATACAGCAGATCGTCACGTCCATGTTTGTGAGATCTGTGCAGTTCATTGGAGCCGAGCAACACCACATGACCAGCTTGCAGATGATAGCTGAGATGTGGTGTTTCTATGGACAGAGTACCTTGCAGCACAGCGATCAATTCCACCTCTTCATGATAGTGCCAAAGCCCATATTGAGCGGATGGTTGGCTAGGATGATGCAGGGTCCATATTTTAAGCCGGAAATTTGGATCTTCATAATCCACATGTTCTTTATCGTAAGCTGTCAGATTCACTGGCACGGGGATCCTCCTGCACTTCATTGTTATACCCATCATAGCATGAATGTCCGTTTTCAAGATAATTTAAGCTTATATCAAGAGGCATTTTGGTATGTACTCTTTTAAAATAAAGAGAAGAGCCTACATTCCAAAGGAGCGATAGACAATGCATGAGATTGAGACACTCCCCGATGACCATGATCTTAGACTGCCTGCATGGGGACCCTATACCAAACAATACATGGGTATCTCCCATATCAGCGATCAAGCGCGAGGCTTGCGTTTTGATCTTAGTCTAATGCCTGGCTTCTACAGGAGAAAAATGGATATTCCCAGCGTTTTGTGGGAATCCGGCTATCATCCATGGGAGGCAACGGCGGATTTCAGCTTCTTCTCCCACCGCCATGAACTTGAATGGAAAGATCGCGTCTACACCGACATTTCTTTCAGCCGCATCGCTGATCAGTGCCGACTAATTCGAGTATCCTTCGTGAACCAAACCGAGCATCCGCAAAACTTGGTACTGCACTGGATGGCTTCGCTTCAGCCGCCTCGCCTTCTGGGGCACGGCGACGTACAAGTATGTGCAGATGCGCAGCTGCCCGAGGGCGCAGTGTGGGTTGATGCGCTAGATTATAGCGAATTGAATTTCGCACGCCCACGACCGTCGGACGGCTTGGTCTATGACGGTTTTCTTAGGGGGGAAATTCGAGGCCAGCATTTTACGGGAGGGTCCGCAATAGGAGACAGCTTCGGTGCCGACCAAGGCGACTTGCTGCGTTATGAGATAAACCTCGCAGAGCCTTTAATAAACGGTGTGTTCCTGCTGCGCTACCAAACGGAGCAAAGCGTGGAACTTGAGCTTCAAATTGGACATCAGATATACCAATTCGATGTAGAGGCTTCCAACTCCCTCAGGGTTGCCCATCTACCGATCGGGACGCTTGCAGCAGGAGACTTCACGCTCTCCTTATCTGCTTGCGGCTCCGGCCCCTTGGTGCTGGACGGCTTTACCCTACTTGAGCACAACGCTACCCAGGAGGTTGTCTTTGTCGACCGGCCCTGGCACATCGAGCCTGAATTGCTGGAAGGGCCTGTTCCTGGCAGCCTGATCCTCCGATATAAAGATTGCCCGTATCATTACGGCCTTCTGTGGAACTACCCCAATGTCGAGATACGACAATACAAAAACGACGAACTCGATCGGTATGCCCGTCTTACGGTGCATAATCACGTTGATGCCGTCTTGCAGGGTAATGGAAAGGGTCACTTTACGAATGTGTTCATGCGTCCCATTCATGTCGTACCCTCTTCATCGAAGATCCTTCATGGCATGGTCTGCTCTGGGACGTACGAAGAAGTGCTTGCTTCCCTAACAGCGGTTTCGCTAGACTACGACAAATGCGAAGCCATTTATAAAGCTGAACGTGCGCAGTTAACTCCGCCTCCCACCTATGCTGCCGGTGGCACCTATGCATTTAGCCAGCAGCTTATGCGAGCTACGCTGCTAACCAATACAGTCTTCCCTGTCTACACCAAACGCGGGTATATTCGCCACAGTACGCCAGGGCGCTGGTGGGATTCCCTATATACATGGGATTCAGGGTTTATCGCACTCGGGTTCTCCGATTTGGATGCAGAGCGCTCCATAGATTGCTTGAACGCGTATATGACAGAACCTGGTGACCGCCAGGCTGCCTTCATTCATCATGGCAGCCCTGTGCCCGTGCAGCATTATGTGTTTCTTGAGCTGTGGAACCAAGGGCAGTCCCTCGCTTTCTTGCATCATTTTTATCCGCGATTGCGTCAATATTACTTGTTCCTAGCCGGGAAAATTAACGGGTCTACTACTGGCCTACTGCGCTCTGGATTGCTTAAAACATGGGATTACTTCTATAATTCCGGGGGGTGGGACGACTATCCGCCGCAAAAATATGTGCATGCGCAAACGCTGGAAGCAACAGTTGCCCCTATTGTGACAACGAGCCAGGCCATTCGTATTGCTAAAATCCTGAAAATGGCTGCCGCAATGTCGGAGAATTGGCAGGAAGACATAAGGGATTACGAGCAGGATATAGAACGATGGAGTCATGCTTTGGAGAAGCATGCGTGGGATGAAGAAGCCGGTTATTACAGCTATGTCGTGCATAACGCGGAGGGTGAGCCAGAAAGCCTTCTACGGCACAGCTCCGGGGCCAATTACAACATGGGGATGGATGGGCTTTACCCGCTCGTAGCCGGCATCTGTACCAAATCGCGTGCGGATCGGCTAGTTGCCGCGCTGTTTGATGATAAACGTTTATGGACGCCAATCGGCCTGTCCACCGTTGACCAAAGCGCGCCTTATTATCGGGCGGATGGCTACTGGAACGGTGCGGTTTGGATGCCGCATCAATGGTTTTTCTGGAAAACCATGCTCGATTTGGGTTACTCCGATCTTGCTTTCCGCATTGCGGATACCGCTTTAAACTTATGGAAGCGTGAGACCGAGGCCACCTACAACTGTTATGAGCACTTTATCGTGCAGACAGGTCGAGGCGCAGGATGGCATCATTTCGGCGGTTTGTCGGCTCCGGTCATCAATTGGTTTGCTGCTTATTACCAACTTGGCAAAGTTTCCACTGGTTTTAATATTTGGATGCTGCAGCAGTCCTTTAACGAAAGTTATACGGCGTATCAGGCGGAATTTCGCTATGCAAGTAGCGCCGAACAAGCGTTCAGCATCGTAGTCAACATGGCAGAAGGCGTGCACTATGAAGTTGAGGGAACAGGGTGTTCCGTGCACTGGACGATTAACAATTGTGGTGGTGTAGATATTTACATTACCGATTGCATGCCGCAAGCCGCTGTGCGGATCAGAGCGTGCTAAATGATTTTTACGCAACAGAACCCGCCTATCATTGGCGGGTTCTGTTTGTTTTATTTTTTCATATAGATGGAATCTTAACAATCACTATCGTTCCAATACCAAGTTGACTCTCTATCTCTACCCCGTACCCCTCTCCAAACAGCAGCTTTATCCTATTATTAATATTGGAAAGCCCTATATTTTTACCTTCTAAACTGTTTTCCACTCTCTCCGAATAGGCCATATGCAGTTTCGCTTTCATGCGTTCCAGTTCATCTTGACCTATCCCTTTCCCCGTATCCGCTACTTGAAAACAGATATCACCATTCTCGTCCATATTGCCGCTTACACAAAGTTGTCCTCCTGCGTCCATACTTTCGAGTCCATGATAGACGGAATTTTCCACAATGGGCTGCAAAATCATTTTAGGTGTTTTCATACCTAATATCTTGTCATCAACCTTAACTTCCAAAGAGAATTTATTTTCATATCGAATGGAAATAATATTGAGATAGGCCTTAATACATTGAATTTCTTCACTGATTAAAACGAGTTCGCTTTTTTCAATACTATAACGAAAAATCTTTGACATACTTGAAGTAATCTGCGCGATTTCCTTACTGCCGTATTCTAGACCGATACTACTAATGCAATTCAAAGTATTATAAAGGAAATGCGGGTTGATTTGACTTTGCAAGGCAGAAAACTCTGCCTGTTTTTTGCTCAATTCCGCCTCATATAATCTTGCCTGGGTACTAATAACATGACTCGTCATCTCTTCCATATTGTCAATCATCCTATTGATATCGTAGGCCAAGACGCCAACTTCATTAGTTGAACGTACCTTTACCCGAAAGCTCCTGTCGCGATTACCAATTTTTTTCATATCTGAAACAAGCCCCATCACAGGTCGAGTGAGATTGTTTAAGAAAAAGTACCCCAGAATCATCATACTTATAATGATGCCAATTCCTGCAATAATGCTAATATTCTTAATCGCCTTCATATCCGTTGTCAGTTCGTGCACCGGTATCATACTTACGATCCGCCACTCGTCCGCCTGCCTCAAGCCTTTTGCCTGTACGATGACATCTTCCCCATTGATTTTGGTTTTTACCCCATTCATTAAACTTTGATTATCTATTGAAAGAATTTCCTTGAATAAATTGCTATGCAATTTTGCATGATTTGACGCAATGACCTCATTTCGGCTGTTAAGGATATACAAAGCTGAATTAGGCGTTAATTCTGTGTTTTCCACAAGGTCTTGTATCTTATCCATATTCACCATTACGGAACAATAGCCTGTCTTTTTAGAAAATTGAACCCCGCCAATCGCCTCAATAATGGGTGCTATATAAAAGAAATAGTCATTTCCTGTTTTTTCGTCCTTTAATAAGTTTGTAAATTCCCCTTTAACAACGGTCTCACTCTCATTTTTAAATGAATTAATAAAATGAATATACTGATTTGAAAACGTAATATCACCGTTGGTCGTCGCTAAACTGGAAACTCTTCTTCCTTCATTATCAGTAATCACAATGCCATTCAAATAAGAATTAAATAACCTCATATATTCAATGAGATCAATGACATAAGTACCAATTTCAAACCCTCTCTTATAATCATCATCTGCAATGGTAAACTCCTGTACCCATTTATTATCAACAGCTATGTTCGTACTGACTTTAATATCGTTAAAAACAGAATCGATCTTTTGGCGGGTTTGTTCTATGATCGTATTCCCATAATTTACAGCTCTTTTTTGGGTTAAATTATAAAAGCTATAGTAGGAATAGACTTCCATGATGGTAAATATGAAAACCGAAAATAAAAATATCAGTAAGATTTGATGTTTAAGTTTTAGCCTGCTAATCTGCAAATCTTCCCACTCCAGTCAACTCTTTCTGAATTTCGTAGGCGTTATCCCACAATGTTTCTTAAATACTTTATTGAAATAATAATAGTCAAAATAACCTACTTTGGTTGCAACTTCTTCAATGGACAACTCTGATCTCTTCAATAGCTCACAAGCTTTTTTAATTCTCAAATCGGTTACATATCCCGAAAAGGTTTTGCCCAAAACTTTTTTGAACAGTTGACAGCAGTACACTTGGTTGATCAGAAATTTGACAGATAAATCTTTCAGATATAACTCCTCCTGATAATGATTGTCGATGTATTTCACCAGCTGGGTAAAATAAGCGTTCTTATCGCTTTCATGCATGGACTGGCTGTTCAGTTGCTTTAAGTATATAAAAATGTCATGTAAAAAGCTGCATAAGGACTCAAAGTTTTCAAATCGCTCTTTCAGTTCAGAGTAATTGAGGAAATCAAGCTCCATGTCCTTCAACTCTTCGTAATAGGTGCCAACCAAGCTGCTAACGACTTGATTCCATAAATAAACCACTTCTCCCATACCTAAATGATGAAAAGAGAAGAAAACCTGCATTTTCTGAATGATGTCATCCATGTCTTCAAACTTTTTCTCTTTCATACTAGAAGCAATGCTATCTATAAACGGATTAACCAAGCTAAGCTTTGGCTCATATTCAAATACCCCTTTTTCTTCATTCAAAAATGTTTGTGAAGCTGCAAGATCGGATTCCTTGATTAGCTTGGCCATTTGATCGTAATTCGTAGAAATGGAGCTAATTCCTATTGATTTTATATTCGAACCTGTGAATATGGCAGCATCCAATTGAATATCCAACTCTGATCTCTTATCAGTTTTGAGTATGTACAGTGTCTTTCTTGAGCCAAATTCAACTTCTAAGATATGCTCTATATTGCCAAACTTAATGGCTTGACCACCCTTTTTCTCACTATCGGAATACACGATAACGACACGCAAATACTCGTCCGATGTACGATCAAAAAATGGCGTCAACCGTTTTAAATCACTTTTATCAGGTGCGGTAAGCGCCTCTAAAATAAGGTTATTTCGAAGGCTTCGCTTCTTGGAGAAATGCAAGGCCAGCTTTTCAATTAAGGGATCTGCCAAATCAATATCTAAGGGCTTGAGACAATAATCCAGCGCGCCATATCTTATCGCCTCTTGCGCATAAGCAAACTCAGCGAAACCGCTTACAACAACGAAGTCAACGTCCAATCCCCTGTCTTTCGTCATTCTCATAAGGTCAAGGCCGGAAATTTCAGGCATTCTAATATCTGTAAAGACTAGATCAGGAGATTCCTCGGATATGAACTCAATTGCCTTATGGGCACTTGTAAATTGACCTATGATTTCGAACCCGTATTGATGCCAGTTAAAGGCATTCCGTATTCCTTTTATCGCCCAAGGCTCATCATCTACAATAATTACACTATGCATAAGTACCTCCATGATTGTTGATCAATGCAAAATAATAGCACTCTAAATTTTGAAGAATAAAATGTGTTTTTAGCAAAAGAACCTAGGCTAGGGCCTAGGTGTAAAGCTTAACTTGCATCAGTTTGGTACTAGTTTAATATAATCAAGTAACAGATTGTAGCCTGAACTTGAACCATTTTTACCTGCAACATTAAACTTGAAGGATTTATTGCCTGCCGAGCTGAAGATTATATTGGCCACATTCAGTTCCGTATAGTTTAATCCAGTTGAATATAAATCCTGAACTGAACCGTGATTTACATCGTTTACCGACAGCTGGAACTGCCCCCTGTTGGGTCCCTTTTTCACACCGACCCTTACACTGTAGCTGCGTGCCTCAGGCACATTCACCGTGTATGTCACATAGTCATTGACTCCATTGGCTTCCAGCGTAGTTCCATATCCACCGCTCAGATTAAGGTCTCGCCCGGTTCCATTTCCGAACATGGTGTGTTTGACGCCCGAGGTTGCGCTAACACTTAAATTTTCTGTTTCATATTGACTGCTTTGTACTGAAATATTATCAAATTTTGCAGCTGAATCATAGGTCCTAACTCCTATACTACCCCCAATATAGGTTGAATCCGTCACACTTATCTTAGGTATAGTCATATCATCAACATAAACCTTAATGGATTCATCTTGTGCAACAATTTTAACATGATACTTTGCATTAGCCGTTAAACTCATAGAAGCAGTGGCAAGCGATGTCCAGTTGTTGTTTGCCTTCCCTATCAGCACCTTCTGATTAGGAACATCGAGTCCAGCATAGTAGCCTTGGTAAGCATCACTACCTGTTCCTGGATTTGATACCCTAAATACCAGACCCGCATTGCCGGTTGAACCTGGTGTCACATCAGCTTCATAAATCATATTTGAGAAATTGGTGTCCAGAAGAGCCTTGGCACCTGGATTTGATGCTACATGATACTGACCGCCTGATACTGTCCATGTACCGCCATATTTTGTCCACCCTGTATCATTACCGTCATCAAAGTTATCTTCCACTGCCATTTCGACTGGTATAATCGTATTATCAGCATTAAACTCAAATTTATCAAATGCCAGTACGCGTTGTGGACTATTCAGATAACGCTTATGGTAAAAAATGTACCAATCATTTGTTGTAGGTGATTTAACAATACCATTATGACCAGGTCCATCGGCTGTTGTCGTATCTGTATGCAGCATAATACCTTTTGGTACAAATGGTCCTGTTACAGAGCTGGAAGTTGCATACATGACCTTATAAGATGAATCTGCCCATACACCGGCAGCATAAGTCAAATAGTATATCCCGTTTCTCTTGAATACTTTAGGCGCTTCAAAATAATCATTATCGCCCGTTTTAGTGGGAGTAACTTTTTTATAGACGGTTCCGTCAGGCCATGTTCCCAGTGACTTCATGTCAGCGTTCAGTTTTACAACATTACACTCGCCCCAGCTGCCATAATACATATAAGCCTGGCCGTCGTCATCAAAAAATACATCTTGGTCCATTGGACCTGCGCCATTTCTTACAACATTGATAAGTGGTGCGCCAATCGCATCGGTATATGGACCTTGTGGATTATCAGCCACTGCAACACCTATTCCGCCTAATTGTCCATCGCCATTGATTGCGTTAGCAGCAAAATAGATGTAGTATTTCCCATCACGATAAGCCCCGTTTGGTGCCCACAATGAATGTTGCAACCATGATATATTGGCCGAACTTATGACATTTGAGTATTTTGTCCAATTGACCATGTCCGTAGAAGAGAAGATGTCCACCGATTTTGCGCCAGTGCCGGATTCACCAACTTGAGTCGAACGAGTCGGATACACCCAATATGTCCCATTATAAATCTGTACATCAGGGTCTGCATAATAACCATCCACAAATTGTGGACCAGAGTGAATCGGAGCCGCATAAGTGAATCCCGGCAAAGAAACGAACAAGCAAATTACAATTGAAACGCAAAACAATACCAAATTAGACTTCTTGATTTTTCCCATGAGACAACCTCCTTTTTTGACTGACAATATACTTTCCTTATTGAACTCTTTAACTCCCGTGCCTAGATTTGTTCAAATTGTTGTTTATGCGAAAGCGCTGTCAAAGTGGTTGGAGTTCTCATCATAAACCCAATGATTGATAATCATATAAGCCGATGATTGGACAACGGCTTATATGATTTGTAAATGTACTTCGAATTACTTCTTATTTGCTTGCATTGCCTTGTAGATTTTCACATTTTCATCCGTAACAGCCTGCCCGCCTGCTGCCAGGTATTCTGCAACCAACTTATCATACAAAGCATCAAATTCTGAAGGCTTACAGACAATCAGTTTATCCGTCATTAATTTGTTCATATCCCCTAGTGTTTTGCCAAACTTAATATTGGACTCATTTGGCGTATCAAAGAAGAAACTGGTGTACGTATCCGTTGTATTGATTTTGTATGATTTTTCTGCAACATCTTCAAGTCCAGGAGCCGATGCAGCTAAAGCCTTAATATTTTTCTGAGGGTCGCCAAGCTCCACACCATTTACAACCAATGTATAATCAAGATTTAGATAACTCGGTTGCATATTGTCCCCTGTTTGATTAATAACCTGCGGAATCCCATTCACCATCTTGTGGTTAATTCCTTCTTGACCATATTGAAGGAAAAATAAATTTTTCGGGTCGGACATCCAATTTAAGTATTTAATAGCCAGCTCTGCATTTTTACTGGTCTTCGGAATAATGACATTGACGCCATTTTCGTTATATGCGATTTTCTTATATTTGCCTTCGTAATTCTGAAAAATGTCAACGGGTACATAGTTTGCGGTAGGCACATTTGCTTTTAATGGCTGACTGATATTTTGTCTTAACGGATAATCCCAGTTTGCACTGAAAAATCCGATTTTTCCGTTTGTTAGATCAGCATCCGCTTGCTTGGCTGTTTTGTCTAAAGCAAAATCAGGGCTAATTAATTTTTCATTGTAGAGCTTGTTCAGAAACTTCAGCGCATCCTTGTTTCCAGGTCTTAGCCAGCTGTACGGAGCTGTAACAAATTCTTCCTCCGACTGTTTCCCCCAGAAAGATTCACCTAAATTTCCGTAGTTATAATTAAAACCAGTTGCGGCTAATCCCCACGGAATAACGCCACTCACGCCTCCCGGATTTTTATCTCGGAATGCAACTAAAGCATTATATAATTCATCCCTCGTCGTAGGAACAGGCATGTCTAATTTATCGAGCCAATCCTTTCTGATAAACATACCAATCCAGGCCAGTGAAGTTCTTTTCGCGGGAATTGCCATCTGTTTTCCACCAAACAGTCCATAAGAAAGAACGGTCTTACCCAAATAATTCGTTAATTCTTTGCCATGCTTAGCCAATAAATCATTCAATTGAACAATACCATTCACTTTAGCGTATCTGGATACGGTTGGGCTGTCATAAGTAAATGAGATATCGGGTGCCTCACCTGCTGCCATCAATACATTAAGCTTGTCAATTTCTTGAGATCTAGGTACCGTAATAAATTTCACAATTGCATTGTTCTGTTTACCAAAATTATCATTGATATACCTAGTCCACGTATTATTGTTCAGATCTGGCTGTCCCTGTACGCCTCTGTCAAATACTTCAACCGTTAGTGTAACCGGAGGACCTGATGGTGTTGCAGCTGCAGTTGAAGCTGCTGGTGATGCCGATTGGCTTACTTTATTACTGTCGCTTCCACATCCTGCCAAAACACTTATTAATAGTGTCGAAACCGGTAGTAAAGCCACCATTTTTTTAATTTTCATTTTTGTGACCTCTCCTTTATCATTTTTAACAAAAAATCCGACTTTTCCGCAGTGCGCATACAATCGAGAACATTCCTATCCATCCTACCTAATTGGTTCAAAAACCACCACCCTTCAATCTGCCCTATTATCCCTTAATTGCCCCCGTCATGACGCCATCCACGAAATATTTTTGAAGTTTCGGGTAAACAACTAAGATTGGAATGGTTGCAAACATAACACTTGCTGCTTTCAATGACTCAGGAACAATATAAGCCCCAACACTGCCTTCACCTTGCTGGGCATCTAGCTGTTGGTTCGCCGTGATGATTTGGTACAGCTTTAATTGCATCGGATACAGATTCTTATTTGTGATATAAAAAAGCGCATCCTGAAAACCGTTCCATCTGTCCACCGCGTAAAAGAGGCTTAACGTTGCTATAGAAGGCAAAGATAACGGAAGAACAATTCGTACGAGAATCCCAAGTTCATTACAACCGTCAATTGAGGCCGATTCTTCCAAGCTTTCTGGAAGTGATGCAAAAAAGGTTTTTAGAATGATTAAATTGAAAACACTCATAGCGCCTGGCAATATTAAGCTCCACATCGAATTCATCAAATCCAAATTTTTGACAAGCATATAGCTAGGTATTAAACCTCCACTAAAATACATAGTAAATACCAGAACTGTTAAAATAAAGCTTCTTCCCTTTAACCTTTGCTTGGTAAGTGGATACGCTGCACAAATCGTTAAAAACATACAAACTAGTGTATAGACAATGGTCAGCACAATCGTGTACCCAAGTGTATAAATCATTTCAACATCGCTTAGAATCGTTTTGTATGTTTCAAGGGTGAAGCCTACCGGCCAAAGTGTGACCTTCTGAGAAATAATTGCCTCATTCGAGCTAAAAGAAAGCGATATCATATATAAAAATGGAATTAAACAAGTAATTGATACAGCTGATATGAATAAAACAATACTTATATCCGTGAAATTGACTCTTTTTTTTCTACTCAACAAACTCACTCCTTACCAGATTCCCTGCTCACCAATTCTTTTGGCAATGTAATTGGCTGCCACCAAAAAGATTAACCCTACAACCGATTGAAACAGTCCAACGGCTGTTGCCTGCGAAAAATCGCCAGATCCAATTCCAATCCGATACACATAGGTACTGATGACATCGGAGTACTCGCTGACCAGTGAATTCCCCATCACGAATGGCCGATCAAACCCGATCGAGAGCATCCTGCCGATTTGTAAAATTAGCAAAATAATAATCGTAGGCTTAATCCCAGGCAAAGTAATGTGCCATATTTTACGAAGCCTGCTGCATCCATCGATATCTGCCGCCTCATATAATTCCTTATTAATTCCTATGATGGAAGCCAAATAGATAATGGTACCCCATCCAACACTTTGCCATATCCCAATAGCTATATACATGATCAACCAATTTGTTTTTTGAGAAAGAAACTCAATCTTGCCAATCCCGATGCTGGATAGGACCGTATTCGCCATCCCACCTGATGAAAATAGCAGATATACCATACCGCCAATAATGATCCAGGATAAGAAGTGCGGTAAATAGAGAATGGTTTGGGTCACTTTTTTAAATCGGACATACCGGATTTCACTCAACAATATAGCCAGGATGATCGGTGCAGGGAACCCCGCTACCAAATCCAGAAGGTTCAACACAAGCGTATTGGTAAGCGCACGGTAAAAACTATTTTGTTGGAAAATGAATTTGAAGACATCAAGCCCAACCCACTCACTGCCGCTAATTCCCTCGAAAATGTTATAATCCTGAAAGGCCATCAACACGCCATAGATGGGTGCATATCGAAATACGAGGATATACGCCATTGGCAACAGTAAGAGTAGATATAAGAGTGAATCTCTTTTTAAGCTATGCAGCATACTGTTCTTTTTCTTGATTTTGATATTCTCTCTATAGTTTTCTACAACCGCTTTCATTTGTATCGTCCCTCTCTTACTATTTTTAACAAAATAACCTCCTACGAAATAATTTGAGCATAAATCATATAAAGAGATCTCATGTAAAGGATTATACGCTCATGAATTTTTAATAAAATGTAATTTTATAAATTATTTTGGTAATAATTTTATATTTAAAACTTGGGAAATTCTTATCATAAAAGAACATAAAAAATTAACATTTTATATCTTACAATAATAAAAGATAACCGATATTGATTGCTCAAGGCTCTGACTGTGAAAATTCACTGTTAAACTTCACATATATTGAAAATCAACAAATTGGAGAAAATGCTATGGAAACACTTCATGCCATTACACATGGTCTGCCCAAAAGTAAATTACGAGCTCTTTTGGAAGTTTTAGTTGTATCGACAAAATTAGGACTTACTTCTTTCGGAGGTCCAATAGCTCATCTAGGCTATTTTCATAACGAATACATTCGCAAACGTCAGTGGATGGATGAACGAAGCTATGTCGATCTCGTAGCCCTTTGCCAATTTCTTCCTGGTCCAACGAGTAGTCAGGTCGGAATCGGCATTGGCGTTATTCGAGCTGGCTTGCTTGGTGGTCTAATAGCTTGGCTTGGTTTTACGCTTCCTTCGGTTATTGTGCTGGTACTGTTCGCCTTATTGTTGAAGGGGTTCGATATTAGCAGCACTGGATGGATTCATGGATTGAATATTGTCGCCGTGGCCATTGTTGCTCAAGCTATTCTAGGTATGGGGCAAAAACTTATTCCAGATAAAACACGAGCGACCATTGCAATCATCGCGACTTCCATTACCTTACTGTGGCAAACAGCATTAAGCCAAATACTCCTTATTGTAGCAGCTGGTTTACTCGGATTTTGGATGTACCGGAAAGCGAAAGTTCCAGAAGCTCCGATTCTTCCGGTGGCTATCAGTCGCACATTCGCTATTTTTTGTTTGATCCTATTTTTTGCACTATTGCTTGCGCTGCCGCTGCTTCATCAGGTGGATACAACTGGATGGGTTTCGTTTTTCGATAGCTTTTACCGGTCGGGTTCCCTTGTATTTGGCGGAGGTCATGTCGTTTTGCCGCTTATAGAACGGGAAGTGGTACCCACGGGCTTGATCAGCAGAGAAGATTTCCTTGCTGGTTATGGTGCGACCCAGGCAGTACCTGGGCCACTATTTACTTTTGCAGCATATTTAGGAGCAATGGCAAAGGGCATATCTGGTTCTATTGTCGCCACATTAGCTATCTTTTTGCCCGCCTTTTTGCTCATAGTCGGGGCCCTTCCATTCTGGAACTCCCTTCGTAAAAGCTCGCATGTACAGGGTTCATTAATTGGCATAAACACCGCAGTGGTCGGTATCCTGTTAGCCGCGCTGTACAATCCACTGTGGACGACAGCGATTGTGAAACCAGCTGATTTTGCGCTAGCTTCGATTCTGTTTATCATGCTGATCTTCTGGAAATTACCGCCGTGGGTCGTTGTCATAGCCGGTATTGTAGGTGGAATACTCATTGGACTAATATGATTCTCGGATATTGAATGGAATGGAAAAAGAAGACTGCCCCTTAAGTAGATCTAGCTACTTTTTGGAACAGTCTCTTATCCAACATTTATTGACTTCCGTTGCTCCTCTGTGACTTAACCTTTAGCAGAACCGTCACAGCCTCGGCTCTTGTTGCCCGATCTTGCGGCGCGAATTGCCCAGCATCCTTGCCTTGCATGATGCCCGCTTGCTGTACGGCAGCAACGCTGCTTTTTGCCCATAATGGAATGGCTGTATCATCAGCAAAATGAGCTGCTGCATTCGCACCGACTGGCTTACCTAGAGCGCCTGCGATCACCACGGCCATCTCTGCCCGCGTAATCTCAGCGTTCGGACGGAAGCTGCCATCGTCATAGCCATTCATCCACCCTTCTCGCACTGCGAGCGAGATGGCCATCTGTGCCCATGCCCCTATATCCGCGCCATCTGTGAAATTCAGCTTCGCGCCTTCCCCTTGCGGCTTCAGCGTGTTCATCAGCATGACAGCAAATTCCGCACGCGTCACAATACGATTCGGCTTGAACGTACCATCCGGATAACCCGAAACGATGCCATCTTCCACTGCTTGCTTAATCCCTGCCTCTCCCCAGTGTCCAGCTATATCATTAAAATTCGTTGCTGCAACAGCCGCTTGGCCTACTGCAAATACCGCATATTTCGTAAAATGGTTCACAGTTACGGTGATTTGATTCCCATTGATCGTACCTCCAGGAACCTCCACCCACACCTTATGGACTTCGTCAAAATAAAATACGGCTGCTGTTTGGCGGCCTCGCAAACTAGCCTTGTCGAAAGTGAAGGTCAGCATAATCGGTTTACTGAAATTCTCCGTATAGTTTTTCAAAATTTCGAAGATCGGGCTCGCTAGAACTTCTTTATCCGTGACTAGCTGTTGCGTATTCAATACTTTGTCAATCGTAATCTTGAGTTCTTTGGCTGAAGCATCCGCTGGGATCGAGATCATAACCTCTTGGTTCAAACTAACTTCGCCCGATTGACCAATCGCCAATGTCAAAATTCCATCTGTAGAGGTAACAGTCGTGTGAATTGGCGGCGTTGTATAGCTGTCACCTGAGACATCAACTGGTGCGCTGTCATCACGTGTCACAACCGGTGCGCGGTTCACTGTCAATTGATACGTATTCGTCGCCAAACCATCTTCCGATGTTACCTGGATGTTGATCACATTAGCTCCCGCATTTAAGCTAGGTACGGTATAGGCGTATACATTGCCCGTTACAGAAGTAGAATGGTAAGTCACACCCGTAACCGTCAGTGTTTGGTTGGGATTCGCTTTGGTAACGGTCCAAAGAAGACTTGTAACCGTGCTCGCCACATCTACACGATAAACAAGTTCAGACGGCTCAAACGTTAATGCGCCTTGAGCAACAGTCAGACCCGATAGCAAGGCTTCGTTGCTGATCCTTGTGACATGGATCATGTAGGTTCTCATGGTCGTGCCATCCAGTGCGGTTACGTTTACGATAATGGTATTCGTACCTACATCCAAAGGAATTGCTGCGCTCAACTCTCCACTTGCAACGATCGCTCCGTTTACTTTCACACTCGCCATCCCATCTGTCGTCGTTGGCGAAACCTTTAGACTAGCGATACTATTCGGTACACTCAGCATATAGCTCGTTACTGCCACGTCTAACGTTTCGTTCCATGCTCCACTGCTAACACGCAAGCTGCTCAAATCTGAGTTATTGCTTGCTGTTTCCGCAGTTACAATCAGCGTGAATGCTTTACTCTCGCTTGCTGCGCCCTTGCTGATCGTCGCAGTTAACGTTACCGTCGTATTGCCCGCTGTATGTGAAGGACGTGTTACCCTACCCGTCGTGGCGTTAATTGCTGTATGGTTGGATGCCCACATAACTGTCGTTCCGTTAATTCCTGTTGCTGGCAAGCCTACAGTTTGCGTTACACTCGCTGCCCCATCGCTGTCGCCATACGTAATGGCCAGCGCCTGAGTTGCAGCGGTTACCGCTTGTGTATCCGTCTGCTCTACGACTAAACGAGTTGGTAAACTTTCGTTCAACCCTGCATCCGTTGCCGTAATCGTAAGCTGCGTGCCTGCTGCTTGAGCTGCAATCGGCACGGAGTAAGCTCCACTTGCTGCTGCTAGGCTAGTTCCAAGTAAACTTGTCCCTGTTTTCACCCTTACCGTGGAACCAGGCTCTGCTGAACCTGTTACGAAAGTATCTTCCATATTCACTGTGTTCACTAAAGGTGCTGTTGGTGCTGTTACATCGGCTGTTACCGTTACAGTCGCTGTTAAGCTGGCATTGTTTGCTGCATGCTTGGCGATTATCGTAAGCACCTTACCTACAGTTTGAACGGCAATTGGTATGGAGAACGTACCATCTGTCACGACAGCTGTTCCCAATAGGCCTGCACCTGCACTTACCGTTACCCTGGAGCCAGCTTCAGCTGTCCCCGTAATAACAGTATCAGTAGCAGCTACCGCATTTACTTCCAACGGCATTGTTAAAGGGGAGGTGATCGATATGTTGATGGGCTGGCCATCGCTGTCCTTGAATGCCCCAGCAGCAATCTGTAAGGTGTTGCCCGATCCAACCAAGGCATCCTTAAAGTTAATTTCAAGTGTACTCGTGTTAGCCGTAGATGATAGGATCTCAACTGTATCCTCTGCACCTAGCGCTGTGTAGGCTGCCTGGCCTGCTCTTTTAACCGTAATCTTACTCTTCAACGCATCTAAAGTGCCTGCCTGGACGGCATACATATGAAAGTCAAACGTCACTTTATTATGGCTTCTGCCTACGATTGAATTGACTGCACTATCCAGCTGTACTGCTCGGTAGTAACACCTCTTGTACGTGTTTGGCGCAGGATCCATACCACCGAACGCATCCCCACTACATCCAATACCACTGGTAACGACTTTAGACAAATAGCCATAATTAGCTGGTACAGCAGGTGCGCCGATTCCCCAGTATCTCACTTCTTTCGTCCCTGAAAATAGACAATTCCCGTTCTCTGCTGCACAATCTGTCCAAACAAAGTTACCATCTGGTGCAGTGGGCAGCAATGTTAAAGAGGATGTAATCATGATGTTAATTGACAAGCCATTGCTATCCTTGAACGCGCCAGGCGCTATCTGCAGGGTATTGCCGGAACCAACTAACGTATCCTTGAAGTTAATTTCAAGCGTACTCGAGTCAGCTGTCGATGTTAGATTAGCAACCGTATCTTCAGTACCTAGCGCTGAATAGGTCGAGGCGCCTGTTTTTTTAACCGTAATTTTACTCTTCAAATCTGCTAAAGATCCAGCCTGAATGGCATACGTATTAAATGTAAAAGTAACTTTGGTATTGAGTCCGCTTACCACTGTCTTTACGTTATTATCAAGCTGTATATCACGGTAAAAACACCTTTTCGTCGTGCCAAATGCAGGATCAACATTACCGAAAGCAGCCTTTGAACAGGCTGTAGCATCCGTAATAACTAGGGATCTAAAAGCGTAATTAGCGGGTACAGCAGGTGTACCTATTCCCCAATATCTCACTTCTTTCTTACCGGTAAAGATACAAAATTTGCCTTCCTCCGCACAATATGTCCAACCCAAGCTGCCGTCTGGCGCCGCGGGTAACAAAGTGAGAGGTGACGTCACTGGTATGTCGATGGGTTGGCCATTGCTATCCTTAAAGGTTCCCGAAGCGATTTGTATCACATTGTCTGAACCGACTAACGGATCTTTAAAAATAAACTCAAGCGTACTTAACATAGCCGTAGATGTTGGGTTTGTTACTGTATCTTCTGCACCTAACGCTTTATAGGCGGCTTCACCTGTTCGTTTAACTGTAATCTTGCTCTTCAATTCCTCTAAAGTGCCAGCCTGTATGGCATACGTATTAAATGTCATCTTCACTTTATTATTGATCCCGCTAACGACGGTCTTTACTGCACTATCCAGCTGTACGTCACGGTAGTAACATTTTTTGGACGTTCCAGGTGCTGGATCGATACTGCCGAAAGCCGCAATGGAACACGGTGTATAACTCGTAATGATTTGAGAGCTAAAGCCATAATTAGCTGGTATAGCAGGAGTGCCTATTCCCCAGTATCTCACTTCTTTCGTCCCCACAAAGCTGCAATTACCGCCATCCGCAGCACAATTCGTCCAACCCCCGCTGCCGTCCGGACCAAGGCCTAACAATGTTAATGAAGATGTAATCGCTATGTCGATGAGATGGCCATTACTGTCCTTGAATGCCCCAGGTGCTATCTGTATCGTATTCCCTGAACCAACTAGCGTGTCCTTGAAGGTAATTTCAAGCGTACTCGACGTAGCCGTAGATACTTTATTGGCAACTACATCTTCTGGACTTAGAGCAGCAAAGATAGTGTCACCTGTTTTTTTCACGGTGATGTGATTCTTTAATTCTTCTAAAGTGCCCGCCTGTATGGCATACGTAGTAAATGTGAATGTCACTTTATTGTTGCGTCCGCTAACGACGGTCGACACGTTATAATCCAGTTGGACATCCCGGTAGTAACACGCTTTAACAGTTCCATAGGCAGGATCATTATTACCGAAGGCAGCCATAGTACACGCCGTACCACCCGTAATGACTTTAGACCGATAACCATAATTAGGTGCTGGCGTGCCTATCCCCCAATATCTCACTTCTTTCAGCCCTGCAAAACTGCAATTCTCGCCATCCGCAGCACAATACGTCCAACCAGGGCTACCGTCTGGAATAACACCTACGACGTTAGAATTCACCGCTATATCGATAAGCTGGCCATTACTATCTTTGAATGCGTTGGACCCGATCTGGATGGCGTTCTCCGCACCAACTAACGCGTTCTTCAAATTAATTTCGAATGTACTTGAAGCAGCCGTAGAGGTTACATTTGCAACTGTATCCTCGGTATCTAGCGCTGTATAGGCAGAATCACCCGTTTTTTTAATCGATATCTTACTTTTGAAATCTTCTAAAGTGCCAGCTTGAATGGCATATGTGTTAAATGTGACCTTCAGTTTCGTATTACTTCCGCTGATGACTGTCATCACGTTATTATCAAGTTGCACGTCACGGTAGTAACACCTTTTGGCAGATTCAGATGCCGGATCACGATTACCGAAGGACGCGAGGGTACATGCCGTATCATTTGTGCTTATGATAGATTGAAACTTATTAGGTTGGTCAATTGCCCAGAAGCGCACTTCTTTCCTTCCTGTAAAGCTGCAATTCCCATTCTCTACGGCACAAAAAGTCCAACCCAGGCTGCCGTCTGGTGCAGCGTCTATGGCAAGAGGCTCCTTGAGTACAGTAGAGAGCATTAAATCTATTAGCTCACCATTGGTATCCTTGAATGCCTCAGGAGCGATCTTAATGGCGTTTCCCGACCCAACTAGCGGATCCTTAAAGTTAATTTCGAGGGTACTTGAAATAGCCGTAGAGGTTGGATTGGCAACTGTATCCTCAGCGCCTAGTGCTGAATAGGCAGAATCACCTGTTCGTTTAATCATAATTTTACGCTTCAAGTCTTCAGTAGTACCGGCCTGTATGGCGTACATATTAAATGTGAATGTTCCCTTGTTATTGAGTCCGCTAACGATTGTTGTCATTGCACTATCCAGCTGGACATCACGGTAGTAACACCTTTTCGGAGAACCTGGTGCAGGATCATAATTGCCAATAAAGTACGTTTGACATCTCGGACTATCCGTAATATCTCTAAATATATGAGTGATAAAGCCATAATTAGGACCTATCCCCCACAACCTCACTTCTTTCGTCCCTCGAAAAGAACAATTCCCGCCTTCATCACTACAATACGTCCAACCCGGGCTGCCGTCCGGTCCCGTTGGTAATGACGTTATTGAAACGGTTACCGGCAAATTAATCGGTTGGCCATTGCTATCCTTGAAAGCTCCAGGCGCTATTTGTACCGTGTTCTCCGGACCGACTAACGTATCCTTAAATTTGATGACAAGCGTACTCGACGCAGCCGTAGAGGTCAGATTCGCAACCGTATCTTCAGCACCAAGAGCTGTGTAGGCAGCCTCACCTGTTTTTTTCACTGTAATCTTACGCTTTAAATCATCCAGTGTGCCCGTTTGTTTAGCAAAGGTATGAAAGGTCAACGTCGCTTTATTATTAGGTCCGCTCACTGTCGTCGTCACTGCACTATCCAGCTGCACATCACGGTAGTAGCACCGTTTAACGGTTCCAAAAGCAGGATCAATGCCACCGAATGCAGAAACTGCACAATAGGCACTGTCGGTAACAATTCTAGCTACAAAATCATAATCAGCGGGTATAGCCGGAGCACCAGTTCCCCATAATCGCACTTCTTTCGTCCCTGTAAAGTTACAAAAGCCGTAAAGCGCAGAACAATTCGTCCAGCCAAGGCTTCCATCTGGCGCTTCACCTACTACGGAAGAAGTCACCGATATCTCTATCGGATCGCCGTTGCTATCCTGGAATGCCCCCGGAGCAATTTGTATCGTGTTCTCTGAACCAACTAATGCGTCTTTAAAGTTGATTTCAACCGTACTCAACGTCGCTGTAGATGTCGGGTTCGCGACGGTATCTTGGGTGCCTAGAGCTGAATAGGCTGTTTCACCTGTTTTTTTCACTGTAATCTTACTCTTCAAGTCATCTAACGTGCCAGCCTGTATGGCATAAACATGAAACGTAAAGGTCACTTTCTTGTCGTTATCACTAGCCATGGACATCACTTTGCTATCCAGCTGTACATCACGGTAGTAACACCTTTTACTAGTTCCAGGAGCAGGATCACTATAGCCGAAAGCAGCGATTGTGCATAGTGTCCCTCCCGTCAATAATTGAGAAGTAAAGCTATAATTAGCAGGTATTGCAGGGGTGCCGATTCCCCAGAATCGCACTTCTTTGGTCCCTGAAAATGTACAGGCTCCACCCTCTGCAGCACATTGCGTCCAACCATCGCTACCAACTGGTCCGTTGGCTAGCGCAGGCAACGTGAGTAAAGACGAAAATGGCATCGATGAAACTAGCATCAATCCCAGTAATAAACGAATCGTAAACCTTTTCAATAACACCCTCGTGATCATATCTACCTTCACTCCTCTTATCCCTGTACGTCCCTTGTCGCAAACTAAGTTAAGTCTACTACAGCCCAATAAAAGAATAATGAAAGATTCGGTCATAAACAGACAAAAACCGCGTAGCAGAAGGCTTCGCGGTTTTTGTCTGTTTTTAATCGGTAAGGCCTAGTAACATCGCGTCGTATTCTCTAAAATCTAGAAGTGTTCGCCCAAAGAGTCGTTGTGTGCATGTGTCCAATTTATACGAATGGATGCGGGATATAAAGTTCTTCTAAACTCGTAATTTCTTCGGGTGTCAATTTAACCGACAACGCCGAAACCGCATCGTCGAGATGGCTGATCTTAGTTGAGCCGATAATTGGCGCTGTGACCTCTTCCTTTTGCAACAACCATGCAAGTGCAATTTGTGCCCGTGGAATTCCCCGTTCAGCGGCAACTTCCGCCACTCTTTCCGCAACTTTACGATCAGCCTCTTCCGTTTTAACGAATAACCCCTTGGCTACCTGGTCATTCTCGGATCGCGAGGTCTGCTCATTCCAATCCCGGGTTAACCGACCTGCAGCCAAAGGCAGGTATGGCGTGACGCCAACTCCCTCATCTTTGCATAGGGGGAGCATTTCTCTTTCTTCTTCCCGATAAAGCAAGTTAAGTCTATTTTCCATGGAAACGAACCGTGTCCAACCATTGCGCTCCGCGACATGCTGCGCTTTCGCAAACTGCCATGCCAACATGGAGGATGCTCCGATGTATCTTACCTTGCCCGCCTTAACTAAATCGTGGAGGGTCTCCATTGTCTCTTCAATCGGCGTATTAGGATCCCAACGATGGATCTGGTACAGATCCACGTAGTCTGTTCCGAGTCGTCTTAGACTGTTATCCATTTCGGTCATGATGGTTTTACGGGAAAGTCCCATAGCGTTCGGACCTTTGCGCATCGGAACAAAAACCTTTGTGGCAACAACGACTTCGTCACGACGAGCGAAGTCCTTTAATGCACGTCCGAGAATTTCTTCGCTTGTTCCGTCGGAATACATATTGGCGGTACTGAAGAAGTTAACGCCCAATTCTAACGCTTTTTTAATGATCGGTCTGCTTTGATCTTCATTCAATGACCATGGGGTATTGCCGCGTTCAGGTACCCCAAAGCTCATGGTCCCAAGGCTTATTCGCGAAACATCCAAGCCGCTGCGTCCAAGTTTTACATATTCCATTTGATAACACACTCCTCAAGTATATTTGGAAGGTAACCACACCTTCAGGTTGTCTATTGCTCACGTCTCTCATTTGAGAACATACCCGTCGGACCATCCTCGCCAATCAGCGCAAGGCGTACAGGATGACGAGCAGCTTGCTGGACAGTGCCCGTTCCCTCTAAGTTGTTGAGATCTGATGCAGTAAAGCCCGGGCATTACCGCATTGACCTTAATGCCTGTCGACACGAGTTCAATGGCATTGGCGATCGACCTTTAGGTTGACGTGTCAACTTGAATGCATTGTAGCACCTTGCGGTTGACACGTCAACCATGTTATGATGTTTTTATGGATATGAACGAGCTAAACGAAGTTGAAATGCGACTATGGAATATGTGGAAAGGCTCTTTTAAACGAATCTTCGGTCGTGTTGTAAAAGAAATGTCTGAATTCACAGGACTATCCGAGGGTGATTTTGGAGTATTAGACCGGTTAGTCCAATTCGGGAATGGTAAGCTTCGCCAACAGGAATTAGCTGAGTCGATGGACTGGGATAAGAGCCGACTCTCACATCATCTAACGCGGATGGAAAAACGCGGTCTTGTTCTGAGGAAACCACTTGACACAGATCGCGGTGTTCAAGTCATCATTACTTCCGCCGGAAAGTCAGCCTTGGATGAAGCCCTTCCCATAGTCGCAAAGGCAATACGCAAGCATTTTCTAGATCAATTAACCGATCAAGACATTGAGTCGATTACTAAACTAGCAGAAAGAACAAAATAAAATACCTCATTGTCTTGTAAAGCCCCATCCCTTGATCGCTGTTTTGATGTTAAGCACATGGTATAAATTCATTACCATTGACAAGGAACTGTGCCCCTCCGCGAACATAGCGGAGGGGTATGAATTAAAAAAATGACCATCAGCAACTACCGCCTAAGTTTTATGATCCTGCCTTTCGCGACAGCCCTATACAAACAAAGAAACCGTTTCTTGTAAATGTTAGGGACGAGCCCCACTTTTACAAGGAACGGTTTCTTCTTATGTTACAATCTCTACACTTTATTTCTTCTGTTCAATTTGATCCTCCGTAATTACTTCTCCCGTTGAAAAGTGTCTCCACACTGCATCTTTTGCATCCAAAATATAATTGTTGTAGTTGGCTTTACGTGCAAGAGTATACACCAAAACAGGTTTCACCGGATCTTCCGTAATAGTAACTGGGTTTGTCTGAATTATCCCATTTTCCGCTTTGTTAACCAAGTTCAGCGGTGGAGTATAGTAGGTCGGGATTACATCGTACGCTTTCATAAGCATAGATTTTAGCTTTGGTTCATCAAACTGTGGGATGTCCGCCGGCAGCGTGCCGGACAAGGAGTTGATTACTTCGGTAACTTCGCCGGATTGGATATCGATGCCAATGATGACGTATCCGTAATTAACTCCAGATAAATTTGCAGTATAAATCAGCGTGTACCCTGAATCACCCATTCGCGACGGCTGCGTTACAGACGATTCATGGATGGAATACAGCGTTAGCGCGGAAGCCGCTTGCGGTAGCGATTTTCTAAGATAATCGGCTGTTTTTTGCTTAGCCTCCTCCTCGCCTATACGATGTTTGCCCTCTAGTGGACATTCATTATAAAGCGACGTTAGATCGCCGGTGCTCTGTTGGATTTCCGCAGATGATGAGCAGTAATAAGTTCCCATTGGTTTTCTCCAAATGACTTTCCAAAAGGGGCCGCTTAAATTGTTATTGAATCCATCAACTACCTGATAAATAAGCGGATATTCGGCATTTGTCGGAATCACGGCTAGTTCGGTCGCTCTTTTTAATGCTTTCTCTTCACTGTCGACTGGTTGTACGACCTCTTTGTAGGCAGCAGGAAGCTTCGTTTTTTGTTCTTGAGCTGGTTGATTTATGCCACCATCGACTTTTCCGGTAACTGCATCCACCCGCCAATTATTTAATAATATTGCATATTGATAAATGCCTGTTTTCGTTTCGGCTCTGTTTAATTTATCTGGGAAGACGCGAGTGAAGGACGGAGCCAAATGCTCGGCGAACTTCGCGCGTGCCTCTTCCATTGAAATCACGGGTTCGCTTTCTGGAAGCTGAACGTTTTTATCCCACAGAATTTGTTTGTTTATAACGTTCCCGGATTTATCAATGTCAAGATTAATGTAGTTGCCCGGATACCGAATACCGTCAATGGCTCGTAAATAACGAATATTGTAAAAATGCGGTTTTACAAAAGTATTTTCTTGATAATCAACCAATAAGAATTGCTCTTTCGCAAAAGGGTACTCCTTTTCAATATACTGCGTCGCATACTCTTGAACCTGATCGAGCCTGACTTCGGATGATTCGGCTTGCGCCGCCAATACAACATTGCTTGCCACAAGCAGTGTGCATAGGCTGGCCAAAACTAGGCTAGTGCTTCGTCTCTTTTTCATAATTACCTCCACTTATTTGGATACATTCATCATAAGAGTTAGACGAATAAATTTCCATTTTGTTTCATTTATTTCACTTTTTTTTCCAAAAAATATTTTTTTCTCATACATGAACACTTAATGTTTGATCAATGTGGTACTTACTCCTTGATTTACACCAAATTATCCCATTCCCAACACACGACTCGAATTTAAAAACCCTCACCATTCTGGTAAGGGTTTGGTTTTTGCATTAAACATCGGAAGGAATCAGCTCTGCGGGTGATTCGCCTCCTGATTGCTGATGAATGTGTTCATATTCTCCGACTTGATGCCTTCGGCATCCAGCAGTTTTTTTATCCGTTGCAGATGCAAATCGCCAAGTCCGTACAACAGATAACCGTCAGTATTCGCTTTCTTAATATGCTGGAACATGGAGAAATCACGGGCTTTCTCCGCCTTCATGATCTCTGACCCCTCCACGTCATAATCCCCCTTGGCCATATGCCAATTATCGTTAAATGCCTTCTTGTCGGCTGCCGATGCATGCGCTTGTTCCTCTTGAATCTTCGTAGTGGCATAATCCGTCAATTCCCGCACGAACGTAGTAAACAGGTCGCTGCTGCCTGCAGTCCGCATCGCCTCAGCCAAAGGTGCAGCTGAATTGGTATCGCCTTCAAGGCTAGTTGCGGTACTTTTCCACAAATCTTCCTGGGTGGTGTACGCCTGATAGAGGCCCGAATCTTCATCCGCACTTGCGGCAAATCGGATGGCCATACTCAATAATTTCTTTTCGGCTTCCGACCCCATTACCTGATAATCGTATCTAACTTTAAGACCCTGCAAGCCTCTGATGATTTTCGGATAAAAGCTTTCAGCATAATGCGATTTAGTCCCAGGGCCAGAGCCGACGCCACCAAACTTCGCATCGCCAACTGCATCACGCTGACGCATGGTCGCTTTTAGCTCCGGATTGTCGGCAGCTTCAGCAGGATGTTCTGTATATCCTTCATACATGAACTTATCAGTTCCCACAGCTTTGACAACTTCATGCAGTGTGGTGGCCGTATGCTTTTCCCCGATAACCATCAACTCATCCGGAAGACGAATCCATGTATTCGTCTTCTCGACGTAACCGATTTTCTCAGTAGTATTTGCAGCATACTGTGACATCTCATCCTTGCTTTTAAAATAGCGCGACTTGTTATCCCCCATCATCGTTTTCACGTTCCGATCGCCTACACCTTCGCTGCCGCGGCCGGATTTGGTTTTGTTCCTGTAGCCGCTGAATAGCGTATTTTTAATGTAAACCTTGCGCTGAATATCAGCTTGGGAGGCTGTAGGTACTGCTTGAATCGTGCCGGAAGCCACAACCGGCTCAGCAGGCTTCTCGGCAGGCTTGGCTGCCGTCGAATTCTTTTTAAACAGTTCGGCGACCGAGCGATTGCCGATTGTACGCTGCAGATGCATTATCTGCCCCGGGCTCATCGCCTGTGGGTGCTGCGCAGCACGCTGAAGGGCATCGACAGACAAGCGCCCTACTGATACGCTTTCAAGCGTATTCAATGAATTGGAGGCGGTGGCAGTAGGAGCTTTATGCTGAACGGTCTTGCCCGATTGTGGGTGTGTTTGCATCAATACGCCTCCTCCTATATACAAATAGTCTCATTTCCTAATTGGGATTTTATCACAGTCCCATTCCAATTTTCTATCTCAATCTTTAACACTTCACTGTATCATTTTTATAACTTCAAAATTCTTAGTTCTCCAAAATATTCCTCCGAAACCTTTTATCATCGTATCTAACTCTTGTCTGTCATCAATTTTTTTGTAGAAAGGCATATTTTCTTTATAAGAAGATAGAGTGAAATCGTGATCAATATTGTTGCCACTTCCTAGAATTCTCTTTCAAAATTCTCTTCAAAAAATGCTTTTACATGCCCTACAAATTGAATATTAGTCTTGTAATAGATTTTATTAATTTGATTAGGTATAAAGCCTATCTGGCTCTAATACTATATCCTTAACTTCTAAGAAAATGTAAAATCATCTGTTTATCTTCTATGGCTTTTCTTTCTCCAGTAGATCCATCCAATAACTCAATCCTATCTACTTCTAAAATGCTCCCTGGATATACTTCAGATAAAGTAATCGGCTTTAATTGAATTGGATCAGTTCTCCCCTGACATCCCGTAATAAAAACCACAAGAAGAACTACGATGAAGTGTTTCACGAAGATCACACCCTGACTTTAGTAATTCGAAATCGATAAATTACCGACGTAAGAAGATCTTTGAATGTTTCAATGCTCTTGATCTTGGCAATTTCACCTAATGTTTTTGTATTCAAGAACTCGAGAGGTTTAAGGCAGCTTGCTGTCGGGTTGAAGACTTAGCCACGATGCCACGCCCGTCGTCTTTACGGAGGAGGAGTACTTGGAGCCAGCAAAAAAAGCGCACTTCCTAGATGGCATCCCTGATGGGGGCTTAGTCTAAAATAAGCAAAAACCCTCCATTTTGGAGGGTTTTTACATTTAGTGATTTATCAACTAGCCGACCTCAGCAAGTTCTTGTCACCCGACAATAATGTCGAATATCGCTCCAAAAAACGTACGTTGTTGACGAATACGCTGTCCGACGGAACAATCTTATGGCACTCTAGCAATCCTTAAGCGGAATAGAAAATTCAACATAAAAAGGATGAAGTTCTTCATTCAAGCAATGCTCAATTCTTTGCTTGAAATTCCCCCATTGTACCATCTCTAATGCTGTTTCGATTGGGAAAAATCCTACTTCTAAAGACTCAGAAGTAGTTGTTAATTCTCCCCCGACTGGTCTGCCTAGAAATAAAGTGTTACAAATGCTAGCACTTACATTTTGAAAAACACCACAAAACTTTGTCACTTCTATATCTATACCGCTCTCTTCCTTTGTTTCCCTTATCGCTGCATCTTTCATTGATTCACCTTCTTCAACCTGCCCTCCTGGCATTTCCCATCCTCGCTTAGGTCCTTTTATCAATAATATTTCGTTACGCTCATTAACTACAATTGTTGCCGCGGAAACTATATGTTTGGGAGCCACTTCATCGTCCTCCTACTTTTGTTCAGATATCCTAAGCTACAGTCACGATGATGGGTTGATTCTTTGTAATAATTATGGTGTGTTCATGTTGTGCCGCAAAGCCGCCGCCCGGTAGACATAAAGTCCACCCATCCGACTGCTCAACGAAATAATCCGCACCCGTTGATAAAAAAGGCTCAATCGTAATGACTAAACCCTCTTTCAATACACGTTTGTCGTGCTTGTTATAGATGGGAAGGATCCCTGTTGGAGCTTCATGTAGGGATTTTCCAATACCATGACTGCACAAATTCTTTATAACCTTATAACCGCCTTTTTCAGCTTCGGTTTGAATAATCCTGCCGATTTCGTTCAATTTTACTCCATGTTTGAGTGAAGAAATAACCTTCATCATCGTATCGTGAGTATAGTTGCAGAGACGTGTTAAAGAAGAATTGTATGGAGGCACTTGAAAAGAGTGACCCGAATCCGCAAAATAGCCTCCACGCTCAGCAGAAACATCGATGTTAATAAGGTCGCCCGGCTGAATTTTTCGATTTCCCGGTATTCCATGAGCAATTTCACGGTTAATGCTGATACACGTGCTGCCAGGAAAGTTTTTGGTTGTTTTGGGAGCAGACACTGCCCCGCAGCTATTTAAAAATTTTTCTCCGATATCATCCAATTCCTTCGTCGTCATTCCAACACGCGTGTTACGTTTCATTTCACTTATTGTCAACGCAACGATTTTACCGATTTCCGTAAGACCATCAATATCTTTCTGGGAGTCAATTGTCATAGAAAGGCCTCCTATTTTTTACTATCAAAAGGATCGAATTCTATTGTGCCGTCAATATAATCGGACCATCCGCAGTAATGGCGATCGTATGCTCGTACTGTGCGGAAAGCGAGCCGTCAGCGGTTCTGGCGGTCCATCCGTCGGCATCAACCGTCATTAATGCTTTTCCAGCATTTAGCATCGGCTCGATCGTAAAAACCATCCCTTCCTTCAAGCGGAACCCTTTGCCCGGATTCCCGGTGTGGGTATAATTAGGTTCCTCGTGCATCTCCCTTCCTACGCCATGACCGAGCAGATCGAGCACCACCGAGAATCCGTTTCGCTCGGCATGGGTTTGAACCGCGTGCATCACATCGCCGATCCGGTTTCCGACAACAGCTTTTTCGATACCCAGATATAAGCTTTCCTTCGTTACCTGCATCAGATTACGGGCTTCTTCCGACACTTCGCCGACCGCATAACACCAAGCTGAATCGCCAATCCAGCCATCCGCTTCCGCGACGATGTCGATTGTGACGATGTCGCCTTCCTTGAGCGGCTTCCTGTTCGGAAAACCATGCGCAATGACGTCGTTGACAGACGCACAAGTCGCAAACGGATACCCGTTGTAGCCTATCGTATACGCCCTGGCGTCATTCTCCTTCAGGAACCGCACTGCGAACGACTCGATATCGAGCGTCGTGACACCCGGCCGAATCATACCTGCGATTGCTTGATGAAAAGCAGCGACAATTCCGCCGGCTTTTCTCATTTCTTCAATTTCTGCTCTCGATTTCAGGATGATCATTCCATTCATCTCTCCTTTGACTGTATGCCTGAAAAAATCATATCGACAATCCCATCCACATCGATCTCGTTCCGCATATTGTGGTGGATGTTAAGCGTTGTGCAGCCAACAAGTGTACCAAATATCAGATTAGCTGCTTTTTCCGGTGATTTGGAAGAGATTCCTTCACGAATCATTGCCACAAACGGCAAATAGATCCGTTCCTGAAAATCATCAAACAGCTTGATGAACCGGTTTCCCGGGAAGTGATGAAAATTGTCCGAAACCGTTTTAAGCAAAATAAATACGGATGGGTCATGAATGCACTTCTGCAGGAGCAGCCTGGAGAACGACTCCGCTTTGAGCAAACTGCCACCCTCTCCCGTCATAGCGGACATCACTGCAGACTCCGTTCGATTCAGGGCTTCCCACAGTAAATCCTCCAAAAGCATGTACTTGTTTTTATAGTAATGATACACGGTTCCGTAGCCGAGCTCTGCCTTGAGCGCAACATCGCGTATTTCCAATTGAATGCCCTTCTCCAAATATGCTTCCGCAGCCGCTTGCATAATTTGGTCCATCCGCATCTCCCGGATCGCATCATTCTGTTCTTTGGTACGTGGTGACATGGCTCCTCCTTTTTTAGACCTGCTGTAATGTCAATGTAAAATCAATATACATCATTTAGAAGTAAGGATCAAGTACTTCGAATCGCCTGCTTTATGGCACGCATAACTTCCCGCTAGGTGCAACGAAGGGCTGCAACACTTTGCAGCCCTTCTGATATTGAACTATTGTTTCTCCATCATCCGCTTGTTTTGGAGATTCTCGCATACCGCATGATTTTGCGAAACATTCGCTTGTCGGCAAGGGCATTAAATATGAATTTATCCGGCTTCGTATTGACCTCTATGATCCAAGGCTTAAGCTCTTTATCAATTCCTATATCCACCCCATACGCAAGAAAACGTGGGAAAATGCCGCTCATATGTCTGCTAATCCGAAGGCCTAGCGTATTCAGCTGACCGATATAGGGAGACTGCTCCGCACTTGGCACAAAAGGCGTCAGCAGCTCTCTGGCCGGCATCGGCTTGCCGCCGCTATGGTAGTTGGTCACGACTTTATGAGGCCGGGCTAAGCGTCCCACGATCCCCGTTACCTCCCATTTGCGCTGCGGGCTGCGCTGAACCATGATGCGCAAATCGAACGGCCGTTTCTGATAATGGAGCAGAGAGATGCCCTTTTGAACCAGATAGATTTTCTTCGCCCTTGATTTAGTGAAAGCGGTAAACGCCCCTTCGAAGGAAGTGAATGTTCGGCTGCGCGTGCCGTTTTGCAGGCGATATTTGTTACCGTGGTGAGAGAGCTTAAATATCCCATTGCCCCCGGTTCCGTGGTTCGGTTTGAGATAGAGTGTGCGATATTTCTCCAACATCCCATGTATGTTCGCCTTCGTGGCAAGTTTCGTCGGCGGCAGGTGGCGCGCCAGCTCCTTATTAGTTAGTAGAGCACGGTGTTTGCCTAGTTTGTTATTCCAGTAGCCCATGCATTCCATCACCTCAGGTCATCAATATCTGTACTCTTTTGTTATATGAAGAACATTTAAGCAATGTTTGGACGCTTGCTCCCGATAGACTTCAAAGGACTAAAATAACCGCACCGAGCAATACGCTCGCATGCGGTCTAACGCAACTCCTATGGTGCTGGGATCACCGTCAGCGGCGAAATCGTCCATCCCGGCGATGCGCCTGAAAGGCCTACGCGACCTTGAAGAAACGCATTCGGGTCCGTCCACTTCAAAATAGGCTCGTTGTTATCATCGGAGAGAACAACTATTGATGCTCCTTCCAGCTTTACGGTAACCCTGTGGGTTTGACCAGGCTTAAACGCAAGGTTGCCGGAAGCCTTTTCCACTGAATTTTCGTAACTTATCCGCTTCAAAATGACCCTGTCATTATGAAACGCCAGCATGTAGCCCATGAAAGCATCTTTCACCTGATCCTTGAATTCAGACTCGTTCGTCGTCCGCAGCAGAACTGCTGCCTCATCTGCCGTTGCTTTTTTCAGGGTAAGATCGAAGCTTACCGTGTAATCCGCCCAACCGGCGTCACCGCCGAATCGATTGACAATACCAACGGCCGTCGGCTTGATGACCGACTGTGCGTGTACGGGAACCGTCAGACTCGCTTCCACATACCTAAGCGTGATTTCGCCCTTCCCCCGGCGCAGCGACAGCCATTGCGGTCCTATCTTCATCTCGAACTTGCCCAGCGGTACTTTCGTCCACTCCGTATCGCCGGCAAATAAAGAAGCGTCCAGCTTAATTTCCTTGGTCTTGCCGTTTGATTCGATCACCAACGTTGATCCAGCCGACGTTTTGGCTGCGTTAACCGAGAGCAGATAGCTGCCATCCTCGCGAATATTGATGGGAAAGGACAGGCCGTCGTCCTTGTTCGACAAGACTACAGCATCACTGCCATCAGGCGTTATGCCAGAGCGAATGCTTGGTTTGCCGTCACGTACACCATGAACAGCTTCCAACGCGCCGGGCAGCGGTTTAATCACTTTCATATCGCCGCTGCCGTTCGCTTCATTCGCAAAGGCTGTGTAGTGCAGGTCCGGATTCGTCCCTTTCGGCCAAACATATCCGATACGGCCAGCTTTCCCAGCCATTGCTGGTTGCTCAATCTTAAGCAGCCCGTCCCAATAGAGCATCGTATTGGAACTGCCCGACTCGATGCGGATCGTATGGAGCTTCGTCAGATCGGTACCCTTTGGCAGCGGCTCCGTCGCAACAACCGTTTCGACGCCGTTCACACGATCGATCAGTGAGAGTTCCATCGTCGCTTCGTTCACATGGGCTGTACGGTAATTGCCCGAATCCTCGTATGCGAATACGGCATCTATTGAAGATATCGAACCAACACTTTGCACATCATTCAATCTGAAGTTGTATTCAGCTGTATATTGGCTGCCCGTGCCCGATCGTGCCAACAGAGACTCGACGCCCCCAGTTTGACTGGTTCTCTCCCACTTGTCACCGGATGGCGCAGCGCCCGGCACGTCCCAGAAAATCGGCATGCTGGGCGTTTCCTGCGGTGTCCCGTGCGTCGGCCCCAGAACGGACATCTTGTCGCCGTTGAATACGAGGCGATCCAGATTCAGTTTACGAACGGGAGGGCCCTCGGCAGAACGTCCAATCAGGTTGTGGTAGACGATATAATACGAATCCAGATCAGGACCCATGACCGTCGCACTGTGGCCAAGACCGTTGAAATCATCCGCAGTAGAAATCAGAATCGGGTTGTTCTGGGGAATTGTATAAGTTCCTATCGGAGAGTCATGATTTACCCCGTAATTGACACGGTAGCCCTTGCTAAATACGTGATTGCCCGTGTAAGTTATGAAATAACGTCCATTTCGTTTGATGATCATCGAACCTTCCGTCCAATGTCCGAGCGAGACGTTCAACTGCTTGTCCATTTCGATTGTATACGGATCGGACATCGGGCTTGCCATAATGCCGCCGAATTTGGCATGTGTGAAATACCATTTCTCATCGTCGTCGATGAAAACAGAGCCATCAATCGTGAAACCGAGATTGTCTGTCTTCTTTACGAACGGTCCCGTTGGTTTGTCGCTTTGCAGGACGTAATGTCCTTTGCCCGCCGGAGAAGTGTACATATAGAACAATCCGTTCCAATAGACGACCTCCGGTGCATAAGCTCCCTCACTGACAGCTTCCTCTGTCACCAAACCTTCGTAGCGCCAATTCACAAGATCGTCGGAGCTCCATGCCTTGACCCCGACTCTGCGATCCTTCGTGCTGCAGTAGAGATAATATTTGCCGTCAAAGCGAAGAATGTAAGGATCCCCGATGCCATAATCCTCCCATTCCTGGTCCAATACGAACGGATTCTGGTAGGTCTGATGCAAGGCTATCTCCATCCTGTCCGCCCCTTTCTTTCCCCAAAGCTGCGGCTGTATCGTCAAAATCACTGAAAGAAGAACACAACCAGCCAAAATAAATATCCATGTCCTCTTAATTTGTAGCATCCAGTTATCCTTTACTCCCGTTAGCGAGTGATTTCCAAGACGTAGACGGATGACGCCCTCAGCTGACAGGTCACTTGAGATTTGAAAAATGATAATTCATGACCTTTGCAGACCACAGAATTCGGGTTTTGCGCACTATTTATGCATTCATAATGATCCGCTGTTATTTCCGATAGATGGGCTTTGCCCGACTCGGCAAATCCGTCCAGCTGCACTTCCGTTAAGGTGTCTTCGAGGCCTCGATTCACCATGAAGATCGTCAGCTTATCTCCACTAACATTGGTACAAGCCACGACGTCCAAATTCGGCAGGTCATCAAGGTTTGGTTCTGTAGACACAAGGCTATTCACCTTAAAGCTGCCGCATTCTGTATGACTCTGAACAACATAGCCCAAGTCGCGGTTTGCATACATTTTCATGACATAATAGGATGGAGTGCCATAAACGATTAAAGAGTTTTCGCTCCTGCCAGAGGACTTACCGCGAAATTGATCCGCATAGAAATCCCCTACTCGGATGCAACCGCCAAGCCAGCCATTGACTAAATCGGAAAAGCTGCCTATTTCAATCAAATCGCTATTTCGGATAAACTCATTCAAATTTGCTGCATTGACAGCTGCTGCTTCAAGGGTATGTTCATTGGGAAGACCCTTGCGCATGGTATTCGGATAGTACATCGTATTGTATTCCGTGATTGCCAATTTCAGATGGGCATAACGGCTAGTAGAGCTGAATATTTCTCTCAATTGCCTTACGGTTTCCCTCGTCCATTCCGGATAAGAGAACATTGCTTTATAACGTTCTTCTTTTGGCGTGCGATCATTCATGCCAAATCGATTGTAACCATGATATAAATGCAAAGTTAAATAATCAATGTGCTCTGCGGCTCGATCCAGCAGAGTTTTGTTCCAATCCATTTTGTCATCTCCGCAAGCGAGCAGCCTAATCTCGGGATCACGGGCCTTCATGGATTGGGCAAATCGCATATAGCGTTCTGCGAATTGCTCAGCGCTGCAATGCCCGACCTGCCATGCTCCCCATACTTCGTTGCCGATCTCCCAGTACTTCACGCCATACGGCTCGACGTGCCCATTGGCTGCCCGAAGTTTACCCATAGGCGTATCCAAACCACCATTACAATATTCAACCCACTCGGCCGCTTCTTCCGGTGTGCCTGAACCATCGTTAACACAAATTAGAGGCTCTACATTCAAATCACGGCAGAACTTAATAAACTCATCCGTGCCAAAATACTTATTCGTCCAACCGCCCCATGCTTCATTGATCACACAGGGCCGCTCATTCACAGGACCAACAGCCTGCTGCCAGTGGTAGGCACTTATATAATTCCCTGCAAGCCGCATCATGCCGGCGTTCAGGTCCCTGGTCATTTCCATAACTTCCTTGCGAACATTGCCTGCACTGTCAGAAGGAAGCAGCGAAATATGATCCAGCCAAAGCATTCCCGTGGATACATGATCCCGCCAGCGCTCATGATCCGATGGTACATATAATCGGAATTCCGCATGCTCGCAATCGCGCAATACCGGAAGATGAGATTCATAGTGCTTCCAGTTATGGCTTTCTAGATTGATTCGAGTGGAACCAAGCACTTCTCCACTCTTCCTATCCACAATCTCTGCTGCAACGATCTTAATTTCGACAGAAGTTCTTGCATACAGAGTCAAAGAATAGCCATCCCGATCCTGTTTTACAGCAATCGCTTGACTTATACCTGCGTAAGCCTCATCGTCGCTATAAATTCGAACCAGCTGACTATGTCCAGAATGACGCGCAGCAGCGGGTTCGAGACCATATATCGTACTTTTCCCATTCGTATAAGGACGCCAGCTTCCGGAAAGCCCCCTATATGTCCCGTCCATACTTTCAAAATCCATATCCGAAAGCGGATAGGCCAACATAGCATCCATATGATCACGGATATCCTCTACAAAATGCCCAAATAGATAAGGATTAATTCTATCATTGCCGACTTGATTCTTATTCACCTGGATCTTAGCTCTTGCTTGCATGAACACAACGCTTCCTTCCATTCTTTATCCTTTTAATGAACCTATCATAACACCCTTCACAAAATGCTTTTGTACAAAAGGATACATCAGCAGTACCGGCAAGCTGGAAATAATAATCACCACATATTTGATACTCTCAGCCAGCAGCACTTTGGATTCCAGTCCCACATTGCTGTCAACTGCGTCTGCTTGGCTAACCATTAACACTTCACGCAGCACGAGCTGTAATGGATATAAATCCTTGTTGCGTATATAAATTAAGGCATTGAAGTAGGAATTCCAGTGACCTACAGCGTAAAACAACACCATGACGGCCAATATCGGTTTGGATAAAGGCAATATGACATGTGTGAGCAGCTTCCAGTTGGAGCACCCGTCGATATGTGCGGCCTCCTGAATTTCCCATGGGATATTGGATTGAAAATAAGTTCTCATCACAATTAAATTATAGGTGGCAATTGCACCCGGAATTACTAACGCCCACATGGTGTTCACCATGCCTAAATTTTTAACAAGGAGATACGATGGAATGAGTCCGCCACTGAAAAACATCGTAAGTGTTACAAAAAACATGATGCCTCCCCGTCCAGGCAGATCTGGTCTTGATAACGGATAGGCCGCTAAAGTCGTCATGATTAGATTGATCGCAGTTCCGATCAGTGTATATACAATTGTATTTCCATATCCGTTCCATATCTGATTGTTATGGAATACATTCTTGTACGCCTCCAAAGTAATTTGTTTAGGCAGCAAGATCACTTCCCCATTCAGCACTAGTGCAGGGTCACTGAAGGATGCGCTGACGATAAAGAGCAACGGATACAGCACTACTACAACAATTAGAACAGCCAATGCACCCACGATGGCATCGAATAGCTTTTCATCCGACTTCATTTTCTTGCGTGTTAGTTCCTTCATCATACGACCCTCCTTACCATAAGCTTGTCTCGGCCTTTTTACGAGCAAAGCGATTCACGAGCAGCAGCAGCGCAAGGTTAATAATAGAGTTAAACAAACCTATCGCAGCTGTATAGCTGTACTCCCCTTTTAGAATACCTGCCGAGTAAACGAAGGTAGAAATGACATCGCTGGATTCCAAATTCAAATTATTTTGCATGAGCAAAATCTTCTCAAAACCGACATTCATGAAATGTCCTACATCGAGAATAAGCAAGATGACGATAACCGGGAGAATGCCTGGAATTGATACATGCCAAATGCGCCGTAGCCGACTTGCGCCATCCATTTTGGCCGCTTCATACAGCTGCGGATTGACACCGCTAAGGGCCGCAATATAAATAATGGATTGCCACCCCATATTTTGCCATATGTTGGACCCGATAAAGATGGATTTAAACCAGCCCGCTGAATCGAGAAATCGGACCGGCGCTGCGCCAAATGCTGCAAGAATCGAATTAACAGGACCTCCTTGCGGAGATAAAAACAACTGCAGCATCCCTACCATAACAACGATAGAAATAAAATGAGGGATGTACGTAATATTTTGCACGATCTTGCTGAAGGCTTTGTTGCGAATTTCGGTAATGATTAAAGCTAGAAGAATGGGAATAGGAAAAGCAAACAATAAAGAAAACAAGTTAATCGAAATCGTGTTCCACAACAGTCTCCAGAAATAATAAGATGCTACAAAGCGCTTGAAATGATCCAAACCAACCCACGCGCTTCCGCTGATTCCTTTGGCTGGACTGAAGTTCTTGAAGGCGATTTGCAAGCCATACAAAGGTCCATAATGGAACACAAGGTACCATACGATAGGTATCAGCAGCATTAAGTAGAGATCGTATCTACTAGTTATTGATTTAAGGAGGCTGGAGCGCCTCGATTTGGGTTGAGACGCAAGCGTCACCCTATTTGTCGTACTTTTCATGTGTAGCCCTCCAGCCATCATGTTAATCTTATTTTTGCTTTTTGAGGTTGTCATAAGCGTCTTGGTAAAGTTTTTGCAGCTCGTCAATTTTCATCTTTTTGAGCGTATTCTGGAATTCTCCCCACTTATCGAAGCTAAGTGCTCCTGCAATAAACTTGGTGCTCTGCTCTTCATAATATTTATCAATATCGTTACGCAGTATATTGATTTGTTGCGCTGTTTGCTCATCAAACATAGGTGCAGCATAGCGAATCTTCGGCATGAAAGGATCCAGCTTCTTCTGAGCTTCCTGTACTTGAGGCGGATTAATGTAAGAAGCTACCTTCTCGCTAATCAGATGCGGCGCCCCGCCTCCGGCATAAGGGGTGATTTTGGATTGATTGCCTGTCGCCAGGAAGGCATCGGTATAATAAGGAATTCCATCGCGCAATTCATAATTGTCGCCTTTACGACCGAATCGCAGCAAAGTGGATCCTTCATCGCTGTAGAAATAATCAATCCAACGCATCGTTGCTTCCGGATTCTTATTCACCGAAGTGATGGCAAACGCCCCAAAATCCCTTGGTACGGGTGCGGCCAGCTGCAGACTGTCACCGTGCGGCCCTTTGACTGGTGCTATGCCGATATACTGATCGTTAACTTTCGATTCCAACATGGGATTGTTCGTCTGATCGAAGAAGAAACCGGTATTACCTGTTCCTTGCTTCGTCAAATATTGCGCTTCCTTCTGGGCAAAAAGCTCTGGATCGAGCAATTTTTCTGAATACAGCTTATTTAAATACATCAGTAATTCTTTATTCCGATCGTTGCCCATCCAAATATTAACCTTGTCATTCTCAAGATTAATGTTGTAACCTAACTGAAAATCCAAGCCGAAAGATCCAGCCATGATAGGTACGATACTCAAACCATTGCGTGCAGTCATCGGAATTTCATCCTGTTTGCCGTTGCCATTCGGATCTTTATCCCGGAAAGCTTTCAGCACCTCGTACAGCTCATCCGTCGTTTCAGGCTCCTTCAGATTCAGCTTCTTCAGCCAGGTTTGATTCATCCATCGCTTATCCGTTCTAGCGGAGTTGACGGTCACGATACCTGGAAGGGCATAAATATGACCTTCTGGTGTTGTCATGGATGAACGAATCTCTGGATAAGCATCCATTAGTTTTTTGAGGTTAGGGGCATACGAATCAATCAGCTTCTCAAGCGGAATTAATTGACCGCCGGTACCATAGCGAATAGCTTCTAAAGGAGTGAGGCCAGAGCGATACATCACATCAGGGAGCTCATTGGAGGCAAACAACAGGTTTTTCTTCTCATTAAAACCATCCGTTGGCGCCTCAATAAATTCAACTTGAATATTGCTCATTTTTTCATAATCCTGAAACACCGGCATGTCCTTGAAGGGTCCATTGGTTGGCGCAATTCTTGTGAACATCTTCAGCTTAATCGGGTCTTTCACAATCGGAAATCCATCTACTGACACACTTTTCACATCTTTCGCCGGGGTTTTCCCTTCTTTCTCTTTACTCGGTGCATCCGAGCTGCAGGCGGTAAGTGTCATACTGGAAACGACTAAGGTTGAAAGCAATACTGTCCCCCAATTTCTTTTCATTCATTCGTTCCTCCGATCAAATGGTTGTCACCCTTTTCAAGAAAGCGTTTTCTAAGGGTTGAACTTATTATAAGCAATTCATTGTTGCAGTTGATTCCACATATATGACTTTCCATTCTACTTTTTTGATGGTTTCAGGCTATCTATATAAGCCTGAGGTGTCAGACCGGTTATTAGTTTAAACACTTTAAAAAAGTACGTATAATTCAAAAAACCGACCTCCAAGCTAATCTGTTTCAAAACAATGCGGCCTGATTCCATGAGCATACAGCTTGTTTTAATACGAACTCGGTTCAAATATTCGCTAAAGGTCATTTGCGTCTCCTCTTTGAACAATCGGCTTAAATAAGATGGATTCAAATTGAGGGCATTCGCTGTTATCTCCAAGGATATGTTGTTAGAGGCATAATTGTCAGAAATAAATTGAACCGCTTTCAGGATATGACGCGAATAAGTCCCCCCTGCATGCTGTTTCTTAATGATCTCCATCATACGTGCATAGTATTGCAACAACCATATCTCCAGATTGGCAATGCTTTTTAATTGTCCCAGTTCGTTCCTTGAGGGGAGCCCGTCTTCTTCGAAGGAGGTACGGGGAACATGCCGCTTGAGCGACATCTCAGCAAGATGAAGCATTTCACTGACAATGAGCTGTACCGGCATGGCGTAGACAGGCTGACTGGCAAGCCCTGCAAAAATGGTTGAAATGATTTGGTTCGTTCTTTCCCAATCGAGCTGCTCTAGAAAAAGCTGCAACTGCTTCCTTTCTTCCATGAACAAAGGATCTCTAAGCGTTGAAGTATGCATATCCTGATAGAAAATTTCGTTCATTACCTGATTAGCTCTACTATAACTCGCGGCAAGTTGTCTCAAACTTCCATATAGGGGACCTATGGCATAAATACATGTCAAGTTGAGGAATTTCCCCATTGAATGGGACAGACTGTTCATCGCTTGACTCATTTGAGTAGTAACCGTGTGCTCACTCCGATCCACAGAAGAAATTAGGACAATAAATCGTCCCTCCCCCACATAGCCTACCGTCCGCGTCTGACTATCGCCAATTGCCATTTGCATCACATCCAGTGCCCGCTGTACGAACCGGTTCTTCTCTACATCGGTAAACAGCTCCGTCAACAATAAAAAAGGAACGATCTGTACAGCAGCCACGCCATAATTGACGGAATGGGGAAATAGCTTATTGTCACGCGCATAAGCATATAGTTCTTCTCCAGATCCCTGCACATCCCTGGCCAAATTGGCTACATATTCCCGAAGAATAACAGGACTTAGACGTTCCATCATTTGGGTTTGAGCGCTGCGAACATCCTGTTCCCGCTCTTCCATCTGCAATTGCTGTACCGCTTTATTCAGAAGTGTCAAAAGTGCATCCTGCGTTAATCGATGTTTGAGCAAATAATCCATCGCCCCGTTCATGAGGCAAGCCCTTACATAATCGAAATCGTCAAAACTACTCAACATAATAATCTTCACTTTGGGAAATCGGTTTCTGATCATGAGACTCAATTCTACGCCATTCATGACAGGCATACTCACATCCATAATTGCGATATGCGGCGTATGCTGCTCCATCATGGCAAGTGCCATGGAACCGTTATACGCCTCTCCGCATAGGGTGAACCCGTGCTTCTCCCAGTCCAGCATACTCTTCACATCGTTGCGTGCCAACGCCTCATCATCTACCAATAATATTTGAAACATGCCTTGAGCCCTCCTCCTCTTCGATTCGTTCCGTACCTGGCAGCAATGGAAATCTAATCTGCACCGTGGTATACGCTTCTGGCTCACTATATACAAACACGCCGTAAGGCTCTCCGAACAGTCGAACGATGCGTTCATGTACATTGCGTACGCCCATGCCGCTGAAACGAGTGTTGGTCTGAACGTTATTCATTTCGAATAACGCATCAATCTGCGCCTTCGACATTCCTTTGCCCGTATCTCTGACTTCAATTTTCAGCTCTTTATTGGCTTCATAAATGCGTATCAGAACATGTCCCTCCTGCGCGGAGGTGGACAGACCATGAATGATAGCATTCTCTACAAGCGGCTGCAGCATCAATTTTAAAACATGGAGCTGTAAAAGCTCTTCATCCTCGACTTCTATCTGCAAGTGAATCGGTTCCACATATTTGTATTTTTCAATATTGACGTAACTGCGGACATACTGCAGTTCTTCCTGCAAGGAAAGAAATTCATTCGTATTTCCCAGTACACCTCGCATGAGTTCTATCAAGGATTCTGATACCTCAACAATATTCGGAACCCCGTTAAGTTTGGCCAAGTACTTCACCGTATTCAGTGTGTTATACAGAAAATGAGGACGAATTTGAGCCTGCAAAACAGCTAGTTCCGCTTCGCGCTTCTCTCTTTCCGTCGTTACAATGCCTTCAAGCAAACGCTTTAATTGTTCTACCATACTTTTGAAAACATGATACAACTGGCCTATTTCATCCTTGGAATGAATTTCGACGGTCGGAAGCGTCATGTTGCCTTCCATCACATGCATCATCATCGATCTCAGCCTTCGAATATTTCTTGTCATCCTCGAGGATACCTGCAGCGTACCGATGACGATAATGATAAATACAATAATGGCTACCGTCGCCAATACATTGCGGATTCGAGCCGTTTCGGTCAATAGCGACTTCATAGGTACCAGGGCTACCGTGCACCATCCTGTATAATCCGATTTCCGCGTGATGACTAGATACGATTTCTGGTCAATAACTCTTTCCACGGAACCGTCTTTGCCAGCCAGCTCCTCACCCAATTGAATGACCGTTCCCTTCGCAATCGCGCTCGTCTGAGGTTCATAAATAAACTCATTTTTCTGATCAACCACATACAACATGCTGTCCGGTGTCGGTTTAACATCGTAGATTTTTTTAATGATCTCGTCATTCAAATCAAACATCACCATGCCGATTAAATTACGGTTATAACGGAGCTCACGCCCGGTTACAATGGAGTTGCTGAAGCCGGTTTGATGAAAATAAGCATGCCCTGAGCCATTTTGCAACAAATCATTCATCATCGGGGTGAATAAAATATTCTTATCGAGCCAAGGGGAGCCGACGAAAAATACCTTCTCATTCAGCCCGATGACAGCAACTCGTGAAATGTATGGTTTGTACGCAATCAGGGCGGATAAAAACTCCTCGATTCGCTTCTGCTCCTGAAACCACTCATAGCTGGGTTCCTCCGTCTTGCTAAGCAGCGTATCCAAAACCGTCTTATTGGTAGCAACCACGGTATTTAATCGACTTACTTCCTCCAGCCGCAAATTTAACGATTCGTCCGCCTGGCGTATGCTCTCCGTTACAGACGTAATCGCATTATTCTTCACCGTTTGTCTCATGTACAAATAAACAATGCTCGTCACAGCCACAATGCCAATCAAAGTCACCAAACTAAAGGCAACAAAGATCTTCCCTTGGATGCTACCCGTAGGTGAAATCAACTTTTTGAAAGAGAAAAACTTCATGGGCAGGCAGCTCCTTTCCATTTCACGTTTGATAGAAAAAAACATGAATCTAGCCCGATCAGAGCTTGATTCATGTTTTTATATTACTCATTACAAGGCGTTATGCATAGTCCTGCTCCATCCTCTTCAGCTTGAAGCAGAACAATGCCTACACGTGTCCGAAAAGGAGCGGTTCGATCATTGCCAAAAAAAGTAGACATCAGATTGCCATTATGATCGATAAACATCGTTCCATGGCCGCCATGAGGTACCGCAAGCCGCCTAGGGGTATACGGGCCGTACAAATCATCCGCAACGGCATACATCAAATCGTAGGTGCCGTCCACTCGCTTATCTCCATTCCACTCTGCGGCGCCAAGAATATACTTGCCTTTATACTTCACGATAAATGCACCCTCATAGCCTACACGCTGGCCATCCGAGCTTAACAACTTGCTAGGATCTTCTGCGAAGCCGGTCATGTCCTTCTTCATCCTGGCAATTTTACCGTCCTGCCAGACAAAATACACTTGACCATCCTCATCCTGGAACAAACTAGAATCTATATCCGTATTCGTCATCCGGCCCATATCGATATATGGTCCCTCTGCTTGACCGGATATGCTTTTAATCATACCGGTGCCTCCGCCTTGAAGCGAATACGTGATCCAGAACGTTCCGTACAAATAGATCATCTCTGGGGCCCAGAGACAAGGATTCTCATAAATGTTGTTCTCCCATGTGCCATTCTCGGATAAATCCCATACTTTCGCTACATGGTTCCATTCCTTCAGATCTAATGAGCTCCACAAATGAAGCTGGTTGTTCCGATCCCAAAAATTTCGATGTGGCTTGTCTGAAGTCCCCGTCAAATAATACGTTCCATCCGGTCCTGTGCTAATATGAGGATCCCGAATCAGGAAGTCCGCGACAGGTTTAAGACTTCCCACCGCTCCCTTCTCAAGCACCGCTCCTTCAATCGGTCTAATGAATCCTGGTCCTCCAAAAGACATTGGTACAACGGAAGGATAATGCTCAACCGATGAATAACTGCCACAGCCCGTAAAAGAGGCATACAGTTGATTGTCCGGTCCGGTAAATAAAGAGATTTGTCCGCCATGGGGAAGCGCCAAATACCGCCGGCTATAGGGACCATAGATCGATTGGCTCACCGCTACAAAAGTATCTACGCCATCGCTTCCCATCCTCTTGAGCGCATCTGCACAGAACATATAGTAATACCCATCCCGCTTGTACAGAAACGCCCCGTAACTTCCTACCTGCAGATTCCCTATGTACGAGGGATGATCCTCCCGCCCCGCGACCTTCCAAGGCTGTACTTCTACCATACGTGGAGTTTCCTCAAGACCGTTCATGTCCGCATTCATTTTGGCGATTTGGCCATTGCTGTAAATCCAATAGACAACTCCGTCTTCATCCTCAAATAAAGAGGCATCCTGCCCGTCGGCTGTTATCCTTCCCATATCCTGGTAAGGGCCCTTGACGGAGGCGGAAAAGCTTTGGAGCAAGCCGGTGCCGCCTTGACTTAGCCCGTATGTGATCCAGAACTTTCCTTTCACATAGTGAATTTCCGGAGCACAAATACCAGATAAACCCTCGCTCTCCTTTTGCCACGTTCCCTCTTGCTCCATGCTCCATACTGCGACTGGCCCCGTCCATGACTGTAAGTCTGCGGATGTCCATACTTGCAAGCTTGACCCATCTGTCGTTCCGGTCATATAGTACATATAATCCGGCCCTGTGCAAATACTGGCATCTTTTAGGGAGACATCTATAATTCTTTCTATTAATACGGCAGATTCCGAATAGCCTGTGCATGAGGACCATTCCGTTTCAGGATGCGGAGGCTGCATGATAAAATCGCTCTTCATTGTAATCTTCCTTTCCTCTTCCCTGTGATGTTTATATGATAAGTATATCGTGCTTTATCCAAACGCTTAATAGAGAAAGCGGTGCGTCAAGTGAGGAAAAGGGACATTTGAATTACGACTTGCTGCCTGGAGAGTGGCCATAGTAATTACGATAAGCTCGTGAGAACGAATAAAGACTCGGATAGCCGACCGTATAGGCGACCTCAGTTATATTCCGATCCCCTAATGAGATCAATGCTGCGGCCTTTTCCATTTTGAGCCGGTACAAATAGCGATTAGGTGATACGCCTATCATTTTCTTGAAGACATCCGAGAAGTAAGATCTGTGTACCCCCGCTGCTTCGGCAACCTCCTTGATGCTGATTCCTTCCATATAATGCAAATGAATAAAATCAAGTGAGCGCTGCAGCCATGGTATGTCAGCCACGTTGCCTTTGACATCGTTAAGAGTCCTCCCCGCTTTCATAAGCATGGCAAAGATAGCATATAGCTTTTCCAGCAGTTCTATTGAAAAGCCCATATCCTGGACTCTATCCGATTGATCCGAGATATGATGAAGCAATGCATATAGCTTATTGCAGATTTCCTTGCTGCACCTTGCACGCAGAATCGGGCTGTCCTGAGATAGTCCCAGCGATTGCAGCAGAGGTGCAGCCTGGGGCCCTTGAAAAGCAATCCAGATAAGCTTTAAAGTCTTTTCCGGTTCGTAGATGCGATATGAATACGATTCATTTGGGAAAAAACAGCAAATATCGCCAGGTTGGAGAATCGCTTCCTGGTCTTCATATTGAAGCAGCAATTGACCTTCAATTACAAAATGAAGGCTGTAGCATTCGATTCTTTTAGGCCCAATCTGATAGGTTGGTTTGGCTATGTTATGTCCAAGACGAAGACACCACAAACCGCTCATTTTTAAAAACTCAGTGGGGTTCAAATATAGCTGTTGTGCATATTCGTGAGCATATTCCTGCATGGTGTTATTTCTCCTCAAGTCTTCATTATAACTCAAAGCACTTGACTCCATCATATTCCTTTCCCCCTTTTAACTCAAGATTGCAATTACCTAACAAAATGTTAAATCAATCTGAAATCGTGATATTTCCAATCCCCCTCACATCCCCTAATCTAAATATAGAAATGAGACTCATAACAGAGAGGTCGATGACGATATTGACTAAAACCAGCAAATATGGGCCTATATTTCACCTGCCTCCGGTTGGAGAGCCTCCTCCTCTGAGCGTGCAGTTCTTAGGGATTAATTACTGCGAAACGGATTACTGCAATATTCGAAAGCTTGCCCAAATTACCGTGTTCGGTTATGTACTCTCCGGTCAAGGATGTGTAAAGGTTGGTTCCCAAACACATATGGCTCGCCAGGGAGATGTGTTCATCCTTCCGGCAGGCTGCCGCCATGAAGTTACCTCAGACCTTGACCACAAAGAGCAATGGAGCTATATATGGCTAAACGTTAGCGGAATTTGGATTCTGAAGATGCTTGAAGCTTATCAACTGCTTTCCCTTGTCGTAACTCAAAGAAGCGGGTTGGAATCTTTATTTAAAGAGGCTATTGAAAGCGTCAAAGCAAAATCAGTTGAAGAACTGCAATCAGAGTTTCAGGTCATCCTGATGAGAATCATCGTCAGCCTCTACGAAACTTTGCGTAAAAGAGGGGATGCTTTAACATCAACGGTTCAAGCTATCAAACAATTTTTGGACAACAGTATCCTTCATCCTTTCGACTCGACTCAGCTCTCTTCACATATTGGCATTTCCAATAAACAAATGAATCGCTTATTCAAAAGAGAAGTCGGAACTACTATCTATCACTATGTCATCTCCAAAAAGATAGAATCCGCTAAACGGATGCTGCTCGACACCCAGCTGACCATAAGCGATATTGGCTATAAACTTGGATATGTCGATTCTCATTATTTTTCGAACCTGTTCCTTAGTAAAACTGGTGTGAGACCAAGTGACTTTCGAAAAATACTTAGTGAAACTTAGTAGACGTTCTCGGATTTGATGCTTTCCATCTAGCAGATAGTCTGCTGACTCAACCTTTTCCATATATTGGAGTACCAGGGTAATGAAATGATTATACAAGTGAAAAAAAGAAGGAAATGCCTCCCGATCGCGGCATTTCCTTCTTTGCTTTTATTGATTTCTTGGAATTGCTCCAGTAACGGAACTTAATCTATTCGAGGTTTCTTCGAATGACTTCAAGAGTAGCGGATCAAACCTCCATTAACATGAACAACTTGACCTGTAACGTACATGGATTCATTTGCTGCTAAGTAAACAAAGGCTGGTGCTATCTCGAATGGTTGTGCCGCACGCCCAATCGGGCTGTCAGTGCCTAGAGTAGCTACATGTTCCTTGGAGTATGTACTCACATTAAGCGGCGTCCATGACGGACCCGGAGCGACCGCATTTACTCGGATCCATTTTTCGGCCAAAGACAGTGCCATACTGCGAGTAAAACTTACTATAGCACCTTTAGTTGCTGAGTAATCAATGACATTCTTATCTCCTTCGTAGGCAACTCTTGAGGTTGTACTGATTATGGAACTGCCTTTATCCAAATAAGGCAGAGCCGCTTTAGTCAAATAAAACAATGGGAATATATTGGTTCGAAACGTATCTTCGAGTTGTTCATTGGAAATGTCCATAATACTCCCAGTAAATGGTTGCACGGCAGCGTTATTGATTACGATGTCCAGTCTATGAAAATGATTGAGCGTTGCAGCTACAATATCCGGCGAACTGGCTGGATCGCGAAGATCTCGGGCCAGAAGCAGACAACGAGTTCCGAATTGCTCAACATACCTTTTGGTTTCCTCCGCATCGATATGTTCATTTAAATATACAATAGCCAAGTCGGCTCCTTCTTTAGCATAAGCAGCTGCTATTGCACGTCCGAATCCGCTATCCCCCCCGGTAATGATTGCAACCTTCCCTTTCAGCTTGCAGCTGCCAACATACCCCGGGTAATCGAAAATGGGACGCGGCACCATAAGATACTCCAGTCCAGGGACTTGATCCTGATGCTGCGGCGGAAATGCAATCGGTTCCTGTACTACTTTGGTTTGATAACCAAGGAAGGGATACACTGGATAAGAGTATTGCAAGGTTTTCACCTCCGAATGATTGTTCAAGATGCTCGATCCGAGCCCCTTCACAATCTATTCATGAGGAGTATGAAGTATGTTTATTGACTGCAATGACACAGTCTGCACTGACCTTTTTAATTGTAGACGTTAAATTCTCTCACGGACCACCAATTGGTGCCCGTACCGGTTTGCACGACTTTGATGTATCGGGCAGTCTTTGACGCGAAGTTGACAGTAATTAGCGGAGCTGTGCCTGTGCCGCTCGCAATCGCACTCCCCCAATTGGTACCGTCGCTGGAGACAAACACCTGGTATCCCCGGGCATAGTCATTATTATTACCAGTGCAGTCTATGGTGAGCTTGTTGAAGGTTTTCGAAGAGTTCATGTCAACGATAAAATATTGTCCAGGGACCATGTCTGCACCTGTTGTCCAGCGTGAACTCATATTGCCATCCAGCATGTTGCCAGGGGTACTGTTCACTGGCGAGGTAGTTGCTGTCCAGCCGGTGCGGTCTAGTGCCGTGCTGCTGGCGGTTTTTGTATACGCACGTACGTAATCAATATAAAATTTTTGCGGTAAAGCGGAGTCATCTGGGCTTGTTTTACCTGTAAACGGTGTATTGGGTCCGCCAATTGCGAGATTGAGCATCAAATAAAATTTTTGATCGAACGGTGCCGGATAGGGAGCGGAAGGCGTAAACCAATTTGTTTTCGTTGAATAGAGCACATCGTCTACATACCATCGGATCGCGCCTTCCTCCCACTCAACTGCAAAAGTGTGATACGTATCCGCAAAAGATTGGCCGCTGGACAGTAAGTAACTTGCTCCGGAATACGTATTGTTCGGCCAATCGTTTCCATAGTGGATGGTACCGGACACTTTGTCCATCTGGTCTCCGCGATTTTCCATAATATCGATCTCGCCGCTCTTCGGCCAGCCGCCGTAAATAGCATCCGTCGAAAGCATCCAAATCGCCGGCCACATGCCTCTTCCTTGAGGAAGTTTGGCGCGAATCTCAAAACGCCCATATTTCCAATCGCCTTTATTCTTGGAAATTAATTTTGCGGACGTGTACGATTGTCCAGTATAATTCTCCTTTTTGGCTACGATGACTAGCGATCCGTTTTCCTGGTACGAATTGTCTCTTCGGCTGGTATAGTATTCAAGCTCGCTATTGCCGAATCCACCGCCTTGGTCGACGAGACTCCATTTTGTGGAATCTGGCGCCGAGCCATTCGTTCCGTTGAATTCGTCGGACCAGACCAGCTGCCAGTTGTCAGTAGGAGCAGATAAAGCGGAATATGCGGGAAGCAGGCTCAAAACTAGTAACAGCAAGATTGTAACCAAAAAACGTTTTTTCATAGTTGAATACCTCCACTTTCATAAGTTGGCAGGGCCTATTCAAAAGCAATATGGGGAGTGAAAGTTGTTATCACTCCCCCAAACTTGCAACTCCTTATCCGTTATAAACGTTAAACTCTCTCACGGACCACCAATTAGTGGCCGTAGCAGTTTGCACAACTTTGATGTATCGGGCAGTCTTCGATGCGAAGTTGACGGTAATTAGCGGAGCTGTGCCCGTGCCGCTCGCAATCGCGCTCCCCCAGTTGGTTCCGTCGCTAGAGACAAACACCTCGTATCCTCGAGCATAGTCATTATTGTTGCCAGTGCAGTCTATGGTGAGCTTGTTAAAGGTTTTCGATGTGTTCATGTCGACGATAAAATATTGACCCGGCACCATGTCCTTCCCGGTCGTCCAGCGGGTGGTCGTATTGCCATCCAGCATGTTGGCAGGGCTACTGTTTACCGGAGAGGTAGTCGCCGTCCAGCCAGTACGGTCGAGCACCGTTCCGCCTGCCGCCTGCGTTATAGCGGTGGCTGTGTTACTGGCTGCTGAAATGTTGCCAGCCGTATCTTTCGCTCTTACGGTGTAGCTGTATGTCGTCGAGGCAGTCAGCCCCGTATCGCTGTACGAATTCGATGTGGAACTGCCGACTAGCGTGCCGTTCCGGTAAATATCATATCCACTTACACCCACATTGTCCGTCGAGGCAGTCCAACTGAGGTTGATCTGACTGTTCGAAACGGCAGTCGCCGTAAGGTTTGCCGGAACGCTCGGCGGCTGGGTATCGCCCGTGCCGCTGCCCTGGAATTCGGTAACGGTCTGTCTCATTGCGGCACTTGGAGAATTAGCGTACACGCGCCCGCCAGTGTCATTGATGATGTGAGTGATTTCGCTGCCTGCCGTTCCGGATAACCAGATGTCCGTCATATGGTGAACTTTGACACCTATCACGTTGGGCACTTCGATCGCATTGTTAAGCTTGACGGCTGCGTCCCTGAAGAAGGAATATACGCCTAGCCCCCAAGCTTCATGCGTGGTTACCGTATCTGCCACCTTATAGGAAGGATATCCGTTTTCCGTTCCATTCTTACTCATCCACGAGGACTGGTTAGGCACGTCGTAAGGGATTTCCGACTGATAGAAATAGGTTCTTCCGCCGTTGCCGTTCCATAGTGTCTGATACTTGTTGTGATGCTCGACGAACAAGCCGTAGATGGTGACATTATTTCCGTTGACTACAAGTCCGTTATTGGACACGTTAACCGCCCAACCGGTTCCTGTGCCGTGGTCGGCTCGCCAAATCCAAAAATGATCGCCGATGACGTTGTTGCTGTTGATCTTCAGGTCGGTATCAGCCAGGCCTGCTCCGGCGCCGCCTACTCGGAAGAAAAGGTCCTGCAGGGAGGTCGGGTTGGAGGAGTGGTTCAGCGAACTGCCGGTGGGTCCGACTTCCAGCAACGAAGGTGAATTAGACGGACCGGCATCGAACAAAATTCCCGAGATATTCACGCCGTCCACATCGGAAACGGACATCGCAATTTTCCCGTTATCGGGAATCAGTGTCGGCATGCCGATGCCCAATACGACGGTGTTGGCATTTGTAATACGAATGGTATCGTTCAGATGGAAAACGCCAGGCACAAACAGGAGGTGCTTTCCTTGGCTGAGCGCCGAGTTAATACTAGCTGCTGTGGCTGTTTCAGGATGAGCGATATAGAATTGGTCGATGGAGATGGATGTACCCGGTGTCGATCCACTTGCCCAGCTTACGCCTTTGGCGTTCGTCCGAAGCGATGGGACAAAAACGCTATACTGCCCGGAGCTGTTGATGTAAAGATATGGTTTCTCGCGAACGACAGGTGTACTATCGACGATTGTGTACGGAGGATCTGGGAAAGTAGCAGCTGGTGGCGTAGTGTCTCCAACCATCACTGTATTCCAGACGGAGCCTCCCCATGATGCATACTGGTCATTCCGGTTAAACCATTGCTGCTGTGAGGCAGGAGTGATTTTATTGCTTATGATGGAATCGGCCATGTAGCCACCGCTAGCCCAACCGGCATTAAAGTTCGAGTCAAAGTCGAACAACTCAAGATTGCCTTGAACTTGCAATCGCCGCATAGGTGCCGCCTGCGAAACCGCCCATCGCATCTTGCCGCTCGACGGCGTAACTTTCAGATTCTCGATCGAGCGCCAAAAGTTCTGTGTCGCGTTGCCGTTAGCCCATTTAGCGTCTACGTTGAGTCCGCCTGTAATATTCACGTCTCCGGGATTCTGTCCCAGCCCGGCAATATGTGTATAGAAACCTTCCCGAATATTTACATTGTAGGTTCCGGGCTTGAAGAGCATCGCGTATCTCTGTGTACCGAATTGATTTGTTTCCTGAGTGTTGAAAATGTTAGTTGCCACACTTTCAATGTCGGTGGCAGCCATCGTTGGATCGAAGACGTAAACATTCGCCCCGAATATCGTAGTATTCGCGTCGCTGATGGATGCCGCTCCGGCGGCACCGGAAAAAGCGGCCAACAAACTCGTAGCCATGGCCATAACCGAGACAGCTGATAGTACTTTTTTGATCATAACTTCGTATTCCTCCTCAATGAAATCAAGTTACAGTTCGTTTACTCCCTCTCCTTTGCAAATCTTTTTCTGAATAGGCTCCCTAAATTTGAATTTGGGTAGTTCCCAAAACATAACCACCTCCTCTTCAATTTAATATCGTAATCCTGTCCATGCAGATTACATGAAAGCGTTACCAAAAAGGCACATCATTACACCCTTAACGGTTTAAAAAGAAAAAATCTTTCTAAACTTTCGCATAGAATGGCAACGTTTCATCTGCATTCATTAGAGACGGTGGATAGTAGAGGTTCTTGTCTGTAATGAGGTACGATTCCACACGTCCTTACTATGAAGTATAATGAAAAACATAATCCCATATAAGAAAATAAATTGACCATTTTTAATATTTTTTTAACCAATTAGTGGAAAATGCTTTATACTTACCGACTCGTTCCGACAGGTTTGAGATCATATTGCATATAATTATCTACTACAGCACGGGCTTTCATACAATAAGGGGTCAGCTTCGCTCACCCCAGCCCCAAAACATATAAAATTCGGCTTATATGTTAAACAAAGAGCGGGCTTCAGCTCCCCGCTCCTTCGTCTTGACTCAATCCTTTTCTAAATATAGCTATGCCTAAAACCAAGCCTAGTACTATTGTTGATTGAGCTATCCTTCGCCGCTAGTTTAATCTTTCCTCCTCCATAATCCCCCAGAACAGGGGGTAAATCCACTCTTTTTATAAAAGGAAGTATGTTTTGAATCATATGTCAATGTCACAATCTCTAACCCAACACGTTCTGCCTCTTGCAGTAATTTCCTAACTAAGGATTCGCCAATTCCTTTTTGCTGAAATTCCGGATGCACAATTATGTCTTCCATGTATCCATGCTGCAACCCCATCCCAGAAACATAGCCGAAGGCTATAAGCTTATTTTCCTCATCTCTGAGACCAGCCCAAAAGTTACATCGTTCAAATAATGTTGGATAATCTGAATATCTGCCGTCCCAGCCAACCAGTTCCCTTAAATTAGGAACTTCATCCGCTGCTATTGGCAAATTAATTACTATTTCATGCTTCAATGTATTGTTCTCCTTTGTCTTTTCTAAGCTACTTGGCTATTGCGCAATCCTTCCCAGTAAGCGGAATATTCGATTCTATTTCCAATCTTCGAAATGATCTGTTACAAAACGAATCTCACTCTCATAGTGCGCCAAGTGACCTTCATCAACCATTTTTTGATAGGCTGGATTCCCTTCGGCGGCACCATTTCCCAACGTATCACACAGTACTTTCAAACGTCGAGTAATCCACTGTCCCAGATTATTAGGGACTGGAATTCCATAAGATTCAAACACCAAATGAATTCGCCGACGGCGCTCTGAAGCGTGAATTTCATACTGGTAGGCTACAGTTTTTCCAGAAGAATGGTCAGGTGCGAAACTCGCAAGCGGAACCGATGTGTAAAGGAAGTACGAAATGTCCCACATACGCGGACCTGGGCCTGCCATGTCAAAATCAATCAGCGCCACAGGAGCCCCCTCTTGAAAGACAACATTATACAAGGCTGCGTCATTATGACAGATCACTTCGTGTTCGGCATCACCGGCATAGCTAAGCTGCCATCTGTCCCCCGCATTAGGAGTGAACGCTTTAGTCGCATCATGGAAACGGCGCAAAAGGCGCGCCAAACCCTTAAGCGTTTCGTCCGACCACATGTACGGTTCAAGTTTTGGATAATTGTTCCCTGGAACTTCCCCTGAAATAAACGTCAATATTTCACGTCCAGAGTCATCCATTCCTAGAAATCTTGGTGCTCCCTCAAAGCCTTGTTTTTCCAAATGTTTAAGTAGTTCATGAACATTCGGGCTCCAATAACCTATAGGGCGGCGAACAGTGTTCGCCATGCGGACGATGTGATTAATATTACCGCCTTTTAACACTTCTTCCTGAGTCACTAAGGTTTCATTCCTCTCTTTCTGAACGTTATCGTTTTCCGTTAATTTAAGCGTACTGAAGAACCCAGGTCTTTATTTGAGCTGCTACATCAGCTACGTCGGCAACCGTAGTATCGACAATCGGCATTGGCGGTGTATATGCCTTATCCGCATTTTCAAGCAACCAATTTGCAAATTTCTTGTAGTCCTGTATCATTTCTTCTGGCCAATTTCTTGCACGTAATCGCCTCTCGCGAGTTTCATCATCACAATGTAAATTTAGGTAATAGATATGCTTAAAATAAGGAAAGTCAATGCATTTTTCAATATCCCAAGTCATTGCTGTTCCGCATATAATTGTCATACGTCCACTTTCAGCTATATTTCTCGCAACTCGAAGCCAAACGTTTCTTATTTGCTGCTCATCTGAAATGCCTATCTCACGAAGGTTATCGATATCAAATATATTAAATTCTGGCAATACGCTTCGCAGTTCATTAATAACGTAGGTTTTCCCCGATCCACTAGAACCTGTTACGATAAATAGGGGTATCTTTTGCTCTGATATTGAAATAATTTCATTAACCATTTACAACACCACCTTAGATTAAGATAAACATCCTCGATTTATCTTATATACGTAGTCGAGCAATAACAAGAGAATCTATTGTTATAGCTAAAATTAACCAAGCAAATTGAACTCTGCTGCCCTCAAAAGATGAAATCCTGCGAATAGACAAGTTTGCGTAAAGAATTTAAAACATACCGAGGGGTCTAATTGCAGCAAGTATACATCAAATGAATAAAGCAGGTCGCCGCTGCGCCTGCCTTATTTGTCTGTCAGTATGAAGATAACGTTTTGCATTAGCACCCTCATGGGTACTTTCTTCTGTTCTTTTCATATATAAAAACTAGAAAACATTTATCCGTCGAAGAATTCGGTTTAAGCTGTCATAAATAATAATTTTTCCTGCATTATCGATCGTAAATAAGGGATTCCCCCCTATATTTAATGCACTTGGACCCTCTACCTGATAGGCTATGGATTCTCCATTTTCAATTTTATAATTAACCGCAGGCGGCTCATACGTTTGTGTTTTAGGATCAAATAAACCTTTGTTATACGTTAAATTATCAATATTTACATACTCCTCTAAATTTCCAGAAACATCAACTCGATATATTTTTTTTGCGTCGGATATGTAGAAATATCCATTCCGCGTTGCGGCTCCCGTAATTTGGCCCAAATGAACCTTAGCCACCTCACTAACCGTGCCATCCAAGTTAATCTTGCTAATTTTTTTGTTTTCTTTATCCAATACATAAATGTTCTCATCCATGTTTACAGAAACATAATTCCCTTGCTTATCGGGAAGGCGTCCAATTTCTTTAGTTTCACTTGGCGACTGAAAGTCGTATAACTTTCCCAAAAATGTATTGCTGTAGTAAAAATGCTCTTGATCCAAAAACGAGATGAAATTATTTTCTTCATTCATGGAACTATCTAAATTGTACGTCACCATCTTCACTTCTGGCAGTACCTCATAAATGACTGTTGCTTCTTCGACATAGGTTTCCGATGCCTGTGCAATCAAATATAGCTTGCTATTTAAACTATTGTAAAACAGCTTTTTGGGAGTGATGTTGTTAGACGGAACACGTTGCATATTGCCCCTTGAATCTTTATATTGTATGTTAAATTTACCATCAATGAATGTAATTTTCTGGATGTTTCTCCCATCCCCCTCCTTTTGATTATATGACAAGATTCCATATCGGTAATTGTAATCTTTCTCATTGACATCAATCATGTACACATTGTTATTTGAGTCTGAAATGATATCTCTAATTTTAACATAGTTTGATTCTGCACTGGGCAGTGCTATCGATAAATTATCTACAGTAGGTTTGTCTCGCTTTGTCTGAACTGCAACAGGTTGAATGGCTTTACTAGTGATCGTAATCGCCAGCGTGGCACTGTCAAACGAAACCTTCTGATCCATATTTTCAGAAATAAATCGAAGGGGCACCATTGTCGTGTTATTGATAATGGTCGCAGGCTGCTCCAATGAAGTTGAGACTCCGTTTATCCTAGCATCCTTACTGTCGATGGTCAGAGTGATCGCAGTTTTTGTTTTGGCCGTAGACAATGTAATGGTCCGCGTAAGTTCATCCCATTTCACTGTAGTCCCCAGAGACTCAGCAACAAAGCGAAGCGGCACCATTGTCACGTTATTCATTAAAGTCGGCGGGGCCGCAAGCGTCTGGTTTTGACCATTTACTGACACAACTTGCTCATTTAGTCTTAGCTTCATCTCATGATGATCCGCAATTGCTGTTGAGCCCACTGCAAAAGCAGGATGAATAGATAGGAAAAGGCAACTTATACTAAGCGCTATAGGCTTTCCGAAGTTTTTAATCATCATGGCTTTCTTCCTCATTTTCTATAATTATTCGGGCAAATTACACTTCCAAATTTAGTTTATTCCACACATCATTCCAATTCCCTTTTACCTTCATTTAGATTACATTAGTTTACAATAGAAACGGCAGCCGATCATCTGGCCGGCTGCCGTCGAGTCTTCATTAAGCTATAGTTTAAAGGCTTCATTCAATTCGAATATCCCTACGATTCCCTATGTTTATAACCGTCAACAATTAAATCCAACTTTCCTGTTTCCGGATCGATTACAAGGCCATGAACTGGAATGTTTTGGGGCAGGAGGGGATGGTTCTTGACCGTTTCCACGCTTCCTTTGACGGATTCTTCAACACTATCGAAACCGTGCAGCCACTGTTGCAAATTAATTCCGGAACTCTCGAGGGTATCGATAGTGTCAGATGATATGCCGTTCTCCTTCATTTTATTAATGGTTTCCTCAGGGTCAATACAGCTCATCCCACAATCATGATGTCCGACCACAAATACTTCATCGGCATTTAATTCATATACAGCGACAATAACGCTGCGCATCACGCTGCCAAATGGATGCAGAACAATCGCTCCAGCATCTTTAATAATTTTGGAATTTCCATCCTTGATATTTAATGCTCGTGGAAGAAGCTCGGTAAGTCTTGAGTCCATACAAGTTACAACAACCATCTTTCTATCTTTGAATCTAGATGATTTATATTTTTCGAATTCCTTCTTCTCTACAAACTCTGAGTTAAATTGTAACATATCATAAAGTCGGTCCAAGCTTTTCACCTCTATTTTCTCTTATTATCTTATTATTTTATCATAACCTACGAAGTCCACTCAACATGCCAGAGATATTCCTGTTCTTAGGAAGCAATTCCAGTTCTATTAGCAATTCATATTTGAACGAAAATAAAAAATCCGCAATTTCAGCGGATTTAAAATTTAACTAGTATATTGTCATTACGTGAGGTCAGGCCCTATGCCCTTTCACCAACAAATATTTTTCGGCGATCGTAAGCAAAAATAATCATCGCTGCGCCCATAATCGCACAAATCATATACATAAACGAATAGGAAGTAGCGTCAGCGATCGGGCCCATCACAACACCGCCAAGCGACATACCCAAATCAGCGGTCGCAATGAATAAACCAATCAGCATGTTGCGGCTCATCTGAGGCAGCACAAAACTCAGATAGGTGGTTAACGCCGGATATAGAAGCGCTTGAGCAGCTCCCATGAGTACTGCGCCGGTGTAGAAAAAAAAGGGCCCTCCTACCAGTGAATAACTGACGCACTGAGCTGCTACCGCCAGAGTGCACATAATGCCCATAATAAATAACGAATGCCATCGCCCGTCAGACGGAATTTTTTTTCTTAAAGCAAAGCGGGCCAAGACCACGACCCCCGCCTGAAGCATGAGATAGACGCCGGCGCTGCCGTTTTCCAACTGCGCCGCGTACAGCGGCAGGAAATTTGTGATAGCACCGAAAACACTTGAAGCAACGAGCATCAATAAACCGCATTTAAACAAATACGGATTTTTGATTAACTGTCCCAATGACTTTATAACTCCAAATCCTAACACCTCATGCGTTTCAGTAGTCGCCTTCTTTTCTGTTGCCATGGGGATACTATAGCCGAATACGGCGGTACAAATTGCAATGGCGATTAGCAGCAATGTGAAATAGTTCATTCCCCCCGTTTGCCAGATACCGATTGCCAGAAGGGGTCCAAGAATACTGGGCATATAGGTAAATAAAGAATAAAGCGAAATCCCCTGCGAGCGATCCTTTTCCGGAAGGGCGTCGATAATACCGATTTGCAAAGCCATAGAAAAAAATGCTGTTGAACAACCTTGGAGTATTCGTGCAATCAAGTAGCCTTCCAAGCCACTATACGTATACAGCAGCAGTGCACAACCGTTAATAATAAGAATAATACGCAATATTTTCAACGGCCCTCGTCGTTTGATGATCTCTCCTGCCCACGGACGAAATAGCATGGCAGTACACATATACGCCCCCATGATCCATCCAATGGCTGTATTGCTCGCTCCCAGCGCTTCTCCACGCAGCGGAATGATGACATTTAATATAGCATTGGCGCTGAAAAAGAGAAGAGCAAGCGTATATAAACGCACAAATGGCCAGGACAATGCTCCAGTCAAAGCCTCCTCCTCCTTTAAAACGTAATGTGCTTCTTCAATAAACTTTTTGCATAGTCGGATTGAACATATTTTAAATGTTCTGTCCTCACGATTTCTTCAATCTGCCCCTCTTTAAAAATTATGATTCTGTCACAAAGATAAGCAGCTGCTTGAATATCATGAGTGATAAAGAGATAGCTCGTTCCGTAATTTTCTTTTAACTCTTTTAATAGATCAAGCACTTGTGTCTGGACAGAGACATCAAGCGAACTGACGGCTTCATCCAGTACAATGTATTGGGGCTGGGTAGATATGGCTCTGGCGATACATACGCGCTGAACCTCTCCGCCCGATAACTCATGCGGATATTTGGTCCGATAGGTCGTGTTCAAGCCAACTTGTATCAATAAGGAGTCGAGTTTCCTTTGTTTCTCGGAAAGCAAGTCATTTTGCAGGTTCAACGGCTCCATCATCGCCTGTTCAACGGTATAATATGGATTCAGAGACGACGTATAGTCTTGAAAAACCACGCTGATCTGATCAGCTCTGACCGTTTTATCCGAAACGTCTCTTCCATCAAACTGAATAATCCCGTGATCCGGCTTCTCGATACCTGCAATCAACCGCCCTAATGTTGATTTTCCGCTTCCGCTTTCTCCAATAATCCCCAGGCATTCGCTGTGTTTGCATGTAAAGCTGACATTCTTCACAATCTGCTGCTTTTCTTTTGAAAAAAAACTATTTTTTCGATAAGCCTTGGAAACGCGCTCAACGACTAGCAATCTCTACCCTCTCCTCCTTCACAAGCTTTTGGAAATGAGCACTCAGTGCCAATCGGGCAGAAACTAAGTATTGCGTATAAGGATGCTGCGCTTCCGTAAAAATAGTCTGCGTTCGACCTCTTTCAATGATGGCTCCGTCCTTCATGACCAGCACTTCATCTGCCATTTTTTTGACAACTGCGAAATCATGAGAAATTACAATCATGGAACAGCCTGTTCGTTCTCGCATGTGTATCAGTTGTTCAACCACTTCGAATTGCGAAATAGCATCAAGCGCTGTTGTTGGTTCATCGGCGATGACGACCTCAGGCTCTAGAACTAGAGATAAAGCAATCATCATGCGCTGAAGCATCCCTCCCGACAGCTCGTGCGGGTATTTATTTAGATTATCTACAGGGTTCTGCAGCATGACGCTTGCCATCGCACGAATGATATGTTCTTCACTTTCTTTCCGATTCCATTTAAAGTGCTGGGCAAGCGTTTCTCTAATGTGAACACCGATTACACAGGTAGGATCAAACGCTCGCATCCCATTTTGAACAATCATGCAGAGCTGCTTGCCTCTTTTCTTTCTCATTTCCTTCGCTGAGAGCGTCATGATATTCTCGCCCTTCAAGTATATGGCACCGGATTGATGAATCCACGGTTTGTTCAGCCTCATAATCGCTCGACAGGTCATCGACTTTCCGCTGCCGCTTTCTCCTACAATAGACAGACAGCTTCCTTGCTTCAACTGAAATGAGGTATCGGCTACAATTAGTTCATTGGTGTTCGCATCCCATAAATTCAGATGCTCAACTTCCAGCACATTCATCGTTTAAATCGTCACCTCTTTCGTTTGCAGCTTTTTGGGTGAGGCGCCTAATTTGGGGTCCAGCGCAATCTGAAGGGCATCCGACAAGAAATTAAAGGCCGAAACGATGATCATAATGGCCAGCCCCGGAGCAAGCATTAGCTGTGGCTTTGAGAACATCACGCTTCTCGCCTCGCTCAGCATCATCCCCCATTCTGCATGTGGTGCCTGAATTCCTAATCCTAGAAAGGAGAAGCCGGACATTTGCAAAATCATCGAGCACATCGCACTACTTGCAATCACAGCAATATCGGAACAGGCAGCCGGAACAATATGTCTATAAATAATTCTCAGATTGCTAATGCCCGTGACTTTGGCAAATTTCACATAGTTCAGTTCCGCATACTGCATGACGGAAGCTCGAATCACTCGTGCGAACCATGCCCATTTCATGATAACAAATGCAATCAGGATATTTGCTAACCCTGTACCCAGGATCCCAACAATCGCCAATGTCATGACATAGCCGGGAAAAGAGAGCATGATATCACAAATTCTCATGATCAGGGCATCTGTTTTCCCTTTAAAATAACCTGCCATGAGTCCCAGAATGGCTCCAATCTGCAAAGCTGCGAACAAAGCGACGGCAACCCACAGCACACTGGGCCGAATTCCGTATATTAATCTGGATAAAATACATCTTCCCAAGTGATCGTTTCCTAGCAGAAAGTTCCAAGACAGACCGGCATAACGAAGATTCATATTGACCTCTTCTGGGTCATGGGGCGCAAATTGCGGCGCGCATAATCCGATAATTATCGTACCGATAATAACGACAGAAGAAACAATGGCAAGTTTATCTTTTGCTAAGCGCTGTACAACCCTCATGACATATTGTTCCTTAATCTCGGGTTCATGGCAGCATTAATGAGATCAGAAATGGTATTAAATCCGACGAATGCTACTCCCAAAATCAGAACATAAGCTTGAATTACCGGGAAATCCCTTCCCATAATTGACTTAACGCTCAAGCTTCCTAATCCGGGCCAGGCAAACACATTTTCTATGACGACCGTGCCTCCAAGTATCGTAGGTATTGCCATGCAAAATATCGAAACGGCGACTTGCAAAGAATTTCTGACGATGTGCTTGGTGATGACCATCTCTGATAAGCCGCAGGCCCTGCCATACAGCACATAATCTTCATTAATGTTATTCAGCATGGCGCTCCTGACGTTTCTGAAGTAAATACCGGCGTAACTGATTGAGATCACCGAAACCGGCAAGATATAGCTCCGGTAGGATTCCATACCACTTGTCGGCAGCAAATCCATTTTCACAGCCCAATACCAGATAAGCAGCGAACCCAGCCAGTAAGCTGGCATTGCTGTTACAAAAAAAGCCAAACCTCTAATTGATTTATCCACCCATGTACCTTCTTTCATCGCACAAACGACCCCCAGCAGGAGTGACCATACTATGATAACAACAGAAGCAGCGAAAGTGAGTTTTAACGTATTCAGAAAAGCTGGGCCTATTAACGAGCTAACAGGTTTTCCTGTCACATAGGACTTGCCGAAATCCAAGTGCAAACAAGCTGTAAGCCAGCGCATATAACGGATGAAAAAAGGCTGGTCAAGCCCCAATTCATCTTTCGTTTGGGCGATTAGCTCATGCGTAACTTGGGGGATATCTCTTGCATGCAGCACTGCTTCGGCGGGATCCAACGGTGAAAGATTAAGCAGTACAAACGTTATGAATGAAATGACTAACAATAGTGGAATGGTTAGGAACAGCCTTCTCATCGCATACCTTCCCATAGAATTCTCCTTTGTCTCAAAACACGAATCAAGCCAGTTTGTTATTCAAAATGCATTTGTTCAAATGGCAGTTCAAATTGCGTTTGTTTGAACGAGATGCTTTTTAGATTCTTGGGTGCTACCACGGTTACACGGCCATTGGTGAGCGGTATAAACACGGCTTCATCGTGTACAATTTTCATAATATCGGCGTACAGTAATGTTCTGCTGTTCTCATCCGTGGACAATGTCACTTCATTAATTTTTTTGTACAATTCATCGGCTTTTGCAATACCTTTTGTTGTATACAAATAGGATGATTCCGTCGTAAAGGCAGCTATCGTGCTTTGAGGATCATAAGCCAGTCCCCATGTCTGATTGAACAGCAAATCGTAATCGCCTGTCGCTCTTCTTTTGGCAATTGAAGTTGAATCCTCCCCAACAATAACTAGCTGGAACCCGACATTTTTGAGTGAATTTTGAATAAATTCTACTTGCGTTTTTTGGGAAGCAGAATTGCTGTCGTAATACATACTAATGGTCAGCTTCTTGCCATTTTTCATTCTGATGGAAGGTCCACTTTCTGACGTCCAGCCTGCTTGCTGCAAGATCTTTTTGGCCATTTCAGGATCATAACCGCGTTGCTTCAACTCCACATTCGCATAATTAACGTTCGAGGAGAAAAGTGAATTAGCGGGAGTCTCCGTGCTGTTAAAAATATTTTTGCTGATACTCTGCCGGTCAATGGCATACCAGATGGCTTCGCGCACGGCCGTTTCACTAACTGGACTATCCGTTTTGCTGCTATTGGCCACAAGCATCTTCGTATTCATCGATTCGCTTCGAACCAATTGATAATTGCCTGAAGCCGTTAATTGATTCATGGCGTCGACATCGATGCTATCTGTGCCCCGATCATCCGTGAACACAAAGTTGATTTCACCTTTTTGTAAAGCCAACAAGGTTGTTTCTCCAGATGGAAGCACTTTTGCGGTAATTTTCTTAATTTGGGGCTCACCGCCCCAGTAACTTGGATTGGCTTCAAAGATGGCATATTCATTGGTTTTATGCGCAGTCAACTTATATGGCCCCGTACCGTTGTAGCCGTTTACCCCATCCTTCGTGCTTCCGTTCACAAAATCTTTCGGGGATAGAAAGACATAGGGTCTGGTCATGGACAATTCGAGCAAAGCCGGGGCATAAGGCTCGGACAGCACCAATTTGAACGTATCGTTATCAATCGCTTCGCTTTTTACAATTTTCGTTGAGAACTTAATCCAAGCATGTTTGCTTGCATTCGCCTGGACCGCATCGAAATTTTGTTTCACGGCTTTGGCATTAAAAGATTCTCCATCGTGAAACTTAACGTTTTTCCGAAGGTGAAACGTGTATTCTTTGTGATCTGCCGAGATGTCCCAGGATTCTGCAAGAGCAGGTTTGATGCCGTCTTTCGTGTTTTCAACCAAGGATTCGAATATCATTCCTTGAGCAGACATAGCGCCTGTATATAGATGAGGATTCATATCATTGATATCTTTGGGCGTTGCATATATAAGTGCAGTATCCTTTTTATTAACCGCTTCATGGTCTGCTGGAGCCGACGTTGATTCCTTATTGCTGCTGCAGCCTGCGATAGTCAGAACAAAAACGATGAACATCTGCAGCATAACGATTCTTCTTTTACTCACTAGAATTCCTCCTGCATTTCTTTATTGATTTCACTGCATATTCGCTGTATATCCTCATTGAAACTTTGAATGGTAAAGGCATTCGACCGCTTGAGTTTTTGATGAAAATCAGCGGCTTCAACTAATTTTTGTTCATAGGTATGAAGAAACTTGTCAATCGTTGGACTTGGTATACCAAGGTATGTCATCATGCCTTGGATAATTTTGATGCGGTAATAGTCTTCTTTCGGCATGCGGGGGATGTCTAGTTCCCCTTCCTTATTCATAAATATGTTCCTAAATGGAACTGCCGAAAAATCGAAATATTTGCCGTCTTCATTCGGTTCAGAGAAAGGATCGATGAGCAGCGATGTATAGCGGATGTACAATAAATATTCTTGATGAATCGTCTCAAGTCGGCTAAAGTTTTCGATATCGTCACGGGACAAGCTTTCCAGTCTGACGGGATAATTGTCATCTGTCATGAATTGAAGCAGATTTAGCCGTTTAATCCGCAAAGCATCCAGCATGTTCATGATTTCTTTCCATTGCGCCAGCATATCTCGGATCAAATATTGTGTGATAGGACCTTCGGGATACATCTTATAGACATATTTTTGAATAGGAGAATCTCCGAATATAGCATCCAGTGAAAACTCATTCATGAACAGCGCCGGGTGCACATACAAAGAGATATTTCTTGATTCAGCCTCAATAGGCGTTGCCATCTGCTCAAGCACAATGCCAGATCGTTCAAACAATTGTCTGAGCACTTCGAGATTGTCGGAAGCAGTCCGCGTGGAGCCTGCAAAATTTTTTTTCTTCACTGCTGTTGTAAGAACATGATGATGAGCGCTCTCAGGTATCCACCTTGTATCGCCAAAATAGGTGGAGAAACTGATAATTTCAACCTCTATGTCGAATTGCTTCATATAATTATTGACTAGACTGTTTGAACCAAGCGTAGGCGAAATTAAAACGATGCATTTAACATCTTTCAAAACATTGCGGCTCATCTGTTGCAACACTTCGATGTAAGCATCTGTCGTTACTGCCAGAATCAACGTATCCCACTCACCGGTAATCGTGCCGAAGTCTTCGAATAGTTGGTCGATGGGACACTCGCCTTCCATCTCTCGATGATTATCATTCTGGACGCTTACTCGAACCATCAGATTGCTCTGTTTAAGCGCCGAATATAATTGTTCGGAGCGCGCGGACGCTCTACCGGCGATTCCCAATCGGCATGAAAGCTGTTTGTTTAAGCATACAGCGAGCTGAATCGTTGCAGGGCCTGTACCCAACAGCAAGATTTGTTTGAGATTGCTCATAGTCCCTCCTTTTCATCTTGTCTTCCTGAAATCTTGCTAAGACTTTCGGTATAAAGCAATATCAAATACTTGATCTGGGCGCAAGATCGTTTCCGCTAGCATCCATTTATGTTCGTCTACCTTCTCCATCGGGTAATTAAACAGCGACTTCAACTGATTCCCATAACGCATAGCCACAACGACATGCTCGTTCGTTAAAACGTGCAATTGATCCAGCAAATCATACTTATTGGGTACGGTTGAACTGAATATGATATGAGTTGCTTCTCTGGTGAAATTCAGCTTTTCTACTGTTTGCTGTTCCAAACGAATGTTGAGCTCTCTGCCTAGCTGTTTCACAACCTCGTATCCTAGCGTGATGGCTTCCTCATCAATATCGATTCCCACCACTTCTGCCCCTGTCCGTTTGGCAATGAATAGCGGCGTCATCGGAAAAGAACCTGACCCGATCAGTAAAACCTTGGAATCAGAGGTTACTTCAGCGCTTCCAAACTCCTTCTCAATGCACGACTCAATATTTCGAAAATAGTCGGTGATATCCGAATATCCGTGCCGCAGCTTGAGCGCCCGATATTTCTCCATATGGGCAACAGCAAGCGAAGATTTGATTCTCAAAGCTTCTACGAGCGGCGAAATTTCTTCAAGCTTATTCAGTTCCATACTTTCCCAAGCTTCTCTATTTGAGGGGTTGGTGATAAATGAAGAATAGCTATTGATTAATTGTTCTAACGCTGGACTGTGAGTCAGGGTGTGATCATAGCATGCTGCCTGCTCATCAAATTGTTGTGAAAATGCAATTAAAGCTGCTTGCATCGTTTCTACAGCCTCCATACCGTTCCCCCTTATGCATTATCTATCGATAAATCAATGAATGCCTTACCCTGTGCGACAATACCGACCAGGCCTTCAATATTGAGATTTGTCGGTTCTGCTGCATGCCAGCTCGCATTAACTAGAATTATGCCGCCGGGTTGTTTGATCTCAGCAACGATCGTTGCTTCATGCTTCCAAGCCAGGTAAGCTCCGATTGAAGCCGTACCTGAGCCGCACCCCCGTTCCCAAATCATGGTGTCCAAATGAGGAACATAGATGAGCGGAGCCATTTCCTGCATTGCAGCCTTGTATAATAAAATTCCTATCAAACTAGCTCCAAGCGTTAATCCGAGTAATTTGGCCAAGGACTCCGCTTTGTTTCTAATTGATGCACCAAAATCGTCAACTTCAATCACGATATGAATATAACCAGGGTATCTCAAAATAATGACACCCAGCTCTTTTCCCTCGTACTGAATGATCCGATTTTCTATTTTTTGTGGAATAGGCATCTCAACCTTGCAGTAGAAACCGCTCCGCCTTCTCGTCACAGAACAATTGATGGCTTTCTCAAGGCCAGAGACTTCTAAAATGATTTCTGTCGAATCATTAAGCGCTATCTCTCGTTCAGAGGCAAGGAAGGCCGCTAACGACATACACGCGTTTCCGCAAAACTCACCGCCGGCCATTTGTAAAAATGCTGCTGCTTGATTGTTTGCCGACTTTTCAATAAAACCGACTTGCTCCGCATAAACATGGTCGTAGGACATGAGCTTGGCGGCGATAGGTATGTATTCTTCAAGCTTGTGGTTCGATTCAACTAAAATGGTCATGTTCTGGGTTGGACTGCACTTAATGAAATTTACAATCTGTCTCCCCACTTCTACCCTCCTCTTAAAGCGTAATTATTACTATTACAAAACGTGGGTTAGTCTGTCTTATCCATATTTAATATTCTACAACCATAAGGACTAGACACTAATAGTAATTTTTACGAATTATAAACCATAATATACCTTTTTTATTCGCTCTGTCAATACAATCGTAAAGTCCTTTGGGGCTCCCGTGCCAAGGAACTGCGGTTTGGCAAAAAGACAGCCTTGGGCTTTCACGTCCAAGGCTGTCTTTTACTTTTATCTATCGATTTTTTCTATCGTTAAGCCATTAGTTTCAAACCAACCGCAGCACTCAACACCATCGCAATGAACACCAACCGTTTCCAGTCTTTGGATTCGCCATAGAACAACATCCCGACGATAGCCCCGCCAACCGTTCCAATTCCTGTCCAGATCGCATAGGATGTGCCCATTGGCAGGCTTTTCATCGCCAGGCTCAGAAGCCCGAAGCTCATCACAATACCGACGATGAAAAGACTGAACGAGCGAACGTTTTTTGCTTTATTAATCTGGTTCATGCCCACAACGCCTACGACTTCGAACACTCCTGCAAACATCAGATATATCCAGCCCATTATACAGCGACTCCTTTCTTATTCTGCTCTTTTGTCACAAATTTCAGTCCGAATACGCCGGCTAAAAGCAGAATAATAAGGAATACTTTAATTAAGCTGAACGGTTCTCCAAACAGCAGCATTTCCACCAGCACAGTACCCGCTGTTCCCATCCCGGTGAAGACGGCGTATACCGTTCCAACCGGCAGTTTGGTAGACGCGCTGATCACCAAATGAAACGAAATATACATCGCAATGATCGTGCCGATCCACGTCAATGTAGTATCTGCATGTTTTAATCCTGTAACCCACATGACCTCAAAAAAAGCGCCAATAAAGATATAAATCCAATTGCGGTTCATGGTTGTGATCCTCCTGTTGTTTTACTTTTTGATGCCGCGCCAGTATACGAACCAGGATGCCTCGATCCTTTTGAGCGATCGTTCGGATCCTCCGAATAACAATTCTACAAACATGCCGTCCAAAACAGCGAGAAAAGCAACTGTCGCGGTATTACTGCTAACATCCGAACTAATCTCCCCTGCTGCTATCGCTTGATCAAAAACGGGGATTAGCATCTCTTCTAAGGTAACCCAATAGCGATAACCTTCTTCCACAATGACATCATAAAGATGCGAAGGCGGAAAAAAGGACACACGCAAGAAAAATTTGGCATTATCATCTTTTTCATACCACGCATGATGTTCGGTAAGAAAGCCATAAAGAATCTGATCAAAGGAAAGCTCCGTATTGCGATCGAGATAATCAACAGAAAATTGCACTTGCTTCGCAAACACATCATCAAACAGATCAAGAAAGAGCTCATCTTTTCCTTTGAAATGCGTATAAATTGATTGTTTCTTAATGCCAACTTCCGCAGCAATATCCGCTAGCGAAGCGCCTTCGTATCCGTTTTTGGCAAATTGTTTAAGAGCTACCTCTTTAATCCGCGCTGCAGTCATTCCCATCACCCTTCCGAACGTTCGTCAGGATGATTTTATCACGTATTCTGTCTTAAGGCAACTGAAAGCAAAATAAAAAGGCCTCTCTCGTCCTTGGACGGAGATAGCCCTAGATTCTATTGAATGATAGTAAGCTTAGAAGGTCCACTAGGACCAACCAAGCTTGTTATCTTTTAGTTTACTTGCTTTTTTGAGCCAACAGTTTCAGCAGAATCGTTACGGCTTCAGCCCTCGTTGCATGGTCTTGAGCGGCGAATTGGTTCGCGTCTTTACCTTGCACAATACCTGCTTGCTTCACGTTAGCAACACTGCCTTTTGCCCACGTAGGAATATCCTTGTCGTCAGCGAAGTCAGTTACGGCATCTGCTTCGATAGGCAAGCTCATAGCGCGAGCTATCATCACGGCTATTTCCGCACGTGATACTTCAGCATTAGGACGGAATGTACCATCATCATTGCCTTTAATGATATCAGCTTGTACCGCTTGCGCGACCGCCTTCTGCGCCCAAGCTCCGATTTCGGCAGAATCTGTGAAGGTCGGTGTCATTCCTGCTCCTTGCGGCTTCAGCGTATTCATCAGCATTACAGCAAATTCCGCACGAGTCACGGTATGATTCGGCTTAAATGTATCATCCGGATAACCTGCGACAATTCCACTGCTTATTGCTTGCTTGATGTTCGCCTCTGCCCAGTGTCCGAAGATATCACTAATATTAACTACCTTTGGCTTTTCCGTTGGTGGCGTTTCCGCCTGGTGATTCGTTACAGGCAGACCCGTAGCTGGGTCTACAACGAATACCGCAAACTTCCCAGAGTGATTGACTTCCACACTAATGCGGTTGCCATTGATCTTACTTCCAGGGACACCCATCCATTCTTTCTTCCCATCTTCATAATAGAAGACACCCACCGATTGATTGCCCTTTAAACTTGTTGGATCAAACGTTAGAGCTATCGTTACCGGTTTACTGAAGTTTTCCGGGATATTTTTCAGAATTTCAAATATCGAACTGCCCAGAACCTCTTTATTAGTTAAAATATTTTGGGTGTTTAGCACTTTCTCTATCGTTAATTTCAGTTCTTTATTTGTTGCATTAGCCGGAATCGATATTCCGATTTTATCTTCAAGACTAACCTCGCCTATTGTACCCAAAGGAAGCGTTATTTGACCATTAGTTGAAGTCAATTTAGTTTCTACTGGTGGTGGTGGTGGAGTCGAAGGCTCATCCTTTTCCGGATAGGAGGGTGGCACCGGCAGGTTCGCGGTCCTGGCTTCTACCAAATTGGATGCCATTCTGTAGCCTGGAGCAAAATTGGCAATCAGGCGGAACTGATAGTTTGTATTGTCTGTCAATGGATGAATTGTTGTCTGCGCTTCATTGGCAACCAAGGCTTTTTTGTTCCAATTTTTCCCGTCTTGCGACCATTCAAGTTCGAGATCGGTTGCCCCCTCTACCGCAGGCCATGTAACGATCGCCTGGTCTGAAGTTGTTACGATTTGCGGGCTTTCCAAAGTGAGTGAAAATTTTTGCACACGGCGCAGCATGGAATCATCTACATAGATATTTCCGGCATTGTCGGCGGCAACACCGAATGTAACCTCAAATTCTCCAGGAGCTGAGCCTTCCTTGCCCCACATCCTGATTGATTTCCCATACGGATCAAGTACTTGAATTCGATAATTCTTCGTCTCCATGACATGCAGATTTCCGAACTGATCAAAGGTGAGAGCTTGTGGAAAACTGAATTTCCCCGGGTCAGCGCTTTCCGTCTCTCCCCATTGTCCAAGATATTGGCCCATGGAATCGAATTTCTGGATGCGGAAGTTGCCCGGGTCAGCAATATAAATGATGCCATCGCGATCGATTGCAACGCCGGAAGGCGCATTGAATTGTCCGGGAGCAGCTCCACGCGCTCCCCATGTGAGCAAAGGTTGTCCCATCGGATCATATTTTCGTACCTGATGCAATCCGGCATTCGATACATACACATTACCCTCGTGATCGACTGCCATCCCCAATACACCAGCATTCAGAAATTGAATATCATCCCAATGCCTCAGTTCGGTGCCGTCTGACTGAAACACCCGAATGTTGCCTTGTCCATTATTCACATAGACAAGCCCACTATGATCTACCGCAATGGCCCGTGGCATTCCGAATACCATTCCGTCAATATCCCATACTTGCAGAAACTGCCCATTGGATGTGAATTTCTGCACACGGCTGTTCATTGTATCCGCTACATAAAGATTTCCTGCTTGATCAATCGCCATCCCTTGAGGAAAACTAAATTGACCCTCTTCCTCGCCATCTTCTCCCCATTGACTAAACACAGGAGCAGCAAAAGCCTTCTCTCCATATCCGACGAACAGCGCGGACGTCATCACTGTAGCTGACAAAACACATTTCAAAAATACTAAATTGCTTTTCTTCATTGTCTCACTTTCCTTTTCACCATTCTAGTTGTCATAAATCAATCTGTAGCTGTCAAACCTGAGCCTTGCTGCGCACTTCTACTCTCAAAACAACTCAATTAATTGATAAAGATATTCATTATCAATGGCACGAAAAAAAAGAGAGTGAATTTTGTTTAAATAGCTCATTTTTATGATAATGATTTTCATTATCATCTATTAATACTGCTCTATATTAGCAATAAAACAAATTTCTTGTCAATTTAATTATTTTCAAGCTATAGCAAAAGCCCCCCACTATACGCCATCATATGTTCAAAAGTGGCATCAACACCGGCTTGTTCGCATGCTTTTCCAATTCTTGAATACATTTAAGTATTCGATTAACAGGAGGACACATGTCATGTCACAACACGGGCAATCGTTCATGAGAGGTACGTTGGTCTTGTCTGTTGCTGCTTTCATCAACCGGATACTCGGTTTCATCAGCGGCATGTATATTGCTCGCGTACTAGGCGCAGAAGGAATCGGAATTTTGATGATGGCACATCCACTCGTCCCGCTCGTCATTACGATTACGGAACTTGGATTGCCGGTGGCCATATCTAAGTTGGTTGCAGAGGCTCACGCTCGCGGTGAACGGATGAAAGTGAGGCGCATTCTGCATGTCTCGCTCGCTGTCACAGGCTTCTTGAGCGTAGCGCTCACCACCATATCGCTGCTAGGATCTGAATGGATCGCATCCATTTTGCTAAGCGATCAACGCGCTTATTACGCGATGCTGGCGATTACACCAATCGCGCCAATCGTCGCTGTTTCCTCCGTATTAAAAGGATACTTCCGCGGCATGCAGCAGATGAAGACCATCGCTGCTTCCGATGTGCTGGAGCATACCGTGCAAATCGCTTGTGTACTGGCACTAGTCCACCTATTGCTGCCTTACGGCGTCGCTTATGCAGCAGCCGGAGCAATGGCTGCCTCTGTTGTCAGCGAAGCGATCAGCCTTCTATTCCTTTTAGCAAGTTACAAGTTATACGGTGAATCGAAAATGCCAGGCGAAACTTGGGCAAGCCACCTGAAACAAGGAAGAAGCACACTTGGCGAACTGCTGCAGATTGGGTTGCCGACGACCGGCTACGGTGTCATTCATTCGTTATACAGCACCTTTCAACCACTTCTTATTACAACCAGCCTCGCGCTGGCCGGCATCAGTACGGCGTTAGCCACGAAGCAATTCGGTATGTTGGCCGGTTATGCGTTTCCGCTGCTGTTCATGCCAAGCTTTATCACGCAGTCTTTGTCCACCGCTCTCATTCCTGCGATTGGTGAAGCAGCCGCGAATAAGAACAGTCTGCTCATACATGAACGGATGAATCAAGCTATGATCTTGGGACTCCTGATCGGTGCGCCAGCAACCGTTATTCTGTACGAGTGGGCAACTCCACTAACAACACTTGTCTATCATGCGCCCGATGCAGGTTTGCTGCTGAAAATACTAGCGCCGATGTTTTTTCTGCATTATTTCGACGCTCCGCTTCATGCCATTCTGCTCGGGCTCGGCCGCGCGAAAGCTACGCTGTTGAATTACATAATAGCCACGATATTCAAGGGTGTCTCGATTTTCGTGTTCGGCAGCCAATTTGGTATTATTGGTGTTGCGTACGGCATCGGTATCGGCATTGTGATGCAAACACTGCTGAACTTCTTTTCCATCTCAAGCTCGATCGGATTTTATTGGAGTATTCGTCCTTATGTCAAAGTTGGGATCTGCATGATGCTGATGGTGATATGCGGGCACTGGACCTATAACTATCTTGCCAGCGATGGTATTCTGCAGGTATGGTGCGTAGTCACTTCAATCGTTTGTTCCTTGCTTCTCTATTTCGTCACACTCGTATTGACGGGTACGTTGAATTGGAAAAGGACGCGCCACCGCTTTTCGATTCCATGGTAAATTTAATTAAAAAAGAAAAGGGGCTGCCCCTCTGCTCATGATCTTCTTTCATGCGTATGAATATAGCGTCCGGATGTATTTCACTATAGCTGTTACGGGTTCTAGTAATCCTTGATGAACCTCCTACTTTCTCTGCGCTCTAGCTCCAGTTACTTTCTCTAAACCTGCAATTATGCATCTTTTTTGCTCTTGGAATAGCCGCAACTAATAAATTCCTGCTTTTGTGCAGGTTTTTGAGGCTTTTTCTGAATGTACGGCTGAAAATGATAAAAATGCCTGCACAATTGCAGGCATTTCCACTTTTTAACCGAATTCGCTCGGAAATTCCTGTATTTTCGCAGGCTTTTACACTTGGGTGAACGGATCTGATCTGGAAGCCCCTTCATCCCACATGAAAGTAATCTCCCCCATCATCTATCGACGCTTTCCTACTTAATTTGGCTTATTGAACACCCTATTTTCGCTTCGTCGACAACACCTCTTAAACTTGAGATCGCGTTACGTTATACCGATTTGGGGGCACTGGCAAATTCAGATGATCACGAAGCGTATCACCTTCATAATCGGTCCGGAATAAACCTCTCTCCTGCAAAATTGGGACAACCAGATTCACAAAATCTTCTAAATTGCTCGGTAAAAGCGGAGACATCAGCATAAAGCCGTCAACGGCTTTTTGAACAAACCATTTTTCTAGATTATTGGCTATTTTTTCAGGCGTTCCTACAAAGTCGTTGACGGTATAAGACCCGGTTAGCAAAGAATACAGTTCTCTAAGTGTGGGGTTTTCTTTGATAACGAACGACCGAAACTTTTCATATTCGAATCGTACACCCGTCAGCTCGCCAAAACCAATATCAAGCGTTCTGGTTTCAAGCGTATGCTCACTCAAATCCAATCCTCCAAAATAGTCGGTCAGGAACTTTAAGCCTGTTTCGTCGGTTATTAATGATTCTAAGTAGGCAAGCTTCTGCCGCGCAATTTCTTCGGTTTCCCCAATAATCGGCGAAATCCCCTGCAGAATATGCACTTCATCGGCGGATCGGCCGAATGAGACGACCTTATTTTTGAAAGAACGATAAAATTCCTGAGAGTCCTCGAGGCTATTCTTATGCGAAAAAATAACCTCTGCGCTCCTAGCCGCAAACAGTTGCCCAGCCTCTGAAGATCCAGCTTGCACTAGCACAGGATGGCCTTGTATAGAGCGATGAATATTTAACGGTCCCTGCACCGAGAAAAACTCGCCTACATGGTCCAGCTTGTGAAGCTTGCTGCGGTCAAAAAACTGCCCGCTTTCTTTGTCGCGGATAAAAGCGTCATCCTCCCAGGAATCCCATAAGCCTTTAATCACGTCAATAAACTCTTCTGCCCGCTTATATCGAAAGCCATGCTCATAATGCTCACTGCTATTGAAGTTCAGAGCTGTATTCCCGGACAAATCTCTTGTCGTTACAATGTTCCAACCAGCTCTGCCCTTGCTGATATGATCAACGGACATGAATTGTCGCGCCAGATTATAAGGTTCCACATAAGAGGTGGAGGCTGTTGCAACAACTCCGATCTTTGAAGTCGCCCCTGCTAACGCTGTAATTAAAGTGATAGGCTCATAGCGGGTCAAGATATTCGGATGCGACTCCTCATTGATAGCCAGACTATCCGCAATAAAGGCAATATCAAACTTCCCTTTCTCCGCAATTTGGGCCAAATGTTTGTAATAATCAATATCAATGCTGGAATCCGCCTGAGCATCAGGATGTCTCCAAGATGCTACGTGCATACCGGTTCCCACCAAATAGGCGGACAATTTTATTTGTCTTTTACGAGACATGAGATCCCCTCCATTAATTCCGAGTAATATAATAAATTTAATATGTATTAATTTACCACCCTCTCTAATAACCGTCAATCCTAAGGGAATAAGCTGAATCAAGTGGCAAAAGAATTTTTCTTGACAGAATTTAGGAAGTCATTTAAATTAAACTAATAAACTAGGAATACTCGGTATTAAAAGTGAGGGATTATCATGATCGTCATCAAAAATCTCAATAAAACATACCGAACACGCCAATCCGTGTTTACTGCCTTAGAGAATATCAACCTTGAGATTGAAAAAGGAGATATTTTTGGCATTATCGGTTTTAGCGGTGCAGGCAAATCAACACTAATCCGATGTCTAAACCGGTTGGAGGAACCTGATTCCGGGAGCATTGAGATCGAAGGAAAGGTCATTACAGATCTGTCAGAGAAAGAGCTGCGCCTAGCTAGGCTGAAAATCGGTATGATTTTCCAACAATTTAACCTCCTTGATTCCAAGACTGTATTTGAAAATGTGGCTTTCCCTTTGAAGGTTGCAGGCCATCCCAAATCGTACATTCACCAGCGTGTTAGAGAAATACTGGAGCTTGTAGAACTAAGTGATAAAGAGAATGCCCATCCATCCCAGTTGAGCGGAGGTCAAAAACAGCGAGTTGGCATCGCCAGAGCTCTCGCTAACGAGCCAGACGTACTGCTCAGTGACGAAGCCACGTCAGCGCTTGATCCTCAAACGACCTACTCCATTCTAGAGCTGCTCAAAGACATTAACCGTAAGCTTAATTTGACCATTGTGCTGATCACTCATGAACTCGATGTCCTGCAGCATATATGCAAAAACTTTGCGGTCATTGAGAAAGGCACAATCGTTGAACAAGGATCCGTGGACCAGTTTTTCCTGAATCCGGAAAGCGACACAGCCAAGAAATTCGTGAAAATCATAGATTTCTATCGCAATAAGCATTATGTCGAAGAAAGGGTGAGGGTCAGCCTATGATTCAAGAATTAATCGAATTACTCTGGCCTGCTCTTTTAGAAACACTCTATATGCTTTTTTGGTCCTCCATTTTCGCATTGATTATGGGTACTGCACTTGGCGTCACTCTTGTGGTAACGGAGAAAGGCGGTATTCTTGAAGCTACGGGGCTCCATAGAGTCATTAATATGGTCATTAACTGCATCCGCTCTATTCCTTCTATCATCTTAATCGTGCTGCTTTTGCCTTTATCTCGTTTGATTGTCGGAACCACCTTGGGTCCAACCGCTGCTATTGTGTCGCTTTCGATCGGTATCGCACCTTTCTTAGGCAGGATTATCGAAACATCGCTGAAGGAAGTTAGCATCGGGAAAATAGAAGCGGCCAAAGCCGTTGGAGCTTCCCCGTTTACGATTATTTTCAGAGTACTTATTCCTGAATCCCTGCCAGCGCTTGTACGCGGAGTAACGATTGCCATCATCGCCATCACTGAGTTTACTGCCATTGCTGGTGCCATCGGTGCTGGAGGACTGGGCAGTTTGGCCATCCGATTCGGATATCAGAGATTTCGTGAAGACGTCCTCATCGCTACCGTCATTATCATTATTCTTCTCGTGCAAATTTTTCAATGGACAGGTGACTACATCTCTAGGTCAATAAATAAAAAACGCTTCAAGTTTGATTAAAGCTAAAGCACTATTATTCCTATCGGTTTCATTGCATGACCAAATATACATAAAAGAAATAGGAGTGAGTTATCCATGGGTACAAAAGGATTATTTTCTATTGTTTCATTATTCGCAGCTTTTAGCGTTATCCTTGCTGGCTGTGGTGCTGCTGGCAGCACGGTAGCATCGAGCAGCCCTAAAGCGTCCTCACCAGCAGCAACTGCCGCAACACCAAGCAGCGCTCCAACAGAAGCGCCAAAAAAAGAAGTCACTTTAACCATCGGATCGGCCGAGATCCCTCACTCTGAAATCCTTAATTTCGTTAAACCGAAGCTAAAGGAACAAGGAATTAACCTTGTTGTTAAAGTCACGGATGAAGGTCTGTTGAATCAGCTGCTTAAAGATAAGCAAATCGACGCGAATTACTTTCAACATGTGCCTTACTTCGATTCAGTCAAAACAGAAAAAGGCTTCGACTTTGTAAATCCAATTAAAGTTCACGTAGAGCCAATTGGCTTCTACTCCACCAAGCTAAAGTCAAAGGATGAAATTAAAGATGGCGCGAAAATTGGGATTCCGAACAATCCATCCAACGAATATAGAGCGCTTGTACTCCTTCAACAGCAAGGCTTAATCAAGTTGAAAGACGGTTTGACTACCTACCAAGCAACACCTAAAGACATCGTCAGCAACCCGAAGAACCTGAAATTTGTGGAAGCTGAACCCCCTACTTTAGCTAGATCCTTACAAGATCTTGATGGCGCAGTTATCAACACAAACATTATTATTGAGGCTAAAATCGATCCCAAAACAGCCTTATTCAGAGAAGATGCAAACTCTCCTTACGCCAACGTAATTACGGTCCGCAAAGGCGACGAAAACCGTGAAGAAATCAAGAAACTGGGTGCTGCATTGACTTCTTCAGACGTGAAGAAGTTTATCCAAGATAAGTATGGAGTTTCTGTAGTCCCTGCTTTTTAATAAAGTAAACAAAGAAAAAACGTCCTTCAAGCCGGTTACATGGTTTGGAGGGCGTTTTTTTCTAATGCTGCTGACTTCTTGGAATACTCAAAAATTTTTTACGAATCTTATTCCAGTATCTTCATATCCAAGCTCTTTATAGAATTTATGTGCTTCGTTAATTCTTGTATGTCCTGTGACTAACCAAGTACCCTTACATTGATTTTGAATTGCCAGATCCTCAGCATATTGCATTAGTATTCTGCCTACTCCTTTTCTTTTGGCTTCTATGTCAACAACAATTACTGAAATCTCACCGTATCTTGCTATGTCTTCTATATTCTCTCGAATTCTGAATCCAAATGTCCCCATTATTTGATCTTCTTCATATACAAATAAAGAATCAAACGGACTTTGAGCTACAAAATCTAATCTGTCTTTCATTATACTCTCGGTGATTTCTCTATTTAGAAGTTGTGTCATTAACCGGCTCAATGCTAAACAATCCTTGGCTATTGCCTCTCTAATTGTATATTTCAATCTAAGCCCTCCTTAGGTTCTGAAGTATTATTCAGGGAATACATGTAGTTCAACAACTAAGACATTCGACATAAAAACACTGATGAAGAAGCTTCATCAGTGTCGCTTGCTACTTATTTCCAGAATAAACAATTTTCTTAATGGTTTCAATAGAGAGAAAATAGTCCTTAGCAAGCTGTTCAATACTCCTATTCTTCTTATAGGCGTGTTTAATAGCGGCATTTCGGTGATCCAACCACTGTCTTCCGCCACTTAAACTTCCCCAGTGATTATATTCCTTCTCCTGCTTAGGAATGTAAATCGTCTCACCCTGGACATATTGTTGAATCTCTATAATTAGCTTTTCGGGTAATATTTTTTTGGCATTTGTATATTTCAATCCGCTTCACTCCTTATTTGGGAAATAAGGTGCAAAGCCAAAATATTAGAAAAACTTATTCAGCGTTAGAAAAAAAATCGCCCCATACAAATTAACGCTTCTCCAATATTGGCTTTGCATGAGTGAAAGAAGTCACAGACAATCTCAATAGATTATCCATCAGTAAGGCACCCCCCTTTATGTTGCCAGTATACCATATAGCGTTCAACTGAATCACCTCACTCTCAAAACTTCACTTTAATCCCAATACAAAGCCGGACGTTCCCCACTCAATAGCTTACTTTGGATTTATAATCAAATTCAATTTTTTCATCAAGCAAAAAATAATACTCATATAGCTGTATTGTCCGTTTTCTTATTCTTTCCTTTTTAGCTATTAGTGTATTTACATACCCTTGAGTGCCTAACAATGAACCTTTCTCATTAGGAAAGTTAATGAAGCGTTCTGCGAACTCGATTTCATTTGTGTGATACTGTAACCAGCCTCTTTGCGCTTTAATTAATGATTCTTTGTTTTCTGAATTCAACTTGTTCAGAAGTTGTTCATAGATATGATTTAACTGCAATCTCTGATTTTTTAACAGGAGCCATATCTACAAGTTCCTTATCTAGAACATCACTAGAGGAAGTTAATAAAATAAGTAATAAGGTAAATACAATTAATCGATTCATTTACTGGAATATCCCTCCAATGACTTTTTGTACTCTTCATTAGACGAGCCCTCTTACAATTTGTTTAGTTGCCCGCATCATACTATTTCTTTTGTTGCTGCTTGTTACCTCAACGAAACCAGGGAGCAGCTGCCGCGTGGCGATCTGCTCCCTGGTTATTGCACTTTCGTTTTTCGTTAACGTAACGTCAAATTTCGCAATAATATTTCACCCTCAGATTTAAAGACCTTCATGGATCTTATAAATTCCTCGATTTCAGATAATTTTGCCGGCCTATATCCAGAACCACATCCACAGGAATGATATGTAAAACCGTTATTATACAATAGTTCTACTTTCATCCATTGCTTAAGATCGTTTTGTTTAGGCGCCTTAAAATCATGTCCCATATCCTTCATACTTTCGCTGCATTGAGGGCATTTATAATGTCTATTTTGAATCTTAATTATATCTAGTTCTCGAGCAGATGTTTGTTTAAACACCTTTCTGCATTTAAAACATGCGTAAATATCCTTATAAGGACCATACATAGCGTATCGACACATATTGATTACCTCCTTACTAAAGTGACAGCCAATTTCTTATAAGCCTGACAACTTCACGCTTGAGGGCTTAACGTCTTGCCCAACCAATTCTTCAAATGCCACTGTTTCACCCGCACTCACCTTTACAATCCCCCAAGTAATAAAAATGTATTTGCAAATTATATCACAAAAAAGGTAACAGAGGGATAATTTAGCATCCCCCTCCTATTCACTCATATATTTTCTGAATCAAAATGTATAGGAAAGGATATTTCACCTATTTATAAAGGTTTGCTACTATAAACTTGTTATTCTAAAGGAGGCAGATAAGATGAACGGTCGAAAACTAGGTGCCAGCGGCTTGACAGTCAGTGAGATTGCTTTGGGAAACTGGATTACGCATGGTGCTCAAGTGGATAATGAAACGGCCAATGCTTGTGTTCAGGCTGCATTGGATGCGGGAATTACGACATTTGACACAGCAGATGTGTACTCGGAAACGAGGGCGGAAACGGTATTAGGTCAAGCTCTGAAAGGAATTCGTCGAGAGGGTATCGAGCTATGCACCAAGGTTTACCACCCGACAGGAACAGGACACAACGACAGAGGTCTTTCCCGTAAACATATAATGGATGCCTGCCACGCTTCACTGAATAGATTGCAAACGGATTACATCGATGTCTATTATGCTCACCGCTTTGATCCGACGGTATCACTGGAAGAAACCTTTTTGGCTTTTTCGGATTTGGTCCGCCAAGGAAAAGTTCTATACGTCGGGGTAAGTGAGTGGACGGCAGACCAAATCACAAGGGGCGCTGCATTGGCTCAGGAGCTGAGGGTTCCACTGGTGTCCAGTCAACCCCAATATTCGATGCTATGGCGTGTAATCGAAGATGAAGTCATTCCCGCTTGCCAGCGTGAAGGGATTGGGCAGGTGGTCTGGTCACCTCTAGCCCAAGGAATTCTTTCAGGGAAATATGTGCCGGACAAACCGTTGCCACAAGGGTCGCGTGCCTCAACTTCGGCGGGAGCTCCTTTTTTCGAGCGATTAGCAGGTCAATGGCTTCGCACCGATGTATTGCTGGCAGTATCCAAGCTCTCCTCTGTAGCACTTGAAGTGGGATTGACCTTGCCGCAGCTTGCAATCGCATGGGTGCTGCAAAATCCTCACGTATCTGCCGCGATTATTGGCGCATCCAAACCGGAGCAAGTCCAAGAAAACGTCAAAGCTGCCGGAGTTCGCCTTGAACTTGAGGTCATGAAGCAAATCGATACAATATTAGATGGACTAGTGGAGCGAGATCCGGCAAAAACCGGTTGAGTACCGTGCTATCTACTATCCAATGTTATTGAACCCACTTCTTCCACTGTCCTAAGAAATGCTGACAAGACAGATTTATTCACATCGGTTCTCCAAGCGGTATAGAGAGGAACCGCCGGCACGCTTTCCTCAAACGGCCGAAATACGACACCGCTGCGCCGAAAAACAGCAACAGAAGAAGGCACGATTGAAACGCCCAAATTCGCAGCTACTAGGTTTACAATGGTATACATCTGGATGGCTTCTTGAACAACATGGGGATAAACACCATGCTGTGCGCAGAAACCAAGGATGAGATCATGAAAAGAAGCTCCAAAATGGCGCGGAAACAAGATGAAAGGTTCCCTCACCAATGAGCTGACAGAAATGACAGGCTGGCTGGCTAATGAATGCTTTTCGGGCAAAACAGCAACGAGTGATTCATTTGTAAAGGTTCGGTACTCGATATGCTTTGACGGCTCGATGAAACGTAGAAAGCCAACATGAATGGTTCCGTCTTGCAAGGCTTGCCATTGCTGGGTGGATGTCATCTCGTGCAGCGTAAGCTGTATTTGCGGAAACTGTTCCCGGAATCCTTTCAAAATGTCAACCATGATATCTCCTGCTGCTGAATCTACGAATCCAACGACCAAATTCCCGATGATTCCCTGGTCAGCCAGTTGCGTTGTTTTAATGGACCGCTCCAGCTGGGATAAAATCATCTTGGCTTCCTCTAAAAAAACCGCCCCCGCAGGGGTAAGACGGACTTGCCTCTTGTTGCGTTCCAACAGTTTCACGCCAAGCTCTGTTTCCAGGTCTTGAATTTGTTGACTGAGGGGTGGCTGTGTCATATTCAATTTTTCTGCTGCACGACTAAAATGAAGTGCTTCCGCCACTGCAATAAAGTAATGTAATTTTCGTATATCCATGCTTTTTCTTCCTTCTCCGCGCTGTCTGCAACGGCAAGTTTAAAGGCCATCCTTTAGGGGTGGCCCTTTTTGATCTCGCGATCTCGATAGTCTGAAAGAATAAATATAGATGCATCTTGCCAGTCTCTATACACAAAAAAAGCTTGATATCTCAAGCTTTTTCAAATCATTCTTAGGATCAAGCACTCGCAAGGCGCGGTCGATCATTCCACTCTTAACTATGTTATCTCTCTATGAGTTACAGCATTCCAACAAGAACGGATTGCATCGCTGACGTTCTCGCTGCTTAACTCGAAGATTCCGTGCAGATGAGCTTTCAGCATATAAACAAATGTGCCGTAATGCATCTGCACCATCATTTTCGGATTTATAGGGATAAATAGTTTCTCCTGAATGGCTTCTGCATATAACTCGTTCATTGGCCCACACCATCCGCCGGTATAGACTTCTTTCTTTACCTCTTCATAAATGTATGGCGAGAACGAATACTGCTCAATAAATTGAAAACCCTGAGGGTATTGTTTCCCCAATTCGATAACCCGGTTCCAACCGAATTCAAACCTTTCACGAATCGTTGTGCCTTTCAGCAAGCCAGCTCGCACATACTCTCCGTTAAATGTAACAATCGCTTTGTACAATTCATTAACGATATCTTCTTTACTTTTGAAATAATGATAAATATTCCCGGTCGATACCGCAGACTCCTTGGCAATAAGCGCCATTGAGGTAGCCTGCAATTCCTTTCGAATAATGATGTTAAGTGTTGTTTCAAGGACAGCCTGCTGCACCTTGTTATAGTTGTCAAACATGAGGTTATCCCGCTCCCACGATAAGATCGAATCGAATGATCATTCTAATCTAACATACACCTCATACAATCCGGAGTCAAGAATGTCAGATCGACCTGGCGTTATAACGAAGCGTTTCATAATGGGCTTACTTATAATTGTTAGCAATCGTCTCCAAATATTGTTCTATGGACACAGAATTTCTAAGCGCCATCAGATCATTGCCTGCTGTTCCGATGACAGTGCGGAATTTATTACTCTCTCCAGTCGCCAAACCGACTATGGCATCCACGATTATTTGAGGATCATCCAATGAAGAGCTAGTCTCCGCATGATTCATTAAATTCTGAACTTTCGTCATTAAATTATCGTAATCATGTATGTTATCATCTCGGTTCCAAGTAATACTGGTTTTAAAATTATTTCCTGTAGAACCTCCCTGTTCGATCAATCTAAGCTCGATATTCAATGGCTTCAGTTCGTAATAAAGACCTTCCGTCAGTCCTTCCAAAGCAAATTTAGACATATTATAGAGAGATCCGAGCGGCACCGCTGTTGTGATTCCCATGAAAGAGCTGATGTTGATGAACATGCCTCCGCCATTGGCTCTGAAATGAGGAATAAATTTACGTATAACATTGATCGGTCCTCGCGTATTAACGGCGAATTGCCAGTCGATCGCATCCTCTTGGGCTAATTCCAACGGTCCGTAAGTCCCCATGCCGGCATTATTAACGACAACGTCGATCTTACCGAACGCAGCTATAGCTTGCTCTATCGATGCTTGAACTTCATGCACATTGGTGACGTCCAGCTTGAAAATTTTGATATTGTCATAGCCGGTAAGCTCCGTTTCTTTCTCGGGTGTACGCATGGTTGCCGCTACATTCCAGCCCATTTCGGCAAACCGAATTGCCGTAAGTTTTCCCAAGCCTGAACTGGTTCCTGTAATAAATACTGTTTTACTCATAGTAATACCTCCATTTATAAATTGAACGTTCATTCTATCCAGAATAGAGATTTAGATCGAATGTTCATTCTATTATGATGTAGGATTCGTTTTCTGTCAAATACTTCAGTCAAGGTCGTAACGTCGATTTGCCAGTACTATGAAGATGGGTAAAAGGACGAACATGGCAACCGTCCTTTTATCCATTCAGCCATTATAAAATTTCGATATACCCTTCTGTTCCATGCACGCGAATTCTTTGCCCATCTTTTATCAGCTTAGTAGCATTCTCCACCCCGACAACTGCTGGCAAGCCATATTCACGTGCGATAACTGCGCCATGAGTCATCAGTCCACCCACTTCGGTGACTAGTCCTTTGATGGATACAAACAATGGTGTCCAGCCAGGATCCGTAAAGGAGGTGACTAATATATCTCCATTTTCTATATCAGCATCTTCCATACGCAAGATGACACGTGCACGTCCCTCAATCACTCCAGAAGAAACAGGCAGACCTGCAATAGCTTCAGCTGGAATATTTTCACGTCCGTACTTACCAGTAATGATTTCACCATCAGACGTAATAACACGTGGCGGAGTTAGTTTTTCAAATAATTTGTACTCGTCTTTTCGTTTGCTGATGATCTGGTCATCCAGTTTATTGGTGCGTACGACATCGTGAAATTCTTCAAAAGTGAGATAGTAGACATCTTCTTTTTCATGAATAACGCCCGCTTGTACGAGTTGTTCGGCTTCTTTCATCAAAGCTTGCTTATAGACGAAGTAGCGACTAATCATGGCGTATTTTGGATATTCACGATAACCGATGAAATTCCGGATTAGGCTGATCACTCGTTCTGTCTCTTTGGCTTTTTGGTTACCATCTGGCAATTGTTTCAATCGATTTAATAACTCTTGTTCTTTTTCTAAAGCTTCCTGTCGCCCTTGCTCAAATTTCCTTTTGCCAGCATTAGGCTCAAAGCTTTTGATGTTACCAAGAATCATCGGGACAATGGTCATTGGTTTTTCACTCCAACGAGTTTTGGTCACATCGATTTCTCCAGCACATCGCATTCCGTATTTATTGAGATAAGCATAGATAGCGTCCTGGGTTTGCTGTCCACCATCAAGCTTCATCAGTCCATCCAAAAAGTCATCATCTTTTACATGCCGTAAATAATCAATTACTTCTGGATACGGACGAATCACATCAGCGACATCCAATAGCGCGAGACCCATTTCGGAAGTAATGTTATTAGGTACAGATTGAGAAAGCGTATCTGCTGCGTTCTTTTCACCTAACCACTCGTTCATTTTTTCATTGATCCATGATGAAGCTTCCATTGCAGTCATAAATACACGCGAACTTTGTGGGTCAAATAAAAACTTCCTTAGTTGCTGGAAATCTTCTAGAATAAAATCAAATAAATCTAATCCTGATTTCGTTTGAATGTTTTGTTTTAACTCTTCTATTGATGCTTGACTGCTTTTAATCAAATTAGAAACGATGGTTGGATCGCATTCGATTTGTGCTTGAAAACTCGCAGACGACGTACCTTTATTGCTTTCACCAAGACTCTGTTCTTTTTGATCATTTGGTAACAATTTTATGAACTCTCGCTCTATTATGGTCATAAGTGCGCCTTTTATGAGCGGATCGGATCCCAGGGTATTTAATAAAGTTTCCCGGCCGACAGGTGTAGCCATCCTAGGTGCAATATCAACAAACAACCTTCCACCAGCTTTACGCATAGGCGCTTTCGTTGTTAATAGGAAAAAAGACAATCCCAATGGTTTGATGGGGTCGGTCATCATTTGTTGATGTCCAACAGATACATAGACATGATTTTCATGATCATTCGCTTCAGGGATAGGAAATAAAGTCGTGATTGGACGACTCTGGACAATATAAAATGTATCTTGGGCCAAGCACCATTCGATATCTTGTGGGCTACCGAAATAAGCTTCGATCTGTCTTCCAATGCGTGCCAGTTGCAAAATTTGTTGTTCAGTAAGTGTTTGAGTATTTTGTTGAACAGGATCGATCTGCTTGGTCTCTGTTCCGCCTTCTTTTCGTCCATAGATAGCCAATTTTTTGGTTGCTATCCGCTTATTGACGATTTCCCCTTCCTGTACTTGATAACTATCGGCAGATACTAAGCCAGAAACCAGCGCTTCTCCAAGTCCAAAACTGGCATCGATGGATAGCAGCTTTCGGTTGGAAGTAATGGGATCAGCGGTAAATAAAATCCCTGAAGCCTGCGGGAAAACCATCCTTTGAACGATAACGGATATATAAACTTGACTATGGTCAAAGCCATTTTGCATACGGTAGATTACCGCTCGATCCGTAAATAGGGAAGCCCAGCATTTACTGATATGCTGCAAGATGGCATCCACGCCGATGATATTTAAATAGGTGTCTTGCTGACCCGCGAAAGAGGCATGTGGTAAATCTTCAGCAGTCGCACTAGAACGCACAGCATAAGCATATTCATCACCAAACTGGGAGAGATAGTGAGTAACGGCTTTCACAACATCGGAAGGAATTTCTACTTCCATAATGATTTGCCGAATCTTCCTGCTGATTTCACCAATTTGATCTCGATCTTCTGCTTTTAGCCTGGTTAGTCGATCCAACAATGCGTTGTACGCTGCGTTTTGCTCAATGGCTTTAGGATATCCCATTGTTGTCACACAAAATCCTTCTGGTACCTTTATTCCTTCAATTTTTGATAATTCCCCTAAATTTAACCCTTTTCCGCCAACGAGCAAAAGCTGCGTTTTATCCATTTCCTGAAAACTGAGAACTAAAGAACTCATTCCATATCTCCCCTAACCATTAAATTGAGAAAACATTTGACAAGAGCTTAGCGGCATGGTATATTTGTAATATAAGATGCATTCAATATATCTATTTACGAAAATAAAAGTCGCAAACTGATTATATCATCGTGTTTGTTTATATGCAATATGAAAGAACCTGATACATTTATCAGGTTCTTTTTTGGTTTTCCATTTTCCTTAATCCCATCCAAAATCATGGTTCGAGCCGCTCCATCACTGTTATCGCATATGATGGCTAGTTTTACATTTTGAATGGCGGGGACTCTAGGAGCTTGAAACCGGTTAATGCCCCTCGTCAGGCCCCACGTTGCAAGATGGATATCTCGATCCTACAATTTACACATTTATTCAATTGCCACTTGGCGGGCGATATCACTCACCTCTCCAATAGTGGTCTTAATGAATCTCAATTTTTAATTTTTGGACTTCGACTTCGGATAGTCCAGAAATCTCTGCTGTGTCAGAAACTGTTGTGCCTCGCTTCAAAAGCTTAACTGCGATTTCACGCCGAGCTTCTTCTTTCGCTCCGTCGATCATCGACGCTTCATCGTGCAGCGCTTTTTGCCGCATTTCGTATAATCGCCTAGATTCTTCATCTTGGCTCAAAAACTCCAGCGTATCCATTGCCTTTTGTAAAGCCGGTTCGTTCATCGCAATAACCTCCCATAATTCTGATTTATCTACGCCTTTGAGAAACAATGACCATTTGACGAGCTTATCGGATAAGCTGACACTCTGTTCTTGCAGCTTGGGCAGTTCCAAGAAATGAATCTCGATGTCATCGTTCAACAAAAGCCCCGTGTGATCCTCCCGTAAATGAAACAAATTATAATAACGTCCATTCGGGATGAAGCTGAAATTCAATATGTTAATGGTGATCGTCTTTTTTAAATCTTTGTATTTCTGCCCTTCTTCAAGCTGACCGGCATACATTTTGCTCCAGTAGTACAACGTCCGTTTTTCATTATCATAGCGGTTGAATAGTTGAATTTCGATGTTTACTTGTTTCCCATCTGCCGTGCGGGCGAGGATATCGAGAATGGACTGCTTGTCATGCAGCGCGTTTTTATCGATGTATGGATTCAAAATCCAGCAGCACATCCTTGTTTTCTTCCACGCCGAAAATACGTTTAAACACGAAATCGACCTTTGGATCAAGTCTATCGAGCATGTCATCAACTCCATTCCTCTTACCCTATTATTATACCATGACGGGCTACGTTCAGACATATGTGTTCAAACATGTTGGGTGAAGCCTTTCACCGCTGTAGCAACGTGTGCGGACTCACTCGAATATTTTTATCACTATTTAAAAATCTAAGTCGATGCTAACAATCTCATAGATCGTATATACGGCTTCCTAGTTTCTGTATCTATTTCTATTCGAGCCTGAACCCCAAACACCTCAGCGAGCGACTTCTGGTTCACAATTTCTTCAGGTGTCCCTTTGTAGCGTATTTCCCCACCTTTCATCATGATTAAGTCATCGGAGTACATGACCGCATGATTCAAATCATGCAGCACCATGATAATCGTCATATCCATCGACTCTTTGAGTTTCACAACCAACTCCATGACTTCCAACTGATGACTAATGTCCAGATAGGTTGTGGGCTCATCCAAAAACAGCAATCTCGGTTGCTGGGCAAGAGCCATAGCCATCCAAGCCCGCTGCCGTTCTCCACCAGATAAAGAAGCTACGCCGCGGTCTGCAAGCGGCAGCACACCTGTTTGTTTCATCGAATTGATAATAATTTTCTGATCTTCATCATCCAATCTTTGCAGCATATTTTTATGGGGAAATCGGCCATAAGCTACTAGGTTTCGGACACTAACATCTGTTGCTTGATCATGCTGTTGCATGAGAAAAGCTAACTCTCTGGCAAGTTCCTTCGGCTTCCATGACTTCATTTCCCTGCCGTCCAGCATGACGCTTCCTTGATCCATCTTCATCTGCCGAGCTAATGTTTTTAGTAATGTACTTTTCCCACATCCATTTGGCCCTAGAATCGTTGTAATATGGCCCTTTTTTATATCTGTTGTCAAAGAAGAAATGATGGGATGCTCGCCATACCGGACGGATAGGTGATCCACTTTAATGATATTCATAATTCCCTCCTGCGAAGCAAAAACAAGAAAAACGGTGCTCCAAGGACACCCATGACAATTCCTACCGGCAGCTCTATGGGTGCAAATGCAAGACGAGCCACCGTATCAGAAAGTGTAAGTACAGCTACACTTAATAAGACACTTGCTGGAAGCAGCCAACGATAATCGCTGCCTATGAGCAAACGAGCAGAATGTGGAACGATCATACCTACAAAACCGAGCAAACCAACTACACTGACGGTACTAGCCGCAAGCAAAGTTGCGATAGCAGTGAAGTATAATCGATAAGTTTCTACACGCAGACCTAGTGCTTTGGCCTGAGTATCACCAAGGGCCATAATATTTAATCTTTGGCTGCCTATTAACGCCAGCACAGTTCCTATTATTGTATAAGGAAGAAGGATGTTAACGTGCGGCCAACTTCTCGCTGATAATCCACCAACTAAGAATAATAGAGCTCCCCCCACTCGATCACTGTAAAATGTGAGCAAAGCAGAGATTCCAGCATTGAGCAAAGCAGACACAGCTACTCCTGCAAGAATGACTCTAAGCGGACTTACTCCACCGCGCCAAGCCATCAGATAAATGAGTAAAGCAGCCCCAATAGCACCGATGAATGCCACGGGTGTAAGTAAATACGCATAAGATGGAAATAAAATAAGAACCCCAATTCCAAATAAACCTGCTCCTGAGGATACACCAATAATGTGTGGATCAGCCATCGAATTACGCATAACTCCTTGTAGAAGCGCCCCTGATAAAGCAAGACTAATACCAACCAATGCAGCAACGATTGTTCTTGGCAGCCGGATATTCCATATAATATCGCGGTATGTGCTTTCTCCGCCGAATAACGAATGGATAACTTCCGGGATCGCAATATTCACTGCTCCGCATATGAGACTTAAACCTATACCCAACAAAGCGAAGAGTGCGAATACGACAAGCATACTCGCACGCCATTTTGTACTTTTTTGTTCGATATTCATGTTACTTGTCCCCATAAATCTCAGGATAAGCCAGCTTAGCCAGATAGGATAAGGATTGATCAAAGTTTAACCCCGGATTAGTTACAAAAAGTGATGATGGGAGGAAATAGATTTTATTTTCTTGGACCGCCCTCAATGTTTTCCAGGCAGGATTACTTTCTAAATCAGTTTTAAGTTTCTCTTTGCCGTAATCTTCTGTGCCATGTACGGAGAAGAATAGAAAGTCTGGATCCAGTTCAACAAGTTTCTCCAAGCTATAGGGAGCAGAACTAGGCATCTTGCCTGCTGGGAGAGATTCAGCGACATTTTTTAGCTTCAAGCGATTGGTAACGTCCAGTGAAATCGTCGAATTCTTTTGTACGCTAATCCCCATTGGCATGATCGTAATCATCGCAAACTTGGGGCTTTGTTGTGGCAGTTTACTAATAACGGTTTGCATTTTTTTCTCCGTTTGATCAAGCGCAGCCTTAGTCTCATCTTCTTTCCCTGCTATTTTCCCGAATAGCTCTGCAGTAGCTTTAATATCCTCATAGCTTTTGATATCGATTAAGGCCAAGGGTACTTTAGAAGCAGCTAAAGAATCTTTCAAGGCGGCGTGGAACATAGATTGACCTATAACGAGGTCAGGTTTTAGGCTCATCACTTTTTCCAAGCTAACATGGTTAATTTCACCGACTTGAGCCGCATCTTTGGCTGTTTCTGGAACAGGAATTCCCGGAGCAGTCGCTAATCCAACAGCTTTGCCTCCCACTTGATAGAACAATTCCTGAATTTCTGTGTTTAACAAAATAACACGTTGAGGTTTGTCCTTTAAAGTAATTTCTTGCTTCGTACTGTCTTTGAAAATCGCAAAATTTCCATTCGGAGGAGCAATACTGTTAGTAGGCGTGGTTGGCGTAATCTGCTGCGCAGTGACTGTTGAGTTTGGGGATGATATTTCCGTAGGCTTTGCGGGTGAACACCCTATAGCTAATGTTGATAAAATGAATGTACTTGCAATGACTAACCCTAAACGTTTCAAGAAAATTGCACCCCTTTATGTTTCATATGCCATTGATCATATAGCAATATGCAGGGGACGTGATGACTCCAAAGTGCTATTTATAGCTGGATTCTGTGAAGAATTTTTGCCAATTACTCGAACCTGCCCTAACTCCGCCATGATGCTCTTTGCAGTCTGCATGCATTGGCAACGACCGAAACCGAACTAAGCGCCATTGCTGTTCCTGCGACCCACGGTGCCATGTAACCCATAAAAGCCAGCGGTATAGCCAAAATATTATACATGAACGCAAAAAGCAGGTTTTGACGGATGTTCCGCATCGTCTTACGGCTCATCACAATGGCGTCCGCAACGCCTCCCAAGTCACTATGAAGCAAATTTACGTCTGCCGCTTCCTTCGCGATCTCAGCACCGGTGCCTACGGCAATACCGATATCTGCGGCTGCAAGGGCTGGGGCATCATTCACACCATCACCCACCATGGCGACACGTTTGCCTTTTCGCTGCAGCGTTCTTACTAAGTCTACCTTGTCCTGGGGAAGCATTTCTGCATAGACCGTCGTTATACCGGCTCTAGCAGCAATACTTTGAGCTGTTCTACGCTGATCACCTGTAACCATTACGATCTCTGTATGCAACTTTTTCAAACGTCGTATGGCCTGAGGTGTAGATGATTTCAATGTGTCCATAAGGGCAATAATACCTGCAATCGCACCATCTACCGCAGCAAATAGAACCGTTTTCCCTTCTATTTCTAATTGTTCTGTTGCTTGGGCAAACTTTACAATCGAAATCTCTGAGTGATTCATAAAAGTTCTAGAGCCAATTAATATGTGGTGTTTATCTACTTGAGCAATCACGCCCATTCCGGCAACGACTTGAGATGAAACGGCGTCTTTGACTGGAAGTCCGCGCCGCACAGCTTCTTTCACAATCGCTTTGGCAAAGGGATGCTCCGTTCCCTTCTCAGCAGCAGCAAACAAACGAAGCAGTCGATGTTCCTGACCTGAATCTGTAATGAGATCTGTAACCCGTGGAGTACCATGGGTAAGTGTTCCTGTCTTATCTAGCAAGACGACATCGATCTGCTCCAATTGCTCCACATATTTACCTTCTTTAAATAAGATGCCCGATTCCATAGCACGACTCGTACCAACCAATATCGAGGTTGGCGTTGCTAAACCTAGAGCGCAAGGGCATGCGATAACAAGTACAGCTATGGCTTTAAACAGTGCCCCTTTGAAGTCTCCAGGACTTAGCCAGAAAGACCATATACATAGGGTAAGCAAAGCAAGTCCCAGTACGACAGGAACAAAAACAGCTGCGATACGATCAACAGACCGCGCGATTTCAGCCTTAGAACCCTGTGCTTCCTCCATCAAAAGGATCATCTTATTCAAAGCTGTATGAGATCCAACAGCAGTCACTTGCAAGGTAAGGATTCCGTCTATATTCAATGATCCACCTATCAGACGGTCATGTTGACGTTTACCCATAGGAACGGATTCTCCAGTAACAAAAGATTCATCTACGGAAGAGATGCCGTTCAATACGCGTCCATCCGTAGGAACAATTTCTCCGGGAAGAATAAGCAGTGTGTCTCCAACTTTGACGTTACTTAACAGGATGGTCTCTTGATGGTTCTCACGTCCGATGATTATAGCCGTCTGTGGACTTAGGCTTTGCAATTGATGAATAGTCTTCATACTTCTGTTTTTGGCCGCAGCCTCCAACCATTTGCCAAGCAGCACAACGGTTATGATCATAGCGCTCGTCTCAAAATATACGGCGTGCGGGTCAGATCCCCCAGCATGCATCATGTGCATGGTCATATAATGACTGTACAAGTAAGCGCATGTCGTACTAAGAACTACAAGCACATCCATATTGGCACTTTTGCTTTTCAAAGCTTTCCAAGCATTAAAATAAAAAGGAGCACCAATGACAAATTGAACAGGCGTGGCAAGTACCCATTGAAACCACGGCTGAAGAAATAAATCGGGAATCCAAATACTGGATGTTAGCGTATAATGACGCACCATTGCCCACAAAAGTGGAATCGTCAGGAACGCAGATATAAGTAATTTTGTGCCTAAGCCAAATGCTATTTTCTGTGTCTTGTCCTTTTCTTTAGACTTTCTAGCCGAATACCCTAACTGTTCAATGCGGGTAATAATTTGCTCTTTAAGTGCAGAATCCGAGTCGATCACTACCATTGCTCGTCCTAGCGGTAAATTTACCGCAATTTCGCGAACGCCAGCCATTTTGCCTACGACCTTCTCAATACGCGCAGAGCAGGCCGCACAAGTCATCCCTTCAATATCCAAGCTCACTTTTTGAAGCATCGAATTTTCATTCACGTTGTCCTGCCTCCCATACAAGTCCACGTACTTACTTGCAACTATATGGGTTATGTTCAAGGAACATGCTAGATTCGTTGTAACTTTTTAAATCGAGTCTTAAAATAGCTCTTTCGAGTCATGCTGATAATGTGAGATTAGTCACTCAACCAAATCCTTCCATTCAATAACCCGATCACATATTTTGTTGACTAAATGACGTTCATGACTAATGATCAATACACCTGTCCCATTGAGTTTCGCCCAGTTCAGTACAGAATGCCATATTTGCGCTTGGGTGATCGCATCGAGCATAGTTGTCATTTCATCCGCTATCAGATAGCGGGTTTCGTCACCAAGCGCTCTAGCAACACAAATACGTTGTAACTCACCACCTGATAATTCGTTTGGATATCGATCTAGCCAGTTGTTTTCGATGGCCAATTCAGCAAGTATATGATCGTTGCTCGATCCTGATTCTTGAAGAGTGCGACGCAGCTTCCACCTAGGGTTCACAGCTTGTTCCGGATGCTGCAGCACTAATTGCACTGAATTTCGCTCAACGTGGGGTTTCCGTTCCCCATCAGCAATAACTTTTCCTTCATGTGGTCGAAGATGACCAGCAAGCAGTTTCCCAAGTGTAGATTTTCCACAACCGCTAGGCCCGACAAGTCCCACAATCTCTCCACGTTCCATACAAATGTCCACATGTTGAAAAACCCATAATGCCTTATTATAACGATAACCGAGCTTCTGTCCCTCAAGTGGCATGCAAGCACCTCACTTCTCCATGCCTAAGCTTGCGTGGTTCAGGAGCAAACTCTTCACACTCCGATGTAGCCAGAGAACAGCGTGGAGCAAACACGCAGCCCTTGGGTAAAGCAGCTGGTGCAGGTTGAACGCCGGGGATTGCAGCAAATTGTTGGCTGGGAAGTGCTTTCCATAGCGCCTTCGTGTAGGGGTGCCTCAGCATTTCTCCATCTGCCGTAAAATCACTGCGAAGTGCGATTTCTACAACTGTTCCTGCATAAAGTACGGCTATTCTATCCGCTACAGTTAAAGCCGCCTCAACATCGTGTGTAATCAGCATCACCGCACAGCCTTCCTCTGCCTTCTGACGGAAACGAGACAATGTCTCCGTCATTGCCAAGTCATCTAGACCAGGAGTCGGCTCATCGGCAATTAACAACCTAGCTCCACTAACCGTTGCGGTCGAAATGAGAATTTTACGAGCCATTCCGCCGGATAACTGAAACGGAAACCATTTTGCAACATACTCGGCAAGGTCATACTTGTTAAAAGCTTTCCGTTGAAGCACTGCAGGATCACCTTGACGAACGGACTGCCGCACCTGCTCCCCGACGCGCATCAAAGGATCCAAATACTGGACAGACTGCGGGATGAGCGCGATTTCTTTGCCACGCAACCTTCTTTGGCTGGCTGGTGTCAAGGCTTCGCCTTTAAAGTAAATATCGCCTGAGACCTGAGCATTACTAGGGAGAATACCGAGTATGGCATGGGCAAGCAGACTTTTACCTGAACCACTTGAGCCAACAACCGCCAAAATTTCTCCTGACGAAATTGAAAGATGAAGGTTATGAATCATTTCTGTATGTACCTGCCGGAGGCGGCGATCAAACCGAGTAAAACGGATAGAAAGCTTACTTACTTCTAGCATAAGCGAGCCCCTTTCTCCCAAATTTCATATCTTAATTGTCGTGAGCATGTCGTGGATCCACCCATTGTTTCAAGTTTTCTCCTAACATGGCAAAAGCCCGCACCAATAATAACAGGCATAAACCTGGAAACAAGGCCAACCACCAAATTCCTGAAGATAAATAGCGCATCGATTCCGATAAAAGAATGCCAATTGCCGGCTCGTGTGGGGATAGCCCCATACCTATAAATGTAATAGAAGCTTCATGCAAGATAGCATGCGGGACGATAAGTATGAATCCAACCAAAAGTTGGGGAATTAAATGAGGAATAATGTGCCTAGTCGCGATCCACCAACTGGATTTGCCGAAATTACGAGAAATCGCAATGTAAGGTGCTGTTTGAATCTGCCTAACTTCCGCGCGTATAACCCGCGATAAGCTTGGCCAATGTGTCAAAGCAACACCTATGATAATGCCTTTGGCCCCTCCCCCAAGAACAAATGCAATTAATAGAAGCGTCACTAAATGAGGCACACTTAGAAATAAATCAGTCAACCAACCTACGATGCGATTCACCATTTCCCCCATAATCGCTGCCGCAAGTCCCATAATACTTGCAATGATGACGCTTGAAACGCCTGCGACTAAACCTACTTGAAGACTGAGAGCAAGTCCTTTGATCGTGCGCGTAAGCATATCTCTTCCAAGCCAGTCTGTACCAAAAAGATGCTGGCTGGAAGGCCCTAAATTGCGCTGTTCCAAGTTTGTGGAAAGACCGGAAGCATCCAGCCAAACAGACATAAAATAAATAGCTACTAATATGAACAATGCGACTAAGGAGGATATCCATAACCGATGTCGATTATGAACTTTAGGCATCAGCATTCCATCACGCAAAAGACTTTTTATGATTGCCTCCCTCCTTTCATTCTTGGATCAATAAGACGGTAGCTTATATCAGCCATTGCATTTCCTGAATAAACAAATATAGTACTAAACAACACAACTCCCATTAGCAGCGGGATGTCTCCGCGGAGGCCGGCTTCTATTGCCGCCTGTCCCAATCCCGGATACGAGAATACTTGCTCCGCCAGTACAGCTCCCCCGAACAGCTCGCTGAATGAGGCAAACTGCAGCGTAAGTGCAGGCAAGGCCACATTGCGAAGCCCATGTCTCCAAAAGATGGTGAACCCTCGCTCGCCTCGGGCTCTTGCGAACAACCAATAGTCCTTGTCCTTCACATCAATAAGCTTTTCTCTTGTATGCAGCGCAATTGCTGCAATTCCTGTAACACTAAGTGTCAGAGTAGGCAGCAGCAGATGCCTGACTCGATCCGTCCATTGAACTTGATCGGAAGTAATACCGGCAGGAACAGCAAGACCAACTGGCAAGAGTCCAAGCCATACCGCAAAAACAAGCATAAACAGCAAGCCGACCCAAAAAGTCGGTGTCGAGGAAAGGGTATAGCAATACCAACGGACTAATTTATCGATCCACGTATTCCGATTCATCGCCGCGAGCACGCCTGAAACGAATCCGATCAGCCCAGACAGCAGCCACGCGGCCCCCATAAGCGCTAGTGAAGATGCAAAGCGCTCACTGATGACTTCCAGCACAGGGCGGCGATAAATCATAGAAGTTCCCAAATCACCGCTCGCCAGAGCGCTCAACCAATGCCAATAGCGCATCAATGGCGGATCGTTCAAACCCCAGTATTGCACGATCGCTTCGCGTTGTTCCGCACTAACCCGCATCATATCGGCACCAACATAAGCTTGAATGGGATCAGTCGGCGAGAAATGAACGAGCATAAAAGAAATCGCGCTCACTGCAATTAGAAGAAGAATCAGACCTAGTCCTTTGCGAATCAAGAAAAACAAGAGACCTCGAAGCCGGATTGTTAAAAATGTTGAGTCCTGTTTTATGATTTCCATTGCCATTCCTCAATGTTATCGGTTACCGGCCAACCGTGTCCATGTGGATGAATCTTTTGATTGCCGATATAGAGACCGGATTTAACCAGATAAAGATGATCAAGATTGACCAGCCACGCCCAAGGTGCATCACCTTTTGCACTTAATCCTGTTTCCCCATCCCATTGAGACTTTTTCCAGAATGCCCAGGCTTCTTTTTCATTTGTTGCCCGCAAAGCTTGCGTCATGTAATCTTCAACCTTCGGGTTATTGTAAAAACCAGGGTTATAGTATTCTACTCCGCCAAATTTATTGCTGTAAACATTGTACATCTCGAGAGGATCATGACTTCCCCATCCCAATAGAACTGGATTAGCGTGCATTTGCTTGACAATGTCGTCCCAACTCTTCCCCTCCGCTTTGACCTGAATACCTAAAGGTTTGAGCATATCCGCTGCAGCAATAGCAAGCGATTGACGAGTGACATCACTAGCGGGATAAAGCAAATTAATTTCTGCTTTTAATGATCCTTTTTCTACGATGCCATCGTTATCCGTGTCTTTCCACCCGTTCTCAGCAAGCAGCTTTTTCGCTGCATGCATGTCTGCATCTGCGAAAACGGCTTCTTGATTGAACCAAGGAAGACCGTCATTCAACGTATAGGCAGGCGTGCCATGACCTTCAAGAACACCTTGTACCAAAGCCTTCCTGTCTAGCGCCAGATTAATCGCCTTACGCATGGATGTATCAGCTGTCACATCATTCCCAATCGGATAACCTTCCTTTGTTTTACCTCCAGATTTCACATATGGAAACATGATGCCCCGATTATCGACAGTTTTGGCTGCAATCAGCTCCATCCCATTCACAGCTTGTTTGCTAAATGCGGCTGGGATAGCTGCCATATCGATTGTCCCCGCCTTAGCTGCCGCAAAAGCAGCATCTTCACCTAGGAACAGGAAGGTAATCTTTTGGAAAAATGGTTTATTACCGTAATAATCTGGATTGGCTTCAACAATCAATTGCTGACCTTTATCCCATTGAACTAATTTAAACGGACCAGAACCAATCGGTTTAAGGGCATAATCTTTGTTATGGGCATGCTTTGGAACAATACCCGTTGATACAAGCATCTGTGTAAACGTAGATTGCGGTTCTTTTAATGTAAACTTTACCGTTGTGTCATCGGGGACTTCTACACTTTTCACGTTGCTCAGATCGATCGAGGAGCCGCTTGCTGAAGCGGTTTGATAGGTATATTGCACATCTGCGGCCGTTAAAAACTTGCCATCACTGAATTTGACGTCCTTGCGCAGCTTCACTGTCCAAACCATACCATCCTGACTTACCTCATATCCGGTGGCTAAATCATTAACAACATTCAAATCCTTGTCTCGTTTGAGCAGCGTACTTTGAAATAACGGTGAACCATAACGTCCCCACCCGGTTGTCGGATCAAATCCTGTATCGGGCTCACCACCGATTGCCAGAACAATCTCTTTTTTCCCGGATTCAGCTGCTGGCTGTGGCTTCTCTGCCTTGCAACCAGTTACACTAATCAGGACTGTCATTAAAACTAAAAAAATGAATAAACGATGCCTCAAATCATCCACATCCTTCAATGTTCACGTGTGCAGTGACACGATTTGATAAAATAGTAACACAATATGTTTATCTAGTCATTATTAATTTAAGTGAAATACGAATGAAATTTAGAAAATATAGGTATATTTTCTCTCTGTGAAGCCTCGAGGATGGCGAATTATTCATTTCCCTGGATAAATTCCAGTCAGAGTAGAGTTTCCCCCTCCCAAACCTGATAACACTGGATTTAGTCCAGTGGGATTTGAAATAATGGCCACTAGGATGGCACCGTCTCGCATTTCACTGGATAAATTCCAATCAAAGTAGCATTTCCACCTTCCCAAATCCGAATAGACTGGAGTTATTCCAGTGGAATTTGGCACCAGGGTTGGGAATGGGGTTGAATAGGCAGTTGCAGATGCGGTTGCAGCTAGATCGGTACCAGTTGAGAGTCTCTAAAACAGAAGAGGCTGCCTCGCAGTCATTTTTGACTGGTGAGACAACCTCCTATGTAAATATGAATCTTTCTCTTTTTCCGATATCATTCTTACTATGCTGCCCTTTAAAGCAGTTTCGATTGTGAATAATTCTACTTTTGTATATCTAAGCACCATTTTACAAAAATTTAAGAATATCATTTGTTATTCGTTCTGTAATCACCTCACGATTCTCCTCACTCAGATGATAAAGTCTTATCCCAGACAGCTCCTTTATTTTGTCAATGCTCGGATGGCTGTCCACACAAATTGTCCCCAAAATAAGATGTTTAGAACTCGAAATTACTTCATGGATCACTGTTTCAAACGGAGCGGATAGTATTTGCATGAAACCGATCTCATCAATAACTGTAATCTTCTTTGTATTTAACGATAGGGTCACTGCCTTTAACGCAATATTTTCAAAAGCAACGATATCAACCCCGTATCTCCCTACTCGAACTGAACTTTCACTATCAACACTTGCAATGCATACAGTTTCACCCTGAAGTGTTATGCAATTAAATCCAGTACGATTTGTAGAGTTGCGTATTTCTTCGGTGTAAAAACCACCAAAATATTCAGGACCAATTTGTTGAATAATTCGTTTTATCGACGTTGATTTTCCTACCCGGGGTTTCCCGGTTAACAAAAAACATGGTTCCAATTTCCTCACCCTCCCTGTGATTAAACAAGAAAGTATTCGTTAAATGGTTAAATTATCCTGCCTGAATAGAAGCGCAGGAGCTACACGCAATTGAGTTAACTCGGTGAAATTAGAGCGTACTATTTGAACATACTTTTTTGTTAATTTCAACCACCATGAAAAATACCAATTACGGTTTCGCGATCAACGTCATGCAGCGGAATATCACGACCAGGTTCACCGAGAAGAATAATTTTGACTAGCTCTGTGCCAAATAAGAAGCCTGTAGTGCGGTAAGCTGGAAAACGAAAATGGACGGTGATAGAATGAAATGCAAAGAATTAAACTACTATGCACAAATCGACAGACCCTCCTAGGAGTTGACATCAATCTATGATTGTGGAAAATCACCTTATACTTTGGAACCATGTATCGCTGAAAATCATGGATGTGCAGCGGATCGAGCTGCCGTTTGGCGAGCATGTGCACACATCCCAGCTTTCGTCGAGTGCTCTATTGTACATGACTAGCGGCAGCCATGGACGAGAAAGCAAAGTCCTTGACTGCCGCTGGTTGTATTGAATGATTACTTCCAAAATGTAATCTTGTCAGAACTTAATCGAACTGACTCATGCCCTTCTTCCTTGGCTTTTCCTATTGAAATAATCATTACTGGCGCATAGCGCTCTTCATCTAAATCAAATGCTTTTGCTACCTGATCAATTTCAAAGCCTGCCATTGGATTCGTATCATACCCATGTGCATGAGCTACTAACATTAACTGCATGGCAAAGAGGCTGCTATCTATTTTTGCAACTTCAACTTTCAGTTCTTTTGGTAGAGTCGGAAACATCGATAGAATGGTTTCGAGTTGGCGATCTCGTACATCAGCTGGCATTTTACCTTGTTCCACAGCTGTATTGTAAATTTCTTCAGCATATAAATAGCTTTCTGTATCACCAAAAATTAATAACATGGCTGATGAAGTATCATTTTGCAAGGTATTAAAACGCATAAGAGGTCTTAGTTTTTCTTTTCCTTCTGGAGTATCGACCACCATTACACGCCAAGGCTGCATATTGGCAGAGGATGGGGCTAAACTGGCTTCCGATATAATTTCGCTTATCTCTTCTTTCGATATTTTAATGTTCTCATCATAATTACGCACAGAACGTCTTCCCTTGACTATACTGGTGAAATCGTTGTTTCGAATATTGTTAAACATAGAAACTCTCCTTTTGATAACATTCGATTTTTTTGACATTGTGTATGTCATTCGTTATCATATTCGTATTATGAACTATAAACCTAGGTTTATAGCAATAAATAAAGAGGTCCTATTATGAAAATAAATGATGTTTCCAAATTAACGGGTCTGCCCATATCAACATTAAGATTCTATGAACGTAAAAACCTAATTCCGGACACATTTGTTAAAAGAGATGCAAATAATTATCGTATTTACTCGGAAGAGATTGTGGAATTTCTCAATGATGTGAAGGTACTTTTATCCGTAGACTTTTCTATAGAAGAGTTAAGTTTGCTAGTAAATCAACAACTTAATTTATCATACGAGGTAAAGCAAAAAATTGTTGAACAAAAAATCAAAGAAATTGAAGATGTCCAGAAACGATTGTGCAAGTCGAAAAAATTCTTGCATGCCGTCTTGGAAGGAAAAGCAAATTTTCAAACAAAGTGTTAAGGACATTTATCCCTCTCTACGTCAAATCGGGAAAATAGAAGGCAGCCGTTTCAATCCGACGGCTGCCTTCTATTTATACTCTTAGTCGCTTTATATCTTGTCTAGGTGGAAAGCCAAACATGCGAGAGTATTCGCGGCTGAATTGCGAAGGACTTTCATAGCCTACCCGGAATGCCACATCAGCCGCATCTGCTGATTCGATTAATAATAGACGACGTGCTTCCTGCAATCGCAGTTGTTTTTGAAACTGTATAGGGCTCATAGCAGTTGCCTCTTTGAAGTGTCTGTGAAACGAAGAAATACTCATACTGGCTATTTCTGCAAGTTCTTCAATGCGCAAAGGCTTACCATAGTTGTTGGTAATTTGCTCGATAGCTTCCCTGATGCCGTAGCTGCCGCTCCCTTCCATTGCGATTTGTGCCAGCGCAACTCCATACTGCCCATGCAGAAGCCTGTATAGAATTTCCTTTGTGTAAATAGGAGCAAGGAACGGAATATCTTTGGGATTGTCTAGCAAACAAGCTAATCGGAATACGGAATCCATGATGGGCAACTCCATCTGACCGACAAACATAGCTCGCTCAGCATTTCCTTTTGGGTTGATTTGAATTTCAGAATCACTTATAACCTCTAAGATTTCACTCGCCGTAAACTCAAGTCTAAAACCCAAATAAGGAATGTCGGAAGAAGCTGCAGTGACTTGGGCAGTAACCGGTAAATCAACTGATGCAATAAGGTAATTTGCAGGATCGTACTTGAAGCGCTCTTGTGCCAGCCATACCTCCTTCGCCCCTTGAACCACAATACATAAAGAAGGTTTGTAAACTCCGTAATTGGGTCCGGTCAATTCAGAGCGGCGTATGAAAAATAAAGTCGGAATGGCTGTTGCGTTGACACCTTCCTGGACTGAATACCGTTCAATTAGGTTGGCAAGTTCATTCTGCTGTTTCGTTATTATTTCAGACATAAGTCCTCCTTGTTCCATTATTCCTTATCTTCGATTATATGCCATTTGCGTCAGTTACATAAATGTAGTGAGAGGATTAGGCAATCATTTGGCACGAATGAGATAACGGTCGCTTTTTTATCTGTTGCATAATAAGATTATCCCCCATTAAAACAAGGAAATAAAGGAGCGTATCAACAAATGGAATATGTGAAACTTGGAAATACCGGCTTGGATGTATCCCGTCTTAGTCTTGGCTGTATGAGCTTTGGCGCAGCAGAGCGGTGGCATCATCCGTGGATACTTGATGAGGAGCGCAGTCGTCCTATTATCAAAAAAGCCCTTGATTTAGGAATCAATTTTTTCGATACGGCGAATGTGTATGCAGACGGAACCAGTGAGGAAATAATTGGACGGGCTCTAAAGGATTATGCCAATCGGGATGAAATTGTCCTCGCGACCAAAGTGTATGGACGTATGCATCAAGGTCCAAATGGTGCAGGACTCTCCCGCAAAGCAATCATGAGTGAGATTGATAAGAGTCTTAAAAGACTGGGAACTGATTATGTTGACCTTTATCAAATCCACCGCTGGGATTACAATACGCCCATTGAAGAAACAATGGAAGCATTGCATGATGTTGTGAAGGCTGGTAAGGCAAGATATATTGGTGCTTCTGCCATGTACGCATGGCAGTTTCTTAAGGCGTTACATGTAGCCGAGAATAATGGTTGGACTAGGTTTGTGTCGATGCAAAATCATTTGAACCTCATCTACCGTGAAGAGGAAAGAGAAATGCTGCCGCTCTGCAAGGCAGAAAAAATCGGTGTGATTCCCTATAGCCCACTTGCATCTGGAAGACTGGCTCGTGATTGGTCGGAAACAACACTGCGATCCCAAACCGATCATATGCAAAAAATGAAATACGATGCGACAGCACATATGGATCGATTGGTCGTGGAGCGTGTTGCAGCAATCGCAGAAAAACATGGCGTTCCCCGTATTCATATCACACTTGCTTGGTTGCTTCAGAAAGAGCCTGTCTCAGCTCCCATTATCGGTGCTACGAAAGTGTCTCAGCTTGAAGAAGCCGTAGGTGCTCTATCGATTACGCTAACACCTGAAGAAATTGCGTCATTGGAAGAGCTGTACGTTCCCCACCCTGTAGTAGGTGCGATTTAATATAAGTAACAGTAGACGGAAATTCGGGCGGCTGTTTCATTACCCAGTTTGCATGGGTTCGTCATGTTGATTGGGTCTGTCTGGCAATCGTGATTCGAAGGACACACATGACACAATGGATAAAATCATACCGATTTACAGATAATTAAAAAAACTGGAGGATTTTATATGCAAAAAGTAATGTTGAACAATGGTGTTGAGATGCCTGTTCTCGGTTTTGGCGTTTACCAGATTGCAGAGCAAAATGAGTGTGAACAAAGCGTTTATGAGGCTATTATCGCAGGTTATCGGCTAATTGATACAGCTGCCTCTTATCTCAATGAAGAAGCAGTTGGCAGAGCAATCAAACGGAGTGGTGTGGCAAGAGAGGAATTATTTATCACTACGAAACTTTGGGTTCAGGATACTGGTTATGAGCGTACCAAAAAAGCATTTCATAAATCACTGCAAAGATTGCAACTCGACTATTTGGATTTGTATTTAATTCATCAGCCATATGGCGATGTGTTCGGCTCTTGGCGCGCTATGGAGGAATTGTATCGTGAAGGAAAGGTCCGAGCAATTGGCGTTAGTAACTTCCATATGGATCGTCTAATCGATTTGATGATTCATAATGAAGTAGTTCCTGCCGTAAACCAAGTTGAAACGCACCCTTTCAATCAGCAGATCGAAAGTGCAAAATTCATGAAAGAAAACAATGTTCAGATTGAGTCCTGGGCGCCTTTTGCGGAAGGAAGAAATAACTTGTTCCAGAATGAGGTATTGGTATCCATAGCTGAAAAGGTTAATAAATCCGTTGCTCAAGTGGTTTTGCGTTGGTTGACACAAAGAGAAGTCGTTGTGATTCCAAAGTCTGTTCGTAAAGAAAGAATTATCGAAAACTTCAATATCTTTGATTTTGAATTAAGTCAAGAGGATATGGCGTCGATTACTACATTAGATACGAAAGAGAGCCTGTTCTTTTCACATCGCGATCCTGAAATGGTGAAATGGCTCGGTAACCGAAAACTCGATATCTAAACATCTTTCGTTGGTCATTTGATTCAGTTCATCGAAATTTGCTAATGCCATCCATCCCATTATAGGACAGATGGCATTTCTTTTATTTCTTCCAATATTGAGCAGCAAAAACATCACGTCCAGAGGTACTCCGTTCTTCCTTATACGCCTTGGGGTTCTTGATGTGGTAATTCTGGTGGTATTCCTCAGCAGGAAAAAATACCATTGCCGGTTTAATCTCCGTTACAATCGACTTATCAAAACGTCCGCTATTCCCAAGCTCTTCTTTCGACTTGAGGGCAAGCTTATGCTGCTCTTCATTGTGATAAAAAATGGCAGTACGATACTGGCTACCACGGTCAATGTACTGTCCTTCATCATCAGTAGGATCTATCTGCGGCCAATACAGCTCAAGCAGTTTTTCATAAGGGAAGATTACTAGAGCTGTATTGGCAGCAAATTGATCCCACTGATGCTTCTGGACAAGGTAACGATCGTAAAAGCCAATATCGAGCTGCTATCTTATTTCATAATGAAGAACAACGTATGCTAGCCGTAAAATCTAAAGAAGAACTAGGAAAAAGCGGCAGGTTCGATAAGCCTATTGTCACCGGGATAGAAGATCTTCTGTATTTTATCCAGCTGAAGAATACCACCAGAACTACCATCGGAAGAATCCAAAGTATTATAAAGAATCACGAATATATTCTGGACGTGATGCGATCATAGAGAAATACTGGAGTTAAAGATCACATTTTGCAGTGTTATCCAAGTTTTATTGCTTTAGTCTTTATCTTCAATGACAGCAATTCCATCTATTTCAAGAAGGCAAAATGGACGCGCAAATTCCGAAACAAATAGAACGGTGACCAAAGGTGGATTAACTAATAAACCAGCCACCTCTTGGAATGCTTTGTAACCAATTCGCGGGTCGCTTCCACTAACTAAATAGATATTGAGTTTAACCAGATTGGCGAAGCTTGCATTTTCAGAAGCTAGAATAGTTGCGATATTATTAAGCGCCTGCTTTGTTTGCAATTCCAAATCACCAACTCCAACTAGCTCTCCTGTTGAATTAATGGCATTTTGTCCGCCTATATAGATTGTTTTTGCCTTTCCACTTACGGTAATCGCTTGACTAAATGCTGGGGATGAGAATAAACCCTCCGGGTTTTTATGCTCCATTTTGAATGCAGACATTGGTATTCCTCCTTTAAGAAAGGTGTTCTATATTTTTATTATAAGCAACTTCACTGACAGCAGCTGTCAGTGAAGTTATCAAGCGAATTTATATCAATGATAGCCCCTTCCATTTCCTTCAAGCAATTCGATCTTCTTATTGAGCGCCGTCAATTTGCCCAACAAGAACCGCATAAACCAGTTTACTGTTCGTAGCGCTCCTTGTATCTTTATCTCTCGTGCGTGGTTGGAATCCGATGTTGGTTGCTCGCCCCCCACCCTTAAGTGGTTCCGACTTCACGATTGCTACCCCGTGTTCATCCTTAGCTTGATGTTTCACATCGGGATATAATTCCTGCGATTTGTTGTCGCCGCTGCCGACACGCACATCATCGGAACCGATCAGCTCTCCCATGGTTCCTCGAACATAATGCAGCTCTACCATATACTTATAACTGTCCATCATTTGGGCGTCCTTCTTGGCGAATCCCTCTTTCCAATCAGCGAATGCTAATTTCTTCGAATACTCCAAATTATCGGAAACGAATTGTTGCCCGGTTTCATTTCCCTTATTGTTCAGTCTTGAAGTAAGTCCACCATTTTCAACGAATTGCTCTAGCTCGGCTTTGCACATAGCTCTGTACATGGTTTCGGTATTCTCAAGGTTTTCAGCATGCCTGCTTGCATGCATGAAAAGCACCTTTTTCATCTCTGTAAATTTGGGGTCTGGCAGCGTCTTCGGATCTATTTGGGCTTCTTTCACTTTAATTGCCGTTTCCAGTTCACCCCAAGTAGCATATCTGCCTTTATCCTCCGTATCTTTGACCCATAAGGCCAGTTTCGACTTTTCCTTCCCATTCAGATTGGTAACGTTGCTCATCGCATCCTGCATACTTACGTGATCTTCTCCCGCTTCGTCGACAGTGACATAACGCTGGATAGCTGTTTGTGACGGGGAAGGCGCAGGTTTGTCTGACTTCATTAGCTGGGCGACGGCGCGGTTGCCGATCGTTCTTTGGAGCTGCAGGATATGAGACGGCGATAAAGGCGACATAGGATTACCGGAACCTATCTTAGACTTGCTAGCCTCCTTCGCTTGAACTACAGGACCTTGGGTTGTTTGTAGACGCTTATCAGTATGACTTGCCGGTTGCGACTGCAAAAGGAACACCTCTCGTTTTTCTTAATTATCTCAATCAATTTTCAACAAAAGAGATAAAAATTCCTTCTTTTGGAAGGAAACCAGGATGTTTCATGTTTATATGTAGATGCTGCTTTAATAAAAGTGTTGCTGCAAGCGTGAAGACTCCTTATGTTTCCTTTGAAGATTGTGCTAAAATACGGGTAGGCAGATTAATACTCTGCGTATGCTAGCGCACAGAGATTTCCAAAAACTTTAATTTAGGAGGTTATAATATGGATGATTATTATTTGGTTAAGGACGGTAGAATTGTACGCTGGGACGGGTTAACACTAGGTGGAAGCAAAATCAGAGCCGATGAGCTAATTGAATCATTTGGACGTAAGGCTATTGATGAAATTGAACAATTCGGATTTTACACCATAAAGAAATCTTAACTTATCTCTCGTTAACTTCATGAGGCTGCCGTGTGTTTCGGCAGCCTCGTTTATTGAGGTGCTATCGTTCCAAGCAACCTAAAACTAAAAAAGCCCGCGATTTACGCGGACTTGATACGGACAATGTGCTATTCATCCGATAGCCACCAATTAAACGCTGGTGGCTTTTTTGCTTTCATAATCCTATTCTTCTTCTTGTTCTTGCTCTTGCTCAGAAATATTCAAAGAACTAGAACTAGTAGTTTGGGCTTGTGCTGCTTCATTATTAGCTGAGGTAGCTGCTTCATTATTAGCTGATGTGGCTGCTTGATTACTAGCTAATTGAGACTGTGATACTGCGTTAGTAGCTTGATTGTTTGCTTGATTGGATTGTTGAGTTGCCATTTATGACTCCTTTTAAATAGTTATTTGTACTGGAGAAAAGCACATAATTAATATGCGCAACAAGAAACTTTTTTATGATAATTACTTTTTCAAGGTAAATTATGGAGCTTTCTCCATTCCCAATTTTCCATTCATAAAATGGCTTTGATTTACTACATAATAACGGTAATGACAAGATGTGAAGGAGAAAGCTATGAGTCGGCAGAAACTTCAAGACAGACTGAAGATGAAGAAGGTTGAGCCAAAACATGGAGAGCAATTCAACGATCTGCTTCGCTATGTATTTCAGGTGACGAATCATGATCTGCATACGTTCGGCTGGGAAAACCGCGAGATTGCTCAGGCGAAGCTTCCTGTACTGAAGCAGGCCGACGTACTAGGTTGGTTCGATGGCGATAAGCTGATTTCCCAGTTGGCGGTGTATCCGTTCCAGGTAAATATTTTTGGGGAGATCTATGATATGGGCGGTTTAACCGGTGTTGGAACTTACCCGGAATATGCGAATCTTGGATTGATGAGCCAATTGATGCGCACAGCACTTGCCAATATGCGTGAACGGCAGCAATCGATATCTTATCTGTATCCCTATTCGATTCCGTTCTACCGCCGCAAAGGCTGGGAGATCATTTCCGATAAGATCTCATTCGAGGTAAAGGATACGCAGCTGCCGAAGCTGAAGACTGTGGCTGGCAATGTGGAACGGCTCTCGATCGATCATCCGGATATTCGCGAAGTGTACCGCCGTTTCGCGCTGAATCATCATGGTGCGATGCTGCGGAGCGAGTTGGCATGGGAAGAACATTTGCGTTGGGATCTGGATGATCTGACCGTAGCGGTCTATTATGACGAAGATCAGCAGCCGCAAGGCTACCTGCTCTATTGGATTGCCGAAGAAGTCTTTCATTTGAAGGTCATGGTGTATATGCATGGAGAGGCGCGAGCGGCGCTGTGGAATTTCATCAGCGCCCATTTCTCGATGATAACGCGGGTCAAAGGCCATATATACACCACAGAGCCACTCGCTTTCCTATTGGAAGACAGCGATATTAAGGAGACGATCTCGCCCTACTATATGGCGCGGATTGTCGATATTCACCGCTTCGTGAAGCAGTATCCGTTTCTGCCCCAGACCACGGAATGCCAGCTGACTTTTACCCTGCACGATCCGATGTTGGAGTGGAATCAGGGTAAATTCACGCTGAAAGTGGATGAACAAGGTCGCGGACAATTAGTGGAGGGTGGCGGCAATCCGGAGGCGGCCTTCGATATACAGACGCTGACGACGATGCTGATGGGTTATAAACGTCCGGCATATTTGGCCCAGGTAGGCCGCTTTCAAGCACAACGGGCGACTATCGAGCTGTTGGAGAAGCTGATAGAGCGCAGGATACCATATTTTGCTGATTACTTCTGATGCTCGCTTAGACCGTGCAAATAAATCATATTCCTTGGCTAAGTGCTAATATCTGATCTTTTATATTAACATGACACAATCCCCCGTGATAACAAACCACGGATGCAATATCAAGGTCTATATATTTTTCCAAAGAAAGACGAGCTGCATTCAGATCCAGTGTGGTCGGAACATGAACTCCTCCGAGAATCCCGTCTACACTGTACATCGAATCCCCGGCAATGAGAGTCTTGCTATGCTCTAGGTAAAGACTAATATGACCGGGAGTATGCCCAGGAGTATGGATGACGCGAATTGTGCCGCAAAACGGCAGTTCCTGACCGTCGATCAAGGTTTCATCCACTTTGCCCTTTGGGGGATTCTCAAGGTGCCCGTCTTTGATGAGAGGCATCTCTCCCTGAATATACGGCTTATCCAATTCGTGTGCATATACTTTAATATCAATGCCACGCTCCTTCAATATTTCAGGAAGACTGCCTATATGGTCCACGTCCTGATGTGTCAAAATCACAACTTTTAGTTTGTCGAATGGCACGCCTGCCTTTTCCATGGCTGCGCGTAAATCTTCAATTTGTCCTGGAAATCCGGTGTCTATTAAAACGGCCATTTCTTGATCCCACAAAAGAGTTGGGTGAATGATATGCCCTTGAAAATCAAGATGAAGCATTTCTACTCCTTTAGATACTTCCATACGGTTAAACCTCCATAAAAAATTATTTTTACGTAAAATTATATTATTACGTTAGTTTAGTTATTGTCAACCTCTTCACGATAAAAAAAGACCCACAGCAGTAGGCTGAGGGTTATATCAGTCGTTTTCTTGTCTCTTATCAGCAAGTCATTGGCACTTCCGTTTTAGCTGCTAACGGATAAAACTCCTGAATCTGCACGCTGCTCAAGGGGAGAATTCGCTTTACGCACTTCACGAAGCATCAACAATCCGATTAACAAGGACGCAACGCCAATAATGATTAATAATGCACCTATCTCCAGACTGTAGGCTGTCAGCGATCCATGCCGAAATGCCATTCCGCGTATTAAGCGGTTAAGCCAATTCATTGGCAGCGCCCATGCGATGACCTGAAAAAACATGGGAAACGCAAGCGGTGTCAACTGAATCCCTGTAGCCAAAAACGATGGGTACAACACAAGACTTGTTCGCAAACCCACCTTGGCCGCATCTTTGGCCGTATAACCAATCAATAGCCCCATAAGAGACAAGGCAAAAGAATAAACCAGCAATGGGATTATAAATACATAAGGCTCTGCCTCAAACCGCATATTGCCTACTTGCTTTAATAGCCCATAGCTTAGGATTAAAGAGAATGTACTCAGAACAGCGTAAGGAACGCTGCGAACCCATAGATGGAAAGGCGATACGCCGTTTGCAAGCAGCTTCCCTTCTTTGCGAAGACGCGGCGCAATCGATCCTGCTGCGCTGGTTGTCATCATTAGCACGATTATATTCACAAATCCAAGAACCATAAAACTTACATAACTTGTCGTCGGATTAAACAGCATTCGCTGCTGAAGTGATAACGGAGATATAAGCCCTTTGGCAGTTTCCGCATCCATCCCATTTTGCCCCAGTCGTGTCATGGAAAGAGTCGTATTTTCTGTTGTGATGATCTCTTGAATGGCGGTGCGGATACCCATTAGCCCTGAGGGCATCGTGTTATCCATTAGAATCCCAATATTCGAAGACTTGCCTTGCAGCTTACGCAACTCCAGTTGTTCAGGAAGCACAATGACCGCTACAGCCTGCTCGTTGGCCAACAAGGTATCGGGGTCCATGCGGCCCGCGAATACATTCGTAACTTTCATATATTGGGACGCGTTCATTTTCGAAATCAGCTGCCGCGAATAAGCACTGTGGTCCTCATCAATCACAACAACCGGCGATTTGCTGATTTGGTTTTTCGAAAACATCAACCCAAAAAACAAAGCGGCAATCAGCGGACCGATAAAGATTGTAAGAAGAAATTTGCTGCTTACTACGTACTTCCACTCCTCAATCAGCGATTTCATCAAGGTCCACCTCCGCTGTCATACCTGGAAGAAGATCAGTGTTTGAATTGACGGCAATTCTGACAAGAAACATGCTTAAATCAGCTTGCCCCCTCTCTCTCGTCATGCGCAAATTGGCAAATTGAGGAGCGGCTGAGATCGAAGCGACAACGCCATCCACTTGAGCAGATCGCTTCAGATATGGGAAACGAACGTGAACACTTTTATTGACATCAAGCTTGTGAATTTCCTCTTCCTGCACATACAGTTCCGCATAATAGCCGGTCTTTTGGACAACGGCAACCGGCATACCTGGCGCAAGCTGATCATCTGGCTTTGCCATGATTCTGCTAATCACCCCATTTTCCGGCGAAAGTATGTCCGACTCTGCGCCATCGGCTGATTTCACATGGAATAGAATGTCTCCCTGTTTGACGGAATCGCCTGCGGCTGCGTTGATTTTAACAATTGTCCCTTTACTTTTATCGTACACGACCATTTTTTGCTCCGCCTCAAGCACGCCTTGTTTTCTGCTCTCCGCCTGACTAACGGCATCTTTGCCTTTAGCAGCAAGAAGGACACCTCCTGCAATAACTACGACGGCAATTCCAATAAATAAACCTGCTTTAAGTTTCATTGTTCAATCTCTCCCTCTCCCTGAATGCTTTTTCAAAATATGATGTTCGTAATATATTATAATCATCATATTTTAAACCCGTCAATAGCTTCAAGAACAATTGACACCTTTTATTATGATGACTATAATATTTTAAGATGGATTTATAAGTAACGGAGTGATTGCGATGCCTTATCCTGAAGGCCATAAGTTAAAAGTTAGAGGCAAGATCATTGAAAGTGCCGCTCAAGCTTTTCGTACGAATGGGATTCGCGACATAAGCGTCCCTTTCATTATGAAAGGAGCTGGGCTGACTCATGGAGGGTTCTACGCGCACTTTGACAACAAAGAGCAGTTGGTCGCCGAAGCCTGTCGCTATGCGATTAACGATACAATTTCATTTTTACAGGAGGTCGCTGATCAGGAGAATGCCGCTCCCAAAATCAATGCCGTCATTGATTATTACTTAAGCTCTTATCATCGCGATAAAACAGAGATGGGCTGCATCCTCCCTGCCCTTTCCAGTGAAATTGCCCGCTCCTCCGATGAAGTTCGGCAGGTGTTCACTCATGAGTTGGAGCGAATGATTGACTTTATTTCCAAGGTGGCGAAAGTAGACACAGCCATAGGCAGCGCACTGCTGAGTACGATGGTCGGAACTTTAGTGCTGGCCCGGTCAGTGAATGATAGTAAACTCAGCGACAGTTTTCTTGCAGCTGGTAAGCAGCATGCCAAAGAGCTGATTAAGACCTAAAGATGACGCCATATAACGTCGCCTCCTTTTTACAGGAAGTGACGTTATATGGCGTTATTTTTTGGCGATCGTATGCCAGTCGGATGCGGTGAAATTGCCTAAGCTGATTTATGTGCATAAAATTTTTAATTTTATTTTCGGAATTACGCCCCTTTTTTTACCAAATGTGGTAAAGTGGAAATTGAAAGTATAAGCGGTTTAATTTTAAGGAAGGAGGATTTCGTTTTTTGTCAAAACCATCCCCTACTGTCATTCCAAAAACTAAAAAGGAAGTGTATTTATGATTACACGAAGCAAAATTATGGCTTTAAGTCTCAGCATTTGTTTGCTACTCACTCTATTGCCTATATCAGGCTTCGCCCAGGCAGGGGTTGAGGCAGTAACTGCGGCAGGAGCTGTACCGAATCCGTGGAAGCAGCAAAATATTGGTTCGCCAGCAATGACAGGCACGGCTTCTTACGATCCGGGCACGGACCAATTTTCCGTAAGCGGCGCAGGCACAGACATTTGGGGGAAATCAGATCAGTTCAATTATGTGTATCAGCCTTGGACGGGAGACGGCGCCATTATTGCACTTGTCTCTTCTCAAACAAACTCGAACGATTTCGCCAAGGCAGGCATCATGATAAGGGAAACGCTCAAAGCTGATTCCAAACATGTCGATTTACTATTGACTCCTACCAACGGATTCACCTTTCAGTACCGGACGGAAACAGGCGGAACTTCCCAAAGCGTGAAGATTGCTTCGACGAGCCCAGCCTGGGTAAAGTTGGAACGCAAAGGTAGCGTCATCAAAGGATATGTATCCAACAACGGGTTGAACTGGGGCGATTTGGGCAATTTGACTTTAAACATGAGTGCCTCGTTGTATGTAGGATTGGCGGTCACCAGCCATGATGCCTCTAAGTTAAGCACAGCCACTTTTGACAAAGTGAAAGTAAATGCTACTGGTGATGTATTCCCCCCAACCGAACCAACAAACTTGCAGGCAAACAGTGTAACAAATACAACGGCTAACATATCCTGGACCGCATCGCTGGACGATGTTGGCGTGAAGGGCTATGACTTGTACAAAGACAATGTATTGACGCAAGCGAATGTAACGAACACCTCCTATACCTTTACCGGCTTGACGCCAGATACCACCTATTCGATTACTGTGAAAGCCAAAGATGCGGCGGGGAATATTTCCAATGCCAGCAAGCCTCTAACGGTGAAAACGACCAATCAATCCGATACAGAGAGCCCAACTGCCCCGACAGATCTTGCAAGCTCAAGCAAAACCTCATCGTCAGTTAATTTGACCTGGACGGCATCAACAGACAATGTAAGCGTTTATGAGTACGACATCTATACCAATGGCGTATTAGCCGGCAGCACGCCTGCTACATCCTTCAATGTGACAGGTCTTACGGCTAATACCACATATACTTTCACTGTAAAAGCAAGGGATTTAGCAGGAAATATTTCCGCGGCAAGCAAAGCGTTGTCTGTCAAAACTAACCCTGCCTCTTCCGATCCTTATACGCCAGAAGTTGTCGCAAGCAATCTGGAAACGCCATGGGCTATCGCTTTTGCACCAGATGGACGAATTTTCTTCACGGAACGCAACAGCGGCAGAATTCGTGTCGTTGTGAACGGGCAATTGAAATCAACGCCGGTTATTACTCTAGGCTCGCCTTTTTACTACATGCCTAAGAGTGAAGGCGGATTATTGGGGCTAGCGCTCGATCCCGATTTTGCTACTAATCATTACATGTATATCTACCATTCCTACAAAACCTCCGACAATAAAGTAGCAAATCGGGTCGTTCGCCTTATAGAAAATAACAACACAGCTACCCTTGACAAGGTTCTTATTACTGATCTTCCAGGTGCGGTCTACCACAACGGCGGCCGTTTGAAAATTGGTCCAGACAAGAAACTGTATTTCAGTGACGGCAACTACGGGAACAAAGACGATACACTGACTTTCCTTGGAGGAAAAACGTTCCGCCTAAATTTGGATGGTACGATTCCAAGCGACAATCCGTTTGGTGCCTCATCTCCGATCTATAGCAGAGGACACCGGAATCCTCAAGGATTCGCCTGGCAGCCCGGAACGAACCGCCTATTTGAGTCGGAGCATGGCGAGGCCTCCCATGACGAGATTAACTTCATTGAACCTGGCAACAATTACGGTTGGCCCAAATATGAGGGCGATGATCAGAATCACCCAGGCATTACGCCTCCGCTTATTTATGCTAATGGCACAACCTGGGCACCCTCTGGCATCACTTTTGTAACCAAAGGACCTTGGGCCGGGAATCTGCTTGTCGCCAATTTAAAAGGCAAACAGATCATTCGTATGGTGATCGGACAGCAGAACGGCAAGCCAACAATCGATAACAATAATCTCAATTATTTGTATGTAAACAAATACGGCCGCATCCGTGATATTGTCGAAGCGCCGGACGGTTCGCTTTATTTCGTTACCAGCAACAATGGCGATAAAAACGGTGACGGCACTCCGGATAAACTGATTAGATTGGCTCCAAACTTCTAAGAGATGTATAAAGCTATGCAGCCAGTGTGCCGATGCTCAATCGGCGCGCTGGCTTATTATGAACAACCAACTCAATAAATCAATTTACAGATTCGCGGTATTCCTGAGGGGTCATATTCATTGCTTTTTTGAAAAATCGATAAAAATGATGATCGGAAACAAAGCCTACATGCTTCGAAATTTCATGAATTTTATATTTTTTGTCTTGTAACATGGCTTTGGCTTTCATCATTCGAACTTCAGTAATTAAACTAGATAGCCCTTGGCCCGTAACCTGTTTATAAAGCCGAGAAAGGTAAGATGGATTCAAACCAACCGCCTCTCCGATACATGCCAACGATAGGTCCCCAGACACATTCTGTTTGATGTACCCTTCCACTTTCGTGATATATTCATTTCCTTTAACCCTCAGTTCATTTACTTGATGTTCAAAAAGAAATTCTGCTAAATTCGAAAAATAAGCAATGACCTCATCCCACGAATTATGTTCTAACTGATCAGGTTTATTGATGTCTACTTTATTGTGCATTTCATTTTGCAGGCCATGACGATTTAATTGAGAGAGAAACATGGAAAACAGCGAGTAATAGATTTCCATTTTCAAGCTGTCTGCATGTGAAGGGTAAACAGTTATTATGTTCATGAAGTCCAAATATAGCTCAAAGAATTCAATCTTACGACCGTTTTCCAAATAACTCTTCAAGAACTCAAGTTTTTTTAGATGAAGACGTACTTGCCCGTTGGATACGATCGTATTTAGTGGATCGTGATGATATAAGTCATTTTCAATCAACAACAGTTCTGTACTCATCCCAAAGCCTTGGCTAAATACGGATTTTAAAGCTTCAAATTTCTCAGCAGTGCCTCTCCAAGCAACAGGTTCACTGGCCGCAACAAAAGAGATAGGCAAATTAAGCAAATCTTTGCAAGTAGATTGAAGCAGTTCCAACATGCCATGAATAAACAGAATGGTACGTTTCCACGCTTCTTCGATATAGTTCTCACTTGAATTGCCTTGAACTTGTGGTTGGATCAACCAAACCAATTTACTTCGATCGTATACAATAGAAAACACGGACGATGATACGGACATGTACTCTTCAGCAATGTTTTGAATCGCATATAACAATCGCAACCGATCGGAAGGACTGATGTCCTGCTTCCAGTTATCGACTCGTCCGAGCACTAATAAAACGGAAGCATCGGCATCGAGTCTAATCTGCAAATCACTAAATTGCTTAAGCATGGTCTGTAACGAATAAGGATCCCCTTGCAGCAAATCCCAAAGAAATTCCTGCTGCAAAGAAGGCAGTGCCCTAAGAATATGTCTTTTGGCTTCCTGTATCAAATGATCGATTTCGACCTCTTTCTTCAAGCTTGCGATTGCCCTTTCAACAGTTTCCAGCAGTTTTTCATCCCCTTCGGTCTTGAGCACATAATCAACGCTGCCATTACGCATCGCTTCTTGAACATGTGCAAAATCATTATAACCGGTAAGAAAAATGACCTTGCAACGAGGCCACTGCAACATAATTTCCTTTTGTAATTCAAGTCCGCTTTTAAGTGGCATACGGATATCCGATAATACGATATCCATCTTTGTTTTGGTTAATCGCTCTACGGCCTCGAGTGACGAATATGCCCAATAAATCTCTAAATCCAAATGATTTGGTTCACTAAAAAGCTCCACTAGGCCGTTCACAATAACAGGTTCATCGTCAACTATCAATAATCGGTACATCATGTTCACCCTTTTTGATTGGAAATTTCATTTCAACCCGTAATCCGCCCATTTGTCCTCTTGAAACAGACAGACCGGAGTCAGATCCGAACCTCAATTGAAGTCGTGCATGAACGTTTTGCAAGCCGGTCGTTTCTCCAATGTTATAGGAAGACAGTAAACTCACGTGTATTTTTTCCAATGCTTCGTCACTGAGTCCTTCCCCATTATCTTCAATGCTGATACAAAGATTGCCGGCATGCTGCATTAGCTTAATTTCCACTTTACCGCCTTTCAATTTGTGTTCCAGACCATGGTTATACGCATTTTCAATAATCGGTTGCAGGATCAAGCGCGGAAGCTTTAAGTCCTTACAATCGTTAGATAGATCGTGCCATTTGGTTTCCATACGGTTGGAAAAACGAATCATTTGAATTTCAACATATGCGTTGGCAAGCTTTATTTCCAGCTCCAAAGATACTTCATCGGGAGCGTTACGCGTAATGAATTGAAAATAGTCGCCCAAATGTTTCGTAAACCGAATCACATTGTCAATATCATGGCTCTTTGCCATCCGATAGAGGACAAAATAACTATTGTATAGGAAATGCGGATTGATTTGCGACTGCAGCTGCTTTAACTCTGCACGTTGCGACCTGATTTTCTCTTCATATACCTCATGGATCATCATTTGAAGCCTGTTCACCATTTCATTAAACTGTTTATATAAATAATCGAATTCATCGTTATGTTTATGTTTTATCGTGATTCCAAGGTTTCCAGCTTCTACCTTTCGGAATGCAATCACCATGTTGCGCAAAGGTTGGTGGATTTGCCGATAAATCCAAGCTGAGAATAAAATTATAAATAAAACAGACGAAATGGATAAAGTCAAAAACCAATGGCGATAGGTATTCAATGGTCCAAGAATCTGAGATTCCGGTACATATACCATAAAAATCGTATTCAGCGATTGTGAACGTTCATAGGTTATTAAATAGTTTTTCCGCTCCATTTCAAGATAGCCTTGTCCAATACGTTCCTCTTGAAACGGCTTTCGCATCAGGAATTCTTTCAATTTGGGAACCATTCTCAAATCTTGATCATTTGCAATGAACCAGCTTTGACTTGGATCCATTAAAACAGCTCCACCTTGACTTGTATGGGAGGCTTGCAGAAGTGATTGCTTAATTTCATTTTCTGATAATTCCACCTCGCTAGCAAAAAACGGCATTTTATTTGGAGTAATAGGCTTGGGGTACAGCTCACTTATCAGCAAGCGGTTTTGCCAATATATGAACGGGTACGTGTGATTGTCGGGAAAATTCTCGAGTACTTGTAGTTCTTCTAAAGGCAATTCATCACCATAATAATTCGCGTGTATTGTCCTCTCTAGCAACGGAATATAAACTTTTACGTCTGCCACATAAAGGCTGGAGTTTTTCATGAGCAATAATTTATTTTGCAAACTAAGGATCGCTTTCACACGATCAAATTCATTCATCCCTGGTGCTATAGTACTCAAGTTTCTTAAATCCTCATCAAAAGAATACTCTCTATTTAATTTTATTAGACGGTTCATTTCCGACTCAAAAGAATTAAGATAGAAATGAACTCGTGACTTCATCGACATAGAGATCTCTTCTCTTACACTTGCCTCACCAGAAATGTTCATTACCAAGCTAAGTACGTAAATAGGTAAAATAATCAATAGAAATGCAATAATAATTTTCGGGAATATGGAAAATTGTCGAATGCGCCACTCGATTTTCATGGTTGCCCTCCCTTCGTCCCCGTCAAATCTATCGTGGCACGAAAAGAAACAACAGGTTCGGATTACACCCTGTTGTTTCTTTCATATGAATGGATACGTAGCGTTTGTCAGCTCATTTTCAGCTCACTTCAACTCCGAGTTTCGCTCCTTGTCGTGTCAATACTTCCTGTACTTTCCCTGCATCCAGTTCCCGCGGTCTCCTATTATCGCGTACGCACAATGCAGCTGCGGCTCCGGCCGCTTGTCCGATGGCTATTGCGATCGGTTGGACGCGGATAGCCGAATGTGCCTCGTGTGTGGCAGAGATCGGCCTTCCCCCAATCAACAAATTTTCTATTTTCTTGGGCAGGAGACAGCGGAACGGAATTTCATACCACTCACCGGGATTCAGCTCCTTGATGACAGTACCTTCCCCATTCGGATTGTGAATATCGACAGGATAAGCACCACGTGCGATAACATCGTCAAATTTGCAGCCCTGAAGAAGTTCTTCGGCCGTCAACATATATTCGCCAACAACTCTGCGTGATTCCCTTACGCCAATTTGAGGAGCTGTTGTTTGGAGATACGCATGTTCAAATCCTTCGATCGTTGTGGTCAAGAACCGGACAAATTCCTGAACCTGCCGGCGGCCCTCGGTTTCAGCCTCTGTAAGCTCCCAAGGATTCGTGGCATCCTTCAGAATGACACGGGTTGAGTTGAAATGGATAACACCGGTCTGATTGGCGTAAAACCACAACACATCTTCACGGGGACAATCGATTTCACCGCGAGCTTTGGCTTCGCGGTATCGCCGCGTGATTTCGCTTCTCTCCGGCATACGGCTAACATCGATGTTGGCCATGCGGAAGCTAAGTGTCATAGGCTGGCTCAAGCTGTCGACTTCTCGGCCTTTTTCTACTTGTGCACCGGCGAACGCCGCCAGATCAGCATCTCCCGTCGCGTCTACATAAATACGCGCCTTGAGGTCAACGAGGCCCGCCTTGTTTGCAACTGTGATGCTCTGGATGACTGACCCGCTCCCATCCATTCGAGCGTCACCAAGAAATGTATGATACAACAGCGTTACCCCGGCATCTAGACAAAGTCGTTCCGCTACCACCTTCAGCGCTTCCGGATCAAACGCAGTCTTCTGCATCGGATGTCCGTACTTTCCCATTCTTGTCATGCCATCAATCAGTTCTTGCAAAACACCGAAAATGATTTGCACTTGTTTGTTGTCTCCGGCCCAATAAGACATCCACGGGTTGACCATCATAGCCGTACCAGCTCCGCCGAGGAATCCGTACCGCTCAATCAGGAGCGTTTTCGCTCCTTCTCGTGCGGCAGCCACCGCCGCTGCAATTCCGCTCGGTCCGCCGCCTGCGACAATTACATCGTATTCATACATGGATCGAACCATCTTATTCACTTCCTTGGCGTTAATTTATGAGACTTCATTCCTTTAATCCGCAAGTTCTAAGCAATGCCTAGCGATTTCAAATAGTCGAAGCTCATTTTGACACTTTGAAGCGCTGGTCTCTTGCAAATATCCTGTTCGACGATGTAATACTTCACTCCCACCTCCGCAGCAACCGCGAAAATCGACGGATAATCGATCATTCCACGGCCAACTTCGGCAAACGATTGCTCTGCATCATTGGCCATATCCTTCACGTGAACAAGCGGACAGCGGCCTTTGTAGGACTGTAGGTACGTTTTCGGATCGAGACCGCCTTTTTGCACCCAGTATAAATCCAACTCAGCTTGCAACAGGTCAGCTTCGACAGCGTTATATAAGACATCCAGCTTATACTGGTCATCTACTTTGACAAATTCAAAATCGTGGTTGTGGTAACAATACTGCAGCCCATTTTGCTTGCAGCGTTCGCCAATGGCCCGCAGCTTCGCCGCAAAAGCGACGATCTCTTCCTTTGAATTCATCATTGCTAGCTTTGACCACGAGGAAATCAAGTAACGGCTTCCGATCGTCAGATTATATTCCATTTGCTTATCAAGCAGCGCAAATATCTCCTTCATCTCCATATCAAATTTCAGCCCTATGGTATGGCTAGAAGAAGCCGTTAAATCAAGGTCATCCAGTACCTTCTTCATTTCTTTGGCTGGAACGTCGCCATATCCGGCAAATTCCACCACTTTATAGCCCATCGCGGCAACTTCATGCAACGTTCCCAAAAAATCCTCCTTCGTTTCTTCACGTAATGTATACAGTTGCAGGCCTACTGAAATTTTAGTCATTTTCACACATCTCCCTAGCTAATCATTCAAAATGAATTATTATTCATATGGCACTGGCAGTTCCCGATCTACTGCTGCCGACTTGGCCGTCGTGTCTAGCACAGCGATAATACGTCGAGCCTCTTCGGGTTTCACAATCAGCTCCGCGCCGTTTAACAGGTGATCCGCAATGTTCTGGTAATAGTTATCCCATGTATCCTTCATAAGAGGAACTTTGCTCTCGATCTTGACACCGTTTAAATCCGTATATAGCTTCAAATAATTCTCGTTATGATTGCTTATGACCGCGCCTTTTGTGCCCAATATGCGTCGGTTCGCTTTGCCAGCGCGGGCGATGGAAGATACTTGCACGTTGGCGACCGCCCCGCCTTCAAACACAATAATGCTTTCCATATGATCTTCATTGGTCACATCATGCCATAGCCGTTTTTGTACAAAACCGCGAATCGACTTCACTTTTCCAGGCACAATACCCAGCAGCCAATCGATATAATGGGCGCCCCAATCGTAGAAAGCGCCTCCCGAGACTACTTTGTCGGATCGCCACCAATATCCAGGGTGTCCGTGACCACCGATGAACATTTCTACTGAAAATATCTCGCCGAGCAAATCTTTTTGGATCAAATCCTGCAAAGTCAGATACCATCCATCCCAACGACGATTATGATAAACGGATAGCATGACACCATGTTCTTTCGCTTTTCGCACAAGTGCTTCTGCATCTTCCGTATCAATGCACATCGGTTTTTCCAATATGCAGTGTTTACCGCTTTCCAGCACTTTCATTGCAAGTTCTGCATGTGTATGATGCGGTGTTATGATCGTAATAAGTTGGATATCCGGTTGTGCCAGCAGTTCCTCTATCGTTTGAAATGTTTGGATATTCGGAAAATCGATTTTTGCCTGACTCAGGCAAGCTTCGTCAATCTCACAAACAGCAGCAAACTCTAACCCTGCTTGATTCATCTGTTCGCCATGCAGTTGTCCCATATTAAACGCTTTACTGTATCCGACCACAGCTCCCCTGATGATCGATGTGTTAGTTATTGGCATCGTAATTCCTCCATATGACTACATTTTCTACTCTTTTACACTCCCTAAAATGATCCCTTTAACAAAAAATCTTTGCAAGAAAGGGTAAATCAAGAGAATCGGTAGAGCACCCAGAAATATTTGAGCTGCTTTGGCCGTTCGATCTGATACCGCCACCAAAGACGATACATCCTCATCCCGTACATTGGCGAGATTATTATCAATAATTATCGTTTGCAAATAGCTGGATAACGGATATTTCTCCGGTGAATTCATGAGAAGCAAACCATCAAACCATGAATTCCAATGATGCACAATCGTAAATAGAGCGATCGTGGCTAGAGCAGGCATAGAAAGCGGAACATAAATCTTCCATAAAGCACCCCAATGTCCTGAACCATCTATGAAAACAGCTTCTTCAAGTTCCTTAGGCAATCCGCGAAAAAAATTCAACAATAGAATGATATGGAAAACAGCGACACCACCTGGCAGAACCAAAGCCCAAATTGTATTAAGCAGCCCCGTAAATTTGATCGTCATGTACCAAGGAATCAATCCACCGCTGAACAAGATCGTGAAAACAAAATACCAAACGTAATAAGTTCGAAGTTTAAATACTTTGGGTTCTTTTGATAAAGGATAAGCCATTAAAACAGTTAGTATCATACTAACCGATGTTCCGATAATCACTCGTTCAATCGTCACTACAAAAGATCGAAGAAATTCCGGTTTACGCAAAATATATGTATACGATTGAATTGTGAAATCTACAGGCCAAAACTTAACAGAACCAGCTGAAGCTTCACTGGATGAACTGAACGAAATCGCAAGTACATGAATGAGTGGGAACAAACACAATACAGCCAGTAAACATAAAAAAGTATATGTAACTGCAAGAAACGCTTTCCGTCCTAAAGAAACGGTTTGCATAACAAATTACCTTCTTTCTTAGAAGATCCGGTAGTTGGCAAACCGCGAAGCCAACCAATAGGAAACCGAGATCAATATAAAAGAGACCGCAGATTTAAATAAACCAATTGCTGTCGCAGTCCCATAATGGGCATCAATCATCCCCATCCGATACACGAATGTGTCAATAATATCCCCGCTCTGATAGACTGCCGGACTATACAAGTTGAACACTTGATCAAATCCGGCATTCAATACATTTCCTAAACTTAACGTGGTTAATAAAATAATGATCGGACTAATTCCCGGCAATGTGATATGAAGCGTCTGCTTCCAACGATTCGCACCATCTATAAACGCCGCTTCATAAAGCGAAGGATTTATGCCGGCTAATGCTGCTAAATAGACGATGGTGCTGAATCCGAACTCCTTCCAAACATCAGAAATAACCATAATGAATGGAAACCATTTGATGCTTCCTAGAAAAAATATAGGATCAAATCCGAATTGTTTTAAAAATTGATTGACGATACCCGATGACGGGGAGAGAATATCGATCAAAATTCCACTGAGAATAATCCATGATAAAAAATGAGGCAAGTATATCAGCGTTTGAACGCCCTTTTTAATAAATCCCCTATTCACCTCATTCAATAAAAGTGCAACTGTAATTGGCACAATCAGTCCCGCAATAATTTTCATTACTGCAATAAAAACTGTGTTCCAAAGCACCTCAAAGAAATCTGGCAGGTTTAAAATATATGAGAAATTAGCAAAACCGATCCATTTTGAACCAAATAATCCGTTAGCTGAATTAAAATTTTGGAAAGCAATCACAATTCCGACCATCGGAAAATAACTGAAAATCAAAACTAATATCAAACCTGGAAAAAGCATTAGATGCAGTGGCAATTCACGAAGCATACGTGATGGCATAATCCCGATCCTTTCCTCTTGAATTCTATGCCATTCTATTTCTGAGTTTCCGCCCAAACGTTTACTTCGTTGGTTATGTCATCTCCGCCCAGTTTCTTCCATTGGGTAACGAAATTATCAAAATCGTCCACAGGTACGACTCCCATAATTATTTTAGTGAATTCCTCGAGCGTCATCTTATCAAGCGTAGAAGACTTTTCTTTCATAGTTGGCGTAGGTGCACCATAGAAAGCATTAACCATGAGTAGATTTTCTTTTTTGTAATTGTATTCTACTGCGTACGATGAATCCGTTGGTGCTTTTTGTCGCATAGTAGCCCAATTAATCAGATTTATTCCAGAATCACCACTCATGAAACCAAGAATTTTATCATAACCAGCCTTTTGTTCCGCGTTAAGCTTCTTTGGATCTTTCGTTTCTAATGCGTCTTTTAGAGCCAAATAGGTATCGGGAATATCTTTAAGAGCTGGCCATGTTTGAACAAGTGGATACTTGAATAGCTCTATTCCATCTTTTGCTACGGAGTACTTCTCTATATCTGCGGTTTTGCCCCATTCTTTTTCACAGAAGAGATTAAGTAATTTAATCGCTGCTTCTGGATGCTTCGAACCTTTCTTCACAACAAAATATTTAGAAACAGGAAATGCCACCGTAACTTTAGCAGGTTTATCATCTATGGACGGGATTGCGAATGCCTTCCACTCCATATTCGGGTCCTTAGTTTTTCCATCCACAAAAGGATAATAGGGAAACCAATCTGAACCAAACATAATGCCATATTTACCTGCAATAACAGATTCAACAGCTTTACCGCCATCTTTAACGGGAAACTCTTTGTCGATTTGCCCTGCTTTGTACAAGTCACGCAATTTTGCTAAAACGGGTTTTATTTCGGGTTGGATACTGCCAGATACCACTTTACCAGAAGCATCTTTAATCCAAGCTCCAGGATAGGCATGATAACCATTAAAGAAACCTCTCAGACTGCCCATGTCTTCAAATATTTGTTTATTTGCTGCAATTCCAAGTGTATCATTCTTACCATTCCCATCCGGATCTTTGGCAAAAAACGCTTCAGAAATCTTAAGTACGTCATCCATTGTTTTGGGTTCAGGTAGATTTAGTTTTTTCAGCCAATCCATACGAATCCACAAGACATCTCCCAAACTCCCAGCTGTATAGGGAAGTGCCAGCAGCTTACCCTTGAATGTTGCGGATTTAAGCGCTAGCCCGCCATCTTGATTAATAATTTCCTTTGTGAATGGAGCTGCATATTGCTCATACAGCCCAGTTAAATCTTCTAATTGACCGGATTCCTCCATTTGTTTCAACTGTGTCGTGTTGACGGCAGTAATATCCGCTATTTCACCTGAGGCAATCGAAAGGTTCAATTTCTGCTGATATTGTGCATCAGGAGCAGTCCAAGTATATTTTATTTTGATACCCAGAGTATTCAGAAATTCCTTCGTCCAAACGTTATTATCAAGATCTTCACCTGGATTATATTTCACCGAAGCGCCAACACTTCGAACCGCAGTCACCTCAATCGGTGGATCATACTTGCCGAATGGATCAACTTTTTTAATCGTTGTTGCTGACTCCGTTGGAGCCATTGATGTTTTACTTGGCTCTGTAGTACTGATTGTGCTGCAAGCAGACGCCAATAACGTGAAGCTTGCGCTGGATATCAGAACCAAAGATTTTGAATTTCTTTTCTTCATTTCATTACCCCCGATTGTTATTTATGCAAATCTCTTTGCATGTATTTATTATAAGAAATAGGGGATTTCGTTAGATACTTTCATCTCTTTACATCTACTATCATATATCTACTTCTGATGGCAAAATATTCACTTTAATCCTTAATTGATTAGAAAAACGGAGGAGGGCAGGAAATGCCTTCCTCCAGAAACACCCGAATTGCTATAGAGGATTACATATCTTAATAATTTCCTGACTGATTGTTATATCCCGATTGATCATGAGGCACTGTGACGGTTTTGGAAGTAATCCATTTGTTGCCTGCATTGTCGGCTATCGTATACGTAATCGTGTATATACGTCCCCCCGTTCCGCTACCTGATCTATCAGCGCGTAAATTAAATGATGTGGCAGCAGTACCGAAATTAGCCCCAATGTCGCCTTGACCGCTATCGGGTTCATTGCTCGTAATCGAGGTTAATTCCATAGACGCAACGCCTGATCCAGCATCACTCGAATTTAGTTGGGCATGAACGGTCACCATTTTATGATTCGGCGGCCAGAGAGACATCTTATCCAATTGAACGTTTAATATTGGCGCCGTTTTGTCAACCTTAAATTCGATGGTTTGGGTCTTTTCTACATTGCCTGCTTGATCCGTGCTGCGATAATTGACCTTATGAACCCCTTCACCGAAGGCAGGAATGGAACCCGCATAGGCAGTCCAAGCCCCGTCATTCACTTGGTATTCGGTTGACGCCACGCCGGATAAATTGTCATATACAGCTAAGCCTACCGTTACATCCGACGTATACCATCCGTTGCTGCCGTTTGGCGCAGCCGGACTTACTGATGTAATGCTTACGGGCACTGTCTTGTCGATCTTAACGGTTGCCGTGTGTTGGGCTTCAATATTACCTGCATTATCTATGCTCCAATAAATCAGAGTATGTTCTCCTTCATCAGTTATATTTACTGAATTTCCCTTCTGTTGAGCGACACTATCAACTTTATAGAAAGTTGCATCTACACCTGAACCACTGTCAGTTGATTTTAGGGTTATTGTTACGTCTTTATTCACCCAGTTCTTTGGTGCATCGTCTGTTGTCGTTGGTGCTGTTGTATCAACCTGAGTCACTTTTACTTTAGCTTCAGCATAAAGGGAACTCAGTAGATTCGTGGCACGAATTACCGCTTCTCCTTCTCCAGTCGCATTCACATGACCCTCAGTATCGACAGTCACAACTTGACTGTTTGAACTGCTCCAAATCAGCGTCTGCTCGGTTGCCTCAGCAGGAGTAAACACAGCCGTGAATGCATGCGTATCTCCTACCCTCAAGTTCAATGTAGCGGTATCCAGAGAAATTCCTGTCGGAAGGATGGACTCCAGCTTCATGACATCCGCCCGAAGTGGATGATTATGAGCAGGATTCGCGTCTTTGAGTAGGATAGAACTGCCTGTTCCCTTTGGAAACTCGTAGGTACCCAATACCTGCCAAGATCCTTGCAGCTTGGTTTGATCTATAACAACATGCGGCTGCTGTTCCTCTCCGTTGATATAGATCGTATACTCAGCCGCATTTGTGGTATTCACCGGAGTGGCGGGTGTTCCAGGAAGATACGCTGTTATTCGATAACGTCCAGGCTGGACGATAGTTGGCGTCCATTTGGCGGATGCGCCAGTCGGATTCGTAATAGCTCTCGATATGCCCCCGTCATAACTTTTGAGTACGGAGGATGCCACCCATTTATTTGTAGCCTCTCCACTAGTTCCGTTGACTTCCGTATAGCCTCCCTTGTTGTAACCATAATATAAGGTGATCGGATAGGTAATGGCCGCTGGTATCTCTTCGATATAGGGAGCCTCCAACCCACCCTTGACATAAAGCGGATTCTCATCCAATCGCAGCCGCACATAACCATTCGTCGGCGAATACGTTTGCGTATTCCCCATAATGTCCGTGACATTAAGGCTCCCATGAGTAAATAATTTGACTTCGGCTCCTGCAGGAGAATACATAACCCGAATATCTTCCATACCTTTTTGAAACTTATGAATATAAATTCCGGACGCTACATTCTCCGTGGTTTGGAAATTCGCTCCCGTTAATTCCCGGGTCATAGCTGCGTAAGCGACATATGCCGGCTTGGGTACATAGGCTCCTTTAACATCGCCGGGATTCCGAATCAATCCATATGTTCCCTCAAAATCTTTAGGATCGGTGGATTTATTCTGTAAATTATAGATATTGATTTTGTGGATGCCAGCCGCCAATGCCGTGACAATTCTTCTAGCCACATAGTTGGCTTGAACATGCTCGGTGTTATAGTTAGTAAATCCAGTCTCCGAAAGATTCATCGGGATGGTTTGATTGTTGTTATATTTTTTCATTATATTTCTGTGCCTGTTGATATCAGTAACGATATCCTCTGGATTTTTCGGGTACGCATGAAATGAATATTCACTCAAATAATTCAGTGCGCCTTTTTGATAAAGCGATTCTAAGAAGGAATCCGAACCTTGATCGCCGAACACGAATCCGGTAATTTTTACATTGGGATAATCCGGATGAATTTGTTCGTACGATGTTTTTAACAAATTGAAATAAAAATCCGCTTTCTCCGCCTCTGTAGTAAGTCCCTTCCCAAACGTTGGAATGTCTGGTTCGTTCCAAATTTCCACCTGACCGATCTGGGGATATCGGGCCAATACTTGCTTGCCATAATTAGCAAAAGCCATTCTTGCCTCTGGACTAGTTGGTGCATTACCCCCATCGTATAAATCATTATATAAAGCAAGAGTGATGTAGGGCATGAGAGCATTTGACTTCAAACCCGACATGAAATTATCAAGGAAGGGTTTATTTGTAAAGTTATAAACCCCCTTCGTCGTATCCTCGATGTACTCCCACCTCAAGGCATCCCTGACATACTTAACTCCCATTTTCTTAGCAATCGGGAGCAGCGCTGCCGGGTCTTGGGCAATTAGATCGGTTCGAGCGGCATGCGTTTGTACGGAAAAAGGCGAATCGACCACCTGATTCAGATCGAAATTCGATACGACGGCGAACGAGGTTTCTTGAGAGGCAATAACGCTCCCGTTCTGCTTCGCTGTAATAACCAATTTGAACCATCCTTTTTTACCGGGATTAACGGTTATTAGGACGGATCCACCGCTTACCGCTTGGCTTCCGGACTGTACGGTGTTATCCCAATAATCGGAATAAACCCAATTAACCGAGTCCCCATCCGTATAGATTTTGAAGCTCTTGGTGTCATTTTCATAGAAAATGTTGCCGATTGTGTTTTGCTCGATAGTAAGTGTTGCCGCATAAGCTATTTGCTTTCCTGAAATTAGAGTGAACCCGCTAGCTACCAACAGAGATAGAACAAGAAATGAAGAGCATAAACGACCAAGCTTTTGTTTCATAGCATGATTTCTCCCTTCAAATGCAAATAAAATATTTAAAATCATTCGAAGCATGTTCTATACTTGTGATTCCATCTCCCTTCCTAAATTAATTATCGTAAGCGGTTACACTTAAACTTTACTTAACTGGAAAATTATTGTATACGGTCTCTTTTAACTTGTTTAGGGACATTTTTAATTTCTTTCACTTCCTGCTTCTATTCTTAAACAGATGTGTACATACATGTTAAAAAATGATCTTGTACTTTATCTTCCATGACGGTGACATCTGGTTCATTCGTACTTTTTTGAAATTTTTTATGATTTTGGAGTAAATGACACACAAATGGAGGATATTAAGTCCAGAGGAAATTACATGTAAAAGGCGAGATGAGAGAATGAACACCTCGACAAGGGAAGCAAAACTAGCCTATATTGATCAAGTTTTTGAGCTTAATTCTGATTTTATTACGAAAGAAACCTATATTTATCAGACCCAGATCCAAGTATGCTATTTGGGGACACTCGTTCATTATGAAGATACTTATGACACACTGGTAGCCAGGTTGTCGTATCTGCATGTCAAGGATAACCCGATCGATCAGATCGCCTTATCCCCTTCCACAAGGGTGAATGTCCCCTTAACCGAGATCGTGAATTCCATCTTACAAGGTATGTTGATTATTTTCCCCCTAGAAGGTTACGAAAACATCGTGCTTGAGCCCTCTTCAATCAACAGTAGTCGAAGTATTGTGGAAGCCCAAACGGAGAATCCGATTCAGACATCATTAGATGCCTTTACGGAAGACATGTATGCCAATATAAGTCTCATTCGCAGAAAAATGAGGATCAAGGATTTGCACGTCCAGACTTACACCCTTGGGGCGGAGCTCCCTCGTGAAGTGGCTGTTCTCTATGTGGAAGGGCAAGCCGACCCGAATGTCATTCAACTCATCCATAACTGTTTGAATGAAAACGCCAGCATGGATATTTCTGATGTGCAAGGACTGATGAAAGCTCTTAAACAGCCTAGTTACAGTATTGTTCCTACGTATCTAACTTCTGAGCTTCCTTCCACAACCAAGCACAATTTGATGGACGGCCGCGTGGTCATCTTCTTGGATCATTTTCCATTCTCACTTTCATTCCCCTCGATTATATCGGACTTCTGGGATGTAAAAACGGACAAAGATCAACCTACCTTGTATATGTATTTATACAGGATTGTTCGCATCACGAGTTTAATCATCGCCATTACGATGCCAGGGTTATATGTGGTGCTCAATTCTGTCAATCCTGAACTTTTGCGTATCCAGTTGGCTGTCTCGATCACAAATTCCAGGGAGGGCGTTCCCTATCCTGTCCTTGTTGAATTGTTAATGATGCTGTTCATCATTGAAATGGTCATCGAAGCGAGTATTCGTCTTCCCAAAAGTATTGGGCCTACCATTACGATGGTCGGCGGTATTATTCTGGGACAAGCTGTCGTTTCGGCCAGATTAGTCAGTTACTTTCTAATTATTGTCGTAGCCGGCTCGACGATCGCACATTTTACGATGGGCACGTATATGAACACTGTCTCCATTCGGTTGTACAAGTATGTCGTAATCGTGTTTTGTGCTTTGTATGGCATACTCGGTCTTATGTCGTCCATCGCCTTGTTTTGTTTTTACCTGGGTACGATTACAACGTTTGAGGTGCCTTATTTGAGCCTCTCCACCAAAAGAGAGAAATCCAAATGAGCAATAAAGCCCTATTAACGATGTTTGTCGTCATTCACCTCTCGTTATACTTTTATATCTATCCTGTCAAAATGATTGAAGCAACGTCCACAGGGCATTGGGAGCCTATTATTGTTGGTTTTCTTATAGAATTGTGTTGTGTATGGGTATATATAAAGGGGCTCTCTGCTTTTCCCGGTAAGGATATTGTGGATATATGTAAAATGGTAGCAGGGAATTGGATGGCTCGCCTTCTGCTTATTCCTTTGCTGGCCTTTTTATTTTTGAATTCCAACATTACCCATAGCTATGAGATGGAATCGGTCAGTATCCTTTTGCTGCCTAATACCCCAACGTATTTCATTGTATTGCTCTATGTTATTCCCCTTTATATTGCCTGGAAAGGCTATGAAGCAATATCAAGGGGCGGGATCTTGTTATTCATCTGTGTGCTTCCTTTGGTTATATTCTCATTGATAAGCGCGATGAGTAATTTCGATTTCAATAACATCTTTCCCCTCTATGATACTCGGTTGAATTTCTTCAAGAGGCCGATGTTTTATTCTGCCTTTTTTGCACAAGCCGGTTTCTTATTCTTAGGTATGGTTAAGCTGAGGCACAAGCTGCCTTTGCGCTATGTCATAACTATTTTAGGCATACTTTTTATTTTTGCTTTATCCTCTGTTTATTTGCCTATGCTCATTTTTGGGCAGGAATCGATTATCTATTTTCGCTACCCGAATGTGTTGACATCAGATACGGTTGACAGTGAATGGGTTGTATTTGATTGGCTGCCTACTTTTTTTGTTATTGCGATGATTGCGATCGCCATGATAGAAACGGCAGTGACTTTCTGGATGATGGCAACGCTGATCGAAAAGCTGTTTTTGAAAAAGAAAAGGGGGATAGCTGTCCTCATCGTTGGCGTATTATCTTATATCTTCAGTTGTTATTTGGATAATATTGATACGTTGGAGAAATTTACTATCGTGAGTACCTGCCTCTGCTTCTACAGCATTATTGGTATACCGCTTGCCGTCATTCTCATGAGTTTGAGGTATAGGAGGAAACCTGCTTGATCCGTCGCTCATTCCTACCGGTTATACTTCTGCTAAGCACTTTAAGCGCGCTCCTTACAGGTTGTTGGGACACGAAAGATATTAATAAGCGACTCATGCCTGTTGTTATGGGAATATGCAAGGAGAAAAATCAGGAATACCGAATTATCTTGCAAATTCCTAGTCCTCAAAAGCAAGGCTCGCAATATATGGAGAGCAGCTCCGCGACAATCACCAATGCGATTGATAACATTCGGACAAATTCAGAAAAAGGAATCGACCTTCTGCATATCCGACTGTTTCTCGTCTGTGAGAAAACGGCAAAGGAAGGTATTGGCGATATTATCGATTACGCGGTACAGGCAAACGATATCTCCATTAAAGGGTTGCTGGCGATTGTTAGAGGGAACTTCGATGAAGTTATCCATCATCAAATCAATGCGAATCCAGAGCTTTCTTCTTATGATTTTTTCAGTGAGCAGGCTGGCTGGACACCCGAAAGTACGATAACACGCTTATGGGAAGCCTACCGGGATATCAAGTCTTATACGCAAGATATGTCGATTCCGATTCTCACAAAAGGAACGGACACCCTGTATAGATTTGAAGGATCTTCCATCATGCGTGTAGATAACATGGTTGGTGAAATTTCATCTGATGAAGTATTGATTTACAATGTCTTCCAGGAAAAGTATACCGGAGGCACCATTGAGGTTGCCGACCAAAGCAGTGTTAAGATTAAAAAAGCAAGTATTAAACATTCCGTTAAATGGACTGCATCAGGACCTCAATTAAAGAGTCGTATTCTGATGAAAGTGGAAATTTTAGAGAATAAAAATGAAGAATCCGAAGAGCAGATTGCATCGAAGCTCAAACAAACCATTGAAAAAAGAGCCAATAAATTAATAACTCAGCTTAAAAAGGATCGGGCAGATGCCCTTGGCATCGGTCAACTCTTTCGAAGAAAGATGAACGAAGAACAGATTAAAAATTGGAAACAACATTGGTATTTGAATTTGGAGAATGACATTACCGTAGAAATTACTATACTTAATAGTATTTATTTGAAATCTCCTAATAAAATCAAGAAACCAGTGTCTTAAAAAGTTCAATAAACAAGCTGGCGCCGTGACTCTAACGGTGTCAGCTTGTTTATTGTCCAATTAACTTGTTTGTTCCGAGATCGCCTCAAAATATTCCAAAACGACCTCGCGGAATTCCTGAGCAGCCCGCGAAATGTACCGGCTTTTGTGCCGCAATAAAGCAATCTCTCTTACCAATTCTTGTTCCTCAACTTGGAGATAATGGATCTGTTCCCGTGAATTCATTGCCGTGCTAGGTATGAAAGCAATGCCAATTCCGGCTTCCACGAGAGCACTTAGCCTGGTTGGCTCATTCCCCTCATACACATAGTTAGGTTCAAATCCAGCTGTGTGGCATACAGAGTCCACTAAATCGCGAGTATTGTAGCCTCTTTTTACACCGACAAATCTTTCGTCCTTAAGTTCTGTTAAAGATACGCTGCTTTGGTCTGCCAGCCGATGCCCCAATGGAACAGCTACAAGGATCGGGTCGATGAATACTGTTTGACATTCAATATCATCCCCTTGGATGGCAGGTGAGGACAAGCAGTAATCGACCCCTCCCCGGTGAAGAAGCGTCACCATTTCCTGGGTGGTCAGCATTTGCACATGAAACTGGATTTGGGGATGTTTTTTCTGAAATTCTCGAAGGATATTGGGCAGCGTACTTGCGTTGGTTACTGCCAATTCAATTGTGCCATGTTCAGGGCTGGACAAATCGCTAAGCTCCTGCTTTCCCTGTTCCAATTCAAACAAAGCCCTTTCTGCTCGATGGAGGAATCTGCTTCCGAACTCATTCAATCTCAGCTTCCTCCCTGTTCGATCGAAAAGTGGGACCCCTAAATCTTCCTCTAGGCGTTGAATCGTTTTACTAAGCGACGATTGAGTAACGTGCAGGCTTCGAGCCGCTTCGGTCACATGCTCCAATCGGGCTACCGCGAGAAAATATTGCAATTGAAGAAGCTCCAATTCGTCCCCTCCTTTCATTCCCTCAAGTCAATGAGATCATAACATAAAATGCGTTGGAGTAAATATCCGATTTCAATTACGATATCATTAATACACTTAGGAGGAAAGCATAAATGAATACTCGCAATAGGTGGTTGATGATTTCTGTTGGACTGGGGATGCTCTTGAACCCGCTAAATTCTTCGATGGTTTCTGTTGCTATTCCAAGACTGCAAAATGCGTTCCAGCTTGACTTTACAGTTGTTTCTTGGATTATCTTTTCCTTCTATATCGCAAGTGCTATCTCTAATCCTGTCGTGGGAAAAGCCAGCGATTTATTCGGACGCAAGAAAATCTTTCTTATCGGGCTTGTAGTAGCTTTCGTTTCATCATTATTAGCTCCCCTATCACCAAACTTTGGTTGGCTCATTGTGTTTCGCATTGTGCAATCCATCGGAACCAGCATGATGATTTCAGTTGGAATGGCCATTATTCGAATTCATATTACGGAGAAACAAGCGACTGCACTGTCTGTTCTGACCATCTTCCAATCCGGTGCGGCAGCCATTGGCCCCTTTATTGGCGGGATTTTGATTCATTGGTGGGACTGGCCCGCTATCTTTTTCGTCAATATACCGTTCGTGGTCGTAAGCTTTCTATTCTGTTGGAAGACTATTCCTAAGGATGAAAAGCCATCATCCTTTGTGCGCGGCATGTCCTTTCGCAAATGGTTGGATCTGATTGATGCGTCAGGGATCCTTCTCTTCACAGTGGGACTAATTGCCCTGCTTGTTGGATTGTTGTCGGTTAAATCATCTGGGCATGTCTCCTTCATGAATGTCATTGTCGGTCTAATAGGCCTTATTGCCTTGGGGGCTTTCGTGCGTCATGAGCTGCAAGCAAAGTCACCCTTCATTCCTTTGCGCACATTCGCCAAATATCCAGCTTTAACTTGGGTTAATGTCCAATTCATGGTCGTGAACATACTCTTTTACGCACTCTTTTTTGGAATTCCGTCCTACTTGCAAACCGTACGTCATGTCAGTGAGTTCCATACAGGCATTCTCATGTTAAGCTTAGGGTTGTGCTCGCTCATTGCTTCTCCGCTAGCAGGACGATGGATCGACAAATCAGGACCAAGATCGGTATTGCTGGTATCCGCAATTCTGATGACACTCGGGTCCGTGTGGATCGTAACATTGAACCAAACTTCACCGGTTATCAGCGTATGTTTGGCATTAGCTGCCTTCGGTATCAGCAATGGGTTGAACAGTGTCGGTATGCAAGCAGCCTTGTTCAAAAGTTCTCCAAAAGAAATAATCGGTGTAGCATCCGGCTTATTCAGTACCTCACGAAACCTGGGAGCCATTCTCTCTTCATTACTCATAAGTATCGTAATGGGAGGTTCGTTCAGCTTCAGGGGATTTCGAGAACTTGGAATTATCCTCACGATCATTGCCTTATCCTTGGTACTCATGAGTTGGAAGCGCCGGGAGTCAGGTGAATTGCAAGAGCAGACAAACAGCCGCAGTCAAGGGCTTGATAAATAACCCCTTAACTGCAGCTGTTATACGTCATTGATACCTGCTTATCCTTTGAGCCCTGTTGTGCTGATCCCATCGACCAGATATTTCTGAAATCCAGCAAAAACGAGCACAACAGGTACAAGCGATAAGACCGACATGGCGAATAAAGCGCCCCAATCGGTTTGCATCGTCGGATCCGAGAAATTTTTGAGCGCAAGGGCGACGGTAGCCAACTTGGGCGAATTGAGATACAACAATGGACTGAAAAAATCGTCCCATGTCCAGTAAAATTTGAAAATCGCTACGGTGATGATTGGGGAAATGAGCAGCGGAAGAAGAATACGCGCCAAAATGGCAAATAATCCGCAGCCGTCAATTTTGGCCGACTCATCTAGTTCCTTCGGAATTCCTCGTAAAAATTGAATCAGCAGGAAAATAAAGAATGCTCCGCCAAAAAAGGAAGGTATGATTAACGGCTTGAATGTGTTGATCCAACCTAGCTTCTGGAATAAAATATATTGCGGAATCGTCAGTACTTCACTGGGCAGCATCATCGTCGTCATCATGCAGGCAAACCAAATGGCCGCCCCGCGAAACCGAATGCGCGCAAAGCCGTAAGCCGTTAAGATCGATGAAATAATCGTTCCGAAAACAGACAAAATCGTCACGATAAACGAATTTTTGAAAAAAACGGCAAACGAGATTCCGGCAAATCCTTTAAATCCGTTCGTATAATTATCCAATTTGAGCGTGGATGGAAGTAACTGGTGCGCATGGACGAAGATTTCACTCGTATCTTTCAGCGAGCTTGACACCATCCAGAGCAGTGGATACATCATAACCAGTGCAAATCCTATGGTAAAGGCATGCAGCAGAATCGCTTGCAAGGTTTGTCGTTGTTTGGTCATCATGCTGCCTATTCCCCCCTCGATTCATAGTGCACCCAATTGCGGGAAGTCGCGAACAGCGCGGCTGTAAAACAGGCAATCACCGCAAGCAGCACCCAAGCCATAGCAGAGCCATAGCCCATTTCATAATAGCGGAATGATTTCTCATACAAATACAAGGCGTAAAATAATGTTTTATCGAAAGGTCCGCCCCCTGTTACAAGCATGCCTTCGGTAAATACCTTAAAACCATTAATAATTCCCATAACTAAATTAAAAAAGATGACGGGTGTAAGAAGCGGCAGTGTGATCCAACGCAATCTTTGCCAAGCTCCTGCACCATCTACAGTTACCGCCTCGTACAGCTCCTTCGGCACCTGTTTCAAGCCAGCAAGAAAGATCAGCATCCCTGAACCGAACTGCCATACGGCAAGTAGGACAAGCGATAAAATAGCCGTCGATGGATGCGTGATCCATGAGGTCTGAAAGGTTTGTCCTGTCACCGCTGTCAGCAGTGAATTAACCGCGCCTTGCGCACCGAACAACTGGCGCCACATCACAGCCACTGCGACGCTGCCGCCGATTAATGTGGGCAAATAGAAAGCAGAGCGAAACAAGCCCGCCAGTTTCAAACGCGTATTCAATAGAATCGCCACGCCCAGTGCGAACAAGAGCCGCAGTGGAACGGCAATAAATACAAAAAGGAGCGTTGCAGTCACTGACTTCCAATAGCGCGGATCGCCCGTGAACATCGTCTTGAAATTATCGATTCCGACCCATTCCGGCGAGGATAAAATATCGTATTTCGTAAATGCGAGCGCAAGCGATACGATCATCGGTATTACGGAGAACAGTATAAATCCGATGAGCCAAGGCGAAATGAACGCATAGCCCGCCGCATTGCGATAATCTCGCAGCTTCTTTGCTCGCGTTGGTTGCGCCATGCCAAGTTCCTCTCTTTCCTTCAGCGAACTGCAGGGAAGAAGTCAACTACCTCCCGCACAGTGTTCCGCAGCTATTATTTCCCTTTGGCCAGAATGGCGCTTGCTTCCTTGCGGAATCGCTTTGCCCCGTCTTCCGGCGTTATTTTCTCGAATAAGACCTCATCGCTGATATTTTTGTACACCTTGGCAACTTCCGCTCCTGCCGCTGGTTCCGGTGCATCGATCGCAGACGCATACTTCTCTACATTCGTTAAATAAGCAACTACACGTTTCTGTGTTTCAGTAAATGTATCTTGAATACCTTGAATGACTTTAGGGTTATAAGGCATGCCAAAGTAAGCATTAAGTGATTTAGCCGCTTCAATATTGTTCGTGTAGAAATCAATAAAGAGTGCAGCTTCCTTCGGATGCTTCGACGATTTGGCAATCGAATGGAAGAAGGATGGCTTAATGTACATCCCTTTGCCGTCTCCAGGATACATGGCTAGGCCAACATTCTTTTTCAGCTGTTTTTCCATGATATCCACGTGATTGCTCCAGTAGGAGAATCCGCCGAAAGCCGTTTGTCCCTTCGTAAAGGGCCCATCCTCCAGGCTTTTCACTTCAAGCTCAGTACCCAGCGGTGTCACGAGACCATCCTTTTGCCAACGAAGCTGTTGTTTAAAGAAGTCGACGAAGAGCTGATCGTCCTCATACCCCAGTGCATCCTGCCCTTTGTTGAACAGAGACTTGTCATGCTGGCGAAGCCAGACGCTGAAATGGGATTGCGCAAGGTGGGTGTCACCGAAGATGCCGAGCTTATCTTTGATCGTTCGCAAATCCTTCTCATACTGCTCCCATGTATAATTGTCTGCTGGCGCTTTGACACCGGCTTTCTCAAGCAGCTCCGGATTATAGAACATGACCAGTGCATTGTTGCCGATGTTGATGCCGTATTGCTTGTCATTGAAGCGGCCGCCGGCATTATGAATCGGATTGACGCCTTCGAGATTAATCGTTTTGTCCTTCATATAATCATCAAGTGGAAGAAGCAAATTTTTGCCTACGAAATTGGTGATTTTGGAGTAATCCATCCGAATGACATCCGGCAAATTGCTCGAAGCGGCAAGCACGCTCATTTTATCCCAGTAGGCGTCGCCAGCGTAATATTCGGCCTCTACCTTAATGTTCGGATAGGCTTTCTGAAACAACTGCACGACAGCATTATTCCTGTCTACAGTCAACTGCGAGCCAGCCCAGTAAGTCATCCGCAGTGTAACTGGATCTTTGGATACAGGAGCTGTTGTGGCCGAAGCCGTGGCCGCGCTTGTTTCAACCGGTGTACTGGAAGTACCGCTAGAGCACCCTGCCAATGCCATGACAGCGCTCAAAGCTACTGTTAAACCTGTTATTTTCGTTTTCGCCATTGTGATTTCCCATCCCCTTTTTCTATTTCATGATCTGTTTGACTTCATCCAAAGCTCTTTGCGCGAATCCGTTGACCACTACGTCATCCATCGGTGGATTGTGCAGACCTGCGCGTACGTCGCGGTACATCCGCTCTAGCGGCAGGCTCCTCGACAAGCTCGCAGCACCGACAATGCGCATCGCCGTATCCACAATCGAGATTGCATGATTCGTGGCCACATGCTTAGCGAGCCCCAGCTCTGGCTTCAGCGCCGCGCGCCGCTCCGGCTCTCGATCCCATCGGTCAGCTACCGAGTAGAGCACCGTACGCGCCGTTGCAAGCGCGATGTCCATTTCTCCAATTTGTCGACGAATATTCGGCAGTTCAGCGATCGGCGTGGTCAAGCTGTTCGGTCGATACTGCGACGCAAATTGAATTGCAAAGCTCCTGGCCGCATACGCAATCCCGATGTAACAAGCGGGAATATGCAATAGCCAACCCCCGTCGTCAGGTGTTCGTTCCTGGCGAGGTGCCCCTGAGAGATGAACCACCTGGTCATCCGGTACGAACACATTCTCAAGCACTACGTCATGGCTCCCCGTCGCTCGCATGCCAAGGGTATTCCACGTTTCTTCCACACGAACTCCAGTTCCGACACGAACGAAAAACTCCCCAGTCTCCTCTGTGCCTTCAATCGCCGCCGAAACGGTAAAGCAAGTGAGGATCGGACTCAGCGTGCTGTAGGTTTTGCGTCCGCTCAGCAGCCAGCCCCCCTCTGCAGCAACAGCCTTCGTTTCCGGTCTTCCTCCCCGACTTGGGCTGCCGGTTGCCCGCTCAGATGCCAAATGATTAACGAGCGCCCCCGTTTCCACTGATTCCTGGCAGAATCGTTCGTACAACGAAGCCGGCCAAGCATTCGTATAGCGCAGCTGATGCAGCAGGCCAACATGCCAGCCCACAGCAAGTGCCGTAGAGCCATCGCCTCGTGCAAGACGTTCTTGGGCAAGCACCATTTCGTACAGCGACGCTTCTTCTCCCCCGTAAGCGCGCGGCACCGTCAACAGCAAGTAACCGGCTTCACGAAGATCAGCGAAATTGTCGAACGGGAAGCTTCCCTCTGTATCATGTTGTGCGGAACGCTCAGCGAAGCGAGCAGCCAAGCGGTCCGAGCGTTCAGCAATCTCAGCCTCTCGCTCGTTACGAATAAACAAGTCAAACCCAACGTTCTTAGTCATCTCTTACTGCCCTCCACTTATAAACACATGTGAATACTAGGAATTAAATCGAGTATATACCGGATTCATCCAAACCGACATAGAAAAAACCGATACGTTTTTTGTGAAAATCCGAGAGAGCCCGCAGGCCCTCAGCGCTGTTGTCCGGCAAGGCTTTTCCTGTATTCGAGTGGCGAATAACCGGTATACTTCTTGAACACATTGCCAAAATATTGCTGATCTCCGCCAAAACCGGAGCGTTCAGCGATCTCATATATTTTGCTTTCGGTCTCTATAGCAATTAATTCCTTCGCCCGTTCGATGCGCAAGCGCGTCAAATACAGCGAGAACTTTTCGTTCGTCTCTTTGCGAAACAAGCGTCCCAAATATTCCGCGTTCATGAACAGATGGTGCTGGCCGAGCCATTGCAGCGATAATTCTTCATGCGTCAAATAATAAGCGATCAACCGTTTCATCCGCAGGACCACCGCTGTACCTTTATGCATGGTGGATGCCTCGAATCGCCGTCCCTCGCTTTCCAACTCCGCAGCGATATACGATTCGATGTCACCGAGCGTCGGCAGACTAAGCAGCTGGGCTGTCTTGCGCAGCAGTTCCTCCGGAGGCGTTTCTTTGAGCATCGCCGTCATCAACTGCAAGATCAGGCTTAGCGAGGTGGGTCGGTCGCAGCGAGCGGCGGCGAGCGCCCTGAAGAACGCGGCTAATTCGTACCGCGCTCCCTCGATGTCGCCGGTGCGGAGGGCGGCGGCGATCAACTCGCCGCGAGCCGCCTCGGGCGCAGCGGCAGCGGCGAGCGCCGGCTCCGCCAGCTCGCTTGTCGCGATGCGGCCCGCTCCGAGATAGAAGGCGCGCGCGGCATACGCCAGCGCGTCCTTATATAAGCGCGCGAGCGCATCCGGCGGTCCCGCATCGCTGACCGCCAGCGTGAGCCGCAGGCCTGGGCAGCGGCTCAGCAGCTCATCGCGCAGCCGCTCCGCGGCGGCCACTGACGGCGCAAGACCCGCGTCCGCGACGGAAGCAAGCAGCCGGTTCCCGGCTACGGCGCTTTGTCCGAGCGGACGGCCCGCCCCGCTCTGCGCGGCGGCGACTTCGCGGACGCGCAGTTCTTGGCAAGCCGTGGCCGTCTCCCACTGCACGAAGATAAGCCGCAGCTTCGACTCAAGCTGCCTGACAGGCCGCAGAAGCTCTGCCTTATTCGGCGCCAAGGGCTCCTCCAGCAGCAGCGCTAGCAGCGGCTCGCGCTCCGTTAGCCAGCCGTCGCTGGCCTGGCGAGCTGCTGCGAGCAATTCGTTGCGGCGGCGCAGCTCGTCGAGCTCGCGGATAATCTCACGCAGCGCTCCTTCAATCTCCTGCTCATCGCAGGGCTTGAGCAAATAATGTTTGACGCCGTGATTCATAGCCCCAACGGCGAGATCGAATTCGTCGTAACCGGACAACACCGCGAAACGCGTTTCAGGCCATTGTTCTTTTGTCCGGCGAATAAGTTCCAGACCGCTCATTCGCGGCATTTTGATATCGGTTAGAATAATGTCCGGGCGCAGCGCTTCGATTTGTTCCCATGCCTGAAGCCCATCTGCCGCTGTTCCAATCAACGCTAGTCCAAGCCCTTCCCAATCAACCGTTCTGGCAATAGCCTCACGAATGATCCTTTCGTCGTCGACCAGTAAAATATTATAGATGTGCATGGCTGCTTCTCCTTCTTCCCTCGGCTTTCGTTCCCGGCGGATTCAGCAATAGCGGCACTTCGATACGGATGACCGCTCCCTGTTGAGCTCCTTGCTCAATCCGGATTCCGTAAGCATCGCCAAACCATAATTGAATCCGATCGTGGATATTGGATAATCCTATTCCTGTGCTGCCCGATAGTGAATCAATCGACGATTCATCTTGCTCAAGTGTTGCAGGAATACCTGGTCCTTTGTCCTGTACAAGGATTACCAAACGGTCAGCTATCGTCTCCGCTTTCAAGGATATCTCGCATTGCCCTGTTTGTGCATCAACGCCATATTTCATGCAATTCTCCACTACTGGCTGCAAAATCAACCAAGGCAGATGAAGATTAAGAAGCTCTTCCGGTATGTCCGCAGCATAAATCAGCCGTTCTTCAAAGCGAAACTGCTGAATCGTGATATAATTCTGGAGTTGTGCCAGCTCCTCGCGCAAGGTCACGAATTCCTTCTGCCTGATTGTACTGCGCAGCATATCGCCAAGCGCCTTGACCATACGTGCCAGATCACTGTGCCCGTAGCCTTTGGCCATCCAGTGAATCGAATCGAGTGTATTGTATAGAAAATGCGGATTCACCTTGGCCTTTAAGGCTTCATACTCCGCTTCCTTGAGTTGAATTTGTTTCACATAGTTCTCTTTAATTAGTGCGTCAAGCCTTGCCGTCATTTTATCAAAATTACGATTCAAAATATTAAATTCATCCCTGTATACTGGGTATATGGGTTCGCCAATTTCAAAATTCCCCTTCTCCACCAAAGAAATGCGCTGGGTTAGCGCCTCAAGCGGTCGGGTCATACTTAGCGAAAAGCGCATGCCAACCCAGAACAGAGCGACAGCCAGCAGCACATATAAGCTGAGCAGTACGTTTTTCATCGTGTTCACGTGACTGAAGACAGATTCATAGGAAATAAAATTAACAAAGGTCCACCCGGTATACGCAAGTGTAAATTGCGCCGCCAGATAGCTTTTTCCATTTAGTGTAACGACGTTGGAGTCACCTTTGTGTACAACTGGCAGAGGCAAGTCGCGATTGCTTGTGAACAACAGGCGATCCCCGGATGCAATCATCAACTCGGAATCGTAATCCCCATGTTTCTTGCTTGAGGCGTACACCACCTTGGGCGCTTCGACACCGATCATCAGTGTGCCGAGCCGCTCCAGACTCAAATCAGCAATTTCGCGAATGTCTCTCACGCTGTAAAACGTTTCCTCCCGCTCTTCCCCGCCGACCCAGACACTAGCCCCGATTCGTTCATTGGCAATGCGGCGATAACGCTCCTTGTTGCCTTCGTTAATGCTGGCAGCGTTCACCCCAGCGCTAAGAAGGTTGCCGCTTGAATCGAGAATTGTGATCGACGAGACAGAGAAATCCGATTGATGGTAAGTCAGCAGCTTTCGCTTCAGCTTATTGGCGGCATCAAAGACCTCGTAAGACGACGGTAACGTCTTCATCGTCTCCAGATCTGCTTGCACTTCCGGATCGGAGAAAATGGTTAGCGACAGTTTGTCGATTTCCCTCAATTTCTCCTCCATCCGCTCGGAATACAAATAAAATTTGTCGGAAGCCTCCCGATAAATAATTTGCTCATACAGCTTATGCGACTGCTTCACAAATACCCAGGCCAGCCCGCTTGAGGCAAGTACACCTGCCAGAATAAAGATAAAAAGCTTATGCTTAATTTTCAGATGCTTCATAATCATCATTCGTCCTTCACTTTTCTATGGGAGGATCGACATGAAGATCTTGGTCTGGTTCTGTGAAGCTCCAGCGAGTGAAGATAACCTCAAATCCTGCGCGCGTTGGCGAGCAAGTATAAGGACCTGCCTGATTCCCGCTTACGTAAGGGAAACGTGCTACCCGAACCGTGCGCCATCCGTGGTGTTCTGTCCGTGCCCTAATTATCACAGCATCCTTCATAATCGAAGCGCGCAGTGTGACTTCTTCGCCTGCCCAATCCGGTACAGGCGCGAGTGACCAGTCAGAATAGCCATCGGTTACAACTACAGAAAGTTGTGGAATGCCGTCATTGATTTCAATCCCCGTTTTAATCCATTGCCCGGAACTATGGTACAGCAGAATGCCTGCCTGATCATAAAGTTCTGTAAATGAGCCGAGTTGAAACGATACCTCTACCGCTGTGTTGTTATTCCAATCTGTTAGTAAAGCGGGCCCGTCCTCGTGCTCGAAACCATATAATGTCTTTTTCCAGAAGTCTTTTCCTATTTCAGGAGAAACCTTAAGGAAACTTCCTTCTATCTTGGCAGAAAGAGGTGAATTCAACCATGTTCCTGTCTCCCAGTTCATTCTCGTTATTGTCATCGATATGTCCTCCCTATGTGCCATTATGGAACAAATTGTTTTATGATTCTTCTAGATCAATCATGACATTATTATCTGATTTCGTCTAGATCCGTGTATTTCTGTCTCCTAATCTACAAAACAAAAACCCATTTGCATGATGACAAACGGGTCTCTGGTCAAATCGAACTATGTATAATAGAGCGATCTTAACAAGGCTTTCGTATAATCCGATTTCGGGTCAGAAAGCATTGTTTTCGTGTCGCCCGCCTCTTGGATAACTCCATTTTTCATTACGGCAACATGATCAGCAAATCCTGAGATCGTATCCAGTCGATGTGTGATATACAGAATGGACATTCCCTCAGACCGTTTTAAGGATAACAGGAGCTGAAGCATCTCATTCTCTATCGTCGGATCGAGGGCCGACGTAATTTCATCGGCAACGAGCAAGGACGGCGACATGGATAACGCTCTGGCCACCGCAATCCTCTGCTTCTGTCCACCCGAGCATTCCGCAGGATAACGATCCATGAAATCGGCGGACAGCATCACCTTTTCCAGCAGCTCCTCCGCTTTACTATACGCTTTTTTCTTAGGATATTTACTTAAGCGAAGCGGCTCTGAAATAATGTCTTTCACTCGCCAATAAGGATTCATTGAACGGTCAGGGTTCTGGAAAACAAGCTGAATGAACGAAGCTGGCCTATCCGTTATTGGTACTTGAAGGTGTTCTGCCCACGTAATTGAGCCGCTTGTTGGCTGCTGCAAACCTACGATCAACTCGGCTAATGTTGATTTTCCTGAACCGCTCTCACCGATTAGCGCAAATATTTCATTTTGCCGCAACGTTAGAGATACGTCATCTACAGCTTTAGTTATTTGCCCTTTTACGCTATTTGCATAATGCTTGGACACCTTTTCTACACGTAACAACGCGTTCACTCCCAGCTTAGCTTCTCATTATACAAAATGATGGTAAAGCTGCTTGCCTTTTCTTAAATACAGCTGCTTCGGTTCGCCCTCCACTTGCGCGCCATCCTGAAGCACGATAATGCTATCAGAAATATGCAGCGCTGCAGGAATATCGTGTGTGATTAAGAGAAGCGTCATTCGATGCTCTTTCACTTTTTTGACTAGCAAATCGAACACTTCTCTTTTCACAATCGGATCTAATGCCCCAGTAGGTTCATCGGCAATCAGCACCTTGGGTTTATTCACAAGTGCGAGTGCTATTAAGGCTCTGCTGAGCATTCCTCCGCTTAGTTGATGAGGATATAAAGACATGACTTCGGCTTTAAGCTGTACCTCTGCCAGTGCGGCAATTGCAGCCGCATGTTTCTCTTCCATGTTTGTTTGCAGCTTCATCGTTTCATAAAACTGCCTGCCGATCGTCATAATTGGATTAAAGCTGTTCCTTGGATCCTGAAAAATATAGGCGGCATCAATCCATCGCTGCATCGTACACAGCTCTCCATCCCTATAAATAGGTTGACCGCCAATCATCACGGTGCCTTGCACCGAATCATGCGGCACAAGACCATAGATGGTGCGTGCCATTGTCGTTTTACCTGAACCTGATTCACCAACCAGGGATGTTATGCTTCCCTGCTTCACCTCAAATGAAATGGGATAAACAATATGTTTATCACCATACATGACCTTTAAATCTCGTACGACAATAGCAGGTGGTTGTTCATCGGCAGCATCTGTTAGCTGTTCCTTGTCTTTCAACTCTACAACACGGCTCTCTCTACGATTCAGCTTAGCTGCAAACAGATTTCCTGTAACCTTGCTCTCTCCAATCAGCGCTAGTGCAATGGTGACGAAAAGTATGGCAACTGCGGGAGGAACGATCATCCACTGCCATGCATCCGACATAAATGTTTGTGTTCGCGAGAACGCATCCTGAAGCATTTTCCCCCATGATACGGTACTTGGATTACCCACGCCCAGAAATGACAAGCTTGCTTCCATCGCAACTGCCGTGCGAAAAGAAAGAATAAACTTTGTCCGCACAAGCGGCCAAATAAAGGGCAGCAGATGGCGAAGCAAGATATACCTTGTTTTCCCGTTATACAGCTGGGCTGCTCTGACAAACTCTCTTTCCTTCAGCGAAAGCACAGATGCTCGAATCAGCTTCATATAACCAGGCCAAGTTAGCAAACCAAGCGTTACTATCAGCTGCCACGTGCTGCCTCCTGTAAAAGAAGCAACAATTAGGATAAGCAGCAAAGAAGGAAGAACTAACAGCATATTGGCGAAACCATTCAACAGCGGATCCAATCTTTTGGAATAGCCCGCAAGCAAACCCAAGTTCGCACTCAAAATCGTACTGATGAAGGCAACCATAATCCCAATATAAAGATTCGTTCTGGCCCCATATACAAGCTGACTATAAATGTCCTGTCCAATGGCGTTCGTACCCAGCCAATATAGTTTGGAAGGGGGCATTAAGCGGTCTCCATCTATCGTATAAGGTGATGTCATGCTGACCATAGGCCCAAATATGGCAACCAATATGTACATACCGAATAACAAAATACCAACACGCTGAGACCAAGTTAGCTTCATCCCAGCTCACCTCTCTTCACTGCGGTCCGAATCCGTGGATCCAGATACGGATAAAGGATATCGGCAATCAAATTAAGAAAAAGCACAAACAAGGTCATCATGAGAAATAGACCGTGCAATAACGGATAATCCCGAGCAAGAATCGCCTCTTGAAGCAGCTTGCCCACACCTGGATAAGCAAACACCGTTTCTACAAGAATGGAACCGGCCATCAGCGCTCCCATGCGAATAATAATCATCGTTACAAGCGGTAATGCAGCGTTGCGGGCAATATGCTGGAAGATGATTCCGCGTGAGCCAATCCCTTTTGCTGATGCAAATTCAATATACGGTTCATTGCGTACACGGATTGCTTCATTACGCATTAGCAAATAGATCCCTGCAAGACTTCCTATTGTAAGCGTAAGAGCTGGAAGTACGGCATGGCGAGCGATGTCTAGCGCATGATCGATCCATAAATCAGAGCGTAGAAATGCTGTTTGAGCACCGCTCAGCGGAAACCATTTCAGCTTTACTGACATGGAAATTAAAAGGATCATCCCGATTAGAAACTCAGGAATCGTACTCAAGCTAAGCATGGACAGAAACAAGCTGCGGTCCGTTTTACCTGGATATCGCCACGCTGAGTATAGCCCTGCAAGCAAACCTATGATAATTGATAAAATGCTTGAGATTCCAACAATACATATCGTCCATGGCAAACGTTCGATAATTATCGAGTAGACAGGTGCTTTATAATTAATCGACAAACCGAAATCAAAGGTAAAAATTCCTTTTAAATATTCTATAAATTGTACGCCCACAGATTGATCCAAATGATAGTACTCCAGCATTGCCACCTTCTGTGCTTCGGTTAGAAATACAACGCCCTCTTCGCCGCCACCCGTAATATATTCAACGGGCCCCCCCGGCAAAAGCCGAGGAAGCCAGAAGTTGAGCAGCAATACGAATACCAGCACGAGCAGGTAGGATACGTATTTATTATTTTTTAACATTGACTAGGAACACCTTGTTTTCCCATAGCGGCATACCATCCGCTATCCCACCGTATGTGTTCTTCCAGCGATCAAACGTTGCAGCTTTATGAATTTCATAAAATGGGCGGTGATACAGCACCAGCGTAGGCAGCTCTTCAGCAAGAATATCTTGCATCTGGTTTACGATTTCATGACGTTTCGCATCATTAACTTCTTGCATTTGTTTATCAGCAAGCTTATGGAACTCGTCCAACTTTAGGCTCTTGCCTCGTGAGGAGTACGTATTTGCCGCTTTTCCGGAGAACCACAATCGCAAATAATCGGGATCGCCGCTTGCTCCAATGTGACCGGTCAAGGCAATATCATATTTATTCTCACCTAAGGCAACCGTGAAAGCAGCCGAATCGAGTTGTACCAGATTTAATTCGATGCCCACCTTTTTGAGCATTTCCTTCATCATGGTTGCATCCGGCATGGCCGAGGATGTCATCAGGTTTAATTTTAAATCTTCGCGAACACCATTCGCATTTTTCTTATAGCCAAGCTCATCCAATATTTTTTCCGCTTGAGCAGGGTCATAAGCGTATTGCTTCACGTTCTTGTTATACCAAGGCGAATTCGTAGGTACCACCCCGGCATTGCCGACCATTGGTGTGCCACCTGTTACTTTCGCTGAAATCTCTTCACGATTCAACGCATACGCAATGGCTTGACGCAACTTTTTATCCCCTAATTTGGGATGATCCATATTGAAGGAAATACGTACAACACTACCTGTTGGATCGCTTTTAATCGTTTTAAGGCCTGCTTTTTCAGCCGATTGTACGTCAGCATAACTTGTCGTATACGCTTGATCGATTTCGCCGTTTTGCAAAGCAAGCAGCTTATTCGCCGCTGACATATAGGCAATTTCTTTGACCAGCACTTGGCCTTTAAAGAAGTTGTCGTTAGCTTCATATAAATATTGTCCAGAAGCCGAATCATACTTTTTCAGCTTATAAGGACCTGTTCCGACTAAAGCAGCAGCATCGCGGAACTCTACAGGTTTGGTGACTTTTTCCCATACATGCTTAGGAATGATCGGTACAATCCCCACCAAATCACTAAGGAATGGCTCATAGGCATTATTCAGATGAAACGCTACGGTCAAATCGTTCACTTTCTCAACACTTTTAATTTGACTGATGTCCCCATTCCAGTTATATGGATACGTTTTGTAATAATTGTAGCTGAATACAACATCGTCCGCCGTAAAGGCCTGACCGTCGTGCCACTTTACATTCTCTTCGAGCTTAAACGTATACGTCAGTCCGTCTTTGCTTGTTTCCCAGGATTTAGCAAGCCACGGAATGACACCTTTATCGTCTTTCCAAGTCAACGTGTCAAAAATAAACGAATTTCTCAAATACCCAAAAGGACCCGACGAGCTAAAAGCAAATGGAGATGGATAACCGTTATTGCTGCCGGCAATTTTCAACATATCTACGGTTGGAACCGTAGTTGCCACAGAAGCCGCAGTTTGTGTGCTTTTAGGCTGGGACTCATTCGTGCTGTTAGCGTTATTTCCCCCACTACATCCTGCAAGCAGTAAAGTAAAACTCAACGTTAATAAAGCGAATGGCTTATATGTCTTCTTAAACATTTCTTCTTGTCTCCCCTTATGAAAATCATTCTCAATATTAGATGAATTTGCACGCTATATCCGCCCATTTGCCAGCCATGGCAGAAACCCGTCCAAGAATCGTTCAGTAGCCGGCATAAAATAAGAACCATAATGATATTCAGGATCAAGCGTCGTTAAAATAAGTGTCCCCTGCGTGCTTTGCTTGTCTACATACAGAATTGAACCGTCGTTCTTAATCTCAATAAGCGATTGGGCTTCATGCTCAGGAAAAAATACGCCATGATAATGCCATGTTGCGTCTTCAAGCGTTATGTACCGGAATAAATCATGTTCGGGCATTGTCAGTACTAACCCGCTTTGGGCGCCAGGTTCAAGCCACCACCAGAAATTAGTAGGACGAGATTCCCAGCGATGATTCGGAAACCAACTATGATGCTGAGCGCCTAAAGCAACGACCGTTTTCCCACTGTTCAGAAAAGCATGAATTTGCTCCATATGGCGTGTAACCTGCTCTTGGTGTATTTGCGAAGGGACGATTAGCACATCAAACTGATTCAAATCCGTTTGTGCAAGCTTTGGCAAATACAGCAATTCAGCAATATAAGGTTTGTATTTGGGTTCTGTAAAAGAACGGTGCTGATGGGAGCTGCCTGAATAAAGAACCGCTATCTTTCTCATACTTGTGCCCTCCTACGCTGCAGCGATTGATATTCTTCATAAAGAAATCTATGAAACTGCGCTCCGATCCGTCCTGCACTATTTGATGAATGACGATAATTCAGTAAATTGCGCCCAGCATGCACAACAATCGTGCCTTGGCTGCTTTGACGATCGATATAAGTAATGGGTTCTTCCCCTGCCAGCCTCAGCAGCACTTCAGCACCTTCTGGAAGCGGGTGATGTCCACGGCTGAAGAAACCGGCTACCCCTTTGTTGAACGTAATATCATCTGACAGCACGCCATCAAAAATCGGATGATCAAGCACGGTAACTTGATAATCGAGATAACTATGAATCGTTTTTGGCATAAATAACGATGCGCCCGGAATCCAATGACGAAACAATTGTCCGCCAAAAAACAAGATATTGCCTTGATCCAAAAATGCCTTAATGCGATCTTTCTGATCGAACATTAATTCCTGGTCAATAAACTCATCCATAATTAGAAACTTATGCCCTGCTTCGAGCAAATCATACGAAGCAAAGTCATATTGATCAAGCACCTTCATATTGGGATCACTTTGGCCATCAGGAACAGTTTGCTCGCTAAAAATAGCTCCTGAATCCAACAATAGGAAGTCAGCTGCGGCAATCCTGCTCATGAAAGTCTTTTAACCTCCAATAGCTCAGATTGCGGAAGTGACAATGCCTTCTCACACAAAGCAGCTTTGAGTTGTTCATTTGCCGCTGTATCTTCTGCCGTCATCGTTCCTTCTCGACCTTTTTTCAAATAATCATAAAACACAGCAGGCAAGAAATCTGCTTTCAAAGCAATCTCCACTGACGCCCCTTGTGAATCCGAAATAACATAGGCATAAGATTGAGGACGGTGCGGATCATATTGGGCTACAGGATAATGAACATCCACCGTGTAAGCTCCTCGTGACACTGCCCGAGTCGTATATTCGAATGCATCACGAAAACCAGGGCCAGCATGACCTGAAATGACTGATAAAGTGCTTCGTTCCGGAGCTTCATCTCCATATAATTCGGCTAATGCCGCCTGAACTGCACGAAAACCAACACCGATAGCCATCAAAGCTAATTTTCCATGATAATTACGAAGTTCGGAGAACTGTAAAGTTAAAACCTCTCCACGATCTTTTACTTTTACGAATGACATGTGAACACCTCTTTGCGATTGATAATCATTATCATACACTTGATGATAATGATTATCAATGATAATGGCGCTAATTCTTATGTCCCTGTGTCTGTTATGTGAAGGGTATAATTGGATAATTGTCAATATAGCGATAGACTGTAATTGTATTTTCCAGAATTAATAGAGGCTGTCTCGAAGTACTCTTGGGCAAGGGAAAGCCCCTTTCTCTTGACTTATTTGGGGTAAGCTGCGAGGCAGAGTTCTTGGGACACCTCGACTCGATTACCTTTGGTCCGTATATTTCGCAATTGGCATAATTCCTGCGATTATGCATCCTTTTGGTCTTGGGAACTGGAAAAAACGCAAAAAGCCTGCGATTATGCAGTTTTTAGAGAACTTTTTGCGATTTCAGGATGAAAAAATCAAAAAAGCCTGCATAATCGCAGGCTTTCATTGTTTTCAGACGATTTGATCGAAAAAGCCTGCATTTTCGGTTACTACTCAGCACCTTATTCAAATTCTAAAATTTGGTTTAATAGATAGTAACCAATACTTTAGAGTGAACGAGGTGAGAGGCATCATGAATATAGAAGAAATTGATCGGATTATGCTCAGTGACTTGGCATCCATTAAGTCACTCATCCTGTCTCTGGTTGCCAAGGTTGAGCACCTCGAAAACGAAAATAAGGAGCTTAAGCGGCAACTTGGCCAAAACTCGCAAAACAGCAACTGGCCGCCGTCTAGTGACCTGAAGCGTGAACCTAAGAATCACCGGAAGTCCGGCGGAAAAAAGGGAGGACCTGTCGGCCATAAAGGGCATACCCTTTCTTGCATAGACGATCCCACTACAACCATTATTCATCCGGTTTTAGTCTGTGAGAACTGTGCGGTCTCACTTGAGGACGTCGCATGTCTAGGGTATGAGCGTCGACAGGTTTTTGACATCCCTGTTCCTGTCATGGAGGTGACGGAGCACCGAGCCGAGAAGAAAAAGTGCCCATGTTGCCACACCTTGCAGAAAGGCATCTTCCCTAAAGGCGTCCATGCACGTGCCCAATACGGTGAGCGGTTCACTGCTGTAGCCGCTTATTTGCATACGCACCAAATGCTCCCGCTTGCTCGCACAACCGATCTTCTTCATGTGTTGACGGGGTGTCGGCCAAGTCAGGCAACACTTCTTTCAAGTATCCGTAAAATGGCTGAAAGCTTACTTCCCTACGAAGAGGTCATTCGTCATAATCTCCTTGCCAGTCCCGTAATCCATGCCGATGAAACGGGCGTGCATGTAGACAAAGAGGGACACTGGGTTCATGTGAACAGTACGAAGAACTGGACCTTGCTTGGTGTCCATTCTAGCCGCGGAACCGCGGGGATGAAGTCGCTAAACGTACTGCCTTCCTATACGGGTACAGTGATCCACGACTTTTATGGGCCGTATTTTAAACAGGATAAAGACTTTACCTTCAAACATGCCTTATGCAATGCCCATTTATCTCGGGAGTGCAAAGGGATTGAGGAATATGACGGGCATCGATGGGCCAGCGCTATGCTCACACTGCTGCATACAAGCTGGTCCATCACCCGCAAGACCAGAAAATTAGGTAGGCCACTTACCGAAACAGCCATCGGCAACTACGAACGACGGTATGAGATGATTCTAGAGATGGGAAAGGTCGAGCTCGAAAAGGAGCCCCTGCTCCAATCAGGGCGCAGGGGAAAACCGCGTAAGAGTAAGGCCGCAAATCTTTGGGCACGATTCCGTGACCACAAGGAAAGTATCTTGGGGTATCTTCGAGATGCCAATATTCCCTTTGATAATAACCAAGCCGAACGTGATCTTCGCATGATTGCCGTTAAGCGGAAAATATCCGGCTGTTTTCGTTCGGAAACGACCCCGGGCTTCTTTGCGACCATCCGAAGCTTTATCTCCACGTTGATTAAACAAAATCATCCTATTCTTACATCACTGAAAT
>NZ_MBTG01000013.1 GCF_002027705.1 Paenibacillus ferrarius | reverse complement strand
TGAAGTTAGACTATTTCGTAGACACACCTTAAGGAACAACCTTTATAATATAGATATTAAATAAGGTCGAGGTGTGGCATGGGATCACAACGTGAAAGTTATGATGAGGAATTTAAACGCAAGACAGTTGAACACATGGAGTCTGCTAATAAGAGACCAATTGAAATTTCTAAGGAATTAAATATTCCTAAAAGTACCCTAAGTCGGTGGATTAAACAGTACGGCAGTAGAACTGTAGAATCTCAGTCTCAGGTGTTTGTAGACTATGAACGAATGAAGAAGTTGGAGCAAAGCATCCTCGAATTAAAAGAGGAAAATGAGATTTTAAAAAAGGCGATGCACTTCTTCACAAAGGACCCGTGCTGATTTATTCGTTTATTTATAAACACCGCTTCCAGTACCGGGTCGAGAAGATGTGCACCGTTTTAGAAGTCTCACGAAGCGGATATTACAAATGGATTAAGAGGGAACCTAGTGCTCGTGAAAAGCGCTTAAAAGCGCTAGATCGGAAGATAAGAAGACTGTTTAATCACTTTAAAAAACGCGCAGGAAGTCCGACGATTACAGCCGTATTAAGAAAAAATGGGACTGCGGTTTCTTCCAAAACGGTCAGTCGGCGTATGAAGGAAATGGGATTGAAGTCAATAACCGTAAGGAAAGTAACGGCTACGACGAATTCTAAACATGACTTGCCTGTGTTCGAAAATGTGTTAAATCGTCAGTTTACTGTGCTAGCGCCGAATAAAGCTTGGGTAACGGATATCACTTACATCCAGACGGGCGAGGGCTGGTTGTATTTGGCAAGCGTAATGGATTTGTACTCTCGCAGAATTGTAGGATTTTCAATGGGAGCTCGAATGACAAGGGAGCTCGTTTTAGACGCGCTAGAGAAGGCATATAAGCGTCGCAAGCCTGAGCCAGGATTAATTCATCACTCTGATCGTGGCTCTCAATACGCTAGTCATGACTACCGCGCAAAGTTACAAGAGTACAAAATGATTGGCAGCATGAGCCGTAAAGGAAATTGCTATGATAACGCTTGTATCGAGTCCTTCCATAGCACGTTGAAAAAAGAATTTGTGTACCAAACAAAATTTAAGACCCGTAAACAAGCCATGAGAGAACTCTATGCTTACATTGAGTTTGACTATAATCGACTACGACCACATTCTACTCTAGGATACGAGACGGCTCATCATTTCGAACAAATTTACTACAGAAATCAGGCTGTCTAATGCCGTGGTTGTTCCTTAATTTTGTGTCTACGCTATTGACAGAAGTACAAAAATGCTGATTCCGAGCATGAAATGGTGAAATAGCGGACCGTAGTTCCCCTTGGCGTGAAATTAGGCGGTTTTCAGCCATATAGCGGATCATAGTTCCCATTGGACTAAGAAATGACGCAGCGAGTATGTCTTCTAGACGAAAAGGAACTATGATCCGCTAATTGGTATGAATCAGGGGAAAAGCAGCACGAAAGGGAACTGAGGTACGCTATTTAAGTGGAAAATGCTGATTCCGAGCATGAAATGGTGAAATAGCGGACCGTAGTTCCCCTTGGCTTGAAATTGGACGGTTTTCAGCCATATAGCGGATCATAGTTCCCATTGGACTAAGAAATGACGCAGTGAGTTTGCAGAGAGTAGGTCTTATAAAGGAAAGGAAAGGAAAGGAAAGGAACTACGATCCGTCAGTCGGACGAGCCTCAGCAACCTAATCAGTTTAATCCCCCTCCCCTCATCAGCTATCTACCACATGCTACATGCTACATCCTGCATCTCTCATCTCTCATCTCTCATCTCTCATCGCTCATCTCTCATCCCACATACCTCATCGCTCGTCTCTCATCGCTCATCGCTCATGCCCCAATCTGAACTATAGCCCTTAAACAAAAAGTGACAGATTTAAGACACGTGTCGCCAAATTTCGTGTATAATGAATTTTCGATGCTCATTTTCATTGACCGTGGGTAAATTAATTGGCGAATGGAGTCTCTTTACATGAATCGGTTACGTGGTTTTCTGGGTTCTTATCATCCTATTGTACATACGCTGCTTCTAGGAACCGTGATGGCAAGGGCGGCGTCTTCCATGAGCTTGCCTTTTCTGGCGATTTATTTGGCCAGGCATACGTCGATGAGTGCCGTGATGATTGGTGTCGTCATTGGGATGGGGGCTTTGGCAGGTACTGTTGGCGGTTTTATTGGCGGTACCTTATCGGATCGCTTCGGCAGAAGAATCATTATGCTAGCCGCGCTTTTTGGCTGGGCTTTCGTATTTCTAGGTTTCAGTGTGGTGAAATTGCCTGTCCTTTTCATGTTGCTTAATATGCTGAATGGGTTATGCCGATCCTTCTATGAGCCGGTGTCGCAGGCGTTAATGGCCGATTTGACGAAACCGGAGAAAAGATTGAATGTATTTTCACTGCGCTATATGGCAATCAACGTCGGTGTTGCGGTTGGGCCGCTGTTGGGGGCGTTTTTTGCAACATGGAGCGGTGCACTGCCCTTTCTAATCACGGGAATCATTTATTTTATTTATGCGGTTACTCTATATGTACTGCTTATTGTATTCGGAATTAAGAAAATTGAAGGTGAGAAGAAATCACCGGTTACCTTTGGCTCTGCTTGGCGCGTCATTCGTAGTGATCTGACTTTCCGCTATTATATTTTGGGGGGCATTATTGGGGCAATCGGTTACTCGCAGGTGATGGTGACACTTTCACAGTATTTGGAAAAGAGCTTTGTCGATGGTGTGAAAATGTTTGCGATTCTTATGAGCGTGAATGCAATCGTCGTTATCGCCATGCAGATCCCTTTGACTCGGCTGGCTGAAAAATACACACCGCTTGCGGCAATTGTATTTGGCAATTTAATGTTTGCCTTTGGAGATGTTGGATTTGCTTTTTCGCATTCGCTCGTTTGGTTAATTTTATCCATGAGTATTTTTACCTTGGGAGAAATTTTGAATTACCCAGCCGCGAATATGCTTATTGATAAATTAGCGCCCGATCATATGCGGGGAACGTATTTTGGCGCTCAGACATTAACGAATATCGGTCATTTCATGGGGCCTTGGGTTGGCGGTTTTTTACTTGTCTCGTATGGCGGAAGTATGTTATTCAGCATTATGGCAGTGGTGACGATGACGGGCTCAATTTTCTATTGGAGAGGCACTCATCGTCAAAGGTTGCTAAAAACAGCGTCGAAAATGGAGATTTTGTGAAGAAAGCTCGAAAAATAGTTCTTAAGAACTATTCGAATTCAAAACAACTTCCCTTATTCTTGAGAGTGTAGATATGAGATAGGAACACGTATGTTACATCTTGTTACACATCTCGACAAAGGCAAAGCTGACGAAAGCCAGCGACGCAAAGCTAGAGGGGCTTCCTTGTCCTGAAAGGGGTAAGTTGCCAGCCAGCCGCCGAACGATTGGGTATTCAACATAGAACCCCTCCGATCGGATGATCATCGTGGGGTTTTTCTCTGTCATAACCAAATTTAAGTGTGAATAAGGAGGACCAAGCAGTATGCAGTCTGAACTCCATGAAGAACAAAAAATAACTTCTTTATGTGGCAATCATGTAGCCCGTTTGGTTCCATCCACGGATGGGCCAAAACTGATGATTAATCGAGAAGAATATGCCTTAAACGAAAGCTGTTGGGATGTTGAAATGTTTCAAGGGAGAAGCAACAGCATCTTGATTTTCTATTGGAAAGGCGAAGTTAAGCTTTCCGTCAAAATACCGCCGATCTCACAGATCGAAGCTTTCTTAACAAGATTATATCAATGCTTGACTTCCAAATTAAGAACGGTGCAGCCCATTTAGGCGAACCGTTCTTTTTTTTGTCAGATGTGACAAGGGTTTGTAAAGACAAAAGCATTGTCACGAATCGACAGAAGCTGATATAATAATGAATATATGGAATAGTAGTTCTTTAGAACTACGGCTAGGGGGCTTTACGAGCATGAGATTAATAACGCGTTCCGATTTTGATGGTTTAGTTTGTGCTATGCTATTTAAAAAAATGAACATGATCGATGAGATGAAATTCGTTCATCCCAAAGATATGCAGGACGGTTTAATCGAAGTAACCGAGAATGATATTCTGGCTAATGTGCCTTATGTGCCGGGCTGTGGCTTGTGGTTCGATCATCATTCCAGCGAACTGGAAAGAATGGGCGAAAAGGTTGAATTCAAAGGAGAAACGCGTATTGCCCCAAGCGCGGCTCGTGTCGTATATGATTATTATGGCGGCCAAGAAACCTTTGGCGACATCGATAATATTATGCAAGGCGTAGATAAAGCCGATTCAGCTCAGTTCAGCAAAGAGGACATTTTGAATCCAAGTGGATGGGATCTGCTTTCTTTTATAATGGATGCTCGGACAGGACTTGGTCGTTATCGCGATTATCGGATCAGCAATTATCAACTGATGGAACAGCTGGTTGAGCACTGTGCATCCAAATCCGTTGATGAAATCATGGAGCTGCCGGATGTCAAAGAGCGCGTGGCCCGTTATATGGAATTGGATGTTCTGTATCGTGAAATGCTTCAAACCTACACACGTACGGAGGGTAATGTCATTATTACCGATTTGCGCAATGTGGAGACTATTTATCCGGGCAACCGTTTCATGGTATATGCGCTATACCCTGAGCAAAATGTGTCAATTTGGATTGTGGATGGGCGCAATAAGCAAAACTGCGTTTTTGCTTGTGGTCATAGTATTGTGAACCGTTCATCTAAGACGAATATCGGTAATTTGATGCTTCAAAACGGAGGCGGCGGTCACCAAGCAGCAGGTACGTGTCAAATTGAGTATGATCGTGCCGAGGAAGTTTTGCAGAAAATAGTTGAAACGATGAGAGCTGACGGATAAAATAAATGAATCGAGCCGCAGGAGGGGGAGTTCCCATAATGCGGCTTTTTCAACAACGACACCGGAAAGGGGTTACGATGTGGAACTCGAACGCATTCACCATGTGGCGATTATCAGCTCCGACTATAGACGCTCTAAGCACTTCTATGTCGATTTGCTTGGCCTGACCATTATTCAAGAAACCTATCGGGCGGAACGGGACTCTTATAAATTGGATTTGCAAATTGGCGGGACGGAGCAGCAAATCGAGTTGTTTTCTTTTCCCAATCCGCCTCAGCGCGTGAATCAGCCAGAAGCACGTGGACTGCGACATCTAGCGTTTGTTGTCCGCAACATGGAACAAAGCGTAAGTGAACTGCAAAGCAAAGGAATTGAGGTGGAACCCGTGCGTATTGATCCCATTACGGGTAACAAATATACATTTTTTGCAGATCCGGACGGGCTGCCTTTAGAGTTGGTGGAACATGAGTAAGCAGAGTATGGAGAGAACAGAGCAAGAGCCAAAACTGAGTTTGGCCAAAGGCTGCTTGTGGGGCTTCGTCGTCATGATTCCCATCTGGGCATTATTCATATGGTTCTTTTTTATTAGATAATCTTTCGGGCTGGTGTGATACCGTTGAAGGTATCTTTTTTTTGCGTCGAAACCATCCCGATTCGTCGGAACGGATAGAGCTGCCCATCCTAGCTAGATTCCTGCAATTATGCATCCTTTTTGGTCGTGGAATGACCCAAATCAATATATTCCTGCGATTATGCAGGCTTTTGAAGCATTTGCTTGATTAGAGGATGGAAATGCGTGAAAAGCCTGCACAATCGCAGGCTTTTGCATATTTCAGCCAATTCCACCAGAATTACCTGCATTTTCGCAGGCTTTTGGACAGGGGAGCCTTCCCATTGATCGAATGAAGTGCCTTTTTCATTGCTAACAGCTCCTCGCATCCCTTTATTTCAGCATATCTCTTATAAAGGTTTGTTCGGTAAAAATTAAAAGCCTGCAAATCCCTCTTGAAGGGCTTGCAGGCTTTTAATTACTTCATATTCCCACTTTATTCCATTACAACGGCTACTTATCCGTGTGTTTGCGTGGCGGAAGCGGGCCAAGATATTGAAACAGATTACATTCAATCCGTCCGTTAAACAGTTTTCGCTTTTTATCTGCGCGACGGTTCATATAATGCTCGAGCTGTGTGCTCGGGCTCAAAATGAACATGCTCCATGACGGCATCGGAGCAGTAAGCGCGCCGAGCTGGCGCAGCGCCAGCTCCACATCTTGGGCCTCACCAAGCCGCTCCCCATAAGGGGGGTTGGTGATCAAGCAGCCATAGTCGCCGCGCGGGCGAGCCTTGGCCACAGGTTCCACGCGAAGCTGGAACTGTTTGGTCAAGCCGGCGGCTTTGGCTGCCGCCTCTGCCACTTCGATGGCAGAGGGATCGATGTCACTGCCGATGATGTTCAACGGAACATCGTCCTTCACGGCATCGAAGGCTTCGTCGCGAGCCTTGTCCCATAGCTTGCGCGGGATATTTCCCCACGCCTCGCTAGGGAAGCTGCGCCGCAGGCCTGGCGCAATATTCCAGCCGATCATGGCAGCCTCGATCGGGATGGTGCCCGAGCCGCAGAATGGATCGTAGAGCGGCCGGTCGACCTTCCAGCGGCTGAGCAGGATCATAGCCGCTGCCATGGTTTCCTTCAGCGGCGCTTCAGTTACAAGCTTGCGGTATCCGCGCTTGTGCAAGCTGGGGCCTGTCGTGTCGATGGTCAGCGTTGCGATATCGCCGAGAAGGGCGATTTCAATCACATAACGTGCCCCATTCTCCGGGAACCACTCGGTGCCGTAGCGGAGCTTCATTTTCTCTACAACGGCTTTTTTTACGATGCCTTGGCAGGCAGGAACGCTTGATAATTGTGACTTATGGGAACGCCCTTCAACAGGGAATTCAGCATCATTCGGAATCCAGTCCGGCCAAGCAAGCGCCTTCGTACCTTCGAAGAGCTCATCGAAGGTCAACGCTTTGAATTGGCCCATGAGGACTAAAATACGGTCAGCCGTACGCAGCCATAGATTGGCGCGGCAGATGGCAAGCTCATCTCCGATAAAGCGCACGCGTCCATTCTCGACGGTGACCTCGGAATAACCAAGATCACGAATCTCGCGGGCAACGATGGCTTCAAGTCCCATTGGGCAAGTTGCGATTAGTTCAATTTGTTGTGGCATGTTTGAATTCCTTCCATCCGGGTTGTGCATCGCTCATAAAACTCATACAATTAACAAGTATAGGACAAATAGGTTGCACTTACAAACGAAAACCTCAAAATGCAAGTTATGAGGTCTAAGGAGAGGATACCAGCATGGAGACAATTACGCCTGAAAGCTATATGGAAGGCTTGTATGAAGAGGATGAAGTTCTTGCACGCGTACAAGAAGTCATTCGCACGCACAATATGCCGGAGATCTCGATTGCTCCCGGTTACGGTAGACTTTTGACCATGATGGTTACGATGATTGGCGCTAAGAAGGTACTGGAAATCGGGGCGCTTGGCGGTTATAGCGGAATTTGTTTGGCTCGAGGCTTGAAGGAGGGCGGTAAGCTGATATCGCTTGAGTTGAAGCAGGAGTTTGCCGAGGTAGCGAAGCAGAATGTGACGGATGCCGGGCTTGGAGCGTTTGTCGATTACCGTATCGGTGAAGCGTTGGTTCATCTGAATGAGCTGCTTGCACAAGGGGAGCGGTTTGACTTCTTCTTCATTGATGCAGACAAGGTCAATTATCCGAATTACTTGGAGCTTGCCATCCAACTAGCGAATCCAGGTGCCATTATTGCCGGCGATAATACATTGATGCGAGGCAAAGTCGTGGATGCTAACCAGAACAAAACATCCGTTCAAGCTATGCGGAAGTTCAACCAGTCCATCGCTAGCGATCCGCGTTTGGAAAGCACCATCCTTCCGGCTTATGATGGATTGGCGCTTGCCAGAGTCAGATAGGCAAACGTATTTCGGTTAGCAAGCACAATAACCTTCAAGCCCGCAGTGTAAATGGGTTTGAAGGTTATTGTGCTGCTTAGAATCAAGAAGCTTTTTGGTCAATTATATAGAGATCATTTAAGTCAATGTTGTTGGGCGTGATGGGCTTTAACTGTGTGATTGGGGTTGCAGGCTGCGGCGTCGAAATTGGGTTCGTGGTTTGATGCTTTTTGAATGGGACGGCGCTGAGGCCATTCCAATAAATAAACAGCACTTCAGCACATAAGACGATCAATACAATTTTGCGCCAGTTCAAATTCATGAATGAGATCCTCACTTTCAATGATAGACCTATATTAACATATTGTGGAAGTAATTCCCACGATTATTTCATTTCCTCCTACATGATTTTTATTTGAGTCTTCGTTTATTTATGCACGAAGCCTGTCGTAATTTCAAGTTCATATCGCTGACTTTCCGGCATCTGAGCTTCGTAAGCCAATTTAACAGCGAGAGTAATGTCGTACGGAACGCGGACGAATTGTATGGAGAAGCCGGCTTGCTCCGTGGGATCCTTCTCACCTTCGATAATGCAGTAGCCAGCCTGCGGTATGCCGTCATAGGGTGTTCCCACGCTTCCTACATTAAAAAGCATCAGACCGCTGCTGGCGAGGCTCTGAGATGACTTTTCCGATGGGTTCTTGAGCGTAAGCAGATAAGGAATATGAATGTCGCCATAACCGACGATTTCCGGCTGCTTTCCGTCTGGCGCTTCGCCTGTCATTTCGGTATTCTGAAACATCGCTAAGCGCTCCTTCTTTGACGCTTTGCGTTTCACCCGGTGATAAACGCTTTGCGCAGAAGCGTGGAATAAACGGAAACTTTTGCCGCTGATAGATAAGTCCACAGAAAAGGGGAGCTGCTTCAAATAGGCAAGACGCAATTCGCCAAGCTGTTTTTGATGCCATAAGCCTGAAGGTTGATCCTGCGGAAGAGTTATCCCAAGATCCCAGTTTCCTTGAACAACGACTTCACATACGGCTTGGATACGGTCAACAACCGCAGCGGAATCAGGTCCTTTGCCAACGAGATCCCCCAGACACATAATGCGCTTTATTCCACGACGTTCGATATCGGTAAGGACAGCTTCCAGCGCAGGTAAATTTCCATGAATATCCGAAATAATTGCTATTTTCTCCAACATACAAGGCTTCCTTTCTTTGCGTAACGTGCGGTGTATTCTTATTGCTTCTGTTATACCACATAGCGTCCCATCTGAAAATGTGAGAAGTCTGTGATTACCCAACCTGAGCTTCTTCTGTTATAATTTGTAGGGGGAAAGGGGAATGTTTTGAATGGAATCCAGACAAGATCGTCACCGTAAACCGAAAAAAGAGCGTGCAGCATTGAAGAAAATGCCGCTCAAAGTGATGGGGGGACTGACACTGGCTGCAGCCGTTTGTTTCGCTATTGGAATTGGCGCTTCGTACTGGTCATCCCATAGCCGAACGACGGAAGAGGCGGAGTCAGCTGCATCGCCGGTCCCAACGGGAACAACGCAACCTGTGAAGCCTGCGAGTTCATCAGGAGCAAAATCTACAGCTAAGCCTAGTCCAGAATCTACACCAAAGGCTGTCACTGTGTCGCCGTCCCCAAATGTATCGGACAAGCCGGCAGGCAGCGGTGGTCAAGTGAGACTATCCTTTGTGGGGGATGTCATTATGGCCTCTAAAGTGGAAGATATTTTGACGCAAAAAGGCTACGATTATCCGTATACGAATGTAAAAGACTACCTGAGCAAGCCGGATTTCACTATCGCCAATTTGGAAACACCCATAACGACTAGAGGCACAGTTCAAAATAAGGAATACGTCTATCGTTCCTCACCGCTGGCTTTACCGCCCCTGAAAGCCGCAGGCGTAGATATCGTGAATTTGGCGAATAACCATGTCATGGATTATGGTCCCGAGGGCTTGCAAGATACGCTGAATGCGCTGGATCAAGAAGGGATCGAGCACGTTGGTGCTGGTAAAAATACGGAAGAAGCCTATAAGCCGGTCATTGTAGAAAAAAACGGCATAAAGATTGCTGTCTTCGGTTTTAGCCGTGTTGTGCCGGAAGCTTCCTGGAAAGCGGGTCCCAATCACCTGGGGGTTGCTGAGACCTATAATTACAAACCGCCGGTAGAAGCGATTCAAAAGGCCAAAGCCAGTGCTGATCTCGTCGTTGTTGTTGCCCATTGGGGCGTTGAAAGAAGCGATCATCCCGATAAAAATCAGACCGATTTGGCTCATCGTTACATCGATGCCGGCGCTGACTTGATTGTTGGCGGCCATCCTCATGTAATGCAAGGCTTTGAGCAATACAAGGGCAAGTGGATTGCCTACAGCTTGGGTAATTTCATTTTCACTACCAATGACAATCCCAAAACGTGGGAGACGGTTATTTTGGAAGCCGCATGCACCAAAGATAAATCCTGCAATCTCCACCTTGTGCCGATTTTAACCAAATCTGCACTGCCCACACCGATGAACCAGGAAGATGGCATCAAGCTGTTTCAGCGATTAAGCCAGATTTCCATTGGGGCTCGTGTGGACGATAATGGCCAAGTAAGCAAGAAATAAGACAGAGGAGCAATGAACAAACATGACAGAAGCTATTCGCAATATTTACTGTGTAGGCCGCAATTACCGCGCACATGCAGCAGAGCTGGGGAACGATGTTCCGGATCAGCCGATGATTTTCACGAAACCAACGCATGCTCTTGCTCCCATGCAAGGGGGAGAATTGACGCTTCCTGCCGATCAAGGCGAGATTCACTATGAAACAGAGCTAGTCCTACATATCGCAAAGCCTTATACAGCAGGCATCCAAGTAGATGAGCTTGTTGATAAATATGCGCTTGGTATTGATTTTACCCTTCGGGATGTGCAGAATGTCATTAAGAAAAAAGGTCAACCTTGGCTGCCTGCCAAAGGTTTCCTCAACTCAGCGGCGATTAGCGCATTTCGTCCATTCCCTGGAGCTGCTAAGCTGACGGAAACGAACTTTCAGCTGCGCCAGAATGGCAGCACGGTTCAGAACGGCAATATCAGCAATATGATCTTCGATCTGCAAACCATTGTGGATTACATTGCTAAGCATTATGGTCTTGGCGCTGGAGACATCATTTATACCGGGACACCGGAAGGCGTTGGTCCTATTCGTGATGGGGATCGGTTGGAATTGATTTGGGGCGAAGAAGTATTCGCTGCGGCGACGATTCGCGCTTAAAAGGCAAAGGCAGTCTCTCAAAGTCGATAAGGACTAGAGAAACTGCCTTTTATTTGGGCTATACATCATCTGGATCTACTAAAGCAGCATCGGAGTATTCTTCGCGAACACGAAGAATAGCGGGTAATTGCTCGAAGAAGACATCGACAATTTGCGGGTCAAAATGTTGACCGCGCTCTTCTTTGAACAAGTGCAAGATGCGATCGAGCTCCCAAGCTTTCTTGTATACTCGTTCACTGCCGAGGGCGTCAAACACATCCGCAAGTGCAGTAATTCGACCGAAAATATGAATGTCCTCCCCGCTGATTCCACGTGGATAGCCACGTCCATTCCATTTCTCATGATGCTCATAAGCGACAACAGCAGCTGTTTTAAGAATATGGCGTTTTGAATTTTTGAGTAGATTGTAGCCAATCACCGTATGATTCTGCATCAATTTAAATTCATCTTCCGTGAGTTTTCCAGGTTTGTTCAGCACGCTGTCGGGGATGGCTACTTTGCCAATATCGTGCATAGGGGAGGCCATTTTGAGAAGTTCAGCATCTTCTTGACTCATCTTTAAACCGAGCGCCAGCAAATAAGAATACTCCGCTACGCGCTTGACATGGTTGCCTGTCTCTTGGGACCTGCTCTCGCCAATTTCCCCCATTCTGAAAATAATTTCCTTTTGCGTTTCTTCGATTTCGCTTGTCAGCAAGGCGGATTCCAGTGATTTGCCTGCATAGGAGGAAGCCAAGGTTAAATATTCCATATCTTTATCGGAGAATTGCTCGCACGCGGTCAGCTTATTAATGGCTTGATACGCGCCCATAATTTCCCCTTGACTGTTGCGGAACGGAATAACCATGAGGGCCTTGGTGCGGTAGCCCGTTTGTTGGTCAGTTCGCAAAGCGCCATTCAGGAGATACGGTTTATATTCTTCATTTGTATAAGCGTCATCAATAAATACAGCTTTATCATAAGTGACGGCATACCCAACAAGGCCGGCATTGCTTGGAATACGGATTTCATCGAGGCCATGAGCCACTTTGGACCATAGCTCATTCTTGGCCGTATCCAGCAGCCAGACGGTACACCGATCAGAGACAATCATTTCGCGTCCCATATCAGCCATCAACATAAGTACATTGTCAAGTGTTCGTTCATTCGCAATTTTGGCTGCATAATCAAATATGACACGCAGCATTTCTTGGGGATCCAGGTCTTCCTTTTGGGGTGGTAGATTGAATTGATCGTGCTCCATGTCAGCCTCCTTGCTTATCGAAATTAGTTTACCATATATTCCTCTCGGATAGGTTGCTTTCCTGCCTGAATCCACGATTTATGCAATTTTTTGTCGAAAATTAATATTTCTTTATGAAAAATGAAGTTGCCTAATGACCTATGCTATTATCATAATAAATGGATAGTGGAAGATGGTGCAGCTTATGGCTTGGATTTGGGGATTGGCAGGAAGTCTGCTGATTTCAGGTGCTGCATACTGGAAAAGGTCACTTTCCTTATCTGGTATGATTTCCGCAGTTGTATTGGGAACTATGATGTTTGCGCTTGGCAGTCTAGCTTGGTTCGGGACGCTTATTGCCTTTTTCATCTCATCAACGTTATTATCCAAATGGAAACATCGGCGCAAGGCCGCAGCAGAAAGCGGATATGCCAAAGGCGGACGCCGCGATGCCGGTCAAGTTGCCGCGAATGGCGCGCTTGGCTTATTGCTTTGTATGGGGAATGCCCTATGGCCGGCTCCTGTTTGGTGGGTGTTGTTTGTGGGTGTAATGGCAACGGTCAATGCCGATACTTGGGCAACAGAAATAGGCGGGATGAGCAAAGCTGTACCTCGCTCTGTTCTTCATGGCCGGCGTGTTGCGGCGGGCACATCCGGAGGGATTACCGGACTAGGCTTGCTGGCTTCCTTGCTGGGAGGAGCATTCATTGGTTTAATCGGTGGTTGGTTCAGTCAACTGGGTGATGCGGATCAGACGATCAGCGCACTTCTGACCTTGGCAGCAGTTGGAGCTGTCTCCGGATTCATCGGGGCTCTTGTTGATTCATGGCTTGGCGCTACTGTTCAAGTGATGTATAACTGCAAGGTTTGCGGGAAAACGATAGAGAAACACGTGCATTGTGAGCAGGAAACGAGGCAAATACGCGGTATCAAATGGATGACCAATGATGCGGTGAACGCTATTTCCTCTTTTGTTGGAGGCGCCGTGTGCTTGGGGATAAGTTCATTAATCTCTTTGTAAATAAACAAACACCCCTGCTGCCGCATGTGCAGTAGGGGTGTTTTGGTGCTTACAAGGTCGATGGTTTCGGCTCGACAGCCGCTGTTTCGTCTAGTGGCTGCACGGCAATGGCTGGCATAAGGGCTTCCTGCAGTTGTTTCTCCAACTGCCGGACTTTACGCTGAAGCTTGTACTGGCGCACGATACCGAAGAGGCCAACAATCAAACCGCCTAATAGCGTGGAGGTCAAAATGACAAGGATCAATGGGGTAGACGTCTGAGTGAACAAGAAATTAACTTGGACGTGGTCCACATTAATGACAGCAAATATGGCAGTGATGAGAGCAAATACTAAGGCAGAGATAAGGAACCATTGCATCTTCATTGAGGCATACATCCTTTCATGAGGAAAAGGTTGCAGGCATTCGCCAACAACCTTTCTCTGATCAATTACTTAGTGAGCTCTTCCATTTGATCGAGCAGCGAGCTGAACACGCTCATCGCTTGTTTGATCGGCTCCGGTGTGGACATGTCTACGCCAGCCTTCTTCAAAATATTCAGCGAGTAGTCGCTGCCGCCGCTTTTCAGGAAGCCCAGGTAGCGATCAACAGCAGGTTGGCCCTGATCCAGAATTTGCTTGGCAAAGCTTGTTGCAGCAGAGAAGCCTGTTGCATATTTGTACACATAGAAGCTGTTATAGAAGTGGGGAATACGTGCCCATTCCATCTCAATATCCTGATCAACGACCATGTCTTTCCCATGGTAAAGCTTATTCAGCCCGAAATAAATTTCACTGAACTCTTGAGGTGTCAGCGATTCGCCTTGCTCCGATTTCTCGTGAGTAATCATTTCGAACTCTGCGAACATCGTTTGACGGAAGACCGTTGTCCGGAACTGATCGGCATAGTACGTAAGCAGGTAGAGCTTTTCTTTCGGATCCGTCACACGTTTCAACAAATAGTCCATGAGGAGTGCTTCATTGAGCGTGGAGGCAACTTCCGCCAGGAAAATCGTATACTGCGCATAGCGGTACTCTTGATTTTCGTCGGACAAATAAGAATGGATGGCGTGACCCATTTCATGAGTCAGCGTGAACATGCTGTTCAAGTTGTCTTTATGGTTCAACAAAACGTAAGGGTGTGTGCCGTAAGCACCCCAGCTGTAGGCACCATTGCGTTTGTTTTTGTTCTCATAGACATCAATCCAGTGATTGTCGAAGCCGTCTTGAAGAATTTTTAAGTAGTTTTCACCCAACGGAGCTAAGCTTTTTTTGATTTCTTCTTTGGCTTGTTGGTACGTAATATCCATTTTGAATTCTTCGACCAGCGGCGCGAAGAGGTCATACATATGTAATTCATCGACCTTCAGCAGCTTTTTGCGGAGCTTCAAGTAACGCTGCAGCTGTGGAAGCGAGTCGTGAATAGTGGAAATTAAGTTGGTGTAGACTTCTTTCTTAATGTTGTCCCCGAATAACGTAGATTCCAGAACGGATGGATAGTGGCGAGCTTTGGCATAGAAAATATTTTTGTTGATATTGGCACTGAGTGTAGCGCCAATCGTATTCTTATGGCTGCAGTACGTTTCATATACGGCATGGAAAGCGTTTTTCCGCACTTCGGGATCGCGACTTTCCAAGAATTGAATGTAACTGCCGTGGGTGAGTTCAACTTCCTCGCCTTTTTCATTCTTGATATTCGGGAACTTCAAATCAGCATTGTTCAACATGCTGAAAATCGTACTCGGAGCTCCGGCCATATTGCCCGCTTGGGCAAGCAAAGCTTCTTGCTCTTTCGTCAGTGTATGGGGCTTCTGGCGAATCATTTCTTCAAGTGTATCTTTATAAAAAGCCAAGGAAGGATCGTTCACCAACTGCTGCAGCTTGTCATCCGAGAGGCTTAGAATTTCAGGTGAAATGAAGGAGAGTGCTTCTCCGACTTCGACGCTGATTTTTTTGGCTTTCTCCGATAAGGCTTGATAAGTTGGTTCTGCTGTATCTTCATGATGTTTCATGTTGGCATACACATACAGTCTTTCTGTTTTCAGAGAGACCTCATCTTCCAATTGGAAACATTGTTTCACGGTAGCGGGTTCACTGAGTTTACCTTGGAAAGCGCTAATTTTGCCAAGCGAGCTTTTCACTTCTTGAAATTCCTGTTCCCAAGCCTTCTGATCGGCGAATAAATCTTCCTGATTCCAGCGGTGCTCGGCCGGTACTTGCTTGCGTTCCAATAGTTGAGTCATTGGAGCCCTCCTGTCCTTGTTCTGAGTTTGGGGTCGTTGGTATTCCTTTGCATGCAAATCGGCTGTGGGGATTGAGCTGAGAAGAAGTCCCATTGCCGCAGTCACATAGATCCAGCGCATTGCGGTCACGCTCCCGGCATATTCCCACGTTGAGATTCAGTTGAAATCCCGTATCATGGTTTTCACCTAGTATGACCGTTAACCTATTCATTTATGATTATATGAAAAAGCTGGAAGGAAGTAAATTTACATTCCTGCTCCAAAGAAGCTGATTAAGATAAGGACAAAAGATAACGAGACCATTACGATCGCCAATAAGGCAAGGTACCGTTTCATTTGTGCTGGGAGGCTGTCTTTTTTCATGATTAAAATGATGGCAAGGCAAAAGGATACAAGTACAAATGTGATAATAGAACCGGAATTGGTCATTGATGAATCATCCTTATCCCTATAGAGTATGACGCTTGCTCATAAGCGCATGATAGTTAGTTTCGCTGTAAGAAGCGCAAACTCCTTTTTCATCCAGCGTGCTTCATCGTTCCGTCTGGATTTTCGTTATCGTCATTCTCGGCTTTGACCAGTATTAATTTGCCGCGAGCATCCATTTTCACCGTAAAACGATCTTCCGGAACAATTTGCGCTTCATCGCTTAATTCTTTCGGCAAGGTCAATTGACCGCGATCCCCGACTTCCACCAAATACCCAACCATTTTGGACCATTTGCCTGCGGCCAGCACAACGACGATGAGCAGTCCAATGAACAACCATTTACCAAGCGGATTCGAGTCAAAATAAGGGGAAAGAAAGCTTTCTCCGGTGATCATTTTGCCAGCTGTTAGAACAAGCACGCCCGAACCGATGTAGATGATCCAAGGATATGTTTCGATCCATTTAATGAACAAGGTGCTGCCCCATACCACGATAGGCACACTTACGAGAAGGCCAATAATGACAAGCGAGAAATTACCGTGTGCAGCGCCGGCTACCGCGATGACATTATCAAGGCCCATGACTGCGTCGGCAATAATAATGGTTCGAATGGCTGCCCACATGCTGTCTTTGGCTTGCACATTATCGTGATTTTTCTTCTCGCTAAGGAGCTTATACGAAATCCAGAGGAGCAATATTCCGCCTGCTAACAATAGACCAGGTATTTTCAAAAGCGTGACGACAACCAATGTGGCAAGCGCGCGGATAACGATCGCACCAATCGTTCCCCAGAGGATAACTTGCTTTTGTGTTTCCTTTTTCAAATTGCGGGCAGCCATACCGATAACGATGGCATTGTCTCCTGCAAGCACCAAATCAATTAGGATAATACTGAGCAGCGAGAGGAAAAAACCAGTTGATAACCATTCCATGAACAAACACTCCCTTTAGCATTTTTTTGATAAAAAATAGAGCCTGACACCGATGGAGGTGAAGGCTCTAATTCATCAAAAAAGACCTTCACCAATAAACATGGCAAAGGTCTTGCTAACAACGTTGTCGTTGCCAATAAAGCCGGGATCTGATGAGGATCCGAATTGACGACTTTACTGTATCAGCTACTCCCCTTTGGAGTAAACGCTATGAAGTTAACTTTATTATAAGGATAAGACGAGCCTAAAGTCAAGGCTTGTGTGTAAATGCAAATGAACACCGAATTAGACTGCTTTGAAAGCGTCCATAATGGCTTGCCATTCTTCATCGGTACCTTGGAATTTATCCTTCGCAAAGCGCTCATTCGCCCAGTGCAGCATCGCGGGACGGCCGATAAAGGTATGGCATTCTTCGCCCCATTGATCGCTTATTTCAGTCAGCACAATTTTGGTGCCTTGTACTTCGACATTGAGCATGTTCCATTTGTCTTTTTTGTAAATCGTATGCTTCTTAAAAGGTTGATTTGACAATGTGATTCCTCGTTTCTGCTTGAACGCAAAGATATAGGCAATCGTACCATAAATACAGTTGATTTCCAAACAGGAAGACCTTTAAATTTGCTATTGCGAAGGAAGTTCGTCCTATGCTAAAATTCTCCTAATCCTTTCCATAGGGAAAGGGCTATGAGGCAATCCACGCGATTGCAGAGATGAGCTGAGGAGAGATGAGCATGGAACAGAAGCGTGTTTATGAACAAGTAGGGGTCGCCATGACCTCAAGATCATTCGCAGAGTATGAGAAAATGTTTATGCTGCAGACAGCAGATTTGAGCGGCAAGCGTGTTCTAGATGTAGCAGGCGGTGCGTCTTCGTTCACTACAGAAGCTAGGCAGCTTGGCATTATGGCCGAAGCGGCAGACCCGCTGTACGAGAAGTCTGTGGAAGCTATTACAGAGCATGGATTTCAAGAGATTGAAGTCGTAGCCACGAAGATGGAGAAGCTGCGGGATGTCTACGATTGGAGCTATTACGGCTCCGTCGAACAGCACAAAGCAGGCCGTATCGAGAGTCTGCGACGATTTGCTGAGGATTACTCCCAGAATGACGCAGGAAATAGATACCATGTATCCTATCTTCCAAACTTGCCATTTGAGGACGAGACCTTCGAGCTAGTCTTATGCAGTCATTTTATGTTTTTATATGAAGAACAATTTGATTTTGCATTTCATCAAGCTGCGGTTCGAGAACTGCTCCGTGTCTGCAAGGCTGGTGGTGAGGTGCGAATTTATCCATTGCTTAGTTTTCAAACTTCCGAATATCTTAGGTTGACTGAGTTAATAAGCGGGCTTAATCAGGATGGCTTTTCCGCTGAAAGAAAGGAAGCAAATTTACCCTTTTTACCCAATTCTCATCAATATTTATGCATAATCAAACCGCTGCCTGCATAGGAGGAAACCGTTGGTACATCAACAAATTTTAGCTTATCCACAGCGTTTTGAGCGTTGATTTCTCTTCCTGAGGATGATATAATTTCCTTATTCGTCATAGATGGCGATATTTTTAGGAGGTCGTTCATTTGAAAGGTACAGTGAAATGGTTTAACGCAGAAAAAGGCTACGGTTTCATTTCTGTTGATGGAGGCGACGATGTATTCGTACACTTCTCCGCAATTCAGGGCGAAGGATTCAAAACATTAGAAGAAGGCCAATCCGTTGAGTTCGATATTACTCAAGGCAACCGTGGTCCTCAAGCAGCTAACGTCACCAAGTTATAAGAAATTGGGACTTCCCACTTATAAATAGTGTCATAGCACAAACAACGAAGACAGCATTCCGATTTATTCGGAGCTGTCTTTTTTGCTGTCTTTTTTAACGCTGGGGCTGTCTCAGCGAGAAGTAGCGGCATTTCCACCACCGAGACGGCGTTTTCGGCAGGCTCAGTGCGGCTTTGGTAGGTTTTTAGCTTTTTCCGAGCTTGAGCCTGCCTTTATAGAAGGCTCAGCGGGGGATAGCGGCATTTCCACCACCGAGACGGCGTTTTCGGCAGGCTCAGTGCGGCTTTGAGCGGTTTTGAGCTTTTTCCGAGCCTGAGCCTGCCTTTTTGGAAGGCTCAGCGGGGGATAGCAGCATTTCCACCACCGAGACGGCGTTTTCGGCAGGCTCAGCGCGGCTTTGAGCGGTTTTGAGCTTTTTCCGAGCTTAAGCCTGCTTTTTTGGTAGTCTCAGCGGGGGATAGCAGTATTTCTACCACCGAGACGGCGTTTTCGGCTGGCTCAATGCGGCTTTGGTCGGCTCTGAACCTTTTCCGAGCTTGAGATTTCCAACGGATTTACTTGTCTGTCTGGATTACAGATGCTGTTTAAGTGTGGAGTTGGCGCAAGCTCCCATAGAAAGCATCCCGCAGCTCGTTGAGCTGGTGAGGCTGCCTTTACTTATTGAGGCGGGAATAAACCATTCCATAAAATGTTAATAATTTGTTTAGCGGCTTCGTTTTCGTGCGGAAACATTTTATGGCCGTTTCCATCCCGTGCATGCCCCATCATCAAGAGAGAAGTGTAAGCACGAGCGATGACACGGGCATCAACAGGTCCAATCTCGCCTGACGAGACAGATTTGCTGAATTCCTCCTCGAGCGCGTCTAGAATTCCTTGCTCGGATTTGCGCATGGTGATCATTTGCTCCTCGGAGAGCGTCGCCTCCATTTTACGCATGAAGGAGTGCAGATCGAAATCAATGGCTTTCAAGTGAGCTTCGGTGATGTCCAGAAGCCTTTCACGAAGTGAGGCAGGTTGGCTCAAGCGTTTCAAAGTAACCTGCCTGACATTATCCATCAGCTGGACCATGGAGGCTGTCAGCAAGTCTGATTTGGAGGGATAATAATAATAGACGGAAGCTTTCGTTACCTGACATTCTTTAGCGATATCATCCATGGAAACAGACTCATAGCCCCTGGACAGAAAAAGCGGGATGGACGTCATTAATATTTTTTGAGTGAGAGGCATTTCCCCTTGTGCAGCACGGGGTCTACCGAGTGGTTTCGTTTTTTTATCCATAGTAATCACTCCTGAAAAAAATAAAAATAAAACCAGTTGATTAATTAACTATATAGTATATATAATTAATTGTGTGACTTAAATACTTACGTAACTACAAATAAGCTATAGGAGAGATGTTTCAATATGCATGAAAATCCTCTATTCAGCAAGCTGGGAGCGATCGTGGCCGGTCGTCGCAGCAAATGGATCACTTTGCTCGTTTGGGTTTTACTAACTGGAATTTTATCCATCTTTTTGCCTAACGTCAATTCACAAGAAAATAATGGTGCCAGTAAGCTGCCTATCGACTCTGAGTCGCTTCAAGCAAGCGATACGATGCGGGCGCAATTCCCAAGCGATGAAGGCGTACCTGCTTTGGTCGTCTGGTACCGGGCGGCAGGATTAACAGATCCGGACATCACCGCCATCCAGAAGATTGCGAAGCAGTTGACGGATACGCCACTTACGGCACAAAAAGGCTTGCCTCCGCTGCACCAAATGCCAGCGCAAGCTGTGAAAGCGATGCTTTCGAAAGATGGCACTTTATTGGTTCTGCCGATTTCGTTTGACGAAGGGACAGAAACCGACGTGCTGCAAGCGGATTTGAAGAAACTGCAGGAAATAGCAGCAAATCAGCAAGGCACCGACCCGTTCGCACTTCAAGTTGGCGATGCAGGACTGCATGCCCGGATTACCGGCCCTGTCGGTATTCAAACGGATGCTACCGCCTTGTTCAAAGGGGCTGACTTCGCGCTGCTTCTAGCTACGGTTCTGCTTGTTTTGATCCTGTTGATCGTATTATATCGTTCCCCAATTCTCGCTATCATTCCTCTGGTTGGGGTGGGTTTTGCCTATGGCATCATTTCACCGATTCTTGGTTTTCTGGCCAAACAAGGCTGGATCACTGTAGATGCGCAATCGATTTCGATTATGACGGTTTTATTGTTCGGTGCTGGAACAGACTATTGTCTTTTCTTTGTAGCCAGATATCGGCAAGCTTTATTGGAAGAGAAAGACAAATACGCAGCGCTGCGTGCTTCTTTCGGAGGCGCTGCAGGGGCCATAGGGATGAGCGGTTTAACGGTTATCGTTTCATTGCTCGCTTTGCTTTTTGCCCATTACGGGTCCAATCATTGCTTTGCGATCCCGTTCAGCGTAGCTATTTTCATTATGGCTATAGCCAGTCTAACTCTCGTTCCCGCATTACTTGCTATAATAGGTCGTGTATCCTTTTTTCCGTTTATTCCGTTGACGCCCCAGATGCGTGCTGAGAAAGAAGCTCGCAAAGGGAGCAAGATTCGCGTGCAGAAGCCAGTTGGCAAGATGGGTGCTGCACTAGGACACATCGTAACGGAGAAGCCTAAAAGCGTTCTTGCCGTCAGTCTAATTATCTTAATCGCGCTTGCCGCGTTTGCACCGCAAATTAAATTTACGTATAACATTTTGGAATCTTTCCCATCAACCATGCCTTCTCGCGAAGGGTTTTCGCTGCTCTCCGAGCATGTTTCGCCAGGTTCGCTTGCTCCGGTGAAAATAATTGTCAACACGGAGGGGAAAGAAGCGGATGTGCAGGGAGCCTTATCGAAGCTTCCCTATGCAGCGTCTGTTTCTAAGCCTGTTGACAGTAAAAAGGATGCAGCATACAAAGCCTATGAACTGATTTTTAAAGAAGATCCCTATGCGCTCTCATCGATTGACCGTATTCCGGAAATCCGTTCAACAACGGAGAAGAAGCTGCAAGAAGCGGGATTGTCGACGCCGCAAGTCTGGGTGGGAGGTGAAACCGCTACGCAATATGACACCAAAAGTGTTGTAGAACGCGACACATACATGGTTATTCCGGTTGTCATTATCGTCATTGCCTTGCTGCTGTTAATCTATTTGCGCTCGCTTGTGGCGATGCTCTATCTGATTGCTACGGTTCTACTTTCGTACTTTTCCGCATTGGGAGCAGGGTGGCTCATTCTCCACTACTTCATGGATACCTCGGCTATCCAAGGGTTAATTCCGCTCTATGCGTTCGTATTCCTCGTGGCTTTGGGGGAGGATTACAATATATTTATGGTATCTAGCATTTGGCAGGAGCGCAATCGATTGAAGCTGAAGGATGCCATCCGTCTTGGTGTCAGTACGACAAGCAGCGTCATTACATCAGCTGGACTTATTCTGGCAGGAACCTTTGCGGTATTGGCCTCATTGCCGATTCAAGTGCTGGTCCAATTTGGTGTCATTTGCGCCATTGGCGTTATTCTGGATACTTTTATAGTAAGGCCATTCCTTGTGCCTTCGATCACCATGCTGCTGGGAGATTTGTCTTTCTGGCCTGGTAAAATCAAACAACAACCGCAAAGCGGTTTGCAGAAGTAAGCCAAGACCTAACCAAAGAGGCCTCCAAGCCCACTTGTCCAGTGGTTTTGGAGGCCTCTTGCCTTGAAGAGCTGACTAACGATCATATTTAATCCGAGGATCGGCCAGCGAGTACAGAATATCTGTGAGGAGATTAGTTAGAAGCACGATGATAGCAGCCACGAGATTGAGTCCCATTAAGATAGGGTAATCCCGCGAAAGAATGGATAAAAACGTGAGTCTGCCAATGCCTGGCCATTGGAATATTTGTTCAATCACAATGCTTCCACCGAGCAAAATAGGAATTTCGGCTGCGATGACGGTAATGATCGGAACCAAGGCGTTGCGCAGCGCGTGTTTGTTGATTACAACGAAGGGATGCAGTCCTTTGGCATGCGCGGTGCGCATATAATCTTGCTTCAAGACCTCGAGCACGCTGGAGCGTATATAGCGTACTTTCTTGCCGGCGACGACACTGCCAAGTACAAGTACGGGAAGCACCAAATGAATGAGCCGATCCCGTAAGTCCCCCTCATAACCCAAAGTCACCATGCCGCCAGTTGGCAGAAGATGGAGTTTGACTGCAATGACATAGATGAGGGTTAAGCTTAAGAAAAATTGCGGAACAGAGACGCTGATGAAGGAAAAGCCGGTCATTAAGTAATCAAATTTCGTATTTTGCTTCAAGGCGCTTAGAATACCGATTGGGATGGCAATAAGGAGCCCGAACAGCAAGGAGGCAGCGGCTAGCAGCAGCGTAGGACCCAACCGTTCTCCGATGATATGGAGGACAGGCGCATGGGAGCTGAAGGAGTAGCCCAGATTCCCCTGCAGCAAGGCGCCTAACCATTTGATATATTGCGTGAAGAGCGGGGCATTCAGTCCTAGCAGTTCTTTCCGCGCTTGAATGAGCTCCCTGGGGGTATCAGGGTCGATGAACAGCTCAACAGGATTCCCAGGAGCCAAATTAATGATCATAAAATTAAGGATCGTTATGCCTAACAAGACCAGCAAGGATATGAGGAGACGACGAACAATATACGGTGCCATAGGATTTACCTCCATAAGTACTGCCGATCAGTATGTGGAAACTTCCTCCATTCCTTTGCTTTTTCTGCGGGCAATTTCTCGGCGAACGATAGGGGCTACTTCGGTAGCGAGCAATTTGATTGTTGTGGCCACGTTCTCAAAGGGAAGTTCGCCGATGTCGACTTGCAGAATAAAACGGTTATGTCCGATCAGCTCATGCTGAAACAAGATTTTCGCCGCAATTTGCTCAGGCGTTCCTACGGCTAGCCCCTCCTGTGGAGCTGTTACTTTGGCCGGGGCAATATGAGGAATGCCCTCATTGATTTTGGGCTGAAAGCGCCCCACATAATTCTCATAATACCGAGAGAATTCCCGCCATGCCTGTCCAGGTTCCGAAGCGATGCAGCCATGGCTGGCAACTGCTATGGGCAATCTGGAAGCATTGTGCCCCGCTTGCAGTCCGGCTTGTCTGTATGCCTCTGCCATGGATTGAAGCCTTGCTGGATCGCCTGTGAGCAAGGCAAACAGCGCGCCTCTGCCTAGCTTGCCCGCTCGGACAGCGCTCTCTAAGGTGCCGCCCATCCCCAACCAGACAGGCAATTCCTTCTGAAGAGGGCGGGGAACGATGGCAGCATTCGTGAGGCCAGAACGGAATTGCCCCTCCCAAGTTACATTTTCATTCTCCACACATTGCAGCAGCAGATCGATCTTTTCATCGAAAAGAGCTTCATAGCTGGCAAGATCGCAGCCGAATAAGTCGTAAGCATCGAGTGAATTTTTGGCACCGCGACCAGCGACGATTTCGGCACGGCCGGCTGACAGCAGGTCAACCGTTGCATAATCCTCGAATACGCGTACAGGATCCAGGATGCTAAGTACGGTCGTCATGCTCGTTAGCTTGATGCGCTGGGTCACTTGCGCGATAGCCGCTAACACGACGGGGGGAGAGGAAATCGCGAAATCAGGTTTATGGTGCTCGCCTAGGCCGAATACATCAAGACCAACCTCGTCGGCAAGCTTGGCTGCCGCTATGATATCCTGTAATCTTCTCGCAGGGCTTCTTTTCTGTTTGGATACGGGGTCTGCCAGCAGATCCCCAAAGGTGTAAACGCCAAATTCAAATTCTTTGGCAAGAGGTTGGACGACAGTGCTGCTCATAAGGGCTTCCTCCTATTTTAAATCCCATTCATTGACATTGTTGAACATCCCTAATCGCAGAGGTTTACCAACAAGAACCTTCCGAGAAACGGCTGCGATTTTCTTCTCCGTATAGAGACTAAGGTGAGGAAGATCGGTGTGATGGATCTCCTGCAACTGATCGTAGATCAGCTTTCGTTTCGCAGGATCTGTCTCGGATTCGCCAAGGGTGATTAATTCATCTGCTTGCGGATTTTTGTAGCGCGTATAGTTATTGGCGCTGTCGCTTTTTAAATTCGAGAAGTAAGAGCTTGGGTCGATAAAGAAACTTGTATTGTAAATCGCGATATCATAGTCAAATTTACGCACCTTGGCGATCAAGGAAGGATAGTCGTATTTCTCCGCTTGCACCTTGAAGCCGGCTTTCTCCAGATTTTCCGCCATTAACTCGGAAGCGTGCTCACGGATGGCGTTGCCTGTAGGAATTAAGACTCGGAGTGGTTTATTGACATCCCAATTCGCTTCTTTCAACAAAGCCTTTGCCTTGTCTGGTTGATAGGTAAACAGCTGTATATTTTTGTTGTAATTCGGATGATTGCCTGGAATGGGGCCATCGACAACACTGCCTTGTCCCTTCAGCAGTTGGCTGACGAGAAGCTCCCGATTGAGCGCGTACGGGATAGCCTGCCTAACTTTCAGAGGCACGGTTTCGGTATTGAAAAAAGCAACAAGCGGCTCAGCGGATTCGGACACGGATACGTCAAAATTAGGCAAAGCTTTCACTTTCTCCAGCTCCGTGATAGGAATCGTGCCAAATGGCAAAGTATTCATATGCAGCTCGCCCGTCTGCAACTGCGGCAGTATCGTTTCAGCCGCAACATCTTTAAAAAATATTTTGTCGAGCTTAGGTACGCCACGATAGTAAGAAGGGTTCTTCGCTACCTCAACGTAAGCGCCTTTGACAAACTTGATGAATTTGAACGGACCAATCGTCACTTCAGGGTTTTGAAAGTAAGGGTGAGCATTGATCTGTTCCACGGGCACATCATTCAAAATATGTTTGGGGATGAAATAGATCTTGTTGGCAAAGCGCTCCTGCAGGACGGTCAAAGCGATCGGCTGCTTCGTTTTGAGTTCGAAGGTCGTACTGTCAATGACTTTAATGCCGCTGATCGTAGACTTGTCCGAATCCAGCTTGCCAGCCGCATTCAGGCCTTCAATAAAGCTGAAATTAAAGGTCGTATCTACCTTTGCATTCAGGGCTGTTTGCAAGGTGAACGTAACATCGTCCGCCGTAAATGGCTGACCATCGTTCCATTTGGCAGCAGGGTCTAGCTTGAAAATAAATGTTTGATTATCTTTGGTTTCAATGGATTTGGCCAGCTTCGGTACAAATTCGAGGTTATCATTCAGATCGTACAAAGGGTCGTTAAAGAGACTGATGACAATAGTTGATGCTCCACTGCCCTGATTATTAATGGGGCTTACCGTTAGCGTTGGACTAAAGGTTGGAATGTAAATGATTTTTTGACCTGCTGAACTTGTGCCTGTAGGCTTCGGAGAGGTCTCGCTCGTTGTCGTTCCAGTGGTCTGCGAGCTGCAGGCTGCAAGAATGAGCAGCAGTGTTGCGAATAGGAAAAGCACAGCATTGCGGTGTGTACGTTGAATTGACAAAATATATCCCTCCACATGTTTGAACAGCGGCTGTTCGTTGCAGCCGTTTTTCTTTATTTTGATTATTCGTACTATTCCAACTGTAATAGTAGATATTAATCATTTCCCAAAGTATAGAGAACTCCAATTTCAATATCCAATATCAAATTTCTAATGATTTATATTGTTCCAAACCTAATAATCTTTTGGGCTGATTCCAAATTCTGGATAGGAAACTTCTATTAGACAGTTGTAAATCAGCAGTGGTAAATTAAGGTACATATTTCATAGTTAGTTTATAGGATTAATCAAAATTATAAGGAGGTTCATTCGAATGAAGTATGTTTATCGCAATATCCTGCTGTATGTGCTGCTTGCGCTCATGCTAGTGATCTCGGCTTGTGGCACTTCCGGGCCAACAGCATCTCCATCAGCATCGTCAGCTCCTGCAACGACACCGAAAGCATCCGATGCCCCTCAGTCCCAAGGGGAGAAAGCCGTCTATGTGGGCATCGTCAATGCACCGATTACGGTAAATCAGATCAATGACCAAGGCGATTCCGCTTCGGATAACGTCATCGCCTTGATTAATGATTCATTGCTGGATCTGAATGAAAAGTTTGAATTCCTGCCCAAGTTGGCGAAATCCGTTGAAACGAAGGACAATCAAACGTTCACGGTTAAGCTAGACCCCGCAGCCAAATGGAATGATGGCAAGCCATTCACAACGGCCGATGTGGCTTTTACCCTGCAAACCGCTTTGCATCCAAAAGTGGAAACGAATTTCAAATTGAACTTTATTGAAGGCGTGAACGAAGCGGGGAAGCTTGCAGAAGGAAAAACAGAAATTAGCGGGCTGAAGATCGTCGACGAGAAGACATTTGAAGTGAAAACGAAGACACCTGTGGATCCCCTCATTTTCAAAGAGCGCTTCGGCACCAAAGTGTTCTTCCTGCCTCAGCATATTCTGAAAGATGTGGCGCCGGAGCAGTTGGCTACTCACCCCTACTTCCAGAAGCCTGATGTGACCATAGGCGCGTTCAAGTTCGCTAACTTTGCGAAGGGCCAATATGTTGAAGTTGCCAAAAATACGAACTATTACCGCGATGTCGCCAAACTAGACAAAATTTTCATCAAAGTTCTGCCGGCGACCAACCTGGTTGCCCAACTCCAAACGGGTGAAATTCAGTTGAATTCCGTGCCCGTTGGACTTATTCCGATTACCGATTATGAGAAGGTGAAAGGTTTCTCTAATGTGGAGCTGGTATCCGGCAACCCGTCTGTTCCGCCGGAGATTTTTTTTAACACAGAAAAAATCAGCGACCCTAAGGTTCGTCAAGCCATTGCCTATGCCCTCAACCGGAGTCTGATTGTTGATCAACTGCTCAAAGGGCAAGGCGAAATTATTGATGGCGGCATTCCGAGCTACCACCCTTACTACAATAAAGACATTCCGAAATACACGTACGATCCGGACAAAGCGAAGAAGCTGCTTCAAGAAGCAAAATGGGACACAAGCAAGCCAATTCAATTCCTTATCCCTGTTGGCAACAAAATTCGTGAGCAAGCAGCTGATATTTTGGTGCAAAATTTAACGGCTGTCGGACTGAAAGTGGACGTCCAGAAATTTGATTTTGCGACATTGATTCAGAAGGTACGCAAAGGCGAATACGATATCACTATTTTTACGCGTGATTTCTATATCGAGCCGAGCTCTTACTTTACCGGGTTCAAAAGCGACAATGCGAGCAACATTACGAAGTACAAAAGCCCGATTGCCGATGAGTTGATTACGAAAGGAGAGACGGAGTCAGATCCAGCGAAGCGCAAGGATATTTATAATAAGCTGGAGGACACGCTGCATCAGGATTTGCCGTCGATTGCTGTTTATTCGGAGAAACGGCTGCTGGCGGTAACGAAAAACGTGATCGTGGGCAAACCTTCGGATATCGGAATGTTTAACAATGTGAATCAATGGGATTTGAAGAAATAAGGATTCGGAGGTGATTGTCGATGGGAAAGAAGCAATTGGTCGATTGGCTGGATGAAAATAAGAAGACGTTCGAGGACCAAGCTTTGCAAATTTGGAACCGTCCAGAGGTCGCTTATACGGAGGCGTTTGCTTCCAAGCTGCAAATCTCCGTCCTGCAGGAGGCTGGGTTTACTGTCGTTTCGGGTGTTGGCGACGTGCCGACAGCTTTCGTGGCCGAATATGGCTACGGCTCACCCATTATTGGCATTCTGGGAGAATTCGACGCTTTACCGGGACTGTCCCAGAAGGCCAGCTCTGTTCGGGAGCCGATAATTACCAATGGCCCAGGTCATGGATGCGGTCATAACCTTCTTGGGACTGCAGGCGTAGAGGCCGTGATCGCTCTTAAGGAGCGCCTTGTTCAAGAGAAATTGACAGGGACCATTCGCTATTACGGCTGCCCGGCGGAAGAGGTACTCTCCGGCAAGACGTTCATGGCACGCGCTGGGGTATTCGATGATCTGGATGCTGCATTAACCTGGCATCCCGGTCATTCGAACACGCCGTGGAACATTCCGAGCTCGGCGCTTACATCGGTTGAATTTTTCTTCAAAGGCAGGGCCGCTCATGCTGGCGCTGCCCCTCATTTAGGGCGGAGCGCGCTGGATGCCGTTGAATTGACGAACATTGGGGCGAATTATTTGCGAGAACACGTCATTGACGGCTCGCGTATTCATTACACCATTACCAATGGGGGTGAAGCGCCTAATATCGTTCCGGACAAGGCAAGTGTTTGGTACTACCTGCGCGGAGCGAATCGAGCGCATGTGGATGAATTGCTTGAACGTCAGATCAAGATTGCTCAAGGCGCTGCTCTTATGACTGAAACGGAAGTCACGTGGGAAATCAAAGCCGGCGCTTATGATCTGAATGTGAATGAAACCTTGAATGATCTGCTGTTTAACCAGAAAGATGAAGCGGGGCCGCTTCTGTTCACAGAGGAAGATTTGGCGTTAGCGGGCGCATTGGCTGCAACACTGGAGCCTTCTTTGCAGCAATACGCCAAGAAGCGGCAGAAGGAACTAGGCTTGGCAGAAGATGACCTCCTGCCAACTTCATTCGTTAATTATAAGCCAACTGGTCCAACTACCGGCGGGGGCTCTACGGATGTGGGCGATGTATCCTGGATTGCCCCAACCGGTCAAATCATGACAACTTGCGCCCCGTTTGGTGTTCAGGTGCATACTTGGCAGGCGACGGCTGCCTTCGGTTCATCGATCGGATTAAAAGGCATGCATCATGCCGCCAAGCTGCTGGCGCTATCCACCTATGAGCTGCTGACGGATGGAGGGAGCTTGCTAAGTCTGGCTCAAGCTGAGTTTCAAAAAAAGACGCAAGGGAAGCCGTACCTGCCAGCTATTCCTGTTGAGGTCAAAGCGCCAGTTCTCGTTTGAGGCTGCTTGCTGGTGGGCAGTGTCGATGCGCTACTACATATGAAAAGACGGTGTGGAAGATGACGTATTTGCTGGAAATTGACCGGCTCCAGACGGTCTTTCGGACGGGAAAGGAAGAAGTAATATCGGTCGATGAAATCAGCTTCAAGCTTAAAGCCGGGGAAACCATTGGGATTGTTGGAGAATCGGGCTGCGGGAAAAGCGTAACTTCGTTATCAGTGATGGGGCTTCTAGGTCAAAATGGGCGAATTAAGCAAGGAGAGATTCACTTCGACGGCTCCAATTTGGCCGCTTGGTCAGAATCCGAGCTGCGGCGCTTGCGGGGCAAGGACATTGCCATGATTTTTCAAGAGCCGATGAGCTCATTGAATCCTGTTCTGACCATTGGGAATCAACTGGTAGAAATGATTCGGCAGCATACCAGCCACTCGCGGAAAGAAGCGAAGGCATACGCTGTCCAAATGCTTCGCAAAGTCGGTCTGCCCCGTGCTGAAGATGTCATGGAAGTATACCCGCATACGCTGTCAGGCGGCATGCGTCAACGGATTATGATTGCGATGGCTTTATCCTGCAAGCCCAAGCTGCTCATTGCGGATGAGCCAACGACTGCCCTTGATGTAACGATTCAAGCGCAAATTCTGGAACTTATGAAGGAACTTCGTGAGGAAAGCGGCGCTGCGATTATGCTCATTACCCACGATTTGGGCGTCGTAGCGGAAATGGCGGACAAAGTGGTTGTTATGTATGCAGGCCAAATTGTAGAGGAAGCGGATGTGTTCACACTGTTTCGGGAACCGCAGCATCCCTATACGAAGGGACTGCTCAACTCCATCCCGCGATTAGAAGGAGAAGGGGGGCGTCTCACCGCCATCCCAGGCACGGTGCCATCCCTTCAGCGCATGCCGGCAGGCTGCCGGTTTCATACACGCTGTACGCTCGCTACCGAGCGATGTCAACAGCACCAGCCTGACTTGCAAGCAGTAGGTGTTGAGCATCTTGTGAGATGCTGGGTCGCTCAGGAACAGGCTGCGGATCAACCCACGCATTCCACATCCACAGGAGGTCGGCGTATGACAACGAACACCCCCTTGCTGCAAATCGATCGACTAAAGACGTACTATCCAATAAAAAAAGGCGTTTTATCCCGGACAGTGGGACACGTCAAAGCGGTTGACGATGTAAGTCTCGCCATTTATGAAGGGGAAACGGTTGGACTCGTTGGTGAATCGGGCTGCGGCAAATCAACGATCGGTCGCTCGATTGTACGGCTGGAAGACCCGTTCGAAGGCCGCATTCTTTTTCAAAACGAGGATATTACCCATATTTCACAAAGAGAACTGAAGCCGATTCGTACTCGTCTGCAAATCATTTTTCAAGACCCATATTCCTCACTGAATCCCCGCAAAAGAATCAATGACATCTTGGCTGAGCCATTCATTGCTCATCGTTTGGTGGACAGACAACAGGTGCAGGGAGAGGTAGATCGGCTGCTTGATTTGGTTGGCTTGCCGCGTGCCTACAAGCAAAGATACCCGCATGAGTTTTCTGGAGGCCAACGCCAACGGATTGGAATTGCCCGTGTGATCTCGTTTCAGCCCAAGCTGGTTGTATGTGACGAGCCGGTATCGGCGCTTGACGTATCGATCCAGGCGCAAATTCTGAATCTGCTTGCGGATTTGCAAAAAGAGCTGAAATTGACCTACTTATTCATTGCTCATGGCATCGGAGCCGTTCAATATATCAGCACACGGGTTGCTGTCATGTATTTAGGCAAAATTGTGGAAATTGGACGTAAGGAGGAAGTATTCCAACGTCCTAAGCATCCGTACACCCAGATTCTGCTGAATGCCTATCCAGCGCCTGACCCTACCTTGCGGTCGAATAAGCGGCTAATCATTCAAGGGGACGTGCCTAGTCCGGCTAATCCTCCGGCAGGCTGCCGTTTTCATACACGCTGCCCCTATGTCCAGCAGCTTTGTCGGCACGAAGAACCGCCGCTTACAGCTGGAGAGCATGCGGTTGCTTGCCATTTTCCAATAAATTAGAAAATCTTGGGAGGGGATGTGCGATCCTTCATTACATCATACGTCGTGTCCTTATCGCCATACCGGTCTTGTTTGGCATCTCGGTCATTAACTTTTTCATTATTAAACTAGCGCCAGGAAATCCAGTGGATATGTTCATCGATCCGAATACGCCCAAGGAATTGCTGGAAATGAGGAAAAATTTGCTTGGACTTAATGATCCCTTGTTTCTGCAATACGTCAAGTGGCTGTTCAATTTACTTCACGGTCAACTTGGTTATTCTTTCAGTTCCTACGCTCCGGTTACCAAAATGATTGGCCAATGCATTGGTCCTACATTGCTGCTGTCATCAAGCGCACTGTTGTTTGGCATTATGATTGCACTGCCGATTGGCATTGTGAGCGCTGTGAAGCAGAATACGAAATTCGATTATTTGATGACGGGGCTGTCCTTTATCGGAACGTCTGTTCCACAGTTTTTTCTGGGGCTTGGACTCATCTATATTGTGGCGGTTCAGCTCAAATGGCTGCCGACGGGCGGGATGACCACACTTGGAGGTACAGGCGGCGTCTGGGATTATGTCCGTCATCTGATTCTCCCTGTTTTCGTGCTGGGGGTTGTGATCGCGGGCAAAAAGGTGAGATATGTAAGAGCCAGTATGCTCGATGTGATGAAGCAAGATTATTTGCGCACAGCGGTTTCCAAAGGGCTTCATCCCTTCTGGGTGACGAACAAGCATGCACTGCGCAATGCGCTGCTCCCGATTATTACGGTGATTGGGATGGAAATCCCGCTGCTGCTTGGAGGGAGCATCCTGATTGAACAGATCTTTCAGTGGCCAGGGATTGGCCAGCTGACCATGCAATCGATTCTCTCCCGCGATTATCCAACGCTGATGGGCTTGAATCTTGTAGCAGCCCTGATTGTGCTGGTGACGAATTTGTTAGCGGATCTGCTGTATTCAGCTGCGGACCCTAGAATTAATTACAACTAATTCGGAGGTAAATGTATGGCCTTATCGGAGTATCAACTGAAAGAGGGGCCCTTACAACCGGCCATCGTCGCGTATATAGCAGATGAGCAAGCGGCAGACAGCGCGCTGCGGCAGTTCTGGCTCCGCTTCACAAGACACAAGCTAGCGGTAGCCGGGCTGTTCGTTACGCTGCTGCTCATCGCTGTTGCTTTGTCGGCTCCACTAATCTCTCCGCATGATCCCAAAGAGGTGACAGCGATCTTCTCTGCGAAGCCATCGGCGGTTCATTGGCTGGGTACGGATCAGGTCGGCCGAGATGTGGTGAGCCGTCTCATCTATGCGACAAGAGTTTCCCTGATCGTCGGCTTTGTCACGGTCTCCCTATACGTGACCTTCGGTACGTTAGTCGGCATCGTATCCGCTTATTTTGGCGGCTGGCTGGATATGGCTGTCATGCGGATTACAGACATGTTCATGGCCTTTCCTTTTCTGATGGTTACCTTGGTCATCATTAGTGTGCTGGGATCGAATATGACCACGATCATCCTGGTCTTAGCCTTGTTCTCATGGCCGGGCGTAGCGCGGCTGGTTAGAGGAAGCGTGCTGTCGATCAAACAGCTCGATTATGTGAAGGCTGGCGTAGCGCTCGGACTGAGCACGCCGCGTATTTTATTTCAGCATATTTTGCCTAATGCGATCGGTCCAATCATAGTCAATGCCACGTTCGGCATTGCCTCAGCGATTATGAGCGAAGCCGGGCTTAGCTTCCTCGGCATGGGTGTCAAGCCTCCGACTGCAAGCTGGGGTAATATGCTGACAGATGCACAGTCCCTTACGGTGCTGACAGACCAGCCTTGGCTGTGGGTTCCGCCTGGTGCGATGATTTTATTAACTGTGCTTGCGATTAATTTCGTAGGAGACGGCTTGCGTGACGCTCTGGATGCCAGACAATAAGCAAGAAGAGGCTGCCCCATAAGGTCAAAATACCTTGAGGGCAGCCTACTATTTGGTGGGGAGATCTTTAATCAATAATTTGCAGAATATCATCAACTTCTTTGCGTGCCAGCTTGCCTGGACGCTCCTTGGGATGGCCCAAGGCAATAACCATATTGATTTGACACTCTTCCGGAATGTCCAGGTAGGCACGAATCTGATCTTGAGCAAGCAGTACAGGACCTGTCATCGGGCACGTAGCCAAGCCTCTGGCATGAGCTGCAAGCATCAGGTTCTGGGAAGCGAGGCAAGAGCTCTTGATGCCTTCTTCCGCCCACACATGCTCTTCAACAAGTTGAATCGGATCGAAAATGCGATCGCGGAACTTGGATTCGTATGGGGTAGCCAAACAAATAATTAACACAGGAGCATCCGAGAACGCAGTTGCGTAAGGGCCGAAAGATTTCACCAGCAAACGTGCTTCCCGGGAAAGTCCGTTCTGCTCAGCAGCAGCAGCGCGAGCGTGGAGCTGTTCCCACGTAAGTTGTTCAATGTGTTTGATTTTTTCTGTATTTCGAATGGCAATGAATTTCCAGGTTTGGGAGTTCGTATCGCTTGGCGCATATCTGGCGCAGTCGATGATTTCACGAATATCCTCCACAGAGACGGCCTGCTCTGTGAAGTTTCGAACACTACGTCGTTCTAATACAATTGTTTTGAAATCATTATAATTCATTGAAACGGTTACCTGCCTTTGCAAAATCAATTTGTCCATAGCGGTTGTATTTTATTACTTGGTACTAAGACTTAACGCTTATTATATGCCAGTTTACTATTGCAGCACAACCGTATCGCCTTCATTTAATCCTTTTAGGACTTCGGTTTTCTCAGGTGTTTCCAGCCCGATCTCAATTTCACGCCGCTCAGCGCCTTGCGCATTCTGCAGCATAACGTAATAAACTTCTTTCTCGTGCATCACAGCTAAAGTCGGAACGACGACGGTGCTTGCCTTCTTTTCAGTTTCTATTGTTCCTGTCAGGCTTAGGCCAGCAATCAACTGGTCGTCAGGCTCCAAGGAAATGGTGACCTCGAATTGGGCGGAGCTCGTTCCTTGGTCTGTTCCTGATTTGGCAAACTTCGATACTTTCTCAACCTTGCCTTGAAGCTTTTTCTGTTTCAGGGCTTCAACTTTGACTTGTACGATCATACCCGGCTTAATACGGAAGACATCGAATTCTCCGACGGTGCAAACCAATTGCAGCTTCGTCAAATCAACGATTTTCCCTATTCGGGCACTTTCTTCGACGGATTTAGGGATTTTGGCTGAATCCTCGAATAAGAAAATGCCATCATCAGGGGCATTGAACACAGCTTGTTCTACTTTTTCTTGTTTTTTTGCCAATTGAAGTTGAAGCGAGGTATCGTTCACCTCATTAAGCTGCTGTTGAATCTTGCGTCCCTCGGCTGTGGCAAAGCGCCCTCTGGCCTCATCTTCGTTCACGGCCCCGGCAGCGATGCTGCCCGCATCTCCTTGGGGTCCGGCCGCTTTGAAATTAGCAAGATCAGCCTCCAGTTGTTGTTTCTTCAGTGTCGATTGAAGGCTGGCAATTTCGCCACGCAGCGGGGAGCCGTCAAGTTCGAAAAGCAACTGTCCTTTTGTAACCTGAGCACCGTCGGTGACGTTCCACGCTTTGATTTCCCCGTTGAAGGGGGCATAAATACGAGTCTCCTTCGCATAGGAGGATTTCCCTTTGACTTCAATGCTATTAACTAGATCTTCTTTTGTGATTTTGAATTGCAAAGCCTTGGCAGAAGCAGAGTCTGCTTGATTGGCGTTTTTGGACTTTGGATGGCTGGATACGTATAAGAAGCTGCTGATCCCGCAGATAATGACTGCTGTAAGAATAAGCACCCAAGTTTTCTTTTTCCTCATGCTGGCAATCTCCTATTCTCGTTTAATGGCCGTTAACGCATCTGTTCGGGAAGCTTTCACTGCTGGATATAAGCCCGATAGAACGCCTGTCATAATCGCAAAGAACATGCCGACAGGAAGAATCCAGAAGCTGATAAATAAGATTTCGGGGGAATCGCCTCGGCCATTGGAGCCGAATTGGATAATGATTAAGTTAATTCCCCATATGACCCAATAGGAGAGTAGAATACCTACAAACCCACCCAGCATGCCGAGAAGGGATGATTCCACAATAAACATATTGCGGATTTGTTTTAAATTGGCCCCGAGTACTTTCATGATGCCGATCTGCCTGCGTCTCTGATGGGTGGACATCGTCATTGCAACGACAATGGAGATGGAAGCTACGAAAAGAACAAACAGACCAACGCCGGTAAGCAGCAGCCGAACAATGGCGAATTCGCCTTTCATCCGATCTTCTTGAAATAAATTTGTCTGCGTCGTAAGCCTCAGCTTCTTGATCCATTCATCGACTTGCTTCACATTGCTGCTGCTATCGACTTTGACTTTGACTTCGGAGTAGCGGGGCTGCCCATTCGTTGAAGCTTTGTTGAGAGACTCCAGGATATTAAGTCCTGTTTGTGGCGAGACATAAGCCGTTTTGTTTCCTTGCAGCATGTATTCCGGCATTCCCTCCGGCTTCTTAAGTACGGCTGTGACACGAAGGGTTATTTCTTTAGGCTGGGTCGCGCTGGCACCGGCTGGATTCGCAGACTGCTCCTGATAGTTATTGGCTTTTAGGAGGATTTGCTTCTGGTATAAGGCATAAGGGAGAACGTCCATTTGACGGAAGATTTCGTCTTGTTCCTTGCTCGGATTTTGCTGCATTAGTTTGTTGCGAGCTTCTATCGTTTTTACATCCATGAGACCAAGCGTTGCTCCATAATTGAGCACGATCAGATTGTTCTGGCTGCTGGCGCCGCCTTGTTGAAACTTAGCGTCGAAATCCTCAAGTGTATCCAGTTCGGTAGCGAAGAGATGAAGGTAGCTTTGCTTGCCGTCATCGACCGTGAAATTGAACTGGCCCAGATCCTGGAAGCTGGCGACCGATTTAACATGCGGGAATGTACGTATAAGATCGAGTTTGCTTGTCGTTAATTTGGCTGGGTTGTTCGGATCATTGCTTTGATCTACGATAGTAATCTCATCTGTTTTGAGATAGAAGCTCATTTGCTTTTGGCTGTAATGTTGAATGGATTCTCCAAAACCGAGGGCAACCATGATGGAAGCCGAGCCAATGGCGATGCCGACGGTGCAAAGCGCTGTTACCACCTTGCGCCGCTGCAGCTGGTCCCAGCCAAGACGAAGATAATCTCTGAGTTTCACCCGGCTTCACCTGCCTGATCGCTGTTTTCAAGCAAATAGCCATCGCGAAGCTGCAAAATTCGTTCTGTTCGACTGGCTACCTCGTGTTCATGTGTCACAATAACAAAGGTAATCCCCGAGTTTTTATTCAGGTCAATCAACAGATCAATGATTTCTTTCTCTGTTTTTGTATCCAGATTTCCAGTAGGCTCATCAGCGAACACAATGGCAGGATTCGTAATGAGAGAACGGGCAATACTGACCCGCTGCTGTTGTCCCCCCGAAAGCTGTGAGGGAAACATCTCGGCTTTGTCGCCGATGCCAACCTTATGCAGAAGAGCTAACGCTTTTTGCTTGCGTTCTTGGCTTGCAACGCTTTGGAAGACTAGCGGGAGTTCAACATTCTCGCGAACGGTTAAATGTTGAATTAATTCATAAGATTGGAAAATAAACCCGATATGCGTCCGCCGAAATTCCGCTAAGCGGTTTTCGTTCATTTTATCAATCGCTTGTCCAGCAATTAAAATACTGCCCCTTGTCGGCTTCATTAAGCCCGCCATTAGATTCAGTAGCGTAGATTTCCCGGAGCCTGAGCTGCCGAGCAGAGCGACCATCTCTCCTTGCTCTACCCGGAAACTAAGCTCATGAAGAACGGGGGTTTCGTCTTGTCCTGTGCGGAAACTGTGAGATAACCTTTCAATGGTTAACACGTAACCAGTCCCTTCTTTTTACAAATTCATTACCTGCTAAGCATACTTTCATTGTTCTGAAATAGATGTGTTCCAAGAAAACCAATCGCTGCTACGATCGACAAACATGCGGCAATGGCATAGACAGTGCTTCCGCCTGTGGCATCAAATATCCAGCCGCCCAATGTCCCGCTGATCAAGCCGGCAACACTCGACCAGGCTACAGCGAAAATGGCTTGCCCGGAAGACCGATATTCATCGGGAATAAGTTGACTTATGTAACGATTGGCTGTGAATAGGAAAATGCCAAAGGTCAAGCTATGCAGCATTTGAATCCAAATGACCCAGGAAGGATCATGAATCGAGCTCATGATGAAAAAACGAACGGCATAGATGATTCCGGCAAAGGCTAGTAAAGGCAGCTCCTTAAAGCGGTGTCCATACTTGCTGAGAAAAAAGAACACCGGAATTTCACTGAGCGCTGATGTCATCCAAGCATAGCCGATGAGGGAATCTGAAGCGCCAAGCTGCCTCATATAAAGGGCAAGGAAGCCATCATTGAAACGATGGGAAACGGACATGATGATAATGAGCACAAGGAACCACAGAAATTTCTTGGAACGCAGAATGCTCAGCATACCGCCGAAGGCCATCTTTTTGCCGCCTTGACGGGCATCCTTCAGCAGGAAAACGATGACTAGGGTGCAGACGATGGTAAATAAGCATAGAATAGGCGTGAGCCCTGTACCATAGTGTCTAAGAAGCAAGCCAAAGCCTCCAGCAGAAACAGCAAAGCCGATCGAGCCGTAGACCCGAAAGGAAGCATAGCTTTTGCCACTCGTCCGAATACTCAGCATTAATTGGCTGTCATTTAATGAATTCACCGGTTGCTGGAAGAAGAAAAAAGCGGCCAAACATACGTACAACAACGAGAACCATCCCGCCGTAAACACAAGGATGGACGTTACCAATTGTCCCAGTATAAGAATAATCATGATTTTCTTTATCGTCTGGAAACGATCGCTGAGGAAACCCCACAATAGATTAGTCGCAATCCCGATAAGAGGGCCAATCGCATACAGCAAGCCGATTTGCAGCTTGGAATACCCTTTGTAATCAAAGTACAATGGAAAGAAAGTAACGACAATGCCCATTGTCATAAAAAAAGAAAATGTGAACAATCGGAGCAGGGAATCATCTGACTTCATTTTAATAGACGTACGCATAGGTGATCATCACTCGATTTCCTTACAAATTTTTTGTAGAAAGACTTGGCTGATTGTTTTCAGCGGTGCGTTTGAGTACATAGATCACAACAATAAGCTCTGCCAAAGTGCCTACAGATTGAGCTAAAGCGCCAATCATGCCATTCCAGCCCGGTACGAGCAGAATGGAAATAAAGAGAGCTATTATCGTAATGATAGCATTTGCTGATTGTGAGAAAACCATGATTTTTGTTTGACCACGCAGCATAATAATGCCATTCATATAATCTAGCCACGGAAATACAAGTGTCATGATCATAAAAATACGCATCGCATGAAGACTAGCTTGCCTCAGTTCGGCATTGACGCCCATCACATGGGTCATAAACCAAGGGCCAAGAGGTGTATAGGCCAGAATGGCGATGAGAGTCCCTGGAATGAAGCTAAGCAAAAGAATGAAACGAAACACAGTGTTCGCATCTTTGCGATAGAAGTTCAGCACAATTTGATGTATGTAAGAAAAGAAGCTCAGCACTAACTGGGTCAAAGACCCTGCAATGGCGAAAGCGGAAATCGCCAAATGGATGTGCGTCGTTTTTCCTAAAATCGCATTAATGGCTGGTCCGATGACAACGGCAATTACGGAAGAATATAAGAGCGGCTTATAGAAGCTGAAAATTTGTTTTTTGGTCTCGATCGGATGACCAGGCGCCTTCTCTGGAATCACCTTGCGCAGCAGACTGGTTCCCTCCCATATCGCTACAAGAGCTTCAATGACCATACCTACCAGAAAAATAATAGCTCCTACACGTCCACTAGATACGTTGTTCGTTGTAATAAAGTACAGCGATAATAAATACATCACAAGTATGCGTACGCACATCCCGATGGTCAGCCATTTGGTTCGCATATTAAAAATAATAATGCCATGAAATAAACAGCGTAATCCGGAGAAAATGCTCACATACATAAGGATTCGGTACACGCTTAGCGTAGTAGCTAGCATTTCGCGTTCAACGCCAAAGAAATATAGAAAAACCCATTCTCCGACAGGTGTGTAGCATAGTATAAGACCAAGAAGAATTATACACGCGAATACATAAGAGCTGACTGCCGCCATGGCTCGGAAAGAGATTCGGTCTCTAACGAGGGCGGAACAAGCTTGTCTAAGCAGGACAACCGGTTTCTCTGTAAGACCCAGCAGACTTAAGGGAAGTGCGTAGCTGGCAATGACCATTTCGGAGTTATCCGCCCGGGCCAAGGTGCTATTAATAATAACGTGTGAGAGGGTAACTAATGTTGCTGAAAGTCCGAGGGGTAGAAAAAAGGAGATGAGCTGTTTCCATGAGATGTTTTCTTTGCGTGTCGTAGCAATCATCTAAATCTCTCCTAACTAAAGTTCCCGTCTAAAACATTATTTTAGTATACCAGAAAATGAAATCAGGTTGACATACAATTTTAACTGGAAACCAAGGGTTTGAAGTGATACATTTAAAGGTAGGATGTTTCTTGAAATTGTTCCAACTGGTTTGTACAGCAAGGAGGTAACACAGAGTAATGAGTAATTATTTTCACTATGTTGAAAGATTAGGCATTGAGATTCCCGTGCTGGATGTCGATTGGGAAGCTTACCCATCCGAGGTGCGTGTTGAAATTTTGCTGCGCTGGGAACAAATTCGCGGTGCGATCCCTGACCGTATAATGAAGCTGGAAGCTTCGATTATTTACAAACAAAATCAGCTGGACAGAGAAGACGATTTTCCAACTTCATGCCGTTTGAATTCCGAAATCGCTGATTTGGCTTCTATCATAAATGATCTTCACCTTTGGTTCCGTGTGAATCAGGACTTGGAATCGAAGACCCACCATTAATGGTTGTTAATGAAAGGGAGAGTGACTGGCATGCATAGCAGTAATGAGGGAGCCACTTGGCTGGAAGCTATTGCGAAGCCGCTCTTGGAGCATCTGCCCGCCTTATATCCGATTGAAGAATGGGATGTAGCCATGGATGCGAACATAGAAGCGCTGGTACCAAGCACGCTTACGTTAGGCAATCCGGAGCAGGAAACATATGGCATGGCCATCAAAGCCGGTCTCTATCTGCTTAATGAGAGTTTGGATAAATCGCATGATATTGCCCAGGAAATTACGAATGCGACAGGCAGCTATTGGCATGCTTTGATGCATCGTATGGAGGGTGATTATAGCAATGCCAAATATTGGTTTAATGATGTTGGTCATCATCCTATTTTTTCAAGCTTAATTGGTTGTGTGAGAGAGTATTTAAACGTAAAAGATTTAGCGGATTTAGACAATGATGCGCTTCGTCAGAAGCTTGAGGTTTTGATTACTTCTCCTGTATGGAATCCATGCGTTTTCATTGACGTGGTTGAGCTGCAGGTGTCCTTAGTTCAGAATCCGATAGTCGATGGCTGGTTACGGCATATTCAGCGCTATGAGATGCAGCTTCTGCTGCAGTATTGTTACGAACAAAGTTGTGGAGGAAGTCTGCTTGAAGCAATTGGACAAAAGTAGCTCAATGGTTCCCCAAGGTCCACTTCGTTTGATGCTCAGGGTTTATCGCTACATCTTGCCCGATGTCGGCGGGCAGCTTGCTATGTGGAAAGCGAAAGCGACGAATATTCCGGATTTGGAGCTGCGTACGCAAGCTCTGGCCAGTATCGCGACGAAACAATTTCATTGTCAGGGTGGCGCTGTCTATGCGGCAGCTAACTTGTCGATGCGTCACATTCTAATTCCACTCATAGTTGCTTTTCAAACCATTAGCGACTATTTGGATAATCTGTGTGATCGCAGCACATCACTGGACCCCATGGATTTCCGGCAGCTCCATCAGTCGATGCTGGATGCCGTAGATCCTGCTAAGCCATTGAATGATTACTATGCCTACCGACAAGAGAAAGAGGATGGGGACTATTTAAAGGATTTGGTCCAAAAGTGTCAATCCTGCATAGAAACCCTGCCGACCTATGGTAAAGTTGCTGATCAGGTGCGAGAATTTGTTGCGCTATACTGCGATTTGCAAGTGTACAAGCATATTCGCAAAGACAAGCGTGAGCAGGAGCTGCACCAGTGGTGGGATCAACACCAGCATCAGTATCGACAAATTTCATGGAATGAGTTTGCGGCTGCTACGGGTTCGACGTTAGGCATGTTTATGCTGTTTCTTGCAGCTTGTGATCCTCATTTGAGTGAGAAACAGGTTGATTCCATTCGAGAGGCTTATTTCCCTTATGTTTGCGGCTTGCACATTCTGCTTGATTATCTCATCGATCAGGAAGAAGACATTGTTGGTGGAGATCTGAATTTTTGCACGTATTATTCATCCATGGATGTAACTGTGGAAAGAATTGCTTTTATTGTGCAGGAAGCTCGCAGTAAAATTTTGTTCTTGGAACATCCGCGATTTCATCGTATGATAATCGAAGGTTTGCTTGCGCTGTATTTATCTGATCCCAAGGTGAAGGGACAGCAGCAAGTGAAGAATGTATCGAAGCGTCTTATGAAAAATAGTCCATTAACAAGGTTATTTTTCTGGCTAAATAGCATGTTTATCCGCACAACATCATGAATGTCATGCAGAAGAATTTGAAGGAGGAAAAAGAAATGTCAGCAGTAAAGTCAATAGCAGTGTTAACAAGCGGAGGAGACTCTCAAGGGATGAATGCGGCCGTGCGCGCGGTTGTAAGAAGCGCATTATTCCATGGCCTTGAAGTGTATGCCGTACAGCGGGGATATCATGGTTTAATTAACGATGATATTCGCAAAATGGATTTGCGCAGCGTAGGCGATATTATTCAACGTGGGGGTACTATCCTGCAAACAGCGCGCTGCAAAGAGTTTCTGACGCCGGAAGGCCAGCAAATCGCTGCCCAGAACTTGCGTAATCGCGGAATTGACGGGTTGGTCGTTATCGGTGGAGACGGTTCCTATCAAGGAGCAAACAAGCTAAGCAAATTAGGAATCAAAACGATGGGGCTGCCGGGCACGATTGACAATGACATCCCTTTCACGGATTTCACGATCGGTTTTGACACAGCAGTAAGCATCGTTGTGGATGCGATCAATAAGCTGCGTGATACAATGACTTCTCATGAACGCTCATCTGTCGTAGAAGTCATGGGACGTCACTGCGGAGAAATTGCGCTTTATGCTGGACTAGCCAGCGGCGCAGAAACGATTATTGTTCCAGAAGTTGAAGTTGATCTTCATGAAGTGGCTAACCGAATGAAAGATAACTTCGCACACGGCAAACGTCACAGTATCATTCTGGTTGCTGAAGGAGCAGGTACGGGCGATGGCATTGCGAAGACAATTAACGAGGTTGTTGGTATTGAGCCGCGTGTAACGGTGCTTGGCCATATTCAACGTGGCGGAGCGCCAACGCATAATGACCGGATTTTAGCTAGCCGACTTGGTGATTTTGCTGTGCGCAGACTGATAGAAGGCGACTCCTCCAAAGCATGCGGCGTAATTAAAGGAGAGCTTGTAGCAACGGATATTGATCTAGTTGTCAACACGAAGCGTGCCTTCAACATGGAACTGTACGAATTGGCAAGCCGCTTATCCCAATAAGCGGAAACGTAGACATCCGTCTATTGACCGGGAACTGAACTTCGACTATAATAACGAACAACGTATAAATCGACATTATGTCAGTGAAGAGCATCCAACTCGGAGACGTTTGTGATCGGAAAGGCCGAACTGCTTGGCCATTCTCTAAATAGACCGGCACCGCCCGTTATCGCGGAACCAAGCGGATGAAGATGATCTTGTCTTCATCAAGTTGGGTGGCACCGCGAGCAGAACGCTCCTCGTCCCAATCGGACAAGGGCGTTTTTTGTCTTTTTCTCATACTCGAAAAAGGAAGCGGTGGCTATATGTTGGATATCAAATGGATTCGCAAACATCAGGAAGAAGTGAAAGAAGCAGCCTTAAACAAAAGGGTGGATTGTCCTCTGGATGAGCTGCTTCAAGTAGATGATAAGAAACGGCTGCTGCTGCAGCAAGTGGATCAGCAGCGAACAGACCGCAATCGGATTTCGGCTCAGATTGCCCAGTTGATTGCGCAGAACAAGTCGGAAGAAGCCGAAGTGTTGAAGGAAGAAGTTCGGAGGCATAACCAGCAATTGCTGCTGGATGAAGAAGAGTTGGGGAAGCTAGAAGAACAGTTTAAGCGGCTTATGCTCACAGTCCCTAATTTGGCATCGCCGGAAACGCCGATTGGCGCTACGGATCAAGAGAATGTCGTTCTCAAAGTTGTTGGCGCGCCGACCGAGTTCGCGTTTGAGGCAAGAGATCATATGCAGATCGGTGAAGATCTCGATTTGTTTGATTTTCCACGGGGCGTCAAGGTTGCAGGAAGCCGGAACTATTATCTCAAAGGGTTTGGTCTTCACCTGCACAGAGCTGTTCAGCAGCTTGCGATTGATCTGCTTACCGATCGTGGATTTACTGTGATGGATGTTCCCTTGATGGTAAGGGAAGAGACATTGATCAATGCGGCCTTTTTCCCAGCGGGTAAAGATCAGACCTATGAATTGCCGGATGATAAATGGTTGGTGGGCACATCGGAAGGTCCTTTGGTTTCGTATTATGCGAACGAAATCGTTGAACTATCGCAGGGGCCTATTCGGCTAGCAGCGGTATCGAACTGCTTCCGCAAAGAAGCGGGTTCGGCGGGAAGAGATGTGCGAGGCTTATACCGTGTTCATCAATTTGCCAAGGTAGAGCAGGTCATTTTATGTGAAAGCGACCCAGATGCAGCGGAGCTCCTGTTAAACCAAATTACCCGAAATGCGGAAGATATTCTTGAACTGCTAGAGCTGCCATATCGCGTAGTTGCCGTATGCACAGGAGACATGGGAGCAAAAAATTATAAGCAGTTTGACATCGAAACCTGGATGCCTAGCCGCCAAGCGTACGGAGAAACGCACTCGTCGTCGAGCTTATTGGACTTTCAAGCGCGCCGCAGCGGCTTGCGTTACCGCGATCAGAACGGTGAATTGCGCTATTGCTATACCCTTAACAATACAGCCGTCGCTACTCCGCGAATTCTGATTCCACTGCTTGAGAATCATCAACAAGCGGATGGCTCGATCTATATACCCAAGGCGCTGAGACCTTATATGAGAGGGCTTTCGGCGATTCCTGCGCAATGAGAAAACACCTTATCCCCGTTATTATACAGCTGGGGATAAGGTGTTTTTGCTAGTTAGTAGCCTTCTTTCAGATTCACGACATTAATCATCTCGCCGCCATCCAGAAATGCTCTCAAATTATGATAGAAGATCGTAGAGACACGCTCGGTATAGTGAGCAGAAGCTCCGGCAATATGCGGGGTGAGGATGACATTGTCCAACTGCCATAATGGAGAAGCTGCGGGCAGGGGCTCCTGCTCAAACACATCAAGAGCTGCACCGGCTAACTTGCCTTCTTGAAGTGCCGTGATTAAGGCGGCTTCATCAATGACATCCCCCCGGGCCAAATTGATTAGCAAGGCGCTGGGTTTCATGAGGGCGAGATGTTCTTTCGTTATAAATCCGCGTGTTTTAGCGGTGCTTGGCAGCAAAAGAACGATGAAGTCACTTTGGGAGAGGAGTGCGTTCAGACCTTCCTCGCCACTGACGGTGGAATCAAAGGATGGTTGAGGTTCTCCCGAGCGATTAAGCCCGATGACCTTCATGTCGAAGGCTTTGGCCTTGCGAGCAACAGCTTCGCCAATGGCACCTGCGCCGATGATGCCCAGTGTTTTGCCATGCAATTCGCCAACTTGGATCTCGTGATTCCATATTTTATTTAGCTTTTGCTCATGAAGCAGGTTCGCTTTGCGGACCCACTGGAGCATTAAGCTTAATGTGAACTCGCTCATCTGGATCGTGTGGACCCCGCGTGCATTCGTCAGGGGAATATCCCGTTCTGCCAATTCTTGAAGAGGAAGCTTATCGACGCCTGCGGATAAGGTTTGCATCCATTTCAGCTTGGAAGCCAGTTTCATGAGATCTGGATTGATGCGTCCCGCCGTAATAATGACGTCCGCTTCAGCGACGTGTTCTTCAGCGCCGTTTGAGGATTGAAACCAATGAAACTGACAGCGCTCCTTCAAGTCTTGCGGCATTTGTTCTTGCATGACTGTCAAATCCATACCGGTGATGGCAACAATATTCATTTCAGCTTCAACTCCTGTAAGTTTGATAGTAACCGTTCTACGCAAAGCAATTGCATTAACATAACGCTTGCCCCTATGATAAATCAAAACGAAAAGGAATGTAAACTTGTCCATAAAATCATAACACCCTGAAGGCTTTTTGCCCTCAGGGTGTTAGTATGCATAGCTTAGTAATTCACATTAGGTGTATAGTTATTATTGGCATTCCATAGCAGATATTCATCAATGCCATTTTCTTTCAAGGCCCGAATCTGCTCTTCAATTTCATGCTTGCCGTACTTAATGTAACCAGGTATCCAGGAAGCCGTGAAATCTTGAATCCATGGCCGAACGATAGGCTTCCAGCCCTTTTTGTCAATGGCTTCCAATTTCTTGTTGGTATCCTTGGATGCGCCGTTGATTGTAGCAAAAGGGGCAGCATCCGGCACCTTGGAGCCGAACCAGCCTGTGCTGTAATGACTCGGATAAATCATTGGGGCGATGACGTCGACATTTTGCGAAATTTTCTCAAAATCCTGTCCAATCCCCTCAGCAGCGGGAACCGAAGCAGCATATCCGAAAATATCAACGGAAACGCGAGCCCCTAGAGGTTCGATTTGCTCTTTGGCATATTTGACGAAGGATGCAACGGCATCGATACGAGAGCGCTCATCTTTGGTATATTTAAGTGTGTCAGCTCTTTTCTCGAAACCTTCCGGGAATCGGACATAGTCGAATTGAATCTCTTTAAACCCAGCTTTGATGGCTTCTTTCGCAACAGCGATATTGTAATCCCAAACTTCCTTGTTATAAGGATTAACGAAGCTATCCGGCGGGTTTTTGCCATTGCCCCAAAGCGTGCCGTCCGGGTTGACGAAGGACCACTCAGGTTTCTTCTTGGCAAGTATCGTATCTTTGAATACAACGATACGGGCAATCGGATAAATCTTATGCTCATTCAGTGTGTTCATTAAACCCGGCATATCGCCAATAATTTTCTGTGTAGTTCCCATGGCATCCAAGTCCGCATTGCCTGTTTCCCAAGTAATGTAGCCCCAATCATCCTTGACGTCGATGACCATTGAATTCAATTCGGTGTCATCCATCAGTTTCACTAGGGTGTTGAGACGAGCTCCTCCGGCACTGTGAGCAGTTGAGTAAATGCCTTTGACTTTGGGAGCATCCTTCTGTGGATCCTGTTTGTTGAGCGGATCAAGTGGACTGGACCCTGGTGTAGGCTGTACGACAGCTACAGCGTTCTTGGCATTCAAGGAAGCTTGCACTAGCTGTTCAAAATTGGCATCAGGGTTAGCGGCCGTGACATTGCCCCAAATAAGGGCGAGTGAAGCTAGTAAAATTTCCATGATGTATAAGTCCTCTCCTATCTTGTACTTCTTTTATTATAAAGCAAGGTGTAAACTACGCACAGAGGGAATTTGTAGATGAATGTAGAAAGAAGGTAGATTATTGTTGAAACGAGATAGACAAATAGTGTCCTTATCCGGCGTTAATTTTTTTTACTATGCCTCTAGTGCTATTTTATTGCCGTATTTACCCTTGTATTTGCAAAATAAGGGCTATTCTGCCGCCGACATCGGCCTCTTAATGATGATTGGACCTTTCATTTCAATATTTGCCCAGCCTATCTGGGGCTATGTGAGCGATCGTTTCAACTCCGTGAAAAATATCGTGTTCATTCTGTGGGTTCTGTCCTTATTAGGCAGCATTGGACTGTTTCTAACGAATGGTTTTGCCTTAACGCTTGGATTTATCCTGCTGCTCTATTTCTTCTTGCTGCCTTCCGTCCCGTTGATAGACAATCTGGTTGTGAAATCAACGACTGGGCGCGGAATATCCTATGGGTCTGTTCGCTTATGGGGGTCCATCGGATTCTCGAGCGTTGCGCTCATTTCGGGTCTGCTGCTTGAGAGATTGGGAGGAGTAGCCAATATTCCTTATTTCTACTGGGTACTGTGGATTTTCCCATTCGTGCTGCTGGCCTTTATCAAAGATGAGAAAAGCAGCGGGCAGCGGATAACGTTAAGTGCGATTAGTATTATTTTCAAAAACAAAAGCTTCCTATGGTTCATGCTGATGATGCTCATCATTTCGATTCCGCACCGGATGAACGATGCATTATTAGGTCTGTATCTCAATAAACTGGGCGCCTCGGATGCGATGGTCAGTTGGGCATGGGCAATCGCGGCATGCAGTGAAATTCCGATTTTTGCCCTGATCAATCGCTATATGCATCGTTATCATGAATTAACCCTATTAGGCATCGCTTCAACCTTATATACGATTCGATGGATTTTTTACATCTTTATAACCGATCCATGGGTGCTGATTGCTATGCAAGTAACGCATATGCTCACTTTTGCTGTCTTGTGGATTGTTGCAGTCCAATATGTAGTTCGACTGCTTCCAGAGCAATTCGGTTCAACAGGGCAATCGATTCTCGCGATGGTGTTTATGGGGCTTGCCGGGATCATTGGCGGTTCGGTAGGGGGATGGTTGAGTGAAGAGTGGGGAGGCGCTAGTATGTATGTATTTGCCACTCTGATGTCCGCAGTAGCAGCATCTCTATTTCTTGGTACTCAAGCCTATATGAGAGGTAAAAATACATAAAAAAAACACCCGGATGCATGAGGCACCGGGTGTATGTACTTTATTTGTGGCCTTGTCCTGAATCGGCATTCGTTACTTCCGAAGGATTAACTTCTTTGCGAACCGATGCAGGCTGCTCTTCAATTGTAGAATTTCCGCCATTTCCGCTCGTTGCATCTTTGAATTCGCGAAACATTTTACCGAATCCTCTGCCGAGCTCCGGCAATTTATTTGGCCCAAACAAAAGTAGGGCAACAATTGCTATTAATATAATGTGCCAAGGTGATAATGCTCCCATGCTAGACACCTCCAGTAGTTTAATCTTTAGTTCCAGTATAGCATGCTCTTATCATAACCCATATACCCTAATTATTACAAACTACATAACTTTGCATAAAAAAATGAAGAAAGACGCCCTGTTAGTGATACAGGGCGTCTTTATGATGTTCCGAAATACTGAATTGAATAATTTCCATGACATCTTCTGCTTCGAGCGCCTCAATCCCAAATCGGAGGACAATCTCGGAGTCCAGCTCGCAGCTGGTTAAGAAGGGATACAACTCGGGTGTTAATTTCATTACAATCCTGGATAATTTGACTGTCTCCACAAGCATCACCCTTCCAATCAAAAGATTAGAATAAGAACTACGCCTGAACCATTTAAGTTAACAACCAGAACTATATGAAATTACAATCATTATAACACAAATCACAGCGGAATAAAGAGGCGGATGGCACGAATGTTTATTTAAGCTTGCGAAACTCGCCGACAATCCCAACCGTTTCTACGATATTCACGAATGCTTTGGGATCAACTCGCTTAATGATTCGCTTTAGTTCAACAAGCTCGTAACGGGTAATGACGGTCATCAACATATCATGCTGCTGCTTGGTGTATGCGCCTTCCGTCTTCACCAACGTCACACCGCGAGGGAGCAGCAGCAGTTCGTTAATCAACTCATCCTTCTGTTTGGTAACAATAAAAGCAGTCACTTTCACGTGGCGAATATGTATCGTATCAACGACTTTGCCACTAATATAGATCGCCAGCATAGAAAAGAGAGCTAGATCCCAATTATGTTTAAAATAACCTAGGGCAACAATGACAATTCCGTTCATAGACGATAGGATCGTGCCAAGAGGGAAATCGAATTTGCGCGTTAAAATCAAACCAACAATATCGAAGCCTCCGCTTGAACCGCCAATTCTTAAGGTGATTCCGCTCCCAATTCCAATTAAAACGCCACCAAACACAGCGCCAAGAATCGGTTCCTGCGCCACATAGCTGGTAGGCAGAATCTGCATCAACCATACCGTCAAAATAACGGAGGAGACGCTGATCATAATAAATCTTCGGCCAATAGAAACTAATCCCCAAATCATCAATGGCAGGTTGAATGATAGATATAAGAAGCCAATGTTCCAATTTGTAAAATAACCGATAATCATAGCGAAACCAGAAACTCCTCCGCTAAGCAGTTGGTGAGGGATGAGGAACATGTTGAAGCCAACCGCGACAAGCAGTGCGCCAACTAGAATGACAAGAACATCTAGCGCTTTTTTCAAAAAAAATCACCTCTAAAATAGTATGCAGCATAATGCAAGTATAATTCATTCTTTCAAAACTTCAATCATTATTTAACCTGTGTTCAATTAAAAGAAATGGAAATAAAAAAAGCTGTGTCCAATTCATGGACAACAGCTTCATGTGCGGATTTATCGTCTTTTGAAGGAACCTGAACGCGTGCTTGTGCTTGGCTTGGTGGTTTTGCTGCTCGATGGTGTGGTTACCTTGTTCGTAGTGGAGCCATCGTTCTTCCGTGTTGTTGAGCTGCTGCCTGTGTTAGGTGATCCTGCACTTGAACCCGTGCCTGTCTTAAAGGTTCCGGTTCGATCCGATGTTGTAGGCTTTTTATCTTTGGACGTATCGGTCGTTGGTGCGGTTGTTTTTCCCGATCCGGCATTATAGGTTGGAGTCCGGGTATATCCTCTATAATCATAACTTCCTCTATTGTTGAACCAACTGCCGCCAAATAAGGATTGAAGCAGGGTAGCGGTCAAATAACCTTGCAAGAAAGAGGAATCATAATGTGTTTTGGCATATTGAATACTGTCAATTTGAACCAGGGTGTTTGAACTGTCTTTGGGATCTTTCTGAATGTTAATGACCTTGTCATTGTAAACAAGGAACATTTGATCCTCAGATTCCTTGCTTTTTTCTTTTGGTGATTCTTTCGCTGCAATTTCGGTTGCTACCGCGGGGACGCTTTTGCCCTCTACGGAATAAACCCTGGATAGATCACTGCCCTTGCCATCCACGCTGACTAAGGGGTATTGATCTTTGACATAACGTCCGGCATCAGCGCCACACGCGGTAAGGAGGGCGATGATCAATAAAAAGGAAAGCCAAGAAGTCCATCTTTTCACTTTGCAGTAGTCCCTCCTTTCCAAACTTTACTAATGATAACATAGGTTGTTTAGGGCGTCGATTTTAAAAATTTGATCTGATTGCCAGGTGTTCGTTCACCTTCAAGCGCAATGAATTTCCCATCTTGCCATTGGAGGAAGAAAAAGCGTTGATCGGGTCCGAAATAGCGCCAGAAGATAACATCATCCCCATTGCGGAAATCGGTGTTGCCTTCCGTCCGAGTCACATCATTGCGATGATACTCCAAATCAAAGGTCACATTTTCATCTAGTTCAAGGCGTGTAGGCACATCATTCGGATCATCAAGCGCGCCTTCGATAAAGCTGCAAATGAAACAGTCATAGGTTCGCCCTTTTTCCACGATTAGACACTGAATATTTTTGCCACTTTGCAAATAATAAGCGTAACGATGTGGAGCAAAACCGCGGTCAAAATAAATGGCCTTGCCAGATACGACATATTCTTCTAAGTCTACACTGACGATATCTCCAACTCGAGCATCTTCCAGTGGGTTGCCAACAGGTGTTGTAGGAGGGACATCTTTATTGCTGCGCAGAATGCTGCCAACTCGTTTAAATATGGACATAATAAAACTCTCCTCTGTTCCGATTATTGTACTACCATGTAATACGCTTTGATTATACGGAAGGTTTCGTTCCCAATTTGAAAGTAGCCTCTGGAAATGTGTATATAACTTGTGCTATAATATTTTAGATGTTCTTAAGGGCGGCCAATTGGATCATGGAAGATGATGAATCGAAAGTGTATTCCACCAAGAAACTATAGATACGGATAGGAAGTCGTACTTAAGGGTAAAAAAGATACAAGGCATTAGCCTGCCCTGTACAAAAGGAGATTGAATTTATTTGAAAACATTTCAAGAGTTTGGTTTAGAGCCGGCGATTTTACGCGCTGTTACGGAGATGGGTTTTGAAGAGTCCACACCAATTCAAGAAAAAACGATCCCGTTAGCCATGGAAGGCCGGGATTTGATCGGTCAAGCGCAAACAGGAACAGGGAAAACAGCTGCTTTCGGTATTCCGCTAATTCACAAAATCAATACCAAAGAAGAGCGCATTTCTGCTCTTATTATGTGTCCAACACGGGAACTTGCCATCCAGGTTGCGGAAGAGATTGAAAAACTCGGTCGTTTCAAAGGCATTCGTTCTTTACCAATCTACGGTGGACAGGATATCGTTAAGCAAATTCGCGCTTTGAAAAAGAAACCGCAAATCATTATCGGTACGCCAGGTCGTTTGCTTGACCATATCAACCGCAAAACGATCAAGTTAGATGACGTACAAACGGTCATTTTGGATGAAGCAGATGAAATGCTCGATATGGGCTTCATGGATGATATCCAATCTATCCTCAAATTAGTACCGGAAGAGCGTCACACGATGTTGTTCTCGGCAACGATGCCAGCTAATATTCAAAAATTGGCTCAACAATTCCTTCGCAACCCTGAGCATGTTTCGGTCATTCCTAAACAAGTCAGCGCGCCATTGATTGACCAAGCTTACATTGAATTACATGAAAAACAAAAATTCGAAGCACTTAGCCGTTTGATCGATATGGAAGCTCCGGATCTTGCGATCATCTTCGGTCGTACGAAACGCCGTGTTGACGAATTAGCAGAAGCTTTGCAAAAAAGAGGCTATGCAGCTGAAGGGCTACATGGTGACTTATCCCAAAATCAACGTGATAACGTAATGCGTAAATTCCGTGACGGCAGCATTGATGTATTGGTTGCTACGGATGTCGCGGCGCGTGGTCTAGACGTATCTGGCGTAACGCACGTAATTAACTTTGACCTTCCGCAAGATCCTGAAAGCTATGTTCACCGTATTGGTCGTACAGGCCGCGCAGGTAAAGAAGGTACGGCTTGGACGTTCGTAACACCAAGAGAAATCGATCACTTGCACTTCATTGAGAAAGTGACGCGCCACAAAATTAGCAAAAAACCTTTGCCTAGCTTGGCTGAAGCCATCGAAGGTAAACAAAAAATGACAGCTGAGCGTATTCTTGATGTATTGCAAAACGATACGCATGGTGAATTCAAAGGTCTTGCTATTCAAATGTTGGAGCAATATGATTCCGTTAATCTTCTTGCAGCAGCGATGAAGCTTCTGACAGGCGACAAAAAGGAAACTAATATTGAGTTAACACCAGAAGATCCGATTCGTGCAAGAAAGAAAAAATTCGACGTGCGCAGCTCAGGCCGACGCGTTGGTGGTGGATACGGTTCAGGGTCCAGCTCATCAGGTTCAGGCGATCGTCGTCAAGGTGGCGGATACAACTCCGGCTCCAGCAGCTCGAACTCCCGTTACCCGCGCAAAGATAGCAGAGACTACGGTTCAAACAGAGAAGGCGGAAGCAGTTCCTCTTCCAGAAATCGCGAATACGGCAGCAACAATTCCGGAAACCGTGATCGTTCCAGAGCTCCTCGCAAAAGCGAAGATACACTTGTAAACAAATAAGGGTTAGTACCCAAATAAAAGGCGAAGATCCTCATGAGGATTTTCGCCTTTTCATTTTTGGAAGCACCTATAACGACCAGACGTCTACCTATAAACTGAAAAATAGGCTATAATTAAACCATATCGTGAAGCAAGACAAGTTCCGTTAAAGTTGGGTTATAACATCAACGTAGAAAGTTTCCATTAAGGAGACGCTAAGGAGGAAACGGTTTTGGAGTTTAGAGGTGTTATGGGAGGACTATACAGAATATCAGAATGGATAATGCGCCTATCGGTGATCAATCTGCTCTGGCTCGTATGTTCGATTCCGGTTTTCTTTTTTGCATTTATGGGTTTGGTGAGTCAATCACCTGATGCTCTGAAGTCGATGTTACCGATATTGGCTATTTTGGCACCGTTTACTTTATTTCCGGCAACCTCAGCCATGTTCACAGTAGCAAGGAAATGGGTCACAGGTGAAGAAGATGTGCCATTACTGAAAACCTACTTCCGTGGATATAAAGAAAATTACCTGCAAAGCATGGTTGGCGGCATTTTCTTTGTTATCATTTTCGTAGTTATTGCCGTAAACTACTTCTTTTATTTGAAGCAGGGAAGCACGCTGCGCGTATTGGCCGTTTTGTTTATTGCGTTCACGGTCATTATTCTTATTTCCTTGTTTAATTTCTTCTCAATTATGGTGCATTTGCACATGAAGATTTTTCAAATACTGAAGAATTCGATTCTGATTACAATTGGTAACCCGGTTAATTCGATCGTGTTGTTAATTTGTAATGGTGTGATCTTTTATATTTGTGTGACGAAGTTCAATTTCTTCCTTGTCGTGTTTTTTATGGGTAGTATTATGGCTACGTTCTCTTTCTGGCAATTCAACCGAAGCTTTACTAAGCTGCAAATCAAGCAGCAGCAGCTAGAGGAGAAGGAACAGCAGAAACTGGCTGAGGCTCAGGAAGAACAAGAGCTAGGTGAAGTTGAGAGCGAAAAAAACGATATCGAAATTAGTTTGCATAAAAAAGAGGATTCCCACAAAGAATAGAGAATAATCCCAGCCAGTTGATAATCAGCTCGCTGGGCACTATAATAAGAACTACAAAAGAATCCTGCGATGTTCGTAACGGTTTTAAGTTGTTTTAAACCAATGACTGTTTCTAGGGAGACCTACATTGAAGTGTGGCTGACATGCCCTCGAAAGGGGACCTCAAATACACTTCTGCGGACACCCACCTGCGAGAGCGGGTTTGAAGCACCAAAACCGGACGGCATAGGCGGGTTTTTTTGTGCCTATTTTTGTGCTTATGAGTGTAATTAATAAAGCCTTGAATCCGTTTAATGGATTCAAGGTTTTTTTTGGTGTTATGGGGGGGAGCTTGCCACATGCTTAATTTTGTTGGCGGGAGGGGGATGTGGCTGATTAGTTGTGACTCCAATTGAGCTTGAGTAACAGAAGCGACTTCGAGCAGTTAAAGTGACTCTAAGTAGCTTAAGTGACTTCGAGTGACACAAGCGACTCCAAGTAGCCAAAGCGGCTCCAACTAGTTCAAGTGACTCCAGTAGCTAAAGTGACTCCAATAGCTATAGTGACTCCAATAGCTAAAGTGACTCCGATTAGCCAATGTGACTCCGAGTAGCTAAAGTGACTCGGAGTAGCTCAAGTGACTCCAAGTAGCTAAAGGGACACCAGTAGATAAGGTGACTTTAAGTAGCCAAAGCGACTTCGAGTAGCCAAAGAGGCTCCAAGAAGCTCAAGTGACTTCGAGTAGCTCAAGCGACTCCGAGTAGCCAAAGTGACTCCGAGCAGCTCAAGCGATTCAAGTTGCTCAAGCGACTTCGAGTAACACAAGCGACTCCAAGTAGCCAATGTGACTCCGAGTAGCTCAAGTGACTCCAAGTAGCCAAAGTGACTCCGAGTAGTTCAAGTGACTCCAAGCAGCCAATGTGACTCTGAGTAGCTAGAGTGACTCCAAGTAGCCAATGTGACTCCGAGGTAGCTAGAGTGACTCAAGTAGCCAAAGTGATTCCGAGTAGCTCAAGCGACTTCGAGTAGCTCAAGCGACTCAAGTTGCTTCAACAAATTGACTGGATTAAATCAATCTGAATGCAAGATTTTGATGCAAGGGAACTATGTTCCCTTATTCGTCACCCAAACAGTCGTTTGGGTAGTTAGACGGAACTAGGATCCGCTATTTTGTCTAATTTACCGAAAATTCACCTGAGAGTGGTGGAATAAGGGAACATAGTTCCCTTTCGGCTGCAAATATTGGATTTTGAGTCAAATAGCGTACTCTAGTTCCCTTGGCGAGAATTTTTATATAATTTTCCTTAGTTGGCCAAATGTCTATGCGCTTGCGTGGTTGATCCCAGCTCTTAGGGATGAATCAGTAAAAGCGCTGTGGCTTACCACTGGTTATGAAGGCGTAGTCTTCATGGCAAACTAATGTCCAGCCAATTCGCTTAACTGGTGGAAAGTATGCTGAAGTGTGCCATATAATCCACGATAAATTTGGTAATAAGTATCGTATTGCTGCTGATTTTCCTGATTTGGTTCTACACGATCGGTAACGCGAATCCATTTGTCGCATAGGGTGGTAATGTCAATGCCCAGCACACCGGAAGCGGCCATGATAGCAGCGCCGTAGGCCGGTCCGTCTGTCGAGTTAACCGTAACGACAGGGATGCCGAAGATGTCGGCGATCATCTGACGCCAGAAAGGGCTTCTTGCGCCGCCGCCGCTCACGCGCAGCTCCGTCACTTCAATCCCGGATTCGCGGACTAATTGCATCGAATCACGGAGACCGAAAGTGATGCCCTCGAGAACGGCGCGGGTGAGATGTGCTTTTCCGTGGCGCAGGTTAAGGCCAATGAAGGCGCCGCGGGCCTTCGGATCCGGATGTGGTGTGCGCTCCCCGGATAAATAGGGAAGGAACAACAATCCTTCACTTCCCAGGGGAGCAGTGGCTGCCTCAGACGTCAAGATTTCATAGACGTCCTTGCCTTCCTGCTGCGCACGCTCCAGCTCTTCGTGCGCAAAGTGGTTGCGCCACCACTGGAACGAGCCGCCGGCTGCCAGCATTACCCCCATGCGGTGCCATTTGCCTGGCACGCCGTGACAGAAGGAATGAAGCCGGTACGCTTCATCCACTTGGTAGGTGTCGTCATGTACGAAGACGACACCGGACGTGCCGAGCGCCACGGAGGCGATGCCTTGGCGCACGACGCCAACGCCTACGGCGCCGCAAGCTTGGTCGCCGCCACCGGCAACTATGGGCGTGCCGGCGGCAAGGCCGGTCAAGCTGGCGGCTTCCGGCAGCAGGTGCCCGGCAATGTCGCCGGACTCGAAGAGCGGCGGCAGCCACGCGAGCGGGATGTCCAGCCGCTCAGCGACGGTCTGTGACCAGCTGCGCTCAGCCACGTCGAGCAGCAGGGTGCCGCTGGCGTCGGCGACATCCATGCCGAACGCACCCGTCAGGCGCAGCCTGACGTAGTCCTTCGGCAGCAGCAGATGCCGAACACGCGCGTAGTGCTCCGGCTCGTGCTGCCGGAGCCAAATGACCTTGGGCGCTGTGAAGCCTGTCAGCGCCCGATTGCCTGTCAATCGACCAAGCTCGGCTTCGCCGACGGTCGATTCGATGTATGCGCACTGCTCTGCTGTGCGCTGGTCGCACCAGAGCAGCGCAGGACGGATAACCTGCTGCGCTTCATCTAAGAAGACCGACCCATGCATCTGGCCGGAGAAGCCAATGCCGGAGATCGCCTCGCCGGCGGTGTTCGTCTTCGCTAATAACGCGCGAATTCCTTCTACGGTGGCGTTCCACCAATCTTCCGGGTGCTGCTCCGCCCAGCCGGGGAATGGCTGTTGAAGCGGATATTCAACGCTATGACTGCCGATGACATGACCGTCGGCATCCACGAGAATGCATTTGATTGCGGAAGTTCCTAAATCCAAGCCCATAAAATACGACATGAAGATTCACCCTTTGTTAGTTAAGTATGGATATCCTTAATATCTTTGTTTGTTTATTAAATATACAAAGATTGTTCATATACTATATTCGCAGAAAGACAGAAAAATCCTTCTTTGGCGGAACAATTTATTTCCAAATGAAATTCATTTCATGCCACTGAATGCCTCCATGTGAAGAGTTCGAAGGCATGATGTAACGAAATCCATGCTTCTCGTAGAAAGAGATCAGATGTTCTTCGCACATGAGAACGATACCTTTCAATTGATCTTCTTGAGCTATTTGAATAATGCGTTTGAGCAGTGCGGAAGCAATTCCTTGCCTTTGGTGAGAGGGGTGAACAGCAATCGTGAGGATGCAAAAATAGGATCCGTCGACTTCATATTCACTCGCTTGTTTAATACTTTCATCCGATAAATCCATGTGGCTTAGCTTTATTCCGTTGGTTACTCCAACGATTTGTGAAGTTGACTCGGTTTCAGCCACAAGAAAATAGGGACCGAAAATGGTCTTCCTCATTTGAAAAGCTTCCAGGCTGGCAGCGGACTCTTGGGTAAAGACAGTTCTTTCTATCTCATAGGCCTTAATAACTTCAAGGTCGGTAATAACGGGGCGTATCAGCATTTGTAGGCAGCTCCTCAATTAATTTTTCCCATGGTAAAAACTATTTCATTCGCACATAACTGTTTACCTATAGCATATAATAAATTTATGTAGTATAATCCATATTAATAAGTTTCCTTAGTACAACATTATTGGTCTAGAGAAAGAAGGAAGATAAACATGGAAGCAGCCTATAAAAAACCAGAGCATGAGCCGAATGGATGGAAGAGTAAGTCTTCTATGCCAAGTCTGCCTGAAGTTCATCACAGTATGAATGTCCCTAAGAAAGCAGGATTTTTCCGTAAATTACTGGCCTTTGTGGGTCCTGGGTATCTCGTAGCAGTAGGTTATATGGACCCGGGCAACTGGGCAACAGATTTGGCAGGCGGTTCTCAATTCGGGTATACACTTTTGTCTGTCATCTTAATTTCCAACTTAATGGCTATTCTCCTGCAAGCCTTGTCTGGGCGTCTTGGTATTGTCACAGGACGGGATTTAGCGCAAGCTTGTCGTGATCATTATAGTAAGCCGGTCTCATTCGCTCTGTGGATATTATGCGAGCTTGCGATCGCAGCTTGTGATTTGGCGGAAGTGATTGGTGCCGCGATTGCTTTGAATCTATTATTTGGGATGCCGCTTATATACGGCGTTATACTTACATCGATCGATGTATTGCTGGTACTTCTTCTGCAGAAAAAAGGTTTTCGCTATATTGAAGCGATGGTTATTAGTTTGATGGCACTTATCGTTATTTGTTTTGTTATGGAACTCATTTTTTCTAGACCTGACTTTGCAGCTGTAGCTGCTGGCTTTATTCCAAGAACAGAGATTATTTCCAACCCGGCTATGTTATATATTGCTTTGGGTATACTAGGGGCAACCGTTATGCCTCATAATTTGTATTTGCATTCTTCGATTGTGCAAACTCGTAAAATTGAACCAACGATTGAAGGAAAACGAGAAGCTATTAAATTTTCGACAATTGATACAACGGTTGCCTTGATGCTGGCCTTGTTCGTTAATGCGGCGATTCTGATCTTGTCCGCGGCAGCTTTCCATTCCGCAGGCAAAGAAGTTGCCGAAATTCAAGATGCATACCATCTTCTTGGGCCTATGCTAGGAACAGGAGCGGCCAGTATTCTCTTTGCAGTGGCTCTCTTGGCTTCGGGGCAAAATTCTACATTAACAGGGACGTTAGCTGGGCAAATTGTCATGGAAGGCTTTCTGAATATCCGGTTATCGCCATGGCTGCGCCGCTTAATTACGAGAATGATCGCCATTGTGCCAGCTGTCATCGTGATTGGGATCTACGGTGAGAGAGGTGCGACCGATTTACTTATTCTCAGTCAAGTTATTTTATCTTTGCAATTATCTTTTGCAGTTATTCCATTAGTTAAGTTTACTTCTGACCGTAAAAAAATGGGTGTGCTCGTAACGCCAAAATGGATGGTTATTTTAAGTTGGATCGTGGCCGTCATCATTGCAGGATTGAATGCTTACTTGTTGTATACCACTATATTTGGGTAATTAAATAGCGTGAATCCCCCTGATTTCATTTTCCCTCTTTTTCTTAGGCCTAAACAATGGTAAGATAGAGAGCAGTGTAGAAATGGCATGCGGTCTAGATGCACTTCATTGAAGGGGGAAAAGGCTTTTGCTTAAGAGAACTTTAATAGGATTACTTCGCAGTCATGAAACGACCGGAGATAAAGCCAAAGATCCTTTGCTTAAAACAAGATATTATAAGCTTCCAAAAGATCAGGTTTGGGAAGAAGTAACGGCTGTTTTGAAGAAAACACCGGGTTACAAGCTTCTTCACGAAGTTCAAAATGTTGGTGAAATTCTAGCAGAACGCAAGACGATGACGGGGCGAACACAAGATGTTACCTTAACGTTATTTGGAATTAACCCGGTAAAAACAGCGGTAGATATTTATTCGGCTTCCCGAGGGTCTATGGGTGACCTGGGCTCCAATTACCGCACCATTATAGATATTTACAAACAATTAGATCGTAAGCTTGCCTCATATAAGATTGAAGGATAACAAAAACAGCAGGGAAGCTAGGCCTCCTTGCTGTTTTATTTGTGTCTATTAAACTAATTTTTTAACAGCTTCTACAGCCGCTTCATAGTTAGGGTGAGCTGTCATTTCGCCAAGGTATTCAACGTATTGAACAGTGTCATTAGCGTCGATAACGAAAATGGAGCGCATATCCAATTGAAGCTCTTTGATCAATACGCCATAAGCTTCGCCAAAGGATTTTGTTTTGTAGTCGGACAAAGTCACGACTTTATCGATACCGGCAGCACCGCACCAGCGGGATTGTGCAAAAGGAAGGTCTACACTGATTGTTAGAACAGCTACGTTGTCGCCAAGGCCAGCTGCTTCTTCGTTGAAACGACGCGTTTGCGCATCGCATACGCCTGTATCCAAGGAAGGGACAACGCTGATCAATTTTACTTTACCAGCATAGTCTGCAAGGGAAACTTGCGTCATCAAATCTTTGTTCACTGTGAAGTTTGGTGCTTTGTCACCAACTTTAATTTCGGGTCCTACCAAAGTAATCGGATTGCTTTTAAGGGTAGCAACACCAGTACGTTCTTGAGCCATTTGAACAGTTCCTCCTTTATTTTCCATGCTAATTAACAACCTATCTATTATAAGCTTTTTGAACTTAGGTTGTCCAATCGCTGGTGTGAGGCTATAATTTAGAAGCATAAAGCAGGATTCAGCTCCATGATTGCAAATTCATTCATAATGTAAGAAAACTCGGGGGATTCAAACAGGTGGAATTAAGACAATTGCAATACTTCGTTAAAGTAGCAAGAAAGCAGCACGTGACCCAAGCGGCTGAAGAAATGCATGTTGCACAGTCCGCTGTTAGCCGTCAGATTCATTTATTGGAAGAAGAGCTTGGTGTGAATTTATTTGTTCAAAAAGGCCGCAATTTGCAGCTGACTTCAGTGGGGCATCTGTTTTTAAGCCGAATCGAAGGGATCTTGACTGATCTTGAACGAGCGGTGGGAGAGATGCATGAGTTTCTGGACCCTGAAGCCGGGGAAATACGCATTGGATTTCCGCACAGTTTGGTGATCAATTTACTACCTGCTGTTATTGCGTCCTTTAAAAAGGATCATCCAAATGTAAAGTTTAGATTGCGTCAAGGAACGTACGCTTCCTTAATACGCGATGTTACGCGGGGAGAGATTGATCTAGCCTTTATCTCGCCATTTCCGGAGTCTCATGAGCATGTTACCGGTGAAATTCTGCTTACGGAAGAATTATATGCAATTATTCCGGCTAATCATATTTTGGCTGAGTATACGTCGATCCGGTTAGAGCAGCTGAAGCATGAGTCCTTTGTCATGTTCAGTGAAGAGTATACGCTGCGTACGATCGTGATGGAGGCTTGTCTTAAAGCAGGCTTCGTTCCGAAAATTGAATTCGAGGGCGAGGAAACGGATACGATTCGCGGACTTGTAGCCGCAGGAATGGGCGTTAGCTTGCTTCCTTCCATGGCTCTGATGGAAGGGGGTCAAATGCAGCCGACCAAGATTCGGGTAACGGATCCTCAGGTGACTCGGACGGTTGGTTTGATTTGTCGGAAAGGCGAGAAGCTTCCACTTGTGGCAGAAGTGTTCAGACGGTTTCTTCATGAGTATTTTCAATAAACCCGTGTTAATCCCAAAAAAGATCTCCTCGTGAGTGCGATCGCACATCACTTGGAGATCTTTTTGTTTGGTTTAATCGTTATTGTTGCGTCCGCTGAATATCATGATATATTTCAGAAGCTCAAGGACTGAGATCAGTGCTGCAGCCACATACGTAAGTGCTGCTGCATTAAGCACTTTGGCGACGCCGCGCTCTTCTTCATTCGATATGAAGCCCTCGGCTACCATCAAATCGCGAGCTCTTGAACTCGCATTGAATTCCACGGGCAATGTTACTAATTGGAAAGCAACGGCGGCTGCGAAGAAAATGATACCTAGGCCAAGCAGCCATGGAATCTGCTGAAAAATGAAGCCGGCAAGGATAAGCAAAGGAGCGACGCCGGAAGCGAAATTAACAACCGGAAACATCCGGTGTCTTGCGACGAGCATAGGGTAATGCACTTTGTGCTGAATGGCATGCCCAACCTCATGACAGGCGACGGAGATGGCTGATATTGAGCTTTCGTAATAAACAGGTTCAGATAATCGAACGACTTTGGCCAACGGATCGTAGTGGTCTGTCAGCCTGCCAGGCACAGCCTCTACAGGGACATCGTAGAGTCCGTTAGCGTCGAGCATGCGCCGCGCTGCTTGTGCACCGGTCATTCCCGAGTACACAGGGACTGTGGACCATTTGTTGAACGTTCCTCTAACCCGGAACGAGGCCCACATGGAAAGGATGAAAGCGATAATGATGAGAAAATCCATTGGATGAAAATAGAACATAAGACACGCCTCCGATTTCGTTATGAGAACGGATTTTTACCTAGAAGAACAATTAATGCTTCAATACAAGCTGCGGTGGGCTGCGTTAAGATGCGGTACAGCTTTTTCATTTGGTTAGGCTTCAATTGGCTAATAATTGGCCCAAGCTCTTTGGCTTCCTTCATTAACTGTTCAAGATGAAGCTGGAGAGATGTCAGCTTATCTCTCACTGTATCATCGGGTGATACTTTGCTCCATTGCTGTAAGTGCGCTTTGATTTCCTCTAAGGTATATTTCTCGTTCTTCATTGTTTCAATACGTTTCAATCGATTCAAGGTTTCATCACTGTAAAGACGATAGTTTGTATCAGATCTTTTCTCCGGCTCAATCAACTCCAACTTGGTGTAGTAATCAATGGTTCGAGGACTGACATCGGCAAGTTTGGCAAGTTCTCCGATTTTATAAAGTTTCTCATTCCCCATAATAAGTTCACCTCTACTCCAATGGTATGTACGACTTCCTTCATATAGTAATGATACCTGATTACAAACCGTACAGTCAAACGTGATGCTTGGAAAAGCTGACATTGCTTTTTTATTGAATTCGGGTCATTTTGGGGATCCAATGTGCTAAAACACGAATTATGCCTGATTCATGTCAGGTTATTTTTCGTTTTTTTCTATTTTATAGCGAAAATCCTATTGTCAAACCCAAATAACCTGTATATAATGACAATAAGAGTTTCATTACATGTTACTTAATCTAACATTAAAGGAAGTGGTCGTATGGTTAAGAAGTTGTTGTTAGCTTTCGGCGTTATGGCATTATTGTTCCCTACTCTCGCATTTGCTGCAGATGAAGCAACGATACCCCAACTTCAAAGTGCTATCGATGCTGTTTGGGTCATGTTAGCTGCAATTTTAGTTATCTTTATGCAAGCTGGATTTGCCTTATTAGAAGCAGGGTCAACTAGAATGAAAAATGCCGGCCACGTAGCCGGTAAAACAATTTTAACTTTCGGATTATGCGCCATCGCTTTCTGGGCGGTAGGTTTCGGGTTTGCCTTCGGTGACGGAAATGCCTTCTTCGGAACGACAGGGTTCTTCGTTACAGGTTTAGAAGATCAAGCGACTGCCGCTTTCGGATCGTTGTCAGCTTCTGATGTGCCGATCGGCATCAAGTTCTTGTTCCAATTAGCTTTCGCGGGTGTATCCTTGGCGATTGCGTGGGGCGGATTTGCGGAAAGAGCGAAACTTCCTGTCTATTTCATCTTCGGAATTCTTTTCACAGTCGTGATTTATCCGATCGTAGCTCACTGGGTATGGGGCGGCGGTTGGTTGAGTAAATTGGGTATGCAGGATTTCGCGGGTTCCACGGTTGTTCACTTACAAGGCGCAACTGCAGCGTTAGTAGCAACGATCTTGTTGAAACCACGTATTGGCAAATATAATAAAGATAAAACGCCAAACTTGATTCCCGGTCATAACCAAGTCTTATCTGTTCTAGGTGTCATCATTCTTTGGATCGGTTGGTTCGGTTTCAACCCAGGCAGTACTTTGAGTGCTATGGGTGACGGATTCTTCGGTTACATCGCTTTGACAACGAATATGGCTGCTGCGGCGGGCGGTGTTGCTGCTCTGATTATTTCCTGGATGTACTTTGGCAAAGCGGATATTCCTAGTATGTTGAACGGTGTTCTTGCAGCGCTTGTTGCCATCACGGCGGCGTGTGCGTTCGTAGATACATGGGCAGCTATCGTCATTGGTGCAGTTGCCGGTATTGTTACTTTCTTCACAGCGCAATGGTTCGAAAGAGCTGGAATCGACGATCCGATCTACGCGTTCTCCGTACATGGTATCGCGGGTATCTGGGGTACACTTTCCACTGGATTGTTCGCTACGCCTGAGCTTTCTGCGAAAGTTGGCGTTGGTGGTGCAGGCTTATTCTATGGCGGCGGCTTACACCAATTGGGTATTCAAGCGTTAGGCGTATTCGGTGCATTGGCTTTCGTGCTTGTTCTTTCCTTCATTATCTTAGGTATTCTGAAAGCAACTGTAGGTCTTCGTGTTACAGAAGAAGAAGAAATTATCGGTCTCGATCTGTCTGAACATGGTTCTTACGGTTACCCGGAACAAATGAAAAAAGCAGCTCAAAACGGCGTGTCCGTTTAATATCACATACACTTTCTACTAGAGCAAAGGGGATGCAACATGAATCATCTCTCAATGGAACAGATCCTGGAACGTATCTATCAATCCGAACAATTTGATGAGATGCGCATAACCAGAGATCAGGTGCATGAGATGATTCGGGAGCATCTCCTTTTATCTCATTCACCAGCTCTTGGGCGACAGGTGAACCAAATCCATGATGCCCTTATTCAAAGGACAATTGAATTGTCTGAACACATCCTAGAGGATGAGGGATATGGAAAACCGCCTGTTCCTTATGCATTTATTTTATTTGGCAGTGGAGGGCGCAGTGAGCAGACGCTTTGGAGCGATCAGGATAACGGATTAATTTATGGAGATAGTGAACACCACTCTGAAGATGAGCTTGAAGCTTATTTTAATAAATTAGTTGCCTGTATTCTTCAAGGGCTTGAAATGCTAGGTTATCCTCCTTGTGAAGGGAATGTTGTTTCGAGCAACAAGCAGTGGCGGAAGTCATTTTCAGACTATATGGACATGGTTTTGGCATGGTTTCAGGAACCCGAGTGGGAAAATGTTCGGTATTTGCTTATTTTGGCGGATATGCGCAGCATTTATGGGACGCAAGCTTTGGTTCACAGGCTCAGAACAGGATTCCTTGATTATGTGAAGGAACATCCGAGCATTTTGAATGATTTATTATCCAATACGCTTCACCACAAAATATCACTTGGTGTATTTGGACACCTGATTACGGAACGATATGGGGAAGATGCCGGAGGCTTTGATATTAAATATGGTGCCTACATTCCGATAGTGAATGGGATTCGACTGCTTGCCATCCAAGCCGGCCTTCATGCTTCTTCGACAGTGGAAAGAATTAAGCAGTTAAAAGGAGACTCGCACATTCCTGAATCTTTGGCAAATGACTGGCAGGCAGCCTTTGACGTCGCGCTCAAGCTGAGAGATTTAACGCCATTTCAGGTGGAAAATGAGTTGTATACAACGCGCGGCAAGCTTAGTGGCGAGCAACTGACCAAAGAAATTAAACAAGAACTCAAAGTTTGCTTGCGAACGGGTATTGAATTGCAGAAGTTTGTGAAGAAATCAATTGGTGCACACATAGAAAAAGAAAAAGAAAAAGGTTAGAATACTTGGTTTTGGAGCATTAGCGGGAGGGGGAACTCGGGATGAAAGATATGCGTCCGGCTGGTCGAATGTGGCAGTTGTATAAGATGGGCGGTCTGACACCTGCCCTTACCTCTATGTTTGATGTGCAAAGTGCGCAGCAGATGGCATTCATACGTTCTATGTTGAAGGAACAGCGGAAGGACTCTTTGTTTGAAATACCGCTTCATTCGATGGAAATCATCGTTTTTGATTTGGAAACGACCGGCTTTTCACCCTATAATGGTGATGAAATTATTTCATTTGGCGGTGTCTCTGTTATCGGCGGAGAAGTGCAATACGATCATACCTTCTATAGCTTGGTAAACCCGAAACGCAAAATACCGACTGAGATTGAAAAGTTAACTGGCATCACGAATGAAATGGCGGCTGAGGCCCCTGAATTAATAGGAGTATTAAGTGACTTTTTGGAGTATGTCGGGCAGAGAATCTTGGTTGCTCATGCCACTGGACATGATAAAAATTTCTTGAACTCAGCGCTTTGGCGAACTTCCAAAGTCAGCCTCTCTCACCGCGTTCTTGACACGATGATGATTGCCAAGTGGCTGATGCCGAAGCGTAAAAATTTGAGCTTGGATTCGCTGCTGCATGCCTATGAGATACCCGTAACAACGCGCCACCATGCGCTTGAGGATTCCTTGATGACGGCACAGCTTTGGTCCCGATTTATGGATGAAATCAAATCAAGAAATGTAGACACCCTAGGCGATCTTTATGCCTTGCTGAGCCATCACTGACCGATGACAAACGAAAGTTTGTGAAAGGTGGTCAGCGTGGCTTTTTTTATTTGGTAAAGCTGGAGGTCGGGTTGTTCGGGCTGTTGCAGGGAGAGAATCCAATAGGTTGGGATCGTATGCCATAGGCTTTGAAGATCGTGGTGCGATGGGATAGGCGGCGACGTAGGGTGCGAATGAAAAATGCCGATCACAGGATGTTCTTGATCGAGCAGAAATGGCAGCATCGCTGTTGGGCTGATCTCGAATTGCGTACGAGGCTGTTTCGAAATGTTGGGCAAAGGGGCAAATGCAGCAGCGTGCCGTTCTCCGTTATCATTGTCTGATTGCGTACCTAAAATGAAGCCGCATGCTTCTTCGGGGAGCTGAAGCCTGCTGTAGCTAACCAAGTGTTGGTAAAGCTCCGTGGGAATATGTACAAGCATGGTATGATTCGCCTCGCCCTTATAAGAAGATTGGGGATAAAGGTAAGTATATCACGCTTTGTTCGACATATCTCCACTTGGTTTAATACAAAAGAAGACCAGGATGAGCATCAATAGCGCCATGGAAGAAACGGTAATAAAAATGGTTTTGTGCGAAATGTTCATTAACCAGCCGAACAGCGGGGGGCCGAAAGCTACCCCAATGAAACGGAGGCTATTGTAGAGGGAAGTGATCATGCCGCGCTGATCTCGTTCTACAGAGCCTGTAATTAAGGTGTTAAGGCAGGGGAGGAGCAGGCCTGTGCCTATACCGCTTAGAGTAAGCAAGCCGATGAAGATGTAAAGGTTGGTATTGAGAAAGATGGCTAACGCTAAAGAAGCTGTCATCAAGATGAGGCCGATGTTCATTAGCCAGCGCATGAGCGTGCCGTTTTGCTTGATTTTCGCACCTGTCGTGTAGGAGGTTATGACCATGCCTAAGAGCGGAATGGCGAGGACGAGTCCTTTGCGCACGCCTTCAATGCGGTAGGGATCTTCTTCCAATATTTGAGATAGATAAAAAAGCACGCCAAAAAGGATGAACAATGTAATAGAACCTGCGAAAAATGCAGGGATCAGCCAACGTCCTTTTTCTTTGAGAATGTCTTTGATTTGTTGTAAATAAACAGGGAGAGGGTCTGCTTTCTTCTCATTAGGCGGTTCTTTAATCAGAAAGATAACGGCAAGCAGGGCTAATAAACAAAACAGCGGGAAGGCGAAAAATGGTGCAAACCATACGATTAAAGCTAATAAAGATCCAATGATGGGGCTTACGACTTTGCCTGTGCCATTCGAAGCCTCGATGAGACCTAGTGCTTTGCTGGCTTGTCCACCCTTGTACAAATCTCCAACCAAAGCCATCGCGATAGGGGCTGTACCGGCCGCTCCTAAGCCTTGTATCGCTCGCGCTGTAATCAAGACGGGATAGGAGGACCAAACCGCTCCGAAGCCTGCCAGAACGCCTGCTGCGCCGTATACGATGAGCGAAGGGATGATGACGGCCTTTCGCGTGAAGCGATCGGATAAATACCCTGACACGGGAATGATGAGACCTGCGGTTATGGAAAATAAGGTGATGACCAGTGAGCTTTGGAAACGTGAAATGCCCATTTTCTCCTGCATGTCAGGTAAGATAGGGACGAGCATAGAATTGCCTAATACTAGGACCAACGGGATTGTAGCGAGAGCGATATATTCCCAGATTGAGCCTTTGCTTGCTGCAGCTGCTTTATCCATCGTGAGTTCCTTTCCACTTGAGAGGTAGGTTTACTTTTCCCAATTATGGGGAAAGCATACTTTGTTCACGATTATGATGTTGGAAATTCAGCGGATTTGGAGATAATATAGACAGAGCGGGGGGTGATGATGGTTTTGAAAAAAAATATCTTTGTAATTGTTTTGGTTGTCATATTAGCAGGGGTTGCTATTTATCAAAATGCGCAACGAGCCAATAAAGAAGCGTTAATGCCGACTGAACAAGCGCCACAAGTTAATTTCTTAGCGCCATCTTTTACACTAACGGGACTTGATGGCAAGTCCTATTCGATAGGCGGCGAACGCGAGAAGCCGCTGTTGGTCAATTTCTGGGCATCCTGGTGTGGTCCTTGCGAGGAAGAGGCGCCGGATCTGGTCAATGTATACAACAAGTATCAGGGGCAATTTGATCTGTATGCGGTCAATGTGACTCCCGGTGATAAAATGGACAATATTAAGAAGTTTGTAGAGACTTATAAGTATCCATTCCCGGTTCTGCTGGACAAACAAGGAACGAATGCGGAGACCTATCGGGTTGTGGCTATTCCGACCAGTTTCTTGATCGATAAAAATGGCGTTGTTCGAGAGGTCATCCACGTATTGTCGGCCAAGGAGCTGGATAAGAGAATTGCAGAACTTATTAAAGGGTGAAAAAAAGCTGCAAGTTGGCCGGTTTGGCGCTAACTTGCAGCTTTTTGTATGGGAAATTAGTGATTCACTAATCCGAGTTGCTCATTTGTCTCTTTGGTGGTTGGCTCGATCCGTTGTCTGCTGATCAAAGCATACCGCAAGCTGTCAACCAGTGCGTACCAGCTGGCTTCAATAATATTGCTGGAAACACCCAACGTATTCCAAGTGGTTTTGAAATCCGTTGACTCCATCAATACGCGAACTTTGCCGGCTGTTGCGCCTTTCTCATCGAGGACACGCACTTTGTAATCGGAAAGATGCACGTTTTTGATGTCAGGGTAATATTGGATGATCGCTTTGCGCAAGGCGTTGTCAAGCGCATTAACAGGGCCATTTCCTTCGGCTGCCGTGTAGATCGTTTCTCCGTGGACTTTCACTTTCACGATCGCTTCGGAAACGACGGAATGATGCGCTGATTTCTCAACAAGCATCTTGAACGATTCCAATGTGAAGATTTCTTCGAGTCCCTCGAAAGCTTCGCGCAGCAATAATTCAAGCGTGGCGTCGGCGCCTTCAAACTGATAGCCTTGGTGCTCAAGATCCTTGATGCGCTCGATGACTTCTTTCGTTTTCTGTGGATCTTTGTTGAAGTCCAGGTTCAGCTCTTGTGCTTTGACAAGGACATTGCTTTGACCTGCAAGCTCAGACACCAACACGCGCTGCTTGTTGCCGACAAGCTCAGGTTTCGTATGTTCATACGTACTTGCATCTTTGAGAATTGCGGATACGTGAATGCCGCCTTTGTGGGCGAAAGCGGCATTGCCGACATAAGGTTGGTTGACCGGCATATGCATATTGGCAATCTCGCTGATGTATCTGGACACCGGCGTCAACGTCTGCAATTGATCCTCTGAAATTACATGATAACCCAGTTTCAATTGAAGGTTCGGGATGATGGAGCTGAGGTTTGCATTGCCGCAGCGCTCGCCATAGCCGTTAATTGTGCCTTGAACTTGTCCTGCGCCAGCTTGGACGGCTGCGAGGCTGTTGGCTACCCCTAATTCACAATCATTATGAGCGTGAATGCCTACAGGAGTCGTAATGTGCTGTTTGACGGTAGTCACGATAGAGGTGACTTCATTTGGCAAAGAGCCGCCGTTCGTATCGCATAGTACGATCCAATCCGCACCGGCATCCTGTGCTTTGGTGATGGTTTGCAGGGCATATTCAGGGTTATTTTTGTATCCGTCGAAGAAATGCTCAGCATCATAAATAACTTCAAGCCCATTGCTTTTCAAATAAAGAACGGAGTCATAAATCATAGCAAGATTTTCTTCGAGTGTAGTTTGAATGGCGGTGGTGACATGGAAATCCCAGGATTTGCCGAAGATGGTCGCCACTTGCGCGCCGGACTCCACAAGTCTGTTTAAGTTGATATCATCCGCAGCCAGAGAATCTTTGCGCCGCGTGCTTCCGAAGGCTGTAATTTTCGCATTCGTGAACTTCATGTCACGAGCACGTTCAAAGAATTCAATATCCTTGCTGTTGCTGCCCGGCCATCCGCCTTCAATATAATGAACCCCAAGCTCATCGAGCTTGCGGGCAATTTTAATTTTGTCCTCGACAGATAGGCTGATGCCTTCTCCTTGCGTTCCGTCTCGTAGTGTGGTGTCGAAGATTTTGACTGATGTTGGCATGGGTTCCTCCTTCAAAAGCTAGCAAAGTGACTTCGTTGTTAGTTGGGCTTGTGTCTGTGCTTGCTTTAAAGCGTTAATGTATAATTTACGATTATACCATATTATTATGGGTAAGGACATCATAACGCAAAAATGCGTTTGCTTGAAACAATATTTTTTTGTATGCTGAAAATGGCTCGAATTTACTGTCTTTTATATGAGGGGGAGGAATGCAGCATGGTGACAGTGGGGCATCACTATCCCAAACAAGGCAGAGTCATTTTACACATAGATATGAATGCGTTCTACTGTTCTGTACATGAGGCGGTTGAGCCTGAGTTATATAAAGGAAAGCCGATTGCGGTTGCCGGAAGTGTTGAGCTTCGCAAAGGAATTATTGTTACTTCATCTTATACAGCGCGTGGGATGGGGATCAAAACAGGGATGCAAGTCAGGCAGGCGTTGAAAATATGTCCGGATTTAATTCTGATCCGACCTGATTTTGAGTTATATCGGAATTTCTCAAGGCGTTTTATGCAGATTGCTTATAGTTATTCACCTATGGTGGAATCCATGTCCATTGACGAATGTTTTGTGGATATTACCGGGTCCAAGCAATTTGGAACTCCGATGGAAATCGCGAATCATATACAGCAGCGAATCATGAAGGAATTAAGCTTGCCCTGCTCGATTGGTGTCGCCCCGAATAAGCTGCTTGCCAAGATGGGTTCAGACATGAAGAAGCCAAATGGGATTTCTGTGCTTCGTCTCCGGGATGTGCCTCATGTCCTCTGGGATAAACCATGCAACTATTTGTACGGAATCGGTAAAAAGACAGCTGACAAACTGACGAAGTTAGGTATTCACACCTTGGGTGAGCTGGCGTCTGCCGATGAAGAACTATTGTCGAAGTTTTTCGGTGTGCTCGGACCTCATCTCAAGCGTTCGGCCAATGGGATTGATCCTTCGCTCGTGAATCCAGAGCAGGAGCAAAGCAAGTCGATTGGACACACGACGACGCTGCCGCGGGATTACACGGAGCGAAAAGAGATTCATCGAGTGTTCCTCAACCTTGCCGATCAAGTAGCCAGAAGGCTGCGCAAACAGGAACTGATGGCATCGACGATCCAAATCACGATTCGCGATCCGGAAATGAGGACGATTACTCGTTCTGTCACTTTGCCGACGCCAACCGAGCACATGGACGATATCTACAAAACATCCTGTGACTTATATGATCACCAATGGGACGAGGGGAATCCTGTTCGATTGCTGGGGATTACGCTGCAAAATTTAACAATGAAGGAAGAAACTTTCGTGCAGCTGGATTTGTTTAATTATGAGAAGCAGCCTCGCAGAGATAATTTAAATAAAATCATGGATGGGCTTCGTGATAAATTTGGAGAAAATGCCATTCTTACGGCCGGGATGATGAGTGACAATCCTTCTGCTTTTATAAGAAACCATAAAGCTAGAGGAACATCGCTGCAGATGGATCATTTGAAAAACAATCCGCTTCATAAGGAAGAGGAGAAGTGATGGATTTTGGCGCATTGCATAGGTTTCGCCGGCTATTCAAATAGTGGAAAAACAACCCTGATTGCCAAGCTTGTTGCCCAAATGAAGCTGCAGGGCTGCCAAGTTGCCGTAATGAAACATGATGCTCATGGACATTATAAAGAAGTGCCGGGAGCGGATTCGTCGATTTTCGTAGAATCTGGCGCGGATGCGGTTATGACGCTATCTCCCGATATGATTCATATCTATGAGAAGAAGGTTAATGTAAGTTTACAAGAGCAGTTATTGGCATACGCTCATTACGATTATATTTTTATTGAAGGTTTCAAGAAGGAAAAGCATCCAAAGATTGCCGTATTCCGTACAATAGAGCAGAGCGAAATCGTTCAGCAGCTTGAACAGCGGCCCATTGCCATTGTGACAGATATGGAGGTTGGGGAGGATGCTTTTCCGGAGTATCGTTGTCTGGATTTAAATGATATCCCTTCTGTTGCTGCTTTCATTGCGCATTATTTTAAAAGTAATCTATTTTAAGGTTTGAACTTTGTCCGCATTTATATTATATTTTACAATGAGGATAATTTGAGGAGGAGTAGAAATCATGGCAAAGTATACATTTGTTGATAAAGATACTTGCATCGCTTGCGGCGCTTGCGGAGCTACAGCTCCAGACATCTATGATTACGATGATGAAGGTTTGGCAGAAGTGATTTTTGATGGAGACGGAAACAAAGGGGTTACTGAAATCCCTGAGGATCTGTTCGATGATCTGCAGGATGCACAAGATGGCTGCCCAACAGATTCCATCAAAGTTGCAGATGCACCTTTTAGCTAATCATAAAAACCTGAATTTTGTGAGGTAATTCACAGAATGTCGAAAGGGCTCGATTCCTGTCTAGGGAATTGAGTCCTTTTTTTGTTGTATTTCGGATTAATTTGTAACAATTTATTGCCATTTCCTACCGCTCATCTTACAATGAAACTAGAAATCATAAGGGGAGGAACTTATGGGTAAGAAGAAGTGGATCCAGACTTTGGCAGCAGGACTTGTATTAATGCTGTTGTCGACATATTTCTACACGGTAAACTCAAGCGGTTTATTTTATTTTGTCGAAGGTCCGCTTCATGATAGTTTGCGTAAAGCGAAGTCAATTGACGAACGCCAGCCTGAGGACCGTATCAAAATTGTGAAAATTGATGAAAAGTCACTAAAAGCAATTGGAAAGTTTCCATGGGATCGAACAACCTATGCGCAATTGATCGAGAAGTTGGAGGAATCCGGCGCTGCTGCTATCGGCATAGACGTTGTTTTGGCTGAACCTTCGAAAAACCCCGCCGATGATAAGGCTTTAGCTGATGTTTTGGCCAAATACCACAATGTCATCATGCCCGTTCAAATTAACTATCCCTCCAAGCAACAGCAAGCAGGCGATCTCATTCCTGAGAAAGTTGACTACCCCACGCCATCGTTAACAACCAATAGGCAACAAATGGCACATATTAATGTGTTTGTAGATAAAGACGGAAAGGCCCGTAAACTGCCCGTTGGATTGCCTGACGAGAATGGCGCCTACATACCTGCCTTTAGTGTTGCGCTTGCGAACCTTGTTCTTGACGACAAGAACAAAGTACAACGAGATGCCGCGACAGGACAATGGAAAAGTGGCGATATCGTGCTGCCGACCAATGAGAAAAATCAAGTGACAACAGAATTCTTCACATTGCCCAGGCAAAAAGTGGATGCAACGACAGGTTATGAGCTGCTTTCGTTCGTTGATGTACTGAATAGTAAGAAACCGCTGCCGCTGCAAGGCAGTATCGTATTGGTGGGTCCCTTCGTCACCGCGATGCAGGATGAATACCCAACGCCAATTAGCTCAGTTAAAATGTTTGGTATCGAAATTCATGCGAATATGATCCAAACGATACTGGAAAGCAAATATTATAAAGATGCAAGCAAGCCTCTTGGTGTTGGCATCATTTTACTTATGTCTCTACTAGCAATTTTCTTATTTGAGAGATTCAAAGGCAAAACAGCCCTCTTTATATTCCTGGGGATGTTAGTATTTTATGGCGGGATGTGGCTGCTGTGCTATACGGCCGGCTCGATCTTCCTTCCGCTCGTTTATCCGCAGTTTGCGCTGGTGACCATCTACATATGGTCGTTGGTAAGCCACTATTTGGCGGAACGCAAGGAGCGCAATCGGGTAACGGGTATTTTCGGCAGGTTCGTATCCAAAACCGTAGTTGATGAGCTGCTCCAGTCCGGTGAAGATGTAAAGCTTGGAGGAAGCCGCAAGGATATTTCCCTTATTTTCGTAGATATTCGCGGGTTTACGCCAATGTCAGAAAAGCTGGAGCCGGAGCAAGTGATTCAGGTTTTGAATGAATATCTGGATGTGTGTACGAAAGCGATTTTTAAATTCAATGGAACATTGGATAAATTCATCGGTGATGGTGTTATGGCGATGTTCGGCGCTCCCATTGAATATGAGAATCATCCGGAAATGGCCGTTCGCGCCGCGATTGAAATGAAGTCGCAAGCGAATGTTCTGGAACAGAAATTGATCGAGAAATACGGGATCGGCGTGAAGTTTGGTCTTGGCATCAACAGTGGTCCTGCCGTCGTCGGGAATATCGGTTCTGAGGACTTGAGGCTGGATTACACCGCTATCGGGGATACCGTGAACTTGTCGGCACGCCTAGAATCCAATGCGAAGCCAGGGCAGATTCTAATCAGCGAGCAGACGTATGAAAGGGTTAAAGACCTTTTCGAGATTGAATCCATTGGCGAAATTAAAGTTAAAGGAAAAGAAAAACCGGTTGCTGTTTATGAAGTCATCGGACATCTGTAACGAATGAATACTGGGGAGGAATTCTGTGTGGGAATATCTAAGAAATCATTTGCAGCCTTATTCTTAAGTTTTTGTTTAGTGTTTAGTTTGATTTCGGCTTTGCTTGTCAAGCCAGTCGATGCCAAAACGGTTCGTGTAGCTGTCGTAGCTTCCTTGTCCGGCGATGTAACGATCAAAAAGGGCGGAGGGTCCAAGACCTATGATGCCTATGAGAGCATGAGTTTAAACCAAGGGGATACCGTTTATACGGGCAGTGGTTCCAGCGTAACTTTGAATTTAAGCAATGGCGATTCCGATGTTACACTAGGTTCAAATTCAGAGGTTAATGTATCTGATCTCAGTACATCAGACGGTAATAAGAAATCCAAGCTTAAAGTTTGGGCTGGCTCCATGTGGGTTAAGGTCAAATCATTAGCTGGTTCAGATGATGAATTTGAAGTTGAGACACCAACGGCTGTCATGGGTGTGCGTGGAACACAGTTTTACATAGGCGTTGATCCGATTACAGGGGAAATCAAAATGGCAGTTGGTGCAGGGAAAGTCTCCGCATCTACTGTGACGAATAATCCGGATTCAACGCAATCCTCATCGATTACTTATTTGTATCCAACGCAACAAATTACATTGGATTCCCGTGATGAAACGAATGATTTGTCTCTAAAAGTGGAGTTCATTGATTTGGAGCAATTTATTAAAGAAGCTTCACCTGAGGTTATTGAAGAATTAATTAAGAACAAAGCTGAAATCGATAAAGAAAACGAAGAGTTTATTGCCAAAAAAGCGAAGGAAATTGCCGATGGCAAGATCGATAACGGTTCTTTAACGATTAAAGATCAGGCTGAGCTCGATAAAGTGAAACAAAATTTAGATAATTTGATTGGAAATATCGCGAAGCAAGCAATTGCAGGCAACAAGATCGATAAAGATACGATGAACAAACTGATTGACGAAGCCAATAAAAAGATTACGGATCAAAACAAAAAGCTTGATTTGACGAAAGTCAAAGATCTGGATAAAACAGCAGGTGTGGATGCTGAACTAGAGAAACAAAAGCAAGCTGCGCTGGAAAAGCTGAAAGCGGAGCAAACAAAAAAGAAACAGGAAGAAGCTAAGAAACAGGAAGCTCTTAAGCAGAAGCTGGCTGCCGCGCTTAAAGCGCTAGAAGAAGAAAAGGCGAAAATAGCAGCGGCCAATAAAGCCGCCGAAGCGAAAGCGCAAGCGGATGCAACGAATAAACTGAAAGAGGACAATAAAACTACCCCTCAAACAACTACGGGGAACGGGAATAGTCCAAGTGATTCAAGTGGTGGCTCAAGTGACCCGAATCCCCCGACTCAACCCGTAGCTATACCTAAAGTAAGCTTAACTGCTGATAAAACAGGCAGCAATACTTTCGATTTAGGTATTAAATTAAGTGATTTTACAGGTGATAAGTCCATCTATGCAGTTGAGGTTCATTTGCTGTATAGCCCATCTATCGGTTATTCGGTTAATCCAGGTCTAAAATCCAAAACTATCTTCGATTCTGCTACTAGTACTGATAACGTTCGTGAATATGTAGGCGGCTCAGAAAAGGAGCTCATTTATTCGGTAACGAATTTCGGTAGTGCCCTGAACATTTCTGTGTCTGGCTCGAAGAATTTAGTGACAATCCCATTCCAGGGTGAGGGCGATGTAGTCAACGTACGTGTAGGTAAAATTATTATTGTTCATAAAGCGTCTAACAACACGGTTCAAGAGATAACTGTTCCAGACATTAATAAAGTGTCTGTTCCCTTAAATGGTGGGTTGTAAGCACTCATTTATTCCTTGTGAATTATTGAAGAAAGTTAAAAGGAGAAACCAATGAAACCCTTAAAACATCTATTTGTTTCATCCCTTGTGGCGGCTGCTTTGCTTGGTAGCTCATCTGCCATGGCAGCAGGACTATCTGCTGATGCTTTACTCGCAAGCAATGGCCAAATTATGGCGGATGTGTCGACATTCGCGGGGATTGGCGATTTCGCAGATCATAACGGCGCAGCGCTGAGCGCTGCATTCCGGGCGCCGGGAAGTGTTGCACAACTCCCAGACGGCACTATTTTGGTCGCAGATACACGCAATCATTTAATTCGTAAAATTTCGGATGGCCTTGTAACCACGTTTGCGGGTCCTGAGTTAGTCGTCACAACGAATAGCCAAGGCTTTCCAACAGGGGGGCTGCTGGATGGCAAATCATCAGAAGCCTTTTTTAATGAACCTTCCGGACTTGCAGTTGATGCGAAGGGGAATGTCTATGTCGCGGATTCCGGCAATAATGCCATTCGCAAAATTGATGTCAATGGGCAAGTAACCACATTAGCTGGTAATGGTGTGCAGGGGAACAAAGACGGCAAAGGCGCGGCAGCTTTTTTCAATCATCCGACGGATGTAGCCGTTGCTGAAGATGGGACCGTCTATGTAGCGGATTCTCTCAATCATGTCATTCGTAAAATTACAGTAGATGGCACTGTTTCGACTCTCACGACAGGGTCAACTCGTGCGATCGAAATTCGACCTGGCAAAGCGTCCTTCGCAGGAGATTATGCAGACGGAAGCTTGTCATCTGCGAAGTTCAATGAGCCATCTGGTATTGTTCTTGATGCCAAGGGAAATTTGTATGTGAGTGATACGGGGAACCAACGGATTCGTTATATTGACCTTAAAGCGGGTACGGTCAGCACGGTGGCAGGCTCTACACCAACAACAGGTGGCGCTATGTATGGAAAAAATGAGCTTTATGCGGGCGGCGATTATGCAGATGGCGATGCGCTCAAGGCTAAGTTTGATATCCCGAAAGGACTCGCGTATACCTCGGAAGGTGGTCTCCTTATTGCTGACAGCTTGAATCATGCGATTCGGTATTTGTTAAACGGGAAGGTAACTACGATTGCCGGAACGATAACAACGGGCGAAGCGGATGGTGTGGAGCGGGCGGCAGATTTTTATAATCCGAGTGATATTCTTGTGACGGCGCAAGGAAATATGGTTGTCGCTGACGCATCGAATAACAAAATTCGCAGAATTGCTCCTTATCATTTGCCAGCAAGCATAGAGAATGATCAGCAAGTGAAGGTTGTGAGTGGTTCCAAGGTAATTTCCTTCGATACGCAGCCTGAGATTCAGGAAGGACGTACGATGGTTCCTGTACGAGCCATCAGCGAAACATTCGGCTATGAGGTGAAATACATCCAGCAAGATGGGAAGTCCATCGTTCAGCTTATCAAAGGTGATGTGACGGTTGAACTTACAATTGGTCAAACAGGTGTTGTTCGCAAAACGGCTGGGCTAGCGGATGTGAAGCAGGCGACGGATGCTTCTCCCTATGTGAAACAAGACCGTACTTACGTGCCAATTCGTTTCTTCGCAGAGCAGATTGGCCTGGATGTACAGTGGGATGCACCGCATCAAACAGCTATACTACGCACGAAATCCTATGTGAAGTAATATCTATATGTATGGACGAGCTAGACAAGGGGGATTTCCTTTGCCGATGCTCGTCTTTTTTTTAACTTCATCTCCAGGCTGAATTTGCCGATAAAGCAAAGAGAGTCCCAAATCGGCGATAGGAGGTTTCTGACTTGAAAGAGAATAATCGCAATGATCAGTTGGAACGATTTTTCCAACACAATCCGATCGAAGATCCTCTGTATCTCAAAAAATATGTTAAGGAACATCCTGATCATAAAATGGCTTGGTATTTGTTGGGGAGAGAATATGCAGCGCAAGGAAAAGAAGGCAAAGCGGCATATTGTTTTGCGCAAGCTGGGGAGATTTATGAGGCGTTTGAGCGTCAAAAAATATCGATAGAAGGCCCGTTGCCCTCTTATCCTTCCCCGGCCTCCAGTAAGGAGGCAGAGTCTTCTGCGCTTAAACGTAAAACGAGCGGAAAAGCGAAGTGGCTGCCTGTCTTGGTGCTTCTGCTTCTGTTAGCTGTGCCAGCAGGCATGGATTTGGCCAAAGGGGATGTTAAGGATATTTCCTCTGGTCCAAGTAAAATCAGCGACTCTGCTCCGGCTAAGACCTCCAATTCAGGTTCTGTACCTGTTGAGGCCATTGCTTCTAACGGTGTGAAACTGTATCTCTCTGAAGGAGATTGGGGGAGAAAATTACAACAGGTGCTTGGTTTGGCCGGTACTGGCACGGGAGAGTCCGTGATTATGGAGGCTCCATCAAGTGCTGATGGCAAGTGGCAGGAATGGAATCGATTCGTGAAGCCTCTCATTGGCGTGGAATCTCAAGCAGAAGGCGGGAAATCCGCTGAGCTTAAGTATTATCAGTCACAGATTTGTTCCTGTCAGATTGCGGATAGTACGGCGTTGACCCCGGTTATCACGACCTGGATGAGAGATCGTGAACAAGCGATTGTTCTTCAAAGCGCCGTCCAAGCGTATCAGAAGAAAACCGGCGCCATGCCTGAGAAGCCAGAGCAATTAACCAAGCCATACCCGGATAACTTGCTGCCCGGACTGACGCCTGAGATGCAAGAAATATTTCCGCAAGTTGTTAGTAGATTGAATGAAAGTGCGAAGTCTGGGAAGCCGCTGGATGCGAAACCAGCAACGGAGACAAAGGACACACCTCAACAAACGACCAAAGAGCCAGCGTCGCCCGCCAATACGCAACCGAAGTCATCGGCTGATCCGCTTCGTGAACCGCTCAGCATTCTGATTGATACGGATAAACATCAATTGGCGCTTGTGAGCGGGAACATTATTATACGCAAATATCCGGTTGGATTAGGAGCCGAAAAAACACCGCAAGGTGAGTTTGTCATTAGCGAGAAGGTTCGGAATCCGAATGGGAAATCCAATGGGGAGTTCGGCAGCCGAGGAATGACCTTGTCGGATACGCTGTATGCCATCCACGGAACGAATAAACCGTCCAGTGTTGGCAAAGATGAGTCGCACGGCTGTGTTCGTATGCTGCAAGCTGACGTTGAAGAACTGTATAACATGGTTCCTCACGAAACGAAAGTGACGATTGGCAAAGGGATATTGCCGCCGGAATCGGAGGGAAGCAGCAGTCCGAGCGGAGGGGGGCCTGGAACGGGTGCTGGCAGAGGAAAGCCGGATCAGTCTTTCACGCTTCCTTTGCAAACGAAGGATGACAATCCAGGCAAGAAATATAAATGGCTGGATTGATTGTAAGGCAAACATACGGAAGCCGTCCGAATTGGTTGCGGACGGCTTCCGTATGAAGTCTTAAATTGCTGAAAAGTAATTTCTTGACAAGAAAAGCGAAAGCGATTACAATTCAAAATATGATGAATTCAATCATTTCTGTCTGCGTCATTTGTTCAAAATGAGCAGTAACGTCATGGCGATTATAACAACAAGAAAAATGGATCCGGTCCAAATGATTGCTTTCTTGTTTACTTCGTCTTTGGCTTTGCGATTCACAGAAATTGGTTTGCGTTTGGACATAAGAATCACCCTTTTCCTAGGATTAAAAGATATGATCTATCATAGCATAAGTAGTGTGCTTCATAGAATATGAATGGTTAAAGAAAATAAAAAAAAGTGTATTGACGACCATGTCATTTTGTTGTAAGATTTAATCACACGAGAAACGCGAAACAATTAAATATGTCAGTTTTAATAACATGTTACCGTAAGGGCATTAGTTATTAGAAGGAAAGCAACACTTTCTTCTATAACTATGCCCTTTTTATTTTTCCGATTTTTAATGGATGAAAGGGGTTGGTCACTCAAATCATTAGGCAAGTTTAACCGAAGTTACACGCTACTCCATAAATAACAATCAAACAATCAGATTAAAAAAGGGAGAAGATGAACACATGAATATGAAGAAATGGTCAACAATGGGCTTGGCTGCATCTATGGTACTTGTAGCTGCAGGCTGTGGTAAAGCATCACCAACAGAAACAACAAAACCGGCAGCGACAACAGCGCCAACGGCAGCAGCAACAGCAGCTGCGACGGCAACACCTGCGGGCGCCAAAAAATTAACTGGTGATTTTGAAATCCAGTACTTTGTTGGCGGTTATGGCGACAAATGGTGGAAAAAAGTAATTGCTGATTTCCAAGCAGCAAATCCTGATTTGAAAATTAAAGAAAGTGCGGGACCAAAAATCAACGAACAAATGAAACCCCGTTGGATCGCTGGTAACCCACCTGATTTCGTATATATTGATGGACCTGAGTTGTTCGATCGCCAAATGGTGACAGACGGTCAGCTGGAAGATTTGACTGACTGGCTGAAAGATGCGAAAAACGTTGACGGTGATAAAATTCTTGATCTGCTTGCGCAGCAACCGCCGCAATACGATGGCAAAATCTACAACATCCCATTCGTTATGAGTTCATGGGGTATCTTCTATGACAAAGCTTTGTTCAAAGACAAAGGTTGGGCTGAGCCTAAAGATTTCGAAGATTTCTTGAAAGTCAGCGATACGATTAAAGCAGCGGGCATTAATCCTTTCATTCATACAGGTAAATACCCTTACTACATCAATGGTTCTGTCTTGTATCCAGCGATTGTATCGGCGAACAACAACGACTACAAATTGCTGCAAGATATGGCTTCAAACAACCTAGATGCTTGGAAAAGTCCAGCAATCTTGAAAGGTTTGGACAAAATCGTTCAACTTCGTGACAAAGGATTCATCGATAAAGCATCCGTACAAATCAATCACACGGATTCCCAATCCTTATTCCTTCAACACAAAGATGCCTTCATCCCGAACGGTCTATGGCTGCCAAACGAAATGGCGAAAGACGTTCCAGCTAGCTTCGACTTCGGATTCATCCCATCCATCACGCAGGATAAAGGTGGAAAAGTGGTAGCTAATACGTCAACTTCGACATTCGCTATTGCGAAAAAAGCGAAAAACAAAGATGCAGCGAAAGCGTTCATGCAGTTCGTATTCTCCAAAACTCAAGCTTCTCAGTGGGCAGAGCTTAGCGGTGCGCCTTCCAACATCAAAGGTGACATCAGTTCTTCCAAAGCGCCTAACTTTGTAAAAGATGCAGCGAAATTCTTGTCTTCCCCTGATACCATTGTTGTACCTACCGTGTCCTTCGCGGCTGACGTAGACAAAGCTATGCAAGATGCGACAGTAGCTTTGACCATCGGAACGATTAAGCCTGAAGAGTGGGTTAAACGTGTTACAGACGTTGTAGCGAAACAAAAGAAATAATAATTGAATGAAGCAGTGCGGAGAACTAGCGAGGTGAAAGCCTTAGAGTTCTCCGCCATTTTAATGATAGGACGGTGAGGATAGAATGAAGACCAACTCAAAAATGTGGAAACGGAATTTGTTCATCGCTTCATTCATCATTCCGACTTTTCTGTTCTTCTGTGTATTTACGATCTATCCTGTTATACAGGCTTTGCAGAAGTCATTCTATGATTGGTCAGGAATGTCGGAGAATAGTACCTTTATTGGCTTCGATAACTTTGTAGAATTATTTAAAGATCCCATTATTCTTAGAGCCATTGGGAATGACTACTTCCTAGTTGTTGGCAAAGTCATTGGGATTATGATTTTGGCGACTTTCTTCGCAGTTGCATTAACTCGTTTCAACCTCAAGGGATCCGGCTTCTTCCGAGCGATCTTCTTTATTCCAAATGTAATTTCGGTTGTTGTTATCGGTGTGCTTTGGAATTTCATCTACAACCCGCAAATTGGATTCTTGAACGCGTTCTTGTCGCTCTTTACAAGTGAAAAAGTCGATATTACTTGGCTAGGATTTACTCAACATACAATCTGGATGCTTCTACCTCCAACCATTTGGGCAGGTATTGGTTTCTATATGATCTTGATGATTGCAGCAATCGTGAATATTCCTGCTTCCTATTATGAGGCAGCTAATATAGACGGAGCCGGTCAATGGTCGCAATTCCGCAATATCACCATGCCGCTCATCTGGGAGCAAATTAAAGTTTCTATTGTCAATATCGTGATAACAACACTTAACGGGTCATTTGTTATTGTTCAGTTGATGACGAATGGCGGACAGCCAGATAATACGACCCAAGTAATGGGATCTTACCTGTATCGGATGGCATTTCAACAATATCATTTCGGTTACGGAGCAGCCATCGGCGTGTTGATTCTCATCATCTCACTGATAACGACGCTTGTCCTGCAGCGTGTGATGCGCCAAGAAACAATCGAAATGCATTAAGGTCATCTAAGAACCTGATACTGAAGAAGGGGGAGCCATCGTATGGTCATCAAAAATCCGTTAGCTAAACTGCTTGTGTGGATCATTCTTCTGATATGGAGCGTAGCGGTACTGTATCCATTGATTTGGACACTGCTCGATGCACTCAAGAATAATGAGCAATTTTTCTTAAATGCCCCATGGGCTTTACCGAAATTCCCGCTGCTTTGGGAAAACTTCTCCTATGTTTGGAGTAAATATAACTTTAGCACTTATTTTACAAATTCGATCGTCGTGACGGTTGGAAGTACCCTGCTTGGTATGATCCTAGCTGCTATGACGGCCTATATCTTAGCTAGGTATGATTTTAAAGCAAGCAAACTCCTTTATACCATTTACATTGCTTCGATGATGATACCGTTCGCACTTGCCTTGATTCCACTGTTCTTCTTGTTGAGTGATTTGCATTTGACGGATTCTTTAATCGGATTAATCCTTGTGTACGCGGCACTGAACCTTCCTTTTGGTATTTTCTTGCTCGTAGGGTTCTATAAGTCATTGCCGAAAGAGATTGAAGAAGCAGCCATTATTGACGGAACTTCCCACTACGGAACATTCTTCCGCGTCATGCTGCCTTTGTCACAACCGGGCTTGATTACGGTTATGATTACGAATATGCTGAACAACTGGAACGAGTACTTCCTGGGTGTTGTTATTAACAGTGATCCAACGAAGTATACGCTGCCAATCGGTCTTGCTGTGATGCAGGCAGAAATGCAATATCGCACAGAGTGGGGCCCGTTATTCGCCGGCCTTCTGATCACAACGGTTCCGACATTGATCGTATATATGATTTTCCAACGCCAGATTGCAACCGGTATTACCGCTGGAGCTGTGAAATAACAATATATGGAAGAGCATAGAAAAAACACCTTATCCTAGAGGATTTTATCCTTTCAGGAGGGTGTTCTTTCTACTATAATTGGGATATAGGCAAGAGCAAACAAGAAACGGCCAAACTTGTGGGCTTAAAGGTGAACGAACATGAACATGAGACTAATGTATACATTACAAAAAATTGGGCGTTCGTTAATGATCCCGATTGCGGTGCTGCCGGCGGCATCTATTTTATTGCGTATCGGTAAAATGACTTTTGAAGATCCCTTCCTGATGCATATGGCTCACATCTTTGAGTCAGGCGGAAGCGCTATCTTCGATAATCTGCCTTTAATCTTCGCGATTGGCATTGCCATCGGACTGACATCAGGAGACGGAATTGCAGCATTAGCTGCAACGGTTGGTTATTTGGTGTTTAACAATGTCCTGCAGCTTTCCCAAACGGGAACAGAATCTGCCGATCGGCTGGACATGGGCGTACTGGGCGGAATGCTTGTTGGTGGAATATCCGCTGTGTTTTTTAACAGATTCCAGCATATTAAGCTGCCGAAGGCGCTCGGATTTTTCGGGGGCAAGCGATTTGTACCTTTATTGACATCGCTGGCTATGGTTTTTCTAGGCGTATTAATGGGCTATATCTGGCCTCCGGTGCAGAAGGGCATCAGTATCATCGGTTTATGGATTGTGGATAACGGAAATATAGGTGTGTTCATCTACGGGGTAATAAATCGACTGCTGATTCCAACAGGTCTGCATCATATTATTAATAACATTGCCTGGTTTCAGATCGGGGACTATACGACAGCGACTGGGAAAATCGTGCACGGCGATATCTCGCGTTTTTTCGCAGGAGATCCAGATGCCGGGATGTTCATGACCGGATTTTATCCCGTCATTATGTTCGGTCTTCCAGCTGCTGCTTTTGCTATTATACGAAGCACCTCTTCCGCTAATCGACAATTGATCGTTCCGGTCATGCTCAGTGCTGGATTGACGAGCTTCTTAACAGGCATAACGGAACCCATTGAATTTGCTTTTATGTTCGTAGCACCGGGATTGTACGTGATACATGCCGTTTTGAATGGCTTTTCTATGCTTCTAATGAATATGCTTCAAGTCAAAATGGGCTTTGGTTTCTCGGCAGGCTTTATCGATTTTGTTCTGAATTGGCATGTATCTACGAAACCTTACTGGATTCTTCTTGTTGGCGTAGGCTACTTCATTCTCTACTATGTGACCTTTCGGATTTATTTGCATTTCTTCCCGCTCAAAGCCTCCAGCAAAGAGGAGACGGCTGCCATAGAAACAGAGGAGGCAGAGGCAAGCAAGGTGAAAGTGAAGGAGGATCGTCCATCCAGCATTTTAAGGCATATTGGCGGAGCGGCGAACATACTCTCCATAGATGCTTGCATAACTCGGCTGCGGCTGCTTGTGAAAGAAGATCAGCTAGTTCTGGACAGCGAGCTCAAAGAGCTAGGCGCCATTGGCGTCATCAGGCTTGGCAACGGCAATGTGCATGTTGTATTTGGTACGGAATCCGAACAAATTCGTGAAAGTATTAAACCGATGCTCAGCTTACAAAAAGACAAATCAGGACAAGCCTAAGAACGCGGAGGTGTCTTATGATTGAAAGAACAATCATTCATGTTCTATCGCATAATGTCGTGATGGCGCATTTGACATCCGGGAAAAATTCGATTGCTTTCGGCAAAGGGATCGGATTCAAGAAAACACCGGGCATGCTTATTAATGAAGCCGAAATCACACAAGAGTTTCTGCTGCATACGTCAGAAGTGCTTAGGAACTATGAGCAAATCCTAAATGCGGTTGATGTGAAGATTATTGGGATCACGGAGGAAGTCATCGCCTATGCCCAAAGCATGCTGGAAGGTGACTTCTCGGAAACGATTCATGCTTCCTTAGTTGATCATATCAATTTTGCTGTGGAGCGCCAAAAACGCGGGATTTTCATTACGAATCCTTTTGCGTACGAAATCGGCTATATGTATCCGGAAGAATACAAGGTCGCCAAAAAAGCAGTTGATTTTCTAAATGAACATCTGGATGTTAAATTGCCTGAGGATGAAATTGCGTTCCTGACGATGCACTTCAACAGTGCCCGCAAAAAAGAGCAAGCAGCGGATTCCTTAGCCGTCGTCAGAGTGGTGTCACAGACCATTGAATCTGCCAAAGAATTAGGCTTTAATTTCGATGATTCATTCTCAACCTTGCGGTTCATAAGTCATTTGAAAGGTGTCATTGAGCGGGTTAAGCAAAAAAAGACGCTGCAAAATTCTTTGCTGGGTAAAATAAAAGAAGAGTACGGGGACACGTATGTCAAAGCCAAAGTACTATCTCTGATGCTTAGCGATTCCCTGCAGCTGGAAGTGCCTGATGACGAAACCGGCTACTTGACGATGCATCTTGAGAGACTGCTTCAACGTACAGAAGTATAATGGCGGTATAGCCTGAATAGATTCCCTTGCAACCTTAATGGAGCGGGGATTTTTTGTTTGAAAAAAGGGTTTTGGCTTTACAGTGGATTGCATATTTGCACATTGTCAGCTAAACTGTCTGATAGAGTCATTACAGAACGGAGTGCATAGGACATGCTGTATGAGAAGTTAGGAAAACCGCTTTTGTTCCGAATGGATCCGGAAAAAGCACATCATTTAACCATTGACGGCCTTAGTGCCGTAAGTCGTTTTCCTGGGGGAAAACAATTGCTCAAATCTATGTATGGCGTAGCGCCTTCATCCAAGATGGCCCAGCAATTATGGGGCTTGCAGTTCGCCAATCCGATCGGGCTAGCCGCTGGATTAGACAAAAATGCGAAGGCAATCAAAGGATTTTCACAACTTGGTTTTGGTTTCATGGAAGTAGGAACAATTACACCAAAGCCACAACCGGGCAATGAGCTGCCGCGGCTATTTCGTCTTCCGGAAGATAAGGCGTTAATCAACCGTATGGGTTTTAATAATGTTGGTACAGATGAGATGGCACGGAACCTGCAGAAGACAGGAAAACGAGATATTCCGGTAGCCATTAATATAGGCAAGAATAAAATAACGCCGAATGAACAAGCAGAAGAAGACTATCGGGCATGCATTCGGGAGTTATATACATATGGAGATTTCTTTGTAGTGAATATCAGCTCACCAAATACACCGGATTTGCGTAATTTACAGCATGGGAATGATTTGAAGCGATTGCTTGATGCGGTTACAGCCGAGATGCAGCTTCAACAGCAAAAGAGCGGTGGCACAGGTAAACCTGTTTTGGTTAAAATTGCTCCCGATCTCACGGATGCAGAGCTGGAATTAACCGTGCATGCAATTAAAGACAGCGGTATTTCGGGCATTATTGCGACCAATACAACACTTAGCAGAGACGGGCTTGTGCACACAAACCGCGGTCAAGCAGGCGGCTTAAGTGGGAGACCTCTCACTGAACGTTCAACGGAAGTCATTAAACGCGTCTATCAATTGACGGAAGGTAAACTTCCGATTATTGGAGCGGGTGGAATTTTCACTGCACAAGATGCTTATGACAAAATAAAAGCCGGCGCTAGTTTAGTTGAAGTTTATACCGGATTTATCTATGAAGGTCCCGGCCTACTGAACAGACTCAATAAAGGTCTGCAAGAGCTGCTGCAGAGGGACGGGTACACACATATTTCCCAGGCAATCGGTGCAGATCAGAACTGACTTCATTCGAAATGGAGGATACAAGGATGGATGGACGAGACTGGAAAAAATTTCTCCTGCCCTATGAACAAGCAGTAGAAGAATTGAAAGTAAAGTTCAAAACATTGCGTGGCGAACTTAAAAGCAGGGAAGAATACGCTCCGATTGAATTTGTAACAGGACGTGTCAAAAAAATATCTAGCGTGCTGGAGAAAGCACAGCGTTTAAACGTGCCAATGGATCAGTTGGAGTCAGGAATTGAAGACATTGCCGGCATCCGGATTATGTGTCAGTTCGTAGAAGACATCGAGCGGCTTGCCGTACTGATTCGCAGTAGACAGGACATGAATGTCGTCTATGAGAAAGATTATGTGACCAACAAGAAGCCGAGCGGCTATCGTAGTTTTCATATTATTATCGAATATCCAGTACAAACCGCTTTAGGGATGAAGCGAATTCTAGCCGAGGTGCAAATTCGGACGCTTGCCATGAACTTCTGGGCTACGATTGAGCATTCGTTGAATTATAAATATAAAGAACAACTGCCATCCGACGTTAGAGCGCGTCTAAGTAAAGCGGCGGAAGCAGCTTATTTATTAGACCAAGAAATGTCCAGCATTCGCGGCGAGATTGTTGAATCACAGAAAATGTTCGAAGACAACTCGAATCTGGTGAATAAGGTCCTCAACAACATTCAGGAGCTTTATTTCTATCACCGTGTTCGAGAAGCCGCGCAATTTCAGCTCAGATTTAATGAGATTTGGGAGACGGAAGATGGGCTTAGCGACTTGTCATCCGATATTGAAGCAGCAATCTCCAGAGCCAAAGGGGAACATAACTAAGTTATGGCAAGCTACGATCGTTTGTATGTGGCGTACTTGTATTATTTCAATGATCTGCGCGATTATTTCGAGTGCCATGAAGTGATGGAGGAGCTTTGGCTGGAGGAAGGCCGAAACCCTTTGTATCAGGGTCTACTGCAGATTGCAGTGGGCCTTTATCATCATGCGAATGGCAACATGAGCGGTTCTATCAAGCTCTTTCGTGCTGGTTTAGATAAGCTTGCTCCTTACCCTGGGGATTCACTCGGAATTGATTTGAATAGATTAATTCAAGATAGTGAGCTTTATTTATCGAAGCTTGTGCGCATCGCAGACGAACCCTTTGCACCTTATGATCTGGATATTCAGATCCTAGATATAGAGCTTGAGGACCTTCTAGTGGAGATTAGGCTTGATCCGCCACAACATGAGGAAGAAGCGCAAGATTAAGCATAAAAGCAAACCAATAGGACTCCCGCCAACAAGGTGCGGAGTCTTTTTGGTTTCACAAGATGCAGCTGGGGAAAAAATAGATACATAATTTTCCGCAGTTTGGGAAAACTTTCCCTTAAGACATATGTAATTCCATGAAGTTTGGTGGTGGCGAACAAATGCTAACCTGGAAGAAAACGCTGCATGAAATATTTAATCGTGAGCGAATACCAACGGTTACTTCCGAAAATGTCCAGCAGCCGCTGCTGCAAATGAGTCTATTTCAGGATATCGCATTGAATATTGCGGAAATTAGAACGATCTTCGGGAACAGCTCGGATATTAGTTCTGGCGAATTGTGCATAGATGTAGAGACCAACCATACCTTTGGCTACGTTTTTCTTGAACAGCAGGTGAACAAAACGTTTTTTCAAGAAATGATGTCTACGCTGAATACCCGATCAGCTCAACTGATTGAAGAAATGAACACAGGCTTCTATGTATATCCCGACTTAGTGAAGAACATTCTTCAAGCCAGTGGAGAAGTAAATACACTGGAGACGTTTGATGACATTTGCCAAAGCATGTTAAGCGGTGACACGATTATTTTCATGAGCGGGTATCCCCTTGCGTTGTCGGTAAACACTGGTGGTGGAGATCAACGTTCTGTGGAGGAGCCTACCACCCAAGCTGTTGTAAGAGGACCACGCGATGGCTTCACAGAATCCATTGGCACCAACATATCGCTCATTCGCAAACGTATTAAAAGTCCCAATTTGTGGCTGGAATCAATCAGTATCGGCCGAGTCACACAAACGAGCGTTTCGATGATGCACATTCATGGCATAGCGAACGACAAAATTGTGGAAGAAGTAAGACTCAGACTTCATCGCATTGATATTGACGGGATATTGGAAAGCGGAAATATCGAGGAACTTATTCAGGATGAAACTTTCACGCCATTTCCTACCCTTTATAATACGGAAAGACCCGATGTCATTGCTGCAGGACTCTTGGAAGGTCGAGTAGCCATATTTGTTGATGGGACTCCTTTCGTTCTGGAGGCGCCTGCCTTGTTTATTCAGTTTTTTCAATCTTCGGAAGATTACTATCAACGGGCCGAATTTGCCACGCTGATTCGCATTTTGCGCTATATTTGTTTTTTTATCTCATTGATGGCCCCTTCATTCTATATCGCGGTAACTACGTTTCATCAAGAACTGGTGCCGAGCTCTTTGCTTTTTAACTTGGCGGCACAGCGAGAGGGAATCCCATTCCCTGCCTTTGTTGAGGCCCTCTTGATGGAAGTGACCTTCGAAATCCTGCGTGAAGCTGGTGTTCGTCTTCCCAAAACAGTAGGTCAAGCTGTCTCAATCGTTGGCGCTCTGGTTATCGGTCAAGGAGCGGTGGATGCGGGATTAGTATCACCGGCAATGGTTATTGTTGTTGCGATTACTGCAATATCGAATTTTGTTATTCCTTCGTTCAGCATGGGGATTCCAATTCGTATTTTGCGATTCATTCTGATGATCTTTGCAGCAACCTTTGGCTTATTCGGAATCACAGTTGGCTTAATCGGAATGGTTCAGCATTTGTGCAACTTACGGTCATTTGGTGTGCCTTATATGTCGCCAATGGCTCCCTTTGTGCTAGCGGATCAGAAAGATACGATACTAAGACTTCCCCAGTGGGGACTTTTCTCCAGACCGCGTTTCATCAGTCCTAAGAATCAAATTCGTGAGAACAATGCTCCACTCTCAAAGCCGAAGAGCAAGTAAAAAGGAGGGCATAGCCATATGAAGAGATTGGGGTGTATGAGTTGCATACTCATCTTACTTGGTTTTGTACTTTCCGGCTGCTGGGATCGACATGAGTTGAATGATTTGGCTATTACGGTAGGTATTGGGTTTGATACGAGCGGCAAGCAATATTTGGTGACAGCGCAAATTGTGAATCCGAGCGAGGTAGCTGCCAAAAAGGGAAGTGGCTACAGCACGCCAATAACGACCCTTTCAGCTACTGGGGTTTCGACGTTAGAGGCTGTTCGCAAGCTGACTACCATGGCTCCCCGGAAAATTTTTGCTTCTCATTTGCGAATTCTAGTCATTGGCGAAGATTTAGCGCGTCAAGGCATCAATAAAGTGATGGATGGTGTATCCAGAGATCACGAAGTCCGATCGGATTTCTATATCATTGTCGCCAAAGGCACTACGGCCAGTAAAGTACTGAAAGTTTTGACGCCAATTGAACGAATTCCGGCAAATAAAATGTTTAAGACTTTGGAAACATCTGAAAAATCTTGGTCACCTACGGTCAGTGTTCAATTGGATCGATTTTTAACGAATTTGGGAGATCCAACAAGAGAAGCAGTGCTTACGGGACTTGTGATCAAAGGATACAGTAAAAAAGGGGAGTCCAGAACCAATTTAAATGAAACCTCACCTTCATCCATATTAGAGTATTCCGGTTTAGCTCTCTTCAAACAAGATAAATTGGTTGATTGGCTGAATGAGGACGAAAGCAAGGGCTATAACTACATTATGGGAAATGTGAAAAGCACAATGGGGCATCTAACTTGTCCTGAAGGCGGAACATTAACGCTTGAAATTATAAGAGAAAAAACAAAAATGAAAGGGAAAATTGTTAATGGCAAGCCGGAAATTAATATTCATGTCTTTGTGGAAGAAAATGTGAGTGAGGTTCAATGTCATATTAATTTACTTGATCCACAAACGATTTCGGAATTAGAGGGGATTGCCAAAGCAAATTTGACCAAGGTCATGTATGCTGTCATCCAAAAAGCAAAAGAGAATAAGGCCGACATTTTCGGATTTGGCGAAGCGATTGAAGATGAAGCCCCTAAAACATGGACTCGACTAAAGTCAGATTGGGAAAATGAGTTTGCAAAGTTAAAAGTGAACATTGATGTTAACATACAGATTCGCCGCTTAGGAACAATCAATAACTCCCTGATTGAGCGGCCTGAGGAGTGAATTTATTGTGTTAACGTCCATTACGACGATATTAATCGGTTCCATAATTGCTTTGATTGAAAGTCCCGCTTTATTTCGTAAAAAGCTAACTATGGAGATTTGGATCTTCTTTACGGTCCTTCTCATAGGAACCCTACTAAGTATTTTGTTAGAATTACGCATGCCTTTTCCTAATCCAATGGATTGGCTTACGTTTATTTATAAGCCAATTAGTGATTTTGTTTTCGGTATCTTAAAGTAGAGGTGTATCCAATGATCGAGAAAGGCAGAATTGGCGTTCATCAGTTCACGATCCTCACGATTCTTTTTACCGTTGGCAGCTCCATTCTTATTGCACCTTCGGGACTCGCCTATGAGGCCAAAACAGATGCTTGGATTGCAGCGCTTTTGGGTTTGCTAGTAGGATTACTGCTGGTCGTCCTTTTCTACGCATTGGGAAGTCGGTTCGCAGGCAAAACCCTTGTTGCGTATTGTGAAGAGTTGATGGGGAAATGGCTGGGAAAAGGAGTCTCTTTTCTGTATTTTTGCTTTTTCTTTATTCTGGCTGCGCTTGTCTTGCGAAATTTGGGGGATTTCATCACAACACAGGTATTGGTGGATACGCCTTTACAATTCACGCATATCTTTTTCTTAACGATTGTTATACTCGGTATCCGAAATGGTTTGGAGACGTTTACGCGAACATCAGAAATTTTTCTGCCTTGGGTCCTGCTGTTTTTCTTTCTTATGTTCATATTTCTGCCGTTCCAATTTGACCCCAAATTTTTGCTGCCCGTGTTTGGCTATGGGGTGAAGCCTATTATTCGGGCATCCGTCCCGCTAATCGGTACGCCATATTTGGAGCTTGTTGTCTTCTTAATGATCATACCTTTTGTGAAAAAAACGAAAAAGCTAGGCAAGTCATTTCTCATTGGCGTCTCGATCGGAGGAAGTTTGCTGGTTCTTATTTCCCTTTTTTCCATTCTTGTGTTGGGTGATAAACTGACGGCCGTGCAAATGTACCCAAGCTATAGTTTGGCTAAAAAAATTAGCATCGGTTCCTTTCTGGAACGTCTGGAAGTTATTATGGCAGGGATTTGGTTCATTACGATCTACTTTAAATTAACGATCTGCTTCTATGCCGCTACAATGACATTTGGCGAGATTTTTAGGCTGAAGGAGGTCAAACAGCTTTATTTGCCTTTGGGGATGATTTTAATCGTACTTTCTATTGTTTCTTATCCGGATGTTGCGTACTTTATTCAGTTCGCCTCGAAAATTTGGGTTTTCTATTCAGGCACCTTCGGGCTGGTTATTCCTTTGATCTTATTGGCTTTGGCTTATTATCGAAAAAAAACGAAGAAGCTTGGCAAATGAAAAAGCAGCGGATATCCGCTGCTTTTGCTCATCTATTAGCCTTTATACTTTTGGAAAAAAGATTTGAACATTTCAGGAGTGTTGCCGCCTGTGGAGCCTTGTTCAGGAACGCCGCCAACCATACGATCAACTTCTACACCATTTTTGTAATAGACGAGGGTAGGTGTGGATTCGATGTTATATTTTTGCCAACCATCCTTGAATTCTTCTAAATTGAACTGTTTTACGTCAATATTGAGCTCTTTTTCTAACGGAACTAGTACAGGTGTGGTAATTTTGCAGTGTGGGCAGGTTGACGCGTAATAATATTGGAAAAATGTTTCTTTGTTCTTCAGCCTTTGATCCAAATCTTTGGGAAGAATCAAGTTCTGATAGTTAGGGTCGTTCAATTGCTTTACCGTTTCCGGATTGAGTTTGGACGCCGCGACGCCATAAGGATTGCCCGCATTTGCTTTGTCCGATGTTTTGGTCGATTGCTGATTAACCAAATATAAGCCCCCGAATAAAACGACAACAATGCCAAGATAAATAAGCAGCTTCTTCATTCATGCACCTCTTTATGATGTTTACTATCTACATATCTTCTATGAAAAGTATAGCATATCCTGTTTGGATTTTGAAAATTATTGGCTGTTTCGTGACAGTTCAGCTATAATACCGATAGGTTATTGAAAGAATGGAAAACGGATCATCTGTGCGAGTATGATAGATTGAACAGATATAGATTAACTAAGAAAGCGAAGATGTTGAATGACGAAGCAGTTACCTGAGCTATTTAAGACTAAAATGATGGATTTATTGGGCGCAGACGAATTTGAACAATTTCTGGCATCTTATGATGAAGCCAGATTGTTCGGGTTGCGAGTGAATACGGCTAAAATTAGTAAGGAAGAGTTCGCGGCCCGAAGTCCTTTCACGCTGAGCAAGGTGCCTTGGGCTGCTGACGGCTTCTATTATGAAGAGGGGGAACGCCCGGGGAAGCATCCTTACTATCATGCAGGTCTATATTACATTCAAGAGCCAAGCGCTATGGCGCCGGTAGAGCTGCTTCAGGTTGAACCAGGAGAGCGTGTGCTTGACCTTTGCGCAGCGCCAGGCGGCAAGTCTACACAGATTGCAGCCAAAATGCAAGGTGAAGGCGTGCTTGTTGTGAATGATATCCATTCTGATCGAGTCAAGGCATTAGTGAAAAATTTGGAGCTGCTCGGTGTTAGGAATGCTGTTGTTCTGAACGAGAAGCCGGGAAGAATGTTAACTGTATTTAACGGGTATTTTGATAAAATTTTAATTGATGCTCCCTGTTCAGGAGAAGGCATGTTCCGCAAGGAAGAAGAAATGATGCAGCAGTGGGAACGTCATTCCGTTCAGGAATTTGCTGTGATGCAGAGGGAACTGCTTGAACAAGCAGCTCAGATGCTTGCCCCAGGAGGCAGAATTGTCTATTCAACCTGTACGTTTTCACCGGAGGAAAATGAAGCCCAGATTGCTGAATTTCTGGATAAACATCTGGATTTCAACGTGGTACCAGTTGATCAATTTAGTGCGGGACGGCCGGATTGGCTGAGAGCTCCTTGGTGTGAAGAAGGCGCTTATTCGTCTCGCTCTATGGAGGCGGTAGCTGGAACAGCAAGATTGTGGCCGCATCGTCTGAAGGGCGAGGGGCATTATGTTGCTGTTTTGCAGCGTGGGCTTGGAAATGGTGATGTGGGTAGTGATGGTGCTGCGGGTAGTGATGGCGAGCGTGACGCCGACTTCGTGTCGGCGTCGAGTGGAAGGAAGCGCAGCGGCCGTGAGGCGCTGCGGGGGAAGGGCCGCGCTGATATAGCGCCGCGGCCGGCTGTAAGCTTGGAGCCGCTGCAGGCGTTCGCGGGCGAGCTGCTGTGCAGCGAGCCCTTTGCCGCTGGGCGGCTCGTCTGTTACGGCGAGCATGCGTATGCGTCGCCGGAGGGCTTGCCCGAGCTGCACGGACTGAAAGTCGTGCGGCCAGGCTGGTACATCGGCGCGCTGCATCGCGGCCGATTCGAACCGTCCCATGCGCTAGCCATGGGACTGCGCTTGCGCGAAGCCAAGCGAGCGCTGAGCTTGGCTTCGAGCGACGAGCGAGCCCTTCGTTACCTGAAGGGCGAGACGCTCGAAGTCGCGGAGAGCGAGCTCATCCGCGACGTGGAAGTGACCCAGGCAGCCAAAGGCTACTGCCTGGTCTGCATTGACGACCATCCCGTCGGCTGGGGCAAATGGCACGACGGGATGCTCAAGAACGAATACCCGCCCGGCTGGAGGTGGACCTAAGCGGTCATGAAACAAACACAAAGGCTCGATAAAATACTCGCTCATGTGGGCATCGGCACGCGCTCTGAACTCAAACGCCTGGCCAAAGAAGGCGCGATTTATGTCAACGGCGTGAAAGTCAAAGACAGCGGTATGCAAGTGAATCCTGAAACGGATGTCATCAAGGTGAATGGTGAAGCAGTGCTTTACCGTGAGTTCGTCTATCTGATGATGAATAAGCCGCAGGGAGTCGTCTCTGCTACTGAAGACAATCGTGATCGCACGGTTGTTGATCTGTTAGATGACGTTTATGCGCCATTCGAAGTTTTCCCGGTCGGACGACTGGACAAAGATACAGAAGGCTTCCTTCTGTTAACCAATGATGGCAAACTCGCGCATAATCTTCTTTCGCCGCGTAAACATGTTCCCAAAACCTACTTTGCCAAAGTGGAGTGGGAAGTTACGGAATCAGATCGCGAAGCTTTTTCCCAAGGTGTCACCTTAGATGATGGCTATGAAACGCTGCCTGGTATTTTGAAAATTTTGAAGAGCGGGAACGAGTCGAATGGTGAATTCTCCGAAATTGAGCTTACGATCATGGAAGGCAAGTTCCATCAAGTAAAGCGTATGTTCCAAGCAGTTGGCAAAAGGGTGTCTTACTTGAAACGCATCTCCATGGGCCCGCTTGTCCTTGATCCGAATTTGGAATTAGGTCAGGCGAGAGAGCTGACGAAGGAAGAACTTCTTGCTTTGCAGCATGCTCATACAACGCTCGAAGGCTAAAATAATAGATTTACAAAAATACTAACATATGGTATTTTTGGTTTAGAAGATTTTGGGTTGTGAACGTGCGGAAGAACCGCCTGTACTCTCGCTGAGTGTTAAGCGATTGTAGGGCGGTTTTTTGTTGTTTAATTTGGATTTTATGGATAAATAAGGTAGACGTTGATGGCGAAATAATGAGATACTACCGATAATGATGAAGTCATATTTTGTATATTTATATTATGAATATAAAAGGAAGAGGGGATGTAAAGTGAAGAAGAAAGGCTTAATTTTAATTGTAGTTGCAGCTCTCTGTGTATTATCTCTTGGGTATGATGCTTATAGTTCTATGGCACAGGAAGGGGAACGATTCAAGGATATCTCTGGTCATTGGTCCGAGCAAGCCATTCAAGCAGCTGTCAAATCAGGCTATGTGGATGGGTATGCGGATGGAAGCTTTAAACCGGACACCTCCATTACTCGAGCTGAATTTATTAAGATGGCAGCAGTTGCAGCAGGAGAGTTAGTAACCAAAGTTGATGGCGATGGTTGGTACAAACCCTATGTGGAGCGACTCAAAGAGAAAGGGGTTATCCCTGATATATTCCCGGAAGGATACGCTGAGCCTTTGCAGCGCTACGAGATGGCCATGCTTTCTGTAAAAAGCACGAATAAAGCGTTAAAAGGCACAATGCGCGAAGCAACCTCGTTTGGATTGATACATGGTGTAAGTACAACGGACTTGGATACATATGGAACAAGTACACGTGCGCAGGCAATTACAATGATTGAACGTATTCTTTCTGTAAAACGGGGTGACAAGCTGCCTGTTGACAAGTATGCGGCAAGTAAAGCTGAGATCGATGAAACGGGAAGCAACGTTGGAACGATGTTGGGTTTGAAGCCCAGAGAAATAGGAACCACCTGGACTTATGCAGAGGGTGTTACGGTTAGGTTGAATAAGTTGATTGTGGCTGATCCTGCTGATGTGGATGATCCTTATATGAAGATGGTCAAGATGAGTACTTGGTCTAACGAAACTAGTAGAACGGATAATAAGGTAATCTTTGCAAACTTTACTGTAGTTTCAACTGAAGGTGCAGCCAGTATTCAAGATCTACACCCATATCAAGTATTAACCCAACTGGATACCACGAATCATCTTTTGCTATTAGATCATCAGCTTACACGTTGGATTAGTTTTGAAAAGCCGCAAATACATGAAGGATTTGTAGCATATACTCTGCCGAATAGAATTGCTAATGATAGACTTGTTTTTGACATCTTAGGAAAACATACAACATTGGCGGAGAAATAGGAGGCTGTTGAATGCTGCGTGAATTCATTCATCGTGCAATGCTCTTATTGCTGCTTTTGGAACTATTACTATCGTTCTTTGAACCCGCAAATGTAGAAGCAGCAAGCACAGTAAAACTTTATTACAATTTCGAACTAGGGACTTATAGTAAAACTTTTGTTTCACCTCAGTATTCATCAACACCAACTAAAGATTTTGAAAAGGATGTTAGCAGTTTAGTTGCTGGTACAATTACTGGGGTATCTTTGAATAATCAAGGAGGGTCTGGTGGTACTGCAACATTTAATTCCAGTTCGATAAAATTGCTAGTGCTCGGTGGAGGTAATACCATAGTTTATGGAAAGTCCCAAACAAAACCTATGCATCAAATTTATCGACAACCTAAAGGAACGATATGGGAGCATGATGCTACGAAAACACCGTACCCTATTGAGTTTGATGGATTTAATGATGGTAGTAGCAAATCTCCTTTCCCTGGAAAGATACCGACAAATGGTAGAAAAAGGTATACTAGTGAATCATTTAATTACACAGATCCGTCAACGTTTGGTCCAGATTTAAGGTATACTTACCAATCATCTCTTTATTTAGTTAATGAGGCTAGTGGAGACCAAGTAGCAGATTATTTTAAAGAGGGTTATGCAGTAACTACTGCGTATTCCGTTGGTAGGCCAAACTTCTGGTTCCTGTCCGAGTCTTCTGCAAATTTAACTGGTACTGATGCCGATATTACTGATGGTAATAAACTTGATCAGAATACTATCAGTATTTTTAAAGCTGAGAAACCCAGCTCAGGGTATGGTGCAGCACCATTAGCTTACGGTAAAGGGGATAGTAAAGGTACCGGCATGGTTCGAACGATGATGTTGTTAGATGGATATGTTCCTGAGGGTCAGATTGAAGATAAAGATGATTCAGATGGATCAGGAGGATTACTCCGAAACTATCTTATGTACGCAAACGCCATCTGGCAAGGAACCACCTACAAATACCAAATGTCTATCGACGTAACCTACACCCCATCAGTCAAACCCGACCTCGCCTCCATTTCGATCGACGCTGGTTCTTGCGTCGCTGTCAATATCAGCACCAATGTCACAATCAAGTTCAAAAATCTCGGCATAAGTATCCCGAGTGGCTCCACTTTTAATGTGACTTTAGCTGCTGATGGCACAGTATTCAAAACCTTCACCTACACCTCTGGAGTTAGCTCTGGGCAGATAATTACAGAAATGATCCCCTATACATTCAATGGAACCAAGAGTTTAACTCTTGTGGTTGATTCCAGTGATACAATCTCCGAAACAAGTTCATCTAACAACACGTTGAACCAAATCATAACCCCTCAAGCATCATGTTCACCTACTGGTGGGAATTTTAGTGGTACCACTAGAGCGGATAAGCCTTCAATATCTTGGAAAGAAAACAACATCATTCAAGCGGATTGGACGATTCCATCAGGTTGTACGCCTGTGAGAGGAAGGTTCGTTTTATCACAATCGACAGGCGGTTATGTCCAGTATGGTTGGAGCAGCTTAACAGCAGCTTCTACTAATGATATGTCCATTTTTGCTTATGGGATGATGGGTTATCTTGGATACCCAGGGAATATGGAAAGTGGCAGTGTCCTGATTGAATACAAGCTGGAAGACAGCTGCGGAGGAACCTCCTATTTTGGAACGGGGACGTTTACCATTGGTTCTAAGCCTCCAAACCGCCCGCCACAGTTTGAAATTGGGTGGTTCCCGGATGCGGATTATTATAGTCGGACGCCGATTCCGGGTACCGTTGTTGGAGATAGACTTAACGTGCGGCTATTGCCAGAAGTAGCCCCCAATCATTACGATCCTGATGATGATCTGGTTACTTTTGAGTGGCGGTTTGCAGAAAGCACAAGTGCATGGATCAAAAGCTTCCCATCCCAAGGTTATTTAAAAGGAGAAGACAAGTTAACTTGGCTAACCGCTCCCAATTCCGTTGGTGATCATACAATCACAGCCCGTATGTGCGATCAACTAGGTGCTTGTACACAAAAAGACGCAACCATTCATATTATGCGCCCCGAACCAATTCCTTGTATTAACGTCCCCAGTCGTGTAGTTCAGAACAGACCATTGGCAGCTAATGCCATCAATGGCGCATGCAGTAAACCTGCAAAAAACAGAACAATTGAACAGGAATTTTGGACGAATAAACGATCGGTTTATCCGAATATCGGTTTTGAAACAATAACGTTAGAAGTTAGTGATAATCGTGGTGTAAGAAGTCTGCCTGAGAATATGGCGATCAAACAAATCAATGTTGTCGAAGACAAAGCACCGGTAGCTTTAATTAATTTACCGCTTGTAGCAGTTCGTGGGAGCGTGCCTTTTAAGGATATGTCATATAGTCCTGATGGTGACCTCATCGTTTCTACAACGGCTAGCTACCAGTATGATAGTGATAATGACGGGAATTTCGAGGAACATTCCAGTGTACTTATTCCGTTGACCGTTGGTGGGTACACATCATTACCTGCAGCTGCGGTCGGCAATTATCGAATTACAGTCCAAACAACGGAAGATTGGGGGCTGACAGATACGAAATCATTTCTTATTTCCATTACAAATGATTCTCCTGAAGTTTCATTTACGGTAACTAGCGCAAACCCGGAGCCTCCACTTTTCAACACGATAAACGAGAGTGAAATGCTCATGGCCTTTGGTGATCAATGGCAAGGCTCTAGCTTAACGAACCAAGACTTAGATAAAGTGAAGAATATTGGCCTTACCTACAACACGGTGACCAAAGGTTTTACCTCACACTATGGCAAAGCTCCCTACAACGCTCCTGCTGCAAATTTGATATTTACTCCCACTACGGTAACTTTGGGCAAGGATGCCGGTCATAGCTATTATGTGCCACATCTTTTTAGTACACAGTATCTAGGCAAAAGGTACGGTGTTGCGTCGATAGGCGGAATACCCGTAACAATCATTTCAGCTGATTCAGGCGGTGGAACGATAAATGCTTACACTGGAAAGCCTTTTTCTGATCCAAAGGTTTCGTATGAAACTGGTCTTAGCTCAGCATCAACTGCAAGCAATACGGGCAACTATTTGTCTTATGACGCTAAAGGTGGGACATACTCGTTGTCCTGTAGATATTATTACTATGATTCTAGTGATGATGATGTGTACCGCTACTGGTGTGATTACACTCGAAAGAATGCAAGCGGGAACGTCTCATGGGTAAAAAGTTTTGAATATGGCAATAGTGGTGTTTTGAATTACATGCAGCTTCCGACATATGCCTATCAAGTAGGTACTTCATCTATCATGGAAATTAATGAGGATGGAACGAAAATCAAGCTTCCAGCCGTATTGTTTAAACCAAATGTTTGCTGGTACTGTGGTGGTACAGATACTTCCGATTGGATAGATGTTGAAACAGGGGCGGTAGTACCCACAGCATCTATTGTTAGACCGCCGCAGACTAATGGTGCTTTGTTCGAAGATGCTGACGTTGTTATTACTGGTCATAGTGATGATGCGAATACGTATTACAATTATAACAACACTAGTAACAGCAGTAACTACAATATGAGCAACAAGGGGACGATGATTAACTACTTGACTTCATACAATAAGCATACGGGTGTAACTACAAGGCTTGATATCAGTTCAGGTCCTTACGATGACGCAGAGAGATATAGCGGTAGCAACTATTTGAATGGCGGGGAATATACAGAAAGAAAATCTTTGCGTGATATTCGCTTTACCGTATCAGCCGATGGGTATGTGTTTATCGTTGACGGGCTAAATAAAATCGTCGTAACAGACAAATATGCTGTTAAAATTGCAGAATACACGACTGCCGGAATAAGGCCTGTTAGTACGAAAAGTTATTCTGTTATGTACGAAGAATATCAATTTACGATTGATGGAGCGGGTTTTGGATCAGATGGGGAGTTTTATGTCATCGCACATGAGCGTCATTTAAAGAACCGACGATACAACATCGTTCACACATCTTGCGGGCCTTGTAGTGCAGGCAGCTACATATCAAGTTATGACGAGGATTATTCGGGTTCTTATGAGAAATATTACTATTATACAATTAAAGGCACAGTAGCGACGAATGCTGATTATGGTGCAAACGAGCTGGGTCAAATTTTGAAGAAAGATACGAAGGTAACGGATGCTGATTATTACTTTGACTTCCTGCAAACAAGTCCAAACTATAGTATTCATACACCATCCGGTATGAGCTTTAGAGCGCAAAATAACAATAATATGTACAGGCTTGAAGTTAACTCAAACCGCTTGTCGTTATCAAAGATCGTAAACGGTGTACGAACTGAGCTGCGGGTAAGTCCTATTGCTTTAAACACAACCGAATTTACTAATTTTAAAATATCAGTTCGAGGATCGAAAATAAAAGTTAGACTAGGAGCAACACCGATATTTGATGTAACTGATTCTACGTTTACTTCAGGTACTTACGGGGCATTCGTCGGAGGTTTTGGTTCACAGTTTCGAAATGTTTCTGTCAAAATTCCTATCGTTGATCATACTAAAATAAATGACAGAGGTATTGTGGGGGAAGAGCTAACCTATACAACAGAGTTTAATGATCCTGAAGCAGATGCACATTTGGTTGTTAAGGATAAATGGACGTACGAACATAGGGATTCAACCAAATTTCTGGATGCCGAAGATGGAAAAAGCGGGATTTCTGCTTTCCACAACCAGGCTGTGACTGGAAGCCCAGTGAAAATTCTTGATAAAGTCGGAATCTATAAGATGACTTTGATCGGGGCGGATGATCCAGCACCAGCGGGCTACGCCTATCCCAATCCGACATTCGCTATGTATCAAGCAGAATCTGATCCTTATGCAAGGAATGTATTGATACACAGACGCCCTATTGCTGTTCTTAACGTTAATCAAGATATTTATTATAACGTTACTTACGTTGATCAAAGCTATGATCCTGATCGATGGCTGCCAAGTGGATCATGTTCTACTGAACGGACGGGAATCAACTATTGCTCTAATCGTGGAATCGTTGATCGAAGATACGAATATATATTGCCTGACGGTACTTCGGTTGATGGACAACTACATCGTGTGAAAGAAATGGGCATGTATACGTTCCGAGTCGCTGTAAAAGATGAATATGGAGCATGGTCTGATTGGGCGGAAGCCTTGATTTGGTTAAATGCGCCTCCAGTGAATCATGCACCTTTTGTTCAACTGACTTCTCCGACAGGTATGGATTATGCTCATCCATCTGGTTCAGTTGCATCCAATCCTCTTTTTACGTGGAATGCCGTAGATTATGATGCAGAAAGCGTCATTAAAGCTTATGAGTTGGATGTGCAGTTCTATTTGTATGATTATTACAGCACTCCGCAGTATCGCTGGGTTAGCTACACATATCCAAATGTTGCGAGAGCGACCCATTTTAAAAGTGATGGAGCCGTTGTTCCTATGTCGCAGACATATTATATGACGTTGAGCAGCAATCAAGTATACAAGGTGAGGGTAAGAGTTCAAGATGAGTATGGATTGTGGTCCGATTGGGATGAGAAATATGTCAGCAGCGGTTCTCCGCCTAAGGCGACGTTAACCTACCCTTCTGGAACGCGAGCGAATCCAACAGCTATTACAGGGAATTCGTTGATACCTGCTTGGGTCCAAATGGATGTTGATGCTGACACCGTATTCCAAAACTGGCAATATCGTATTTTAGATGAAAATGGGATACAACTTAAATATACTTCCGGAGATGGCTATTTCTATGATTCACTGAAAAGCGGTTCATATGAACATGGGTGTAGTATTGATTCGGATTCTGGTTCAAAATACAGATGTTCCTATTACACACGCAATACGTCCTGGACGGCAGAGAATCCATTTCCCATTGCCTCTTTACCGAATGATGGTAAACCAATGCAGGTACAGGTTCGGGTACATGATGGAAAGTACTGGTCGGATTGGTCAAACACAGGTTGGTTCCTTACCAATCGTCCGCCGTCTGCCATTATGATTGTTCCAAGCGGGACTCAGGAAGCGCCGACCCTGTTTTCAGAGCTAAGGCCGACTTTGGGATGGCAGCAAAATGATCCTGATCCAAATCCAACATTCACTTATTTTCAGCTTCAAATTACAAATGAAACGAACGATGTCATGGTGTTGGACACTGGGCCTTTGTACCAAGGCACGACTACAAATTCGGGAAGTTGGGCAGCTGCCCAAAATCTTCCGGCAGGAGAAAAACTGCGTGTTCGCGTAAGAGTTTTTGATGGGTTTATTTGGTCTGATTATTCGCCACAAACATGGTTTTATATCAACCGGGCGCCTATCGCGGACTTTGATTGGTCCCCAAAACCGGTTTGGGAAGGGGATCGCGTGCAAATAATTAATTCCTCCTATGATCCGGATGGCGACGCATTAACTTATTCGTGGAGAATAGAGCAGCCGAACGGGACGGTGGAGTCATTTTCCGAAACCCATGTGACGGATCGTTTCCTTGAGCCTGGCAGCTACCGAGTTTCATTAACCGTATCTGATGGTTATGTATCCAGTACTGCTGCCAAAATAATTATCGTACTCCCGTTAACGATCCAATCTGATGTAACGTACACAGACAATTGGTATGCGATACATGAAAAAAGCGGACATCAAACCTCCGCAGCACCAAAAGACTTTTATTCGGGAGAAATTTTCATGGTATCCAGTAGAAGCTCGCCTGCTCCTGTGGATGAAGTTACTGCATGGTTGGATACAGTAGGATTAGATGGGAGATCGCTTTATGTTTCAGAGAAATTAATTGCTGACTCAGGGGACGCGACTAGGTTTGTCGGGGAAGTTTTTGACTCGAAATTTCAATCTTTTACGGAGGGCTTGCCGCAAGGCTTGCAAACGATCCATTTTCGAATTCGTTACCGGAATGGGACCGTCAAAACGGAGGATATTCCTGTCCATATTATTGGTAATGTCAATAAGTCAGTAGGCGTTCATAGAGTACATTAAAGGTAAGCAGTTATCTTCGGATAGCTGCTTTTTACACGAAATCGGTGAATAAGCTGTTGGCCTATGGTACAATTAAACGATCTAAATGGGAGACAAGGAGAGAGAACACTTTGACATATCGACTAATTGCTCTGGACGTAGACGGAACGCTTTTAACTGATGAGCATGAACTGACTGATCAAACGATTCAAACCATTCGTGAAGTGCATGATCAAGGAGCGCACATTGTGCTGTGCACCGGAAGGGCTCCTGACAGTACGCTGCCTCTTCTTCAGCAGTTAGGTTTAGAAGGAACGATGATTACGCATAATGGTGCTGCAACGGTTTATGCAGATGAGCGTGGACTCACCTTAGTCAATGAATTCGCTTTTACATTGCCAGAAATTGAATCTATGCTAGGCTATGTGAGAAAAGAGGGGATTCATTTCGATGTGTGCACCTCTTTTAATATGTATATTGAACGGATTAGTGAGTATGAGAAGCAGATGTACAAGAAATTCCTGATAACTCCCAAACTGGTGACTGATGTATCAGAGCTTGGACTTCCGATTGTGAAATATACACTTTTTGGCCAATCGGATATTTTGGATAAGGTTCAGAAGGAATGGGAAGAGCAGCAATTATATGGTCATTTGCGGATGATTAGAAGCGGGGATTTATTTATTGATGTCATGAGCCCAGCGGCTAATAAAGGCAACGCTCTAAAAGCATTGGCAGCGTCTCTGGAGATTGATCCGAGCGAAATTATGGCCATCGGCAATTATTATAATGATTTGGAAATGATGGATTTTGCTGGCTTGGGTATCGCTGTGGCCAATTCTCCTGAAGGTGTGTTGAAAGCCGCGGATGCTGTTACCTCGTCTAATAACGAACAAGGTGTGCATGAAGCTTTAGTTAAGTATTGTTTATAATATTAAATTCCGATAAAATCCTCGTTTTTTGGGGATTTTTGTCGTTTCAGGGGTGTTTCCATATTATAGCGTATGATAGAATGAGAGAAATGAATACTAGTCAGGGATGTGATAAATTTGGGAAACAAGATAAGGCCAAGTAAGAAGAGGCAAGCAGCTGCAGTTGCATTGACTTCTGTGTTGGCAAGCATTCCGTTTGTGGCAGGAACGCCGTTTGAGCTGAATGTATCTGCATATGAAACAGAACCTACATTAGTCGATGAAATGAGCAATATGGTCGTTCCGCTATCCGACACGTTGAAAATAATCGATTTGAAATCTATCTTCGGTACTTATTCCTCTAATTTTGAGATCATCTCGAGTAATCCACGCATTGCTGGTTTTGAAGCTAGTTACCAATCGGCTGGTTTGTTGAAAATTCATCCGGGTTCAGTCGGAACAGCAACTTTTACGATAAATTATAGGAACGATGGGGCACGATTTAAAGAAGTTTTTGACGTGACTGTAGATGCAGCGGCTACAGAACCCAGAAGTTTCAACATTGTAGATACAGTCCAAAAAATGATTGCCGATCCATCTCATTACACGGACGCTGCTTCTGTCAAGAATCTTCTCTCCACAATCGGCCCTGCCAAAATTCCTGGAACAACCGAAGGCAACCATCCTCCTTTTGTAAATCAAACCAATCCATTTCATAATCAAGATCTTGCTATAGGGGAAGAAATTAATTTAAATAGTCTTGCCAGTTATTTTACTGACCCGGATGAAGGCGATATCATTACTGTAAGTTCATCAGCAGTTGACGTGGAAGGTGATCATGCTGCTGAACTTGAAGCCAAACCTCCAGGTATGAGCCTCAAGGCTAATCGTGCTGGGATAACGGAATTTACAATTACAGCAACTGATAATCATGGAAATAGTGTAGTATTGCCTCCATTTACAGTAACGGTTCAAGATCCTACGCTGAATCATGCTCCAGTGTTTACTTTGAATGGTCAAGACAATCCATTCAAGGATCGCACGATTCAGAATGGTGCAGTGGAGGTAGATCTAGGCGTCTTGGAACAATTGTTCACAGATCCAGACGAGGATCCTATTACTCTGTCTGTAACCACGGATAATGATTATGCAGCATTGATTAAAAAAGTGGATAACCGTTGGTATTTAAAAGCAAATACAGCAGGAGAAACATTATTTACAGTGACTGCCCACGATAATCGTGGAGGTAGTTCCATTCCGCTTTCGTTTAGAGTGAAAGTGAACGGGGCGCCAATTTTACAAGAAGGACATTCGTTTACCAATAGAAGTACAGTTGAAGGGCAATTTGTAGATTTAGGAAGAATCGAAGAGTTATTTATTGATCCTAATGCCGATCCAATAACCGTTGAGAAAGTCTCCAGTAATCCAGAAGTTGCCGATATTGTCGATATTGAAGGAACTTTACGTCTAAGATCGAAGGTAGCGGGTACTGCCACGCTTACAGTAACTGCAAAGGATAATAGCGGCGGAATAGGGGAACCTCATTCTTTTCAAGTAACAGTAAGGGAAAATCATAGTCCTGTTTTGGAACTCGATGGACAGCCTAATCCATTTGTAGATCGGACGATTGAATTAACAAACGGGGAAATGAGTTTAGGGATTTTGGAAGATTTTTTCATAGATGAAGATGAAGATGCCATATCTCTTGATATTGTTTCGGATAATGATTATGTTAAGCTTTATCGCAAAGAAGATAATCACAATTGGTACATAAAGCCGATTAGTGCAGGTGTGACCACATTTACTGTGCAAGCGATGGACAGCTATGGTGGCTATTCTGAGGCAGTAACTTTTAAAGTTACGGTTAATAAACTGCCGGATACTCCTAACCAGGCTCCTGCATTAAATGTTGGAAATGAGCTAGTCAAACACTTTTCAATGGATGCCTCTAACCCGGATTATAATTCAAGTTTCGCGTTACTTCATTTATCTAGTGGATCAGAGATTGATTTAAGTGAAATTTTTACAGATCCTGAATCGGACGATATGCATTATAAAGTTAAGATTTTGCCATTTAGTGGATCGGCTTACGAAATGCCTGTTACAGGAAGCATTTTACAAAGTTCAGTTATCAATTCTTCATCAGTCATTCGCGAAATACAAGCTTATGATTCTATACACCAAGATCCCACGATATTAAAAGTGCAGATTGATAATAAAAATGCTTTATTCCCTGAAATCAACAAGGGAAATAATGAAGGAATGCCTCAAATTAACAATGAAATGCCTCAAATCAACAATGAAATGAATATGTATGAATCCAATGCAGCGGGGACAAGCAGTTTTATTTTGGGCATCAATAGCTACTGGGGGTTAGGTTCAGATCAGACTTTGCTCAGCGCCAAATCAAGCAATGTTTCCTCTGTAACTGCTGTTGTGTATGAAAAAAATTATTTGAAATTCGATGCTGCTGTTTCCGGAGCTGGTACAAGTTCTAAAATGAAAGTCATGTCTGAATCAAGCCTCAGTAAGTATGACTGGTATCAAAACGATTTTAAAATCAACGTGATATCACCAAGCAGTACTCCTGAAGATAGGACAAACAAACCAGCTATAAGTTTTAAGCGTCTATACCCAGCATTTGACGCAGATACGCTTGCCGGTAATTTCTTCGACTATTTAACGGTAACTACTGTTTCTGAAATTACATATGAAACGGGTGGTTACACGATGAGGATTTCAGATGCGGAAACCACATATACCAACACCATATTCATTATTGATCCTGAAAAAGGCGCAGCACAGAGCGGAAATCGGAAGTTTATTGTCCCATTTGTTAAGCCAACGGAGTAGGTATGCAGCAACGACAAGATGTAATCATTGAGTTATTTCAGCAGCAGCAGTTCATAGAGGCCGAGAATGTATTAAAACAAGCCATAAGTAATAATCCGTTAGACGCCCAACTCTGGGTCATGTTAGGTGAAGCTCTCCTCCTTCAGAATCAAAGCCAAGCGGCCAAGCGCGTATTCGATCGTGCCTGGCTGCTTGATCCTCAAGCCCAATGGGTGAATCATATTTACAAGAGGCTGGAACAAGTTTCTGCTGCGGAGAGACGAGAAGATATTGATGAATTGCTGAGGGTACCGAAGGTAACGGTTGCAGCGGCCATTCTGACTCAAAATGAAGCCGCGAACATTGCCAAGTGCATTATGGCCCTGCAAGGCGCGGTTGATGAGATTCTTGTTGTTGATTCTTCAACGGATGAAACACGAAAGATTGCATCGCGCTACCCGAAAGTGAAGGTGATTCCCATTACATGGGAGGACGATTTCGCGGCAGCACGAAATAGCGGTCTTCCGCATGTGGAATCGGACTGGGTGATATGGGTAGATGCTGATGATGTTTTAGTGCCCGACGATATCGCTTCTGTTCGTGAAGCAGCAGGTGTATTTCATCATCTGGACATCGTTCCTGCATTGCATGTTTGGCATTTGAATCAGGTCAGTGGCACGGTGTACCATGATTTCTCGCAAATTCGTATGTTCCCCGTACGGCGAGGGCTTAGATTTCTTGGACGTGTTCATGAGCAGATTGGAACAAGCAAAGGGATATTTCACAATGACATCTACCGACGAGCGGTGAAAATCAGGCTGCAGCATCACGGCTATGAACCTTCCGTTATGCAAAGCAGGGCCAAATTTGAGCGAAATCTTCGCTTATTGAAGCTTATGACGCAGGAAGACCCTGAGAATCCTGGACATTGGCTATATTACGGTCGTGAGTCTCTTGGAGCTGGGGAAGAAGAACAAGCATTAGCTGCGCTGCTGGAAGCAGAACGATTGGGGCTTCAAACACCATCATTCGGCAGGATGCCTGACGTATACAATTTCCTTGTTCAAATGATGACGGTACGCAAGGACTATTCGCAAGCGGAGACATATTGTCTTAAAGCGATAGCCTTAAATCCGGATTTTCCGGATATGCATTTTAATTTGGCCCAGGTACGGATGAAACAAGCAGATGCCTTGCTCCGATTAGCGGAGGGCAGTATTAAGAAATCGCTAGCCTGTTTGCCAAGCTATCGCGGCAGCGTAAGTGCTGATTACCAGATTGGAGAATGGAAAGCTGAGGTTGCGTTAGGAGAGCTTGCGATGCGTGCCGGGAAATTGTCCAAAGCCAGAGGGATTTTCATCAAACATCTGAATCGTCCGAACATAACCGAAGGAATGAAATCCAAGCTCACAGCAATCGAATCCGAGCGTCAGCGTTTAAATGAGGATCATGCTTAAATAAGAAGAGACGGCCTCCACGTGGTGGAAACCGTCTCTTTGCTTTTTGCTTAGAGTACAAAAGCACTAGTAATGATTACCAACAAAATGAAAAGTACCAGAATGGCACCAGCCGATGAGTATCCTCCGACAGCGGACATGTATGATTCCCTCCTTTTAAATGCTGTTTATAAGATAGGATATGAACCAGGGGACAAATGTGTATAGACGTTTATCCTGATTGCTCATAATTTGGTCGATGTTGGGGGAATCTACGGAAGAATCAAAAGATCTGTAGAGGAGGCGAATAAAGTCGTGGCCGATATTATGCTTAGACCTGACCTGAAAACAGCAGGCGGTGAAGTCTGCGATATTATGTATAATGGAGAGTTTGTCGGTACGTTAACGCTAGTCTACAGGGAATCGGATCGACTTAAAGGCTCGATTCATCTGGAGCGGCAGTCCATTACGATTACAAACAAGAATAAGGTGTACGAGTTCGTACAGTCTTATATTCAGGATGTGATTGACGCTTGCAGCATAAAGGATTGCGAGGTGTTAGTCAGCTATAGTGAGTATGATTTTGTGATCGCCACAGATCATGCTTTGCAACCAGCAATCTTCGAGGTGGATGCTTTAGCCGATTTGCATCAGGATGAAGTTGAATTTGAGTGGGTAAGTGATGAGACCCCTTTCGAGGATATGGATGCGGATTATGGGTTGGATCAAATGGATATGATTGAGGAGCGCAAGAAGAATCAAGGCTATGAACTTGTGATTGTTGGCGAGAACAGAAATCGTGTGGAGTACCATGTGTATGATAAAGAATCGGAGCTGGTTGCTGAAGTGGCAACCCATGTATATGGTTCAGATGTGGTAGGAGATGTGTTGTGGAAATTCGATCCTTTTGTGGAAGAGATGGATTTGGTAACGGAGCTGATCGTTGCTGATTTCAATGAGGATGAGACGGATTCCTTTATTTTCAACATGATTTATAAGGGAGAAACAATTGATACGATCGAGTTGACACATATTGATTTATTAGACTTGGTTGATGAGATCAAGGTAGATGCCTTGACTCCGCCCAATCCAGATGATTATACGATTGTCATGGCCCGGGATGATGGAGATACATTAACATATGAAATTTATCAGCAATCCTACGGCGGATTACCTATTGGTACTGCAACTGTTGATATTAGTTCACGACAATTAACTGGATTCATTGATTTCCGCGAGCCGGGAGATTCTGATGACCGAGAGCTGATAGCTTCTTTGCTGCTGGATGAACTGGATAAGGAAAAAGACTATGAAACCTTCAATGTCTCGATGCTTTACAGAAATAAGCTTATTGATGAAATCTGGTTTGAAACCGATCAATTTCATTGATAGATCCTTAAATAATCATATAAAAAAGGCATGAGTTTCCATATCTAGATGGAAGTCATGCCTTTTTTTATTTGAACTTAGAAAGAGTTGGAAACGACAACTTGATCTAAGGAGAAACGACCTGCGGATCTTGCAGGAGCAGCTGCCAGGCCTAGGCTGATAAGCATAACAGGCACATAACGGGATGGCACGTTGAACGCTTCAATGAATTTGCCTGCATCATAGCCGCCCATCGGGCAAGTATCATAGCCAAGGGATTTAGCGGCAACCATAAGCTGCATAGCAGCGAGGGAAGCGTTGCGAATAGCTTCGTCGCGAGCGACTTGCGGGTGTTGATAAGCGCCTTCGATTTGAGCAACAAGGTTGTCTTTCAGCGCTTGCGGCATGAAACCAGCGTCTACGGCTGGACCGAACACGGCATCCGCATTTTTGTTTGCTTCAAGATCACCTAGAATAGCGATAACCACGGAGCTTTCAACGATTTGTTTTTGTCCATAAGCGATAGGAAGCAATTTTTCTTTTTGAGCTTGATCGTCAATAACGAGAAGCTTCCAATGCTGGAGGTTCCAAGCTGATGGAGCTTGGGATGTTGTTGTTAGAATTTGCTCAAGCACTTCTTTTGGGATTTGGTGTCCTGCTTGGTATTGCTTTACGGAATGGCGCTCTTCTAATACTTTTAATACTTCGTTTTGAACTTGTGTACTCATTTGGTTTCCCTCCAGGAAAGATAATAAATTCTTTTTAGTGTGTTTTATCTGGTTAGAAAGCATGCCTTGTAAATATTAGTACAAAGCCGCTGAACTGTAAACATTTTTATAACATTTAATACTGTAATCATAAATGTTATAGTTATTGCTGTCAAGAGAGTCTTCCGTGATGTCGGAAAATGTTGGATAATGAAAAGAAGAAAGGGGATGTTCCTCTTGAAATTGACGCAAAAAGAGCTGAGCCACCTAATTTTTTTGTCAGAAGTTGTTCTAACAGGAAAGAAAAAGAGTCTGATGGACGAGACTTTGCAATGCTTGCTGTATATTGTGAAATCAGTTGAAGAGGTGGAACTCCCCGAAACGGTCGTAAGTCAAATTGAAACATTGACGGCGTTGATTGAAATGGATTTGCGCAGTGAGAATGAACGCATTCAGGAAATTCGCAGCCATTTGGACTGGTCGCACAAGGGAAGAAGGAATCCGACAGATGGATTGTGAGAAGGGTGCTCCTCGTGATATCATGTAGAGTACTGTTTTTTCATAATTATGAGGTGATAGATATGAGCTACGACATCCCCAGAGATGTGCAAATGTTGGGGCGAGACATCCAAGAGAACCAATTAAAATATCACAACAAATTTGTTTTGATTTCCAAAGAGTTTACGTTTGACAGTGCGCATCATTTGCATTGTTATGAGGGAAAATGTAAAAATCTGCACGGCCACACTTATAAGCTGCAAGTCATCATGCGCGGACAAGTAGATAGCCGAGGGATCGCGATAGATTTTGGAGATATTAAACGCATTGCCAAGGAACGCGTCATAGACCGCTTGGACCATAAATATTTGAACGATGTGCTGCCGGCTATGAATACGACGGCTGAAAATATGATCGTCTGGATGTATGAAGAAATTCATCAAGCGCTTGTGAATGAACAGCTTTTCCCTGCGATTAAGCTGGAAGAGATTCGCTTGTGGGAGACGCCGACCAGTTACGCGGCGATTACGCGCGCCATGATGGAGGAGGATCTGTAATGCGAGATTACCGCATTCCGATGGTGGAAATCTTCGAGACGGTTGAAGGGGAGGGAACCCGTGCGGGGTTCCCGACAGTCTTCGTCCGTCTTTTTGGTTGCAACCTGCGCTGTACATGGTGTGACACCAAATACAGCTACCCGCCCGCCGAGGCAGAGAACGTCATGACCATTGCTGAGATTGTCAGCAAAGTCAGTTCGTTCCGCTCCCGGCATATTTGTTTGACCGGCGGCGAGCCGCTCCTGTACGGCGAGAAGTCGCTTGCCTTAATCGAGGCGCTCGCTGAGCTGGAGCAGGTCGATGACCTGCATATCGAGACGAACGGCGCGATCGACCTTGCCCTGTTCGTGGAGCGGGTAGCTTCGCCGAAGGTGCGCTACATCATGGACTTTAAGCTGCCGGACTCAGGCGAGATGGCGCAGATGCTGACGAGCAACTTCGCGCTGCTGCGCGAGCAGGACGAGCTGAAGTTCGTCATCGGCAGCGAACTTGACTTCCGCACCGCGGTAGAAGTGCTGGAGCAGCATCCAACGAAGGCGCTGCCGATGTTCAGCCCCGTGTGGGAGACGATGCCGCCGCATAAGCTTGTCGAGCATATGCTGGCTGCAGGGTTGTCCAAGGTGAAGCTGAATATGCAGCTTCACAAGATTATTTGGGATCCGGCGATGCGCGGAGTGTAACGAGCACATCGCTGAGGATTTGTGCCACACAAGAATACAAAAGAGGTGTCGATATGAGCAGCAATGAAGTGACGAAGAAAAGAGCCGTCATTATTTTAAGTGGCGGATTAGATAGTACAACCTGCATGGGGCTTGCCAAGGAAGCCGGATATGAGCTATATCCGCTATCTTTTGACTATGGCCAGCGCCATAAGATTGAAATCGAGAATGCCAAGCAAGTGGCTGAACATTATGGTGTGAGCAAGCGTCATAAGATCATCAAGCTGGATTTCTTGCGTGATTTTGGCGGAAGTGCCTTAACCGATGATACGATTGAAGTACCTAATGTGATGGATAGTGAACAACCGGATGCAGGTGAATCAGAAATTCCAGTTACGTATGTCCCAGGGCGCAATTTGCTGTTTCTTTCCATTGCCACATCCTATGCGGAAGTAACGGGCTCAGAAGCTATTTATATCGGAGTCAATGCGCTGGATTACAGCGGCTATCCGGATTGCCGTCCAGAGTTTATTCATAAAGTAGAAGAAGTGATCGCCCTTGCGACGAAGGTTGGCGTGGAAGGCAAAGGCATCACGATCGAAACCCCACTGATGGATTGGACCAAAGCCAAGATTATTGAAGAAGGCTTGAAAATTGGCGTGCCTTATGAACTGACGACATCTTGTTATAACGGGAAAGCTGAGGCTTGTGGCGTTTGTGATAGCTGCCGATTGCGCTTGAAAGGTTTTGAAGAAGCAGGTTCTAAGGATCCTATCCCATATCTCATTTAATATCGTACAAGCACTTGCAGGTGGAAAGGCGGAGCGTTGCATGACCAGAGTGATGGTGGTGGATGATGACGCAGATATCAGGGAGCTGATTCGCGTTTATTTGGTTGGTGAAGGCTTGACGGTCATACAAGCCAAGAATGGGCAAGAAGCACTTAAAATGCTTGAAACAACGCAAGCGGATCTTGTCGTGCTGGATGTGATGATGCCTTTGATGGATGGTTGGGAGCTATGCCGCGAGTTAAGGGCGCAGTACAGCGATCTTCCTCTCCTAATGGTGACAGCCAAGAGCGAGTCTGTCCATAAGGTGAAAGGCTTCCAGCTAGGCACGGACGATTACCTTGTGAAGCCCTTTGACCCTGTTGAGCTGGTCATGCGTGTCAAAGCATTGTTGAAACGCTACCGCATCAATGTTTCTCAGACGATTTCTCTGGGCCAGTTAACGATTGATCGTACTAGTCTAGAGGTTCGGTTGCAGGATCAACGTCTAACGCTGCCTTTAAAAGAGTTCGAACTGCTGTATAAGCTTGCAAGCTACCCAGGACAAATTTTCACCCGTACTCAACTGATCGAGCAAATCTGGGGAATGGATTATGAAGGCGATGAACGTACAGTGGATGTTCATATTAAACGGTTGCGTGAACGGTTCGAACCTGTAACGGAGGAGTTTCGAATTGCAACGATACGAGGACTTGGCTACAGGCTTGAGGTGAGAGCATGATTAAGTCCCTGTATACGAGAGTTGTTCTGACTTTTTTAGCTGTCGTTGTGATCAGTCTCTTAGTCGCTTTCCCTCTGGCTACAGTGCTGTTCACGAATTGGGTTTCCAGTGACGTCCAAGCGGAAATGCTAGCGATGGGTAAGCAAATTATTATCTTAAGCCAGGATGTACAACCGAAGAATTTGGACTCTTTTCTATCTGGGAGCAATCGGCTCAATGAGAATTACAGCTTTACATTATTCAATGAACAAGGGGAGTCAACAACCCCGATTAAATTGGACAAAAAGGGACTTCCACGCATTCAGAAATGGGAGGTTGCTGACGTCCTTGCTGGAAACATTTATAAAAGCTTGGATTATGAGAGGCCTAAAGATCCTTTCAATCGCATGAAAATCGGATTGCCGCTGCATGTCGGAGATAAAACCTATGCGATATTCATTCATCCCAATTTCAATGATATGGCCAAACACCAAGCGCAGACCATCATTCTTTCCGTCCTTGTCATCGTGCTTGCTGTGGGCAGTTTGCTGATACTGATTGCTTCGCGTTACTTGGTAAATCCGCTGAAGAAGCTGACTCTGGCTACAGAACGGCTATCTCGCGGCAATTTCAATGTACATGTTTCCTCCAATCAGAAAGATGAATTAGGGAAGCTTGCACAAAGCTTCAATCATATGGCAGGCGAGTTGAAACAGCTGGAGCAGATGAGACAAGACTTTGTTTCGAATGTTTCGCATGAGATTCAGTCACCGCTAACGTCGATACGTGGCTTCTCGAAAGCATTGCGAGGATCCGAAATTGACGAGTCCGAGCGGGGTTTTTATTTGGAAATCATTGAACGAGAAAGTGAACGCTTGTCCCGCCTAAGCGAAAATTTATTGAAGCTAGCCTCACTTGAATCGGAACATCATCCTTTTCACCCAACGATATATGATTTGGACGAACAATTGCGCAGAGTGGCTGTTTTCTATGAACCGCAATGGTCAAGTAAGCAGTTGGAGCTGGATTTAGAGCTTCCGCGTGTGAAAATAACAGCAGATGCCGATCAATTAAGCCAAGTCTGGATGAATTTATTGGGGAATGCCATTAAATTCACGCCGCCAGAAGGCACGATTCGCATTCGTTTGGAGCCGCTCAATGACCGAGTGCGGGTTCGGATTCAGGATACCGGCAGGGGCATCGCGGCTGCGGATCAAGAACGGATTTACGATCGGTTCTATAAGGCTGATTCGGCCAGACAGCGAGAGACAGATGGAAGCGGGTTAGGTCTGGCAATTGTCCGTAAAATTGTCGAGCTTCATCATGGCACGATTGAAGTGCATAGTGAAATGGATCAAGGCACACAATTTACGGTTACGATCCCTGTGATGTTTAATCCTCATAAGAAATAAGCTGAAAACCTTGGAGCTATTTTTATTTCCAAGGTTTTTTTGATTTGTTCATATTGGGTTCATATTGTACCTGTATCTTATACATAGAATCACTTGATGAGGGGAGTAAAGGAATGAATCGACTTACACACTTTTCTATGAAAAATGTTTCGGCATTATTCATAATCATGATCATGCTTTTTGTAGGCGGACTTTATTCAGCTACACAACTTAAAGTTGAGAACATGCCTAACGTTTCCTTCCCGGTAGTTGCGGTAACTACATCGTATACCGGAGCGCCGAAGGATGTCATGGATGAAATTACGGATCCAATCGAAAAAAAGCTAGCTAATCTAGAAGATTTGGATTCGATGCAATCAACGTCGAGTGATAACTTTTCAATGGTTATCATCATGTTTAAAGAAAACGTCGACATTGATAAGAAAAAGCAAGCTGTGCAAGACATGCTCGCCGAAGTTAAGCTTCCAGCCACAGCAGGAGCGCCGAAGGCCTCCACATTCGGGGCAGCATCCTTTCCATCCAATTATTTAGTCGCTTATGCTAATGATGGGGTCAGTCAAACCGAGCTTGATAAGTCCTTCAAAGATAAAATCAAACCAGGACTTGAAGGCATTAAAGGGATTGACCACATGGACGTTATTGGTGCTAGAACCACGTCCCTCGATATCGAGCTGGATGCTTCTGCTCTCGATGTTTATGGACTATCACCTGGCATGGTGAGTAACGCTATTACTTCCGCCGCGGCCGCAAGTCCGATTGGCAGTGTCGAAATCAGCGGCAATAACAAAATGACGCGTGTTACCGGTAATTTATCCAGCTTATTCGATCTGGAACAGGTGGAGATTACAACGCCGAAGGGCGATATCGTGCTGCTCAACCAAGTAGCCAAAGTAAAGGCCATTACGGAGTCAGACTTCAATGGTCGATTAGATGGCAAACCAGCGATCGGTATGATTTTGTACAAAGCTGGCAGTGCCAATGCCGTAGAATTCTCAGGTTCTATTGAGAAAATGATTGGCGAGTGGGAGCACACGCTTCCTAATATTACTTTCAAAAATACCTATAACAGTGCCGATCAAATTAAGGAATCGATCGCAGGACTTGTGCGTGAAGGTATCGTTGGGGCCATTCTGGCATCCTTGATGATTTTGGTTTTCCTAAGAAACGTAAGGATGACGTTAATTGTTCTCGTCTCGATTCCGTTGTCGATCTTGATTACCTTGCTGTTAATGTCCCAGTTGGGCTTAACCCTGAATACGATGACGCTTGGCGGTATATTTATCGCAGTAGGACGCGTCGTCGATGACTCGATTGTCGTTATTGAGAATATTTATGCTTCCTTGGAAAAAGCGCAAGAACGCAAAGAATCCGTTATCGCGTTAGCAACGAAGCAAGTTTCCATGGCCATTACATCTTCAACGCTTGCCACTGTAGGGGTTTTTGCTCCACTAGCTTTGGTAACAGGTGTAATCGGCGGATTCTTTAGACCTTTTGCATTAACGATCGCATGTGCCCTTTTATCTTCCTTAATTGTGGCTTTAACCGTGATTCCGATGCTGTCCAAACTGCTTGTGCTGCGCAGTAAGCCAGGCAAGGCACATCATGATGAAAACACACCAACACGTTTAACAACATTTTATGAAAAAGTGTTGACGTGGAGCTTGAAAAACCGCATTAAAACACTATTAATTTCAGTGCTGCTGCTCGTTGTTACGATCGCAGGAACCGTACCGTTCCTGTCCGTTGCTTTCTTGCCAACTGCCAAACCGTCGACAACGCTGTACTTCCAGTTGAAATTGCCGTATGCGACTTCATTTGAGGCTACGGATGCAAAAACCAAAGAAATCGAAACTTTCTTCTTAGGTGCGAAGGATTCGACGGGTGAGCCCGTGTTTAAATTTGTTGAAGGGTTAGTCGGTTACGCCGGGAAAGATGATGAACGCACACCGTACGCTTCACAAATTTTCGTTCAATTGAATGATAAAGTTGATCCTACGCTGGTAACAGCTGAAATGAAGGCGTACATTTTATCGGAATTGCCAAACGGCTCGGAAGTGGAGTCCAAGTCCATGGAAGGTGACTTTGGCGCTTCATCCACAGACTTCGCTTACACCTTGCAAGGTGAAGACCAGCTGCAATTAGAAAAAGCGGCAGGCATGGTGAAAGAGAAGCTGCAAACTTTCCCAGAGCTTAGCGAGGTTGCAGATAACTTAAGTGATGCCAAAACCGAAATTGAAATCGCAGTGGATCAGAAGAAAGCAAGAGCTTATGGCTTAAGCTCCTCGTCAGTGCGAGATACCGCTCGTGCTTGGATTCAAAAGCAAAGCTTAGGTGACATGAAATTCGATAATATCGTGTATACAACGACAGTATCTCTCGATAAAGTGGACAAAGACACGCTTGAAAAAATGGGTAACATCCCATTGACAGCGGCGAACGGGTCCAAGGTATTATTGAAAGAAGTTGCGAAAATCAATGAAATTAAAGGCGCCGCTTCACTGGCGCGTGAAGATCAGCAGCAGCTTGTCAAAGTTACAGCGAAAATTAACGATAAAAATAAAACAGCCGTCAGCGCTAAGCTAAGCGCTGCATTGAAAGAAGTTCAATTGCCAGAAGGCGTAACGCCGAAAGTTAAAGGCGTGTCGGATGATGTTAACGACAGCTTCAAACAATTGTTCGTTGCTATGGCAGCTGCCATATTCGTTGTTTACTTGATCATGGTATTGGCTTTTGGTAATGCCAGCGCGCCTTTCGCGATTCTATTCTCTTTACCGCTCGCTGTTATTGGGGGACTGCTCGGACTTGTTATTGCGAGAGAACCACTCACCGTAACATCCATGATTGGTTTCCTCATGCTTATCGGTATCGTTGTAACGAATGCCATTGTCTTAATCGACCGTGCGCAGCAATTGCGCGAAGAAGGATATACAGTACGTCATGCCTTAATCGAAGCAGGGAAAGTAAGACTTCGTCCGATTATTATGACCGCAGGCGCTACAATTATGGCCCTCGTACCTTTAGCTTTAGGGATTTCCGCTGAAGGCGGGTTAATCGGTAAAGGATTGGGCGTTGTTGTTATCGGTGGTTTGATTACTTCAACTTTACTGACACTCGTTGTCGTGCCTATCGTTTATGAATTGATAGAAAGCATGAAGAATCGTTTTGGTCGTATGTTCAAACGCAAAAAAGGTTCCGAACAAACAACAACAAGTACGTTAGAGGTATAGGAGGCACATAGATGATTAACGATAGTTCTCGGAAACGTAAATTCAAATATCGCTCGATGGGAGTGATCGCGCTGCTGACAGCAGCCGCGGTCCTCGCCTCAGCTTGTTCAGCACCAGGGGCAAAAGGGGCAGCAACCGTTCAATTAGCGCCGCGAACGATTAAAACAGAAGATATTAAGAAACAGAAAATCAGCAATCCGATTGAACAGGTTGCAGATGTAGCGGCAGGTACGACGCTGGATGTCGTAGCCAAAGCGAATGGCGAGGTAACCGAAGTTCTGAAAAACCGCGGTGAGTATGTTCAAAAGGGCGATGTCCTCTTCGTTCTTGACAATAAGGATGCCCTGTCAAACAAACGCAAGAGTGAGCTGTCCTTAAGAAGCGCACAAGAGTCCTTGCAGCAAGCCAAAGACAACAAAGTAAACAACCGCAAAGATTTGGCGGACAACGTGACGCGGTCACAAACTGCCCTTACCAATGCTCAGCAAGATTATAATAAAACGCGCAATGATTATGATGCAGGACTTGTCGTTCAGCATCAAGTGGATCAAGTGAAACAAGCGCTGGACAACGCGCAGATGAATTTGGATGCGGCTCGAAGCAAGCTGTCCGCATTCGACAACTCAGATTCAATCTCATCCATTCTGACGCAAGCTGAATCAGCAACCTTGGCTCTGGATGATGCAAATCGCTCCTTAGAAAATTATGAGATTAAAGCGCCAAGCAGTGGCATTTTAACGGACTTTAATGTCGTAGTTGGACAATCGGTGAATGCCGCGGCAGGCAAAGTAGGTCAAGTGCAGCAGATTGATCCTATTAAAATTAAAACGGAGCTATCCGAAACGAACTACCAGCTTGTGAAAGGCAAACAAGAGCTTGTTTACTATAATCCGGATCAACCCGACAAAAAGGGAACAGCCAAAATCAGCTACCTGGCACCAATTATGAGTGCTGCAACCAAAACGTACACGTTAGAGCTGGAGGTAGCCAACGCGGATCATAAGCTGCAGCCTGGTACCCGGTTCATGGTGCAGTTGACGACTGAAACGGAAGAGAAAGTAGTTGCGATTCCTACTTTGAGCGTTATTCGGGAAGAGTCAGATACGTTTGTTTTTGTTAAACAAGGCGATCAATACTCGAAACGGAAAGTAAAATTGGGCCGTATTAATGGCGAGTATCAGGAAGTGCTTGAAGGTGTAAAAGATGGCGAGAATCTAGTTGTAACGGGGCAAAACACGTTGAAAGACGGACAAAAGGTAGATGCTGCTGCTTCAGCAGCTCCGTCTGCGACACCTGAAGCCAAGAAATAAACATCAGAGAACGAATAGACATCTGTGAACACTTCATATGAAGGAGAGTAAATAAATGAAAAAGAATCCATGGAAAACAAGCCTGACTGCTATTGTACTGGGTACGATGCTCGTTCAAGGCGGCATGACCGCTTGGGCAGCTGATGCGGGATCGGCTGTAACTTCGGCTCCTACTGTAAATTACGGACTGACTAATGATATCCGAGCAGCAATTAAAAGTGTAGCCGTGACGCCAACAGCGTCCGGCTCCCAGCTTGCTGTTACTGTTCGATTGTATAACGGAGGTACGACTCAGAACAGAGTGCCTGAACATGAGCTGAGGTTGCAAACAACAAGCGGTGTTTCTTATACACTGAAACCTAGCGCAGGGAACAAAGAAACATTGCAGCCCAAAGAGATCGGCGAGCTTGTATATATGACTTCGATTGACAGCAAAGAAATCGGTCAAGTCAGTCAGCTTTCATTTGTAAATGTAGATATCTACTCCTACCCTAAAGTAGAAACTACACTGCTTACTATGCCTACGGCGTCCGTTTGGTATGGCGGGACAGGAACAGCCGCTTTGCAAAATTTGGGCAACTTGGCTTGGGGCCAATCCTTTACGATTCCAGGCGTTAATTCCGGTTTAACTTATTCCACAGTTGAAGCTTCCATGCAGGATACGGCAACAGGCCGTGTAGCTGTAGTTACGGTCTTGGCCAGTAATCCTGGTGAAGGTCGAGAAACGGTACCTGCCTTCCGCATGGATGCTCAATCCGAAGTGAAAAACTACGAAGGCAAACGTTCCGAAGCAGAATCTGTAACTTTGGAAGCCGGAGAGAAGAAATATCTTCATTATGCGATCCCGGTTGAAAATGGTGTGACTTTAACGAATTTGGTTGTGCTGTCTACGGATTCATTCGCACCTAAAGGTGAAGGTCAAGGTCCAGCAACGACTCTAGCAACGGGAAAACTAGCAATTAGCTGGCCAAAAGCGGATCAAGAGAAATCAACTGCTGTGCCTTATACGATCGGCCAACCTATTGCATTTGATCCATTAACGAAAGTTGTGGATAAGCAAACACAAGTATCATTGATGGAACTTCATCTTCATGAGAATCCAGGCGAGGGTTATCAAACAGCGGTGGCTAAGTTCAAATTAACGAATACGAGCAGTGCGCCTATTGCGACACCGAATTTCCAATCTGAATTGGTGAGTTCCCAAGGGGTTACGTATCAAGGAGCACGTCAATCGAATGTGACGACGATGTTGAATCCGGGCTTAAGCTACGTGGTCAGCTATGCCTATGTAGTTCCGCAAACAGAAGCGGGCACAAGCTTCTCTATGAAGCTGCTTGATGCAGCAGCCGCGGCGCCTTACACAACGACGATTGCTGCTCTGCAAACCGACGTTCAGAAAGAAGGAACAGATTCAACGATTTCCTTATATCCGTTTGATCTGGTATTCAAAGATGTCACTGTAAGCACGCAGACGACGCCACAATTGACGTATTCGTACAAGTTCCGACTTGACTTGGGGATTACGCAAAAAGAGAATGTTGTCGTAGACAACAATTTCTCCAAATTAAGATTTGAAATCGTGGATAGTGCCGGACGTGTGGTAGGTTCGAAGGATGCGGCGTTCACAGGAGCGAATAAATTAATCAGCGGTGTTCAAACGATTGATGCATCGAACATTACGACTGATCAAGTTAGCTATCCGTACACTGTGAACGTGTATGAAACGATTGAAACTCCAAATGGGACTTCGAAACGATTGGTGAAAGTGATTAAGGGTTAATTCTGATCCCGCTGAACACGGGCTTTGACCGATTTGGCGTAATCAGAGGGAGACATGCCAACCGCTTTCTTAAAGTCCCTCGAGAAATAGTGTATGCTCGTATAGCCAAGCATTGCAGCAATTTCTGTGAAATTGTAGGGTTCTTCGCGAATCAATGTTTTGGCTTGCTCGATCTTGAGAGACTTGAAGGTTTCCATGACACTGGTTTGCAATTGCGTTTGGAAGAGCTCCTTTAAGCGGCTTTTGCCCAAGTGAAAAGTTTGACATAAGTGATCTTGGGTGAAAGATTGCGAGAGATTGGCTTGCATATAGGTTATAATTTGCTGAACAATTCGTTGTTCAGCTTTTTCTTTTTGCAGCGAAGACTGCTTCACGGTCTCTTGGATGAATGATTGGTCTTGATGCCTGATTAAAGTAATGAGCAGCAGCTCTAAGTTGGATTTGATGACTTGTTCAGAGCCAAATGGCGCAGACGGATTTCTAGCCAGGTGATGAACGGCGGATTGATCAAAAGGTGGCAGGAAAGCTTGAAATCCTTCTTGGATAATCAAGGAAAGCATATTGCGTTCCCGATCGCCTAAAGCAATGATTTTATTCTCAAAATGGGACATTGCCGCGGATACGCATTCGAATGAAATGACAATCAGATTTGGCGGCTTATGTTCATGCTTCACACTAACGGTATGGAATTCCTCTGGTTTATGAAAGATCATATTCCCCTGGCGCAGCGTATGGACCTGATCATCGGCACGCACCTCAACTTCGCCTTTATCGACGTACAGCAACTCCCAAAAGTCATGCTGCTCTCCCTCAAAAACATACCCTTTGGCATATTCGAAATAATGAAAGGAAATAAGGTTTTGAATGATTAGTGACTCTTGAAGCTGCAAGCGTGGAAATTTCATGCTGTCCGACCTTTCTGTTTCAGGTTAAATGAATGCATCCTCAATTTTAACATACTCGTTTTTGGAAAGTGCAAATAAATCGGCTTTTTAGGTAAATATTCTCGGTATGTACTCTTCTATAATAAATGATAGAGACGGAGGAGATAACGATGAAAAAAGGAATCAATATTTGGTCATTTCCAAGTTCACTGAAAGTGAAAGAAGCGATTGCATTAGCGAAAGACGCTGGATTCGATGGGATTGAGCTCGCATTGAATGAGACTGGTGAGTTGAGCCTGGAAAGCACAGCAGAAGAAATCAAAGGTTACCGTCAGCTAGCGGATGAAACGGGTATTGCCATCAGCAGCCTAGCTAGTGGTTTATATTGGACTTATTCCTTAACAAGCAGCAATGCGCAGATCCGTGAGAAGGCGAAAGCGATCGTCAAAAAACAGCTTGAGTTTGCAGCGATTCTTGGTGTGGATACGATTCTTGTCGTGCCGGGAGCCGTTGGGGTAGATTTCATCCCCGATGCGGAGGTTGTACCTTACGATCAGGCTTACGACTATGCTTTGGAAGCGCTGAAGGAGCTTTCTGTTGAAGCCAAAACTCAAAACGTTTCAATTGGAATCGAAAATGTATGGAACAAATTTTTGCTGTCTCCTTTAGAAATGAGAGACTTTATTGATAAAATCAACTCTCCATTTGTTGGCGCTTACTTTGATGTAGGGAATGTACTCTACTCCGGTTACCCTGAGCATTGGATTGCTATTTTGAATAAACGAATCAAAAAAGTGCATTTCAAAGACTATCGCCGCACAGCTGGAGGCTTGCATGGCTTCGTAGATTTGCTTGCCGGTGATGTGAATTATCCAGAAGTCGTGAAAGCTCTCGAAGCGATCGGCTATGACGATTACGTTATTGCAGAAATGATTCCGGGTTATACCCATTACGGGGAACAAATCATTTTCAATACATCAGGTGCTATGAATGCAATCCTAGGGAGGAACTAATCATGCTGAGAGTCGGATTAATCGGAGTAGGTTTTATGGGGCGTACGCACATTGATAATTATGTTCGCCTTGAAGCGGAAGGCGTTCCAATCAAGCTGGTCGCTCTATGTGATATCGATGAGACTAAGCTTACAGGTCAAGGGTCTGGCGGCAATATTGAGACGACAGGTTCAAGCGTTGATTTCAGCCAATTTCATAAATATACAAGTGTTGCCGAGATGCTCGAGAAAGAGCAATTGGATTGTGTCAGCATTACACTGCCTACGTATTTGCACAAAGAAATTTCAGTTCAATGTCTGAATCACGGTGTTCATGTGTTATGTGAAAAGCCGATGGCACTGAATGCGGAAGAATGCCAGGAAATGATCCAAGCCGCAGAAGCTAACGGGAAACAGTTATTGATCGGACAATGCTTGCGATTCTGGCCTGCTTACGTGTATCTGAAGCAAGCGGTGGAAGAACAAACATATGGCAAAGTGTTATCCGGTTATTTCTACCGTGGCGGCGCTACGCCAACTTGGGGACCGTGGCTGATCGAGAAGGATAAGAGCGGCGGAGCTTTGCTGGATATGCATGTTCATGATATTGATACGATCAATTGGTTGTTCGGCAAACCGGAATCTGTTTCGTGCTTGGCGAAAAATGTCGTGCCTGGCAGCGGTTACGATGTTGTCTCCACCAACTATTTGTACGAGGATGGCAAAGTTATTAATGCGCAAGCCGACTGGACACTCGAAGGCGATTATGGATTCGATATGCAGTTCCGCGTTAATTTTGAAAAAGGAAATATCATTTTCCAAGGAAATACTCTGAAAGTGAATTTGAATGAAGGCGGAGGCTTTCAACCAGAGATTTCTGCGGAAATGGGTTATTACCAAGAAATCAAATATTTCGTTGAAACGTTGATTCAAGGCGAAGTTATTCCAACGGAAACGGCTTACAGCACGCTTGACAGTATTGAGATTGCGGTTGCAGAGATCGCATCAGCAGACAGCCGCGGCGCTTGGGTACAAGTCAAATAACCGCAAGAAATGAATACGAACCATCAATGCCATGCTGAATGGGTTGATGGTTTTTTTATGGTTATTACTAGCATTTGACTGAAATCGCTTACGTAACCTAAACTAAAAGCATTTGATAGTAAGGAGCATACGAAGTGAAAGACACAGAAACAATAGCATCTTGGAAAAAGCTTAGTCTGTTCGCGGTCACATGGCCGATCTTCGTTGATTCCGTTCTGCGGATGATGCTGGGAACTGCCGATGTGTTTATGCTAAGTCGAATATCGGATCAAGTCACTGGCGCGGTTGGCTTGGCGAATGAAATTATTGTGTTTTGTATTCTGATGTTTGGTTTCGTTGGCATCGGAACTAGCGTGGCAGTCGCTCAGAATCTGGGGGCAGGCCGCAAGAAAGAAGCGAGCCGTATTTCAGCGCTGGCGATCACAATTAACTTGATTTTTGGTATTATCGTAAGTATTGTTTTAGTCGTTTTTGGTGAATCATTGATGCGTTTGATGAATTTGGACCCAGGCCAGGTTGCAATTGCCAAGAAATATTTAACTTTGATTGGTGCATTCATTTGGGTTGAAGCTTTATCCTACGCTATTTCTTCTGTCTTGCGTTCGAACGGGCAAACTAGAGATGTTATGTATGTTACTCTTGGCGTGAACATCATTCATGTCGTGGGAAACAGTCTGCTTATCTTCGGTAACTTAGGATTTCCGGAGCTAGGAGTCACTGGTGCTGCGGTTTCAACCATCGTAAGTCGGCTGCTTGGACTTATCGTACTTATTGTTATTCTATATCGTAGAATCCCTGCACCCATTCGGTTAAAAGACTACATCACCTTTGACAGCCGGATTGTGAAACAGATCCTAAGCATTGGGCTGCCGTCAGCGGGCGAGCATTTGTCTTGGCAGTCACAGTATTTGATGATTGTCAGCTTCGTCAATATCATTGGGCAGGCTGCTTTGAGCACGCATGTCTATGTTATGAACGTAACGAACTATTTCATGGCACTCGGGATGGCGATCGGCATGGGGACCGAGATTATTATCGGTCATATGGTCGGAGCAGGAGAATTCAAAGCAGCATATCATCGCTTGCTAAAGAGTCTGCGCATTTGTTTTGTTGTCACTTTTGTCGTGGTTGGCATTGCGGCTATTTTCCGCAAAGATCTGCTTGGATTATTCACGGACAATCCGGACATTATCGCAATGGGATCAACGATCTTGCTGCTTTCGATCATCTTGGAGCCTGGGCGCACCTTCAATCTCGTGGTCATCAATTCCCTGCGGGCCGCCGGAGATGCTAAATTCCCTGTTTTTATGGGCGTTATCTCCATGTGGGGTGTTGCGGTACCGCTCGCTTATTGGCTCGGAATTCATCTGGGCATGGGATTGTTGGGGATCTGGATTGCTTTTGTAGTCGATGAATGGCTGCGGGGCATCCTGATGTATCTTCGCTGGAAAAGTGGAGCTTGGAAAAGCAAAGCACTCGTCAAACCTGTTGGCGTGGTTCTTACTGAATAGTACTCCCCAAAAAACACAGACCCTTTTATCGGGGATCTGTGTTTTTGGTTTGGCTATGACATGACGGAGCTGTTAGGAATAATGCTAGTGTCTATAAGACACATGACTTTATGGTTTAACTCCTGTGTAGATTTGGATCGCATCTCGCAGAAATGCTGCCAAGCCTGGCTGCTTTTCATCATAGTAGGCTCTGAACCGTTCATCGTCGACATACATTTGTGCTACACCAGCATGCGCTTCTTTGGTATAGTTGCTCCAATAGCAGGATAACCATGTTTTGTGCAAGTCAGCTGCTTGTTGCGCGAGGTCACTGGAAGGATCACCTGTTTGAAAAGCTTCTGCCAAGGTTGTGAGGACTTCGCTTGCTAACCGAGCAGCTTCGTCATATTGTTCTTGTGTCATATTTTTCAGTTTGTTATTGGACGTATTCACTTTATCATTGCCATAGCGCTCTCGAATTTCTTTCCCGTATTTCGCCTCGTTATCGTCGATCAGCTTTTGTTTGAAACCTTCGAACTTCTCTTTATTTGCCATGGTGATGCTCCCTTCTGAAAGTGCAATTGTTTTTTCAACGTTTGCAATCAATACATTTAATTGATTTCTTCTGTTGAGGAGCTGTTGATGATGTTCTTTGAGCGCGCGGCTTCCATTGAACGTAGGCGCAGAAATCATCTCCTTAATGCGATCCAGAGGAACATCTAGTTCTCTGTAAAACATAATTTGCTGCAGCCTGTCAACTTCCGCCTGGCCATAGATGCGATACCCGGATGAATTAATTCTTGCCGGCTTAAGAATTGCAATTTCATCATAGTATCGCAGTGTTCGGGTGCTGACTCCAGCCAACTGAGCCAAATGTTGTATGGTATATTCCATCTGTTCGCCTCCTGACAACTTAACTGTACAGCTTTACGCAGCGTGAATGTCAACCACTTTTTTAGTGCTGATTGGGTATACAAGCTATTGCCTTAGAATAGGATGATACAAGCTTTGAATCAATCAATGAATGGGTGAGTTAATTGCAAACGATGCTTAGTTTTTTGCTTTTAGGCATATCTCTGTCGGCACCGATTGGGCCCATTAATGCCGCTATGCTGGATAGAGGGATAAAGCGGGGTTTTCTTCATGCGTGGCTTGTTGGGATTGGAGGTATGTTGGCTGATGTCATCTTGATCATCCTGATTTACTTCGGACTCGTGCATTTTCTGACAACGCCATTCATGAAAACTTTTCTGTGGATTTTTGGCTGCTTTATTTTGTTATACACGGGAGTTGAAAGCTTAATCGGCGCCGGGAAGCTCCAGAAGGATGACTACAAGTCAGAAGAAACGATGGCCAAATCGTTTTTCGCCGGGTTTATCATGTCAATTACAAGCCCGCTGTCTATTCTCTTTTGGGTGGGGATTTACGGGTCTGTTTTAGCAGAAACAATAGCTGAATTCGATAGAAATCACGTTCTGTTGTATACGGGGATGTTGTTCATAGGAATTATTGTATGGGATCTCTTTATGGCTTCTTTGGCGAGCACCTTCAAACATTTTCTTACGCCCCGCTCGCTTTCCGTCATATCGATCATTTCGGGATTATCCTTAATTGGCTTTGGCCTGCATTTCGGATTCAAAGCATTTCATGTTCTTGTTGGCTGAGTCTTTGTTTTCTCCATTTGAAGCTCATACCGAAGGTAACTAAGCCGATGATCACGATAAAAAGAAGACTAGCCCAGAAACCGGGACGGCTAGTCGAATGAAATAGGGTTCCTGTGATCGCGGTGAGGATAAGAAGCATCCCGATATACCGTTTCAGCTTGCCCCAAAGGGTGAGCTGCAGCAATTGACCGGAAGAGAGCAGGATAAAAAGCCAGTTCAAAAGCAGCATAATACTAGCCGCGGTACTGACATAAGCATACAGCTTCTCCGGCAATAGAAGGGCCATTAGAACAGCAAGCGCAATACCGCCAGTCGTAAATCCAATGGCTGGAAGCGGCATTTGTCGAATCCCTTTGGTACGTTTGGCAAAGATAGAAGGGGCATCCTGATCTTGTGCCATAGTCACGAGAATGGTGGTTACGGCAAACAAAGAGGCGACCATGGTTGAGAAGCCAGCTATGATCAGAATGGCATTGAATACATGAGGGACGAATGGAAGGCGGTAAGCGCCAAGAGCCGCCTGGAAAGGGCTCTCTTTGTCTTGCACGGCACCCAGGGGCAGCAGTGTTAAAGCCAGAATGAGTGATGCGATATAAAGGGCAGTTAATACGAGAAGCATCACATTCCCTGCTTTTTGAGCCTCCTCAGGCCGCTTCAGCCTTGTGGCCATCAGTCCCAAGATTTCAATGCCGCCAAAAGCATAGTACGCATAAATGAAAGAGGACCAAGCCCCAAGCGGACCTGAAGGTAAAAAGGCTTCTTTTGTCGTAGGAAAATGAGGTTGATGAGTACTTCCAGAGATAAATCCCAATACCGCGGCACCTGCAATGACGAGAAACATGAGGATAGCGGATATTTTAATTAAGGCAAAGACGCGCTCTGTGCGTTCAAAAGCTTGATTGCCGGCCAAGATGACACCTAAGCCTAAGATGGCATATAGACAGGCGAATACCCACATGGGGATCGCTGGCAGCCAGAAACGGGAAAAGAGTGATAAGGCAGTAAGCTGGCTTCCCATAATCAGAAGCTCTGAACTCCAGTAGACCCAACCATTGGCAAAGCCTGCCGAGCGGCCAAAGGCTTTTTTGGCATAGGTTTGAAAAGAGCCTTGCTGCGGGTCTGCTTGTGTCATTTTCGCCAAAACATCATAGACCATATAAGTTCCAAAGGCCGCAAGTGCAAACATGAAAATGACGGACCCGCCGCCCATGGTCATGCCGATGCCCGAGCCCAGAAAAAAACCGGTGCCAATCGTACAAGCCACGCCCAGCAAAGACAATTGCCACCAAGCCAGCTTGGCGGCGGGTTTATTTTTCTTTTGTTTCGTCATAGCTCTCCTATACGCAGATAAAGGATAATAACAGCTGTTATTATAGCTTGACCATTGGTAAAATATACTGGAGAGGCTTGTTAGGCCATGATGGCGAAAAGGCTGCTGTCTTTATGGATTACGTCATAGGAGGCTAGTCGAGCACTGGGGACATTATGACAGCGTCCCGTATGCAGTTCAAATGTCCATCCATGCATCGGACACTCAAGCTCACCGTTCTCCAGTTCTATCGTGTAACCGGAATGGGGGCAGACACTCGATAGCAGCTGATAAGTACCGTCAGCCTCTGTAAGAAAATAGGCTCTGCCTTGTACATGCACCTCCGCTGGGAAGGTTGTAAATTGATCTTTGGTTCCGAGCAGGATTTCTTTCATGATGGGAATCCCCTTTTTGCATAGAATAAGCTCATTTTGTAAGCTAACGTTCATTTTAACCCAAGTCTGAGGAGCAAGGCTACCATAAAGGAGAAATTAACAAATGACGACAACGAATTCCTTACAGCAAGCATTTCTGCAAACGGCTTATCCGATCGGCGGTCACGGCAAAAGAAATATTCAAGTGCTAAAAGAAGCTTTGAATCACTATGAAGATGAGCTGGACAGTGATCAATATGGCAAAGGGAAAGTGATTGAAGACTTCCAAGCGGAAATGGCTGCTTTCTTCGGCAAAGAGTCCGCCGTGTTTTTCCCTAGCGGCACGATGGCGCAGCAAATCGCTTTGCGAATTTGGTGCGATGCCAAAGGGGTCAAACGAGTAGCCTATCACCCTTTATGTCATTTAGAGATCCACGAAGAAGACGGGCTAAAGCAGTTGCATCACATTGAAGCCGTCTTACTGACAGATGAGGACAAACTGATCCGGCTCGAGGATGTACGTGAGCTGAAGGAGGATATCGCCTGCTTACTGCTGGAGCTGCCTCAACGCGAGATCGGTGGTCAACTGCCGGACTACGAGGAATTAGAAGCTATTTCGAGCTATTGTCGCGAGAAAGGCATCAAGCTGCATCTCGATGGTGCCAGATTGCTGGAGATTCTCCCTTATTACCAGAAGTCAGCAGCCGAGATATGCGCACTTTTTGATAGTGTCTATATGTCCTTCTACAAAGGGATTGGCGGAATCGCGGGAGCGGTTCTTGCCGGTGATGAGGCATTCACGCAAGAGTCCAAGATCTGGAAAAGGCGGCATGGCGGAGATTTAATCAGCTTATATCCCTATATTTTAAGTGCAGAATATTATTTTAAGCAGCGCCAATCGAAAATGGGTCAATACTACGAAGAAGCGAAAGAGTTGGCGGAACGATACAATCACTGTCATGCCGTTGAAACGCTGCCGCTGCTGCCGGTAACGAACATGTTTCATGTCCATATCCACGTTCCGAAAGAGGAGCTGGAAGCTATTCTGATCGCCATGTACGAAGCTTGCGGGGTAGGTTTAACTGCTTATCTCAGAGAAAGCGACGAATCAAGCTGTTCGTTTGAAGTATCACTGGGCGACCGGTATGGGCATATCCCTAAACAGGTGCTTGGCGATGCGTTTGAATGGCTGGATCAGACATTGCGGGCAAGGGTCGAATAGGTGAGCTTTGGGGAGTCGGCTTCGGCTTCGGCGTGAGGGTGAGAGTATGAGTATGCGTGAGAGTGAGAGAGTATGAGAGTATGCGTATGAGTGAGAGTATGTGAGTATGAGTATGAGTGTGAGTGTGAGTATGAGTGTGAGTGTGAGTATGCGTGAGAGTATGAGAGTATGTGTATGTGTATGTGTATGTGTATGTGTATGCATGTGCACGTGCATGGCAAGTCAGAAATGAGCTGAAACGGAACTGTGGTACGTTATTTGGCTTATAAGTGGTGAATCAGCAGGTCAGACGGAACTGTGGTCCCTTATTTGGTACATTTGGCTCTAAAACGAGTTGAAATTCCTAAATAGGGGACTCCAGTTCCTTTTCGCGTGTATATGCAGCTTGTTTTCATGAAATAGCGTATCGTAGTTCCTCCTCAGCTATAGAAAACACCTTAACCCGCCCAGAAGCCAAGGGTGAAAATGAAATCGTACTGTTCGTTTAGAAGCTACTCAAAAACCCGACAATGATCTTAGGAGGTGTTGTCGTGTTATTCACTTCGATTAAACCGATGCTCGTCGCTAGCGGGGATGAGGCTTTTGATGATGATGATTATCTGTTTGAACCCAAGTGGGATGGGGGACGGATTCTCCTCCACAAGCAAGGGGAGCGTATAGAGGCTTATACACGTGATGGACAATTGGTGACAGCCAAATTTCCTGAATTAAAGGAAGTGGCGAAATCCATCAAAGCTTATGCGGTTATTTTGGACTGTGAGGGGATTGTGTTGCGGGGCGGAAGGCCTGTCTTTGATGATTTTGCCTATCGTGGTCGAATCAGTCTTTCAGCTAAAATCAAACAGGCGGTCCTCACCCATCCAGCTGTATTCGTTGCCTTCGATATCTTGCTTGCTGAGAAAGAATGTTGGAATGAGCCGCTGAGCGAAAGGAAAAAGCGCTTGTCCGCTATCGTCGATACTTCGTCAAGCCTGATGGCTACGATGTCTGTTGAAGGCAAGGGCACGATACTTGCAAGTTTAATGAAAGAACGCAACATGGAAGGGATCGTCGCCAAGCGTAAGAATTCAAAGTACATACAGGATACGGTAAGCCCAGATTGGTTGAAAATAAAACATGACAAAACGATTGATGTAATGATTCTCGGATACCGCGAGGAACCTTTCTCGTTAATCATCGGGTTAAATTTTAGGACAGTGAAAAATAAGCCAGTTGGTCTGGTTTCAGACGGTTTTAGCCAGGCGGACAAGGATTTGATCCTTTCTTTAAGCAAAGAGCTGCATACCGTCAAAGAAGTGAAGACGCAGTGGATTAGGCCGGAATTGTGTTGTAGGATCGATTATCGGGATCGAACAGACACGCATCAGTTAAGAATGACCGTGTTCCGCGGTTTGTTACGGGATAAGAGGTCTGAGGAATGTGTATGGGAAAGCTAAAAGTCCGCCAATGGAAGTGATCCGATGGGGGACTTTGATTTTATGAAGCGGGAGATTATTTCGATTTTGAGATGCTGGGAATGATGTCCTTGCGTCTGTAAACACTTAGAATAACGCCGATAGCGGCGAATTGAAAGACGCCATGAGCGCCCTGATAGCTGATAAAGGGAATTGAGAAAGAGCTTAGCGGCGCCCATCCAAACGACATGAGCATAGGCCAAATAAACTGAATCACAAATAGAGCAAGTAGACTAGAAATCAAAGCTTTCCCGTAGGGGTCGTGCACCTTTTTGCTGATTTGCAGCGAATGGAAGATGAATAGAATGACCAACATTAGGATCAAGATGCCCGCAAGCCATCCGAAGCAATAGATGAGAAACGGGAACATCATAGTGGAATGAAATTCAGGCAGTGTGTTGAGTGATGCCCCGAAGCCATGTCCCCACCAGCCGGCGGATTCGATCGCTTTTTTGGATTGGTTGAGGACATAGTTGGTTCCTAGTGGATCTTCGTTTGGATTTAAAAAGGCGGTCAAACGCCCAATACGATAAGAAAGGTAAGTTTCTTTTAGCATTACGAACAGTATGGTTCCAAATAGCAAGCTAATATGGGCAAGAAAGATGCTTCGTTTTGTTTTTAATACAAGCAGCATAACCATGCATCCCACAATAAAGATCACAAAATCTACGATGGAGTGTGCTTTTAGGATAATAATACTGGGAAGTATAACGATGCCAAAGTTAATCCAAACCTTACGAGCCATTGAGCGGATGAACGATTCGTTGCTTTTTACTTTGGATGAAGTGCTCCATATGCCTGCTAATGACAGCAAGATGAAGTAGGGGGAAAGAGAGACGAAATTAAGAGCTATTACTCCGATTTGCAAATAACTATGTAACCCGTTTACCCTGCCTCCCGTCATGATGGCGTAAAGCAGGAGAAGAAGTGTTCCGAAGTATAAAGTCCACGAGTATTTGGCTAGTTTCTGATAGTTTGCAAAGCTAATGGTGAGCATGAGTGCTACGCCAACAATCGTATAGATAACTTGCTTCATACCAATCTGATTAAAGGGTATTCGTTCGCTGAGCGAGACTTGAGCGGCAAAAACGGCGAGAAGGCCAAACAGCATAAACACAGCCATAAGGGCAAGCAGCTTCCAATCGGTCCGAGGCCGATGCACCTTGTGAAACTGTGCGCCTATCAATTCAGGAGCTCCCATCTGGCTGATGGCTTCTTGAATGGCCGTGTTCAGCGCAATCCCTTTGCTTAATTTCTCCTCAATGATATCTTGCAAGTGACTTTCAAGCTCCATTCGCACCTCGCGATGAACTTCTTTAGCCCGGATATGCGAGAGGACTTGCTTCAAAAACTCGCGGATGTTTTCCTCATATTTGAGCTGCATCATACGCCTCCCTCGCCAATCACGCGTTCAACGGTGCTGCGGAAAAGCTGCCATTCTTCCTTCTTCAGACCAAGTTCGGCCTTGCCGCTCTTCGTGATGCGATAATACTTCCGTTTGCGCCCCTCTTTTTCGTCCCAGTACGCTTCGACGTATTTCTCTGATTCAAGTGTATGAAGAATGGGATACAAAGTGCCTTCCTTAAGGGTGAAAACCCCATCCGTATGCGTCTCCATCTCTTTGGTCATCTCGTAGCCATACATGTCCTTGCGGTTCAAGAGCGTCAGAATGAGAATGACAGTACTTCCTTTCATAAGTTCCTTATTGATTTTCATGCGAGGGAGGCTCCTTTGTTTAAATATATAGATTATCTATGCATCGTATATCTATGTATAGTATAAAGATGACTTTTTAATTTGGCAAATAAAATATGTTAAAATAGATGATGAAGAAGCAAGACAACCAAAAAAATGATGAAAGACGGAGGCATACGGAGATGAACCTTACTTTTCATGGCCAAAGCTGTATAGAGATTCGATTCAAAGAGCATGCGATCATCATAGATCCATTCTTGCGTCATAATCCTAAGGCGATTGTGAAGCCGGAAGACATCAAGGTAAGCTATATTCTGGTCACGCATGGTCATAATGACCATCTGGGTGATTCTTTAGAGATTGCTGAACGTAATCAAGCTACAATTATCGCTCCGAATGATCTTTGCCGATATCTGGCTTTTCAAGGGGCCAAAACACATCCGATGGGTATCGGAGGTTCGTTTGAGTTTCCTTTTGGTAAAATAAAAATGACACCCGCCCTGCACGATTCTTCCTATAACCCGCCGGGCACGCAAGAAAGCATTTATGCCGGAATGGCCAGCGGTTTTCTAATCCAAGCGGAGGGCAAAACGATTTATCACGCCGGGGACACAGGGCTTTTTGGGGATATGCAGCTCATCGGCAACTTACATAACATTGATTTGGCGTTCCTGCCGATTGGCGATAACTTCACCATGGGGCCTAGCGATGCTGTTATCGCTGCCCGTTTTCTGCAAGCCAAAATGGTTATTCCCATGCATTATGATACATTCCCGATTATTGAGCAGGACCCTCATGCTTTTGTACAAAGCCTATCTTCTGAGGGCATCAAGGGACAAGTTATGGAACCAGGACAAAGTTTGGAATTCTAAAATGAGTGAAAAGGGGATAAACCAGGATGTTTGAACATTTGGTCTCATTTAAATTTAAGCAGCCATTAGACGCACAGAAAGAGCAAGAGTTGATCGAAACCTTGTTAGCTTTCAAGCAGCAAATTCCCGGCATCGTTGAGATCACAGCGGGCAGCAATGAAACCGAAGAAACGGACCACATTCAGGGATATTCCATCGGTCTTCGCGTGACGTTTCAAGATCAAGAGTCATTGCGGCAATATGGCCCGCATCCGTTGCATCAGCAGTTCGTGAAATCCATTGATGGGTTGGTTGACAATGTGATCGTGATTGATTATCCAATCAAGAAATAGTCGGAATCAGGGGGATTAGGCGTGAGAATAGCTTTTATATCGGACATCCATGGGAACTCACTGGCGCTTGAAGCGGTATTGGCGGATATCACCCAGAAGCAGATTGATCAGATTTATGTGCTTGGAGATTTATGCTACCGCGGGCCAAATCCGAAACGATCCCTTGCCTTGATTCGTTCCTTGCAGACGCAGGTGATTAAAGGCAATGCCGATGAATGGGTGATTCGCGGCGTGAATCAAGGAGAAGTTCCTGAACAGGCTATTGCGATGATGAGGCAAGAACGGGAATGGACGGCAGCTCAGCTGGACTCAGCAGACATCGCCTATTTGGAAGATTTGCCCACCGAGTTGAAATTGGAAATTGAAGGCTTTAACATTCATGCCTTTCATGCAACGCCAGACAGCCTATTCGAGATCGTGCTGCCAGGCGCAGGCGATGAAGTCCTGAAAACCAAGCTGATGTCCGGCTCAGAAGCTGATGTCTACATTTATGCGCATATTCACAGGCCTTACATTCGCTATTTGGACGGTAAAACACTAATCAATGTGGGAAGTGTCGGACTTCCATTTGATGGGCTGCCCAAAGCCGCTTATGTGATCATTGACATTCAGCGAGGGAATCTCAGCACTTCCATCGAGCGCATTTCCTATCCCGTTGAAGAGGTCGTCAAGCAGTACGAAGAAGCAAACTACCCGAATGCGGAAATGATGATCAGCATAATTCGGAATGGTTTTGTCAAATGAAATTGGCAAGGGATAAGACAAAGGATAACCTTCTACTCCGCGTTAGCGTGGGGTTGGAGGTTATTTTAGTTTGTTTGAACTCGAGCAGTGGATGATGTTTATTTGGATTATTGTGTAAATTGTGTAATGAGTGTAAAGAGTATAGAGAGTTCGGCGTTGACTGGCTTGGATATTAGTTTGCGTGATTTGGACTTATGCGGAAAGAGGGTAGTCTGAAGTCTCAGAGGGATGAAAAACCTGCGATTGTGCAGGAATTTTTGGTGAAATCGCGCGGAAAATGAAAATGCCTGCAAAAATGCAGGCATTTTAAGCTTTTTCCTCCAGAAATGAAGAAAAGTCGCCAAAAGCATGCAGAATCGCAGGAATTTTCTTGAAAGTGTCGTTTTCAGGGGATAAAAGATGCATATTTGCAGGTTTATCATGTTCACTGCCAATTGCTTCAATCGTTTACTGCTTATCACTTCTCGCAGATTGCCGCTCTTTCCAGAAAAGGACAGTCAGCATACGTTCAACCCATTCTTTGTCATCATCGGTAAGCAGCACACCATCGAACATGAGCTCGTTATCCCGGAGAAAACGCCGCAAATTGACGGGATTGCTTTGGAAATTTTCGGTGGATGGCGAAGATTCCAGATAGCCGGCAATGTCCATAAGCTCGGAATAGGAAGTGTTGAGTCCCTCGGACAGCTTCATTAACACTTCGGGAGAGGGGATACCGCGATTCCCGTTCTCCAGCTGCGAGATATAGGCTGCGGAAACCCCTGAACGATCAGCAAGCTCGCGTATCGTGAACCCTTTTAATTTGCGCATATCTTTTAATTTATCGTAGAAATACATGGATTCTCACCCTCACAACAAAAGTAAACATTAGTAAACAATTTAATAGTAACAGTTTACTAAAGTAATTACAATTAGGAGGGGAGAAAATTTCATGTCTTTTATTCGTATTTTTTGAAAATAAGCACGGCGTTATGACCGCCGAATCCAAATGAGCTGGATAAGCCGTATTGAAGTGAAGCTCGTCTTGCAACAAGCGGCACATAATCCAAATCGCATACAGGATCCGGATTTTCCAAATTGATCGTAGGCGGGATCAAGTTGTCCTGCAGAGTTCTGATCAGCGCTACGGCCTCAACCCCCCCGGCTGCGCCAAGCATATGGCCAAGCATCGACTTATTGGCCGAGATGGGCACCTGGTAGGCAGCGCTGCCAAGCAGCTGCTTGATGGCCAGCGTCTCCGAGAGATCGCCAGCGATCGTGCTCGTCGCATGCGCGTTGATCGTGTTGATCTCCTCCGCCGCAATCCCGGCGTCCGAGACAGCATCGCGCATGGCTCGGAACGCCCCCGCGCCTGTTGGATCCGTCGCCACGATGTGGTAGGCGTCCGAGGTAGAACCATAGCCGACGACTTCGGCATGGATTTTGGCTCCTCGCCGCTCGGCATGCTCGAGCGACTCGAGCACGAGCACGCCGGCTCCTTCGGCGGAGACGAAGCCGTCCCGCTGCGCGTCGAACGGGCGGCTCGCCTGCTCCGGCGCGTCACAGCGCGTCGACAGCGCCGTCGCGTTGCCGAAGCCGGCCAGCGCTAGGTCGGTGACCGTCGCTTCGGCGCCGCCGGCAATGACGGCGTCTGCGCCTCCGCGCTGGATCAGCTTAAAGGCTTCGCCAATCGCATTATTGCCGGTGGCGCAAGCCGTAACTGGAGCGAGAGTCGGGCCCTTCGCCCCATACAAAATGCTGACCTGCGCTGCGGCCATATTAGCGATCATCATCGGCACCACCGTGGGGCTGACACGGCTTGGCCCACGGTTAAGCAGCGTGCGGTAATTGTCCAGAATCGTCTGAATCCCGCCAATTCCCGAACCGATATAGACGCCGACACGTTCCTCATTGCTTGCATCAATGACCAAACCTGCATCGTCTAAGGCTTGCTTGGCCGCGGCCACGGCGAATTGGCAGTAACGATCCATTCGACGCACATCCCGCCGCCCGACAGCGGCCTCGGCATCAAAATCTCGGACAACGCCTGCAAAGTCTGTTTTATAAGCGGAAACATCCATATGGTCGATTTTGGAGATGCCTGATTTGCCATTTGTCAGATTGCTCCAGAAAGTATCTACATCATTGCCTATCGGTGTAATAACACCCATGCCTGTAATAACGACTCGTTTCATTTCGTGTTCCTCCTTACGTGTTATGCTATTAGATTGTCACATATGTTATCCTATTACAAGTTATGGTTTATACTGGTATAATGACTGCTATGATTCATGTCCAAGGAGGAAAACGATGAATGCCAAGGAACGGCTTCAAGCCTTATCTGGGTTTCTGACAGCCCATCGAGCGAGAATTCAGCCTAGTGAAGCGGGCATCCTGAGTGGAGGGCGCAGACGAACTCCCGGCCTGCGCCGGGAAGAAGTGGCCGCAATAGCCGGGGTCTCTACAACCTGGTATACCTGGTTGGAGCAGGGCAGGGAAATTAAGATGTCGGTCCAAGTATTGGATCGTATTGCACTGGCTTTGCAGCTGAATGAAGATGAGCGTCAGTATCTTTTTATGCTCGCTCTTGAGCAGCCGGCACCAACCACCTTTGAAGATAAGCCCCCAACCATTAGCCCAGCACTCAGCAGGATTCTGAACGAGCTGCATGATTGTCCCACGATTATTTCGGATCGCAGATGCAACATTGTCGGATGGAATCAAGCGGCAGCAGCGATATTCCTCGACTTTGCCCTTATTCCTCCCGAACAAAGGAATATGATCTGGCTGTTGTTCACAAGAAAAGAATTAAAGACGTTGGCAGTGAACTGGAGTGATTTTGTTAAAGGTTTCCTTGCTATGTTTCGCTCTTATTACGGACAATATGTAGCCGATAACTGGTACAGCGAGTTTATCGAGAAGATAAGTGAGCAAAACAAAGATTTTCGTACGTTCTGGGACCAAAGCGACGTTAGCTCAGCACCGGAGGTATTCATTGAATTCCGCCATGCCAAAGTAGGAAAAATGCTGTTCGATTTGACGACGCTTCAAGTGCAGGGGCGAACAGATTTAAGATGCAGTGTGTACACACCGGCTCAAGATTCGGATACGGATTCCAAGGTGAGGCTTCTGCTGAGCAAGTTAAATGATCTGGATTAGGGGATGTTTTAGCAATGAGGGGCGTAAATTTCGCTATTCACAAGGAATCCAGAAATTCTCAAACTCTTAACTTTGATTACTAAGGTAAACAAATATGGTTGCATTAGTAAAAAATAATGGTATAATGGTTGCAAGGGGAACAGAATGAGAACGTGATAGTGATGAGACCACCACATCACATTGAATTTGCTGTTTTACACATGAAGGAAAAGGGAGTAGGGGTATGAAAATAATGGCCAAAACCGATGAATTCGTTAAAGCAAGAGTTATAAAGGGATATTCCCAAAGAGAGCTGGCGAAGCATTCGGGATTAAGCCATGCTTATGTCAGCTTACTTGAAAGATCAATTAAATCTGTAGGGCCGGCAACTGCCAAAAAACTGAGTGACTTGCTAGGCAAAGATCTGGAGGACTTGTTCAAAATTGAGTTATTGTAAGTTCATTCAACCATTAAAGGGGTTTCCTATTCAATAAATAGGAGACTTCTTTTTTTCGGTGTTCCTGTGGGGACTTTCTTGGAGGCGCGGCAACGCTGCTGCTGGTGAAAACCAAAGTAGATAGGGTAGGTAGAGACTCAGTCCTAAAGGGATACGAGTAAAAAGAAGTTGCATTTTTCAAGAGGAAATGGTAAGAAGATGTATAAACATGGTGCATGACGGAACTAAAATGATACTTAAATACTAAGCGAAAATGGCGAATAAACAAAAGGGGCTGGGCAATGTCACAAGATTCTAAGGGACAAGCGAGTGCTGTTCATGATTTAAATGAGTATGGTGCTCGGGTAAATCGTTTAGTAGATGAATTTGAAAGTCATATTCACCAGCAATTGAATGAGGAATACGCACGGTCGACCAAATGGTCAGATAAACTTGCCGATAAGATAGCTTCTTTTGGCGGCAGTTGGAAATTCATTAATCTCTTTTTTTGCGTTCTTGCTTTGTGGATTATTATTAATTCTCTTTCTTTTACGAAAATGATACATTTCGATGAGTCTCCTTTTATACTGTTGAATTTGGTCTTATCCTTTCTTGCCGGCTTTCAAGCTCCGATCATCATGATGAGTCAAAATAGACAAGCGACTAGAGATAAAAAAGAGACGATGGTGGACTTTGCCATTAATTACAAAGCAGAGCAAGAAATTGGAGATATCCAAGGACATTTGCATAGACTGGAAGATGATTTTGCTGTATTTAGGAAAGAAGTGAAGGAAGACTTAGAGGCGATTAAAAGGCTGTTAGAAAGTAAATAAACGAAAAACTATCCAGCTGCTGGATAGTTTTTTTGGGTTGTGCGCCCTTATTTCACTAGTGTGATGTCAATCGACTTGCCATGTACGGTGTCAAATTCTACGGTCGTCGTCGTCCCGCTTGTGCTGATCACGCGCGCTTCGCTGCTGGCGGCTTTCAAACGCCATTTGCCGTTTAATAGGAGCGTGTCCTTTTTCATGGCGCTCGGACTCAGTTCTGCGGCAATCCGCAGATCGGGATCGGCCACGCTCAGCATGGCTTCGTTCGCGCTAATGGACTGAACCATCGCGATGATCGGATCGCTGCTGCTTAGAATCAATCCCTGGTTGACCGGCACACTGCTGTTAAATATGGCGTAACCGGTAATCTCCTTGCCCGGCTCCGTGTTTTTAACAATATGAGCATTGCTGTTTTTTTGCAGAACAGTGTATTGCATGTTGTTCGCGAAATTGGCCGTCCCCTGTGGGCCTGCCCCTACTTTGATGGCATACTCGTAGCCGGCCGATGCCGGTGCAGAACCATGATTGATATAGGCGGTCGTGTAATTGCCAGACGTATTTTTAGTGCCCGCGTTGTTCTTGGAATTTTGCCCCCCGCGCGTGATCACAGTGCCGGCCGCATTCGGCAGCACATAGCCATTGCCGTAAGGATCGACGATCCAAGCCGGGGTTGGACTCGTGATCGTACTCGTATACGTCGCGCTGACTACGGAGGTTGTTGAATTGAACCAAAATGGCATTGAGGTGCTAGGCATGTAGGATTGGAACAAGGTGGTTTCTGTATTGTGCGCGGAATCCATATTTTGAATATCCGAGCCTAAGCTGACAATTTTATCGCCAAAAAAGAAGGCCGATTTGTTCGCGCGGAAGCTGGGATCATAGACGGTATCATGCAGTTTCATGGCGAAAACGCCATATTTGTTTTGAGACGAAACGCCTCCTACGAATTTGCTGTCCGAATAAGAGTTCATCGGACCGTTAGTCGAAGCAAGTTCAGCCAGTGACAAGTGCTGCACCGTCGTACCTGGCCAGCGGTTCCAATCCCATCCGTTTTCTACATTTATCCCGCTTTCGATAATTCCAGACGTCAGTCCATTCTGTAGAATTTGCATATTGCCATAATTTTGATATCGGCCGTATATATTTTGATTGTCAGAGGCTTCGAAGTCCCAGGCATAGTAGCTCCAACCTTTAATTCCGACTAGACGGTCATTAATTCGGTTAACGGCCATTGCGCCGTACGGCATGACCCAGTACCCTTGCGGATTTGCCTTCGCAGCGAAACCTGCCTTCGCCAGGTTGTCTGCGAGCTGCAGACCGCCGAGCGTATCCAGATACTCAACGCCGTACGAGTCGGATTGTCGGAAAAGGCCTTGCAGTACTTTGGATTGCGGGTCCCACAGTCTCATGAAAGTCGAGGCGAGTTCCGTGTCTATTGGAGTTGTGGCCATAGCTAGATAGGCGTATCCCTGTAGGCTCGTAAGCGGGCTTGTTGCTGCGGGGAAACGTCCGGTCGCACCGACAGGCATGGCATATTTATTGGAGGCCAGCTCCAGTGTGAGCAGTGCTTTTTTGATATTATTGAATACGCTGTCGGACAGGGCATAAGGAGTTCCGCTCAGGAAGTAAGCGATCAAGGCCGTGTTGTGTATCGCATGATCGCCATATGCATTCAAGTACACTCCTTGATGATGGAAAAGCGTCCCGTCAGGCTTGATCGTATCAGCGAGTCCAGGCGCAATTTGGAGCGCTTGCTCATACAAGCCGACGAGGCCAGTCATGTACTGAACCTTCTTCGGCGTATTATCCATGCCCAGAACATAAAGCAGATCGTACATGAATTTTGTTCGCATTTCGTCCGCTGTCGTCTCCACATAGACGGAGTTGTCGAACGTTTTGCCGAAATTGGCGTACCAGAAGATCGTGTTCAGTTCTCGATTGAAGATCCCTGCCGCCTTCAGCTCATTGCGCATGAGATAAATCGTATGGAAATACCCGCTGTTGTTGTTCGCTTCATGATCCTGTGTGCCAATCGAACTGCCTTCAGCCCACCCTTGGTCGTTCATATAATCGAGTACATCGAGCACTTTTTGTTTGCTTGCTGCATTGCCATTGATCTTGTAATCGAAGACGAGCGGCAGCAGCACGGTTTTGCTGACATTGTCGCCAAATTTGGGCGAATGCGGGTCTGCGTTGGCGTACAGCGCTTCTCCAGTAATGGCGCCTCCTGGGTGTCTGACGATATGCAGCGCATTGTAAGCGGCAAGTCCATTGCGAATGAAATTTTGGAGGCCGTCATAACGCATTTTCAAAGGCCCGCTCAAGTTCGCATACTGGAGCGCATCGCCGTAAACCCACTTCTCATATTTGGTTGAGATCGTATTGAATGCATCGATATCCTGCTACGTAATGGTCGATGGCAGCGGCATCGTTGGCTGCTGTTGGCTGTAGTAGTAGACATTATCCCATGTGCCGCCGCCAACGTTAATGCCTGGCTTAGGCATCTGATAATCAGCCGACCTTCTCTGAACCATAGAAGCCGAAAATTCCAGATTGTCGAAGTAAAGACTCCCCGACGGCACCGAAGCGGGCGGAACGATCTGCATCGTCTCAAGCGCTTCGTTCGGATTTTGCGTATAGGCCGGATTCCTGCCTTCTTCTCTGAACTTGACCCAGACGGCCCGCCATCCCTTAAAATTCAGATTCATTTTGAAGGTGTAGTGAAAGATGCCGCTGTTAATTTCGGCCGTTTTGCCGAAATTGAATGTCACTTGATCTTGAACAGGATTCTCGTTGTAAATCCATAGTTTCATGCCGCCGGATTTGACGTTCGCTGCGGCTAGATTGGCAGGCTGCGTGTCGCGCAGCTTGGAACCATTCGACCACGTCCACTGCATGGACTGACTTCCGTGTTTGTAATGTTTGCTGGACAGCGCCGTAGTGCCGCCGTTCTCCACGCTCCAGGTCGAAGGCAGCGCAGGAGCCTCAAAGGATTCCGTCTTGGAGTAATCGTCGGCAGCGAACGTTCTCTCGGGAAATGCCTCCAAGCTTGATGCGGTAAGCAGCGCCGCAGCCAGAAGCCGCATCCCATGTTTCCTTCCTTTTGATACGGTTGAGTTCATCATAAATTCCTCCTTAGATTTTTTTATGATAAAGGCCATTTTTTGCCGAGCGGAATACTGTACATTCCTTCGAGGAATGAGCCTCTATTCATCTGGCTTGAATTCGCTTGGGCAGATCAATCTCCTTTGCAAGTAGATATGTCTTGATTATCGGATATAATTTTCCAGTTTGTTATAAAATTTCAAAAATATCAGAAAATGCATAATTATACCTAAAATTAGTTCGTGTTTCCTAGTCTCTTATAGAAAGAAGAAGGTCCCTAGATTAAGAGTTTAGAGGTTGAAAAAAACCTTGCGCAAAATGTCGAATGAACAGGTCTTTTCTCCTATAGCAACTGAGAATTTTGCGATTTTTACAATTTTTTTACATGTTGATCATACATCTATCATCAATGTCAAGTAAGTTGGAAGAGAGCTTTTGCCCAAATGAAAAGAAGTAGACGGAGGTTTCCATCCCATGAGGAAGTACAGTTCACTCAAAAGCACAGCAATCATCGCAGTTGTAACTGCGATAACCGTCTCTATTGCGGGCTGCAGTACGCCGGCAAGCACCCCCAAACCGGGGGCAAGCGGTCGATCAGGCACACGTCAAATGACCGTCGAAACACAAGCCGTTAAGTTGTCGGATATCGGTGGCGGACAAATCTTTACTGGCGCAATAACACCTGCATTCACAACGAATCTGTCCTCGAAGGTCAATGGTCGAATGACTGCCCTGGATGTGACGGTTGGGGAAAAGGTGAAGGTCGGTCAAGCTTTGGCGCATATCGACACAACAACGCTGCAACAATCCGTCGAGCAAACCAAAAGTGAAGTTGCTTTAAGTCAAGTCCAATACAACAAGGTTATCAATGATCAAGCCAATAGTCTGGCTTCTGCTCAGAAAGCACTTGCGGTTCAACAAGCTGCTTATGAGAAAACGATTAATGATCAGAAAAATGCGGTAGCTCTAGCTCAAACTCAGCTTAATAATGCCATTACGACGCAGCAAAATGCGGTTGAAACTGCGAAACAAGGGGTTTCTTCGGCTCAAGTGGGATTCACCAAGGCCCAAGCCGATGCGGCGACTGCGGTAACCGTTGCCCAAACGAATTTGAACTCGCAGCTGGATAGTTTATTAACAACTCAGAATAACAATATAGATACATATCAATTAAACGTACAGCAGGCTGTAGCTGCTTATAATACAGCAGCTCAATCTGGGAAAGACATCGACAGTGCTTTCGCGAAGTTGCAAACTACCCAATTGGCCTTGCAGCAAGCCCAGCAATCTCAATATAAGGATACGCAAACCGCTCAGCAATCCTTGACTAGCTTGCAGAATGCTTTGTTAACAGCTCAAAGCTCCCAAGCTGTTCAAGTTGCTCAAGAGAGTCTAAACTCTGCGCTTTTGGCACTGGCGAATACACAGGCGACATCAGCGGCTCAGCTAGATCTCAGTCGCACACAGCTTGCGCAGTCCCAATCAGCACAAGATATTAGCAAAAACAGTGCGGAAGCTACTTTGGAGCAATCCAAGCAAGCGCTAAAAACAGCACAGTCTACGGATGCCCTGCAAGTAAGTGCAGCGCAGCTTCAGCAATCTCAAACCAAATTGAAAATTCTGAGCGAGCAGCTTGAGGACGGTGTGTTGACGAGTCCCGTCGAGGGGATTGTCAGTGCCATCCTCGTTCCTGTCGGGCAGAATACGGGCCAATCCGCCGTCATGTCGATAGCTTCAGTCGACCCGGTATTGGCAACCGTGAACATATCGGAGGCGTCCATCGGCAAAATTAAGACGGGCTTATCCATGGCAGTCAAAATCCCGACATTGAATAAATCCTTTGACGGGACCGTGTATGCCATTCATCCAACGATGGACCCTACTTCCAAATCATTTTTGGTCGATATTAAGATAAATGATGGTAATCATGAGGTCCTTCCGGGCATGTTTGCGGAATCCTCGCTCAAAAGCGAAGGCAAGCAATCCATCGTAGTGCCAGCTGATGCTGTATTGAGTCAGCCAAGCGGAAATGCTGTGTACATCGTCAAAGATGGCAAAGCTTCCAAAGTGCTGGTTAAAGTAGGCGTAATGACAAGCTCATCTTTTGAAATTACGAGCGGACTTCAAGTCGGAGACGAGCTAGTCGTCAAAGGACAAGAGCTGCTATCGGATAATGTTCCTGTTCAGATTAATCAACCAGGACAAGGGGCAGGCCAGAGCCGAAATGGCGGCCAAGGAGGTCAAGGAGGTCAAAGCAGCCAGGGCGGTCAAGGCAAATCTGGCGGTCAAACCGGTCAAAGCGGACAGGGAGGCGGCCAAGGGCAAGGTCGAGCTGGCGGCCAAGGAGGTCAGAGCGGTCAAGGCTCGCAAGGCAAGGCAGGGGACGCAGCGAGTCCCAAGCCGAGCAGTTCTAGCACGGATTCGAAAGCGGGGGCTGGACAGTGAAATTAGCTAATTTCTCCGTTCATCGTCCTGTCACTATTCTAATGATCATGATCGCACTCGTGATTGTGGGATCCATTGCGGTTCCGCTCTTGCCAGTGGATCTTTATCCAAACCTAGAAATCCCTTCGGCTACGGTATCGGTGTCTTGGAGCGGTGCTTCTCCTGGGCAAATTGAACAGCAAATTACGAAGCCGATTGAGAACGCGATGGCTACGGTTACGGGCGTAACGAGTATTTCATCTAACTCTCGAACGGGATCGAGCAACGTGACGCTGCAGTTTAATTATGGAACCAATATTGATCAGGCGACATTAACGATGCGAGACAAGCTGGACCGTGTTCGAAGGCAGCTTCCTTCCGATGCGGATGCGCCGGTTGTATCGCGTGTTGACCCGAACAGTACGCCAATTATGACATTAGCCTTGTATGGCAAAACGGATCTGGTAACCTTACGCGATATTGCTGACAATATTGTGAGTCCGGATGTTCAGCGTTCGGATGGCGTTGCATCCGTCGGTGTTACCGGCGGGCGTGTTAGACAAATTCAAATTCTTGTTGAACCAAGCCGTTTGCAGCAATACAATATTTCATTCAGCACGCTGGTATCAGCTCTGGGGAATGATAATTCATCGACAGATGCCGGACTTGTCAATAAAGGCAGTCAACTGGTGCCTTTGCACATAGATGGAGATTTCAAATCCATTGCTGACATTGGTAAGGTTCAGGTACAACTGGGCAGGGGACAAACGATTGCGCTCAGCGAGCTTGGCAAAATCATTGACACGTATCAAGATGTTACGCTCGAAGCACGCAAGGACGGAGAAGTCAGTGTCAGTTTGTCTGTGCTGAAACAATCCGATGGCAATACGGTTTCTGTATCCAGCAACATTCAGCAGTCGCTTCAAGAGATACAGTCTAAGCTTCCAGAAGGCATGCATATTGCGGTTTTGAATGATTCAGCCAAATTTATTCGCGATTCCTTGCGCACTGTTGTTGAACATACTTTGCTTGGCGGTGTTTTCTCCGTCATCATTTTGTTGTTTTTCTTGCGAAGCGTCAGGGCCACGCTGATTATCGGCGTTGTTATTCCGATCTCGATTATTAGTACATTTAGTATGATGTATTTCAGTCATCAAACCATAAATACCATTACGCTTGGCGGATTGGCGCTTGGTTTAGGCTCGCTTGTAGATTTCGCGGTCGTTGTGCTAGAGAGCATTTTCCGCAAAAGGCATGAGGGCTTGTCACCGGAAGAAGCGGCCAAGGTGGGGACAGCCGAAGTTGGCACAGCGGTTATGGCGTCCGCGCTTGCGCAAATTGCTGTTTTTGCGCCTACCGCTTTCATCAGTGGCTTAGTAAAGCAATTTTTCTGGCCAATGGCGCTTGTCGTCTGTTTTTCTCACATCGCGGCATGGTTTGCAGCTGTGACACTCGTGCCTATGCTAGCGGCCAAAATTTTGCGGAAGAAAGTCGATGAAGAGCTTCCAGCCGGTAGGTCCTTCAATCCCTTGATCTGGTTCGGTCGAGGCATGGAACGTGTCACCGGCGTCTACGGCAGGCTGCTTAAATGGTCTATGCTGCACCGCTGGGTTATTATTTCGATCACTGTGATTCTTTTTGCAGGCAGTGTGTATTCGGTACGGTTTGTCGGCAGCGAATTAACGCCCAAAACAGATCAAGGGCAAGTCAATTTAAATATTAACCTGCCGCAGGGTACAGACTTTGCCGTGACGAATCAGGTCGCAACAACACTTGAGACCAGATTGAAGGATGTACCGGAGATTGACTCTGTCTTTACCTCTGTCGGGTCTGCGGGTGGCGGCGCCTTCCAGTCCGCTGCGACGAATACAGGGAGTATTCAAATTAGACTGAAACCGCTTAGTGAAAGAAAGAAAACGACGGATCAAGTGGCCGAACAAATCAGAACGTTGACTACGGGCTTTGCCGGCGCACAGATTGGTGTGAGCGTTCCAGCAGGGGTTCGTCTGCCAGGCCTTGGCGGTGGCGGAAACTTCGGCGGTGGCGATATTCAAGTCAATTTATCCGGGCCGGATTTAGCCGTTTTACAGAAATTGGGGGATCTGGTCGCTCAAGAAATCACTTCTGTGGATGGCACCAGAAACGTGCAAAACACATTGGATCGTTCGATTCCACAATTTAATTTGACGATTGACCGCGATGCCGCCGCGCATTATGGTGTTTCATTAAGAGATGTCATGTCGGCGCTGCGTACAGCTTATCAGGGAAGTGTAGCTACGCAGTTCAAAACAGCAAGCTCGCAAATTTCAGTGCTTGTTAAATACCCGAATGATTTTACGAATAAACTGGAAAATTTCAATAATGTCACGATCAATACAGCAGGCGGCACCGTTGTGCCTGTGAGTCTTATTGCCAAGGTGGAACCCGGAACGGGTCCTGCGCAAATTCGCAGACAAGATCAGAATCGGGTAGCAACGGTTCAAGCTTCCGTCTTTGGGGCTTCCGTTGGCGAAGTTTCCGCCTTAGTCAAACAAAAAATTGACGCGATTCAGCCGCCGGATGGCTATCAAGTTACATTGGGAGGACAACAGACCAGTCAAAACGATTCGTTTAAGAGCTTGTACTTGATCTTGCTCCTGTCCATTGCTTTGGTATACATGGTTATGGCGAGCCAATTTGAATCGTTGTATGGCCCTTTCATCATCATGTTCTCTCTGCCGCCAACCTTCGTTGGTGCGATACTAGGTCTTCTAGTCACACATCGGACCATTAATATGAACTCGATTATCGGTATGATCATGTTGATCGGGATCGTCGTTAATAATGCGATTGTTTTAATTGATTACACGAATCAACTGCGTGCCAAAGGAATGCCGCTGTTCGATGCTTTGCTGGAAGCTGGTAAAATCCGCCTGCGCCCTATTCTAATGACGACGGCAACTACGGTGCTTGCGATGCTGCCGCTGGTCATCGGGTTTGGGGATGGGGCAGAAACACAAGCTTCCATGGCGACAGTTGTTGCTTTTGGCTTGACCCTATCCACACTCATTACACTCGTTCTGGTTCCGGTCGTATACACCTTGCTGGATAGTTGGAAGGATGGCATCGCAAGAAGATTCAAACGCAAACCTGCAGCTTTACAGGAACAAACATCGACACCTTCCGTGTAAAAGCTAGGTGTATGATGGTACGAAACATGCTCAGTAGATGTTTATGAAGATAGCTTTCCTCAGGAGAGCTCTAAGGAGAAGGAACATGAAAACAGTGAAACGCAATGTTACTTTCTGGCTGCTTGGCTTTCTTTTGTTCAGTTCAATGACAGCTTTCTCGGTTTACCCCGGGAAGGCTTTAGGAGAAACGGTGAATCCTGCGGCCGGAACGGCAGGTATTCAGTCCGCTGCTATTCAGCAAATTGAAGGCGGAAAGGGCTTTACGGTCATATTGAAAAAAGACGGCACGGTTTGGACGTGGGGCAACAATCTTCGCGGAAAGCTGGGCGCCGGACTTAATAATCGCAACCAAGCTTCACAAATCAGCGGGTTGTCGGATATTACGGCTATTGCCGTCGGTCAGGCACATACGCTAGCCTTGAAAAAGGATGGAACGGTCTGGTCATGGGGCGAGAATACCTTCGGTCAGCTGGGAGACGGGACAACGATGGATCGTTTGGCTCCTGTGCAGGTCGCAGATCTCACGCATGTTTCGGCCATTTCGGCTGGCAACTTCCACTCGGTTGTGATCAAGGACGACGGAACAGCCTGGAGCTTCGGAGACAACACATACGGTCAGCTTGGAGACGGCACGAATACGGCTCAAAGCAAGCCTGTACAAGTAAAAGGCAACATCGCTTCCGTGAAATCCATTGCCAGCGGTGCTTACCATACTTTGGCGATTGATCAAGATGGTGTTGTTTGGGCTTGGGGCGACAATTTCTTCGGTGAGCTTGGCTACGGCTATGATCAGAACCGATTGAATACGCCTATAATGGCGACAAGCACCAACTGGCATATTACGCAGATTGCGGCCGGCTTCGACTTCTCCTTAGCTTTGAAGGATGACGGAACGGTATTAACTTGGGGCTTGATCAATTCAGACCCAGCATCGATGTATAGTGCAATTACGACCAATATGCAGGATGAGCACAAGTTTCCTGTTCTTGTGATAGGGCTAGATCATGTCACTCGCATTACGGCTGGGAATTCACATGCCGTAGCATTGAAGGAAGATGGCAGCGTCTATACGTGGGGCGACAATACATCCGGTCAATTAGGCGTGGGAACAGGTTACGATGGTCGAACATGGAATCAAACGTTCCCGAGCCAAGTGAATGGACTTCCCGAAATTACCAACATCGGAGTCGGCTCCAACTTTACATTTGCGATCGGCAAGGATGAGAGTTTATGGGCATGGGGCAGCAACAGCTACAGCCAACTGGGAGACGAGACTTTAAATAACCAAGCTTCTCCTATACAGACATTGGTTCGTAATTGGTTAAATCCACCGGTTCTTCAGCCAGGCGAAGGAACGGTCATGATTCATGATCCGAAATCACAGCCTTTGGCCGCTGGGGATAGTGATACTTTTGTCATTCATAATAATCGCGTATACGGCTGGGGCAGCAACTCATTTGGTCAATTAGGCGATGGAACTCGTACTGCTGCTCCTGCACCGAAAGTGCTGAATGTGGATAACATTGTTGCTGTTGATGCCGGAGACGCTCATACCGTGGCGGTTAAGGCGGATGGTTCTCTCTGGACATGGGGACAAAATTTCTTGGGTCAATTAGGGGATGGAACAACCAATTCAAGTTCCTCGCCGGTTCAAGTGAATTCCTTGAAGGGCGTAGTTGCCGCGGGTGCCGGAAGCAACCATACGATTGCGCTTTTGAATAATGGCTCAGTTTGGAGCTTTGGAGATAACACCTATGGCCAATTAGGTCATGACAAGACAGCTGCGACTAACCAAATTGTGCAGTTATCTCATATTGTGGCGATTTCCGCAGGCTCGAACTTTAATTTAGCCTTGGAAAATACCGGAAAAATCTGGGCTTGGGGAGACAATACCAGTGGACAGCTGGGGGATGGTACGCTGGCCGGCAAGCAGCAGCCTGTTGAAATTTCGGGTTTGACTGGTGTGATCGCCATGTCGGCCGGCAAGAACTTTGCACTGGCTTTAAAAGAGGATGGCACCGTTTGGGCATGGGGTTTCAACGGCTTCGGCCAGCTCGGGGACGGCACAACGACAAGTCAGAAAAAGCCAGTTCAGGTAGCGGCATTGCCAGCTGCTAAATCGGTTTATGCAGGTTCTTATCATAGCTTAGCGATAGATTCGGACGGCAAAGTGTGGGCTTGGGGCCAAAATATGTTCGGCCAACTTGGTGATGATTCCAAAAAGAATCAGAGCAAGCCCGTACAAATCAAAGGCATCGTAAAAGCGAGTGCAGCTGCCGTAGGTGGATATCACAATGTCATTAAAGACAGCAATGGTTCCATCTGGACATGGGGAGGCAATTACTCCGGACAACTTGGTAATAATCAACTCGTGAATCGCAGTCAGCCAACACTTGTTACGGGCTTTGCCGATAGCTTTAATGACTTGGCGGGACACTGGGCGAAGGATGCGATTGCTCAAGCAGCTGAGAAAGGGATCGTGAACGGTTACAGCGATGGCAGCTTTCTACCCGAGCGTGTTATCACCAGAGGGGAATTCGTCAAGCTGGCGGTTTCCGCGCTGCAGCTGCCGGTTTCTACTGACAACGTGAATGGGGCTTGGTACCAGCCCTATGTCAATGCGTTATTGAAGGCGGGCATCCTGCAAGTAGGTGATCTCCACGAGGGATGGGATCTTCCTATTACGCGTCAAGAAATTGCCGCAGTTGCTTTGCGAGCGGTGAGCCCGGCAATGCAAAAAAACAATACGGCGCTGGAACCGGGTTTTGTCATGAACGAGGCTGTTAAAAAGGGGATTCTGCAAGGCTTGAGCGGTGGCAACCTCGCGCCGGATGAGGCTACGACGAGAGCTCAGGCGGTTGTGGTTATTGAGCGTGTGGGAGATGTCCTACAAGGCAAACAATTGCCTATTGATCCCTTGGCGGCGGAGCAAACCAAAGGATAATCAGCTGAACCATGTGCGCTTCTTTCTGGAATCAGGTATACTTAAGCCTGCAGATGAAAAAGGGGTGACACGATGTTTACGATCACAAGTTATACCGTGGAATTGGTGAAAGATCCATTTCAGATTTTGACAGGCCAGCGATATGAGTTTCTCATTGACATTGAGGTAGAGGAAGATGATGAGCTGTATTCCGAAAGCGGGCTCTACATTCGCGTGATTTATAATGTGGAAGAAGCGAAATCAGGCCTGTTGAAATATGAGATTTATGAAAAAACGACGCAGCTCTATTTGGATTTTGAATTAGAAGATGAAGAGATTGCCAGCGTCGAGGCATTCTGCAAGGAGCATGTTCAGGAAGGCAATGAGTAAGCTTCCAAAACAAAACCTAGAGTGAACATTGTGCAGCGGGATCTAGGGTTCCACTGTGCAAGGCGCATATCAATCACAAATGCTAAAGCCTGCGATAGTGCAGGCTTTTTCAACGAATTCGTGCAAAAAGCTTAGAATTCCTGCGATTATGCAGGCATTTTAAGCTTTTCGATCTTGAAATCCAGAAATGGCTTCAAAAGCATGCAGAAATGCAGGAATTCGCGGTTGGGAGCTGCTTTCAAGCGCAAAAAGATGTATATTTGCAGGTTTCAAGAAGAGAATAGTTACAAAAAGCGAAGGCCGAGCTCAAGTCGTTTTTTTACTTTTGAGTCGGCCCTTTTTCATGTAAGATGGAGGTATGAAAGGAGGAATTATTCATGTTGGCATCTGTGTTTGTTGGCATTGTAGCAGTAGAGCATATTTACATATTGATTCTGGAAATGTTTCTCTGGACCTCTCCGCGTGGATTGAAAGCTTTCGGCCAAACGAAGGAGCAAGCTGAGCGGTCCAAGTCGCTTGCTGCGAATCAAGGCTTGTACAACGGTTTTCTAGCTGCAGGACTGATCTGGGGGATCGTTCACCCAGAACCGGCTATCGGCCGTTCCATTGAAATATTCTTCTTAATCTGTGTCATCATTGCTGCGTTATATGGCGGGGCTACGGCGAAGAGATCTATTTGGCTGGTGCAAGGGCTTCCTGCTGTTGTTGCTTTGCTTTTCGTTCTTTTATAATCGTTTATCACACTTGTATGACGAACCGAAATAACCAGAGAAGTCCATGATGTTATGGATTGCTCTGGTTATTTTGCCTATGAGAGATAGAGAGATAGAGAGATAGGTGAGGCTAGTCAGGCGATGCTGCTTTTGTGTCGAAGTGCAAGAAAGGCAACAAGAATGCCCAAGCAAGCAATTCCGGCATCAAGGAAGAAAGCCATGTGAATAGCAACATTTAAATCGGCGGCCGTCATCGATTCCATCGTCCCATTTGTCCCCATACTGGAAGAAATAATCGCCATAATGACCGCTAAGCCAATGGCCCCGCCAAGCTGCTGTCCAGTTGACACAATAGCAGATGCAACCCCTTGTTCATTCGGTTGGATGCCGCTGCTCGCTGCAATATACATGGTTGTGAATACGAATGCTTGACCGATCCCGATGATAACGATTCCTGGGAGAATCCCCCAAGCGGATCCCGATGCGGATAGTTGGGTGAGCAGCATAAAGCCAATGACGCCAAGCCCCATGCCGACGGCAATCGTGCCGGCAATTCCAACTGCTTTTACCATTTTATTGATAAGCTTAGCACCGAAGAAAGCACTTAGGGTCAGCGGCAGGAAGCTAAGTCCTGATTGAATGGCGGAGTAATGCAATACATCCTGCGTATACATCGTGAGGAAGTAATATAAGGTTCCAAAAGAAGCAGAAAATAAAGCAGCTAATAACGCGGCACCCGTTAAGCTTCGAATACGAAAGAGTCGGAAGGGAATCAAAGGCTCCTGTGTGCGCTGCTCGATTTTAATAAAAAAGAGAAGTGAAACGACACCGATTAGTCCGGGAATGATCGTTTTCATCGTTAACCAGCCTGCGACCGGAGATTGGATCAGATAATAAACAATGAGAATCATGCCAAGTGTGACGGAGACGGTGCCCGCAATATCATAATGACGTGTCTGTGCAGGTGTCTTACTTTCATTAAGTGCGATAGGCGAAAGAATCACAACAAGCAGAGCAACGGGCACATTGACGAAAAAAGTAGCTTCCCAGCCGATGTAGCTCGTCAGAATGCCGCCAAGAAGCAGTCCGACCGACAAACCAACGCCGCCCATGGATGCCCATACGCCAAGTGCACGGTTACGTTCCTGACCTTCTTCGAAATTGGACATAATCAGAGATAAGGTGGCTGGAGAAAGAAGCGCACCTCCCAATCCTTGGACGCCTCTCGCAATAATAAGCAGCAGCTGAGATTCAGCGAAACCGCCGAGAAGTGAACCTAGCCCGAAGAGACTCATGGCAATAATGAACATGCGCCTTCTACCCAATAAGTCGGATAGTCGGCCGCCAATAAGCAAGAATCCGCCGTAAGCTAAGGAAAAGGCGCTGATAACCCATTGCAAATGGTTGGCAGAAAAGCCTAAGTCAGCTGCAAGGGAAGGCAGTGCGACGAAAATAATGGTGTAATCAAGAGCCAAAACAAATTGAGAAATAGCAAGAAGCAGCAAGGCCAAGCCTTTATACGTACGTTGATGCATGAAACAACAACTCCTCTTTTTGTTGGACTAAACAGTCTAGAAATAGTAAAAATAGGACCACAAGAAAGCCTTCATGGCTTAGTGGCAAAATGGTTTTATTTTAGACCAAATGATCTGGAAAAGATAAAAAAGAAATGAAGCACCTCTATCGCTCCATTAATCGTCAAGTGTAGACAGAATGACTGTGGCGATATCATCCAAAACATGGGGATCTGACGACATCTTGGCAGCTTGGGTTATGGCATATCTCGCATGGGTCAAATAACGGGCGAGAGTCATCAAATTGTCATGACGCTCACTCAGTTCATTCTGCTGTCTAGCCCTAACCAATGCCTCATAGAATGCTTTCTCTAAACGAGCGGTGTCTTGCTTGAAGAATTCAGCAATTTCTGTATCGTGCGGCACTTGATCCATTGCACTGAGCATAATAAAGCATTGCTTGCAGCGCAGCTCATCTTGAAGGACGGCTACAGCCTCAAGAAAAATATCAGATATGGCTGTCTTTACTGAACCAGGTCGTTCCAGATAGGAAATGACTGCCGTGGTTTTCTCATTCACATAATGTTTCAGGGCTGCATGAAAGAGATCTCTCTTCGTGCCGTAAGTGTCATAGAGACTCTGTCGAGCTATCCCAAGTCCCTCCAGCAAGTTCGGCAAAGAAGTACCTTCATACCCATAATGTCCGAAAACTTCCATTGCCTTATGCAGGACAAGCGTCGTATCGAACTCTTTGCTCCTAGCCATGTGCGGAATACCTCCTTTCGCCATTTATCTTAATCTTTCCAGACTAAATAGTCAAGAAAAGAAAAATGAACGGAACAGCCGCTATAAAAGGGGCTGTTCCGTTCATTTAACTATATTTAACAACCTTATTTTTACCGCTCGTCTTGGCTTTGTACATCGCTTCATCCGCTTGCTTGATGAGTTCCTCCGCGCTTAGGCCGTTTTTGTATTTGCTGTATCCGATGCTGGCAGTAACGATGGTTTCTTTCTCGATGCGACTGCGTACTCGTTCGGCGAAAGCATCCATTTTGACGCTGGGATCGGTCACCATAACGACCATTTCTTCGCCGCCATAACGGCCGGCAATCCCACAGTCCTCGGCTTCTTCCTTCATGATTTGAGCGACTTGCTTCAATACATCATCACCCATTTGATGGCCTTGCGTATCATTGAGCTTCTTGAAGTTATCAATGTCACTGAACAAGATGTACACAGGCAAATGCCGCTGAACATGCTGGGTAACGCGTGTGTAGAAAAATTTGCGATTAAATAGTCGGGTAAGCCCGTCCGTAATGGATGAATTGTAAATCGCCTGCATAAGCTCAACAACACGGTCAAACAGCAGCATAAACAATAAAAAATAAAAAAGGATCGGCAGCACATTCCCGGCAACAGTAAGAATAGGCTGTGCATTGCCATACATATAAACGTTGACAAGATGATCCGATTGCATGAAAAAGTAAACGGTCAGTGCCGATTGATATTTCATTTGTTGACCAATAAACGGAGGAATCATATAGAAGCAAAGAAAGATCAAGACAAATACGTAAAGCTCGGAGCCGATATCCTGAAGCAGCCTGACCTGCTGAGCTGTCCCGTTATACATTTGAGGCACGCTGAAATGAAGGACAGAAACGACGAACCCCATAATAATCAAGCCGTAGAAGAAGATGTATTGCTTGCGAAACGTTCGATTATATAATTGATAGATTCCTAAATTCAACAGGACGAACGAAATCATTTTGAGCATTAAGAGCGCATAGGCGGTTAAGCTTGTGTCAACAGACGTGAGCGAAAAATAAATCTTAAGCAAGTAGTGGAATCCTACTATGATAAGCGAAATGGTCATTGACATATAGCCTTTTTTGCGACGATCCAGAAATAATCGAAGAGAGATGACGAACATCAGTGCAACGATGATAAATACTATTGCATTCGATAATAATGAGGCTAATTCACCGAATAGCAGATCAACAACTTTCATACTTTCCCCCAAAAATTCCTATTTTTCGACAAGTAGTGACTCTATTATAAAGGAAAAAGAGAAAGAGGGATAGAATCGATTCTGAAAGCTCTAAGGTGTTCTCTTTTATATTCGATCAACACCAGTTACAATAAGAAGGTAAGCTCAAGGATTTGGGAGAGGGGCTCATGCAATGAACATATTGCAAGCATTGTTTTTCCCCCCGGAACAGCCGGGTGGGGTGTCATCCATGGTTCCCTATATATTGGACCGATTTAATAAAAAAGGCTGGGAAATGGAACTATTCTCGCTGCCTAAGCGAATTCGCAACAAGGGTACGGAGGAAGTGGCGTTCAGCACCTTCGATTGGACGAAATACGCCGGCAACCCGATTGTTGATAAATACATTCAGACCTATAAGGATTATGTATGGTGGACGAAGCTTAGAATTTCAAAAAGTTATGACATTATTCATGCTCATCACCCGATAGCAGCACTGGCGATGAAGCAAATTTATCCGAATACCCCCGTCATCCTGACGATCCACTCCAGCTTTGAGAGAGAGCTCATTCTTAATGGCCGCATCCAAGAAAATGGGATCGAGCATCAATTCCTAACCCAAATCTATGGGGAGCTGGAAGCTAAAGCAGATCAGATCATTACGGTTTCAAATTCATTTAAACAGTACATGTCGGAGTATGTACAGGATAGTGAACGCATTGGGGTAATCCCAAATGGATTCGATGAGAAGCGTTTCCGTCCGATTTCACATGAAAATCAAGTTGCGCAGTTCATTACGGTTTGCCGCTTAGTGCCTGCCAAAGGCTTGGATACGCTGCTAATCGCCTGCGGAGAGCTGAAGAAGCGTGGTCATCCCTTCGTTTTGCATATTATCGGGGATGGACCTAGCCGCGAAGAGCTGGAGAAGTTGGCGATTGAACATAATATTTATGAAGACACAATCTTCTATGGCTATATGCTTCATCCGGAAGAGTTCATGCCATTTTTTGATGTATTCGTATTGCCTTCGCGTGCCGAGGCTTTCGGATCTGTTTTTGCGGAAGCAGCGCTTTGCTGGTTAGCGTTGATCGGAACGGATGTAGGCGGAATCGCGGAGCAAATTGAGCACGGGCATAACGGATTGCTGGTACCGGTTGGAGATGCGATGGCGCTCAGTCATGCACTGGAGAAGGTCATTATTGATCCGACTTTCCGGTACAATTTGGCCAGAACGGCTTGGGAGAAGGCGAAGAAAACCTACTCGCTGAACCGAGTGCTTCGTCAACTGAAAAGTGTGTACGAGAGCTATCCTGTCATTAGCCGAGCAAGTGAGAACGAAGACGACAAAAGCTGAAATAGAAAGGCGTTAGAGACATGAAACGACTGCGGTTTATGCATGCCGCCGACCTGCATCTGGACAGTCCGTTCAAAGGCATGTCGGCGCTGCCTGAACGGGTTCGTGAGCGAATTCGGGAATCAACGTTCGAATCGCTCAAAGAACTCGTGGGTTTAGCGATCCAAGAGCAGGTAGATTTTGTACTCATTAGTGGAGATGTTTACGATTTATCGGACCGTTCTCTGCGTGCGCAGATTCGCTTTCAGAAAGCGTTGGAGCAATTAGCCGGGCAGGGAATTCCGACTTACATTATTCATGGTAATCATGACCCGGAGGATGGACGCGCCGCGAAGCTGGTTTGGCCGGCAGGCGTCCATTTTTTTGCGTGCGATAAGGTCGAGACGATGACCGTGGAGAAAGCTGATCGTGGAATAATCGCCCAGATTCATGGCATTTCGTATCGCACAGCAGCTGTTACCGACAATTTAGCCTTATATTTTAAGGCAGGTCAAGCGGATGCTTGTCAAATTGCTCTTTTACATACGAACGTAGATGGAGATCCTGGTCATGATAATTATGCTCCATGCAGCAAACAAGATTTGCTGGCCGCAGGGATGCATTACTGGGCATTAGGTCATGTTCATACAAGGAATGTGCTGCATGAGCAGCCAGCTATCGTGTATCCCGGCAATCTGCAAGGACGCAGCATTCGGGAAACAGGACCACGCGGCTGCTATATCGTGGAGATGTCTGAGGATGGACGAGCGGAACTAGCCTTCCATGCGCTTGATCGCGTGCGCTGGTTTCAGGAACGGCTGTCTATTGCGGGAATTCAGACGGAGCAGGAATTGAAGGACCAGCTTGGGGAGCGGCTTGAGCGGGTACGCTCTGAAGCGGACGGTAGAGACGCCGTCGTCCGTCTCGTTCTGGAGGGCCGCGGCGCGAGTCACGGCCTGCTGCGCAAAGGGCGTGCGCTTCAGGAGTTGACCGCCGAGCTGCGCTTGGACGAAGAAGAGCGAAGCCGCTTCGTCTGGGTGGAATCGATCGAGGATCGAACGGCAAGTGAGCTCGATCTGGAAGCGATGCTGCAGGAGAAGAGCTTTCTGGGCGACCTCCTGCGATACTCGGCAGCGCTGAGAGCGGATAGCGCGGCGTTGGAGGGTTTTGCACGCGAAGCACTGTCCGCGCTGCAAAGCTTGCCGCAGGCTGCCGGAGACCCGGCGGCAGCGGAGCCTGAACGGCTGCGCGAGTGGCTGCGCGCTGCGGAAGAGCTTGCCGCGGACCTCCTGTCCGCGGAAGGGGGGTGGCCTGGATGAGGATCGTATCCATCCAGGTGGATGGTTTCGGCAGCTTGCGGCAGCAGCAGCTGGACACAGACAGCCCGCTCGCGCTGTTCTACGGCGCGAACGAAGCGGGCAAGAGCACGCTCATGGGCTTCGTGCGTGCGGTGCTGTTCGGCTTTCCGACGCGGCAGAACCGCGCGGAACGCTACGAGCCGCTGGGCGGCGGCGCCCATGGCGGCGCCTTGACCCTGCTCGACGCGCAGGGCCAGCTCATTCGCGTCGAACGCTACGACGCGTCCGCCGCAGGCGGCAAACGAGCCTCTGCGGGGCTCGTCAAGGTCACCCTCGGTGATGGCACCACCGGGGGGGAGGAGCTGCTGAACACGCTGCTGGGCGGCCTATCGGCCGACCTCTTCCGCAGCTTGTTCGCTTTTGGTTTAACCGAGCTGCAGGAGCTGCGCACCCTGCAGACGGACGAGCTCAGCGGCTATCTGTATAGCGCTGGGCTTGGGGTAAGCGGCTCGGCCATTATGGAGGCCGAGCGCAAGCTGACGGCGCAGGCCGATGGCCTCTACAGACCCCGAGGGCGCAATCAGGAGATGAACCGTCTCCTGAAGGAGCTTGAGGGTCTGGAGCAGTCGCTGCGCCGCAGCCGGGATCAGGCAGCCGATTATGATCGGCTGCAGGCGGAGCGCCGCTCCGCGGAGGCGCGCATTGCTGCGCTGGAGCAGCAGCAGGAGACGCTGCGCGCGGAGCAGCAGAAGCTCAGCCTGGCCGGCAAGGCGCGCAGCGGATGGCTCCGCTTGCGCCAGATCGGCCGGGAGCTTACGGCGCTGCCCGCGCTGGCCAGCTTCCCCGAGCATGCCTCGGCGAGGCTGGACGCGCTCGAGGCGGAGCTGGAGCGCGTGCATGCGGACCGCGCCCGGCTCCGCCTGCGGCAGCAAAGCTTGGAGAGCCAGCTAAGCGCCATCCAGATTCAGCCAAGCCTGCTTGAGCATCAAGTGGAGCTGAATCACGCACTGGAGCAAACAGCGGGGTACGAAGATCAGAAGCGCAGCCAGGATCAATTGCGCGTGGAGCTGGAACATCAGCAAGCGCAAATCGACAGGCTGCTTAAGCAAATAGATGCGCAGGGGGAAGAAACCGACTTCGATTTGGCATCTTTCGCGGTATCGATCTCCCTGCGCGAGCAAATTCGTTCGTACAAAGAACGATTTCAGAAGTACCGAGCGGATGATCTGCGTGTCAGGACAGAACTGGAAAGTCAGGAACAGCAGCTTGCACGTACGCAAGATTTGATTGGGAGCATAGAGTCAGATTTGCGCTCAGCTCCCTCTCGTTTTGGCGGAGCTGACCCCATGGCTGTGCTGCAGCAGATGTCTAGAGATTATGCCAAGTGGCAATGGCTTGTACGAGATGTGGAGCATCGGAGAGAGCGTGAATCCGTGCAGAATCAATTCCGGCTGAGCCTTGAGGAAGCCGCGAAAGCTGGGAAAACGAGTGCGCGAAAGCTTCGCCAGCGCATCCTGATTTTGACTGCTGTAGTGGCCGTGCTTGTGCCTGCCTTGTTGGTATGGCAAGGAAATTTGTTGTTTGCAGTTTGCGTTTTTCTTGTTTTTGCTGGTGCAGCTTGTTATCTCCTCCTGTCCGAGCGTCAGACGGAGAATCGTTCGTCCCGAACGATGGCAGGCACTCCTGCGCGAGATGAAAGCCAGAACGAAACAGATCGTGAGCTTCATGAATTGGAGCTTCGACTGCAAGAGCAAGTTCGAGACTTCCTTCAGCGGCAGCCTGGCTTTCAAGAAGCAGCGGCCGCATCATCCGGACATTTGGGGCAAAGGACTGATCGTTCCTCCGTTGTGGATCTCGCGCTTTTGCAGCCTCAATTAGATGCTTGGGTGAGAGAAGCAGAGCAGAGCAAACACCACTACAGCGAACAGCTTCGCAAGATGGAAAAGCTGCAGGATATGAGAGAAAGCAAACAAGCCGTAGAACAGCAAGCAGAGCAGCGCAAAGCGGCTCTTGCACATATAGAATCAGAAGCCTCTGAGCTGCGCAAGGAGTGGAGTCAACTGCTCCTTTCACTTGGCTTAAGCCGAAGCTTGTCCCCTGACGCAGCGATAGAGAGCGTTCAGACGATTGAGCAAGGGCAAGAGAGTCTACGTCAGCTTCATAAAATGACCTCTAAATTCGAGGCATTAACTGCAAATCTGGAGCAATACGAGACGCAGGTTGCGTTAAGGCTCCAGCTGCCAGCGACGGCAAGGAAGGACTTTGTTTTTGCGCTCAAACGTTGGAAAGAACAGGAGCAGGAGCAGTTGAAGCTGCTCACTGATCTTAAACAGTTCGAACAGCTTATTCTAGAAATCGAAGAAGAGCTGCTTCTAATCCAATCGAATGAGCAGCGTATTCAGGATCGGCTGGCCCATCTTTTGCAGGAAGCTTCGGCACTGGATGGGGAAGAGCTGCGTCTGCATCAAAGGCAGCAGGAAGAACGCAAAAAGCTGACAGAAGAGCAGCAACTGCTGGTTTCCTCCCTGGAGTCGCTGCTTGGTGCGTCATTGCTGGAGAGTTACACACAGCTTCTTGAGATGACTGGCGAAGAAGAAATGGTTGAGCATATACAATCACTTCAGAATCAGCTAGCCGACACCCTGCAGCAAACGAACGAATTGCGCGAAGTTATGGGGAAGCTGGCTGGTCAAATCGAGAAGCTGGAGCAAGGCTCCGAGCAGGCGGATAAGCTGCTGCAAGCTGAGGATTACCGAGCCACGCTAAGGCAGCAGGTGGATCAATATGCGGTTGCTGTGTTTGCTTCCCAACTGATGAAGAAAGCTCGCGAGGTGTACGAGCAAGAACGCCAACCTGGCGTACTGCTAAGGGCATCGGATTATTTTGCGCAAATGACGAATGGCGCTTTTGCCCATGTCAAAGCTCCCTTTGGGGAACAACGTCTAGTTGCGATCCGAGCGAACGGGCAATCGGTGGAAACGAATCAGCTTAGTCGGGGAACAGCGGAGCAATTATACTTATCTATGCGTTTTGCACTGGTAGAGGAATATGCAGGCAAAGCCGTATTACCGCTGGTGATGGACGACATCCTGGTGAACTTCGACGAGGTGCGGATGGAGAGCTGCTTGCGGGTTCTGGCAGATTTAAGCCGCAGACATCAAGTCTTGTTGTTTACCTGCCATGGTCATGTGCGTGAAGCGGCAGCCCGATTGATCCCTGAGCATCGATTCATCAATCTTTCATGAAAGCTGGAGGCAGCATCCAAATGGAATCAGATAGCGATAAGAAGAAAGAACATCGGGAAATCACGTATCAGGTAGGTTGGAAAAAAGGGAAAATTGCTTGGAATGAAGGGGCAGCCGATGCTTTGTCCGTCAAAGACAATCATGCTGCAGTTAGCAGCCACAATGCCGAAGACAAGCATTTGCAGCTGATTTGGAAGCCGGCGCTTAGCTTGCCAGAATGGCTGTTGTTTCCCATCTTATTCGTGCTTCCGATACTCTGCTTTAGCTTCACGCTAATTCTCATGTATGGGCTGCGCAATGGCTAGCAGCAGGGAGACGAGTATGAAAAGGGGGATAGTTAGATGAATTTACTACTCGCCATTATTGGCGGATTTTTTGGCCTTTTTGTAACGGGTGTTGCCGTGTATACCGCTTGGCTGGTTTATCATCAATGGCAGCAGCAAGCGGCCTCGCCGAGAGCCGTAAGCCAAGTGGAAATTGCTGTGAAGTATTTTTCCAGATGGACGTTGATGGATTATACGATTGTTGGTTTGTTTATTGTTGGACTGCTGCTTCTGCTAGCAGAGCTTTTCGCTATTTTACGTGATCCGACGGCGATTTCGACGTTTCATTTTTCATATTTGCTGACAGGCATTATTCTTTCTGCGATGGGGATGCTTTTGTTGATTGGCCGTTTGGTCATCGTGCTGGGTTTCAAACAGGCAGGCGCCTTACATCGCCCGATGACGGTTGCGCCAAATCATGAGGACGAGCCAAATGATGCTAATTAAGCCAAAGATCGGGTAAAGGGCGGAAAGCAGTGTTTTGAACCCAATTTGACTGACGAAATAGCTTAAAGCAAGGATGCTGAGAAGCAAGATCTTAGGCTTTAGCTTTATACGCTGCTGAAGCTGTAAAGACAAGCCGTAGGCATCAGCTATAAATGTTGTGAAAATTTCCCCGTAAATCACGAGCAAATAAGCAATTTGCGGAACAGCGCCCAGTCGATTAATGATATTTCCCATCGGGATTTCATATTGGGCAATACCTGGCATTTGAGCGGATAACGCATAGTGTGCGGATAAAAGCAGGAGTCCAATCCCTACTCCGCCAAGCAGTCCTCCCCAGTAAAGAGCGGAGCGCTTTTGGATGGAGGAGCCCATTGGGACTAGTACGGCTTGGGCCATTGCCAAGTTAAAGGCTGTGTATAGAAACGGTGCGAACCATATTTGTCCTATGGGTTCATCGCTTGTGATCTGCAGCCAGTTGTCTGAAGCCGGAGAATGCCACGTATAGATGACAATCACGATGCTGAACGTAAGCATAATGGGGACGACAATCGAATTCACGGTCATAATGGCCCCTATGCCACGGGCTAAGACTAGGTAAGCCAAGACTAACGTTACAAGCAGTCCGGTCTGATAGGATAGATGCAGTTGTTCCTCAAACAACGTACCGCCGCCAGCAAGCATAACCGTTGTAATGCCGAAAAGGACAAGCATCGTAAACAAGCTGATCCAGTTGCCGATTCTATCGCCAAACAAAACCCGGTTCAAATCTTCATATGAGGCTGCCTTCAAATCATGAGCCATCAGCATGAGCTTAATGCCGATCCATATGAAGAGCATGGTGGATAAGGCAATTGTCAGTGTAGCGAGCCAGCCATAGCGTGTAAAAAACTGCAAAATCTCTTGTCCTGAAGCGAATCCGGCTCCCACTACGGTTCCGATATAGGTAAAGGCAACTCGGACGATCTGTGTTCCTGTTCGCATTTATTGCCCCGCTTTCTTTGGTTTGGTATAGTACAAGGTATGTTCGGGAAGACAAGCGCATGACTGGAACTTGGGGCAAGCCTTTATTTTTGGTAAAATAAAACAGAACAGGACGGCATCGTTCGGAGGTGTGTCTTTTGTGAAAGAAGCTCTTTATGATTTGATTGGTCATTATGGCTATATTGCGCTCTATGTTTTGTTGTCGGCAGGGATTATCGGGGTACCGGTGCCAGATGAAACTTTGATGGCTTTTGTTGGTTCATTGACGGCACCGGGGGGGCCTTTTGATTATGGAACAACACTCATTGTTATATATGCCGGAACGATGACAGGCATGGTGGTCAGCTATCTCATCGGTCATCGTGTGGGGAAACCGTTTCTGTATCGTTATGGGAAGTGGGTCAAATTAACCCCAAAGCGGCTTGAGCAAGCTGAGGGCTGGTTTCATAAATACGGGCTTTGGACCGTCTTTTTTGGGTACTTTGTGCCGGGAGTACGGCACTTCACTTGTTATCTATCCGGCGTAAGCGGAGTCAAGTTCTATAAGTACATGCTCTATGCAGGCACAGGCGCATTGCTATGGTGTACAACCTTCTTGACGCTAGGCCACTACATTGGAAGTAATCTGGATGGCTTGTTCTATATGATTCACAAATATATGGGAGTAACGCTGTTCGTCTTGGCGATCGTCGCCGTCGTTGCGCTGGCGCTGTACTTCCGTTTCCGGAAACGGAGAGCTGTTTGATGTAAAAAAGAGCATGACAGTTTTCTTGATGAAAACTGTCATGCTCTTTTTTGCTTGGATGATTGTTGCTCCACGCAATAAGGTTGGCTCAAGGGGAAAAGCAGCAGCACCCGGGCAAAGGGGGGAGCTGAAACGGCCAAAAAGGCAGTCTCTGCGCCGCGAAATCAGCAACTGAAACCGCCAAAAAGGCCGTCTCGGCGCCGCCCAAGCAGCCAACCCTTCTTGAGCCTGCCAAAAAGGCAGTCTCAAGTGTAAAAACACCAGCTGCCCCACAAAAAAGCAGCTGAAACCGCCAAAAAGGCCGTCTCTGCGCCGCGAAATCAGCCTCTCCTCAGCCATCCCCAAGCCCACTCCAGCCCAAGCCAAGCAGTAAAAAACGCAAAACAACCCAGCCCAGGGCTAGGTTGTTTCCATCTTTTAAAACTAATGATCCGCAAAAAGCTTAATCGATTGGATCGTGTTCTCATTCGGATCAATATCCAGCTTGAGTAAAGTTCCCTGTGACTTGTAGGAGAGCACGTACTTGGAGTTGGAATCCGGCTTGCCCAGGATGTCTATCGCATCTTGGACTTTCTGGCCGAGGTGCAAGCCGCTCAGGCCTGGATCAATTTCAGTGGAATGAACATCCACGAATTCAAGCGCATCCTTCTTGTTGAAACCTACGGAAAAGTCGATGAAGTCGTAGACTTGGATCGGATCCTCTTCTTCATCCATCACGAATTGTTTCTTCGCTTTCCCAAAACGATCCAGTACGGCATTTTTGCTCGTTCCCAGCTTCAAACCCATAAGTGTTGGTTTTTCCTGTTGATACGCATCTTCTGCTTTCACCTTCGGTTTGGTCGTCGGCTTGACTGAGGCAGGAGGTTGCGGCAATTCGGTGAAGTCGTTCTTGGACGACCCTGCAACTTGTGCTTCATGCTTCGCGCTGTCTTCTGGGGTTGGCGCCACAGTCGGTGATACGACGACGAGGGCAGGTGGTGTGCTGACCGGCGGCGGGTTTTGTTGTTGAAATTGCGTAACCGGATCTATGGTAGGCTTTACGGAAGGAGCAGATGACTCTTGACACCCTGTAACCAGCAATGAAGCAATTGCAACTGGCACGCAGCCAAGAACGATAGGTCTAATAAGGTTGTTCATCATCATCTTCCTTTCTGCCGAATCTTTGTCATTCAAATACAACATTACTAATCATACTGCTTTCTGGTTGTTAATCTCAATGCATCTCGATGCCTAAATGTGAGCAATTCTAGAACGAATTTCATGATTGCTGAACCCTATACTAATATAGACACCCTTAGGAGCGTAAAAGTTTCACTTCGAATGTGTGTTATTCATAAATTGGGACTTGAAACCTACTTCATCAATATGGTAACTTACTCATAATAGACAGGATGAGGGGGCAGTTATCATGGAATTGTTAAAACAGCGAATTCTAGAGGTCGGTGTCGTTGTATCGGATCAAGTACTTAAGCTGGATGCTATTCTTAATCATCAAGTAGATCCTGTGCTCATCATGGAGATGGGGAAAGAATTTGCTAGATTGTTTAGAGAAACAAAGCCGGACAAGGTATTAACGGTTGAATCTTCGGGCATTCCGATTGCATACACAACAGCCTTACAATTAGAAGTACCCATGATTTTTGCACGCCGCAAAAAAACATTGACCATGGATCAGGATACGTATAGTGAACGTGTGCCTTCTTTTACAAAGGGGATTGTCACGGATATTATGGTTTCCTCCCATTTGCTCCACAAAGGAGAGCGGGTTTTGTTAATTGACGATTTTATTGCAAATGGGGATGCAGCCCGCGGCTTAATTCGTATTATTGAGAAGGCCGAAGCCGAGCTTGTAGGCGTAGGCATCGCGGTGGAGAAGTCCTTCCAAGCCGGGGGAAACTCAATTCGTGAACGCGGAATTCGGGTGGAATCGTTAGCTCGTATTGCTTCCTTAGCGAATGGACAGATCACTTTTAACTGATTTTACATCTAGACTTTGACTTCCCTGAAAACGATTTATCCTATATAATGAAAATTAGGTAGGAGAGGAGGCTGACATCTATGGGTATCGAAAATGGTTCCATTGAATATTTCATGACAAAGCTTGGGGAAGCCAAAACACATTTTGAACGTGCGCTTGACTGTAAGCATACAGAGTTTGATGACCTGTATCCGTATATGATCGAACACCCTCAATTTTTCTGGTATAAACGCTATGTTGCTTGGTCTGAGTTGTTAACGATCGTGAAACTCTGCACAGAGCTCACAATAGAATGGGAACAACAATTTTCCGCGGCACAAGTGGAATATATTCAGAAACGCGTAATGTCTAGCAAAGTCCTTGATTTCTGGTTTGAGACGAATGATTCGAAGGAACATGTTAGCTAATTCTTCCCCATATACAAAAGAGACCAATGAATCCATTCGGATGCGTTGGTCTCTTTTTTGGATTCCGATTCAAACTCCATTTTCTAAAACATTCATACTTTCTATATGACGTTTGGTTTGCTCGGAACCAAGTTGGTGTATGGCTCTGTACACTTCTGTTAAGTAATAGTCATACTCCTGATTCACTTCATTGGAATAATATACTTTCCAAGGCAGCCAAGAGGTGGCGTAGCTTCCTTGAGAAGAGTTATCGGTTTCCTCGAAGAGCTCTTGCAATTTATCAAGCTCCTCTTCTGTTGCGGATATTTCAAATTCATAGTTCAACGCTGCTTTATCTTCCAGAACTTCGCCCGTGCCTACGTTGATGTAATATGTTTTTTTGTCCACCTGTAAACCTCCCATGCGAATACGATTGCGTAGCGTGGTCACGTCTTGATTAAGGTAACCCAAGTAAATTCGATTTATGTAAAGTTTGAAGAAAACAGGAATTGGTGTATGCTAGAAGAGTAAAATTGGTGTGTTGGAGGTAAGATGAATGATATCGGAAGAACAATTAGATCAGTACCGAATAGATAGTACGCTGCTGCGTGTGATAAGAGACGTTAGTCCAAGGAATGACGTTCGTGGCATTGTTGTTGCTTGGGATGATGAGAGTGTTTTGATCCGCAAAAAAAATCGCCGAGTTGTTAAGCTGGCACGAAGTTATGTGTATCAGCCGTATGGCGATGAGAGACCTCCTGAATATATGCTTCCCCAAGATTTGATCGAACCTGACGGCGAGTCGGAAGATGACGAATAAGTCGAATAACTCGCTTGCGAAGAAAATCCCTATTCGGGGAATACATATGGAGCTTGTGAATTCGAACTATGGCGATTATTTGCTAATTTCTAGCGACCATCCTTTGCAGACTTTGAATTCGTCGCCATGGGGCGGCGGTTATGGCAGCCACAAGCGGCTTATGAACAGACAAGTGGACAAGTTTTACAACGAGCCCGATCCCCTAGGGGAAATGGACGCCTTTATCCTGCGGGAAGGAATCGATCCCCAAGAAACAGCTGGCATGCTGACTGCGGCATTCGTGAAAGATGTAGGGTATCATGCTTTGGCCTGGGGAAACCAGGAAGGTGATCATCTTGCCAGTGAGATTCTTCAGGAGGATCAAGAGCAGGAACATCTGCAGGTTTGTTCATGGGTGACTGTGGGACTGGGGAATAAAGCAAGAGCCGGCGCAATTCTTCCCATTGCGTCGCTCTATCCTGGAACGATCAATACGATTGTTGTGATCAATGGCTGTTTAACAGATGCCGCTATGGTGAATGCTGTGATAACTGCGACCGAAGCCAAAAGCGCCGCGTTGCAAACATTAGGCGTAGAAGTAGATGGTCACCCGGCTACGGGAACGAGTACGGATGCTGTTCTTATAGCGGCAACTGGCCGCGGTCAGACGTATCGTTATGCGGGGACGGCCACTTCGCTGGGCTACTTGATCGGAAGAACGGTGTATGAAGCGATTCTTGCCCAAAAGCACTTGTACGAGAAAACGCTCCACTGAATCCGTAAGGATGAGTAGAGCGTTCTGTTTTCGATTATGTTCTGCGGAAAACACCGTAAGCAACCCCAGCTTGAAGCTCGCCTAATCCGGAATCATCTTCATCTTCTTTTTTAAAGTTGGGGTCATGAACAATGCCTTCAGCTTCGCCTTCCGTCAGATGCCGTTCATTACCGGTATATTTGGGTTCCAAGGCTTTGATTTCTTCTTTATCCATCTATTATCCCTCCTTTGCCAATAGGGTTAGGAAGGAGGGAAGGTTTTATGCATGTTTGGCAAAAAAGTATCGTTGACGAGCTTTCATTTTCCATGTTATATTAATTTTTGTTAAAGCTAATAAGCGATCATGGCGGAATTGGCAGACGCGCACGGTTCAGGTCCGTGTGGGCTTACCCCCGTGGAGGTTCGAGTCCTCTTGATCGCATTATAACTAAAGTGAAACCCTTCGAATTAATCGAAGGGTTAGTTTTTTCGGTTAATATGTTGATATGTTTCTACATCTGCTATTTCTCTAAAGTTAAGGCCAGTTGCTTCAAATCAATCACAGCATTTAATTTCATAAGAATATCAAGTCCGAGAAGTCCATTGATGTTTCCTTGAGGATCGATAACTCCAAAATCTAATTCCACCTTGCTGAGACTCATTTGCCCAAGATTTATTTCTTCAACCTGCTTGGAGAAAAAGTTGTGCAAGCTACCGCCTACGCCATAGAAAGAATGTACATAATCGTCAAGTTCAGCAAAAATACCAATTTCCTCTACAACGTCAGGGGAAATGATCGTTTCGGCAGCTCCTGTATCAACAACAATATTTTCAACTACAATTGATCTCCCTCGAAAGAAAATCTCCATTGAAGTGAACAAAAGCCCGTCTCTATACTCGATGTTTGTCATATTGACCCCTGAATCCGAACAACTGTTTGATTTGAATTTCGATCTTTTCTTTGCCCGTATGATATACGAGAACGTCATCTTTTGCTCGAACCAATTCCCTGGTTGCTTCCTTCTCGTCATCAAAGGCCAGGATTACGGCCATATCGTCTACATACCGCACTTGATTTGCAATGTGGGATTTTAGAATTTGAAGTTTTACAAAGCGGTCGGGGTATAATTTGCGGACTTCATTCCAGTTCATCGTGCACGACCTCCTAATGATGAGCTTATAAGCTAATATTACCATCAACGCTATGGTTGTGCCATGTCTACGCGGAACTAACAGAAGAGGTTCAAATATGGAGTCATATGATGTGGAATTATAGGAGGTTTCATTCAGATCCGTCAATAGATTTTCAAATTTATTATGCGATTTATTTGTTATGACTCTACTTATTTAAAATAGGTATTTCTCCAAGCAGTTTCTTCAAGTTAATAGAATCCCACGGCATATGCTCCGTTATACCTAATCCTACGACATCTGTTTCTTCAGATAGCTCTTTAATCAGATTAAGAAGCCCGGACATTTGCATGGTTCCAGCAGCAGAGAAATCATAAGGTAATTCAGGGTTGGCGAATAATAAAGAACGAAATGCCGTCGGGTCAAGCACATCTAGATCAAGGTGAATAGCAAGGTGCTTAATGTTGCTTTGTTTAATCCAATCTTTGATAGATTCAGTACTTTTCATTAACTCTTGAGTTCCGGCAGTTTTAATACCCAGCCTTCGGATGATTTCAGTATCTTGCTCTGTTGGAGCTTCTAATCCCGCGAGAAAGACATTTTCAGGTTTTAGAGGAATTTTCACATGTTTAGCGAACTCTTCATCTCCTTCCCCCAAAAGGTTCCCGAGAGGCAATGTATGTCCATAGTCATACCCCACAATTCTAGCTAAATCGCTGTGAGCATCGATCCAAACCAAACCTAATTCCCCACTGTATCGCTCGTTTAAATAGGCAAATGGAGCTTGTTCGACTAAGCAGTCACCACCAAACATGACAATGCGATCCGGCTTATGAGCAGAAATGATATGATGAGCAGCTGTTAATTGCTCAAGCAGCTGTTTTCTTCCATACGTACCGTTCTCGTTTTCAAGCGGAGTTCCGTCGTAAGCTTGAACGGGGACATGAATAAGGGGCTGATCATTGTCAGGAGCTAGCCAAGCGAGCAGTTCGGCCCCAAAAGAGTAGTTAGGATTATTGCCTCCTTGCCATTGCGGCATTAGTAAGCGTATTGTTTGTTTCGTCATTTTTTTCTCTCCTTTACTTAAAGTAAAGTTAGTATAGAATGTAAACATACAAAAGAACAGTACGCACTTTAAGGATAGGTACTACCAGAAAGGATAGTGTAAATATGAGTATGGCTGAATTCAAAGGTAAAGTTAAGCACATTCAAGATACGCCTTTTGGTTATACGTTATCGGTTATTGGAGGAAAGTGGAAAATGGTTATTATTTACCTCCTAGCTGAAAACGGGCCGGTTCGCTTTAATGATTTGAAAAGACAGATAGGAGTTATCACTTATAAAATGTTGAGCGCGCAACTTAAAGAATTAGAAGCAGATGGCATGGTGAAACGGACAGAATACCCTCAAGTCCCTCCTAAAGTCGAATATAGTCTCACAAAGAAAGCGGAAACCTTATTGCCCGTTTTGGAAGAGTTATGTGAGTGGGGAGTAAAAAACCAAAACCCACCGATAACTTGATGAACATGAGTATCATCATTTATGGGAGTTATCATTTGGTGGAATAAAAACGATCAACAGGAAAAGGCCAGAACATTTCCTAGGAAATAATTTGGGAAAAAGGTGCCCATTATTTTTGCTCGATAGAGGACAAGCAAGCAGGGTAGGCAACCAAGGTCAATGCCCCTTATAATAGATAAAAGATCGGAGCGGGCAAGGGGGCATTCTATGGAGGAAGATTGGAATTTGTTTGAGCGTGATCGAGATCGGGAGCCGATTCTAATCTTTATGAACACCGCGTTGAAGCCGAATGCGCCTTACCTCGGCTATGGTCAGCTTATTACTATCGTCTTTAATATGTATAGTCTGTGGGATTTGTCAGGCAGTAATAAGCAGAAGGCACAGCAGTTGTTCTACTCTCTTGAGGATAAGCTCATTTCTCGCATGAAGGATCGTGGAGTTTCACTGTATGCGGGTCGTATTTCTGCCAATCACACAATGGAAATGCACTTTTATGCGAAGGATGACTGGGATGGCGAGCTGGAATTAAAGCGGATGCTGGCGGATTTCCCAAGCTTTCGCTACTATTTTCGGATGCAGCATGATCCGGATTGGCTTTTTTATTTGAAGGAAATGTTTCCTTCCCCGCTTGAAGAGCAGTGGATGCGCAATGCTAAGATCGTATATGCTTTGAAGCGTCATGGTGATAAATTGGAAATAGCGAGAGAAGTACAGCACTGGTTGCGTTTCCCGGATGCCACTCCACTGATTGAAGTGAAAAGAAAGGTCGGTCAACTGGGTTACCAGGTAATCGCTGCGAAACTGGATACGAGAGGAAGCACAGAAATGCATGTGCTGCATGTGAGTATGAAGCATGCTTTGGATGTGCCGACCGTTAATACGGTAACCAGACAGCTTTTCCTTCTAGCAGCAGAGTCGGGGGGCACGTATGATGGTTGGGGAACGCAGCTCGTACTTAAGTTGCCTGCGAAAATACGTGTTTACTTCAAACGGATGATGAAGAAAGTGCTCGCCGTTTTCAAATAAGGAAGATTCCTAGTATAGCTGTTTTCATGAAAGCTAGGTATAATATATAGTATAGTTTGTATATGTTTGATAAAGGAGATGACAAGTCCATGGAAAGAACAATCACAGGAACACTTACAGGCAGCTTCGCACATGTGCTTCAAACGTTTGCACTTTCACTTCTGGTCTCATTTCTAGGGACACTAGTCGGAGCTATGGTTGTACCTGCCCCTATGATTCCGCTATTTATTATCGCAGAAGTCGTGATGCTGGTTGCAGCCATTGTGATTCGTATTCGCGGCAAACACATTGGATTCGGCTTCCTTTATGCTTTTACAGCAATTTCCGGTGTAACGCTTTATCCGGTCATTATGGCGTACGGCAGCCAATTGGGAGCACAAGTTGTTTCTGGCGCGTTCTTCGCGACAGCAGCAATCTTTGGCGGTCTTGCTTTCTATGCGCATCGCTCGCAGCGTGATTTCAGCTTTTTGGGCGGATTCCTATTCGCTGGAACTATCGGTCTCGTACTTATGAGTGTCATTGGCATGTTCGTAGGTTTTGGTTCCGTGGTTAATTTGGTTTGGTCGATGATTGGGATTTTAATTTTCAGCGGCTGGGTTCTGTATGATGTGGCTCAATATCGCAATGGTGTAGCTTCAGAGGAAGTTCCGCTGGCAGCACTCAATATTTACTTGGACTTTATTAATCTGTTTATGTACATCTTGCGTTTTATTGCTTCTATCGTGGGAATTAGCAGAGATTAGACATTAGTTGTCGAATAAAAAAAGCACTTTCGATACTCACACTTCAGTGTGAATCGAAGGTGCTTTTTTGCATTAATCGCCGCGAAATTTGCGGCTGACTTCCAATAAGCTATGAAGGAGCAAGGTAAGTTCAGCATGGCTCAAACGAATACGGCCAGCTTCCGCTTCCTCCTGTTGGTTAAATTTGAGCTCAAGTACACGCTGGGTTGGATCCATTTGGAGCTGCAGTTGATCGGTAAGGAGCACTTCTTCCCACATGCTATGCACCTCTTTCTCTCTATTTAGTCTAGGATATGCAGAAATCAAGAGATTAGAAGTGTATAGCTTTCGGCAGGAGGCGACCGTTTTTTTGGGGACAAGCACGATTTGCCTGCTAGCTTCATACAATTTAAGGATCCTAGTGAGGAGAAAGGGGATGACCTTATGGCGGCTTGCAGCACTTGGACGTATAGAGGAATATCGGCTTCAGTATTTAAAGCATTACAACAAGTCGGTAGGAAGCAAGGCTTTATGATTCCAAATTCAGCTTCAGGCAAATTCATGATTACGGTAGTAGGCATGAATGTCGGTTTTCAGTATTCCTGGGATATGCAGGGTCAAGTCTTGCTATTGCAATGTGATAACAAACCGATGCTGCTTGGATGCGGTACGATCAAAACATTTGCAGATAAAATTATCGCCGAAAGCGGCGGGAAAATCGGCTAATACCCAGCAGCCACCTGCCGATCCGTTTAAGGGTTAATCTCTCTGGTTAAAATAGAGAGAAAAGGCAGGTGGTCGTATGGCCAAAAGCGATGAGCTGGTCAAGTACATAACACAGCAAGTGGTTACGTATATCGATACCCCGAAAGCTGTTCGCCAACACGCCAAAGCGCTCAGCAAAGAGCAGCGAGAGAGTTGGCAGACCCGGTGGTTCGGCATGCTGCCGCTTGCTGCTCGTATGCTCATGGATCAGTTCAAGCCGAAAAAATGATTCATGCAAGGCAATGGCGAGACTTCTAGCTACCGTGGAGAAAGACGAATGGGTTGTCCTAGTAGTAGATAAATCTACTCGGGGACAGCCCTTTCATCTTTGGGAGGATTTTCCCTGCCAAGCGGCATATTTCCTGCGATTGTGCATCCTTTTCGTCTTGGGAATGAGCAAAAGAGTGAAAAGCCTGCGATTATGCATCCTTTAGCTAGCTTTTCTCAATTCCAGGGTGGAAAAGCTGAAAAAGCCTGCACTTTCGCAGGCTTTCTCTGTTTTCACACGATTTGACCGAAAAAGCCTGCATTTACGCAGGTTTCTAAACCGGTGAGCGTCCGTCTTTGCTTATAGGTTTGCGCAGTAGCTACTAATGGCTGCGGGTCAGCCGCTTTTTAACGATATACATGACCTTGCGTCAACGCATCCTTAAGCTGTACATAACGGTAGCCTTCATGATCCAAGGTCAGGTAAGCTTCACCGGATTCCCATTGCTGGTAGCCTAGTATGGCAAGTGGGAGTGTAACTTGACCGTCATACAATTCTGTCACATAAGTTAGCTTGTCCGATTGACCGAGTGCATCCTGAAGCTGCTTCGGTTGGGTAAGGGGCAAGGGAGTACCTTGAACCCAAGGCAGACGATCATAGGGATCGAAGGAAGGGTGCTGGACGGTAGTCGCAGGCCCTTTTAAGATGGATTCCGTTATGGGTAGATTCGTAAGCTTGGGTGAAGGATCTTCTTTAAGCGGAAGAAGCTCACCGGATTTGGCGTCGAAATAATAAGCCTGGTTGTGGATCTTGACTTTCCATACAGCGGTTAGAGCATTCATATATAATCGGTTTAATTGTATCGTTTCATTTTGCACAAAAGCGGAATAAGGGATAGTAGCTGGAATGAGTTCCTGCTGTACCAAGGAACGATACAGCGTGTTCAAGCTGAATAGCGGATGATCGCCTGTGCCATACTCGGTGAGTCGGAAGGAGCCGTTCTCTGTTGCATGCACAATCATATAGCCAACTTCTCGTCCATGATCTGTGAGTATAACGCCCCAGCCATGGGTGCCGGGACCAAGCGGGAAGCTGCTCCAAACGGCCGACTGCCAGCTTTCGAATCCGGCTTCCCTTGCGAGGACAGCACGCCAGTTGTTTATGGAGGCAGTTAATGTTGTTTCGCTTCGCAAATCTGGAAGTGGTTTAGCCGCGGAGCTTCCAGCGATCGTTTCTTTTGCGGTCTGGGTAAGGCTGCTCCGAGCCATCTGATCCAGACTCTCACCCGCAGAGCTTTGAAGGGGAATAACAAGTAAACTGCTAACACTAATCAAGCAAGCGGTTGTCCAAATGATCCAACGTGCCAATCCGTTCACCCACCTATCGCCAAACTCTCAATTGTATGAATCTATTGTAATGCTTATGCTATAAAAAGATTGTTAGAACCTGGAACCGTAATTATGCGATGTTTTAGCGACATGCGTCAGTTCCTGGGTGTACGCCCTGCATTCAGGTGAAACAATCCGCAATTGATGACAGAAACGGCAATGCGCGGTTTATGCTGCCAGTCGATTTCTTGCAGCCGATTGCGGCATTGGGCTTCAATTTCATCGCGCTGCTCCGGCTCTGCACCTAGCAAAAGACCGTTATAGTAAGACTCTACGCGGTCGATTTCACTGCGATGCTGCTCATTCGCTTCGTCTGCCCAGCTGTGATCATAGGCGCTGATTTTACGCTCCAGTGTCATTTCTAGGGCGTTCACGGCTTTCGACAAGGAGATCGTATCGGGCAAAATATGACTGTTCGCAGGCAGTTTTGGCGAAAGGCTTTTGGTGAGCAATTGTTTATGAAAATGCTCGCGAATCTCGCCGCTATTCAGCTGGATCGCAAGGGAATGAATTTCGCTTCGTTTACGATCGCAAGCAAGTTCAACCTTGTAATTCAAGCAGAGCCAGGTATCGTAGACGAGTGCTGCATGATAAGTTGCCCCGGTCGGGAAAGGCTCCTCGAACAAATGGACGAATTTCCCTCGTTCCCGTACAATTGTGAAGATCTGATCCAACCGCCTGCTCCCGAAAGTAACTTCATCCTGAGGAACACGCGTTGTTATTGTCGTGGGTACGAAGCCAAAGTAGCGGCCAAGAATGCTGTCCGAGCTCCCATCAGGAGCCCCCGGCATGGGGCTGCCGCCAGAGGCAGGCGGCCCTGCTGCTGGCGGAGGTTTGACAGCGGTCGCCGTCGCCGTCGCGGTCGCCGTCGCCGTCGCGGTCGCCGCCGCCTTCGGCTTGGCTTCGAGCTTCATCTGTTCTGGATCGAAGATGAATTTGTACGTCATGGTTTCTGCCGGAGCCCCAGTACGTTCTACAAAGCTCCAATAATAGGGGCGTCCTGTCATCTCTCGATCTGCTTCCGGGGAGAGCTTCGCTGTGACATACGCAGGAGACTTCTCGATAATTGTGCAATTATAGGCTTCCAGAAAACGCAATACGAATGTATGAATATTTCGCTTGTTCATGGACGTACCTCACCGATCTCTGAGCCGCTCGCGGCGTTCAGAATGCCTTGAAAGGCAATTCCCTGCAAAGGGTCATTTTCTTCCACTTCCGATTTGACTTCGATAATGGTATCCGCCAGTTGATCCATCTTTTTGCGAATATCGTCTTTGGATCGCGATTCCATGACCATCCGGAAAAGGGATGTTTCAAGCGAACCTTTCTTCTCGATCTTCTCCAAGATCGTGTCCAACTGCCCGATCACCATTTCAAACATGTTGATTTTCTCATGCAGCAAGGAAAGAATGTGTTCTTCAATCGTATTGTTCGTAGACAAATTATAAATATTGACATCATGCTGCTGCCCCAGACGGTGCACGCGTCCAATCCGTTGTTCTACCCGCATAGGGTTCCAAGGCAAATCGAAGTTAATCATGTTATGGCAAAACTGGAGGTTGATTCCCTCGCCACCGGCTTCTGTAGCAACAAGTACTTGAACGCGATTACGGAATAAATCCATCATCCAATCCTTCTTGCCGCGATTCATACCGCCTCGATAAGGGACAGCCGTGATCTTGTGTTCTTTTAAATAATTGAGCAAATATTCCTGGGAAGCGCGGTACTCCGTGAAAATGATGACCTTGTCGTTAATATCTTGAACAAGCTTCATCGTGGTTTCCGCTTTGGTATTGGCTTTAATACTGCGGATGAGCTCAACGAGCTCCCATATTTTGGGCCGTACCGGAGAATCCTCGGCAGTTTTCTTAAACAAGTTAACAAGCGTAATGAAGACAGCGTCTCTGGAGCTGCAGACTTCGCGCTGCAGTGTAATGAGCGAGAGCATGCTGCTCAAATCGCCTGCGCTTTCCTCATACCGACTGCGTACGAAGTTCGTGACCCCATCATAGAGCGCTTGTTCATCATGAGATAACGTGAGCGGAATATTTTTGACAACACGTTTGGTGTAGTGAACACCGCCGTCTCCCCGACGGTTGCGAATCATGACCTTGGATAGCTCTTGCTGAAGCTGAACCTCGTTTTTGGGTGTTCTTTTGCCAACGACATAATTGGACTTGAAGCTGCTTTGAATGCCGAGTTGACCTGGTTTCAGCAGTGTAATTAGGTTATATAACTCTTTCAAATCGTTCTGCACCGGTGTTGCGGTTAAGAGCAGGCAATACTTTTTGCGCAGCTCGTTCACGAAAGTATAATTGGTTGTTTTTTTATTTTTGAGTTTGTGGGCTTCATCCACGATGAGCATGTCATATTCAAGACCCATCACAATTTCGCGGTGCGGGTCCCGCTTAGCCGTATCCATGGAGGCCACAATGATGTCGCTTTGCTGCCACATATACGCTTTTTTGTGAGCGACGGCAGGTATGCCGAATTTGGAATTTAATTCCCGGACCCACTGAAGCACGAGGGAAGCGGGGACCAGAATAAGCGTTTTGCGGACCAAGCCGCGGATCATGTATTCTTTTAAAATTAAACCAGCCTCAATCGTTTTCCCTAATCCCACTTCATCGGCCAAAATGGCGCGGCCCCGCATTTCATTAAGCACACGCTTCGCGGTATCAATCTGGTGAGCCATCGGCTCCAGCTGTCCGAGATGAACAAGACACTGCATTTCGTCAAAAGTAGAAATAAGCCCCGATTCTTCCGATTCGTAAGCTAGCTGATATAGCGTCCAGTCGTCCCATGGACCTCCTCCACGCACACGATGATCCAGTTCAGTTAACGAGTCCCTCTCAAAGTGCATGTCGAGCTGATGATGAATAGGGCGAATGTTCTCTTGCTGTTCATGTTGTCGCATGGATGTGCCCTCCTGAAAGCTGGGAATGAGAAAACTTAAAGAAATGCTAGGAAAGATGACTTGAAATCAGCAAATCGCTGCCGAATACGTGTTAGTATGTCCAGAAGAAGGGCTTTCATAACTTTTTCCATGTAAGAGTTTTACTCACCGCCTTAACTTGCATCTCGCAGATAACGTCCTGGATTTCGTAAGTGAGGATGAATTTATGGTATGATATAGCTTGTCTTTGGATTGTAATGTGAGAAAACCTCTATCGAGGCCATTCAAGGATGAGCGACCGCGTTTAGAGGTAGGTTTTATCGCCAAATAGAAAGACGTTTTCGGGAACCGAAAACTTATACTTTCTATTGTGGTAAGAAAGGGTGACCGACGGAGATGACGGCATGGCGATTTATACATACAGGAGATCGTTCTCCTGCTGAAAATATGGCATTGGATGAAGCAATACTGACTGCGCACAGTGAGGGGAAGGTGCCTCCTACAGTGCGTTTCTACGGATGGAATCCGGCAACGCTTTCGATTGGTTATTTCCAAAAGGCGGCAGAAGTAGACCAAGAAGCTGTAGCCAAAGAGGGGATTGGTTTCGTCAGACGTCCAACCGGAGGCAGAGCGGTACTGCACGACAAAGAGCTGACGTACAGCATCATTGTTGCAGAGGATTATCCGGGAATTCCCCGGAATGTGACAGAAGCTTACCGTGTGCTGAGCGAGGGGCTTTTGCAGGGATTTCGTGCGCTTGGCCTTGGCGCTGAGATGGTGCAGTTGGCCAGTGATGAGGAGAAGGAGAAATATGCTTCGGCAGGATCAGCCGCATGCTTCGACTCCCCTTCTTGGTATGAGCTGGTCGTTGAAGGACGCAAAGTAGCTGGGAGCGCGCAGGTGAGGCAGAAAAATGTCGTGCTCCAGCACGGCTCCATCCTACTGGATATGGACACGGACCAACTATTCCGCATGCTGCGATTCTCCAATGACAAAGTAGCAGATCGCATGAAACAAAGCTTTCTTAAGAAAGCTGTTGCCATTAATGATTTGCTTCAAGCTGGGGGAAAAGAGCCGGTAACGTTGCGTCAGGTGGAAGAAGCTTTTCGTCGTGAAATAGCGCTGGGATTGGGCGTAGAGCTTGTCGAGTCGACATTGACACCCTATGAACTGGAGTTAAGCGATCAATTGGTTCGTGAGAAATACGGCACAGAGGAATGGAATTTGCGTAGATAACGAGAAAAAGAACCTTAGAATCCACCACAATGGTTTCCAAGGTTCTTTTTTGTGGAAATAAGAAGTTAAGCAAACGTGCGCTCGAATTCACGCTGCAAAGTTTGCGTAAGTGGGCCGGGAGATCCGTTAGCAATTGGTTTTCCATCGATCTGAAGGATGGGTGTTATCTCCACAGTTGTTCCTGTGATAAACGCTTCGTCAGCCAACAGCAGCTGCTCTGTTGTAAAAGCTTGCTCTTTGACGTTAATTTCGAGAGATTGAGCTAATCGTAATACGACTGCTCGTGTGATGCCATGCAAAATCAAATGGTTGGCAGGATGCGTGTAAAGCACATTGTCCTTAATCATCATGATGTTCGAGGCACTGCATTCAGTTACGATTCCGTCTCGATGAAGAACGACTTCTTGTACGCCATGATCGAGTGCGGCTTGCTTAGCCATCGTATTAGGCAGTAAATTCAATGTTTTGAGATCACATCGGAGCCAGCGAATATCCGCAAGCGTGATTGCCTGAATGCCTTGCTGCATGGCAGCGACAGGTCTTGGGACTGTTGTGCAGTAGGCTAAGAGAACCGGCTCAGCCTGTGCTGGAAAAGGATGTGCGCGAGGCGCCTCGCCACGGGTGATTTGCACATAAACCGTTCCTTCGACAAGCGCGTTTTTGTGAATAAGTTCAGTCAGGATTTCACCAATCTTGTCGATTGAATAGGGCAGCTCAATGCGAACCTCGGAAGCTGATCTTTGCAGCCTTTGCATGTGGGCTTCTTGCTCGTAGAGAGTACCCTGATAAACTCGGAATACCTCGTAAATGCCGTCTCCGAAATAGTAGCCACGATCATCCGGCGAGATATGTATATCATTCTTGGGCAAGAACTGATTTTTATAAAAATACATGTCATCATCTCCTTAAAATAAAAAGGAACAAATGTTCTAATAAATCCAACATTGTGGTATCCTATCTATAGGTTAGCAGAGGAATTCCTCATCGTCAAAATGTGCGGCACCGAAAGCTGGATTCATAGAATGAAACCGGTGATTTTCTAGGTATTCATGTGAAATAAAGAGCATTTCCAAGCAACAATCAGATAATTAGATAAAGGCTTGTATTTAGCGAGGAATTTGGTTGATTAGCTGTTAGATGATCAATATATAGTGTTGTATAATGGTTATCTGACACCATATGTTGTGATTTTACATAAACTTCTTAGTGGAATCATCATTTTAATCGCGGTTGAATTTGTAGCTTATTAGGAGGTAGTCGTAATGGGGATTGCAAAGTCAAACAACAAGCTGGATGGGTTAAGTGAGAAAATATTTTTGGACCGTTATGCACTGAAAAATGCGGATACGAGCCTTGCCAAAGTGGGAGATACCGTTCTCGTACTGACGAAGGATGATCCTAAGTTCCCCGCCAAAGAAGTGGGGGAAATCATCAGCCGAGAAGGAAACATCGTGAAAGTGAAGACTCGCAGCGGCGAAACCGTAGCCTCATCAGTCGAGAAGCTTACGCTCAATATAGAAAAAACACCGGAAGAAATGTGGGACCGTTTGGCAGGGGCGATGGCTTCGGTGGAGGCTACGCCTGAGAAACGTGCAGAATGGACTGATAAATTCAGATATATTTTAGATGATTGGAAGCTTGTGCCTGGAGGGCGGATTGCTGCTGGTGCAGATGCCAGTGATGAATTAACGCTCTTTAACTGCTATGTTATTCCTTCTCCTCACGATAGTCGTGGGGGCATTATGAGTACATTGACGGAAATGACAGAAATTATGTCGCGCGGCGGTGGCGTAGGCATCAATTTGTCCTCGCTGCGACCACGACGATCTGTGGTGAAAGGGGTTAATGGCTCTTCCAGTGGAGCGGTGTCTTGGGGCGGGCTATTCAGCTATACCACTGGTTTAATTGAACAAGGCGGGAGCCGTAGAGGCGCTTTAATGCTGATGATCAATGACTGGCATCCGGATCTTGAAGATTTCATTACCGTGAAATCCACAATGGGCCAAATCACGAACGCGAATTTATCCGTTTGCGTCAGCAATGGCTTTATGAAAGCTGTGAAGGAGGACCTGGATTGGGAGCTGGTCTTCCCGGATACAACAGACCCTGATTATAACGACAAATGGGACGGCAATTTAGATGCATGGAAAAAGCTAGGCAAAACCGTTAAGCCTTATCGAACTGTCAAAGCACGCGAAGTCTGGCACACGATTATGGAGTCAGCTTGGAAATCGGCTGAACCCGGTGTCGTCTTCTTGGAATACTACAACCAGATGTCCAATAGCTGGTATTTTAACCCTATCATTTGTACGAATCCATGTGGGGAGCAGGGCCTGCCGGCTTGGGGCGTTTGCAACTTATCTGCGATAAATCTTTCGAAGTTTTATGATGAGCAGAAGCATGATGTGGATTGGGCGGATTTGGCCACAGTTGTTCGTTATTCGACGCGTTTTCTTGATAACGTGATTGACAAGACGCCCTACCATTTCGAAGAAAATCGGGTAAATCAACAAAGTGAACGCCGCGTAGGTCTAGGCTCCATGGGACTTGCTGAGCTGATGATTAAATTGAAAATCCGTTATGGCAGTCCGGAATCACTCGTGTTTCTTGATAAAATATATAGCTTCATGGCCAAGGAAGCGTATCTTGCCTCAGCGGAAATTGCCAGTGAAAAAGGCTCTTTCAAAGCTTTTATTGCAGATAAATTCCTAGAAAGCGGCTTTATGAAAAACATGACCAAAGTATTTCCTGAGGTTGGCGAAGCCATTAAGATACAGGGGATGCGCAACGTTACCGTGATCACTCAAGCACCTACCGGCAGTACCGGAACGATGGTGGGGACATCGACGGGAATTGAACCTTATTTTGCCTTTGAATATTATCGCCAAAGCCGATTGGGCTTCGACAAGCAATATGTGCCGATTGCCCAGCAGTGGAAAGATGAGCATCCAGATCAAGAGCTGCCTGATTATTTCGTCACAGCGATGTCTCTGAGTGCGGAGGATCATATTCGGGCGCAGGCTGCTATCCAGACTTGGGTGGATAGCTCCATCTCCAAAACCGCGAACTGTCCGGCTGATTTCACAGTGGAAGATACGACTCGTTTATATGAATTGGCCTTTGATCTTGGTTGCAAGGGTGTAACGATCTATCGGGATGGAAGCCGCGATGTGCAGGTTTTGAGCACGAGTTCGGATAAAAAGGGCGAGAAGACCGAAGAGACGTCCGAGAGAAATGAGAATAGCGAAGAGAAGCGACAAGAGAACAGCTTAGAGAAGAACGAAGAGAAAAGCCAAGAAAATAGCGAAGAGAAGAACGAAGAAAAAAGCGAAGAAAAAATCCAAGAGAAAAAAGAAGAAGCAGCTGTTGCCTTGGAGATGGATGCTAGAACAGAGCAGGTCTTTGACAAGCAATACAAGCGCCGACCGCAAATCTTGCGTGGGGCTACGTATAAAGTCAACACCCCGTTTGGCATGGCGTATATTACCATTAATGATATGAACGGTGCGCCGAGCGAGATTTTCCTCAACGTAGGCAAAGCCGGCTCCGATGTGTTCGCCATGTCCGAAGCACTGGGGCGCGTGTGCTCGCTGTTCCTGCGTTATGGCGATCATGGGGACAAAGTCAAGCTGCTCGTGAAGCACTTGAAAGGCATCGGCGGCTCCGGCGCGATTGGCTTCGGCACGAATCGCGTCGAGTCCATCGCCGATGCCGTTGCCAAAGCGCTCGAGCAGCACGACGAAGTGATGAACGAGCAAGACGACGCGCGGAACTACGTAACCGCGACGAGCGAGGTGCTGGATGCGCCAGCTCCAGCAGCTGCGGCAGCGCCGACGGGCCCGAGTCCGAGCGCCCACGCGTCCAGCGTGGCGTCGAAGGACTTGTGCACGGCGTGCGGATCGGCTTCGCTGGTGAACAGCGAAGGGTGTAAGAATTGCATCAACTGTGGGTATAGCAGGTGTAATTAGGTTGAGGGGGGCCCTTGTTGTGGGGCCCCTTTGTTGTGCGACGGGCAGTCGCAACTTTTGCGCAAAAGAGTTATGAGTAAACGAATACAAGCGACGATGACGTTACCTTGGTAAATACGAGTCGAGAGTTTGGAAAGTTATTTTCTCGAAGGTGAAAGTCCTTCCTCAGCAATATCGCGAGGTACTTGTCTGAAGGAGATGAGGAAAATCGAGAGATCCGTAGGCGGATGAGCAGACCCAAATGCGAAAGCGTGAAGCACGCAGCGGCAGGGTAAGTCGGCGACTGTGCGATAAAAACGGGAAGTCTAAAGAAAAAAATTGTCATCTAATGAACCAGACGAATGACAATGACTTATCATGTGAAGGTGCTGGGTATGTTTAGAAGGAAGATGCGATGACCCCGTGAGATTCTCCACTTCCCTGGGAAAAAAATCAGGATGGTTACATATAAGGCTTTGCCGAAGTTGTAGTCATGGTGGAGAATTCAGACGTTCTCATAGTACGGAAGTAACCAGTTGACCAAACATCTGGCGAACGGAAGGGGAACGACCTCGTGGACAAACACTTGAATGTGGTGCTGGACAACCGTCACGTTACTTCGGTAAGAACGAACGGAATGAGCTTTCGCTCTCCAGTGCCTTGATTTTGCGTTTTAACGTTTCGAAGATTGCATCCTTGCTGGAATCATTTATCTCGCGCTTTATTTGCTTTTGAGTAGGTGTTTCGGACTGCTGCTGGCGCAAGGAGTCGATCCGCTGCCGAATGTCTGCATGATTGTATAGGTACGTCCAATTCAGAGAAGCCGATAGCTAAATCCTTACATGGGCTTCCTCCGTTACATGTTAAGCAAGGTGGCGCTTCCATGTGAGGGCAATCTCCCACATAAGTCATCATATAAAATTCTTGAAGTACTTTGTTCCGATAGTTCATCTCATTACGGTGATGGATATCGAACGTCAAAATTTTCAATTCGGCTGTTTCCAGCAGAGAAGAGATGATATCATCCCTCACAAGTCTTCACATCCTTTTCACCCTAAGCGCAGCTTGCTCGTGATGCAGCTTACCTATACTTTAACATAAATACGTTACATGTCATGTACGGATACGTCGAAACGCCAATTTTTAACCATCATCCAATTATCATCAATATGTTCACTACTCATCATTATTATGGTTTTCGTAAAAACGGTGAATTAATTAGAATACCGATGATGTTCAGCTCCTACTAATTCCGATAAGGTGAAGGTATAAAGGAGTGAGAGTTCACCGATATGAATGTAAACAAGCAGCCTAGACATCGATTCAACCCAAAAGATGTTGAGATGGAGCAAGAGGATGGGTGGTCTGAGAAAGTTATTATTATTGTAAGCGCACTCAGACATATTCTGCAGGAAAGGCGTGTAGGGACATCATGAAAACAACGAATGGAACGACTGTTCAAACAGCAGCGGTTCCTAAGCTGATAGTATCTAGAAAAGGCAGGAAACTGAAGGACCGCTTGTGGAGAGAGCGATACTTATTCCTACTCCTAATGCCAGGACTGCTTTATTTCATCATATACCGGTATGTCCCTATGCTAGGAAATATCATTGCTTTCCAAGATTATAGTCCGTTCCGCGGGTTCTTAAACAGTGATTGGGTAGGATTGAAACATTTCAAGACGATATTTAGCGATCAGGAAGTTATCCGTGTATTGTGGAACACACTTTTATTGTCTCTTTTACAAATTGCATTCGCGTTTCCAGTTCCAATTATTCTGGCAATTATGCTTAATGAGATCAAGAATGAGCTGTTTAAGCGCATCGTGCAATCCATTATTTATTTACCTCATTTCTTATCCTGGGTTGTCGTCATCGGAATTGTAACCATATTCCTCAAGACGGAGGGAATGGTTAATCGGGTTCTAGACCCGTTGTTCGGCATGGAGCCGATCTCATTTCTCCAGCAGCCAGGATGGTTCATGCCTTTGATCATTTTGGAGGTTATTTGGAAAGAGGCTGGTTGGGGAACGATCATATTCTTGGCTACGTTATCGGGTATTAATCCAGCCTTATACGAAGCAGCGGTCGTGGATGGAGCAAACCGATGGCGTCAGATTTGGCATATTACGTTACCAGCCTTACGCAGCACCATCATTATCTTGTTCATCCTCCGTCTTGGCACTGTATTGGATTCAGGCTTTGAGCAGGTATTCCTGATGTTAAATCCATTTACGATGGATGTTGGGAATGTATTGGATACTTTCGTTTATTTCAAAGGTATTCAAAAGGCGGATTTTAGCTTTGGTACGGCGGTTGGCTTATTCAAGAGTGTGATTGGATTAATTCTAATCCTAGTTGCGAATCGTGTTGCCAAGAAGTTTGGAGACGAGGGAGTTTTTTGACCTACAAGAAAGTCTATGTTTTGCTCCAAGCGCTTTACTTATATAAAAAGGCAGGTGTCCATCTATGAATCAACAGAAATCGATGTCGGGACGGTCGGCGGATATCATCAATATCGTTGCGCTGAGCCTGTTAGCCCTGATTATGCTTTTTCCTTTTTACTACATCTTCGTAGTCTCCTTTGTTTCCTATCAAGAATACGCGCTTAGCGAGCTCATCATATGGCCAGAGAGATGGGTTATAGATGCGTACGCATACATCCTCGAATCCAAAGCGTTTATTCACTCGATCGGTGTAACCATCTACATCACCATAATTGGGAGTCTTGTCAATTTAATTTTGACAGCAACGATGGCCTATGCGATAACTCGAAATATATGGGGAGAAAAAGTATACTTGTTTTTAGTACTGTTCACCTTCATATTCAATGCAGGCATGATTCCAACTTATTTGATGGTCCAAGCTACAGGGCTCATTAATAGTTATTGGGCACTCATTATTCCCGGTGCCATCAATTCGTTTAACCTTATTGTCATGCGCCAGTTCTTCCTCAATATTCCGAGTGAACTGTATGAAGCGGCATTAATTGATGGTGCCAACGACATGCAGATTTTCACGAAAATCGTAGTTCCCTTATCCAAGCCAGCGTTCGCCACGTTCGGATTGTTCTACGCGGTAGCCCATTGGAACACGTATTTCACGGCTATCTTATATCTGAATGATCCTGCCAAATGGACAGTACAAGTCATTCTGAGGCAAATAGTGGTTCTGGGCGACGCGACGAATTCCCTGGGCTCAGCGGCTCGTGACGCTGCTAGATCAGGCCAACTTCCTCCCGCAGAGACGATTGGAATGGCAGCCATTTTGTTAGCGACCTTGCCGATCTTAATCGTATATCCCTTTCTGCAAAAGCATTTTGCGAAAGGGGTGATGCTTGGTTCTGTGAAAGGTTGAAGGTGTCTAGCGATCAGAATGTAAGGGTGTCATAAAGAAGAGTTGACAATGAATATGAGGAGGATTTACTTAAATGAAAAAAATACTAGCGTTAGGACTTACCGTGAGTTTAGCTTCAAGCTTGGCCGCTTGCACATCGGGCACGAAGGAGCAGCCTGAATCAAGCGCTGCTACATCATCTTCAACCCCATCAGCAAATTCGACGACAGCCAAGAAAATTACGGTTACTTCCATCGAGGGCACATGGTCGCCTCAAATTCCTGGTGCAACAGGCGACGGTTTGAAGAAAATCAACGAAAAATTTAATGTGGAATACAAGCCGCAGTATGTCCCTTTCGATGAATATGGCAGCAAATTACCGGTCGTTATGGCTGCTGGGGATTTGGCTGATGTCATCGGAATGGAGAGCCCAGATGCGAATTTTTTCAAATGGGCGAAGCAAGGTGCGTTCCTTCCATTAAATGAATACATCGACAAGTATCCCTCGTTGAAATTGGTTCCCAAAAGTGTGTGGGATGCTGTTACTGTAGACGGAAAAATTTATGCGATTCCGCAATACTTCCCTGCGAAATATGGAAAGAAACCCATTATTCGTAAAGATTGGCTAGATAATCTAGGTCTTAAGATGCCAACTACCTATGATGAATTAAAGAAAGTGGCAATCGCATTCACGAAGGATGACCCAGATAAGAATGGCAAAAACGATACCTATGGCTTTGGATTGTCTAAGCAGATCGTTTATGGAGCCCAAATGGGTGCTGCGTGGGATTCGGGATGGTATAACAAAAACGAGCAAGGACAATTAATCCCAGGTATTATATCGGAAGGGTTCAAGCAGCAGACGCAATTTCTCGCGGACTTGTACAAAGAGGGAGCGATTCACAAGGATTGGGCAATCTCTAAGAATGTAGACATCCGTAAAGACTTCTATGCTGGTAAATACGGGATTTGGTATGAGCAGCCTATTGGGACTCCTGAAGATCTTCTCAAGAGTATGAAGGAACTAATACCAACTGCTGAACTTGCCGTTATTCCAGCTTTCAAACAAGCAGATGGTGGACAAGGATATATGGCGCTTTCCGGATATTATACGCTGACCATGTTGAATGCTAAGATAAAGAGCGATGCCGATAAAATTAACCGAATTCTGCAAATGCAAGACTATTTCCGTACCTTCATACCTGTTGACAATCGTAACCCCCAGAATGCTGAGTTCGATTGGGCAAATGGAGGGGGAGGCATAGGGTATAAGATGGTGGATGGACTTCCATTAATCGACATTTCAACCGTGGAAAAGCGGCCTACAGGGTATTTTAGTGGTATAAGTGGCTGGGCACCAAATGATGAGGCAAATGAACCTGGGAAAGTATTGATGAATCCATTTGCCAAGAGCTTCGTGAATTCTGCTGTTGAATTGTTAAAGAATACTAAGTTTTATATTAATCCTGTAGATCGCATTTATTCAGAGGTTTTCGCATCCAAGGGAGCAGAGTTGAGCTTGATTACTCAGGAATGGCAAACGAAAATGATCGTTGGGCAGGAGCCGGTTTCCAACTGGAGCAAGATGGTTGACGAATATATGAAAAAGGGTGGTAAAGAAATGATCGACGATGTCAATAAGGTGTTACAGACGTCTGGGATCAAGGGCGAGTGGAAATAAGCTCATCTCATTAAAGCGCGCAATGAACCGTCCGATGATTAGATCGGACGGTTTTTGGACGATGCTGCGTTATACAGAGAAAGCTTACTGTTGTTCATTTCTGCGAAATTCACTGGGCGTGAAGCCTGTGGATTTCTTGAACATGCGGTTAAAGGAGTTAATGTTCTGGTAGCCTGCAAACTGTGCAATATCTTGAATACGAATGTCTGGATTAAGCAGCAGCTTCTTCGCTTTATCGATTCGAACTGAATTGACATAATCAACAAAGTTAGTACCCGTCTTTTCTTTGAAATATGTAGACAAGTAACTGCGGGTGATATGCAGCTTATCTGCCATGATATCCAAGGTGATATCCTTGTCATAGTTATTCTCAAGATACTCATACACGTAGTGAATAATGTGGTCTCGCTTATCTTTGAGTTCCCTGACAAGCAGGGCTGATCTCTTAATATCAGAGGACAAAAGTGTGTCAAGTTGCTCATAAGTATGACAGTTCTGCAATTCAGCGAAAGTCTGACGGAGAAACGTGTGGTCGATATTACGCTGCTGAAGATTTCTTTGTGTATGAAGCAAGATGGATTCAGCGAATTGATGGACACTTTGCGTGCTCTCATTACTTTTTCTTATTCTAGCGAGCACTCGTCTGACCAATAGGAGAACAACATCATCGTTCCCGTTGTATAGATTGGCATCTAGTTCCTCTTCTTGCGCTTGTGTTAATCGAATATTCGCAGCTTGCAGCTCAGTATCCACGATAATCTGAGTTTCATCATCGAACTTCCTCTTTTTAAGCTGTTCAAGCCCACTTTGATACGCTTCATTCCAATCCTCGGTACCACCTGAAGCCGTGATCGTAAGGAAGCAATACTCCCGTTCTGCTTCCATCATGTGATTAATTTGTTTAAGTGTATGGTTGATATTCGGATCAGTGATTTCTGTGAAAATAATAGACAGGATTTGATCATTTTCCATCTGGAAGGTCAAGGAATCCGAGAAGGTCTCCGCAATAATCCGATTGATATATTCTCTGATAAAAACCGTTGCGCGTTCCTCATCTACCTCCAAACGATACAGATTAGCTTTGTAATTGACTTTAAACAATACCAGAACAAAGGGACGATCCGATGGAAGCCAAGGTGTGCTATCACCATGCTGATGACGTATCTTCTTTAATACATTGGAATAAGCGTAGTACCGCAGCAGAGACTCTTTCTCTGACATATCCTGATGCATATCCTGGTTTGATTTGAGGATGTCACTTATTTTGTGATGGATGATATTAAATTCCTTGATTCCACTCTCCCAAAGTGGATGGGTATTCCACTTCTGAATCCCTTCAATAATCCGCTTAACAGGTGTGTTGAGTCGAACACTAAACAGGAAGGAAGCAATCAGGCTAATAGCAATGGTGAGGATGAGCAACAACACAAATGAGAAATTCCAACGCACCTGACTCGAGATTGTGTTATCTGGAACCACATGAATATAAGTTAGTCCGCTCGCGCCTTTTTTATAGAAGTAGTAGATATTATCCTTAATCATATAACCTGAATGATATTTGAATTTGGGTAATGAGACTTGATTAGCGCCTGGAGAATGATACATGGGTTGATCAGCTTCATTTATGATATAAAACTGGTCGTCGAGGGTCTGATGCAGTTGGGCGTAAATGGTGTCTGCCTCGACCATAGCGATTAAATAAAAGTTCGGAAGCTGTTCATTCTTGACGACAATGGGCAGTAACGTCCGTTCACCCATTCGTCCTGTAGAATCGGACTCAGCAAACGAAGAAGCAGGTAGTACTTGGAATTTGTACGGTAAAGCATATTGATCGTTCCAGAAAGAGGTGTTGTAATCCTTGCTATTGTAATAGCGATCGAACATGGTGTTGACATCAGTCCCACGGCCTTTTTCAAGCGTATAGCCAGAATTCTGAAACATCAACAATATATTTTCCAAGTATAATTGTCGATTGGACATCACTAGTCGGAGCTTCTGCATCGTAGAAAGCGCGTTCATATAATTAATGGACGGACTTTGCACTTCCTCTAGTTCTAGTGAAACGGCTAGAACGGAACTATGAATGACAGCTATTAGATTCTCATAGTTTTCGGTTGTTTTTTGCAAGCTGAGTGTATTGTATTTAATGATCTCATCTTTAATCCCTCCCCTGTAGTAGACGACGGAAAATAAAATAAACGAAACCAATAGAGCAATTATGATTAGAAAACTGACGAATAATCGGATGAATAAAGAGGAGGTTTTCTCTTTGAGCCTAAGTTTGAACAACGCTTTTAATGGGAATTTATGATTGGGCATATGCCTCACCTGCCTTAAAACTGAATAAGATCAGATATTTTCTTTCGATAATCATCCCAATCATTCCCATAGGGTGACCAGGTGATAGAGTGAGTACGGTCCGTTTCGTGTAAAACTCGTGGCAGAGCCGTACGTACTAGTTGATCGACTTGTTCCTGTTTTCCCAAAGACGCTGCTAACCAAATATACTCATAATCCTGAATTCCCCTACGAAGGTTCTTCATTCGAATTGAGCTAAGCAGAGCTTGAACGCCACGGTCTTGTTCTCGGTAGTACGGATCATGGTCTGGATAAAATAGAATGCCGTCGCCGTTTCCCCAGTGGATACCTGTTTCTCCATAAAATTCGTCTTCAGGATTGGTATTCACATACATAAACGTGACAGGATACCCAAATACATTCTGATTCGTCCGACTGCGAGGGCCTTGATGGTTGTGTCGCCAGTGCGTTCCATGCCAGACGAAGTATAAATCCATCTTGTGTTTCCACTTGATCCAGCTATTCACCCACGGCTTCTCCTTCGAGAATGATAGAGCCATATGAGCCATTTTGCGCAAGGCATCATTGGAGTTATTTAAGCTAGGGAAATAAGAGCTGAAGTCGCTTGCAAATACCATGGTTTGCGTATGATTTTCTTGAAGCAAGGCGAAGCCGAACACATCTAATTCTAAGGGGATGATTCGTTCCTCCTTACCTCCATCCTAACTTACCGTAATAGCACCTGAATAAATCCCAGACTGGATAGCGCTTTCATCGGGGATATAAATGTCGATCCAGAATCCTTGATTCGTAAGAGCTTGCACGTGAACTGGTTGCTCCCCGGGGCCTCGATGTGCATCATGAGGGATTAATGCATCCGGAATCCAACCTGATTGCTGTAGGGGAGGAGCGCTTGCTACATAGAACCATTGCGGCGGCGTAGTGAGCTCTGGCGATACATATAAGTAGTGTTCTGTAAATACTTCAATCCTGCGGCCTACGTAATCATTGGGGTCTTCCGGATGAGTTCGTTGATTGTGTATGGTTATACCTTTATTTGTGGTATGGGTTAGAGCTGACACCTCCACGGTGACATCCCGGATGGCATACTCACTCGTTTGTACGATAAGTTGAAGAGCGACAACTTCGTTACGCGCCCCGAAGATCTGCACGACCTGATCGTTCCATACACTATTTGAATGTCGATTCGGGTTGGTTAGATCTTCACGGTGTATTTTCTCGCCATCATTGACGGCCCATATTTGAACATGGTGGGTAGGCATGAAAGTCTCCTTCATTCATCATATATTTTTCATTTAAACATGAATAGCAACAGTTTGATATCATCATATCATTTACTTTTTCACATATTGTTAGCTTTTAAGCGTTGCGTATGGCCTTCATGGATGTTCCATTATTATACATGCTTACGAAACGCATGTCGTAAATGGTTTCACGCAAATACGGGATTGCAAGCATCCATGAATTCTTGCACGCGCTTACATCGATATGATCACTACTTCACCAATTTATGATTTTCGTAAAAACGATGAAGTAACTAGAATAACGACGATATTCAGTTCCCAATAAATTAGATATGGTGAGTGCATGAGAGGGGGGTATTTTTTTCTGGCCGTATCCAGCGGTATGTTGTAATCCATTTAATGTTTAGCAGGTGTATATTACTTTATTGAAAAGGGGTTAGTTAACTGATGAAACTTAAGTGGCAGTCAAACTTGCAGCTTCTCTTGTCCTTTCTCATGGTTCTCTCCATTTCCAACGGTTTGTTGGGCAGTCAGGAAGTTCAAGCAGTTGAGGCTAGTAATGTCAGTGATATAAGCGTATCTAGTCAGACTTATTCGGTCGCGCCGACACCGGAAAACTTAGTGGTAAATCCAGGCTTTGAATCCGGAGATACAGGTTGGGAATTTTGGGATGGTGCCTCCTCCGTTGTCAGTAACAATGCCAACAGTGGTACAAACAGTGTAGTGGTAAGTTCCGGAAATACAGGATTTGCTCAGAATATTACTACGGGTGTTGCAGAGAATGAAACCTACTATTTTGAAGTCTATGGAAAGGTCGATAGCGGTCAAGATGGTCGCATTTTTGTTACTTGCCGTGATTCAAATAATCAGGATCTCTATACAACTTCAATGAAAAATTTCGTAATTGCATCGACAGACTATAAGCTGCGATCTGCAATCTTCACTGCACCGCCGGGTACAGTGAAGATTCAAATCTGGACATGGACAAATAATCCAACTGGTAATTATTATTTGGATGATTTTGTGCTAAGAAAACATAGCGGTCCAACACCAACTGATAATCCATACCCGGCCCCTCCTGTGCTGCCGCCAGCCGAACATCCACGTCTGTTCGTTAGGGCAACTGATCTGGATGAGATCCGCAGCCGCCTAGCGCATGCAGAAGTAAAGGATGCTTGGGAACATATGCTGGATGCTGCCGGACAAAGCTTTACCGGAGAACTTCCAGCTCCAAGTTCCAAAGAAAAAAATAATCAGGACAATGTTATTATGAAGACGATCCAAGCTAAGGCTTTGTTGTATTTACTGCAAGCAGACGAAACAAGTGGCCAGCAGGCCGTCAGCATGATGACTAAATATTTGAACACTGTCGTCTTCCCACGTCACGATTATCGTCCGATTGGTGAAGCTCTTACATTGGGTTCCATTGTATATGACTGGTGTTACCCGCTGATGACCGCGTCACAGCGATCGTATTTCATTCAGCGCTTTGAGTCTATAGCCGAAGGTATGGAGATTGGCTATCCTGCGATTGAACAAGGTGCTGTAGTTGGACATGGCAGCGAAGCGCAACTGATGCGTGATCAGTTAAGTGTTGGTATTGCGGTTTATGACGAGAATCCAGCTATATATAACCTAGTAGCTGGGCGGTTCTTCGCTGAGTATGTGGAGCCGCGTAATTATGTATACCCTTCTAATGCTCAGCATCAGGGGGATTCCTACGGACCTTATCGTTATCAATGGGATGTGTTTGCCTCATGGATATTCAAGCGGATGGGTGCTGGTGATGTATTTAATTCCGATCAAGGGATGACCCCATATGAATGGATCTATGCGCGTCGTCCCGATGGGCAGCTCATGCGTAACGGTGACACGTTTCAATCGCAAAGGCCATTCGGCGAATATTGGTCCGAGCCTATGCCGAACATGCTGCCTGCCAGCTACTATCATGATCCTTTTTTGAAGAATGAATTTCTGAGGCAAAATAGTTACAACAAATCAGCCAAGGATGATCTGTGGGTTATATTATTTGATGACCCTCAGTTGGGGACAATGAATGAACAAACGCTTCCGCTCACCAAATATTTTCCTGAGCCTTCTGGCCAGATGACGGCTCGAACGAGTTGGAGAGGCGGTATACAGTCTTCTACCGTCGTTGCGACAATGAAGGTTGGCACCACCATGTTCACGAACCACCAGCATATGGATGCTGGACAGTTCCAACTGTATTACAAGGGTGGTTTGGCCATTGATTCGGGCATTTATGAAGGTACGATGGGGGGATACTTTGGTTCCCACGATCTTAATTACAATAAACGCACGATTGCGCATAATACGATGTTAGTCTATGATCCTAACGAAACTTTTCCAGCTGGTTCGAATGATGGCGGTCAGCGCTTCTTATATGAAGAACCTGCTACGATGCAAGAATTGCTTAATCCCACGAATAATTATGAAGTTGCTGACGTCGTCAAACATCAGTTCGGTCCGGATGCAGTTACACCAGATTATAGTTACATAAAGGGAGACCTTACTAAAGCGTATACGTCCAAGATGGATGATTTCAAACGTTCTTTTGTATTTCTTAACCTGAAGAATGATGATCATCCTGCTGCGTTGGTTGTATTCGATAAGGTAACTTCTGCTGATGCCAACTTCAAGAAAACTTGGTTGCTGCACAGCGAGAACGAACCTGACATATCAGGCGATACAGTCACCCTTGAACGCACAGAGAAAGGTTATAATGGCAAATTGGTCAATCGCACCTTACTGCCGACTAGCAATAATGCTGAAATTACCAAGATTGGCGGAACAGATAAAGAATTTTTCGTCAATGGTGTCAATTATCCGCAAGAACCTAGGTCTGAGGATAGCACAGAAGCGGGTGCCTGGCGTGTGGAAGTTTCTCCGAAGGCTAATGCCGAAACAGATGTATTCTTGAATGTCATGCAGGTGATGGATGCAGTGGATGGTCCTCAGCCGCTGGCTACGGAATCGATCGTTTCGAATGAGATGGTTGGTGTGAAAATCGAAGATCGGGCTGTGCTTTTTTCCAAAAGTGGTGTTGATATAACCAACACAGCCAGCTTTGAACTGCCAGTATCGAACAAGGATAAGGATGTCCGTGTATTGGTGACTGACCTAAGCACTGGCTATTGGACGGTAACTAAAGCTGGGGAAACGTCTTCAGTCGAATATGAAGTAACGCCTGATGAGGGTACGTTATATTTTGCTGCTACTACCGGAGGTACGTATACCTTACAGCATTCTCCAACAAGAACTTTATCCGTACCAGTAGCGCTTGTAACATTACCGGTACAAGCTGAGAAGGATGCCGTAGTTATGCAAGTTAATGGCGTTGATTTCACTTTTAATTCAGAACTGGCCTTAAGTGATAGTCAGGTAATTATTCCTTATGAACGGCTGGCTGCTGAGCTTGGTCTGACAACCAATCTGCAAGGATCGACTTTGACAATGAGTCGCCGAGGAACAACGGTTGAGATGACCATTTCTAGCAATGTGATCACCATCAATGGTCAATCCGCAACGCTACCAACACCGGTAACCCTTAGAAATGGAGTCGTTTATATTCCACTAGAGGTCGCCTCTATAGCCAATTGGGCAGTGGTCAAGTGGGATGAATACTCCCTGAAAGCGAAAGTATTTTCGATTCTACCGGTGACCGAATATAAAGTAGTCGAGATCGATTCCAGTACGACTGCAGATGTTGCCTTACAAGCAGCTGATGGAGATCTGAATACCGTATGGACCGATAGTGTACCGGGCGCCTACTTGGTCTATGATCTCGGTGAAACTCGGAAGTTCGATCATATCGATCTCGCCTGGCTCAATGGGCTGGATCGTTACTATCAATACCAGCTGTTGACATCACCGGATGGCAGCAATTGGACATCCAGATATGCAGGGGAGAGTTTAGGAAGCAATGATACCTATGAAGCAATGTATTTTGCCCCTGTATCTGCTAGATTCGTTAAGCTAATTGGGAACGGATATCGCTCAGATCTGGGAGGAGGCGGTGAAGTATCGCTCAAAGAGATGCGCATTGCTACGCCGTATTACAAGGTTGAAGCTGTACGGTCCTCTAGAGGCAAGGGAGAAGAGGCCATTGACGGCACTTTGGGAACGATGTGGACGGCCGAAGATAAGGGGTCATGGATCGAATTTGATCTGGGTGCATCCTACACGGTGGCCGGACTGGGCAGTTCTTGGTACGTAGGAGAAGAGCATTTATTCGATGTGTGGGTCTCAGATGATCAGAAGCAATGGACGACTGTATTCCAAGGCAGCAACAGCGGAACCACGAGAGGCATGGAGGATATCTTCTTTACACCGATCGGAGCAAGGTATGTTCGGGTAGTTGGGAAAGGTGATTGGAATTCAATATGGGAAGCAGTCTTGTATAAACCCGGGGTATCGAATAATGCGAACTTAAGTGGCTTAAATGTCGATAGTGGAGCCCTTAACGAGGATTTTGCCACAGGAACGAAAAGCTACACACAAAATGTTGCTAACCGTGTGACAAGTATAAAGGTCACGCCAAAGTTGGAGGATACCTCGGCAAGGGTCAAAGTAAACGGTATAGCAGTTGCGAGCGGTCAGGCGAGCCAACCGATCTCACTTGGTGTAGGGTTGAATACCTTTGAGGTGGAAGTTACTGCGGAGGACAATACGATGAATACCTATACCATTAAGGTAACCCGCATGGCAGGTCATACCACGGATGGCGAAGTGTCATCGGGCGTGTTGGCAAGTAAAGATACGAATTTATCCCAAATGAACCTTGTAGCCGATGGGAAGACGCTGGGACTATCTCCAGCGTTTTCACCGGACATTGTTCAATATACAGGGGAGACGGATGCGGAATGGATAGAGCTTCTACTAGCTGCTACAGATTCGAAAGCGGTTGTAAAGCTGAAAGATGAAACAATTGGCTCTGTAAAAAGAGTGCCATTACTAATCGGAGACAATAAGTTGATCGTTTCCGTTAAAGCTGAAGATGGGTCCACGAAGACCTATACGTTAAGCATTAAACGCATTGCTGCTGAAGACCCTTCAACTATCTACAGCTAAAGAATCAGCTTTATCTTCATTCACTGACAGCAGCAGCATTCCAGAGTGGGGACGATCTGCTATCCATACAGCAGCAGCTATGGGATTGATCGAAGGATATTGGGATGGGACATTCCGTCCACAAGAGCGTATTAACCGATTAGAAATGGCGGTTATAATCTCAAGAGCAATGAAATTGGAGAAGGGCACTACCCAACAGGCTATTGCTGATTATAACCAGATTCCAGGCTGGGCAAAGTCCTATGTAGAGGCTGTCTATGAACATGGGCTTCTAGAGGGAGCGGCAGGTAACCAGTTTGTTCCTTATGGCGTAACAACTAGAGCTGAATCCGCTGTGATCATGTTAAGGATTTGGAATAAACTTCACTAATGAACTATGCATACATGACTAATGAAGTAATGTTGGCGTACGGTAGAGGTGCACGAGGATCTGCTGTACTTCATCTAGAGGGAGATACGAATGAAAGTAAATGTACAAGATAACAACATATTGCCTCCGTTTTCTTCTGGAATTTGGCAATCGTGGACACCAAGACTGGAAATAGCTCCGATATTTGATAAAAGGTTAGAATGTAACGAGACGTTGCTGATCATATCTTCAGAGGACTCTTTTCAAGCTTATGGGGCTTGGTATTGTGAAATACATGGTGTTCTTGATGGTACTTCATATGAAATCATGGCTGACTATGAAACGAAGCAGGTCGATTATGAATCAGTATCTGTGAATGTAATTGTGACGTGGATGGATCAATCAGGCAAATGGTTAGGTAGAGGGTATATAGATACGTACGAAATTACGGAGGACGGCCTTACAAGACTAAAGAAAAGATTGGATCCGCCAACAGGCTCGAGGTCAGTGAAGATTGAGCTTGAATTTCGTTGGTCCCAAGGTGGCTCGGTTACTTTCAGGCAAGTATCACTTCGTCCAGTTGAGGCAGCTAGGTCACGTAAGGTTAAGCTGGTGACCACCTATGTGAATCCAAATGGTGATCATAGATCAGATCTTTCCGCTAATTTACAGGAGCTGCTAAATACACTTGAGCTTGCAGGACACGAACAACCAGATCTGGTTTGTTTATCTGAGACCTTGTATGATCGTTCCTCTGGCTATAGTGTCGAAGAGATCGCACAAACTCTGAATGGTGAAGTTGTGAAGGCTATTTGCCAAAAAGCGAAAGAGATCCAAGCTTATGTCGTATTTAATCTTTATGAAAAAGATGGTTTTTGTTTGTATAATACAAGCCTATTAATTGATCGCAGCGGAGAAATTGTTGGTCTTTATCGCAAGGTTCATCTTCCCCTGTTTGAAGCTCAAGACGGTATAACACCAGGAAGTGATTATCCCGTTTTTGCTACGGATTTCGGAATAATAGGCCTATTAATTTGTTGGGATCAGAGTTTTGTAGAGTCTGCGCGGTGCCTTCGGATGAAAGGTGCGGAAATTCTCTGTATTTCTACGGCAGGTGAATCGAAGATCCAACAGATCGCTCGAGCCGTTGATAATGGCATGTATGTCGTAGTTGCTGGAATTAATGGTGATATGGTAGATGATGGATCCGGCAAATGGGTCTGTAACCCTAGGAGTAAGCCTAGTCGAATTATTAACCCTAATGGCGACATTTTAGGTGAAATCGGTCCAGATGATTCTAAAGTGTTAGGGGTAGAAATCAATTTAAATGCCAAATTTATGGAGTATTGGATGTCGGTAGGGCCAACTTTTGGTGAAAAACGCAGCTTGTTCGCTCGTGAAAGAAGACCGGATACTTATAGTTAATGGGGTAAGGTGAAGGGAAAAGGCATTACAGAAGATCCTTAGAGATCTTTTGTAATGCCTTTTGTTATGATTATCTGCATTTTTATCATCATTTTGATCACTCTTTCATCAATTTTATGGTTTTCGGAAAAATGGTGAAGTTGGTTAGAAAACCGACGATTTCCAGCCTCACATGATTCCGATAGAGTGATGGATATAAAGGAGTGAGAGAGCGATCATATGAACACTTGTAACGTGCTTAAACAGAATGATAAGTGGTCAAAAATAGTTCTTGATTGATACCTGGATAGACGACATAGCGGCTGCCTATAGCGACATTCATAGCAATTTCTTCTTCCAAATGGTATCGTAGTTGCTCCATGTTTACATGGTTGCCAATGGCTTGTAGTGACAGATTAATAAGCAGCTTCTTTAACTGTTTAGAGCTAAAATCGTAATAACCTGCCACCGGGATTTCATGCTGCGGGACACGCCTTTTTCTCGCAGTCACGTACGAAGAGCACTTTTAACATATCAGACTGACTTTGCGAGAGAAACAGTATTTTATGGAAGTGAAACGTTGAATAGATTTTAGAGGCTCATGCAATTGCGCATGGGCCTATTCGATTGCAGCGCGTGTGAATAACTTGAAGTGAGGAAGGAGAAGCCCATTAAGAAGCTGTATTTATATTTGATGTTTGCGATAATCTCCAGGCGTTACGCCTGTATGCTTCTTGAAGGTCCGATTGAAGTGACTGATATGGTTATAGCCAACACGTGTAGCGATTTCGGTGATGCTTAGGTCGGTTCCGGTCAGCAGCTCCATGGAAGCCTGCATGCGAATCGCTGATAGCAGCTCGATGTAAGATTTGCCTTTTGTCAGCTTCAGCATGTGGCTGAAGTAGGAAGGGGCCATCAGCGCTTTGGCAGCAACCACATCCAGATGAAGATCCTCGTTGTAATGTGTCTGCATATAGGTGATCGCTTCAAAGAAGGCTTCCCGATGGATAGCGACTTTCTGGCGCTCTTGCTGACTTTGGGTCTGCGAATACCGCTTGTACTGCCGACCGGTAATAACGAGAAGCTTGAGCAGCTCCGCTTTGATAGCCAAGCGGTAGCCCTCCTCCCGCTCTTTCCATTCCGTGAGGAGAACACTCAATAAGTTTTCCACGACGGTTTGTGTGGCGGCGGGTAACGTTATTTTGGGTAAAAGATCGGTTTCCGATATGAGGGGGCGAATATAGGCAAAATCGATGAACGTTGGCATCTGCGCGAAGTCGCGAAAGTTTTCATTCACCGCATGCGGCATGAAATCGACCTGCACCATGACGAAATCCATAGCCTCACGTGGTTCAAGGCGGTGCTCCTGAAAAGGCGGGATCGAGAAAAGATCGCCTTTGGTCAGCACGTACTGCCGGCCAGACGCCCAATGCAGACAGCTGCCTGACATCATATAGCAAAGCTGCAGATGTTCATGCGCATGCAGGATACGATTCATCGTGGACGGTTGGCGGATCTCAATTTTGAACGGAAATTCCTCGTCGAGCATCTCTTTGTAGGCATAAATAGGGTAATCCGGGTAGTCCAACATCATAGCCTCCATGTTTGAAATCAGGTTAGATACCTCTTGTGAATAATGGTACACGGATTCGCGGAAATGTTCAAAGATTACGTGGAAAAAGGAAAGCGCACAGGAAGGGACCCTGCCATAATGATGAGGTAATCTGATGTACGCAGGAGGAAAGAGGGGGAGCGGCATGCAACGTCTGGCGTTTAGTACGATACCATGCGACGGCTGGTCTTTGGACGAAATTGTGACTATAGCGAAACAAAGCGGTTATCACGGATTGGAGCTCAGAGAGGGAGAGACTTGGTGTGTCAATACACAGTTAACCCATGATGAGCGGAGAGCAGTTCTCGAAAGGGTAAAGAAAGCGGATCTTCGGATTACCGACATTGGCTCAGGTGTATGCTTTACAGGTAGTGAGGATGATGCAGGACAATTTGAGAAATTCAAAAAGGTTGTCTTGTTGTCACATGACTTGGAAGCAGGCGGAGTACGGATTTTTCTAGGTTATTTCGCAAACCGCAGAGACCAGCAGGTACCGGCTATTCCCTATGCCAATCTGGTGGAACAACTCCGGCAGGCTTGTGATTATGCCATGTCTTGGGATGTGCAAGTGTGGATTGAAACCCACAATGAATTTGCTACAGGTCGTACATTGCGAAAGCTGCTGGATGATGTGGAACGGCCGAATTGCAGGGTTATTTATGATGTGATTCATCCTCTGGAAGAGGGAGAAGAGCCAGCTGAGACGATTGCGCTGCTCGGTCCGCAGTGTGTTCATGTCCATATCAAGGACGGCGTTCCTTATGAAGATCAGATGGAGTCGAACTGGAGGTATACGAGGGTGGGAGCGGGACAAATCCCGATTGCATCCATCGTCGGGCTACTGGAGGAATCTGGGTACACCGGCTATTACTCACTGGAATGGGAAAGGAAATGGCGGAAGGAATTGCAAGTTCCAGGTATGGAGCCGGATGTGGTGTTTCCGCACTATGCCACCTTTATGCACGATATTTTCCAATCGATAATGAAACGAGGTACTGCACGATGAAAACATTAGTGACGATCTCTGACGACGGGCTCCGTAATATGTTCTGGCAGGAGCAAGTGGTCGGCAAGCTTTCCCGCATCTCCGAGGTAGATTTTATGCCGTTGAAGGAGTGGCTCACCAGTGAGAAGCTGGCGGACCAAATTGGCGACTATGATGCCTGTATCACGTCCTGGGGCTCGCCGTTCTTCACGCCGGAGGTACTTGCCCGTGCCGGCAAACTGAAGTTCATTGGGCATGGAGCGGGCAGTGTAGCCTCCATTGTAGGCGAGGATGTGTTCGCCAAGTCCATTGCCGTAACATCGGCCAATCAAGTACTGGCACTTTCCACCGCCGAGTGCGCATTCTCGTTGATTTTTGCCGGAGCATGGGATCACGTAGGATACAGCGCCAGACTGAAACAAGGCAAGTGGAGTGTCAATAACCATGAAACGGTGCTCGGTGTCACGCGACGGGTCATTGGAATTGTCGGGCTTGGCGAAATATCCAAGCATGTCATCCGGATGTTGAAGCCTTTTGACACGAAAATTTTGCTGTGTTCCAGTTATTGTTCGCATAAGGAGGCGGATGCGCTAGGTGTTGAGCTTTGCGGGTTGAATGAATTGTTCGAACGCAGCGACATCGTCTCGTTACATAATACCTGGACGCCCCGAACGCAGGGGATGATCGGAGCGGAGCAGCTTCAGCGTCTGCGGGACGGAGCGCTCTTCGTCAATACGGCGCGTGGCCCGATTGTGAAGGAAGAGGCGCTCGTCGCAGAACTCCGAACAGGCCGCATTTTTGCTGCTCTTGATGTATACGACTATGAGCCGGTACCCAGAGACCACGAGCTGCTGGCTATGTCAAACGTCTTGTGCCTGCCGCATATTGGCGGGTACCACGGCCTGCTGAAACGTGAACTCTGCGACTTTATCGTCGAAGAGCTTGGCCGCTTCGCCACAGGTGAGCCGCTACTTGGCGCAGTCTCGCTCGAGCGCTTTCTTAGGCTGACCCCGAGATAATAAAAAGGGATTTGAACTAACGGGTAAAAATATCAATTGTATTGCTGATGTGCTTGCTACTTCTCTTTACTATGGGATTTGTAAAGAAAGGGGAACTTATTTTGACAAGTGTTGAACCAACGGTCATTAAAACTGAACGTATATTACGATACGATTTCAGAATCAAAAATACTGGCTCTCAACGAATTATTAGTACATTCGATTATCCTGGAAATCACCTATTAGGTTTAGAAGTGACTGTAAGACCAAATGATAAACTTGCTTCGTTAATGGTGATGAGTGAAAATACGGGATTTAGAAAAATGCAACTCAGAGGCAGTGGTTCAGCTGGTATTATAGAGCCAGGTAAAGAATCATCTTTTCATGTAGAATTTCAAATTAAGGAAAACGTAGAAGTTGAAAAAGTAAAATCTACTTCACTTGACGGTGTTTTACTTATTCTAGATGGACCAAAGATTATTGCTGAAATACCTTTAACAGATAGCATAAATAAGAACACAAACTAACCTCAGCCAACAATAAAAACACCTCTTGGCTGAGGTGTAGGAGCAGTTTGCCGCGGCAGCTCTTCCTTTTTGTTTATTAAGCTAAAGGGCAGTTGAGCGTGGTACTACTTGAATCTCGAGTGCTTGCAGTCTAATTAGGAAAGGACAGGACGAATACAATCATTCGCGTGTCCTTTCAACGGTTTTGAACTGATTAATAGATTATTTGGATTGCTACGAATCTATGAGTAATTTGCACATTTGTTGGTTTGAATTGATACTTAGGTACTTATTACGAGCTCCAAATCACATCCTCGCATATAGTAAGTCCGAGGGGGTGATGAAACATGGCGCAACCGATAAATATCGGAGCAAATAGCATAGCTAAGATCGGTGATCGTTTTTTTCTGATTGTCGAGGTGGAGGCGATAACAACCGGAGTTGAAATTGATCCAGTATTTGGAGTGCGGACGACCGCACAACAAGCAGCAGCACTCCTTCGTGCAGGTGTAAAGCGTACGACATTTGCAAAAGTAGATCCGAAACCTACTAGCACAACGAAAGTCGAGTTGAAAGGCGTATTGTTTGCCAACGGACGGATTTTCAAGGTATTCGATGTGGAAAACGCGACGAGCGACATTTCCGTCCTAGTTCGGATCAACCTAGCACAGGCGCAAAGGCTTATCCGAAACGGTACCCGTATCATCAAAGTTTACAGAAAACCATTCTAAATCAGCGAAGGGGCTGCGTATACAGCTCCTTTTTTTGTTACTTGGTCATTACGCTAACGGCGAACTATAGTTCAATAGATATCTAAGAAGGCTGCCGACAGCATAGAGTGGCAGCCTTCTCAGCTAATTAGATTGTTAAACTATAATTGAATAATAACGTTCTAAGGAGGATTGTTATGCTATTTCGTGAACTGGGCAAAACGGGGAGTTAGAAGAAATTGAAGCCTTACGTTTCGGAATAGCAAATGGGCTAAAGTTAATTGATACTGCTGAAGAATATGCAAATGGCGGAGCAGAAAAAGTTGTAGGTAAGGCAATACAAG